>CAVQCM010000004.1:0-1194016 GCA_963711045.1 uncultured bacterium | reverse complement strand
GATATCGAAAAAAGCATCATGATTAAAAGCCAAGTAGTTGGGATTTATGGAGCCGTCATATGAGGTACTCCCCTCATATGAAGTGTTGCCTGGCGTTAAAAACATTGAGACAACAGGAAAGAATCACCGCAATTCATTGCTGGAGTTCAATGTCAAAGCTGAACATTCTGAAGCCTTCTAACTTAAGCTTGTTCGCTAAAAGATCTTCTAAAGTAACAACCGAACTCACTAGCTCTTCAGAATAGATTGTTTTTTTAATACCATTTGCTGCCACGAGAGAGGTATAGAGCTCTTTTCAGCGTTGGTTTGCTCACGAAAGACATCCATTTTACGAGTGAGAACGGAGGCATAGGACTTATCAATAGCAAATGGCCTATCAGTATATTTCATTTCAAGTAAGGTAATAGCATCATCGAATCTCTCAATGACAAGGTCTATCTGGGCACCAATCTCATTCTTCTTTTTGGGGATATAGCGCCATGAACTCATGGGCGCAGCGGGCCGTATACCAAGAGCCCGGATTATTGGTCGAATATGCTTTCGACAGACTGACTCAAATGCATACCCTGCCCATGCTCTATATGCTGGCAGCTTACTTTGTATAATCCAATGATCTTCCGCAAAGCTATCTCTTCTAAATGGCTGGACCCAACGAAGATAAAAAAGACAAAATTCATCTATAACTTTATAATACTCCCCATAGTGCCTGCCCCATGCAGAAAACTCCTGTAAAAATCCCGACCTACAAAGATCATTGAGCCTTTTAGACAAATACCCGCCGCTTGATGATAACTTTGTCATAGCTTCAATATCTGCACGGGCCATGCCTTCACTTTTAGCCGCTACTACTTTTACAATTTCTTTATAGGAGTCAGAACCATTGAATAATGATTTAAAAAGAAGTATTAAATTCATTGCGAAACGGCGAATTATCATCAAAGAAAAAAGATTGTACTGTTTGCTGTGCTGTTTTTTTAGGACGTACATAATCCAGGTAATAGGGAATCCCTCCGATTGCCATATAAAGCGATAGTATTTGCTTATCAGACAACATGATCTTTCTATACCTTAAATATTGACGAGTTTCAGAAAGGCTAAAAGGCTGTAAATGAATTCGCAATGTAGTTCTATTATAAAACCCACCTCTATCCTCAATGATTTTTGCAATAATCCAAGATGCCGATGAACCGCATACAACAAGCGTAAGATTTGGCATCGCGACCCAATTTTTGTTCCAATATAAGTCAAGAATCGACAACATACCAGACTTCCGGGTCGCCATCCAGGGCAGCTCATCAAAAAAAAGTACTACCTCACCTTCTGTTGAAAGAATGAGATTATGTAAGCGATCGAATGCTTCAGCCCAACTGGTTGGCTCTTTAATCGGCTGGTTTCGAAAAAATGTCTCAGAAAGTGCTTTAGTAAAAACCGCAAGTTGGTCCTTCAGAGTTCCATGTTTAATACCAGTGGAGTGGAAGAATGTACACCTTCTCTTCCCATAAAATTCCCTGATTAAATAGGTCTTCCCAACTCGCCTTCTACCATAAACTGTTATAAACTGAGCTTTATGGATATTAAAGGCCTCTTCAAGTAGCTCTAATTCTATTTTTCTTCCAATAATCATAATTTGTTTCCTCTCTCAACCTATTACCTGCATAACTCATGAGCAAGAAATCGTTAAATTCCGGCTACTTATAAATCTCTATAAGTAGCCAGAATTTAAAACGACTATTATTTTTTTAAAATAAAAACGCCATAATATCGACAGTAAGCCTATTTCATACAATACACATCCAAGCACTCTAGCTCCAAAAAATTCGTAGCTACTATTCCAGAGCCCTGGATAAAAATTAAGATTTTGGCGACTTATAAAAAAACTTGCAATAGAAAAAATGGCACAAATCTACAGCACTCCACAGAGAAAATAGCTCAAAATGCCCTTAAGAAAGAGCTTTAAACTAGACGAACAATGCCTAACTATCACAATCATAACTCGAACACCACTCCTCAATAAAAGTCCAAATTTTGGCTACTTATAAATCTCTATAAGTAGCCAAAATTTAAACTTTCTCATTCGCAACCTATCCCAAACAACGAATATAGTTAGCTAGAGGACTATTTAAGGATATAGGACTAGTCCTCTTTCCTTGCCATTTTTTGGCGCATGATAGAATGCCTCATATGAAAACGAGTGCAAATTCGGGCGAATTATAGAGACGTAATGTCACAACATGAAAGCTAGCCCTAGTTGTATGAAGACCAAGAAAGGATTCATAAGAGGCAGAGTGATAGATACGGATCATTTGAGAGGCTGTTATAGACTTCTACCCTATTTAGAGCCAGCGATTTTCAAGGAAAAGCTTCCAAACTTGCATAATCCGTATAGAACCTTGAGGAGTTTGAATCTCACCTTCTTCATCTAGAGTAATAATAGTCCCTCTATCAATCTCAAGCTCCTCCATAGCCTTTACAAGCGCGCTCACTTCTCGTTTATAGGTATGTGGATCTTTCATAGAAATAGTAACCTGAAAAAGGTGAAGGGTTTGATCAGGCAATAGCAAAACAAAATCAACTTCCTTTCCATCATGCGTACGATAAAAAAACAGATGCTCACTAAAGCGGCGCAAATAAGCAAACATCGCTGTTTCAAGCTGAGCAGCCATATCAAATTGAGTTGATAAACTGACAGCGGTAATCAAACCCTGATCAATGGCATACACTTTTTTCATCCCTGCAACTGCTTTCCGTTGAGATAATTGAAATCTTTCGAGTGAAAATACACAGTACGCATCTTCAAAGTATCTCATATATTCATACAACGCATCCTTACTCACATCAACTCCAAGGGATTTGAGCTTCTTCGTCTAGGTAGGCCTGAGAAAAGCTTTCTGGTTTGTTGGGCTTAGGGGGGTTGGAAAAACAGTACTGCTAACGAGGTTGATCGAATTTGTAGGGAAATTGGCTGTCAATCAATCCTAGTAGAAGCACATGAGAAAAAATCTCTTGCAGCACTTCTTCTTCCTCATTTGCGTAGGCTCCTTTTTCAATTTGATCGCATGGAAAACTTTAGTGAAAAAGCCAAAAGAGGTCTAAGAGTCTTAAAGAGCTTCATAAATGGTTATCAAACTCAAATATCACGATGTAGAGATTAGTTTAGACATAGATCCTGAACTGGGTACAGCTGATAGTGGAGATCTTTAGTCAGATTTACCCTTGCTGTTGGAGGCATTGCTGAAGCTGCCGCTGAAAGAAAAACGGCGATTGCGATTATAATAGATGAACTTCAATATCTCTCAGTCCATGAGCTGAGTGCGTTAATTATGGCAATTCATAGAATTGCGCAAAGAAGACTACCTCTTGTTCTCGTTGGAGCAGGGCTTCCACATCTTATTGGCCTAACTGGCCGTTCAAAGTCTTACGCAGAGCGACTGTTTGACTTCATACCTATTGGTCCTTTAAAAAAAGACGATGCTAGGCGAGCAATTAAAGAGCCAATACAAAAGCAAAGTGCCGATATTACTTCCGATGCACTTGAGTCACTGACTGAGCAGACTCAAGGATATCCCTACTTTCTTCAGGAATGGGGCTATCAGGCATGGAATCTGGCAAAAGCTTCGCCAATAGACCTTTCTACATTAAATGAGGCTTCAAGATGATATTCATTTTCTCCTTGATGCTGTTGCTGACATTGGATTCTTCGATCAGCTTTCACCTAAGAAAAATAATATGTTTACGCTCTTGCAACCTTCTGGAAACCTCCTGATTGGTCAATAGATATCGCTCAAACAATGAAATCAACAAGTCAAACAGTCGCCCCTATTAGAAGCAGTCTTCAAAAGAAAGGGATGATTTACAGCCCTGCTCATGGCATTACTGATTTTACCGTGCCTCTCTTTGGAGAGTTTATGAAGCGAATTTGGCAAAAGTCAAATACTATCGAGTGAATAAGCATATTGTCGAGGACGTATGACTTTTGGCAAGATGATCTTTGTCGTACATTGAATAATGTAGAATATACTTATCATACACTTGCAGCGATTGCTTTTGAGAGACAAAGCACTAATCATGATTAAAGAGATCTTCAAGTGTGGCTACACCACTCAATAATTCCTGAGCAGAGCGATTCTTTCGAACACCATTTGCAGAAACCATTGCTAAAAATATATCTTCTGTCGTTCCAGTGACCTTTCTAAATACATTTCGTTTTCGCTTCGAAGTCAGCGGCATACCTTTTATCAATGGTAAACAGTTGTTCGGTGTATTTCATCTCAAGTAACGTGATTGCTTTGTCAAGCTGCTCAACAACCAGATCAACTTGAGCTCCTTCCTCAGCCCATGATGTAGATATGTAGCGCCATGGATGCATCGGAGCAACTGATCTAGTCAGTAATGCGCGTAATATTTTGTGGATATGCTTTCTACGAACCTTTCAAATGCATAGCCTGCCCATGCGTGGAATGCAGGCTTATTTGCTTGATATAGCCAAGAATGAACTGGAATTTGAACCCTCATGCGGGGCAACCCACCGCAGATAAAACGGCCAAAATTCATGAGTAACCTTATAGAAGTCTTCGCCCATATCATGCCATTGTCGATATCTTGTTACATATCCAGAAAAGCAAAGATCCTCAAGCCGCTTAGAGAGATAGCCACCTCGTCCTGATGAAGTAACCTTTGCCCCAATATCTGACCAGGTCATACCTTCCTTCTTTTGTGAAAGCACTTTCCAATCTCTTTATAAGTAATGCGTTATAAATCGTGAATCAAACAGCACATTAAATTCATCTAATAAAGGGCTATTTATATAAAAAATCACCCTGAACATTGTTGTGAGAAGTCTTAATAGGTTATCTAAATCTAAATAATAGGGAATACCACCCAACGCTATATAAAGAGAAACAATATGTTTATCACTCAGTCTAACTTTTTTATATCGCAAATACTCTATCTTTTAGACAAGCTGTAAGGCTCAATTACAAGCTTAAGCGTTGTCCGCTTATAAAAGCCACCCTTACCCTTGATTATCTTTCGCACTATCCAGGATGGAGACGATCCACGTAACGCTAAAAACACATTAGGTATACCTGCCCAGGTATTATTCCAATGATAGTCAATCTCGCTAAGCAAACGAGACCTTCTGCCCGCCATCCCGGGAAGCTCATCTAAAAAATCAGCCACTTTACCTTCAACTCGCTCTATCTCAAACTGTAGCGCTTGAAGCGCCTCGACGAAGTTCTTGGTGTGGCCAAGCGGGCACCACCATGGAACGTTTTAGAAAGAGCTTGGCGAATTTTAAGTTGCTCCGACATCTTCCCACCCTGGATTCCTGTTGCATGAAAAAAGTGGCACTTCTTTCCCTAAAAAATTCTTCACCAAAAAGTCTTCCCAACACGCCGTCTACCGTATACCGTAATAAACTGAGCCTCCCCAGAATTAAAACATTGCGCTAGACTTTCAAGCTCCCGTCGTCTTCCAATGATCATGGCTACTCCAAACAATAACTGATTGATTCAATTACGCAACCAACATCCTAGAAAATCAATAAAAAGTGCGCTACTTATAAAAAGCTATACGTAGCGCCGCACAAAATACTATAGATAAAACAACTCGGCAAGGACTTCAAATAAGGCGACAGGAAAGTGCTAATGAGCGAAGCCTTCCAGAGGTAAAACTACCAAAAAACTTCGCGGGCCATTAGCAAGAATGCCAAAAAAAGCTCGCAACTTGCGCTACTTATAAAAAACTATAAGTAGCGCAGCCCCAAACACTAAAAAGGAAAACGCTAGACCATGCCGCCAATAGCCCTTCCAAATAAATCATACAGGCTCCTAGAATAATATTAAAACTATCAATAAACTGAGCGCAGTATCAGTGACGACAAAGAATGCCCACAACCTGCGCTATGTATAAAATGCTATAGGTAGCGCAAGCTCAAATACCGCACTAGAAAACCAACACCAACTACCACAGATAATACTACTCACAAACCTATCCGAGAGCTTTTTTGTACATTTATAAACTACCAAGTTTTGCGCGGCCATTCTCAAAGCCCACAAAAACAACCCGCAACTTGCGCTACATATAAAAAGTTATAGGCAGCCATCTCGAAATTCCCTAAAAAATACTAGTACTCAAAGATTATCAATATGACTACCCAAAAACACTTATACATAACTCCAGGTAAAAACTACCGGACAATTGCGCAACCATTACCTAAGCCAACAAAAAACCCACAATTTGCACTATTTAAAAAAATTACACGGAGCAATGCGTGCCAAAGAAGTTTAAAAGCAGGCAATCCTGCAAAGGGTAAGATATAAACGCTGGACTGCAAAATACACCTACAAAATATTCGAGCTAACATTAGAGTAGTACAAGCGCCGAGCAACATTTCTGCTACTCGGCGTTTGTATGAGATTCGTAAGGTAAGTTAAGGTATTAACGATACGTTATAAGCCTTCTCACTTCCCGTTGGATAATTAGCAAGATCACCCGCCGTCACTGGCACTACACCAGCCCAATTAATTGCATAATTGGCAGCAGCTGACGCAGGAGTTCCATTATTGAATGCTGTATTGTCAACCCATGCACTACTGGTAGTTGGTGTTCTATCATCTTGATACCCACTTATAGAACAATTGTCTACTTTATTGGTTTGTATCAGTCCGTTTTCAGAAAAACCTGGTACACCAACAACGGCGAAGTATGTAGTACCGCTCACCAACTCAGAGATATTATCCCCACCATTTGCATTATATACTACTTGATCACCCAATTGCCAATTGAGCGTATTAAGATCAACTGGAGAAATAATCAAGTTTCGCTGAGTATCAATCGTTTCATCAGATGGCGCAATATTAACCTGATTTGCTTGTGCAAGGTTCTGGAAACTTTGCACTGGTGCAGCAGCAGGGATAGTAGTTAAATCAATTACCACTGGTGGAAACGCTTGCGCATCCTCCAGCGTTGCCGCCAATTGGAACAAGTTCGGTGGATTAATAGCATCACTACCAGTCAATAAAATACCTCTATCACAATCGCTTACACTGTTATAGCACATAACAGGGCGATGAACTGATTCGGCCAAAATACCAGCAGATAGCGGACTCACCTCATCTTGATTACTACGCACATCTGATACACGGCAATCTCTAATAAAGAGATTATTAAGCCGGCAAAAGGACCGCTTGCTGTATCCGGTGGTGCTAAATAATTCCCTGTGCAATACCTGCTATTCTTGCGTAGAACTATTACCCCTAATGCGTTCAGCAATACAATTTTCAAACACTGTATTAGCATAAACCCCTGGTTGACCAGTAAGACTACGAGAATCTGTGGGAACAAAATATCCAACTCTTGCTTGCGCCAGTAATGTCAGAAACCACGCAATCGCGGAAAGTAATATTACGCACATTGCCAAATTCCGGCAAAACGTCTAATGCGCTCAACAAAAAACCCAAAAGACTCATCACCGCTAGAAATATTGCTAGATTGGCATCCTTCAAAGGTCCGTTTCTTGGTATGAGTACAGATTCCAACAGTAACGCCCTCCGGAATTCCGTTCGTGGATCCATTAAATTGGCAATTAATAAACTTAATTCCATCAACCTGTGTTTCTTGAAAACGAAGATCTGACATATGTACACCGGCAATTATTACTGCACTCAAGCCACCACGAGTGTTATTAAATTGACAGTTTTCAAGAACAAACCCTTGGTTGTTGGAAAAATTAGAGTTTACTTGAATGATGATTCACCAAATGTATTATTAAACTGACAATCTTTTAGGTACACATTAATACATCCTGCAATAACTGCACCACCAGCTTGGCTGATACAAAGCCATCGGATCAGTTTCAGTAGTATTGTTACCCTGGCAATTGAACATTTGAATGTTCCTGCCACAATTACATATGCAAAAATAAATAGAACGCCACTTCAGTATTTAAAAGATCATTCGCTTGACAATCTTCTATTACTACATTCTCACAAGTAAAAACTACTACGGCACTATTACCCAAACAACTATTTACATTGCACCGTTTAATAATTACATTTTTGTAAGCCACAGGAACTTCAGGCCTATAAAGTCATTTGAACCAATGAATCAAGATTAATACCTGATCCAAAGAAGAATGATGGTGAAGAACCACATTCTAAAACATGCAAATCAGTAAACGTGAGATCTTCAAATGCGTCCCCAGAAACAGCTACCGCTACATTCAACGCTCCTATACCTTGCCCCTTAAAATTAGTAATCGACCCATTAGTAACGGTAATATTTTTAAATACCGCCGTTTCTGAAAATTCCTCACCAATAAGAACACCAGTAGCATCTGCAACATCATTAACTTGCCGCAATACGTTACCGCACAAGTCTACTGTTACATCATCTGAAAGAATCTGAATAGCAGCTTGCCCTTCAAATGCTGGCTCAAAGTTAATACTCTCGCCCAGGCACCATTTACCAGGTTGATCTATTACTACTGTCTTACTTACGGTACAATTATTTGCTTTATCCATAAAGTCTTTTTGTGTCAGCACGTGACACGTGTTACAGTCTTTCTTTGGCCGTGAACCATGACTACGAAAGCTTTGTGCATCTCGATCTTTGGTAAAACTCGTGTGAGGCATTACTATGGCAATAGCCAACAATAATGGACTTAATTTCTTAAACATACTCTCTCCTTTATGAATGTAATTGGGATAACAATTGCTGCATGTCCGGATTTTTTACTCGCTGCAAAAGACCATGGCTTTGCAATTCCCGTATAACACGCATGAGAACATCTTGATCACAATTGGTCAGATGTTTTTTTTGAATACAATCATACACATGCAAAAAATCAGCTGAAAGTTCACTCGTGCGATTTTCAGCCTCTAGTTGTGTATGTAAGGTAGTTACGGCATGTCGGACAGTACCGGTAATAACGCGTGCACTTACTTGACTGCCACACAATGACAGAAGAAGCGCAATGCTTACTCTATATGTTTTTAACTTCATACGCACATTCAACCTTGAAGTGCATAAAGTGGTTAGATTTCACCAGAAGCACTAAACATGATTTTTAATGGGTTAGTGCAATTTCAATATCAAGTTCAATTATGCAGGAAGAATAGAAGGTTGTCGAGCTATGACAAAAAGAAACGTAGAACTCTACCACCGTCTTTGAGAATGTGAATAATTAGACTACTAAAGCTTCTGAATGCCTCCGGCGAGCTTCACCCCACCTCCTTTTTAGTGATTGCTTAAGCTGATAATTTTTGTATCAATGATTGAGTGCCAAGGTAATCTGGGATCATTCTACCTGTTTCATTATGGAATGCTTCAGCAGGAGTCATGAAGTTTAATGACTTTCTGGGCCTGGTATTGAGAAGATGCTGAATTGTGCTAACTTCCTGATTTGTTATTGTGGCAAAGTTAGTGTGCTTTGGCAGATATTGCCTAACAAGTCCATTGGTGTTTTCATTAAGTCCTCTTTCCCATGAGTGATATGGACGTGCAAAATAAACGTTTGCTTGTAGTTGTTCCGTGATTATTTGATGCTGAGCGAACTCTTTACCATTATCAGCTGTAATAGTATGAGTATAATCCTGGATAGGTAAAGGGCAGAGACCATAGCTTGAGTAACATTGTCTGCTGTACCTCTTGGAAGTAATACGAGAAACGTGAATTTGGTTTTTCTATCAACAATGCTTAAGATTGATCCTTTATGCTGAGCTCCAACAATAGTATCAACTTCAAAGTCTCCAACTCGTTCTTTCTCATCAACAATTTTAGATCTTTCTTCTATACCTCGTCGATTTGGAATAAGCCCTCGCCCAGCCAATTTATTTCCTCGTTTGTTATATTTCTTACCTCTTCTTCGGAGGTGTTTATAGAGAGCTCCTCCCCTAGCTTTATCTTGCCATATATGTTGGTATATTCTTTCTCCGCTAATGATCGCCTTTTTATATATCCGTTCAAGCCATCCACTTATTTGCTCCGGACTCCATTGCTTCTTTGTTAAAAGATATTCTATAAAGACTTGAAGACTAGGAATAAGTTTTCTTGGTATACTACTAGCTTCATAGCGTCTTTTACAAGCTTTGATGTGTGCTTGCTTAAAACGATAACCTCGTTTCCCCGAATTTCTTGTCATCTCTCTACTTACCGTAGATTGTGACACTCCAATAAATTGAGCTATAGCTGATTGTGATTCCCCCCTTTTCAAAAGTGTATAAATCTGACATCGTTGTTCATAAGTCAGATGTTGGTAGCCTTTGGGCTTCATGATGATCCTTTCATTAGTTCCAAACCTAATTAAAGATCATCTTACCGCATCTGACTTTTTTAACTACCTGCAGTTATGCACTTCGGAATTGAATCCGCGATACGAAATTCCTTTTTTAAAAGTCATTATGTAGCTACCACCATGGTAGCCATTCAAGCACATTGTATAAAGCTACCTTTGGTCTAGCATCGTAAGCTATGATTCTAATGTTTGCACAATCTTGCTTATTTGCTAACGTTCGGTCTCTCTGTACCAGGTACAACTTAATCTTAATGCTACTACATTGATAAACAACAATGCAAGAGTTTGCTCTTCATTAAAAAAAGCCTATTTAGTCGAAAATTTTGAATGATGATTACTCGGTAAAAAAATTCTGGTTGAGCATGAACAGCATTTTGAAGAGTAGATAAAAGAGTAATGCTCAGTTTGCGAGAAGTTAAAAGGCAATTTCGAATCCTACTGAAATCCCCCTTACTCTTTCTTTGAAAAACAATACAAAATATTCGAGCTAACAGTAGAATAGTACAAGCGCCGAGCAACATTTCTGCTACTCGGCGTTTGTATGAGATTCGTAAGATACGTTAAGGTATTAATGATACGTTATAAGCCTTCTCACTTCCCGTTGGATAATCAGCAAGATCACCCGCCGTCACTGGCACTACACCAGCCCAATTAATTGCATAATTGGCAGCGGCAGAAGCCGGTGTACCATTATTGAATGCCGTATTATCAACCCAAGCGCTGCTGGTGTTTGGCGTTCTATCATCTTGGTACCCACTAATAGAGCAATTGTCTACTTTATTAGTTTGTATCAATCCGTCCTCAGAAAAACCAGGTACGCCTACAACAGCAAACACGGTAGTTGAGCACACAAGATCAGAAATAGGAACTGCACCATTGCAATCATAGAGAAGTGCATCGCCAAGTTCCCAACCAAGAGTATTAAGATCTTCGGTAGATACAATCACATCTGTGGCAGAATTTACCTGCACAGGGGATATATCAAGCTGATTACTCTTATCTAGATTGATAAATGATTGCATAACTCCTGCTGATGGAACAGTATCTATGGTAACCACAATAGTAGGATCGACTTCCAACGCTGCAATTAATTCATCACCATCACCTTTACTAATCATAACTGAAGGACCAGCGCCTGTGCTTGGACCTGTCATCACAAACGGAGCACCAGCACTTTGCACCACAACAGTTGCAATGCCTCCTACATTTTCAATATTTGTTGTTTTATTCACAAAGTTACAAGCGCCACGGCGACATACGCCAACGTTGCCCGTCAGATCATTAAGGAGTGGATCACATGCCAAGATTGGATCAGCATTTTCACCAAGTCCAGAGACTGGGGCAGTAAATGGTGGGCTGTATGCAGCTAAGAGTGCAAAATACGGTTCATTAGGAAGACCAGCATCAGTTGTTACTTGAAGTGGCACATTCAATGGGATCATCACTGGTGGGAATGCTAACGCATCATCTAGCGTTGCCGCTAATTGAAGTACATTCGGTGGATTAATAGCATCACTACCAGTCAATAAAATACCTCTATCACAGTCACTCACGCTATTATTGCAAATAACGGGGCGATGAACTGATTCGGCCAAAATACCAGCAGAGAATGGACTCATCTCATCTTGATTACTACGCACATCTGATACACGGCAACCTCTGATAAAGAGATTGTTAAGCTGACCAAAAGGGCCTTCTGAAAAATCAAACGGTGCTGTATAAAGCCCCTGTGCAATACCTGCTACTTTTTCTGTAGAACTATTGCTCCTAATGCGTTCAGCAATACAATTTTCAAAGACTATATTTGCAAATGCCCCCTGGCTGACCAGCCAATACTACGGCGATCAATAAAAGCAAAATAGCCAACTGCCAGCCCTCCAGTAATGTCAGAAACAACACAATCTCGGAAAGTAATATTACGCACATTGCCAAATTCAGGCAAAGTACTGTTTAATGATGTCCCTATTAAAAATCCAAACACATTATCACCTGGAACCTGACTAAAGATATTGCTAGCTTGGCAATCTTCAAAGATCACATTCCTTCGGGTAATCGCAACAAATCCAGTAACTGTAGTACCTGTGATAGTTGGATTTTCTTCCTGCAGCCGTGTAGTCCCATTAAATTGGCAGTTAATATACTTATTTCCGTTAGCCTCTGTTTCTTGAAAATTATCATCTGACGCATGTACGCCGGTAACTATTTTTGCACTCAAACCACCACGAGTATTATTAAATTGACAGTTTTCAACAACAAACCCTTGGTTGTTAGAAAAATTAGAGTTAACAATGAATGATGATTCACCAAATGAATTATTAAACTGACAATTCTTTAGGTATACATTAATAGAATTATTGATATCAGCGCCACCAGTTTGGCTGCTAAATGCTAATGGATCTGTCTCAGTAGCATTGTTACCCTGGCAATTGAACATTTGAATGTTTCTGCCATAAATTACATATCCAAACGTAAATGCAACCACTTCAGTATTTAAAAGATCATTCGCTTGGCACTCTTCTATTACTACATTTTCACCGGTATAAATTTGAACACCGCCATCACCCAAACAACGGTTTACATTGCACCGTTTAATAGTTACATTTTTATAGGCTACGGGAACTTCAGGGTTATAAAGTTCTGCTGAACCAAATGAATCAAGATTAATACCTGATGCAGAGAAAAATGATGGTGAAGAGCCACACTCTAAAACGTGTAAATCAGTAAATGTAAGATCTTCAAATGCGTCGCCGGAAACAGAAACTGCTACATTCAACGCTCCTATACCTTGCCCCTTAAAATTGGTGATTGACCCATTAGTAACGGTAATATTTTTAAATACCGCCGTTTCTGAAAATTCCTCACCAATAAGAACACCAGTAGCATCTGCAACATCATTAACTTGCCGCAATACGTTACCGCACAAGTCTACTGTTACATCATCTGAAAGAATCTGAATAGCAGCTTGCCCTTCAACTGCTGGCTCAAAGTTAATACTCTCGCCCAGGCACCATTTACCAGGTTGATCTATTACTACTGTCTTACTTACGGTACAATTATTTGCTTTATCCTTAAAGTCTTTTTGTGTCAGCACGTGGCACGTGTTACAGTCTTTCTTTGGCCGTGAACCATGACTACGAAAGCTTTGTGCATCTCGACCTTTGGTAAAACTCGTGTGAGGCATTACTATGGCAATAGCCAACAATAATGGACTTAATTTCTTAAACATACTCTCTCCTTTATGAATGTAATTGGGATAACAATTGCTGCATGTCCGGATTTTTTACTCGCTGCAAAAGACCATGGCTTTGCAATTCCCGTATAACACGCATGAGAACATCTTGATCACAATTGGTCAGATGTTTTTTTTGAATACAATCATACACATGCAAAAAATCAGCTGAAAGTTCACTCGTGCGATTTTCAGCCTCTAGTTGTGTATGTAAGGTAGTTACGGCATGTCGGATAGTACCGGTAATAACGCGTGCACTTACTTGACTGCCACACAATGACAGAAGAAGCGCAATGCTTACTCTATATGTTTTTAACTTCATACGAAATTCCTTTTTTAAAAGTAATTATGTAGCTACCACCATGGTAGCCATTCAAGCACATTGTATAAAGCTACCTTTGGTCTAGCATCGTAAGCTATGATTCTAATGTTTGCACAATCTTGCTTATTTGCTAACGTTCGGTCTCTTCTGTACCAGGTACAACTTAACTGCTACTACATTGATAAACAACAATGCAAGAGTTTGCTCTTAAATATAAAAAAAGCCTATTTAGTCGAAGATTTCGAATGGTGATTACTCGGTAAAAAAATTCTGGTTGAGCATGAACAGCATTTTCAAAAGCAGATAAAAGAGTAATGCTCAGTTTGCGATAAGTTAAAAGGCAATTTTCGAATCCTATGGAAATCCCCCTTACTCTTTCTTTGAAAAACAATACAAAATATTCGAGCTAACAGTAGAATAGTACAAGTGCCGAGCAACATTTTTGCTACTCGGCGCTTGTATGAGATTCGTAAGATACGTTAAGGTATTAACGACACGTTATAAGCCTTCTCACTTCCCGTTGGATAATTAGCAAGATCACCCGCAGTCACTGGCACTAGACCAGCCCAATTAATTGCATAATTGGCAGCAGCTGACGCAGGAGTTCCATTATTGAATGCTGTATTGTCAACCCATGCACTACTGGTAGTTGGTGTTCTATCGTCTTGATACCCACTTATAGAACAATTGTCTACCTTGTTGGTTTGTATAAGTCCGTTTTCAGAAAAGCCTGGTACGCCTACAACGGCAAACACCGTAGTTGAACACACAAGATCAGGAATAGGAACTGCACCATTGCAATCATAGAGAAGTGCATCGCCAAGTTCCCAACCAAGAGTATTAAGATCTTCGGTAGATACAATCACATCTGTTGCAGAATTTACCTGCGCAGGGGATATATCAAGCTGATTACTCTTATCTATATTGATAAATGATTGCATAACTACTGCTGATGGATCAGTATCTATGGTGACCATAATAGTAGGATCGACTTCCAACGCTGCAATTAATTCATCACCATTATCTTTACTAATCATAACTGAAGGACCAGCGCCTGTGCTTGGACCTGGCATCACAATCGGAGCACCAGCACTTTGCACCACAACAGTTGCAATGCCACCTGCATTTTCAACATTTGTTGTTTTATTCACAAAGGCACAAACGCCGCGGCGACATACGCCAACATTGCCCGTCAGATCATTAAGGAGTGGATCACATGCCAAGATTGGGTCAGCATTTTCACCAAGTCCAGAGACTGGGGCAGTCAATGGTGGGCTGTATGCAGCTAAGAGTGCAAAATACGGTTCATTAGGAAGACCAGCATCAGTTGTTACTTGAAGTGGCGCATTCAATGGGATCACCACTGGTGGGAATGCTAACGCATCAGCTTGAGTTGCAGCTAGTTGGAGCAAATTCGGTGGATTAATAGCATCACTACCCGTCAGTAAAATACCTCTATCACAATCACTCACGCTGTTATAGCACAGAACGGGGCGATGAACTGATTCGGCCAAAATACCAGCAGATAGTGGGCTTACCTCATCTTGATTACTCCGTACATCGGATACACGGCAATCTCTTATAAAGAGATTGTTAAGCTGAGCAAAAGGACCATCTATTGAACCAAAAAAGAATAAGCCCTGGCCAATACCTGCCACTCTTGCTGTAGAACTATTGCTCCTCATGCGTTCAGCAATACAATTTTCAAACACTGTATTGGCATAAACACCTGGTTGACCAGTCAGATTACGGGCATTTGTGGGAACAAAATATCCAATTGCGTCATTTGCACCAGTGATATCTGCTGCTACACAATTGCGGAAGGTAATATTACGTATATTACCAAATTCCGGTAAAACGTCATTTAATGATAGCCCTACAAAAAATCCAAACACATCATCACCAGGCGCTTGGCTAAAGCTATTAATAGCTTGGCACCCTTCAAACGTCATGTTTCTTGCAGTAATAGAGAAAAATCCACAGAGTAAACTTGGCTGGTTTGGATTTTCTTCCTGCAGTCTGGTGGTTCCATTAAATTGGCAATTAATAAACTTATTTCCATTACCCTGAGTTTCTTGGAAAGTGTTGTCTGACATATGCACACCGGCAATTATTGCGGCTCTCAAGCCACCACGAGAGTTATTAAATTGGCAGTTTTCAACAACAAGTCCTCGATTGTTAGAAAGGTCTGAGTTTACTATATTTGATGATTCACCAAATGAATTATTAAACTGACTGTCTTTCAGGTATACATTAATAGAACTAAAGGTATTTATACCACCAACTTCTGAGCCGGAAAAAACCGGATCAGTTTCAGTGGTATTATTGCCCTGGCAATTGAACATTTGAAAGTTTCTGGCCGTAAGAGCATATCCGAAAGTAAAGAAAACTACTTCAGTATTTAAAAGATCATTTGCTTGAGTATCTTCTATTACTACATTATCAGCAGTAAAAATGTTGATAGCGCTATCACCCAAACAACTATTTACACGGCACCGCTTAATTGTTACATTTCTGTAAGCCACAGGAACTTCAGGGTTATACAGTTCTTCTGAACCATATGAATCAAAATTGATGCCTGATGCAAAGTAAACTGATGGTGAAGAACCGCAGTCTAACACCTGCAAATCAGTAAACGTAAGATCTTCAAAGGCGTCGCCTGAAACAGAAACTGCTACATTCAGCGCCCCTATACCTTGCCCCTTAAAATTGGTGATTGATCCATTAGTGACGGTAATATTGTTAAATACCGCCGTTTCTGAAAATTCCTCACCAATAAGAACGCCAGTAGCATCTGCAATATCATTAACTTGCCGCAATACGTTACCGCATAAGTCGACTGTTACATCATCTGAAAGGATCTGAATGGCAGCTTGGCCTTCAACTGCTGGCTCAAAGTTAATACTCTCGCCCAGGCACCATTTACCAGGTTGATCTATTACTACTGTCTTACTTACGGTACAATTATTTGCTTTATCCATAAAGTCTTTTTGTGTCAGCACGTGGCACGTGTTACAGTCTTTCTTTGACTGGCGTGAGTGACTACGCGCATCTCGACCTTTGGTAAAACTCGTGTGAGGCATTACTATGGCAATAGCCAACAATAATGGACTTAATTTCTTAAACATACTCTCTCCTTTATGAATGTAATTGGGATAACAATTGCTGCAAATCCGGATTTTTTACTCGCTGCAAAAGACCATGGCTTTGCAATTCTCGTATAACACGCATGAGAACATCTTGATCACAATTGGTCAGATGTTTTTTTTGAATACAATCATACACATGCAAAAAATCAGCTGAAAGTTCACTCGTGCGATTTTCAGCCTCTAGTTGTGTATGTAAGGTAGTTACGGCATGTCGGACAGTACCGGTAATAACGCGTGCACTTACTTGACTGCCACACAATGACAGAAGAAGCGCAATGCTTACTCTATATGTTTTTAACTTCATACGAAATTCCTTTTTTAAAAGTCATTATGTAGCTACCACCATGGTAGCCATTCAAGCACATTGTATAAAGCTACCTTTGGTCTAGCATCGTAAGCTATGATTCTAATGTTTGCACAATCTTGCTTATTTGCTAACGTTCGGTCTCTCTGTACCAGGTACAACTTAATGCTACTACATTGATAAACAACAATGCAAGAGTTTGCTCTTCATTAAAAAAAGGCTATTTAGTCGAAGGTTCTCGGATGAATTATGATTATTATCAAAATAGTTGACCAGGAACAGCATGTTTAAGTTTATAGTCTTCATTAAGATTTTTGGACGTTATGCAACACCTTAGGCTTAAGTACCGATGCTCAGTAGCGCCATCCGCAGCATAACAGCTTCTTGTCGCACGAAAAAATTTATTGATGCAACCTTTCTGAAAATATAATCTACGCGAGTAGTGACATAGCGCATGACTAATCATACAAGTACGATTTTTTGTGCATTAATTGTTTTACTCAAGCAGCATATTTTAGACTAAAAGAGAAAGCATCTCCATGAAACGTATTTATATTTAAGCATATTACTAGAGGAGTATAGATGCTATTGACTAATGCAGTAATTTAGTTTTAGAGAATGGAAGCTTACCCATGCGATAATTGTAGGCAAATGGTACATATCTCATGCGATCGCACTTCAGAGATATACTTATTCTACCGTCACTGATTTAGCCAAGTTCCTTGGCTTATCAATAGGCCTACCAAGCTCTTTTGCAATGCTATATACAAAGAATTGCATCAGACCAGTCATAGAGAGTGGCCCCAAGAGAGGATTAACCGTTGGCATAATAAAGACAGTATCAGCAAGCTCAATCAATTCTGTTTGGCCTTCAAAGGCAAACACCACAAGATGACCATTTCGGGCTTTAACTTCTTGGGCATTAGTGAGAAGTTTACCATAAAGCTCTTTATCTACTACTGAAAAGATAAAGACCGGCATCGTCTCATCGACTAACGCAAGGGGACCATGCTTTAATTCTCCTGCTGGATAGCTATCAGTGAAGATATAGGATATCTCCTTAAGTTTTAAGGAAGCCTCTTTAGCAAAGGGATAGGAAATGTGACGACCTAGAAATAAGACACATGAATACTGGGCATACTGAGCGGCGAGCTTCTCGGTAATTATTCGCCGGTAATGTTCAATGGAGTTTTCTAGGATTTCAGCAACAACTAATAATTCATCTTCAGCAGCTTTGAACGCTCGCTGGTCAATGCGCCCTTTTTCAAAGGCTATGGCATTGGCAAGCAAATATAAGGCAGTAACCTGTGCCGTGAACGCCTTGGTTGACGCAACCGCAACTTCAAGACCTGCATACAGAGGAAGATATCCATCTGTTTGGCGAACCATAGTACTTGAGGGCACATTTACTAATGATACCGTGTGAAGTTTATGTTGCTGTAAATAACGTAGCGCCTCTAACGTATCAGCGGTTTCTCCTGATTGACTCACCGCTATCCCGATACTATAGGGATCAGGGAAAAATGTGTTATAGCGTAATTCTGAGGCAAGTGATACCTCGACTTTAACGCCAGCTATTTGCTCAAAAAAGTACTGTGCTACCAACCCTGCATGCCACGATGTACCACACCCAATAAGATGGATATGCTTGAGACATTTTATTTGGGCAGCACTCAGGCCCATCTGATGCCATACTGAAGCAGCTTGGGCTCGGTAATTGCGCACCGTCTCTTTGATAACCTTTTTTTGGTCATAGATCTCTTTAAGCATAAAATGCTCATAACCATTTTTAAGGTCATTTGCTTGAGGAACTTCGATAAATTGAAACTTCTGTGGCAATACCTTACCACCAAAATCAAATATCTCAACGGCATCATGTTTCATGAAAGCGAAACATTCATCAGGCAAAAAGAGCACTTTACTCGTTTTATCAGCAAACGCAAGCAAATCAGAGGCAACAAACATCTCATGTTCACCACTGCCAATACATAAAGGAGATCGCTTACGCGCTACCACCATCTGGTCAGGATAGTCACTCAAAATAATGGCAAAAGCATAGGCACCCTCAATGGTATTTACCAGCTCAATAAGAGCATTTCTGAGAGAATCATGCTGTTTGAGTAACATCTCCAATACATGAGCAACAACTTCGGTATCAGTCTGGGAACTAAAGACATGCCCTTGCGCTTCAAGCTGTAATCGTAATTCATGATGGTTTTCAATGATACCATTATGAACTATAGCGATCTTACGTTCACAATCAAAATGGGGATGAGCATTTTCTGTTGAGATGCCACCATGAGTTGACCAGCGCGTATGCCCAAGACCAACGTGACCATCAAGTGGCGATGTATCAAAACTCTGTACTAAGTTTGACACCCCGCCTTCAGCTTTGGTGTACCCAATCCTATTGTCCCCAGGATGCAAACACGCAAATCCGGCGGAGTCGTAGCCACGATACTCAAGGCGCTCAAGCCCATGTATAACAAAGGAACGGCAGTAGTTTTTACCTACATACCCTACAACACTGCACATTGATTAACGTTTCACAAATTGGAACTTGCGGCGAGCACCTCGTTGACCATATTTTTTACGTTCTTTTACCCGTGAATCGACCGTGAGTAACCCATGCTGTCTAAGCAATGGACGTATTTCAGGATTAATGTCGACAAGTGCGCGAGCAATACCGAGCTTAACGGCATCGGCCTGCGCCTTCTTACCACCACCAATAACATTTACTGAGATATCATAGTGCGTCGTATTTGGATATACAATAAAGGGCGTTCTAGCACGCTGACGAGATACCTCAGTATCAAAGTAGCGATCATATGATTGCTTATTAACCGTCAACTCACCTTTACCCCGACGAAGCCACACGCGCGCAATGGAAGCTTTCCTACGGCCAACACCATGAGCAAGCGGCGCATTAGCGCTCACCGGCTTAGGCTTAGCAGCTTTAGCAGGAGCGGCTTTAGGAGCTTCTTTTACTGGTTCTGGCTTTTTAGAGGGAGCTGCCACTGGCTTTTTTGCAGCAGGGGTAGCAGAAGCAGTTTTCGTAGTTTTTTTAGCTACCTCTTTTTTAGGAGCTGGTTTTTTTGCTGCTGGCTTTTTAGCTGCAGCTTTTTTTGCCGCAGGCTTCTTAGTTGCCGCAGCTTTTGACGGCTTCTCAGCCGTTTCTTTCTTTTTTGTTTCTTCGTTTGCCATAAAGACCCTTTTGTATCCTGAGCCGATGATCGGAGTTGAACCGACGACCTACTGATTACGAATCAGTTGCTCTACCAACTGAGCTACATCGGCAAAACATTGCCATTATAGCTACTAGTATATCATACTTAGAAAAAGACGCTAGACTTTTTCAGCCTTTATGCATATGTAAAGACGGCCCTTCCTCATAGGCTTCTTGGCATACAAGACAACGGGTTGCATTAGGAAACAGTAACAGTCGTCGTTCAGAAATAGGTGAATCACATTCAGAACAAATGCCATAGGTTCCTTCATCAATCATTTTAAGAGCGCGAAGAACCATATTGTATTCGTCAAGCTCATTATCATGAAGAGCAACCTTTATACTCTCAAGAGATGACGTTAATGCCTGATCTGCAGTATCCTGAACTTGATCATCAGTTACCTTTTCCTTATAGACATTAGGAAGCTCCTGTTCAAGCTCAGCTTTCCGCTGGAGCAGCTGTGTCTTTATCTCTTCTATGTTCTTCACCCTTACCTCTTCTGTTTAAAAAACTGTTTCATAATGTCTTGCACTTCAGCCTCACCTATGCCTGAAGTTATTCCCTGTATATGTTTGTATACGCTAGGGAGCATCTCCTTGTCAAGAGTTAACCCAAAAAGAGGTGATGCCGCTCCATAGACCACCCGAGAAATTCTACTTAAGCCAATAAGTCCCATGCACATAATGCATGGCTCAATCGTCACGTAGAGCGTACTACCTACCAAGCGCCAATCATGTAAGCTCTTCCCTGCCTGTTCAATGGCAATAACTTCTGCATGCCGACTTTGACTATAACAGTGCTCGGTTTGGTTATATCCTTTACCAATAATATCACCTTCAGGAGATACTACGACTGCCCCTATAGGCACTTCATCCGCGGCAAATGCCTTACGAGCAAGCGTCAACGCATGCTGCATAAACATTTCATCATACACGCGGCTATCATGTTCTAGGTATGAGTCAGCCATAACTTACAACTTTCATGCTCAGGATATAAATCAACCATTTTTTCAATAAGTTCAACCGCTTCTTGCTTTGAACCTTTTTGCAGTGTTTGCGCCCATTTATCTCTCTCAAGTATTGCTGTTGGCTCTTTGTGCCACTTATACAGCAATGCAGCAATATGCTTACAGGGCACTGAACGATTGACATAACAGGTGCAGCAAGAATTAGCTATCCCCGTTTCATTGAGCAATATTCGCACCGCATAACTTGGTGCATTATTACCAACACAAAGCGCTTTAAGCATCGTCCATTCTCGGTAGCATACAAAAAAAGGCTCCTCTTTGAGAAACTCTCTTCCCTCCTTATACATCTGAGGGCCACAATAGTTCTGTATCGTTTCTATATCAATATTAGGGAGTGTCATCATGCTCTTTTTACCTTATAGCGATGTGAAAACCACTACCTCCTTTTTTCACCTACATCTTTTCTAGTGTACTGAAACATGTGGATAAAAGTAAATAGTTTACCAAACAATATCAACTAAGGGATGTATCTATACTCTTCATAGAAGGAACACACGCAGTTATCTGCCTATCTATCCCTTTTTGTTTGAGGCGGACAAACTTGGCAACTGCTCAATTACCGGGTATACTAAAGCCATATATTCATGAAATCGGAGTATTCTATGGCAGAAGATAATAAAAAACAGCCCGGCTCGTATGAAGCTGGTGCCATTAAGGTTATTAAGGGCCTTGAAGCAGTGCGTAAACGGCCTGCTATGTATATCGGCTCTACCGGCCCGCAAGGATTACATCATTTAGTTTATGAAATCGTAGATAACTCGGTTGACGAAGCTCTTGCCGGGCATTGTGATACTATACAGGTAATCCTCCATGAAGATGGCTTTTGCTCGGTTGAAGATAATGGGCGAGGTATCCCTACCGGGATACATCCCACAGAAAAAATATCTGCTACCACGGTTGCTCTTACTAAACTCCATGCCGGTGGTAAGTTTGATAAAGAATCCTATAAATATTCTGGCGGTCTTCATGGGGTGGGTATTTCTGTAGTAAATGCTCTTTCAAGTAAACTTGAAGTAATTGTGTACCAAAATGGTGAAATCTATACCCAGCACTTTGAAAAAGGTATTCCTCAAGATGATCTTCATGTCATAGGAACCACTGATAAGCGCGGTACGTATGTAAAGTTCTTACCAGATCCATCAATTTTTAAAGAAACTACCGACTTTAAGTTTGATATACTCTCTGCTCGCTTACGAGAACTTGCCTTTCTAAACAAGGGCCTACGCATTACCATAGAAGATGAGCGCAATAATAAAAGCCATGACTTCTTGTTTGAAGGTGGCATCGTTTCTTTTGTGCAGCATGTTAACGAAAAAAAGACCCCTTTATTTGATCAAGTAATCTATGCAGAGCATGAAGGTGATACCTATATGCTTGAAGTAGCTATGCAATACAATGACGGCTATTCTGAACAGATATACTCCTTTGTTAATAATATTAACACCGTTGAAGGTGGTACTCATGTTGCCGGATTTAAAGCAGCATTAACTAAAGCCTGCAATAAAAAAGCCCAAGCAGACGGCATTCTTAAAGAGGGCGAAAGCTTTTCAAGTGATGATGTGCGTGAGGGGCTTGTTGCGGTTCTTAATATTAAGGTTGCTGAAGCACAATTTGAAGGACAAACAAAAACAAAGCTCGGTAACAGTGAGGTAAAAGGCCTTGTTGAAAAATGGTTCTTTGGCGTTCTTGAAACATTCTTTGAAGAAACACCTTCTGTCGCAAAAAAAATATTCCAAAAAGCACAAATTGCTGCTCAAGCACGTAATGCTGCTAAAAAGGCTCGTGAGCTTACGCGCCGTAAAACGGCTCTCGAAGTTATTTCCCTTCCTGGGAAACTTGCTGACTGTTCAAATGAAGCACCCGCTGATTGCGAGTTATTCATTGTTGAGGGGGATTCTGCGGGAGGTACGGCAAAACAAGGACGAGATCGCCATACACAGGCTATTTTGCCGCTGCGTGGTAAAATTCTTAATGTTGAAAAAGCCCGCTTTGATAAAATCTTATCTAACAATGAAATTCGCTCACTTATTACCGCTGTTGGTGCTGGTATAAGTGACGAGTTTGAAGCAGATAAGGCACGCTATCATAAGATTGTACTTATGACTGACGCTGATGTTGACGGCTCCCATATTAGAACACTCTTACTTACGTTCTTCTATAGATATATGAAACCTCTTATTGAAGCAGGATATCTGTATATCGCTCAGCCACCTCTTTACAAAGCTAAAATTGGTAAAAAAGCTGAGTACCTCAAAGATGAAAAGTCATTTCGGCAGTTCCTCTTTGACTGGGCACGTGATCATACCTTCCTGGAGGTGCAAGGACATGCCATTGATACCAAAAAATGGCATCATACTCTTGATACGCTACTTTCCTATTATAATGAACTTGAGAAAGTGGCACGTAAGTTTAAGCTGACGCTAGAACAGTGTTCACAACTTATTGCTTTCTTAAAAACAATAGAACAAGAAAATCAGGTTCCTTCGAATGATGAAATCTTACATGCCCTTGTTCAGCACTTTCCCGATTATGATATCGGGTCAAAAGTATCTGAAGCAAAAGAAGACAGCATTCCGAAAGCATTTGCTACCTTTAAACGCTTTAACGATGATTGGCAAGTAGATCTTGATTTCTTCTCATCATTTGAAGCACAAGATATATTAAAGAAAGAAAAAGAGCTTTCTCTTATTGAAGATGGCTGGGTACTTCGCATGAGCGACAAGGATAAATCCCTCTCTGGAGCTGGTATCTATGAGCTTATCGCTGGCATCCCAAAAATCAGCAAACCTTTCATGTCTATCCAACGATACAAAGGTCTTGGTGAAATGAATGCCGATCAACTATGGGAAACAGCAATGGATCCTCATACTCGATCACTCATCCAAGTATCGATCGGAGATGCACTCGAAGCAGACTCATGGTTTGAAACGCTTATGGGTGGCGATGTAGCAGGTCGTCGTCAATTTATCGAAGATAACGGACGGTTTGTAAAAAATCTCGATGTCTAACCTGATTAAAAAAGTAGAAGCCTTTAGTGATGAGCATCAACTCATTACTAAAGGCGCAACAATTGTTATTGGCCTGTCAGGAGGCCCTGACTCAATGGCGCTTCTTTCACTTCTTAGCACCTTACAATCAACGTACGCCCTTACGCTCATTGCCGCTCACCTTGATCATCAATGGCGTCCTGATTCCTCTAAAGATGACGAGTTTTGCAAAGCTCAAGCAGACCAGCTTGGTATCCCTTATATCTCCGCCCAAGCTTCAGAGATTACCCTCACACCTGAAAAGCGACAAAAAGCCTCTGGCTCAAAAGAAGAGCTTGGTCGTTTTTTACGAAGGGCTTTTTTCAACGAGATAGCTCGAACTACTGATGGAGTAATTGCACTTGCGCATCATTACCAAGACCAACAGGAAACTTTTTTTATCAGGATTATCAGAGGTGCAAGCATTGCCGGTCTAGCTGGCATGAAGCCAAAACAGGGACAATACATTAGACCACTGCTTACCTGCACAAAACAGGAGCTTATTGCCTATCTTGACTCAAAGAACCTGCCCTACCTTGAAGATAAAACTAATATCGATCAACGGTATCTACGAAACAGAATTCGACATACGGTACTTCCTGCCCTGAGAGCATGTGATGCTCGCTTTGATAGTTCATTTAAAAAATCACTTAAGAATATACAAGATACTGATGCCTATCTTGAACGAGTAACCGAAGAGACCTATGAACAAATAGCTCAAGATTCTGGTATATCAATACAAGAGTTCTTAGCGATAGACCCCTTTCTCCATCACCGGCTCCTTGTCTACTGGTTCATCAAAGCAAAGGTACCTTTTACCCCCACCACCGCTCTCCTTTCCGAGGTAATGCGCTTTCTTAACAATCCGGCAAAAGAACATCAGGTACATCCCTCATGGCGCTTGGTTAAAGAAAAAACTATTCTCACTATACAACATACAAGCTGACAGATCCTTCTATCGATTGGATAGCATTATCAAGCTGACACCTTATGCTTACAGCTTTTTTTGCACTAACTCATCATAACGTATTTTCCTATCTGCTTACTTGCGTGCTATACTTAAAAAGAACTGCAACAATTGAGTATACTATGAGCAATAATGTACGTGGGTTACCAATAGGACAACAATTGCTACCTGATATAATTAATCAGAATTACATCTATGTTGATAAGACCTCATATATTTTTGATCTCATTAATGGTAAAAGATATTATTTCCTTTCCCGACCAAGAAGATTCGGTAAGACATTACTGCTTTCGACCCTATCAGAAATATTCCAAGGCAAGAAAGATCTTTTTACCTCATTAGCTATCTCTCGTACAGATTACTCATGGGAACAGTATCCGGTTGTTACCCTAAGCTTTGCAACTATGGCGGTATCTTCAGCTGAGATACTACGAAAGGCTCTGAGCGAAACATTAGAGACAATAGCTCAGCATTATGGTGTTGAAACTACGGTAAAATCAACGCTAGGCATACAATTTAAATCTCTGATACTCAATCTTGCAAAGAAAAGCAATAGCGTAGTTATTCTGATTGATGAATATGATGCTACCATATTAAAAAATATTGAGAACCTTGAAGAAGCAGAAAAATATCGTGACGTATTAGGAGAATTTTATTCTGCGCTAAAGGATGTCGAAGTTGACAAACATATACGATTTGTTTTCACCACAGGAATAACAAAGTTTTCAAAGACATCAATTTTTTCAGGACTTAATCATTTGCAGGATATTTCTCTTGATCCACGAACAGCATCCTTATTGGGCTATACAAGCAACGAAATTACGCATTACTTTCAAGAACATTTAGATCTGATAACGAAAAAAACAGATAAGTCATTATCTGAAATTCTCAAAGGATTGACCTACTGGTATAATGGTTATCAATTTGTTAATCCATTAGAAGTCGCTGACTCAAAGGTCTATAATCCCTATTCAGTTATGCTCTATTTACAAAATCAACGATTTGATAATTACTGGTTTGATACGGGAACACCAACGTTCCTCATTAAGCTTTTAAAAAAAGAAGACTATTCTATCACCGCTATAGAAGGTTCGAAGATCCATTGGGATGAGACTAAATCATTTGAGCTTGATGCTATTGAGCTCGTACCTCTTCTTTTTCAGGCTGGCTATTTAACTATAGATACCTATAATCAAGAAACAGAAAACTTTAGCCTTACCTTTCCAAATCAAGTAAAAACTTCATTTTTTCAGATAATTGTGCTCACCTTAACAAAAAGCAAAAAACACAAGCTCAGTCCAATAATTGTTGCTCTTAAAAAAGCTATTAATGCTGATTTAGAATCATTTTTTACAACACTGGAACGTTATCTAGCTCAGATTCCTTATCATATGCATATTGATGCAGAAAAGCATTATCAAGCTCTCTTTTTTGGACTTCTCACCTTAATTGGCGCAAAAGTAAGAGTTGAAGAACCAACAAGCAATGGGCGGATTGATGCTGTCATAAAAACTGATTCTCATATTTACGTGATTGAGTTTAAGCTCAATGACACAGCTGAATTTGCTCTCAAACAAATCAAAAAGAAGGAATAGTATAAAAAGTACCTCTTGGATAATAAAGCTATTATACTCGTTGGCGTACAATTTGATAAAAAAGAGCATACTATCAAGAAATGGCTATCAAAGCACCTAAAAAATAGCACATAGTAATTTCCCCTAAATCTGATAAGCTAGATAAAATAAATAGGTTTCTTAACCATCATCAACAATGCTAAGACAACAACGCCTCATTTTTATTCTCTGCGCCCTCTTTGTGCCTCTAGCAATCGGACGACCAAGCAAACGAACAACTACCCCTACGTTAAGTAAAAAAGAACAGCAACGGCTCGCTCTTGAACGAGCACGCATCCGAGATGCCATTCGTAAAGAATTTCATAGCAATTCAGCTCCTTCTCGAAAAAAAACACCGTCACCACAAAAACCAGCTACCAAAAAGCCTGTTAGGAAAGCACCTCCCAAGAAAAAAGTGCCAACAAAAAAAGCACCTCAAAAAAAACGTCCGGCTCCACAAAAACCTACTCGTATACCAATACGTCGTCCAAATAAGAAAAAAACAGAACTGTCGGCTCATCAAAAATTAGTACAGTTACGAAGAACCATCGACAAATTAGCACATGAAGCTGATAAGCATACCTCTATAGGTGTCAAGGTTCATCTGTTAGCAAACCACAGCACCGTATATGAAAAGAATGCGGGAAAGCTCTTTAAACCAGCAAGTAACACAAAACTCATTACCGCTGCTGCGGCCTATCACATCTTAGGACCCAGTTATCGCTTTAGAACAACACTGTTCACCGATAAAAAAATTAACAGTAAAACAATAAACAACCTCTATATACGAGGCTCAGGAGATCCAACGCTAACCGATAAAGATCTCACGAAGATGGTGAAACATCTCAAAGCACAAGGTATTACTGAAATACGAGGAAATATTGTTGTAGATCACACACTCTTTAATAGCCAGGGCACTGGCCCTGGCGTGCGAAAAGCCGATGGTGCCCTATATGACAAGGCACCAACAAGTGCCCTTATGTGTAATCATAGCTGTGTGCGGGTAACCGTCACACCAACTAAGATTGTTGGTAGAAAACCTCATGTAGCTGTTTCTCCCCACACGAGCTATATCACCGTGAACAATAACGCTCGTACTCGTACAAAAACACAAGGGCGGTCATTACACATTGTACGAGGAGAAAACAATGTCATTACCATTAAAGGAGTCATCTCAAAACGAAGCAAACCTAAAACCTATCGTATTGCGGTAAAACACCCTTCCCGTTTTACGGGGCATGTGCTAAAGCAGGTCCTTAAACAACAGGGCATTTCAGTACATGGTAAGGTTATTTCAGGAAAAGTCCCAAAGTTCGCCACCTATCTTACTGAACATGCTTCAAAACAGCTGAGTGGTATCATCACCTTCATGATGAAAGCATCAGATAATTTGTACGCAGATGCCATCTTTAGAGCTATGGGCGCCCATAGGTACGGTGCTCCAGGAACCTGGACTAAAGGAAAACGTGCAGTCGAAGAATTTTTGAAAGATAAGGTCGGTCTCAATCCTACTGAGTTTACTATTAATGATGGGAGTGGCCTGTCTCATAAAAACAGGATCGCCCCTAAACATCTTTGTCAATTACTTATGTGGGAATATACTAAATCCCCTCATAAAGAGAGCTTTATTGCTTCGCTACCCATTGGCGGCGTTGACGGCACGCTACGTAATAGGATGAAGCATCATTCAACACGTACCCATGTAAAAGCAAAAACGGGGAGCCTCTCGGGAGTTACATCTTTGTCAGGCTATATTACCCCAAAGACAGGGCTCCCCCTCATTTTTGTTATCATGGTCAACCGCTCAAATAAATCAGCAGTTGTATTTAAAAGAAAGCTTGAAGACCAGCTCTGTAAACTCTTAGCAGCACATGCATTTAGTGCGCATTAGTGCACTTTGGTATACTTTTTAAGAGGCTTCACCTTCTTATAATATGCTTCATGTTTTTCACATGACTCAATACACTCATCAACGGCAATAAGTGCTTGTTCACAAACATGACGTGCATCCTGACATGCATTGCGACAGCCCTCAACTAACGAACAGGTATCTATACCCGTCCTTAGTGCTCGAATACACTCTCCAAGTATCTTTATCGCTTTTCCCAATGCATCCATATGCTCTTCATGCCCTTCACTTTTAAACTGTACAATCATTTCATCACACACTTTAATCGTTTCTTGGCAGGCGCCTATGGTATCAGATGCCCTTGTAATAAATTCTTGTGCACCAGCAGGACAACTCTCCGGCTTTTCACAGGTATCTTCACACTTATCAGCTGCAGCAATGCAACTTTCAAGTGATACAATACCTTTATTACAGGCATCCATGAGATTAGTAAACGCTTGAGGCATCATGATCTTACCCTTTAGTTTTGATCCCGGTTCAGATAGTCCCACCCAAACCTGTATCCAGGATAGTTATCATTTTCTCACAAACGCACATGACTCAATTCTCGCCTCACTTAATTTCAGTGTAACATATTCAAAATTAAGTATTCAATGATTTTTTATATGTAATTATTAAATATCTTTTTGGCACGGCTATAAGGGCGTTTTCGCAAAACAGACTTTCTCACCCCTCACCGTACGACACAGTTTGCATAGCGCTTGTTTATGGATAATATAGGAATCTCCAGGGCTTATCTACCCCTTTTGAAAGACCTATTCTCTTTGTAACAATAATATTGCTCCTATCCAACGGAGATTCTTCACCAATCACCAGGGCAGAATCCTCTTTTGTTACATCAATACCTATATGATCAGTAGTGATATGTAGAGCCTTTGCTGTTCTTCCCGGTCCATCAATTCTACGTAGCGTTGATGCATCATGCAGCTCTTCCCTTATCGCTATGCCTCGTATTAATACACCTCCTGCAGCAAGGTGTTGCGTATCACGGGCAACAATATTCATGCAAAAGTGAATGCCATAGCACAGATAGACATACGTATGCCCCACTTGACCAAAGAGCGCTCTATTTCTAGCACTCATGCCATTGTAGGCATGACAGGCCTCATCATCCGATTGGTAGGCTTCAGTCTCTACAATACGGCCATATACAGAATCTGGACCTAAACGACAGACAAAGGGCTTACCAAGAAGGTCCTGGGCAACGGTTACGGTAGATTGATCATAAAAAGTTCTAGGAAGTAATTTCATCTAATTAATAATTTTTTTGAGGACTAAACAGATATATTTCGCCATTCTGAATCAAATACAGCGCCAGCAAGAACAAAGTGATGAAAATAGTTTCAACCAGTAGAGATTTTCCAAATCGTCGTCGGCTAATAAGGTTATATACTTGTTTTTTAGCAACGTATATAAGTCATCTTAAATTAAAGTTGAATATGATTGTAGACTGATTGGAAGCTTTTCTTGATCACGTGTCATTGTATTTTCCTGAACGCATATATCTTATCTATTACTGTATCACTTCATGGCCTCAATAGCAATAGGTATGGCTCGCCTTCTTCTTTAGTTAAAAACAGTATCTCGTATCAACAATGATTCCGCTCTTCAAAAGCTATACAAAGTTAATAAACTACCCCGCAGCAAGCTATGGGGTAGTTTATGTCGTCCCAGAGCTTCATCTGAAACTTACTAGCCTTTTCTTGGTGTAACGCCTTATAATTCTTACCTGTTCCCTGATTCTTCACATAATTCGCAATCTTTCTTTCATCTCAATGCCTCCCTACTGTGTTTACAAAGTATCCTTTACTCCAGAACTCTCCACCCCACAGCTTCTTTTTAACTTCTGGCATTCGTTTAAAAAGTTCTCTCGCCGTAATACTTTTTATTGTTCTAACTATTTTTGTTGGACTATACATCGGTACCGACTGAACTAAAAAATGCACATGATCGTTATCTGTACCTATTTCCAGAAACTCTATTTCATATCTATCTGCTATTTCCAAGCAAATCTTTTTCAGCTCTTCCTCAACTTCCCTTGTAAATACAATTTTCCTGTATTTCGATGGGCACACTAGATGATACATAACAACCGATACATTATGGCTCTTGTGAATATATTTGCTCATGCTAACAGTTTAGCACAGACAAGCTTTTTTTCGAAGCAAGCTTCGGGGAATGTACCCAAAGAGATTCACGTTCACCCTGGACAGCCAACTAGGTGAGAGGCTCTTCAAATGCACTATCGCCGCCTTTTTCTCTTTAGATAGAAGGCAAAGAAGTCATGGTATTTAAGAGCGAAACTTTTTTCTACCCAAAAGTGCTGGTAACAAGGCAAGCAAACCAAGTAGCAAAAATGCAATGAGAATACGTGAGGATAAAACATCTTTAGGCGAGGTAAGATTTGCTAAGCTTTGTCCTGCATAAGTATATACGAAGGAACTAGGAGCTACGCCAATAAAAGTACTTATCAGAAACTTTCGCATTGATACTTCCGTTAGACCCGCTAATATATTTACTAAGAAAAAAGGAATAAAAGGAAGAAAGCGAAGAGAAATCAGGTAGTAAACACCTCGCTTGTCAAATTCCTTATTAAATTTTTCAAGACGATTTTTATATTTTTTTTGTAACGAATCACCTACGAGATAGCGCATCCCCAAGAATGATAGGATAGCTCCTGCAGTAGAACCTAGAATTGAATATAAGGTACCCCACCATATGCCAAAAAGCGCTCCTCCGGCAAGCGTTATTAAGACAGCAATCGGTATTTCGAATGCACCAACAATCATATAACTTACCAGATAGAGCAATACTGAAAACCAATATCGATCAGCAACAAATTTTTCAAGTACCGCTTGATACCGTTTGACCATATCAAATGTAAGATACGGAGACAAAAAGAAATAGTACAACAGAACTATCACAAGAATACTACTTATAATAACTAATCTTTTCATTTCTTCCCCTCTTAAAAATAAGTATATCAGAGGAACTAATCAATATGCGAGGAAATGCATCAAATGAAAATAACCTTCAGGGTAAACATGAATACTAAACTTTGCTCATATAACACTTAGCAAAGTCTCTTAGGAAACTAGTTGCCGAGAAATCTATATACCGATACAAGTCTGGATCGCAACATCTAACCTAGGGGAACTCGTTACCAACGAATAGATTCTAAGTCTTGAATCCTTTTTATGTTGCAACGACCATGCTTTTCGTTGACAGGCCACAGTACAAAAATACACAAGCTAACATCGACCACTGGCGCCTATCTCATTTGTTAAAGCAATACAGTACTTAATCTCAGGAGCAAGCTTTTCTTGCTGAGCTTGCTCCACCGTTTGATTATTCATTCTGACACTCTAATACCAAGCATGAGTAATAGAGCCGTTCTTTATGACGATTCTGCTGAGCATACGCAGCTGCCATCATTTGGTCATCAGAATCATGCCATAGAGCTCATCAAGGCACTCTTGTATGACATGCAGTAGAAGTTCATGGGCCCTTTTTGAACCACACAAAGATGCTGTTTTGCACAAGGGTCATAGAAAAAGTATTTGACGACTAAGATGCATTATATACCACATCACATGCAAGCTCAAAAGCACATCAGGAGGCAACTTACGAAAGCCAATTCATTTAAATGCAACATCGCTGCTTTTTTTTTAGATAAAATGCAAAGAACTCATGTAGTTAAGGATGAAACTTTTTTCTACTCAAAAGTGCTGGTAACAAGGCAAGTAATCCAAGTAGCACAAATGGTATGAGTACGCGCAAGGATAAAACATCTTGCGGTGAGGCAAGACTCGCTAAGCTTTCTCCAGCATATGCATACACAAAAGCACCAGGAATTACACCGATAATAGTACTTATCAGAAATTCTCCTACAGGTACCTTCGTTAGCCCCGCGAGTATATTTACTAAGAAAAAAGGAATAAGTGGGAGAAAGCGAAGAGAAAGAAGGTAATAGATACCCCGCTGCTCAAACTCATCATTAAATCGATCAAGCCGATCTTTATAGTTCTCTTGCAACCAGTCGCCTATAACGTAGCGCACCCCTAAAAATGAAAGCGTCGCTCCTGCAGTAGCACCTATAATTGAGTAAAAGGTACCCCACCATACACCAAAGAGAGCTCCTCCCACGATCGTAAGCATGACAGCAATTGGTAGCGCTAACGCGCCAGCAACCACATAGCAAGCGAGATAGAGCAGTACTGCATACCAGTACCGATCAGCAACAAATTCTTCAAGTAGTGTCTGATATCGCTTAACCATATCAAAGGTAAGATATGAAGACAAAAAGAAATAATACAACACAAGTATCACCAGAACACTCATTACTATAGCAAGCTTCTTCACTGCTCCTCCTTCAAGATTAGTATATCATAAGATGATGAAGAAAAGCATCCTAACGAACTACTCACCAGCAGCCTTAACGATAATACGAGTGCTGATAGGTGCTCATAGCACATAGCACAGACTGTAAGGCAACTACGTGCCTTTAGAGAAATCTATAGAGCGACTACTAGCCCAGCACACACTACCTTTGGCTTAAAGGTACTCGTTACAGGAGAATACATTCTAAGCCTTGCAGTCCTTTTTATGGTGCGGCCATGCTGTTCTCTGACAGGTCACATTACAAAAATACACACGCTTGCAGCGACCACAACGCTTGAGATTATCCGTCTTGTTACAAGCGATACAGTGCTGGACTTCAGCAGCAAGCTCTTTCTTAGCTTGCTCATCGTCAATCCACAACTTGATCATTCTTTCTGCTGCTTCAACGCCAGGCGTGAGTAACAGAGCCAGTTCTTCATGACGACTCTGTTGAGCATACGCAGCTGCCGTCATATGATCACCAGATTCATGCGCATAGAGTTCATCAAGGCACTCTTGCACGACATGCAGTAGAAGGTCATGGGCCCTTGTTGAACCACATAAAGATGCTGTTTTGCGCAAGATGTCCTGGAAGAAGGTACTTGAAGAATGAAACGACGCACCATATAACACATCACGTGCAAGATCCGTAGAAAAAATCTGTACAAGCATGTCACGAGGCAGTTCACAAGCGCTGATTCTGTTAAATGAACAGAGGGCGGCAAAAATACGATCATATGATTCTTGTGCTCGTGAGCAGAGCTTCTCCTTTACATATAACTTTTGGAGCAGGTTACACATTCTTTCATCATCTAATTGAGCAGCTCGGTGGAACGCAGAACGTTCGTTTAGTTTTGCATCAGCAATAGATGCTCCAGCTTTGAAAAAGCACTCTACACAATCAATATGCCCTTTTTCAATAGCTTTAAAAAGTGGGGTTGCCCCAACAGCATCTTTACGTGTCATATCAGCATTATGCTCAAGAAGAAGCTCTACAAGCTCCTTATGGCCTTCCTCAGCAGCGGTATGAAGAGGAGTCATATTACTGGTGACATCAAGACGGGTAATAATTGTGCGCTCACCGCCAATATTGCGTTCTACTTTGGGACCAACTACTATACTTCGTCTGCTTGGTTCAATTTCAGCTGCTAATGCAGCATCAACTGAAGCACCTGCGAGCAATAAGCGCTCTGCTAATTTCTTATTACCCGCTTTTGCAGCTACATGCAGCGGCGTATTGCCAGCTTCGTCAAACCGGTCAATTTCAGCATTATGTGCTAAGAGTAGCTCAACGACGTCAGCAGCGTCAGCATTAACCGCAGCATGAAGTGGCGTATTACCAGGTAACCCTGCAAGATTGACGCTCGCATTGGCATCAAGCAGTATGTTAACTAGGCGACTATTACCTCGAGCACAGGCATAACTAAGCGGCGTAGCACCAGAATCCATGATACAGTCTACCGCTGCTCCGCTCGCTAACAGAAGCTGGACAATCTTTTCATGACCTGTATCAACTGCACCATGTAGGGGCGTTGCATTATGTAGATCTGCCAAATCTATGTCAGCTCCGCGTTTAATAAGCACCTGAGCAACTTCATAGTGTCCTCGCTGACAAGCAAAGCGAAGTGCTGTACATCCGTGTTCTTCGTCCTTTTGATCAACAAGAGCTCCACGATCTAACAATAACGTAACCACTTCAAGAGCTCCTTGCTGGGCTGCAAACTGCAGCGGTAGAATACCAGCTCCAATGCTCGGTTCATTAGCGGAGGCACCATGATCAAGTAACAGCTCAACAAGCGCTGCTGATCCTACTTCAGCCGCAATATGAATTGGCAAGAAGCCCTTACTATTAGGCCGCTTAATATCTGCGCCATGCTCAAGTAAACATGATGCACATTCTCCTTTTTTACTGGTGATGGCAAGCTGAAGTGGCGTCGGTTGACCAATATCAACTTGAGCTCCTCTTGCAAGAAGCAGCTTAACCATGGAAGTATTACCCTTATGCGCAGCGTTATGCAGAGAAGTAAAGCCATCATCTGCAGCCAGATCAACATCAGCACCACCTTCCAACAGTGCTTTAACAAATGCAAGCTTTCCATTGTGTGTCGCGAGATGGAGCGGAGCTATTCCCTCGCTATTAATGATGTTTGTCTGTGCTTTATACTGCAATAAGAGCTTCACTATTGAAAGATGATCCATTGCAAGAGCAATATACAAAGCCGTTTGATTACCATCAGTGAGTGCATCAACTTCAGCACCATGTTCTAAAAGAATCTCGACGACCTTGGTATGCCCATGATAAGCCGCATTACAAAGAGGCGTATCTTTAGTTGATGAACGGGCGTTCACTGAAGCGCCATGGGATAGCAAGAGACGAACCAATGGTATAAACCCTTTCTTAGCGGCAAGATGTAACGCCGTATAACCCTGATTATCAACACTATCAGGTTTTGCACCTGCACTGAGTAAATAGCGAACAATCGCTTCACGATTATGTTGTACAGCCACTCTCAGAGGCACATGCCCTTCTCCAAGGCTTCTCACATTAACATCAGCTCCTCCTTCTTCAACTAAATATCTCACTAATTCTTCATAGCCATTTTGCACCGCAAAATGGAGCGCCATGACGCCATATCTTGGATCTCGTCCATTTACGTCAGCACCTTGTGAAAGAGCGGTTTTAACACCTGTAAGATCACCTAACTCGGCTGCATGAAACAAGTCTACCGACCCAGAAACGGGAGCTAATGATGTTATAAACGAGAGCATAGATGACCGTCCCTGCCTCATCTGTAGAATTCGTGCATACAATAGAGCTTCCTCTCGAGATGCCCCCGCTTCAAGGAGTGCCTTAACAATTAATTGATGTTCACCAATCACCGCATAAAACAATGCTGAATTTTCATGGTCTCTACTCTGTGCTTGTGCCTGGGCACCGCGTGTAAGAAGTGACCTTACCTGTGCTACATCAGGCTTAAAACGTATCGTATCACACAGCTCTTGGTCTAACGAATAGGTAGTGATCTTTGATCGCTCTTCTGGACTCAGCATGGCAATCATGCGAAAACAAGAATGATCTAGTATAACACGCTTATTTCTCTCAGGAGACTCAAGGAGTTTTGTGGCAACATCAAACTGCCTCTTTGCCAATGCTGATACAAGAGCGATACAACAACCATTTTCTTCAGTTGAAACGATAAAATTAGGTAAAGATAGAAGGTATCTCATGGTATCAAAGTCATCCATATGCGCCGCCAAGGCAAGAGCATTTGAACCTTTGATATTACGCGCATTAACATCCAATGAGGTTTCTTCGACAAGAAACCGCACACACATTCGACGCGTTTCGCCAGTACAGCTTCCAATCACCCAAAAGAGTGGATTAGCCTTATAGACAGTATCTACTGCATTAAAATTAGCACCAGCTTCCTTAAGAGCCCTCAACTGCTCAAGATCTCCTGCTGTTGCTGCAGCAATAACCTCTTTGTCTTGTGTTTTAAGTGCACTCATCCCCAGAGCAGCACTTCCTTGCATAATGAGTAAGGCAAACATATATAAGTGAGACTTTGTCATAACCTATCCTGTACAGTATTGAAAGTATGATACCACTACCCCTTGCGATCGTACTGACGGCAGAAACATGAGACTGACACCAAAGCTATAGGGGAGCATAGGTACTTAACTTAGCGTTATTATATTGTATATAAAGCTATCAGGAAATACGTTCCATGGCAACTACTCAAGCGTAACGGTGCGCACAATTGTACGGTAATGCGAAAACAGTTTAAAACGTAATACCCACCTGCATCGAGTTATACGACTAGAAAAGATGGACTACAACGGTCAACACTAGCCATGTCCAACAAGTCTAGGCTATACTGTATGAGATTAATTAGGAGCAGTATGCAGTACCGACTTTTACGCAAGAAATATAAGTCTCTAATTATCTCATTCATACTGCATGGGCTACTCTTTCTTGCCTTACTCTATTATACGTTTTTGCATGTCGTACACAAGAATCCTGAATTACTTTCACAGGAGATGCCGGCACCTGTTTCGTTCCAATCGCGACCACAGAGACAAAAAAGGATATTGCCCCTTGAGTCAAGTACAACTGAACCGCAGGATGATAGCCTACCCTATGGTGAACAGCTCGAGCAAGTTAATACCCTTGAATTGCCCTATCAAGAGCCTCCATCTCCAGAAACCAGCCCTGAAGAGTCATCAGAAGAGATACTAGAAAACCTCCCACTGGTCAGCCAGCAGACACCGCAGGGAACTTTCCCGCAACAAGAGATCTCTACGGTAGATATCGTAAAAGCCTTTAGAAAAGCCGTACTGCAAGAACGGCCTCCCACCGCTATCAATGACCCGCAAAGCTTTGTGCAACAGCGATTAGGACGCCAATGGGGACAAGCCAGCTACTCTAGTAGAGTCGCCCAATCACTAAACAGGTCATTTCGGGTCCATGCAAGAACTATTCGACACAGTGAGATGGTTAACCGGCGCATACGCCTTGATGTAACTATCCTAAAAGATGGTACTCCTGGCGATCTTGGCAATCAACCGCTTTCAGGAATAGAAGCAGTAGACAAGCACATCAGATATGTAGTCCAACAGGCTGATTTCCCTCCTATTCCAGAGCGATTTAATCAAGAGACCTATCAATTGTCTATATCGATTCAAATAGTCCTTAAGGATGGGGCAATCATGTTTGGTAAACATTTTGAAGTCACCGAACACTAGGCGTTCTTCTTGATTGACAAATCCTCTATTTCCTGTAGTATAGAACTAGGATATAATAATTTTGATTAAGGAGAATCAATGATGTTTATAGCCCTTAGAAAACCGCTACCGATGCCTAAAAGGTTAGTAGCGCCAAAGAAGAACTCAATTCAGAAAAAAGTAATTACTATATCGCTTGTTAATCCACCACGTCACTATCGGACGTCAACGAACAACAAGAAGGTAGTTCAACTGTATTGTTAATAACATTAGGGTGTAGGTTCTACACCCTAATTTCTTGATCCTTAAATGTAATCTCTTCAGGATTCTTATCGCTTCTCACATGCAAAAATACGGGTGATCGCAAGATCATGTTTTTGGTAAACTCAAGGTACTTAATTTCTGCAATTAAGGTCGGCCGTACCCAGGTAATCGTTTTTGCATAACTTAATGATAAATATGATCTATCAAAAGGTGTTTTTCTCACTAAAGGAGTCAACTTTTTTATCAGGCTCTCTACTGTTGCTTGGCTAAACCCCGTACCAACCTTCCCTATATACCGCAAATAATCACCATCATAGATACCTAATACTAATGAAGACAGTGCTCTTTTTTTGGTAGTATAGCCAATGATTAAGGCTTCCAGTGTTTTATAGGCTTTAATCTTATGCCACACAGAACTTCTCTTGCCAGGATAATAATAGCTTTCAGCTTTTTTTGCCATCACTCCTTCCATCCCTCTTTTAATCATTTCCTTCCACAAAGTATGACCATGTGTTGTATAAAATGATGTTTCAAGATGAGGACCATTAACTATAATATCCTTAAGAATCTTTTTGCGTTCAAGAAGTGGGGTCCTTGTAAGATCTTTACCATTATAGGCAAGCAGATCAAAGACCACATAGATTGCTTCATACCCCTGCTGCCAGAGTTCAAATCGAGGATTACCCTCTTCATCAAAGACAACTATTTCACCATCAAGTATGGCACTGGTTGCCTTAATATCTTTCCTAAATTCAAATTCTGGATAGGTGTGAGTAATATCATGCCCATTGCGTGATAGAAACTGAAGCTTCTTGTTTACCTTACATAATGCTCTGATCCCATCAAATTTTGGCTCATAGATCATATCTTGACGATCAAGGTCATCAGTAGACCCTATTGTTGCAAGCATTGGTGCGAATTTCATCGCCGTTTACTACCTTGCTCAACCGATTGTCGCAATGCATCCATTAATGAAACCTTTGGACGTGGCTTAACCTCTTTTTTAGGCTTAATAACTTTACCTTCTTTTCGTGCTATCAATGCCTTTTTTAATCGATCAGCAAACGTATCTTTATATGCTGATATATCAAAGGATTTACTATATAATTGCTTCATCAGTGTATGAGCCAGTGTAAGCTCTTTTGAAGATATCTTTGGCATCTCTTTATAGGTCGGCATAGGAAGAATCTCATACGCGTAATTAAGTGTTGTAAGCAACAAGCCATCACCATATGGCTGGATTAAACAAACTGCATCTTTATCACGCATAACAAATTGGCCAATAGCAGCTTGCTTATATTTTGCCAGAGCGGCCGTAAGTAAAAAGTATGCTTTATCGCTGTCAGATTGCGGCACCACATAATAATGCTTATCAAAATATAAGGGAGCAACTTCATGCGCATCAACAAACTTGCCAATCGATATGGCCTGAGTCCGTTCAGGCTTTAGCTCCTTAAGCTCTTCTGGCTTGAAGGTAATAAATGAACCATCATCTAGCTTCATGCCCTTAACCACTTCATCCCAGGCAACATCTTCATGACAATGTGGACACCAGCGATGACTTTTCAATGGAGTATGACAGGTCGCATGGAGCGTTTTAAAGCTAATAGAATGGTGCTCTACTGCTTTTTTTAGTTCTATGGGTATCGAAACAAGACCAAATGAAATGGATCCTTTCCAGACAGGTCGTGACATACATTCCTCCTTTTTTTCTAGTATGACCTATTCTTCTCAGAAAATACAAGAGTAGGATTCCTATTTAGAGATCTATGACTGTCTGCTCAGCTAAAAACAACCGTTCAGCATCCTCAAGAATTACTTCACCCCGACGTAGCTTACCTGCTCTATTTAGAAGTACAACCTGATTGTCCTGCCACCACATATCAGCAACTGGTTCAGCTTCTTGAAACTTGGTGAGAGGAAAACATGCCTGTTTTTCTGTATCTACCATGAGAACCGTTCCAAGGGTTCCACCTAATAGAAATCTAGCTACATGCGGAGTTCTTCTCAGTACCACCAAATGCTCCTTCTCTTCTTTTATAAGATCTTCTGAAGGAATATAGGGTATCGCTAACTGAAGTTTCAACTCATTTTCCCTAATAAAGTAAGAATACAGCATATTGTCTGCTAACACCCAGAGGAATTTAGCATCTAAACTGAGTTCTATATCGTCGATTCTCTTATCCAATGAAGCAGGAAATGTTAAGCCACGCCATTTTATCCTGTTTCTATCAATAACATCAGTAAACCAAGAATAACAATGAAGTTTACCTGATTCAGTACCTCCATAGAAATAACCGGTTTCTTCATCCATAGTAAGTGCCGTTGGCTGATCATCTTCAAAATCCTGCCAATCAGGCCTATCGAAAAAGCTGTAACCATTATTTCCAGAAATCGCACCTTCTCCATTTTTCCTAGTGTGTAGAAAACATTCTTTAGGGCTTATATTTCTTCGTACTGTTTCTCTAAATGTGCATATATTTATCGTGCAATCATCGGCAATCATCGCAAAATTTCCGTAAATAGTAGGCCCCACAAAATAAACTCTTTGTTGTGATAATGTTCTGAGTATTATTTGTTTTCCATTGATTTCATCACGAACAAAATGACCCTTCCCACGCTGATAGAGCTCTTGGTGGACATAGCCAAACTCATTATTTGCTGACCTCAAAAAAGGGTTTTTTGCAAATCTTGTAGGTCTGTAATTGCCTTCTTCTCTACCCTCACCAAAAAAGGCAGTCTCTTCTTCATCAAGCTTTGATAGTAAGTAAGTTCTAACATAAGCATTTAAACCTACACCTTCTAGACTCTCTACGTTTGTATACCCTGATGCTTCCAAAAAGTGCTGGGCTAGAACAACTTTTATCTCAGCAGGAAGTGCAGCTATATTTTTAAATAAGGTGGTTTCTAAGTCAGTAGTTAATGTATCAGATGGATCGTGTATTATTTTGACGTCCACTTGTGAGGCAAGACATGAGAAGCAAAGGAATGCTAACAAGGTGAGATGTTTCATAAGACCTCATGGCAATTTAGTAGAATACTCTCAATTATCATTTTCAGACAACGTTGCAGAACAACAGAATATATGCTCAGCATCCTCAAGAGATACTTCACCCCGACGTAGCTTGCCTGCTCTATTTAGAAGTACAACCTGATTGTCCTGCCACCACATATCAGCAACTGGTTCAGCTTCTTGAAACTTGGTGAGAGGAAAACATGCCTGTTTTTCCGTATCTACTATGAGAACCGTTCCAAGGGTTCCCCCTAATAGAAATCTAGCTACATGCGGAGTTCTTCGTAGTACCACCATCTGCTCATGCTCTTCTTTTATAAGATCTTCTGAAGGAATATAGGGTATAGCTAACTGAAGTTTCAACTCATTTCCCCTAATAAAATAGGAATACAGCGTATTATCAGCTAACACCCAGAGAAACTTAGCATCTAAACTGAGTTCTATATCGTCGATTCTCTTATCCAGTGAAATAGGAAATGTTGAACCACGCCATTTTATTCTTTTTCTATCAATTACATCAGTAAACCAGTAATAGCAATGCAGTTTACCTGATTCAGTACCGCCATAAAAATAGCCTGTTTCTTCATCCATAGTAAGTGCCGTTGGTTGATCATCTTCAGAATCCTGCCAGTCAAGCCTATCGAAAAAGCTGTAACCATTATTTCCAGAAATCGCACCTTCTCCATTTTTTCTAGTGTGTAATAATCGATCTCTCATATGAAATTTTTTACGAGTATTACTAATCCCGCACACAATTATCTCATGTTCGCCAATATAGGCAAAATTATTATAGACTGTTGGACCTACAAGGAGATTAGGTCCAGCCGAGAGAAATTCAAGATTATATGCCTCATCTGCTGAAAGATCTCGTAAAATTTCGTAATAATTTCTTATTTCTTGATAAATATAACCAAACTCATTACTCGATGTTTTTAAATAAGGGTTTTTTGAAAATCTTGTAGGTCTGTAATTGCCTTCTTCTCTACCCTCACCAAAAAAAGCAGTATCTTCTTCCTCAAGGGTCGATCGTAGATACGTTCTAGCATAAGCATTTAAACCTACACCTTCTAGACTCTCAACGTTTGTATGCCCTGAGGCTTCCAAAAAGTGCTGGGCTAGAACAATTTTTATCTCAGCAGGAAGTGCAGCTATTTTTTCAAATAAGGTGGTTTCTAAGTCAGTAGTTAATGTAACAGATGGATCGTGTATTACTATTTCAACATCCTCTTGTGAGGCTAGACAGGAAAAGCAAAGGAGTGCTAACAAGGTGAGATGTTTCATAAGACCTCATGGCAGTTTAGTAGATTACTCTCAATTATAATTTTCAGACAATGTTACAGAACAACAGAATATATGCTCAGCATCCTCAAGAGATACTTCACCCCGACGTAGCTTGCCTGCTCTATTTAGAAGTACAACCTGAGTGCCCTGCCACCACACATCAGCAATTGGTTCAGCTTCTTGAAACTTCGTGAGAGAAAAACATGCCTGTTTTTCTGTATCTACTATGAGTACCGTTCCAAGGGTTCCACCTAACAAAAATCTAGCTACATGCGGAGTTCTTCTCAGTATCACCATGCGCTCCTTCTCTTCTTTTATAAGATCTTCTGAAGGAATATAGGGTATAGCTAACTGAAGTTTCAACTCATTTTCCCTAATAAAATAGGAATACAACATATTGTCAGCTAACACCCAGAGGAACCTAGCATCTAAACTGAGTTCTATATCGTCGATTCTCTTATCTAGTGAAATTGGAAATGTTGAGCCACGCCATTTTACCGTGTTTCTATCAATAACATCAGTAAACCAATAATAGCAATGAAGTTTACCCGATTCAGTGCCACCATAGAAATAACCGGTTTCTTCATCCATAGTAAGTGCTGTTGGCTGATCATCTTCAAAATCCTGCCAGTCAGGCTTATCGAAAAAACTGTAACCATTATTTCCAGAAATCGCACCTTCTCCATTTTTTCTAGTGTGTAGAAAACGATCTTTAGGGTCTTTAACTCTAAGTGTAGTTGTTGCTCTAGGTGTACATATATTGACCTTGAAATGATCACCAATCATTGCAAAATTTCCTTGAATTGTAGGCCCCACAAAATAAATTCTTTGATGTGATAGTGGTCTGAATAACATTTGTTTCCCATTGACTTCATCACAAACAAAATGACCCTTCCCACGCTGATAGAGCTCTTGGTGGACATAGCCAAACTCATTATTTGCTGACCTCAAAAAAGGGTTTTTTGCAAATCTTGTAGGTCTGTAATTGCCTTCTTCTCTACCCTCACCAAAAAAGGCAGTCTCTTCTTCATCAAGCTTTGATAGTAAGTAAGTTCTAACATAAGCATTTAAACCTACACCTTCTAGACTCTCTACGTTTGTATACCCTGATGCTTCCAAAAAGTGCTGGGCTAGAACAACTTTTATCTCAGCAGGAAGTGCAGCTATATTTTTAAATAAGGTGGTTTCTAAGTCAGTAGTTAATGTATCAGATGGATCGTGTATTATTTTGACGTCCTCTTGTGAGGCTAGACAGGAGAAGCAAAGGAATGCTAACGAGATGAGATGTTTCATAAGACCTCAACATATGCAATATGTTAATAGCTTAACCTCCTTAACACTAAAGATTATACTACGACGACATGCATATGTCTAGGTCGATAGTTTCAAAAACACCTTATTTGTTGATTCTTCTTACGGCAGTTTCGATAGCTTCTTTAATATTACCCACCGTTTCAGGATGACTCATAATATGCTCTGTTAAACCACTCAAAGCATCAAACTGTTTTTTTGTGTAATTAAAATTCACAGCCTTAGTAAAACCTGAAACCGTCTGATCAGGATCAAAATCAGGAATATACTCATTTTGGTCAGCATACTCATCTATTTTCTTACCTTTCATGTAAACCACTATCGGCTTATTCTCTTCCATGATAAGGGTAGAAATTTCGTTTGCAATCTTCTTCAATGTTTTTTGACGCAACCTACCCCGATGGAGCATGGGAAAGTTCAGGCCAAGCGAGTATGCCTCTTCAGAAGCCCCAATTAAATGTTCAGATTTGTCATCGGTAGCGGGATCTCCATGGCTATCACACATAATTAACACATCAACGTCTCTCCATAATGCAGGAATCGTTGAAAAATTATGACGATAATCTGTTTGTTTAGTAATACCTCCATCAATTAAACAGAGAAATGCTTTATCTTGTAAGCAAGAAGCTTTACTCCCTTGATAGCTCATATTAGGAACTTGACCATAGACAGCACGGCCAGGACAATCAGACGGTGCTTCTTCCTTCGATAACAAAAAATTATATACTGAGCCAGCAGCAGAACCCAAAGAGGCTATACTAGAGATGAGATAACCACCAGCCGCAGTATTCTTATACACATCATCAGCTGTTAGAGCAAATGCTGACCCCCAGATTCCCATAAATTGAGCTAATGGGTACTCAGGCACAAAATGGTCAATTTTTCCTTCTCTAAATGTACTACCGAAAAGCATTGAATCAACCCAAGAGCCTCGCTCTTGCTTTGTACCAATATAGAAAGGGCTAAATTCGTACCATACACGTTCAGAACCATTTGGATCAATTCCAGGATCGACAGCTATACTCAATGGCAGAGGATATTTGGGTTTGCCATTATCATAGAGATTTGTTCTCAAATCAGAGAGGGTAATATCATGAGGACTTATCTTTCCATTTACCATGAAGCCATCTAGCAAAGCATTAGCAAGCGCATGTCCATACAGCCCAATGATGCCGTGAGATTGACCAAATCTGCTTTGAATAAATCTTCTCTGAATATAGGAAGGATCTTTTATAACGTTCAGTATGAGTTGATAAAGTGAACCAAGAGTATGTACTCCTTTAGTAACTTTCTCTCGCTGCTGAGCAGAAAACTCTGATGGTAGTAATCCTGACGCAACTAATGGATTGATAGCCCAAGTAGATCCTGAGAGTCCTGTCATATAGGTTGCACAATCAAAAATACCAGTTTTTTCTGCACCTCGAAGAAACCCTATCGTTTCAGTCATAGCGCGATACCCACCACCAGTAAATACTAAAGCAATCTTCGGGATCTTCTGACCTGGTCGAATTATTTCAGAACCAACAAGAGTATTGATTGCTTTACGAGCACTTTCCAGCCTCATATCAGTAAAATTTTTCTCTGTATAAAGATCAGAAAGATCCTCTATTACTTTACTATCTTTCTCATGTATGGCCTCAACGATAAATTCATTGGCCACAAATAATGGATCATTTTCTCTAAATCGAGATTCTAAGGTATCTATTTGTGATGGATCAAAACCACTTATTTCTAGCGTACCACGAGGTAGCCGTCCAAGTAATCCACCACCAACAGAAGATACTCTAAAGTTATATGGTGATGGTCGTTTAATATCCGGTAGAATCGCATAAGCCCCTTCAAAGTACCAATTGATTAAGTTAGTTGAGGTAAAGCCTTTTTGACAAACTCTGCTTAACTCTGCATGACTAAGTTCAGCCTCATATAATAATTCTTTATCTTGTTCAGTGGTGACAACAAGCGTTACCTTATCACCACGATTAACTGTTTTTGGATAGGGTATATGAACACTTAATTGTGGAAGTATTTCAGTAATAAAGTTTCTGGGACCAAATTTCACCGCCCCAGAGCTATTTTTAAAATACATAGCTGCATACAGAGGATTATTAGTGGTATTAATAACCCGAAGCAAATTACCAAATGGCACAAGATATGGCTCACCATGTTCACTATAGATCAGCCATTGTGATTGATAGGGCTGTAGATCGTATTGCGTACGAGCAATAATCCCCGTAGGTAAGTTGTTTTCTTCATCATGGGGAACGCTGCTTCTTAGTTGATCTTTATCATATGAAATCAATAATTGCCGCTGCACATGTGCTGTTGATTGTGTTTGAGGAAATGGCAAAGCCACCAATTCATGAGGAGCAATAGTAACGATTATTTGTCTATCCATAATCTTCGGATTACGGTAGGCCTTTTTTTCATAATCCCAGGAAGCTTCATACCATGCGCAATATACCGGTTCTTTATGTTTATTTTCAAGAGCCCAGTAGACTTCCTGCCGAGGCAATGCCTCAGAAATAACCTTTATTGCCGTTGAACCAAGAGGTTTTATTAAAGTAAATGAACCTGGTTCAAATTCTTTTGTAGAGGGAAGATCTGCAAGACTAGCTACCACAATAGACAGCCCTAACATATCTTGAATTTTCCCCGCACTATCAGCATCAATGCGAGGAAGTAATAATGAGGGACTATAACTCATAAGTAATTCACGACGCAATGAGCTGTTAAACCATCCAGAAGGACTTTGTTCTGGTGGACGTGGAATAAAAAGCGTTTCTTGATCAGGAATGATAATCTTAGCCCGAGAAATCTCCTCCTTGGGTCCCCAAGCAGAACGATACATTGGATTCCTGGTGACTTTTGTTTTATACCAGCCAAGAGCAACAGGAGCTCCGGTATTATTAGTGACATGCCAACCAGTTCCTGTAGGAAGGGCCTCTCCCACATCTTCCATACTACATACCGGGCTCATAATGAATGGCAGAAAGAGTAATAGCTTTTTCATAGTTATTCTGATCCTAATTTTTTCTAATTACTATAATACCTTAGTATGCACCATATTTCTCAGCCATGCAAAAGGATAATTGGCACAGCTAAGAAGTATAAAAATGGGCATATTTTTATAATATCATACAAATAGAAATAATCAAGGGGTAGTTTTTAGATGCCCTTCCAAAGCGTAAGAGGCTATGTTGAATAACATCTGAAACCCTTTGAATGAGCTCCTAGATTTACGATCCAAGATTCGACTCCCTAAAGAGCTGTTGCGACATAACTTCTTTCAGCACCGAGCGTTGAAATATAACCCCAATAAGGAATCAATAATACCTGCTTCTTCACTAAGAGGATTATTACCTGCACCTGGTCCACCAATAGACATAATTATTGGTGGACCAATACAGTATTTTCTCACCACATGTCCTGCAAAGAAAGTCATCTGCTTTGAGTCATATATATTACTGAATACTTAAATCCTACCAAGTAATAGTAAGATTAAGTAGACAATAATAATAAATCCAATTATCCCAGAAATACTGTATCCCCAGTTCTTACTATGAGGCCATGTCGGCAGAGCGCCAATAAGGGCTAAAATAAGTATAACTATAATAATAGTTCGTATCATGTCCATCTCTATCTTTTCCTTTTTTATAGATAACATATCATGTTATGTAGGTATACTAAGAACTCTTGTTCAAAGTCAACAGTTTGAATATAGAGGAAAATATCATTACCTATGACAGTTTCAATCAACCGTCAATAACTCATGCCAATTAGTAGTATAGTGCTGAGACTTCTTCTCCCGCTTAGATTTCCAGGACTGCTGTTTACCTGCCGCCAGATAGGACAACGCCTTATTGCCAAACCGAACATTAATCTTGTCGTAGGACTTCATGAGTGCCTCTTCTTTTTCAAGATCAGGTGGTTGATTAAAGAGCTCTAACTGGCGATGATCTTTTGAAACAAGATCATGAAGTAGTACACCAGCCTTTTTATACTGATATCCTTTTCTAAATATTGCATCTAAGCACACCGAAGCAGCATCGAGGAGAGTTGGGGTATAATCAGTAGCTACCGGCAACGTAACACTTGCCGCATTAAAGTACCGATCAGGTTCCTGATACCTACTAGTAGCTACAAATACGGTAATAACTGACGTTACCTCTCGTTCTTTGCGAAGCTTTTCAGCAGCACGTATCATATATGACGCAACCGCTTCTTGCACCTGCTGTTTTCCTGAAACCTTTTTACCAAACGAACGGGATACTGTTATGCTCTGCTTTGGCGGGGCTTGATCTTGTAGCTCTAGGCAAGGAATACCTCGTAGTTCTCGTACTGTTTTAAGGCCTACGATGGTCATCTTTTTTCTGATCCATGTATCATCAACGTACTTAAGATCCTTAGCTGTTTTTATGCGATTATTCAGCAGCATCTTAGTATACTGCCTACCTACCCCCCATACATCCCCAACTGGCAGCTTCTCAAGAAAGGCATCTATATCCTTATTACCGATATCAAACACTCCTCGAGGATGCTTTTTAGCATACTTATTTGCCACCTTTGCTAACGTCTTTGTTGGTCCAATGCCAATCGATAGGGGAATACCCGTATGCTGTTTAACAACGTTTCTGACATGCACTGCATACTCCTCATAGTCTTTACTATAAGGAGCAAATAGAAAAGCCTCATCGATTGAGTAGACTTCTATTTCAGCAGCGAGTGATGCTAACGTACGCATCACTCGTGAAGACATATCTGCATATAAGGAAAAGTTTGAAGAAAACACTTGAATTGCATGCTTCTTAACGAGCGGTGCTATCTTAAACAACGGCACCCCCATAGGAATCCCAAGATCCTTAACCTCTTGTGAGCGTGATACTACACACCCATCATTGTTTGACAATACCACTACCGGTTTACCAATCAATGCCGGTTTAAATACCCGCTCTATAGATACAAAGAAGTTATTACAATCAACTAATAAGAATCTCTTCATACACAATGCAATACACAGGTCACAACACCCCAGACCTCAAAGTCCATATCGGAGGTAATAACCATTGGTTCATAGGCTTCATTTTCAGGGTATAGTATAACTCTATCTTGCTCTTTTACTAGTCGCTTTACCGTAAACTCATCATCGATACGTGCAATAACAATCTTATTATTACTTGGCATCAGAGCCTTATCAACAATAAGAATATCATTAGGAAAAATACCAGCATTAATCATCGAATCACCCGATACTCGCACAAAAAACGTAGCTGCTGGATGCTGAATAAGCAACTCATTAAGATCAAGCGCTCTATCTATATAGTCTTCCGCCATTGATGGAAACCCAGCTGGAACAGTAGATTCAAGAAGAGGAAAACTGAGTTGTTTCTTTTTTATGTTCATGGAAAAATCCTTTATATTTCCCTCCAGTATAGCACAGACTGCTTACTCATGTAAGAGTCATACAGAAATACAAGTTCCTACACAATGATAATACGCTCCACCGAAACAGAGGGTTTCATATTGAAATTATGTAAAATTGATATTTTAATCAATTGACAATAGATAAGAATAGGTTATACTAGACCTATAATCAAAAATTGCCTCAGGGACGACCTTTATTCATGAACATACGCATAACTATAGCCCTCTTGTTGTGTGCCACTACCTACGGCATGGAGCGAAAACAGAAAAGAAGAAAAGTTTCGCCTTCTCAGCATGAGCTTATACTAGAAAATGCATGCATCCCTCTTGGGATAACAAATGATGCTGGCATGACACTCTTGCATATCGCAGCACAGCATGGACAGACCTCACTCTGTGAGTATCTGCTTACAAGCGGAGCTGACAAAGAACAACGGGATTACGAAGGCAAAACTGCCCTTATGTGGGCAGCCTCACAAGGCCATACTACCACCGTAAGATTACTCATAGACGCGGGAGCAAAGATTAATGCATGCGATGATGAACAAACAACTGCCCTTATGCATGCAGCACTTGAAGGACACAAAGATGTCTGCAAAATCCTCCTTCTAAGAGGAGCTGATCTATCTTTAACTGATGAATATGGCCATACTGCCCTCACCCATGCCTGCCAGAGTATGGAGATCGCTACCTGCACAACACTCATACGGCATGCATCATTTCTGCCACCGCTACCATCTAAGAGCATGACTAATGAAAGCATTAGACGACTGCTAACTGCTCTATTGTCGTTTAAAAGAATACAACAGCTGCCCTCTGATATTCAGCATCTCATTTTTCAGAGTAACACCGAGCTCAGACATGATCTTACCACCATAGGCGTCTCACAGCTCTATAACCATAAAGCAGACCTTATACCAGTATATTACCACCATCTCATAAGGCGAGCAATAACAGAAGAAACCATGAAAAGATTAAAGCCTTTATTACGAGAGGCCCTTCTGTACGCTCATGATGAAACCTTATTACAGATACTTGACGACACTCACCTTGAAGAACAGTTTGGCGATGCGCTTAAAAAAACTCATGAAAAGCTGCTAACGTTTCTAACTTCACGTACGTAAAGTTTCTTCCTCAATTTGAGTTTCTTCAAATAAGCTCATCGGCTGCTCATCCTCATTTTTATTGGTAATGAAGCTCATGCGATGAAGCAGTGTCAGACCTTCACGATCAATACCCTGCCTATGAGCCTTCGTACCATAGCCTTTATTATTGCTATAGTTATAGCCTGGCATCACCGCATCCATCCTACTCATAAGAGCATCCCTGGTTACTTTTGCGATAATAGACGCAGCAGCAATAGATTTAGATTTTGTTTCTCCAAATGGAAAGTGAACGACCGGGATATCCCGCTCAATGGTTACCGGCATAGCATCAACTAAAATAATTGCTGGCTGCTGTGAGGTGATACTAAGAAGTTGCATTAGCGCCCTCTTCATAGCAATTAAGGTAGCATGATAAATGTTATGTGCATCAATTAATCTATGATGAGTAATACCTACCGCAAAGGTGCTATGCTTGACTAACCAGTGATACATTTCTTGGCGCTGATCAGCAGTCATAACTTTTGAATCTCTTAACAACTTATGACGTGCATTAGGTTTTAATATGGCAGCAGCGGCTACCACAGGACCTGATAGGCAACTTCTACCAACTTCGTCAATACCGCACACAAGTTCCTGTTTTTCCCAGGCCTCTTTTTCATAAAGATTCTTCCTAAAATCTGGTTTGCGCTTTATAGTAACCATGAACTTGCTTTCAGTAGTGATTTGCAGTTCTTTAAGTTTAGCTCTGAATATCTCATACTGGCAACTGTTCATTGATAAGTGCTAAAGCCACCATTCATCCACGTGCGAGTACGCCGTATATACGTATTACAAACACGCTTAATTTCTTCAGGCAACGCCTCATACACAGCTCCCAGCCCCTCATTCTCAGGCGTATTAAAATCTATCAGCAACTGATTCTGCGTAACGCTCTTTCCATCCTGCGTAAGAACAGCAATGCCTTTGTTCGCAGTTAGTTTCAGCCAGAGCCTCTGCTTTGCTAGTTGCCGAATGTTACCTAAAAGATACGACTGAAGTAGCGTTAGCGAGCGCTTTAACCTTTTCCAGAAACTACTATCTAGTATCTTGATTGTGCCATTATGATATACAATGAGAACATTATTTGCTTCGTTACTTACCACATGCCTTATAGAGCCACGCGGCTCATTAAACGTCAACAAACATGCGCCAGTTTCCACTGACCATACCTTCACTACGCTAGCTTGTCCCATTGTATAGGTTAAGATCTCATCTTCTGCTTTGTTAAATAGTATCTCACAAGACCAATCCGTCTCATGATGAAACGTCTGCAAACATTCGCCAGTTTCTATTGACCATAATTTTACGACACCTCCAAGAGAAGAAGACAAGACCTTATCTTCTAACCGAGTAAATAGGAGTGTTTTAACTGGCGTATCATGCCCCTTAAACGTCTGCAAACATTCGCCAGTTACCTTAGATATAAACTGAAATATACCATTGGATAACGACATACATATAATATCTTTGCCATTAAGCACTTTCAAATGATACATTTGATCAATAGCAATTCGAGTAGGAACAGCAGGCTGTAAACTCTTACCCGTTTCTATTGACCATATGGTAACCTGAGCTTCACCACCACGACGTTCAGAAATGGTTAATATCTCATCTTCGGCGCCATTAAACACCGCCTCGTATACTGGCTTCTTATGGCGAAATCTCTGTAAACATTCACCACTTTCTACGGACCATAAGGTAACCAATGGGCCAAAAGCTATTAGCACCCTATCTTCTGCTGCATTAAATCGAAAAATTGGAGTATTTGAAGGATAGGAATAAGAAGAAACGGCTCCATGATTAAAGGTATGCAAGGTCATACCACTCTCTACTGAAAGTACTCTAACAAAATAACAACCTTTAGCGTTGTAACCCAGCAGGATCTTATCCTCATCTTTACTAAATACAGCACCACATTGAGTGTTTTGATCTAACTTCTCAAAAGACTGCAAACATTTGCCACTCTCTACCGAGAGTAATTTAACTTCAGTATTTTCACAGATCACCAGCTGCTTATCTAGCATCTGTTTAATTATTATTAGCTGCGAATAGAGAACGTGACCTGTAGACTTAATAGTACAACAAGGCACGACACCTATTTTACTCTTCAGAAAATCTTCAACATTGAAGCTATCATAGAGACATTGAGCAATTACTGATTGTACATCTTTAGGCATTGTACGATAAAGACTTAGTACCAGTGCATATGAGGGGAACGATGTTTTAAAGCTCTCAACATCAGCAATTTCATCTCCTGAAGGTAAAACTAAGGTTTCTTGACGCTGTTCGAAATAGCAGGCATCATCCTGAACATTGACAACCTCATCATCCTCTTGGACAGCTAATTTCGATTTTTTAGCAAGTGATTCCATAGCAGTGCATGGAATGGAAAAGGAGAGAAAGAGTACCGTAAGTAATTTTTTCATGATAGTCTATAGTCTCCATGGTAATAGTGCGACCCAGCATCATTAACCTAAGAATACTCAAATTAAAGCATTTCATCAAATAGAAGTGCAATAGAGCATTTCTTTAGATACATCTAGTCACAAACAAAAAATGACTGTGTTTAGCTCATTGAGTAACCATGCTCACAACCAAAATGCTTATAAGAAACATCAATCGTGGCTACGCTATTCTCTTAACACATGACATCCCTGTATATATTCATCACAATCATCTTTAATTTCTTGAGGCAACGCCTCATACGCATCTTGCAGCCCCTCATTCTCAGTGACATTAAAATCTATCACCAATTGATCTTCCGTAACTTTCTTTCCATCTTGGGTAAGAACAGCAACGCCTTCTTTTTCTTTTAGTTTCAGCCAGAGCATATGCTTTGCTAGTTGGCGAATTTTCCCTAAAAGATACGATTGAGATAACGTTAGTGAGCGCTTCAACCGTTCCCAGAAACTAATATCTACTATCCTGACCGTGCCACCATGATAAAGAATACGGACAAAATTAGCTCCTTTAAAGGCCACGTGAGCTATACATTCCTGAAAGTTAAACACTAGTAAACATTCACCACTCTCTACTGACCATACTTTCACCAAGCCATTTAGCGTATACTTATGTACTGAATATGTTAAGATCTTGTCTTCTATAGTATTAAATACTCCCCTGCATGCCTCTTCATGATTAAACGTCTGCAGACACTCACCACTCTCTACTGACCATACCTTCGCCGTAGAATCAAGAGAAGAGGTAAGCAACGTATCTCCTGATCTATTAAAAAGAATAGTAAGTACCTGCTTCTCATGGCCCCTAAAAGTCTGTAAACTTTCGCCAGTTATCACAGACAGTACCTTAATTGTACCATCTCCGGCCGTCATACATATCATGTCTGTACCATTAACTGTCCTCACGGTCCTCACCCGTCTCACATGACCATCAACAGGAATACTATTAGGAACCAGCATGCCAGTTTCTATTGACCATATTCTAAACAGATCCTCACCATTTCTACTTTTCGAAAAGGTCACTATCTTATCTTCAGCTCCATTAAAAAATGCGCTATAAACTTCTGCCTCATTTCTAAATTCATGTAAACACTGACCACTCTCTACTGACCATAACGTAATCAATGTACCAAAAGCAATGAGCACTCTATCTTCTGCAGCATTAAATCGAAAAGTGGGATTAATCGAAAGAGTACAAAAGCCTCTATGATCAAAGGTCTGCAAGCATTTACCACTCGTTGCTGAAAATAATCTTACACGACACATTAATTGCCCATGAACACGCGCCATGCCACCGAGCAAGATCATAGTATTGTCCTTACTATATGCAGCAAGATAACAATGAATGTGATCTAATTTTTCAAAAGTCTGAAGACACTCACCATTCTCGACTGCAAGTAATCTCACACTGTTCTCGCAAACTACCAGCAGTTTATCTAACTCCCTATTAAATAAGGAAGTCTCACCTTCTGACGCAAAAGTATTGCAGCGCACTGCACCTATGTTACTCTGCAGAAAGGCTTCTACATTGGAGCACTCATAGAGCAATTGAGCAATTACTGATTGTACCTCATTGGGCATTTTAGCCCTAAGACTTGCTAGAAGCTCTAATGCAGGGAAAGATGAGGTAAGACTCTCCTCATTATTAGCTACAAATTCCTCGAAACGTGATTCAACATAATCTGAAGGCAACACTACGGTATCTTGCTCTTGATAATAAGCATCATTTCGGTCTTGCACACTTTCACCCTCTTGAACTACCTGTTTAAATTTTTTAGCGAGTAACTCCATAGCAGTGCATGGGAAGGAAAAGGCGAGAAAGAGTAGAGTAAGGAATTTCTGCATGATAGCCTATAGTAGTTGTAATCAAAACATCTTCATAGTACTAAAATTAAGTAATCACATCAAATAGCAGTAGAGCACTCTTTAGATCATCTAATCTCAAACAAAAATAACGGTGTATAACTCATGAGTATCTCCTCTAAACAACTACATTCTTCTAAGAGACATCAAGCATCACTCTGCTTCTCTTAGCAAAGGACATCGCCGTACATATTCATCACAAATATCTTGTATCTTTTGAGGCAATGCCTCATATGCATCTTGCAGTCGCCTATATTCAGCACAATGTATCATTAAATGCTCTTGCATAACCTTCTTACCATCCTGGGTATGAATAGCTATACCTTCATCTTCTTTGAGCTTCAGCCAAAGCCTATGCTTTGCTAGTTGGCGAATTTTCGCTAAAAAGTATGACTGGAATAGTGTCAGCGAGCTCTTCAATCGTTCCCAAAAACTAATATCTACTATCTTAATTGTTCCATCATAATACATAATGAGAACATGATTGGCATCTTTACCTACCACATACTTTATAGAGCCTTGCTGTTCATTAAATACTTGTAAGCATTCGCCAGTTTCTGCTGACCATAATTTAACCACGCTAGCATATCCCGTTGTATAAGTTAAGATCCTATCCTCAGCTTTGTTAAATAAAATCTCACAACGCCAATCCATCACTCCATGATGAAACGTCTGCAAACACTGGCCGCTCTCTATTGACCATAATTTTACGACACCCCCAAGAGAAGAAGAAAGTACCTTATCCTCTAATCTAGTAAATAGCAATTTTTTAACTGCCTGTTCATGCCCCCTAAACGTCTGGATACAGTTTCCTGTTACCTTAGATATAAACTTAAATATACCATCAGGCAATGACATACATATAATATCTTTGCCATTAAGCACCTTCAAACTATACATTTGATATATTGGAATAATAGTAGGAATTGCAACTGGCAAGCACTCACCAGTTTCTAATGACCATACAGTAACCTCAGCCTCATTAATCTTACCTTCAGAAATGGTTAGTATTTCATCTTCAGCGCCATTAAAAACCGCCGCATACACTGGCTCTTTATGGCGAAAAGCCTGTAAACATTCACCACTCTCTATTGACCATACGGTAACTAAATTACGACAAGCTATTAGCACCCTATTTTCTGCAGCATTAAATCGAAAAATGGGAGAATACGCTTTTGAAGGATGAGAAGGAATAGCTCCATGCTTAAAGGTCTGCAAGCATCTACCACTTTCTACTGAAAGTAAGGTAACATCATAATAATCATTAGCTCTGCAACCCAGCAAAATCTTATCATCATCTTTACTAAATACAGCGTGATAGTAAGAATTCGAATGATCTCGCTTCTCAAAAGACTGCAAACACTCGCCATTCTCTGCTGAGAGCAACATAACATCTCCATTTTGGTCAGCCACCAACTGTTTATCAATCTTGTCAACGATAATTTGCCTTGAATAGTTAATGATACTTTTAACCCTGATAGTACTGCAAGGCACTACACCTAGCCGACTCTTCAGAAAATCTTCAACATTCGAGCCATCGTAGAGAAATTGAGCAATTATTGATTGTATATCTGCAGGCATTACCCGACAAAGACTTAGTACCAGAGCATATGAAGGAAAAGAGCTTATAAAACTCTCAATATCAGCAATTTCTTCATCAAAAGGAAAAAATGAAGATAAAACTAGCGTTTCTTGAGCGTGGAGATAACTGGCATCATCCTGAACTTCGATTAATTCATCTTTTTGAACTGCTTTTTTAGATTTTTTAGCGAGTGATTCCATAGCAATGCATGGCAAGGAAAAGGCGAGAAAGAGTACAGTAAGTATTTTTTTCATCATACATAGAGTCTTCATACTAACAGTCTAAACCAACATCATTAACAACAACTGATTTCTTGTTAAACCACAGAGAAGAGATGCCTTCATTTTTTCATCGATACATTTACTATTATGCTGTTCCACTCATAAAGTAAAATTCATAGTTAAAATACATTTGATTGATCTAAGAGTAATCATCTTTAGATAAAAGCGAGCTTCTCATGTTATAAGCTTAATCCAGTTAGATATTCATTACAACTATCTTTGATCTCTTCGGGCAACGCCTCATACTGCGCTTGCAATCCCACATACTCAGCCGCGTTAACATCTATCACCAACTGATCTTTTGTAACCCTCTTACCATCATGCGTAAACACAGCGACACCTTCATCTTCTTTGAGCTTCAGCCAGAGCCTCTGCTTTGCTACTTGGCGAATGTTCCCTAAAAGATATAATTGAGGTAGCGTCAGCGAACGCCTAAAACGGTTCCAAAAGTTTCTATTCCACAGCTTTAGAATGCCGTCCCGGGAAACGGTTACTACGTTATCTTGATTGAATGCTTCAGCTCTAAGTGCTGTATGATGAAAAGTCTGTAAACATTCCCCACTTTCTAATGACCATAGCTTTACCGCATCGGCAGACGCTGTTAGCACGGTATCTTCTGCTTCATTAAGTAAGGCCCTTCGAGCACGTCCTTCTAACGTCAACAAGCACTCGCCGCTCGCTACCGACCACATCTGTACCACAGTAAAGGGAGAAGTCGTGATTATCTTGTCTGCAGATTTCGTAAGCACCGCACTTGATAGCAATAAACCATTCTCAAATGTTTGTATGCATTGCCCTGTGTTGAAAGACCATAGCTCAGCTCTATTATTCATAGAATGGGTAAACACGAGATCATCTTCTCCATTAAATAATAGCACGGCATATGGCGTAGGAATGACGGTCCTTTTTAAGCAATCACCACTTTCTACGGACCATACCTGTATCTCAACAGATTGTAATGCCATAGCTTCCATAGCAACAAAAGAAAAAGTTATCACCGTATCTTCTGATGTATTAAAGACTGCTTGATGCAGCACCTCACCATGGCCAAATATCTGCAAGCATTCTCCAGTTGCCACAGACCATAGTTTTGCCGCACCATACCCAGAAGCTATTAAGATCATATCACCTGCTTTGTTAAAAACACACGAGCTGACTCTTCTTTCCTGATCATTAAACACCTGTAAGCACTCGCCACTTTCTACTGAAACCACGCTAACAGCAGAAGCATGGTCTGCCAATACAACCATATCTGCTGCTCTATTACATGTTGCGGTCCTACATGCAGATATTTCTCTAGTTTGACAAGATACATCATCATTTCTCTTAAGAAAGGCTTCTACATTGGAACCATCATAGAGAAATTGAGCGATTAATGATTGAACTTCCAGAGGCATCTCAGCAATAAGATCCTCCACGAGATTTAATGCAGACATGTTTTCTACGATATATTCTTGATAGTCATTCTTTGCATCATCTTCAATAACTAGATCTGCCTGCTTTTGTTTTTTAACACGCGGTACCATAGCAGTACTTGTACAAACAAATGCTATATATAGTAAGCACAGAATCTTCTTCATGTATCTTAACTCCTGGTAAGAGAAATAGTGCATAGATTTCGTATAGAGTCCTTACAAGTATCTTGTATGAATGGAGGTAAAGCTTCATACCCTTCTTTCAGATCTTTATACCTTTCGGTTATAAAATCTATTACCAACTGATCTTTCGTAACCCTCTTACCATCATGGGTACGAACGGTATCACCCTTCTTTTCTTTTAGTTTCAGCCACAGCTTATGCTTTGCTATCTCGCGAATTTCAGCTAAAAGATATACTTGCTTCAAGGTCAGAGAACATGTAAAGCGTTCCCAGAAATGAATGTCCCATACCTTTATCATACCATCATAGGAAACTGTTATTGCATCTCCAGCTTGATTAAATGTTATTGTACTACTCTTGTTGCCATGAAAAACTGTCTGCAAACATCTGCCACTCTTCAATGACCATAATTTCGTAAAGGATAACTGCTTCTCTTGACTTAGATCAGTTGACATGGTCATCATCTCATTTTCTGTTCCATTAACTACTATATTGACCACAGGCGCTCCATGGTCAAATGTCTGCAAGCACTCACCACTTTCTATCGACCATACTTTCGCCGTACCATCATAAGAGGCGGTGAACAACTTGTCTGCTGATTTGTTAAGCAATGCTTCATTTACTACAGAATCATGCCCATTAAATGTTTGTAAACATTCGCTATTCTCTACTAACCATAGCTTCACGGTACAATCTACATAAGTAACTACCACATCACTGTTACCATTACATAGAGAAGCAAGGAAATGGGGAATAACTGAACATTGCAAGCACTCGCCACTCTCTATAGACCAGGTCCGTAAGGTACAATCACTAAAAGCCGTCAATATTCTATCTTCATTTTCATCATCAAAAACAGCATTCTTGAATAATGAGCCTTCAACTCGAAACGTTTGCAAGCAATCACCACTCTCTACTGACCATATCTTAGCAGAACCATCACGAGAAGTCGTTAAGATTTTATCCTCTTCCTTAGAAAAAACACCTGAAGCAATCAGACCTTCATGCCCCTCAAACGTCTGTATACATGTGCCATGCTCTAGAGAAACTAACGTAACAACACCATAAAGATCCGTTACCAAAATTTTATCTGCTGCCCTATTAAATGTTGGCATATAACCAACATTAACTCTCATTTCACTACATGGCACGTTTTCCCCTTTACGCTTTAGAAATGCTTCTATGTTTGAACTCTTATAAAGATAAGACGCAAGAATCATTTGTATCTCATTAGGCAACATTTGACAAAGCTCTAATAAGCCAGAGGCACCCTTTTCTTGACCGGCTTGCAGGGTGACATCAACATCAAACATGTCTTCACATGAATCTGTCATTTTGTGTTTTTTTACCTCCGACTCCATGGCAGAGGTTACAAAAGTGAATGTCATAAATAGCAATAAAACTTGTTCTTTCATGATATATTCATAGCTCTAATTTTAATAAAACTCCTAAAGAAAGCACTATTGATCTCATCTTCACAAAATCACTGAAGAGCTAACCAGTAATAAAAACTATATACTTATACCCTATAATTGCAAGATAATACCCGTCACCTAGACCAAATTGTATCTCATAAAGGTGCAGCATTTACGATAGTTTTACGTAGTCTTCACATGCATCTTGTATGAATGGAGGAAAATCTTCATACCCTTCTTTCAGATCTTTATATCTATCGGTTGTAAAATCTACTACCAATTGCTCTTCTGTAACCTTCTTACCATCATGGGTCAGAACAGCATCGCTTTCCTTTTCTTTGAGCTTCAGCCAGAGCCTATGCTTTGCTACTTGGCGAATTTCAGCTAAAAGTTGTACCTGCCGCAAGGTCAATGAGCGTTTAAATCGGTCCCAGAAATGAATGTCCCATATCTTCACTATACCATAAGGTACTAAATGAACCGTTACTACCTTATTACCCTCTCTACTAAATGCCACTTCATTAATACATTCACCACGACACAACGTCTCTAAACACTCTCCACTCTCTACTGACCATAGTTTTGAACTTTCTTGATTGTGTCGTTTTGATATAGTCACAATCATATCTTCGTTGTTATTAAATAACACCTTATGGAGCGATGTCCCATGATTAAACGTCTGCAAGCATTCGCCATTCATCACTGACCAAAGTTTTGCACTACCATCAAAAGATGCAGTTAATAGCTTATCTCCAGCTGTAGAAAGCATCGCATCATACATACGAGAAGTATGTCCTACAAATGTTTGTAAACACTCCCCCGTCTCTACTGACCAAAGCTTTAGACCATCTCTAGGATCGGTAAGGACTCTATCTCTACCATTAAATAATATTCCACCATTTCTAGCCTTCATAGAAGGACCGCCAAAAGTAGGAATAGGAACCGCTGACGTTTCTAACCATTCCCCACTCTCTACTGAGCAAATTCGCAGGCTAAAATCAAGAAGACCACTACCAAAAACAACGAATACCTTATCTTCACCCTCACTAAATACTGCGCTCACAGCAGGCCAACCAGCGTCCTCTTGAAACGTGTGTAAACAGATACCAGTTTCTACTGACCATATCTTAACAGAACCGTCCCGGGACGCAGTCAGGATTTTATCCTCAGCACTATTAAAAACAACTGAATCAACTTCTCTCAGATGACCTTTAAACGTCTGCAAACATTCACCATTCTCAAGTGAGACCAAGGTAACTGCACCATGAAGATCAGCAACTAAGATCTTATCTGCCGCTTTGTTAAATTGTGAGGTATTATACACGTGCACATTTCTCGTAACAAAAGGCATACTCATTCCATTGCGTGTTAGAAATGCTTCTATATTAGAGCTCTTATAAAGATAGGATGCTACTAACCTTTGTACATCTCCAGGGGCATTCTGATAAAGGTCTACTAAGTCTGATGCAAACATTTCTTTGTCGGCAAAGTCCATAATCTCTTCGTCTATAGGCTGTTCTTGATCAACTTCCCTGTCAAAAGCAAATATGTCTTGAAGTGATTCTGCAACTCGTTGTTTTTTTAGCGCTGGCTCCATTGCAGTACTTGCGAAAACGTAGGTGATACAGAGTAAATGTAGTAATTTTTTCATAATAATAATCCAAAGTTTTCGATACTTTATTTCTTTATTTTACTCTACTAGAGATTCTAGTGTATACTACACAAGAAGATGTGTCAAATAGAATCGCTAACGCTGAGAGAAACCACATTTTATTTCAGAAAAAGATGCTCAGGTCAATATATATCTCTTCTAAATCAATCTTTTCATACATCTCACTATCTACCCGTCTTCAACGCAGGCCCTAACCAATCTCCTGCGTGCCTATGCCGTACAGCCAAGAAACCTAAGGAGCAGAATAATTTTTAAGAGACAACATACTAAAAGTATGCTATAGTTATACTCAGAAAATCTAACATAACCCACTCAACTTTAGAACGATACACCATGGCAAAACGTGATTATTATGAAGTATTAGGCGTATCAAAAAGCGCAAGCGCTGATGAGATAAAAAAAGCCTATCGCACACTCGCGATGAAGTACCATCCTGACCGTAATCCTGATAATAAAGAAGCTGAAGAGAACTTTAAAGAAGCAGCTGAGGCCTATGAGGTCCTATCTAATCAAGAAAAACGGAAACAGTATGACCAGTTTGGTCATACAAGTCCCTTTGGACAAGGGGCTGGCGGCATGAATATGGATGATATTTTCAGAAACTTCGAAGACATATTTGGTGATATTTTTGGCCAACAACAAGGCCAACGGAGAAGAGGCCCTGCGGGCCCTACACCTAAACGAGGTCATGATCTTGCTAAAGAGCTCTCTCTTACCTTAGAAGAAGCATTTACTGGTACCAAAAAAGAGTTAAAATTATATCACTTTGTACCCTGTAAGACCTGTGAAGGCAAAGGCATGCCTAAAGATGTCAAACCTAAAGAATGTACAGAATGTCACGGAAGTGGCCAAGTGGGGTATCGTCACGGCATCTTTATGTATTCTCAACCATGTCCTACGTGCCATGGTGAAGGATATATTATAGAAAATCCCTGTAAAGCCTGTAAAGGCCGCAGCCGGGTACAGCAATATGAGACCGTATCAGTAAACGTGCCAAAAGGTATTTTCGATGGCGCTGAACTACGGGTGCAAAAAAAAGGTGATGCTGGTGTCTTTGGCGGTGCTACCGGCGACTTATATATTCGTGTGCGCATTATGCCTAACAAAAAGTTTAAGAGAGTTGGAGACGATCTTCAATGCTCTATAACCTTAACCTACCCGCAGTTAGTCCTTGGCTGCCAACTTGATGTAGAAAATATTGATGGCACGAAAGAAACGATCAAGGTCAAAAAAGGCACCCCTGTTGGCGAACGCATCATCGTGCCTGGCAAAGGGTTTGAGAAAGTCAGAGGATCTGGCCGAGGCAATCTTGTAGTTGTCACCAAATGCCATATCCCAAAAAAGATTGCTAAAGAAGCAGAAAACGTACTCAAAGAGTATTCAGAAATCATTGGCCTTGAAACCTCCAATGATGAAGGAAGCATCTCAAGCTTCTTTAAGAAGTTCTTACGCTAAACTATTGACAGACACTCTCCCCGTTAGGTACCATATACCTAAACAGGGAGAGTATCTATGTGTTTTTCAGCCCAAATGAGTTTTATTGCGTCAGCGGTGCTTGCTGCCGTGGCTGCCCTTTCGTATCGTGCCGTACACAAGCCTAAAGAACTCCCGCTTGCTACCGTACCGGTACTTTTTTCATTACAGCAATTTGCTGAAGGGCTGCTCTGGGTTTTTCTTCCTCAGGATGGACACCCCATGGCTATCGCTGGAGCAACCTATATCTTTTTAACGACTGCCCTCATTATATGGCCAGTCTTTATTCCCTTTGCATTGCTCATGCTTGAAAAGCATACTGTCCGTAGGCTTATTATTGCAACATGCCTCACCATCGGCATCGCCTGGTCATGTGTAAGTAGCTGGTATCTACTCACGCATGGCGCTTCAGTTTCAATTGATGGTGCTCATCTGTTATATCAACTGCCTGGCCATGAGAGCGTAGACTATACACAAATGGGCTTATACTCAATCAGTGTAGTACTGCCTTTCTTTGCCACCAGTTCTCGAAGTTTACAGCTCTTGGGCGGCATTATTGCTCTTTCTGCATTGGCAAGTTATCTACTGTATTATACCTATTTTATCTCAATCTGGTGCTTTTTTGCTGCGCTCATTAGCGTAAGTATTTATGCTATCATTCGCTATCAGCTAGATTGACACAAACTGCTTTTTGAGACTTTTTTGTGATCGAGGCATAGATCGATTATGAGCAAGATGCATTTTCTGCAGCAAGGCAAAGAACTGTTCCCGCTCAAAGGACTTAATGACGGCCTGTTCATGGGCTTCTGCTAAACTAACCGGATACCCGTTACCCTTATCTGCTTGATCTTGGATTATGCCAAGCACCTGCTCCCGTACCTGATCATCTTGGGCAACCCAGGTAGGCATCTCTACACGAGCAAGCTCAAGACCTGTATGGTAATACACAAAACAGGGCCTGAGATGATCAGGATACTCCTTCGCAGCAGATGAGCGGTGAGTAAACACCTGCGTCCGCTGTCTCTCGTGCAAAAAGAGCCCTACAAAATCGGTATCAACCACGGTATCTAGCGTGCCATTCAGTGCCGAGCCCACAGCATGCTCAAGAGCAGCACGTAAAATAGCAATAAGTTCCTTGCTCTTAGGTAAACTAATATAGCCGGCAAGCGGTACCCGCGCTTTATAATACTCTTCTTGTACGCCAATATAACGAGATAAGAATCGCTCTTTTATTAGACGACTTTTTGTTTCTAGATGCCATGGTATCAGCGAACCATCACATAAGACCGCGTTTCTACCCGTTATCTTCTTGGCTACTTCGAGGCCAACTTCAAGTTCCCGCTCTGCTCTTCGGCAATTAACGACATCCTCAGTTATCGTATCTTCAAGCAATGTCGTCAGTTCAGGTATCGATGACAATGATACCGTACTGGTTTCACCGTAACTAAACTGAGCAATCCCGGTATTAAGCACATAGCACGGCACCCCCTGATGTTTATCAGGGTAAATCTGTGAACCATCAGTAGCAACAACGGTATAAGGAAGCTCAATGGACGCTCCGGGAACAACAGAGGCTAAGGAGCCATGCCATACAGGCAGTGGATAGGACGTCCTAAGCCCTTGTAGACCACGTAGTTCCTCAGGATGCTTGGCACACCAGGAAAGCATCATCATAAGGAGCTCATATTCATCGTTCATTTGTGAAAACACATGAGGTAACATCTTCTGCAATTGTTCATACATACTGACAGTATTAAGCATGGGATCCTCTATAGTGAGCAATAGCCTTATGAAGACTTTCAAGGGCAAGCAATGCACAGCGGAGCCTGGTTGGTCCTAATGAAATGCCGACTAAGGAAAGCATGTCATTTTTGGTAAGGGCTTCAATCTCATCTAACGTGAGCCCATTGACCTTCTGTGTAAGAAGCGAAGCAGCAGCTTGACTGATAACACACCCCTTACCGGTAAAGGCAATGTCAGAAAGCCTCGTATCAGCAATCTTAATGTACATGGCAATCTCATCACCGCATGAGGGGTTTAAGACTTCTGAGCTCCCATTGGCAGCAGAAAGAGTACCCCTATTACGAGGATATCGAAAGTGATCAAGTAATTCTTCTCGATATAAAGTACTCATAACTCTTTATTTTTGTGCTTCAGATAACCTATACTAGTAGTATAGCATCTTTAGGGAGATACCTCTATGGCAAACTTATTATGGGATCTGGGCAATACCCTTTTAAAGATCGATGCATTTTCTTTTGCGCGCCACCTTGGGCTCATTGATATTATGCTCTATCCTGTCCTTGATCGAAAACATCCTACTGAAGTCTATGATCAATTATTTGCTCTTCTTAACACAATTGAAGTACCCCAAAAGGAACCGTGTGAAGCAACAGCACAGGGCAAACCACTGCCCCCAATTGTCTGCAAGTGGCTTGCGGGAGAACTCACCAAAGACCAAGTAGAGGACTATCTTACCACACCACTCTATGAGCGCATGCCAGATGGCTTTTTTTCAAGTAAACGTGAGGCCCGTCTTGCAGAATCACTCCTTCGTTCATTAACAAGTCCAGAAGCAATCGCTTCTAGTGTAAAAATTATCAAGGAAGGTATCGACCTTCTTAAAGAATGCGCTGAACAGCGAGACCAATATGGCAAACAGCGCCATACGCTCTATATCCTTTCAAACTGGGATCCCTACTCGTTTGAGTATGTATTGAAGTCACTTCGTCTACAAGATCTCTTTAGCTACTTTGATAAAAGCAACCTCATCATTTCAGGGGATATTGGCTATGTTAAGCCCCATAATGGTATTTATACGTATGTCTTGCATACCTATAATCTCAACCCCGCAAACACGCTACTCATCGATGACCAACAAGAAAATATTGCGGGGGCTCGTGAAAATGGCATAAAAGGGATCCTCCTTAGCAATGGCAACTATGATGAAGTACGAACTCAGCTCAAAGAGTATGGCATCATTATGTAAATAGTTACAAATAGAAAAATTATTGCATTCTAAACGGGGTCTATGCTACACTAAAAGTAATAGAACGTAGCACAAACATCAAAGGAAACGATATGAAAAAACTTCTATATGGCGCCTTATGTGGTGTATTAATGGCACCATCGGCGCTGATGGCAAATCTTATAATGATCTATAAATTCAGAAATGAGCTTCTCGTAGATGCTGCAGCCAAGAACAATGACAGAGCTGCACTCGCTCTTCTTAGTATTGCTGGCACAGACCCGAATAGCCATGATACCGCAGGGAAAACGCCCCTTCATTATACCGCAGAGAATGGTAAACTTGCCCTGAGCCAAGCACTTTTACTTCGAGGAGCTGATCCAACCATTACTGATCTTGCGGGTGATACGCCTCGTTCACTTGCGCGCAAGAAAGGTCATGATGAAATTGAACTTCTATTAAGTGAATGGTTTAAGCCGGTGCAATCAGCTTAAGAATTATTGCCCTCTACACGTTCATTGAGGTTATAGTATGTATATAAGCCTAACAGCCAGGCAACAATAAAGACGTTCCAGCCCATAACAAACCGAGCATTAAGTAAACCATCCTGACCATACAAGAAGTACAGATGCACGCCGGTACCGCCCAAAAGCCATATAGTCGTGACTATAATGGTTGCCAGCCAAAATTCTTTCTTATATAACGGACTCAAGAGGCCAAGAACCGCTAGTGCAAGCTCTGAAAAGCCAAGCTCATACTGAAACTGGGACCAACTCCACCCTAAAGAGGCAGCAATCTCGTGGCTATATAGGAGTTGCCCGAGAAATCCTGCGAGAAACAGGCAGCCGACATTGAAAAATAATGAATAGGTTACTAATAACCGCGGAAGCTTCCTGTACTCAAATTGCTGGCCAGCAAATACCATAACTAAAAATGGCATTGCTACTGAAAGCCCAAATAACACAAGGGAAAGAATCATATTTAATGAAAATATGTTAGTCATAAAAAACCTCCAATAATCATGAGCCTACAAGGAACTAGCCTCTCTGGCAACCCCCCCTCACCATGAAAAAGTCCGCATGGCCTCAACGAGTTTATCACTATCTTCATCTGTGGTATACCCATATAAACTTACCCGCACTGAAGCATCAATACCAAGGGCTTTATGCAACGGTTGAGCACAATGATTCCCTGCCCGCACCGCGACCTTCTTGGTATCAAGATACGCGGCAATATCATGTGCATGAACCTGATCACTCACAAAACTCACTAGATGGCCCGTTTTTTGTAATTGTTCTACGGGGCCAAGAATCCTGATACCCGGTATTGATTGTAGCCCTTCAATAATACGGGCACATAGTCGTGCCTCTTCTGCCTGCAGTTGCATAGCATCGATTTTCTGAAGATACGCTACTGCTGCACCTAACCCTATAGCTTGCGCAATGGGAGGTGTTCCCGCTTCATATCGTAACGGCGGTTGTGCCCAGTGAACCTCGTGAAACCCAACAGAATGAACCATGCCGCCCCCAACTTCATAAGGAGCAACGTCATCTTGTATTGATGAGGCCATATAGAGAATTCCGATGCCAGTAGGGCCCAACATTTTATGGCCAGAAAAGGCCACAAACTCTGCGCCAAGCTCCTGCACCTTAAGCCGTTCTCTGCCGGCCGCTTGCGTAGCATCAACCAGCACCTTGGCACCCAGTACTTGTGCCTGGGAAATAATTATAGGAAGATTTACTTTTGTTCCTAAAACGTTAGACGTATGGGTTATACTCACCAACTTGGTGCGTCTATTGAGCAGAGAGCTATAGACATCATAATCAAGGGTCCCATTATGGGTAAGAGGGATATAGCGGAGTCGTATACCAATTTCTTGCTCAAGACGTATCCAGGGTACTAAATTAGCATGATGCTCTAGCTCAGAGATTATGATCTCATCACCCTTTTTAAGATGGTGCCTCGCCCAACTTGCGGCCACTAGATTGATAGATTCAGTAGCCCCTTTAGTAAAGATGACCTCTTCAGGGTCTGCTCCTATGTACTGAGCAACAGCTACGCGAGCCTGCTCAAAAGCAGTTGTTGCACGTTCAGCTAGCTCATAAATACCTCGATATACTTGTGCATTATACTGCGTGTAATAGGCAGTCATTGCATCAATAACTATTTGAGGTGTCTGTGTTGTTGCGGCGCTATCAAGATAGCTGAGCTCGGGATACGTAATAAGTAAGGGAAAATCATTTTTGTTAAAGACCATGCAACCTCCATACCTTTCGTAGGATACAATTATACAAAAGATAAGACAAGAGATATTGTATTTACCCACCTGCTTATGCTACTCTAGAGGACAAAGCTAAGGAGCACCATGAAGCAACTACATATCTGGATACTTATGATTGCCGCAATTATTCTTGTAGTTGCGCTACAAAATCGCTATAAACATGTTTATGTTCGCAAGCCCCATTTTGAACAGCAACCATTAGTGAAGCAATTTAGTGCAGTACTCGCCGCTACCCATTCAATAATTCCGGCAAGCTCCTATGAAGATACCGTACAACCATTATTTAAAGAACTTGCTTACACTATTAACACTGCTCGCACACGAAACACACCCCTCTCTATAACAAATACGGGTACACGTACGGCATTCCTTCTTAAGCAAACATTGCCCCACCTAGAAGCAGAACAAATAACCGCATGGAATACCATCCCGGTACCACAAAAAACGCAGCTCTTTAGCACTGCTGTTAGTCAGGCACTTACTAATACTGAAGCGGTTAAAAAGGCGCTCTTAGTAATCTTTCAAGATAAACAAGTACGAGACGTCATTAAAGGCATAGCATCATTTACCGATCAAGAATATCTGCAAAGTATCTATGACAACCCTATTTCACAACAGCTCTTTATCAAAACTACCACCATTGAGTTAGCACCACACATCCTTTCACAGCTTACTCTTGCTAATCTTACGGTAGGTACGCTTCCTATATTAAACTCTTTAGCAGATCAGTTTGCTACTGCTGATGAATATATCATTCTAGCCAATGGCGCTACCTGGCAGCCGATGACGTTGTGGTTCGGTGATATATCATTATTTGATGACACCACCCTCTTAAAGTCAGCGCTGACGCGCATTTATACGCTTTACACTATGCGTAGTTGGTTCAGAAGTCCGCGCATTAACAAGAAACGATTTACCCCGTGGTATTTCTTACCGACACCAATAGATAAACCATTTCCCCAAAAAGGGGCACCATTTACCATAGAACATCTTAATTCTGCCCAGCTCCTTGATAAAGGGACCCTCTACTTTAGAAACGAAGAGCTCCTTAAAAATATCGTACATGAAACACTTCATGGACTGAGTTTAGAGGAGGATATTACCACAGATACGGCAAGTAAGGCACTGAACGACCGGTATGCTCTAGAACGAATCGATCAAGAACCTCTCTTATTAAAAGAGGCTCTCATAGAGGGACTTACCCATATAATTCATACGCTTTTTACCGCATCAGAGCAACCGGAAAGCACGTTTGAAAATCGTTTGGTTAACCTCTGGGGCCTTGAAAAAAGCTTCGCCTTTTATCAAAGCGCTAAGATGCTGTATATAAGTGAATTTGACTCGCTTGATGAGTTTCTTGATCCCCAACATACTGAAAAACGGGTTAAACAAACCACCGCTGCTGGTGAATATCACCTTCTTAAAACAGCACTCATTCATACGCCTGAGAAGTTGCTTGAAATCATTATCAATCCGCGCAATAAACAACAAAAACTTCTTGCATTACTCAAGCAGAACTTTGCTGACCCACAGTTTAAGCAAGAAATAACACGATTCCTTTCCTGGCTTAAGAAAGGTAATAATGTCCCACCGTTGTTTACTACAGGAAGGCTTACGGTGGTAGACTAATAAGCTAGAAATACAGTCAGCCTCATTCTTTCGAACTGCTTACTTGTCAGAGAGATGGTTGAAAAACGACAGCTTCTTTTAATCTTCTTAGCCCTGATGCAGGCACTCCGTCCACCGTAAAGAATCCTTCAAGAAGCATCTGTTCAGCCTGCTGCCGATTCAGCCCACGTACTTGTAAATACCACAGTTCATCCTCACTAAATGTGCCGGCAGCACTACCATGAGCACAGCGCACTTCATGCGTAGCAACCTCTAGGGCAGGAATAGCACAGGTCTTCGCATCAGTACTGAGTAATAATGCTCGCTGCTGTTGATCAGCAGTAGCATGCACTGCTTGCTCTTCAAGACGAATCATTCCTCGATAAAATGATCGAGCCTCTTGAGATAGCGCCGCTTTAACTACTACCGAACTGCTACTCGAGGCACCAAGATGTTCCTGCATGGTCGTAAGGGCTACTTGGTTCTCGCCTGATAACCCGGCAAGCCAGGTGTAATCTACTGACGAATCTTTATGAAGAATAAACTCTTTTCTAAGCCAGGATTGTGCAGCACCAGTGTAGAGATCTGTAATGGTTAGGACTGCTCCATCTTTAATGTACCATCTATCATGCTGCAACCCGTAAGCATCAGCACTAAAGGAATGATCTCCCGTGAGCCTCACGTTGGCACCTTCGCCTATGTGAGCAAGTATTGATCGGGCATACAACTGATCTATACCATATTCATCGTGTAGTGAAACGGTCACCCCCTTCTCAACGATGATCATGAGAAGCTCACAGGTTGGCGGTCCAGCAATATCATACAGCGAGACCTGCTTTAAGTTTTCTGCAATATATACTATCCTCATGCTAGAAAATGAGGCTCCAATGAGATGGGCAAGTGAGCGCGGTTCATTATAGATATCTACTAAGGTAGAACATTGCTGAGGAATAAACGGTGCATCTGCAGAAGAAGCTAGCCAGGACTTACTCCCAAGATAGATGCATTCAGCACTTATATCATCTGCTTGAGCTAGTGAGCTGCCCAAAGGTACCTCAGGTTTCATAAAACGAACTAACTCTTTATCTTGAGCATCATTATTTTCATAGCCTTTTAGGGCCCGTGCACGTACTTCTTGTTCAAATCGGCCGACACACGATGAGCCGAGCGCTTCAAGAAGCTCTTTTTTAGGAAAAAGATCGCTTGGCAAGGCATAGGTTGGCTTACTCATCCAATAGATCCTTCCATCTCTGCTTCAATAAGTCGATTAAGCTCAACCGCATACTCAAGCGGAAGCGTCTTAACAAATGGTTCTATAAACCCATTTACTATCATGGCACTTGCTGCCGCCATGGTAATACCCCGTGACATGAGATACTGCAGCTGATCATCTTGTATCATTGAAACGGATGCTTCATGACCAATATCTACTGCGGACTCATTAATAACGCTTGTAGGATAGGTATCAGTCTTAGAATCCTTATCTACTAATAAGGCATCACACTGTACGCGTGAGCGTACATTTGAAGCACCTTTTATTACTTTCAATAGTCCCCTATAGCTTGTTCGTCCGCCATCTTTACTGATAGATTTAGCGACAATGGTTGAGCGAGTATTAGGCGCTAAATGAATAATCTTACCCCCAGAATCTTGGTGTTGCCCTTTACCTGCTACTGCTATAGAGAGTATTTCTCCTTGGGCTCTTTCTCCTTTGAGAATAACTGAAGGATATTTCATCGTTACTTTGCTACCGAAGTTACCATCGACCCATGATACGCGAGCATCTGCATGAGCAAGTGCCCGCTTTGTTACTAAGTTATACACATTGGGTGCCCAGTTCTGAATGGTGGTATACGTAACAGATGCGCCTTCAAGCGCGATAATTTCTACGACGGCACTATGAAGGGAACTGCTACTATAGACCGGAGCGCTACATCCTTCTATGTAATGGACCGAAGATCCCTTATCAGCAATAATAAGCGTCCTTTCAAATTGTCCCATCTTATCCGCTTCTATTCTAAAATAGGCCTGTAACGGCAAATCTATATGAACACCAGGCGGAACATAAATAAAACTGCCGCCAGACCACACAGCAGAATTAAGAGCAGCAAAGGGATTATCATGTGGTGGCACCAGCGACGCAAAATACTGCTTAAACAACGCGGAATGCTCAGTAAGCCCCGTATTAGTATCTACAAAGATCACTCCTTGATCAGCCCACTTTTTCTTAAGATTTTTATAGACTACCTCAGACTCAAACTGGGCCCCTACCCCGGCTAAGAGCTTTTGTTCAGCTTGCGGGATGCCCAATTTCATGAAGGTATTTTTAATCTTATCAGGCACCTCATCCCATTGTCGCTTTTGTCCCTTCATAGGACGAAGGTAATAGTATATATCATTAAGCGGCAACCCCCGTAAATCCGGCCCCCAATCAGGAAGCTTCATACCTTCAAAGGTTCGTAATGCCTGGACCCGAAAGTCAGTCATCCAAGTAGGCTCGTTCTTTTGCAAGGATATCTGTCTCACCACTGCTTCACTAAGACCTTTTTCTGTTCTAAATGAGCCCATCATAGCCCCGCTGTTCAACCTTATCTGCTAAGGTATGATCATCACGTGCCCATATAGCACCATTATATAACACATGTACCATATCAGGCTTAATATAGGCTAACATGCGCTTATAGTGGGTTATCAATAATAATGATCTACCAGGTTCTTGGACCCACTCATTGAGTAGACTCGTAATACTTCGCAGCGCATCAACATCAAGACCAGAATCTATTTCATCTAAGATAGCAAGCTTAGGTTGAAACAATAACAGTTGTGCTATCTCAAAGCGTTTTTTTTCGCCACCAGAGAACCCTTCATGAACCGTACGATAGACAAAGCTATGATCAAGTTTAACCTGATCAAATACCTTATAGACGTGCTTCTTAAACGCTTCCACAGAAATCTCTTGACCGGTAAGCATACGATGTGCTTCTTTAAGAAACGTAAATACTTGAACTCCAGGTATAGCTGGCGGATTCTGACTTGCTAAGAACAGTCCCAAACGAGCACGCTTTTCTGTAGGCAAAGCAAGAAGATCTTGTCCCTCAAAGGATATAGAACCATTGATCACCTCACATTGAGGATACCCAAGCACGGTACGTGCTAAGGTACTTTTACCAGAGCCGTTAGGACCCATTAACGCATGGACCGTACCAGGCTCAATAGACAGTGATAGATTTTTAAGAATTGGCTGGTCATTGCAGATGACCGATAGGTTTGAGATGGTAATCATAGACACCTTTTTTCGGGTTTATAGATCTTATGATAGCATAAATTCACTTACTTTACCAACCGCTTGACATGATCTCCATCTGCAGCAACCTGCTTAAGTACATGTTTTCTTGCCACTAACTAAAAGGATTACTGATGAAATATAGTTATGTACTCGCATTAGGAGCCCTCCTTGCCGTAACAGCTGATACTCAATCAGCTATTGATTATGAGACGCTATTTCGGCAGATTGGCGAATTTCAAGGAACCATAAAAACGAATTTTCTTAACCAAAAGTCACTTGATTTTCGACACTGCGATTGGAATTTCGATGCACCATTAGCACTCCTTGATCTCCTTATGTTAGAAGATATGCCAGATCAGCTTCGCCAACAAAGAAGTGTCCTAGAAAAAGCCTATTTTAAAGGATTTCAACAAGCCTTTAGTCCCAAAAACTCTACCGGTAATGACAGTACTGTTCGTGAGTGGCTGATCAACATGGTAATGACCATTCTTTCTTGCTCACAAACAGAAGAATCATATACGCAGGCTATGAAAAAACTCATACCAGAGTTTGGTGAGATATTTAGCACCTTAAACGAGAAAGACAAAGAGAAAGTAAGCATATTTATTAGGGGGAATAATAGTCTTCTTTTTGATCTCTGTTCCCTTTGCAGTACCAGCACCTACTATATTGAAGGGCGAAATCTTGGCCGCAGGCTGTACAATAACCTTTTGAAAGAATTACAAGGAGAAACGCTTCCAAAAGGTGAAAAACAAGCAATTATCCAAGAACTCTTTGAAGTTGTCACAACTCTCTTTTCTTCATCAATACCAGAAAGCCCAAAAGATTCACCGGTCGCTCATTATCTTGCAGGCATCTATCTGTCTCGCTATGAGATAGATATCCCTTCTTCTTGCATGTTTGAGGAAGAAGATAGCTATAAACGCCTAATGGCAGAGGGTAGATACACACGTTTAATGGATGCTTTTAACGAGACTAGATGGGTCATTGGTCAACTACTAGAGAAATTTGTAGGTCTATTTCATTTTTCCTATAATGGATGCTACCGCAGAGTAGAAATAGTTGAAAATACTCATACCCAACTGACTATCCGAATCATTGAAGGATCTTTCTACTAAAATAAGTACCTATACACTTTCGAAAGCTCCTCTTTATGAGGGGCTTTTTTTGCTCAAGACCACTCTGGCCAATGCCCCTAATGCACTATCTCCCAGCTCAGCACAAAGAAAGATGAAACCCCTTACCTAGGAACATTGTCCCAGGTAAGGGTGAAATATAAAGCAGGATCAGCAATTTTAGTCTTCTAGGGGGCCGCTTTAACTTGCTGGGTTATACATCCCAGATCTTGGCAGTTCTATCCCATGATGCGGTCACGAGTGTGGTACCATCAGGGCTAAAACTGGCTGCCCTAACGTCATCAGTATGTCCCTGTAGGGTATGCAGATAGTTGCCTGTCAGCACATCCCAGATCTTGGCAGTTCCATCCACAGATGCGGTTACGAGTCTGGTGCCATCAGGACTGAAACTGGCTGATACAACAAAATCAGTATGGCCCTCTAGGGTATGCAGGCACTTGCCTGTCAGCACATCCCAGATCTTGGCAGTACTATCATTAGATGCGGTTACGAGTCTGGTGCCATCAGGACTGAAACTGGCTGAATTAACATCCATCGTATGGCCCTGTAGGGTATGCAAGCAGTTACCTGTCAGCACATCCCAGATCTTGGCAGTTCTATCCAATGATGCGGTCACGAGTCTGGTGCCATCAGGACTGAAACTGGCTGATACAACAAAATCAGTATGGCCCTCTAGGGTATGCAGGCAGTTACCAGTTTGCACATTCCAGATCTTTGCCGTTCTATCCATAGATGCGGTTACGATTGTGGTGCCATCAGGACTGAAGCTAGCTGATCTAACAGAATACTTATGGCCCTATAGGGTATGCAGGCAATTACCTGTCAGCACATCCCAGATCTTGGCAGTTCCATCCTCTGATGCGGTCACGAGTCTGGTGCCATCAGGACTGAAACTGGCCGACCTAACAACATCAGTATGGCCCTGTAGGGTATGCAGAGCAGTTGCCTGTCAGCACATCCCAGATCTTGGCAGTGCCATCCCAAGATGCGGTTACAAGTGTAGCTCCATCAGGACTGAAATTGGCCGAATTAACATGAGCAGTATGGCCCTGCAGGGTATGCGAGCAGTTACCTGTCAGCACATCCCAGATCTTGGCAGTACTATCCATAGATGCGGTCAAGAGTGCAGCTCCATCAGGGCTGAAACTCGCTGACATAACAAAATGCGTATGGCCCTGTAGGGTTGATGTACAGAGGCCAGCTGATCTTTTGATATAATCAACCATAGGCAGATTTTCTTCTGCATCCCAGATTTTAACAGTTCCATCTGGCTCTACGCGAACTGCAGTAACCGGCGCTTCATGCCCCATACAAACTGTTTGCAGGTTGCCTTCTGCATCAAAGATCCTCACAGTGCGATCTGCAGAACCTGAAACGATGGTACCATTTTGAGCTACGTAAACTGCTGTAATCGGAGCTTCATGTCCCACACAAACTGCATGCAGGTTGCCTTCTGTATCCCAGATCCTAACAGTTCTATCTTTAGAACCGGTAACGATTTTACCATTTGGCGCTGCACAAACTGCAGTAACCGGCGCTTCATGCCCCATACAAACTGCTTGCAGGTTGCCTTCTGCATCAAAGATCCTAACAGTGTGATCTTCAGAACCTGAAACGACGAAACCATTGCTCAACTTAGTCGTTAACGGACCATCGAGCTTTTCCAGTGTCATAGCCAAAAGACCTGGTGAACAAAGGAGCATGAGTGTTAGTTTTTTTATCATTATTATAGCCTTTCCGTAGAAATCATGTTAATCATTGTTGCATAATCTTTATTGTATGAAAAATGTTTCAAATTGTCAAATTCAAATTCAATAAGACGGTCTCCCAAAACGATTTCCAGGAAGACCATCAAGAGTCTTGACCCCTATTTCCCATTACGTAATATAAATGGCGCATGTGCCATTCCAGAGAGCGTTGCCGGGCAATAACATCTACTATTTAATGAAATTGTTCAACCCTTTTTATGAGGGGCTTTTTTTGCTCAAGACCACTCTGGCCAATACCTTCTAATGCACTATCTCCCAGCTCAGCAAAAAAAAGATGAAACCCCTTACCTAGGCAAATTGTCCTAAGTAAGGGGCGCAATATAGAGCAATATCAGCAATTTTAGTCTTCTAGAGGGGCTACGGAAACTGCTTTAACTTGCTGGGTTACATCCCAGATCTTGGCAGTTCTATCCTGAGATGCGGTTACAAGTGTGGTGCCATCAGGACTGAAACTGGCTGACCAAACACAATTCGTGTGGCCCTGTAGGGTATGAATGCAGTTGCCAGTCATTACATCCCAGATCTTGGCAGTTCTATCCTGAGATGCGGTTACGAGTGTGGTACCATCAGGGCTGAAACTGGCTGAATTAACATCACTAGTATGGCCCTGTAGGGTACGAAGGCAGTTGCCAGTCATTACATCCCAGATCTTGGCAGTTCCATCCCCAGATGAGGTTACAAGTGTGGTACCATCAGGACTGAAACCGGCTAACCTAACATAATCAGTATGGCCCTGTAGGGTATGAAGACAATTGCCAGTCATTACATCCCAGATCTTGGCAGTTCTATCATATGATGCGGTCACGAGTCTTGTGCCATCAGGACTAAAACTGGCTGACCAAACACCACAAGTATGGTCCTGTAGGGTATGAAGACAATTGCCTGTCAGCACATCCCAGATCTTGGCAGTTCTATCATATGATGCGGTCACGAGTGTGGTGCCATCAGGACTGAAACCGGCTGACCAAACACAATACGTATGGCCCTGTAGGGTACGAAGGCAGTTGCCAGTCATTACATCCCAGATCTTGGCAGTTCTATCATATGATGCGGTCACGAGTCTAGTGCCATCAGGACTGAAACTGGCTGAAATAACAACACCAGTATGGCCCTGTAGGACATGCAGGCAGTTACCTGTCAGTACATTCCAGACCATTGCAGCCTCATCACTAGATACGGTTACGAGTCTGGTGCCATCAGGACTAAAACTGGCTGACCTAACATGATCAATATGGCCCCTTAGGGTATGCAGACATTTGCCAGTCAGCACATCCCAGATCTTGGCAGTTCTATCATGTGATACGGTTACGAGTGTAGCTCCATCAGGGCTGAAACTGGCTGACATAACACCCATCGTATGGCCCTGTAGGGTTAATGTACAGAGGCCAGCTGATCTTTTGATATAATCAACTATAGGCAGGTTTTCTTCTGCATCCCAGATTTTCACAGCTCCATCTTCAGAACCTGTAACGATGGTACCATTTGGCTCTACGCGAACTGCAGTAACCGGCGCTTCATGCCCCATACAAACTGCTTGCAGGTTGCCTTCTGCATCAAAGATCCTTACAGTGTGATCTTCAGAACCTGAAACGACGAAACCATTGCTCAGCTTAATCGTTAACGGACCTTCGAGCTTTTCCAGTGTCATAGCCAAAAGACCTGGTGAACAAAGAAGCATGAGTGATAGTTTTTTTATCATTATAATTACCTTTCCGTAAAAAACATGTTAATCATTGTTGCATAATCTTTATTGTATGAAAAATGTTTCAAATTGTCAAATTTGAATTCAATAAGACGGTCACCCAAAACGATTTCCAGGGAGACCATTAAGAGGCTTAACCCCTATTGCCCATTACGTAATATCAATGGCGCGCCATTCCAGAGAGCGTTGCCGGGTAATAACATCTACTATTTAATGAAATTGTTCAACCCTTTTTATGAGGGGCTTTTTTTGCTCAAGACCACTCTGGCCAATACCTTCTAATACACTATCTCCCAGCTCAGTAAAAAAAAGATGAAACCCCTCACCTAGGAACTTATCCCAGGTAAGGGTGAAATATAGAGCAGGATCAGCAATTTTAGTCTTCTATGGGGAAAACTGCTTTAACTTGCTGGGTTATACATCCCAGATCTTGGCAGTTCTATCCCTAGATGCGGTTATGAGTCTGGTGCCATCAGGACTGAAACTGGCTGACACAACAGGACCAGTATGGCCCTGTAGGGTATGCAGGCAGTTACCTGTCAGCACATCCCAGATCTTTGCCATTGCATCCCAAGATGCGGTTACGAGTGTAGTGCCATCAGGGCTGAAACTGGCTGAATCAACATCAACAATATGGCCCTGTAGGGTATGCAGGCAGTTACCTGTCAGCGCATCCCAGATCTTGGCAGTTCTATCATCTGATGCGGTTACGAGTCTGGTGCCATCAGGGCTGAAACTGGCTGAATTAACACCATCAGAATGACCCCGTAGGGTATCCAGGCAGTAACCTGTCAGCACTTCCCAGATTTTGGCAGTTCCATCACTAGATGCGGTTACGAGTATGGTGCCATCAGGGCTGAAACTGGCTGAATTAACATCATCAGTATGGCCCTTTAGGGTATGCAGACATTTGCCAGTCAGCACATCCCAGATCTTGGCTGTACTATCATCAGATGCGGTTACGAGTCTGGTGCCAGCAGGATTGAAACAGGCTGAAGTAACACCCATCGTATGGCCCTGTAGGATATGCAGGCAGTTACCTGTCAGCACATTCCAGATCATTGCAGTCTCATCACTAGATACGGTTACGAGTCTGGTGCCATCAGGACTGAAACGGGCTAACCTAACGTCATCAGTATGGCCCTTTAGGGTATGCAGACATTTGCCAGTCAGCACATCCCAGATCATTGCAGTCTCATCACTAGATGCGGTTACGAGTCTGGTGCCATCAGGGCTGAAACTGGATGAATTAACACCCATCGCATGGCCCTGTAGGGCATGCAGGCAGCTGCCAGTCAGCACATCCCAGATCTTGGCAGTTCTATCCCAAGATGCGGTTACGAGTCTGGTGCCATCAGGACTAAAACTGGCTGAAGTAACAACAACAGGATGGCCCTGTAGGGTTAATGTACAGAGGCCAGCTGATCTTTTGATATAATCAACTATAGGCAGGCTTTCTTCTGCATCCCAGATTTTCACCGTTCCATCTTCAGAACCTGTAATGATGGTACCATTTGGCTCTACGCGAACTGCAGTAACCGGAGCTTGATGCCCAAGAAACACTGCAAGCAAGCTGCCTTCTGCATCCCAGATCCTCACAGTGCGATCTGCAGAATCTGAAATGATGGTACCATTTTGAGCTACATAAAGTGCCGTAACCGGAGCTTCATGTCCCACACAAACTGCATGCAGGTTGCCTTCTGTATCCCAGATCCTAACAGTTCTATCTTTAGAACCCGTAACGATTTTACCATTTGGCGCTGCACAAACTGCAGTAACCGGAGCTTCATGTCCCACACAAACTGCATGCAGGTTGCCTTCTGTATCCCAGATCCTAACAGTGTAATCTTCAGAACCTGAAACGACGAAACCATTGCTCAACTTAGTCGTTAACGGACCATCGAGCTTTTCCAATGTCATAGCCAAAAGACCTGGTGAACAAAGGAGCATGAGTGTTAGTTTGTTAATCATTATAATTACCTTTCCTTAAAAACATGTTAATCATTGTTGTATTATCTTTATTGTATGAAAAATATTTCATATTGTCAAATTTATATCCAATTGCCCTGCACAGGCGTGACTATTCGCCAAACATACCCAAATATAAGATTCAACCGTAGCATAGGATAAACTTAATGGGCATACTCTGTATACAAGAACCAAAACAGTCTAGCCATAGAGCAAATTCATTGACCCTCACCGGTTTAAAAGCCGGCGATTCTTGCTTCTCAGAGCTGCCCAACGGCAATCTCTCCACAAGCTTTTAGGACGGAGAGCCCCGCCGCCCTTATGTTTTTCGCTGCATTAACATCTCTGTCTTCTACTAGTTCGCATTCTTCACAATGATACACTCTTTTTTGTAGAGGCATATCTTGCTTATTGCCACAGGTAGAACACAGTTGACTTGAGGCAAACCATCTATCTATTTTGACAAAGTGTTTACCTTTCCAAGCGCATTTATAACGTAAGAATTGAAGGAATGTTCCCCAGCCAGCATCCGCTATAGCTCGTGAGAGCTTCTTGTTTTTAATCATGCCCTTGATATAGAGATCTTCTACACACAAAACACCGTGGTTCTTGGCTAATTTTGTGGATAATTTATGTAAAAAATCATTCCTCAAGTTCTTGATGCGGCTATGTAATTGCTGTATCTGAGCAACACACTTCTTCCAGTTATTACTAAACTTTTTCTTTCGGGATAGAGCCCTATAGAGATAGCGCAGTCTCTTGAGAAGTTGATGAAGATAGGCAGGATTATCAACCTTTTCACCAGTTGAAAGCGCTGCAAATACCTTGATACCTACATCAACACCAAGAGCTTCTTCTTCTCTTATAGGGACCTTCACAATATCAACCTGTTCTTCAAAGACAATTGATATGTGCCATCGCTTACCTCTTTTATATACAATTGCTTGTTTTATCGTACCAGGTATAGCTCTTGAATTACGATATTTTACCCAGCCAATTTTAGGAAGCCACACTCTGTTGTTTTCACATCGTATATGCTGAGGATACCTCATGGTGTCGTTTCTTCCTCTTTTTCTAAAGTGAGGCATCCCTACTTTTCTGTCTGATTTCTTGTTTTTAAAAAAAGAGGTTACAGCGAGAAACATATCCTTCAGTGCTTGCTGTAAGCATTGGGCTGGAGCATCTGCTAAAAACTTCGTTTCTTCAGCTATTTTAAGCAAGGGCAGAAGATTTGCTATCTCTTCATACGTAGGAATAGCTTTCTTTCCATTAAAAGCTATCTTTACTATTGATAATCCGTAATTGTAAACAAAACGAGAGCATCCTGAAAACTGAGCTAATAGCTTCTGTTGCTTATTGGTAGGATTCAGGCAATACTTGTAGCTTTTTGTTAATCTTTCTCTCATAGTGCAGAAAAAGTAACAAATATTTTGTAAGATGTAAAATTTTTTAATTAAAAATCTTATGAGCAAACAGAAGCTTGCAATAGTATTCTCTATACCATGACTTCTTTGTGCTTACAGCTTCTCATTTCGCGTGTCTTACGACAATGCTCTATTCAAACAAAGGATAACCGTTCATCTACGGCTTAAAAGCCGATAGTTTTCCGGTTATGAAATAAAAAACCTCCCAACACCTTAAAAGGAGACCATTAAGAGCCTTAACCCCTATTGCCCTATAGTTGAACATAACTACTCATAGAAGGATCTTTCTACAAAAAGCACCCTAAAAAGGCTCCTCTTTATGAGGGGCTTTTTTGCTCAAGATCTGGTCAATGCACCCTAATGCACTATCTCCCTGCTCAGCACAAAGAAAGATGAAACCCCCTACCTAGGCAAATTGTCCTAAGTAAGGGGTGTAAAATAGAGCAATATCAGCAATTTTAGTCTTCTAGAGGGGCTACGAAAACTGCATTAACAAGCAAGTTACCTTCTGCATCACAGATTTTAACTCTTCCATCTCCAGAATCTGTAACAATGGTACCATCTGGCTCGACGCGAACTGCAATAACCGGAGCTTGATGCCCGTGAAACACTGCAAGCAAGTTGCCTTCTGCATCCCAGATCCTCACAGTGCGATCTGCAGAATCTGAAATGATGGTACCATTTTGAGCTACATAAAGTGCAGTAATCGGAGCTTCATGTCCCACACAAACTGCATGCAGGTTGCCTTCTGTATCCCAGATCCTAACAGTTCTATCTTTAGAACCGGTAACGATTTGACTATTTGGCGCTGCACAAACTGCGGTAACTGGAGCTGTATGTCCTTCACAAACTGCAAGCTGGTTGCCTTCTGCATCCAAGATCCTAACAGTGTGATCTTCAGAAGCTGAAACGACTGAACCATTGCTCAGCTTAACCGTTAACAGACTATCGAGCTTCTCTTGTGTCATAGCCAAAAGACCTGGTGAACAAAGGAGCATGAGTGTTAATTTATTAATCATTATAATTACCTTTTCCTTAAAAAGATGTTAATCATTGTTGTATTATCTTTATTGTATGAAAAATATTTCAAATTGTCAAATTTAAATTCAATTGGTTCATAATTAGGCGACTATTTGCCAAACATACCCAAATATAAGATTCAACCTTAGCATAGGATAAATTCAATGGGCATACTTTGTATACTAGAACCAAAACAGTCTACCATGAAATAAATTCAATAATAACATCCCAAAATGCCTTAAAGGGAGTCATTAAGCGCCGAAAACCCCTATTTCCCATTCATGTAAAATCAATGGCCTATGCGCCATTCCAGAGAGTGTTGCCGGGCAATAACATCTACTATATAATGCAATTGCTCAACCCTTACCATCAGTTGCTTGTTTTTCCTTGCCTTAAGTCCAAAAGCCCGGACGAGCAAACAGAATGAAGGATACGTTTGTGAATACTCAATTACCCATCTTTAATAGAAGGTTCTTCCTGTAGTATGTTCTTAATGTAGCCCCACCCCTCTCCAATCGCTTCCTCTGTAGAATTTTTCTGTAGATGCGACCATACCTTCTCAACTTGTTCGTCAGCTAATGACAATGTCACATCCCAGACTTTCAAGGTTCCATCTTCATATCCTGATACGACCTTATCATTCGAGGCTAAGCAAATAGCAAAAACCGCGTTTCCATTACCAGTACAAACAGCAAGCTGAGTGCCTTTTCTATCCCAAATTCTCACCGTTCCATCAAAGGATCCTGTGAAAATCCTACTATCAGGTGTTACACACACTTCAGAAACACCACCACCATACGCTTCACACAGAGCACGTTGAGTACCTTTTACATCCCAGATTCTCGCCGTTCCATCAAATGATCCCGAAACAATTTTATTATCAGGTGTTACACACACCGCAGAAATCGAAGCATCGTGTCCCGTACAAACAGCAATCGGGTTACCTTTTCTATCCCATATTCTCACTGTGCCATCTTTAGCCCCAGCGACTATCTTATTATCACAGGTTACACAAACAGCTTTAACTATACTAGTATGGCCTTCACAAACAGCAAGCTCGTTACCCTCAGTATCCCAGATTCGCACCGTTTTATCAAAAGATCCCGAGACTATATAACCATCATGGGTTAGGCACACTGCAGTAACAAAACCGTTATGCCCTACACAAAGCGCAAGCTGATTGCCCTTGGTATCCCAAATTCTCACGGTGCCATCAAAAGATCCTGAGACAATCTTGTTATCAGCTGTTACACAAACTGCCTTAATTGCACCTTCATGACCCACACAAACGGCACGCTGGTTACCTTCTCTATCCCAAACTCTAAGGGTTCCATCCAAAGACGCAGATACAATAAGACCACTCGGCGTTACACAAACGTCATAAATAAAAGCCTCATGCCCCTCACATAGAGCTAATAGTTTTCCTTCTGTATCAGATATCCTCACGGTGCCATCAAAAGATCCCGAAACAATAGTTCCATCCACTGTTTCACAAATTTTCACCACTGAATGTGCATGCAGTTCGCAATCGACAAGCTGTGTTGCCCTATAAGGGCCATATATAGCGCATGCTCGACGAAATACAATCTCATGGACATAGTTTGGTACACATTGCATAAGCTGTTCAAAGGTAAGAGTATTCAAATGTCCTGTATACGCAAGACCTAAGCAAGCGTCTAATACTATCTTTATCGCTAAGAAATCAGCTATCGTCATACACGACAAAAGTTCATCTTCTGACAGCTTTTCAAGAGATGCTATAAATGACCGACGAGAATGTTCCGTCTTTTTTTTAGTGTATATATATGCTAACGACAAAGGTCCATATATAAGCTCCCATTCAGCTAGCGATATATCGAACAATGAAATAGACTGATCATCATCAATAAGTTCAAGTAACTCTCTTACCATCTCAGAAAGCTCTGCTTCTATGCGAGGTACTTCTACAGTACCATCGTTCAGCTCAAGCTTTAGTTGAGCTGAATGCTGTTCTTGCGTCATGGCTACAAGCCCTTGATAACAGAAAACAATAAGGACTAAATTTTTTAACATGCAATAACCTTGTTTGTTCGCCCAGCCTCCTAGAGCAATGCTATTATTATTTTAGAAAAATAATTTCAAACTGTCAATTGCAGTTTATTTTGAACTTTCTGATCTAAGCCTACACAAATATCAAATACAATGATTCAAATAACACATTCTATTATCTCCCTGATAAACTTGCATTACTCTTCTAATTACCAATTTCCGCAACTAAAACGCCACATTGCAACCATCCTCTCTAGTAATAGAACTTTGTATATTCCAACCATATGAGCAATATAGAAGCAAAAAATAGTGATATCTATACCCAACTGACTACCCTTCATCCATAGCACAACTTGTTACTGATATGGGTAGTACGAGTAATAGAATATATCATGTGATTCCTCACTATTGGTAATAAATGATTCTAGTATGTTCTTAATCATAGCTGGTAAACTCCTATAAGGCTCACGTAAGTGTGGATACTTATCAAAATCAAATAGTAGAGCTTCATGTATACTATGCTCCTCATCAAGTAAAGATAATACCTTACCAAACCAAGAGGTAATCTGGTTATATAATGAGGCTTCTTGGTTAAAAGCTTCTTGTCCCCATTTTTTAACCAATGCACGAATAACAACAACCTCATAGACTGCATGTAAAAGTACTGCTTGAGGCAAGGTGATCTCCCGTGTAAAAAATCGTTCTATGGAGGCTACATCCCAGATCTTTGCAGTTTTATCAACAGATGCGGTTACGACTTTGGTGCCATCAGGACTGAAACTGGCTGAATTAACAAAACTCGTATGGCCCTGCAGGGTATGCAGGCAGTTACCTGTCAACACATCCCAGATCTTGGCAGTTCTATCTTTTGATGCGGTTACGAGTCTAGTGCCATCAGGACTAAAACTGGCTGAACTAAACAGGACCAGTATGGCCCTGTAGGGTATGCAGGCAGTCACCTGTCAGCACATCCCAGATCTTGGCAGTCTCTATCCCCAGATGCGGTTACGAGTGTGGTGCCATCAGGACTGTAACTGGCTGACCTAACAAAACTCCTATGGCCCTGTAGGGTATGCAGGCAGTTGCCAGTCATTACATCCCAGATCTTGGCAGTGCTATCCCATGATGCAGTTACGAGTGTGGCGGCATCAGTGCTGAAACTGGCTGAAATAACACTACCAGTATGGCCCTGTAGGGTATGCAGACAGTTACCTGTCAGCACATCCCAGATCTTGGTAGTTCTATCACTAGATGCGGTTACGAGTATAGTGCCATCAGGACTGAAACTTGCTGACCCAACAGAACTCGTATGGCCCTGTAGGGTATGCTGGCAGTTACCTGTTAGCACTTCCCAGATCTTGGCAGTTCCATCACTAGATGCGGTTACGAGTGTAGTGCCATCAGGACTGAAACTGACTGACATAACAACATCAGTATGGCCCTGTAGGGTATGAAGGCAGTTACCTGTCAGCACATCCCAGATCTTGGCAGTTCCATCCATAGATGCGGTCACGAGTGTGGTGCTATCAGGATTAAAACTGGCTGATCTAACAACACCAGTATGGCCTGTAGGGTTGATGTACAGAGGTCAGCTGATCTTTTGATATAATCAACCATCGGGTGGTCTTTAATTATCCATTGAGCTACATATTCTTGTACCTCTGCTGGAAGTTTCTCAAAAAGTTCTGATGTAGGTTGGTTCAGTGCCTGGTGTGCCAGAGTGGCTTCATCCATAGCACAAGTTGTTACTGGTATGAGTAGTACGAGTAACAGATTATAGTTCATGTGATTCCTCACTATTGGTAATAATTGGTTCTAGTATGTTCTTAATCATAGCTGGTAAACTTCTATAATGCTCACGTAAGTGTGGATACTTATCAAAATCAAATAGTATAGCTTCATGAATACTATGCTCTTCACCAATAAAGATAAAGCCCTATCGGACCAGTAGTCAATCTGGTTATTTACTGAGGCTTCTTGGTTAAAGGCTTTTTGTCCCCATTTTTTAACTAATGCGCGAATAATAACAACCTCATAGACTGCATGTAAAAGTACTGCTTGAGGTAAGGTGATCTCCCGTGTAAAAAATCGTTCTAAGAAGGTTACATCCCAGATCTTTGCAGTATTATCTAGCTAGATGCGGTTAAAACTTTGGTGCCATCAGGACTGAAACTGGCTGAATTAACATCATTCGTATGGCCACGTAGGGTATGCAGGCAGATACCTGTCTGTACATCCCAGATCTTGGCAGTTCTATCTTTTGATGCGGTTACGAGTGTGATGCCATCAGGACTGAAACTGGCTGACCTAACAGAATCCGTATGGCCCTGTAAGGTATGCAGGCATCTGCCAGTCAGCACATCCCAGATCTTGGCAGTTCTATCCCATGATGCGGTTACGAGTGTGGCGCCATCAGGGCTGAATCTGGCTGACGCAACAAAATCAGTATGGCCCTGTAGGGTATGAAGGCAGTTACCTGTCAGCACATCCCAGATCTTGGCTGTTCTATCCCATGATGCAGTTACGAGTGTGGCGCCATCAGGGCTGTAACTGGCTGAATTAACAGAAAGCCTATGGCCCTGTAGGGTATGAAGGCAGTTACCTGTCAGCACATCCCAGATCTTGGCAGTTCTATCATCCGATGCGGTTACGAGTGTGGTGCCATCAGGACTGAAACTAGCTGAACGAACAGAATTCGTATGGCCCTGTAGGGTATGAAGGCAATTACCTGTCAGCACATCCCAGATCTTGACAGTTATTATCATCAGATGCGGTTACGAGTGTGGTGCCATCAGGACTAAAACTGGCTGACTTAACACAATTCGTATGGCCTAGGGTATGCAGGCAGTTACCTGTCAGCACATCCCAGATCTTGGCAGTTCATCACTAGATGCGGTTACGAGTGTGGTGCCATCAGGACTGAAGCTGGCTGATCTAACAGAATACGTATGGCCCTGTAGGGTATGCAGGCATTTACCTGTCAGCACATCCCAGATCTTGGCAGTTCTATCACCAGATGCGGTTACGAGTCTGGTGCCATCAGGACTGAAACTGGCTGAATTAACACATCCCAGTATGGCCCTGTAGGGTTGATGTACAGAGGTCAGCTGATCTTTTGATATAATCAACCATAGGGTGGTCTTTAATTATCCATTGAGCTACATATTCTTGTACCTCTTCTGGAAGTTTCTCAAAAAGTTCTGATGTAGGTTGGTGCAGTGCCTGGTGTGCCAGAGTGGCTTCATCCATAGCACAAGTTGGTACTGATATGAGTAGTACGAGTAACAGATTATAGATCATGCGATTCCTCACTATTGGTAATAAATGGTTCTAGTATGTTCTTAATCATAGCTGGTAAACTTCTATAATGCTCACGTAAGTGTGGATACTTATCAAAATCAAATAGTATAGCTTCATGTATACTATTCTCCTCACCAAGTAAAGATAATACCTTACCAAACCAAGAGGTAATCTGGTTATATAGTGAGGCTTCTTGGTTAAAGGCTTGTTGTCCCCATTTTTTAACCAATGCACGAATAATAACAATCTCATAGACTGCATTTAAAAGTACTGCTTGAGGCAAGGTGATCTCCCGTGTAAAAAATCGTTCTAAGAAGGTTACATCCCAAATCTTTGCAGTATTCATCATCTGATGCGGTTACAAGTGTGGTGCCATCAGGACTGAAACTGGCTGAATTAACTTAATTCGTATGGCCCTGTAGGGTATGCAGGCAGTTACCTGTCTGTACATCCCAGATCTTGGCAGTTGTATCATTAGATGCGGTTACGAGTGTCGTGCCATCAGGACTGAAACTGGCTGAATTAACAAAACCAGTATGGCCCTGTAGGGTATGAAGGCAGTTACCTGTCAGCACATCCCAGATCTTGGCAGTTCTATCACCTGATGCGGTTACGAGTGTGGTGCCATCAGGACTGAAACTGGCTGACACTAACAATACTCAGTATGGCCCTGTAGGGTATGCAGGCAGTTACCTGTCAGCACATCCCAGATCTTGGCAGTTCTATCACCAGATGCGGTTACGAGTGTGGTGCCATCAGGACTGAAACTGGCTGACCTAACATAAATAGTATGGCCCTGTAGAGTATGCAGGCAGTTACCTGTCAGCACATCCCAGATCTTGGCAGTTCTATCATCAGATGCGGTTACGAGTGTGGTGCCATCAGGACTGAAACTGGCTGAATTAACACAGCCCGTATGGCCCTGTAGGGTATGCAGGCAGTTACCTGTCAGCACATCCCAGATCTTGGCAGTTCTATCCCAAGATGCGGTTACGAGTGTGGCGCCATCAGGACTGAAACTGGCTGAATTAACATCACCAATATGGCCCTGTAGGGTATGCAGGCAGTTACCTGTCAGCACATCCCAGATCTTGGCAGTTCTATCACTAGATGCGGTTACGAGTGTGGTGCCATCAGGGCTGAAAATGGCTGAATTAACACACCCCGTATGGCCCTGTAGGGTATGAAGGCAGTTACCTGTCAGCACATCCCAGATCTTGGCAGTTCTATCCAATGATGCGGTTACGAGTATGGTGCCATCAGGACTGAAACTAGCTGACCTAACAAAACTGGTATGGCCCTGTAGGGTATGAAGGCACTTGCCTGTCAGCACATCCCAGATCTTGGCTGTTTCATCACCTGATGCGGTTACGAGTGTGGTGCCATCAGGACTGAAACTGGCTGAATAAACATCACTCAGTATGGCCCTGTAGGGTTGATATACAGAGGTCAGCTGATCTTTTGAAATAATCAACCATCGGGTGGTCTTTAATTATCCATTGAGCTACATATTCTTGTACCTCTTCTGGGAGTTTCTCAAAAAGTTCTGATGTAGGTTGGTTCAGTGCCTGCTGTGCCAGAGTGGCTTCATCCATAGCACAAGTTGTTACTGGTATGAGTAGTACGAGTAACAGATTATAGTTCATGTGATTCCTCACTATTGGTAATAAATGGTTCTACTATGTTCTTAATCATAGCTGGTAAACTTCTATAATGCTCACGTAAGTGTGGATACTTATCAAAATCAAATAGTATAGCTTCATGGATACTATTCTCTTCACCAAGTAAAGATAAAGCCCTATCAGTGGTCAATCTGGTTATTTACTGAGGCTTCTTGGTTAAAGGCTTTTTGTCCCCATTTTTTAACCAATGCGCGAATAATAACAATCTCATAGACTGCATTTAAAAGTACTGCTTGAGGCAAGGTGATCTCCCGTGTAAAAAATCGTTCTAAGACGGTTACATCCCAGATCTTGGCAGTTCTATCACTAGATGCGGTTACGAGTTTGGTGCCATCAGGACTGAAACTGGCTGACGTAACATAATCAGTATGGCCCTGTAGGGTACGCAGGCAGTTACCTGTCAGCACATCCCAGATCTTGGCAGTTCTATCCACAGATGCGGTTACAAGAGTGGTGCCATCAGGACTGAAACTGGCTGACCTAACATAAGCAGTATGGCCCTGTAGGGTATGCAGGCAGTTACCTGTCAGCACATCCCAGATCTTGGCAGTTCTATCACTAGATGCGGTTACGAGTGTGGTGCCATCAGGACTGAAACTGGCTGAATAAACAATACCAGCATGGCCCTGTAGGGTATGAAGGCAGTTACCTGTCTGTACATCCCAGATCTTGGCAGTTCTATCCTCTGATGCGGTTACGAGTGTGGTGCCATCAGGACTGAAAATGGCTGACAATAACAACATCAGTATGGCCCTGTAGGGTATGCAGGCAATTACCTGTCAGCACATCCCAGATCTTGGCTGTTTTATCCCCTGATGCGGTTACGAGTGTGGTGCCATCAGGACTGAAATTGGCTGACCATAACACAATTCGTATGGCCCTGTAGGGTATGCAAGCAATTACCAGTCTGCACATCCCAGATCTTGGCAGTTCTATCCCATGATGCGGTTACGAGTGTGGTGCCATCAGGACTAAAACTGGCTGACTCAAACATATTCAGTATGGCCCTGCAGGGTATGCAGGCAATTACCTGTCAGCACATCCCAGATCTTGGCAGTTCTATCACTAGATGCGGTTACGAGTGTGGTGCCATCAGGACTGAAACTGGCTGAATTAACTTCATTCGTATGGCCCCGTAGGGTATGCAGGCAGTTGCCTGTCAGCACATCCCAGATCTTGGCTGTTCTATCATCTAGATGCGGTTACGACTGTGGTGCCATCAGGACTGAAACTGGCTGACCTAACAATATTAGTATGTCCCTGTAGAGTTGATGTACAGAGGTCAGCTGATCTTTTGATATAATCAACCATCGGGTGGTCTTTAATTATCCATTGAGCTACATATTCTTGTACCTCTTCTGGAAGTTTCTCAAAAAGTTCTGATGTAGGTTGGTTCAGTATCTGGTGTGCCAGAGTGGCTTCATTCATAGCACAAGTTGGTACTGATATGAGTAGTACGAGTAACAGATTATAGTTCATGTGATTCCTCACTATTGGTAATAAATGGTTCTAGTATGTTCTTAATCATAGCTGGTAAACTTCTATAAGGCTCACGTAAGTGTGGATACGTTTCAAAATCAAATAGTAGAGCTTCATGTATACTATGTTCCTCACCAAGTAAAGATAAAGCCTTACTGGACCGGTTGCCTTCTGCATCCAAGGTCCTAACAGTGTGATCTACAGAACCTGTAACGATGGTACCAGTGCTCAGCTTAATCGTTAACGGAATATCAAGCTTTGCTTGTGTCATAGCCCAAATACCTGATGAACAAAGGAGCATGAGTGTTAGTTTTTCAATCATTATAATTACTTTACCTTGAAAACATGTTAATCATTGTTGCATTATCTATATTTTATGAAAAATATTTCAAATTGTCAAATTAAAATTCCATAACCCTCATTTGCTCGCCTAAATCGACAAGAGTAGTGCTGTTATTGGTATTATTTTAGGAAAATTAGTTCAAATTTCCAACCAAAACGAAGTCGTTTCACCCTCTTTTGAACATGCTGACACAAACCTATACTAATAGCAAATACAACGATTCAAACGGCACATTCTATTATCTTCCCCATACACTTGAACTACTCTTCTAATTGCCAGTTTCTACAACTATACGTCTACATTACACCCCTCATCTACAGCAATAGAGCTTTGGTATAGTACAACCATACGAGCAACATAGCCCTTTAAGTACCTAAAGCCACACAAGCACTAGAGTAAATAATGCTATTTGCGGGCATGCATCCTGCAATAGTGACACTAATAGGCCATTCTGACACTTCGGCCATGCGTATCCCCCTACTGTACCAAGATTCCATCTAATAGTGTTACAATTATCTTCAGTATGCCCTTATTGATGCACTTTTACGAAATTTGGCAATCGATGGTTACATGGGATTAGAAAGTCATTTTCGGGATCTTGACGATCCTTGTCGGTGGTAGTGAACCTCATTAATGATCATTATTTGACCTGGCATTTTTAGCTACCTCGTCTTCTAAAATTGAAGCGGCAACAACTGCAAAGAGAGTTGTTAAAGGAAAGCTCTATTAGTGCAGCATATAATGCAAAAAAAAATTAATAGTTGACTTTTATGCCATACATACTACAATGAGAAATATTAGTGTACAAAGTACAAAACAATACCAGTATCAAAGGAACGCCATGAACGTGTATACACAAACTTACTGTTCACTTACAGCTCAATTCGCTGCTGCTCGTTCCTGCCTTTGGCGTTAAGCCACTCATTTTCCTAATCATTCTTATATTCGGAACTTGGCCGCAAGGCCATTGATATATAGCGCGTCATCATATGATGACCGAGCCACTCTTTTTCTCTATGAGATACTATTTATCAACCGTATATAAGGATATTATCATGACATATAACAGGTATATTTTATTAATTGCTCTTTTTGGCCTGCAAGCCAAAGGCATGACCCATGTTACGATTGTTAATCATAACAAAGAAGAGCGACTACCCGCTAAGGTAGCTGGAGACACACTCGTCAGCATATTTGGCTCAACGCCTCGGTATTCATATTTTGTAAGGTATATGCACCTTATAAAGCAGCTACTGCAAGAACTTGAGGCAGCGTACGCTAAAAACACCCGATTAAAGGGCATAAGTAGAAGAAAAACGATCAAACAGCTTATGGATGTGTTCAAAAAAAGCCATCCAGATCGCTCATTGGTCGAGCAGCTTGCTAGCCTTTCTGTAGAGGATACGTGCAAACTATTCTTCAAGATTGGGATTGATCATAAAGAGCTTACGTACAATGTTCGACATCTTTGTAGACTTGCAGCCAAAGGAGGTGACATCAAAGGTCACAACCACTGCCTGCACGGAATAACACAACATCTCATGATCCATATGTTGCTACCAATCTACTTTGATGATTGCGCAGAACATACTCCCTCAAGAGAAGAGCTGCAATGCTTCTTACAAGAAGGAGCATGCTTTTATCGTGAGCTGTATGAAAAGGTTCCCATTTCCCCGCAGATACTCATCTATGTGCCACCGTTGAGATACTTTGAAGAGGTAGTTACCCAAAACGGTATTCAACAGGAAACGTTAGCTACCTTATTTACCCACGAGGTCTTGTCAATTGCACAGGAGCATCCCACGGTGCTTATCAACCAAAATGACGAGCAATCAAAAGCGCTTAAAGAGCAGTTAACGAAAGAGGGAATAGACCCTACGAAGATTCTCTTAAGTACGCTTACTCTTGAGACTGCAGGCCGGCCAACTAAGAGCTTTACTCCTTACGTTCTACGCTTCAATGAACAGCGAGCAGTAAAGACCAGCCTCCTGGGCTCACCATTGTTTTGCCCTGAACTACTTGAGTTTATCATTGAGCGAGGTGCTCAATGAAGAAACTCTTTATAGGCCTTACCGTGCTGCTAGGCGGGCTACTCTTTATGAGTAGCCCGATGACCCAAGATGTAACAGTCATGTCAGGGACAACGTTCACTATACCTCCAACATGTAGACGTATAGCCCTTTTAGGCTGCACACCACATCCAACAACCTACCTGACAAACGGAGGTATCAAACCCCTTCAATCGCTTACATTGAGCGACTTTCTTGCAGTTGATGACCTTATGGATTCGTTCACGCAGGTCCTTACTATCTGTGAAAGTAAGAAGATAGATCATCTGCTCATAGCGTACCTTCCCATCTATTTTGTTACGATGAAACAGCTGCTGAAAGAGCACTTTGTTCCTGAATGCTACCAATTTCTTGCAAACATTGCCCCCCAAGTAGCAGATCTTTTAAGGCGGCTTAAGAAGGATCTGAAGAGTACCGTGTCGGTTACCATTGTTATTCCATCATATGAGGAATTGCACAAGATCCCGGACACCATAGTTTCTCAAGAAGAACGCGTTCGCTACTCGGTAAAGCAGTTTCCTCGCCTAGCAGGAATAGAACAGATTGAGGATATCCTTATCATTAACAATAAGGGCTCTTCCCAAAACATGGGAATCATCAACTATCTACATTATGACTATCTGTTTGCAGGTCCCATTCGGTACCACGTAAGCGAAACAACAACGACACGTTTTCACCACTATTTAGCACAGGATACAACTCATGAAGCATAAGATTTCACTCACTACGGCAATTCTCATGAGCCTCAATATCATGATCGGCTCAGGCATATTAATTGGACCCGGTGTCATGGCCAACGTAGCAGGCATGGCCAGCTTCCTTGGTTGGATAATCGTAGCGGTACTCTTTGTGCCACTAGTCTATAGCACGGTCCAAATGGCTCGCTTAAGCCCTGGTTCAGGAGGCTTTTATCAGTATGCTAAGGCCGGCCTCAATGCCCATGCTGGCTTTGTAAGTAGCTTGCTCTACATTGCCGGCTATATCTTTGCCCTATCAGTACAAATCCTGGCACTGCAGAAAAGCATCGGCAGTACGCTCACTCCAATGCTCGCAAACGGGATAATTGTTAGCGTGCTTATAGCGCTCAACCTACTTGGATTAAGATTCTTTAGCACCATCATGAATGCTCTCACCATCTGGAAGATATTACCGGTGGTAAGCCTTGTAGCGCTACTTCCCTTTATCTTCAATCCATCAGTAAGCATAACCTCGGCTGAGATGAGCATGCTCCCTTACTCTCTACCTATGGCGATGTTTGGCTACTTTGGTTTTGAGTATGCCTGCTCAATGAGTCCCTATATTGAAAACAGTAGACGCAATGCACCACTTGCCATACTCATCGGATTTTCGTTGACAGCAGCACTTTATACATTGTTTACTTTAAGTGCTTTATACCTGATGGGGCCAACAAACCTTGCGCAGCAAGGAGCTTCAGCATATGCAGAGTATGTACCATTTGGTTATCTAAAAGCACTCTTGCAATGCTTAATTCCGCTTGCTTCTACGCTTACCCTCTTTGCAGCAGCACTTGGTCTGCTTAATGTAAATGGCGTTATGATGCATGCCCTTGCACAAAAGAAGCTGCTGTATGCAAGTGAACTGCTTTCTCGTCAAACAGCTGGGCAAAGGCCGTTAGTACCCATTGTTATCAGCGGGTTTCTCGCCTATTGTATTGTTACACTTCTTCCTCACCTTGAGATTATAGGAACCATAGCTATCTTAGGGGTGTTTCTGGCCTTTATCTTACCATTGGTTTCATTAATCATTCTACAAGCTAAAAACAATCGCCATGTAGAGCTCATCATTTCGGCAATCGCCCTTCTAACGGTCGTCTGTCTTGTGGGGTATAGCCTACTTCTGTTAGGCTCAACCAATACAGAGCGATTTTTGTATAGCATACCACTTTTGCTCTTTCTCATCGGAGGAGCACTCATGTATACACGAAAGAATTAACCAACATTAATCCGCACAAAACAAGGATACCCTATGAACACAAAATTAAGAGCACTAACCGGAGACCGCCCAACCGGCCCGTTACATCTTGGCCACTATGTTGGCTCACTCGTAAACAGACTAACACTACAGGAAACACATGATCAGTACGTTATGATTGCAGATGTGCAAGCGCTTACTGATAATGTTTCACACCCGGAGAAGGTACATAGAAATGTCTTGGAAGTAGCATGTGATTATCTCGCTGTTGGGCTTAATCCTGATAAAACTACCCTATTTATCCAGTCGATGATCCCCGAGATAGCTGAGCTAACCGTCTTTTATCTAAATTTAGTAACAATCAATAGACTCAAAAGGAATCCCACCGTAAAAACTGAAATTCAACAAAAGGGCCTCTCTAAAAAACTCACTGCTGGCTTTCTCTGCTATCCCATAAGTCAAGCAGCTGATATAACATTCATTAAAGCTAACATCGTACCGGTAGGAGAAGATCAGTTACCGATGATTGAACAAACAAATGAGATTGTTCGTGCTTTTAATAGAATCTATAAGACCGACGTGCTGGTAGAAGCCGAGGCGCTAGTTCCCAAATATGCACGCCTTCCTGGTATCGATGGTCACGCAAAAATGAGCAAATCACTTGGCAATGCTATCTACCTCTCTGATCCTGCTGACGTGCTCGCAAAAAAAGTCATGAGCATGTATACGGATCCTAATCACAGAAATGTTACCGATCCAGGCACGGTAGAAGGCAACGGTGTTTTTGCCTATTTGGACGCCTTTGATACGCGTACTCATGAAGTTGAAGAACTCAAGGCTCACTATCGCAAAGGCGGTCTTGGCGATGTAGCCCTGAAGAAACGACTCATTGATGTGCTTGAGCATATTCTTGAGCCTATAAGAAACAGGCGTAAACTGTTTGAGCAGGACAAAGGATATCTACTTTCTGTTCTCAAAAAAGGAACCGAGCATACACGTGAAGTAGCCCAGCAGACCATGAAAGAGGTACAACAGGCTATGAAGCTTGAGTATTTCTAAATAAGAGAGTATCTCGTGCTTTGTACTCACCAGTTAATGCAGCAACAGAAATAACGCGGCAACGTATGTCCATTGTAGAAAGAAAGAATGGTGCGCATTTGTCTTTCTACAATGGACAATACTCTCAATGTTCAAGTAAGCAAAGAAAATAGGCTCATAGGATATCTAGCGTCTCTTACAAAGTATGTACCATAATCTGATATCAACTACGCAGAAATGTAGTCATTTCGACGATCACAAATAAGAGCAGCCGCAGGATTATCAGATAATCGAATGGCATTTCATCTGAGAAACAATTTCCCAACTGGCACTACCAAAATAATAGTTCCTTCAGCAGCTTCTCATTTCGCGTGTCTTTCGACAACATACTTTATTCAAACAAAGGATAACCGTTCTTCTATGGCTTAAAAGCCGTTAGTTTTCCGGTTATGAAATAAAAACAGCATTCTGTCCCTCTACGAGATACAGAATGCCCTCAAAGCTTCTGGTGGGAAACCCAAAAAAAAGTAAAAAATGTGGAGATTTTGTCCCTCCCGAGAGGACATTCTTAACTCATTTCATCCTCCCCAGCGGGATACCTTAGGAAAAATTACAGAAATCAGCGGCCAAATCATACAATCAAAAATTCAAAAATAGCCTTTTGTTTACATTGCTGAAAGTAGAGATATCAAAATTTCTAGATATCAACCGACCAAAACTCTAATATGGTCCACGTCAGACAAAAAAATCAGATAAATAACCTCACATAGCATGATAATGCTCGCCCAGTATTCAATTGACGAAAAAAGAGCTAACCTGCCAAGATAAAAAAAGACACACAATCCCAGTACAGACATGCCACTCCGATGCAGACCTTTTGCGTCCAAACTACGTAAAGAAGGGAACAGCTAGGGAGTGATGTCCTTACCACTCTGAGCATGGAGTTTTTTGATGACTTCTTCAGTCAGCCCTACTTCACGAAGAAAGCTCACAGCAGAAAGTGCCGCTTTACACCCTCTTCCTGCAGCTACGATAGCTTGTCGATACAGAGCATCTTCAACATCACCGGCAGCATATACTCCTGGAACTGATGTTTCTTGTGTGCGTTCATCAACAAGAATATGACCACTATCTGTAAGTTTCAGCGTACCCGAAAACAGTTCAGTATTTGGGGTATGGCCAATGGCCAAGAATAGTCCATCATAGGGTACTACCTTCTTTTCATCAGTTTCTAGATCCTGCACTTCAAGACCGGTTACCCTATGCTCTTTGGAACCAATGACGGCGGTGACAATATGCTTATACTGAATTGGCTTAATATTAGAAAATCCTCGTAATTTTTGTTGCATTGATGAGGTTGCCCGCATACGATCTTTTCGTACATAGATAGTAACGCTATTAACATGTGGCGACAACTGCATTGCTTCTTCAATAGCTGAATCTCCGCCACCAACAACCGCAACGTCTTTTCCTTTAAAAAATGGTGCATCGCAAATCGCACATGAGGATACCCCAAAGCCCCAGAACTGCTCTTCACCTGCAATACCAAGCTTTCGGGGCGTTGCACCGGTAGAAATAATGATGCTCATAGCACGATACATAGTGCCATCTTCTAATGATACGGTGTAAGGCCACGAAGAGAAGTCAACCACATCAACCATATCATAGACGATCTGAACACCAACATGCTTCGTCTGCTCCATCATGGTGTTCATTAACTCATACCCCAGAATCTTTTTTACCCCTGGATAATTCTCAACATGAGACGTTTGCGTTAAGAGGCCACCTTCCATACCACAGATCATGGTGGTAGGAATACCAAGCCTTGCAGCATACTGCGCAGCAGTATGGCCCGCCGGGCCTGAACCAATAACAATAAGAGGAAGTACCTCAGGAGAAATAACTTTTTGTATAGATTGACCGGCAGCGGCCATGAATGGTAGTAATATCAGTACTAGTTTACGCATCAGACACCTTATTTGTTAATAGTCTTCTAGATCATCAAGCAAGCTCATAGGATCTTGTTCAAGCACATGTTCCTGTATCGCTTTTTCAAGGAGCTCTCGTTGCCCTTTATGCAACAGCTGCTGCAACCGTTCATGCTTTTTAAGCGCTTCAGGGTCTTCATGAGCCCGATCAACGATAGTAGTCATATGGTCACATGAGTATATTTCCCACCGCTGATGTTCAGTTAATGAATGGAGGAACCTCTGCATATAGGGCAGATTAAGTCCTTCAAGATAATGCAACAACGAGACAATACCAAGTAAAGAGATTGTCCCTACAAGAGCGAGATTTTTTCGGATACATTCACTATCTTTACGAAGAATAGCGATGATTATTTCTGGATCAAGCGTATGAAGCTTAAGATGGTAGGTCAAGGCAGCCATGGCACTCATCATTCCACATGCGGTAATGAGTTCATTCCTGGAGATACCCTCATCTTTAATTCGTTCTAGACTATGAACTGCAGGAACAAGAAGTTTCTCAACAACGATTTTCTTTGCCTTACCATAGGCTGTATCAGTCATCTCTTTATACGAATCATTCAGCTTTCGTAATGATATATGCCCTGCTGCAACAGCAACGATAGCTAGCTTGCCGACATGATTCTTAAGTATACCCAAATTACTTTCTTTTGGGTACACAGTTGATGGTACTAGTAATAAGCCTACTAAGGCCTGCACATAATTCTTCATATATATCATTTTCATTTGTATACTCTCCTACTAAGGGTGCCATACTCAACCAGGTTGTCAACAGGCCAAGCAAACGCATAGAAAGAGCCCTCTTGAAGAGGGCTCAACTCATATTTCCTTACTCAGGAAGCTTAATCTTATGGATAGTTAAAAAGTCTTTTTGATCTTCCATACAGATAGCCATGAAAGATAGCAGATTTTCAAGAAGGTCTCGTTGCTTAACTGACAATGCATCATGAGCGATGAGCTCATTAAGGCATTGTACTACCGTGCGTTCATCCTGAGATTTCATGGCATTCATCAGTTGCATACCTTCTCTTTGTTGCATATCAGTAAGTGATCCAAGAAACTCACCAATCTTTTGAGCAAAGTATTCTAGTCTGAAGATATAACATACACAAAACAGGTCAGCTTTTTGTTGTTTTGATAATCTATCAAGAAGCTGCGTCTCTCTGAGTAATGCATGAGGATCAGCATGACCATACACATCATTTAAGAGTGCTTTATCAAGATAAGATGCAATCTGAGCTTCATCTTCACCAAATACATCAGTTAAGAATAACGTAAGCTTTACTTCCCATTCCTGTATCCCAGGAACGACATCTGTAGCAGCTGAAGAATTACCAGCTAACAGCTCATCAAGAGGAGCAGAAGGTTCTTCAAGCTTATCAGCTACGCTGTTTCGTGTACAAAAGCGATATATAGCATACCCTGCCGCCCCACTTCCAACACACAAAGCTGCTGCCTTGCCGGGGTTACGACGTGCTTTTACAAGCAATTCTTGGCCATAGTCTTTCACGACTTCTAAACCCTCCTGAACAGCGTTTTGTACCCTTTCATTATTTCTTACTGCATAGGCAGCTCCAGCGGTTCCAGCGGCGGCACCAATCATTGCAAATGTTTTACCTGACGTTAGAGTATCATACCATGATACGGCTTGCTCTTGTTGTTGCATAGCCATCATTGAATGACCTGCACATACGCCAAGAGCAATTATTACTATATTCTTATTCATAAAAGTACCTCTATATCCTTATTAGTACGTTAATTCCTTACTATAGTTCAGCATACAGGACCCATAGACGATCGTCAAAAGCCCCCCGAATATGCCTTCCTATTCATAGCTACAAAAAAAGAGAACTCCCCAAAAGGAGAGCTCTCATAAACATTCAGAAATTACTTATCTGCATGCAATGCAGCTTGGGCATTCTGATAGCCTTCTATTAAACCAATTGATTGGTTAAGCAGCTGTTTCTGTTCTGCTGAGAAGCCGAGTTTGGCTTTTACCAAGCTACGGAGCATAGCTACGCAATCTTCTTGCTCTTCTGAAAATACAGACAGAAGCTGTGCTACCGCTTTTTCTTGTTTAGCCTTAAACTTCTCAGAATTTGATCTAGCAATAGTATCAAGACTGACTTCCACTACCTGATTTAGATATGTGCGCACCCTATCTTCGCATGATGCTTTATAGATAGATAACAACACTTCCTTTTGTGAACTATTTAGCTTAGCTACAAATTGTTGATCATCAACAAGAAGACCAACATTGTGTTGCACGCCACCATCTTTACGGTTAAGCATTCTTAGGTGTTTTTTAACCTGAGCAGCACTATCACCATATACTTCAGTTAACAGTGCCTCAACGCGTTCACTTACTGAGCCTTTATGGGTAGCCTCAGATGAAAAACAGAGACCATCTTGCACATCTCCTGCTACTTCAAGCTTACCAAATACGCCTCTACGATGAGCATACACTCCAGCCGCAGCGACAAGGGCAGCGCCTGCAGCCGCTTTATACGGATGCTTTTTGACAAGCTCAATACCTTTTTTACCTGTTTCACTCTTACGAGCTAATAGGTAGCCACCGCCAACTACTAATCCAGCTGTAGCTAGATTTCGGCCAGAAGTAAGACTATCATACCACGATGCAGTTTCTTCTTCCTTAGGAGCTTCTTGTTGTTCCATTGCAACAATTGATTGTCCCGCAAGTCCTACTAGAACTGCTCCAAAGATCATGTTTTTATTCATAGTTTCCTCACTATTATGTCTAAACATATACTATTAGTACTAAGAGTACCTCAAGCCATTGCCCCCGTCAAAAGCCCCTCGATAGAGTCTTTGCAATCAATGCATTCAACAAAAAGAAGCAAAGCAGGAAAAGGTTAGATAAAGATAAGCTTCTATCATTGGACTGTTCAGACATAAAAAAAGGACCCTCCCGAAGGAGAGCCCATCTCGATATCGTGTAAACGTATCGGTAATAGTGCTATAATAGGTATGCGCTATTACTCGACGTCACTGCGCGTATCTGGTTTTGGAGCTGGCGCTTTTGCAGAACCATCAAACCAGCCAAAATACTTGTTAAGGCCATAGAATGTTGCAACGGTTCCAGCAAGACCAACACCAGTTACGATGTATCCTTCTTTACTGTTGATACCATTATCTTTAGCACCCTTAAGAGTAGAAGAAACAGTATCTTCAACTTTATCAGTAGCTTTACCTAAGTAAGCAGCATTCCATGCACGGCGTACTGGCTTAGATACCTTGCTTAAAGCATACCAAGATGCAAGCACACCAGCGGCACCAACACCGAGAGCTACCGCTTTACCTTGCTTACCTTTTTCCCAACGAGCAGTGAAAAACTTAACAGGAACGAGAGCCGTTTCTTTAGCCCAGGTAGTCCATGCTTTTTTAGGAGCATTTCCCGGATTTTTTGGTGCATCACCTTCTTCCATAGCATATACTGCAGAAGCAGATACCATTAACGTTGCAATTGTCAAAAATTTCACACATTTCATAGTTTTTTCCTCCGACTATTTATGTGATGTTATTGTTTGTGTACTATACACATGTCAACTATACATAGTTTCAGTTTACTCAGAGTACACCCACTGTCAACAGCCCAATCTTTTTTTTACATACTGCTTTCAAGTAGAGTTCATACTCTTCATTCCTACTTTTCATATTCCTTTATTATAGGCATCCTCCCTTTTTACTATTCGCTCTACTGGTAGTATTCCACGTACATTTGCGTTCTTTAAACGCCTCCTAGTTATACCTCATTTACGAATTCTTTACAAGTCCTAATTAACCTATAACGTATTTTACCATCATTATGCAAGTATTTTATTCGTCAACACTTACCACTTCTACCACATCAGGAATTTGTTCTTTCAATCGCTCTTCTATACCCATCTTTAACGTATATAACGACAAGGGGCATGTAGCACAAGCTCCTTGAAGCTTTAACGCCACTACCCCATCAATAAAAGATACAAACTCAATGTCTCCCCCATCCATTTGTATATTGGGGCGCATATCCTCAAGAACCTGATCTATCTTCTTGAGCACTTGCTCATTGGTCATCTTATTGTACCCACTCAAGTTTAGCCATTGCTGAGGTATCGCTTACCCGTCTTCCTAAAGGAATAATGCGGGTATAACCACCGGGACGATGGGTATAGCGAGGAGCAATTTCTTTAAAAAGCTTATCAAGTGGGGCTCCGTCATAGGGCAAGATCTGTTGAGCACGACGTCTCACTTCATACGTATTACCCTTACGTGCCAACGTAACAAGCTTTTCAGCCAAGCGACGCACTTCTTTAGCGCGTGCCTTTGTTGTTACCAAATGACCATACTTAATCAAGGTCATTATCTGATTACGGAGCATAGATCTTCGGTGCGGCCATGCTCTATTCAGTTTTTTGCGGCCTGATTGATGTTTCATCGTTAAACCTTTCAGCTTTCAAGTAATTTTCGTACTTCATCTTCGTCGATATTCATCCCAAATTTAAGACCAAACGATGTCATAGCATCTTTGACCTCATTGAGTGATTTACGACCAAAGTTCTTAATCTTAAGCCCTTCATCTTCAGATAAGTTCACGAGATCAATAACTCGCTTAATACCTGAGTTGACCAAGCAATTATGAGCTCTCACGGAAAGCTCAAGTTCATCTATCGGTTTTAAGAGAAGTTCAATAGGCACTCCTTTAAGAGGAGAGTCTTCAGGTACCTCTTTTTTAATCACCGGTTCATCTTCTTGTACTTTAGAAATCTCATTAAAGGGAATTTCGTCAGTAACCAAGAAATGCTCAAACTGCGTTCTCAATACTGATACCGCATAATTAAGTACATCAACAGGCGACTCAGAACCATCAGTCGTAATACCTAGATGTAGTTTATCATAATCAATCTCTTTACCCACACGCGTTTTCTCAACATCAAAGGTAACATTGGTTACCGGAGAGAACATCGCATCAAGATACATACGATTATCTTCCTGAAGAGCTTGTCCTACCGGCCATTGTGCTGGCTGATATCCTCTGCCCGATTCAACAAAAAAGGTAATCTCGAGTTCACCATCTTGCGCTACATGGGCAATAATATGATCTTTATTAACGATTTCTAAGTGAGCATCGGTAGTAATATCGGCAGCAGTAACCGTTGCAGGTCCTTTAATCTTCAATTTCATGGTACCAGGTTCACCGGTCTTGTTGCTTACCACAATACCCTTAATATTAAGCCCTACCTGCATAGTATCTTCAACCACGCCAGGCAATGCTGAAAACTCATTATTGACCCCTTCAATAATGACCGAGGTAACGGCAGAACCTTCAATACCACCCAACAAAATGCGACGCAATGCATTACCCAACGTAATACCAAAGCCCGGTTCAAGGGGCTGGGCAACTACGTCTCCGTAGGTTGGACGCAACGACTTTTTATCCCAACTCAGTCGCGGAATCGTTAACGGTTGATAGGTTTTCTCTAACATAGTGTTATTCTCCTTACGCCTAGGCGTCCCCAAGCATAGTTATATTGAATCCATCATATAACTGACCGTGCCAAAGCACAGTCATGACCTTATTACTTAGAGTAAAGCTCAACAATAAGGTGTTCTTCTATTGGTGTGGTGATATCTGCACGCACTGGATCACGTAATATACGTCCCTTACGATTTTCCTTATCAATCTCAACCCAATCAGGTACTTTCCCAGGAGAGTTGAGACGCTTATCTACCACCTGTTCCATAAAAACCTTTTTCTCAGAAACGCTTGGTTGATACGAGATGGTATCATCTATCGATACAAGAAAAGAAGGAGAGTGCACCCTCTTCCCATTAACTTGTACCAGCCCATGAACAATGGCCTGTCGTGCTTGTGGTCGTGAAACAGCAAGTTTCAATCGAAAGAGCACATTATCAAGGCGACGCTCAAGTAAGCTTAATAATTGGTCACCAGTGGCTTCCTCACTGCGTTGTGCAATGCTAAAAAAACGTCTAAATTGTGCTTCGCGCATCCCATAGATGCCCTTCACTTTCTGTTTCTCTTGCAGCTGCTTGCCATATTCAGACAATTTGCGTGGTCGTTTTTTTTGTGTATCTTTTGCTTTCTCTGCAGAAGCACCCGGACGAGCGCCTGGGCGTGCAGAAGATTTTGAAGGTCGATTTTCCATACTTATACCCGTCGTTTTTTAGCTGCACGAACGCCATTATGTGGTAGTGGCGTTACATCTCTTAATACCGTAATAGTGATCCCTGATCCCTGAAATGCTCTCACAACAGAGTCTCTCCCAGAACCCGGTCCTTGCAAGTTAACCTCTAGGTTCTTGATACCCATATCTTGCATACCTTTCACCAAGGTAGAGCCGATCTGAGCAGCAGCAAAAGGAGTACTCTTACGCGATCCTTTAAATCCTAGAGCGCCTGAACTACCACGCAACAATACATCACCATCCAACGTGGTAATTGAAACAAGCGTATTATTAAACGTTGCCTTTATATGCGCAACGGCAGAGTCAACATGACGCTTTGCCTTTTTTGACTTTTTCTTGTAGGCCATAGGGTTCCTCAGTTAAGGGTTATTTCTTGGTTACTTTACGCTTCAATGCTACCGCAGAACCAGCTTTCTTTGGTCCTTTTCTGGTACGAGCATTCGTTTTAGTACGTTGTCCGCGAACCGGCAGCGATCGTTTATGTCGCAACCCACGAAAACTACCAATATCTTGCAAGCGTTTAATGTTCATTCGAATTTCTTTACGTAGATCACCTTCTGTACGAAACTGAGAGGTAACCTCCCGCTGAATTGAAGCAATCTGGTCATCACTCAATTCTCTAACTCGTATATTAAAATCTATATTAAGTTTATTGAGAATATCACGAGCACGCTTAAGACCTACCCCAAATACATAGGGCAGTGCATACTCAATTCTTTTACTACCTGGGAGATTAACCCCATCAATTCTTGCCATAGCTTCCTCTAACGTTATCCTTGTCGCTGTTTGTGACGTGGGTTCTTTTTGCACAGTACCCGTACGACACCCTGGCGATTTACAATGACACAATCACGACATATCTTCTTAACTGATGTTCTTACTTTCATAGTTCAATCCTCTTACTTCTTATACCGTAATACTATACGTCCCCGTGTTAAATCATACGGCGACAACTCTAAAGCTACTTTATCTCCTGGCAAAATACGAATATAGTGCATACGCATTTTACCCGAAACATGCCCAAGAACTACATGTCCACCTTCAATCTCTACGCGGAACATTGCATTAGGCAATGTTTCTTTTACTATTCCGTCAACACGGATAACATCTTCTTTTGATTTCAATGGTTACTTCCTCGTAATAATTTTGGGCCCATTATCTGTCACAATAACCGTATCTTCAACATGGGCTGCCAAACTCTTATCAATAGTCTTTACGGTCCATCCATCATCAAGTATATATATACGATGGTCACCCATCGTAATCATTGGCTCAATAGCAAAAGCCATTCCAGGCTTAATAACTGGCCCACAGCCAGCTTTACCATAATTCAATATTTCAGGATCTTCATGCATTTTCTTACCAATGCCATGTCCTGCAAATTCTCTCACTACGCCATAGCCCTGCTGCTCAACAATATATTGAATCGTTGAAGACAATGTCCCCAAACGTTCTCCAGGGCGGGCACACGTAATACCTTCGTCAAGTGCCTGCTGTGCAGTAGCAAGTAAGTGAGCAACGTCTTTAGGAGGCGTCCCCAAATAAAATGGACGAGCCATATCTGCACAGTAGCCATCATAGGAAGCACATATATCAATTTTTACTAGATCATTCTTGCCAAGTTTCGTTTCGCTAGGGACCCCATGGACCACCTCATCATTAAGAGAAATACAACTCGAATGACGATATCCCATATACCCTTTGGTACAGGAAATCATTTTGTGCTTCTTCAAGTATTCTGCAATAAATGAATCGACCTTTAACGTTGTCATACCAGGCTCGATCCAATCACGTAGTATTTCAAAAAGCTCTGCAAGTAAGCTACCTGCAACAGCCATCCGCTCCTGAGCATAGGTATTCTTGATCGTAATCATTCATCATACCCAGTAACGGCTAAAAAATGGCCATACACCTGCTCCAAAGGCTGGTGTGCCTCTACCTCATGTACCAGCTGCTCTCTTGCCTCATAAAAAGAGATAAGTCCCTTTTCATGCTCATGGTAGAGCTTCAACCGTTCAGTTATCGCCTGCTCTTCATCATCAGAGCGACGAGCTAAATCACCTTCACATTCATCACAAACATTTGGTATACGTGGCTTCAAGGATGAATGTTCATGGACTGAGTAAACTGCCTGACACTTGTTATTTACACAAATAGCTCGGGCCAATAAACGCGTCACTAAATCCTGATCAGCCATGCTCAATTTAACCAACCGCAGCGAAATATCATCACGTTTGTCAATTAATGAATGTAGTGCTTCAGCCTGCGGCACGGTACGAGGAAATCCATCAAATATGATGGTCTGATCGCCTGTAACCATTTCATCAAGCCATCGATCGACCATGTCGACGATGAGACTATCATCTACCAGTTTACCAGATTTTATTGCAAAATCTATTTTTTGACCAATTTCTGTTCCTTGGGCAATATGCTCCCGACAAAGATTACCAGTCGAGAGCTGTACCCACCCCAAGCGCTTAACGCACAAATGGGATAAAGTACCTTTACCCGCACCAGGCGGGCCAAGAAATAGTACTATTTCTTTTTGCGCCATAATTACCGAGCAACCTTACTTTTCATGCGTCCTGACGATAAGAAGGACCCATATTTGTACTCAATTAAGTAGGATTCAATTTGCGCTGAGGTCTCAAGAGCTACCCCCACCATAATTAACAGCGAAGTTCCACCAATGATTGCTTCAGCTGGCAAGCCAAGAATCCAATTTAACAAGATATTTGGCGCTATAGCCAAGAAACCAAGATAAATTGCCCCGACCAGGCCAATTCTTGTTAAGATATAGTCAAAATAATCTGCCGTTTGCTTACCAGGACGAATACCAGGAATAAACCCACCGCTTTTCTTGATATTATCAGCAAGCTCCGTTGGATTAAATGCAATCGCCGTGTAGAAAAACGTAAAGAAGATAATAAGACCAAATTCTAATGCACTATACAATACCCCACCAGGCGCAAGTAAGCCCGGGATGGTTTTAAGAACTGGAATCCATGAAGAAATCATACCAAGAATAAATACCGGAATATTAAGCAAAGAAGAAGCAAAAATAACCGGCATTACCCCAGCGGTATTTATCTTAAAAGGTATATAGGTACTTTGACCACCATAGACTCGTTGTCCAATAATACGACGAGCATACTGCACGGGAATCTTTCGTTCACCCTTTTCAAGGAACACAATGAGACCCGCTATTACTAAGAAAATAATAATAGCAGCAACTGCCTTAATGGGATGCTGATAGGTTAACGCTAGAATAACCTTAGGGAATCGGGCTATAATACCGGCAAAGATAAGCATTGAGCTTCCATTACCAATACCAAACAATGATATCTGTTCACCAAGCCACATAACAAACATAGCGCCCGTAGTAAGTGACAAGACAAATAAGAGCGTAAATATAACGCCAGGATTAGTCACCAAGCCAGGCATGCTGGTATTATTTAAATGGGTCAACGCCATCGCATAGGAAAAACTATACCCAATACTCAGCAAGAGAGCAACATATCGTGTATACTGATTTATTTGACGACGTCCATAATCACCTTCTTTTTGAAGGGCTTCAAGCCATGGTACGGTCATACTGAGCATCTGCATCATAATAGATGCCGTGATGTAGGGCCCGATACCTAACGCAAATATGGTACATTGCGCCAACGACCCGGCAGAAAACGTATCAAAATACCGTAAAAAGCCGGCGAAATTACTTGCCCGATCAGCCATAAACTGGCCAAGGAAGTCAAAGTTGATTCCAATAGCAGGAATCATCGAACCAATTCTAAAAACAATGAGTACCCCTAGAGTAAACAGTATTTTTTTTGTGAGCTCAGGAATTTTAAATATGTTCCCAAAATTTTTCAGCAAAACCATACTACTCCTTCACTATTCGCTTGTTGCTGACTCTTCAGTCACGTTAATTTCCGTTTCTCGTTTTGACTCTGGTTTTTCAGGTGCTACATGCACTTCACCACCAGCTTGCACAATAGCCTCAGCAGCCGATTTACTAAACTTATGAGCATGGACAATTAGCTTTTTATCAAGGCTACCATCACCAAGAACCTTCACAAGTGGTCGGCTACCACCGATCAATCCCTTTTCAAAGAGCGCTTGTGCATCAACGACTGTACCAGCATCAAACTTCTCTTGGAGACTCTTAAGGTTTACGATTTCATAGTCTGTTTTGAACCGATGATTATTAAATCCTCGTTTTGGTAAACGACGAGTCAATGGCATCTGACCACCCTCAAATTGGGTTTTAATTTTTGGCCCAGAACGTGCTTTTTGTCCTTTATGCCCTTTGCCTGAAGTGCCGCCACGGCTGCCACCACGGCCAACCCGTTTTCTTTTCTTACCCGATGGGGTTAATGAATCTAATCCTACCATATTATCCTTTGACTACTTCTTGAACTGTTTTGCCACGCAACTTCGCAATATGTTCTGCAGAACGAAGTTTAGCTAATGCATTTAATGTCGCTTTCACCAAATTCTGTCCACATTTTGAAGGACCAGTAGATTTAGCAAGTACATTTTTCACGCCAAGACATTCCATTACTTGGCGCACTGCTCCACCGGCAATCACGCCAGTACCTTTACATGCTGAGTTTATAACAACACGAGAAGCACCATGTTTTCCTACAACGTTGTACGGTATGGTATCACCACGCAGAGCAACGGTAATCAAATTTTTTCTCGCACGCATTGTTGCCTTTGCAATCGCAGTGGAAACCTCACGGGATCTGCCAAGACCAATGCCAATTCGACCTTCTTGGTCGCCAGATACTACAAATGCAGAAAAGGAAAACCGTTTACCACCTTTGGTTACTTTGGTAACACGATTAACACTTACTACACTATCGATAAATTCTTTTTGCTCTGCCATGTCTTATACCTTTAAATGCGTAAACCGCCTTCTCTCAATCCTTCTGCTAATGCAGCAATACGTCCATGATATAGAAACGGTCCTCGGTCGAATACCACCGTTTCAATACCGACTTTTTTTGCCCTATCAGCAAGTTCTTTTCCAACACGATGTGCACGCTCCTTCTTAGAACCACTCAGATCCTTTAATTCAAGCGTAGAACAACTTACTACCGTTTTACCTTGCGCATCATCAATGACCTGTGCATAGATATTCTTTGCACTTCTAAAGACGCTTACACGTGGCACACCGGTGTTTCTTACTTTTCTTCGAACGCGCAACTCTCTTCGTTTACGAGCTGCGGCATTTTTTCTTTTAATTGACACGTCAGTACCCTTTATTATGCCTTAGCTTTACCAGCTTTACGTCTAATAACTTCATCAACATATTTTATACCAGTCCCCTTATACGGTTCTGGTGGTCTCAAGGCTCGTACTAGACTACATACTTGCCCAAGGAGATCCTTGTCATATGATTCAAAGGTCAATAATTGACCACTCTTATCAACGTCAACTGATACCTCTTTAGGTACATCAAAATCAATCTTATGACTATAACCTAAAGAAAATTGAACGTTCGGTCCTTGGATAACCGCCTTATATCCAAGTCCATTAATTTTTAACTGCTTTTTCCAACCAGTATCAGCACCAACAATTTTGTTGCGAAGTAAGGCACGATGAAGTCCCCATAAACGATTGGTATCACTGGTCACTTGAGCAGGCGTAATCCATACTGCCTTATCTTTAAGCTCAGCTTTTAGCAGATCATCAAGAACATGAACTCCTGATGATTTTTTACCTTTATAATGAACCTCTTGCCCTTTGACCTCAACGGTTGTGCCGCCAACGGGAATCGGTTTTCTTCCAATTTTAGACATTCGTTTCCCCTTATTACCACACCGTACAGAGTATTTCACCGCCAACGCCAAGGCTCCGTGCCTTTTTGTTGCTCATAACGCCACGGTTTGTCGTTACGATCGATATACCAAGATTCCCTACAACCGGCTTAAACTTTTTATGGCCCTTGTACAGACGAAGACCAGGCTTACTTGCACGGTCGATTTCATGAATCACCGACTCACCATTCACATATTTTAAGGCAAGTGTGATCTGCTTTTTATTGTTCTCAAGCTCAGTCTTAACAATATCCTTTATGAAACCTTCTTCAAGTAATACACGAGCAATCTCATGTTTTAGCGATGAATACGGTGCTGTTATTTCTCGCTTGCCGGTCATAATACCGTTGCGAATAATGGTGAGAAAATCACCAATTGAATCTACTGACATAGCGGTCCTTTTTCCTTACCAACTTGTTTTCTTAACACCAGGCAATACCCCTTTTAATGCCAGTTTTCTAAAGCACAGACGACATAAGTCAAATTGACGCATATAACCACGTGGTCTCCCACAGAGATTGCATCTGTTACGCTTTCTTACCTCAAACTTTGGGGTACGTTTGCCTTTTTCTATTAATGCTTTACGAGCCATACTCTTTATCCTCTACGAAATGGCATACCAAACTTCTTAAGGAGCTCAGCAGCAGGTTCATCAGTTTGTGCTGAAGTATGAATGGTAATATTCATACCAAAGGTCTTCTCTTGCGTTGTATCAACTTCAGGGAAGATTGACCATTCCTTAATACCAACATTATAATTTCCGCGACCATCTAACTTTGTCGGCACGCCCTGAAAATCACGTACCGTAGGTAATGCCAAGTTAATAAACTTATCAAGAAAGTCATACATATTCCGGCCTCGTAACGTTACACAGACACCAAGTGGCATACCTTCACGAATCTTAAATCCAGCAATAGACTTTCTGGCAACCCTTTTTACCGACTTCTGGCCAACAATATTGTCAAGCGTTTTCATCACGGTACCAAGTATTTTACTATCACCTACCGCTTCTTTCACCCCAATATTCACCACAATTTTTATAATACGTGGTACTTCCATAATATTAGAAACACCAAGCGATTCTTTCAACGCTGGCCGTATCTTCTCTGTATATTCAGTCTCTAGACGAGCTGCATGTGTTGGTTTGGTTGCCATTGTCCTATTCCTTGTTAGAGTACTTTGTCAGTACGCTTGCATCTTCGTGCTTTTGTACCATCATCTTGTATTTTAAAGCCCACACGGGTCGGCTTTCCATCAGCAGGAGATACGAGCATAACATTTGAAAGATCAATAAAACTTTCTTGTCGCTTTATAGTCGACTGCTCTCCTTGGCGACGAGCTTTATAGTGCTTCGTCACTAAGGCAATACCGTCAACCTTGATCTTATTGTGATCGCGATCAACCTCTATCACCGTACCTTGTTTACCTTTATCTTTTCCCGTCATAATTTTAACGGTATCATTTCTTCGTATGCGCATCATAGTTAATACCCTTATATTACTTCTGGGGCTAGTGAAACAATCTTACTAAAGTTTTTCGCCCGTAATTCACGTGCAATGGGACCAAAAATACGTGTTCCCACAATGGCATTACTATCTTCAACGGACTTAACAATTACCCCAGCATTATCGCCAAATCTAACGTAACTACCATCAGAACGACGATGCTCTTTGCGGGCACGTACAATAACGACGGTAACAACATCACCCTTTTTAACGGTACCACCAGGTGTTGCCTTTTTAACAGCACATTTCACTAAATCACCTAAGTAGGCATACCGCTTACGGGTACCACCAACCAAGTGGATAATTTTAAGGAGCTGAGCACCTGAGTTATCAGCAACAGCTAACATCGATTCTTTTTGCAGCATGTGACTACCTTACTCTTTATGTGATCTAATTACGCGAGACAGATACATACACTTTGTCTTTGATAGAGGACGTCCTTCTTGGATTTCCACAATATCTCCAACAGCGCTCGCACCTGTTTCGTCATGTACTTTATACTTCTTTGACGTTCGCATTACTTTTTTCAAGCGAGGATGCGTAAAGGTTCGAGTCACCTCCACGACTATCGTTTTATCCATTTTATCAGAAACGACTTCGCCTGTCATTACGCGTCCATTCATTTGCTGTTTTTCCATTATTGTACCTCAGCACGCTTCTGTTTAATAATCGTCAGAATACGTGCAATATCTCTACGTAACTTCTTCCCACTCTGATTGTCACGTACCGGTTTAGTGGTACTATGCAATCGTTGGCTAAAAAGCTCTTGTCGAAGCTCTTCTTCTTTAGCCTTCAGTTCCTGCAATGACAAGCCGTTGAGTGCTACTTTAACTTGTTTTTTCATGACGTCGCCTCAGTCCGCTTAACAATTCGTGTTTTCATAGGAAGCTTATGTGCTGCAGCTTTGAGTGCTTGTTTCGCTGTCGTCTCATCAAGACCAGCTACTTCAAACATAATGCGCTCACGCTTGATAACACATACCCATTGCTCAACGTTTCCTTTACCTTTACCCATCCTGGTTTCTGCAGGCTTCTTAGTAATAGGCTTTTGTGGAAACACCCGCATAAACAGTTTTCCAATTTTTTTGGTTCTTCGGGACAAGGTCACCCGAGCAGATTCAATCTGTTGTGAGGTCAGCCATGCAGGTTCAAGTGCTTGTAGCCCATATTCACCAAAGGTTACATCGCGACAACCTTTTGAAAGGCCTTTACGTCGTCCTCGTTGCACTTTTCTATAGCGTATTTTCTTAGGCATCAACATGGCTTATCCCTTCTTACCTAGGTTATATTCGCCCCGACAAATCCATACCTTGATACCAATGATACCATAAGTTGTCAGTGCTTCATAGAACGCATAATCAATATCGGATCGAAGAGTATGCAATGGCGTAGATCCTTCACGAATCCATTCATCGCGAGCAATCTCAGCGCCACCTAAACGACCCGCACAGCGAATTTTAATACCACGAGCACCTGCTTTCATAGTAGCTGCAGCTGCTTTCTTCATAGCACGCTTAAACCCAACACGACGCTCAAGCTGCTCAGCAATACTCTTCGCTACTACCATTGCATCAAGAGCTGGATTTTCAACTTCTTTGACTGATACTTCAACCGATGTACGACCAAGTACCTTCATAAGCTCCTGGCGAAGCGCATCAATCTCTTTACCTTGCTTACCAATGACTATACCAGGACGCGCTGAATAAATCTCAATACGAATAGCATCACCAGCTTTAAAAATCTTTACTGCAGATATTTCAGCACCAGGCAAACGCTTTTCAATATATTCACGAATTTTAACATCTTCTAAAAGAAGCTTGGCATACTCACCACGACGCGCGAACCATTGAGAGTCCCAGTCGCGATAGATACCTGTTCTAAACCCTTTTGGGTGTACCTTCTGGCCCACGAATCACCTATTCTTCTTTTGCACAGTTACACTAATATGACACAGCCGTTTGCGCTGTGGCTTAGCACGGCCTTGCGCTCCCGGTTTAAAATACCTACGTATTGGCCCTTGGTCAACACGAATTTCCTTTACCAGCAACTCTTGAGGATCAAGTTCTTGCAAATTTTTCGCATTAGCAGCAGCTGATTGAATCGCTTTCAATATCGGTTCGGCACGTTGCGTCTTATAGGTAGTTAGCCATTGTAACGCATACTGCACATCTTTACCACGCACTACATCCGCAATAGGACGTAACTTATAGGGCGAGTATCTAACAAATTTCGCAGTTGCGCCAAATGCTGAACGTTCTTGTTTCTTCTCTTCCATTGCTTATCCTATTTTGCTGCACCAGCTTTACGTTGACCACTATGTAACCTAAAGGTACGTGTTGGTGCAAATTCACCTAATCTGTGTCCTACCATATTTTCAGTAATAAACACCGGAATAAATTTACGTCCATCATGTACCGCAAAATTCAAGCCCACAAAGTCAGGCGAGATCATACTTCGGCGTGACCAGGTTTTAATAACCTCACGCTTACCGCTCGCTTTAACTGCTTGGACCTTCTTAAGAAGATGTCCGTCAATAAATGGTCCTTTTTTCGCTGATCGTGCCATGGTCCTTCCTTATGGTTTTCTACGTTTAATGATAAGCGGATTTGTGCGTCGTCTAGTGCGGGTACCTTTGGCACCTTTGCCCCACGGACTCACCGGGTGAGATCCTGATTTTGACCGCCCTTCACCACCACCATGGGGGTGATCAATGGGGTTCATAGCCATACCACGAACCGATGGTCGTCGTCCACGATGACGCGTACGTCCTGCTTTACCAAGCGAAATATTTTTACTATCTGCATTGCCTAATACCCCAACCGTCGCAAAGCAATCAAGCGGTATCATACGGACCTCACCTGATGGCATACGCAGCGTAGCATGGGAATCAGTTTTTGCAACTAATTGTACTGAGGTACCTGCACTTCGTGCAAACTTACCACCAGAGTTAGGGGTTATTTCAACATTATGTACCGTAAACCCTACTGGGATATTTCGTACCGGCAAACTATTACCGAGCTTTGGCTCAACTTCTTGACCAGCCAGTACATTGTCTCCTATCGCGAGTCCTTCCGGCATTAACATATAACTCTTTGCCCCATTAAGATAGGAGACCAGCGCAATATTTACATTACGGTTTGGATCATACTCAACAGCAACAATTTTGCCAGCGATATCACGTTGTTCCCGCTTAAAATCAACAATACGATATTTGCGACGCGCACCACCACCAATATGTCGCATAGTTATACGACCATAGCGATTACGGCCTCCACTTTTTGTTAACCCTTTAGTTAAGCGTTTTTCAGGTTTCTTTTTAGTTAAGTCACTCGTATCCATAAAGGATTGAAATCTCAATGACGGATTACGAGGCTTACGTTTTTTTATTGCCATACTCGTTCCTTAATTACTCAGCACCCATTTTCTGAGGCTCTGCAAGTCCCATTATATCTATCGACTGACCTTCTTTAAGGGTAATAATCGCTTTTTTACGCGTTACACCTGTAGAAAAATGGCGCCCTGAACGTCGTCGTTTACCTTTTGTTATCACAATACCAATCTTATCGGCTTCAACATTAAAGATCTTCTTTAATGCTTGTGCAATAAGAGGTTTATTTGCTTGAGGATGTACCTCAAGTACTAACTTCCCTGCCGACTGATTAAGGCGATATGCTTTCTCAGTTACCCGGGGTTTCTTAATAATATCGTAAATTGTTAAATCCATGCTTGCACCAATTCTTTAAAGTTCTCTAGATCCTTTTCAAGGATCATCCATACGTCACCATTTGAGACATCATAAGCATTCCACTGATCAAACAACATCATTCTGATGTTTGGTAAATTCGCAAATGATGCATGGGTCATGCGATCATCGGGACTCACAAAGAACACAATATCTCGTCCCTTAAGACCAGCTTTATCAAGTGCTGCAAAAGCAGCTGATGTCTTCGGTTGTTCTAGGGGTTCCCATTCTAGGATAACGAGCTTGTTAGCATCAAGACGATCCCAAAGGAGCTTGTTGCCAACATTACGTCTCATTTTTTTGGGAACTTTCAATGTTTTGGTTCGTCGTTGTGGACCAAAGATAACACCGCCACCACGCCATAGTGGTGAACGAGCAGAACCGGCACGCGCACGTCCCGTTCCCTTTTGTTTCCATGGTTTTCTATTGGTAAGTGACACATCTGAACGACCCTTACAGGCAACCGTTCCTTGACGCCAGTTTTGCTGGAGAGCTCTAATATATTGGGAATACTGCTCACCATGCATCGCCATGCGCTGCTCTTCTGTCAAACCAAGATCTTTTGGGCCTAATACTTTTGCCTTAATTGTCGTTGCCATGAGTCCTTACCTACACTTTCTCACAAATACCAGTGACCCTGCTTTACCAGGAACAGATCCTTTGACACATACCACACGTGCTTCAGGTTCTACCGTAATCACTTCTAAATTTTTCATTGCCACGCGATCGACACCCATGTGTCCTGGAAGCGCTTTACCTTTGATGACCTTACCGCAGGCTGTCATAAAGCTGATACCACCTGGCCAGCGACCAAATGTTGAACCATGACTCTTTGGACCACCAGCATAGCCATGACGTTTTACAACGCCTTGAAAACCGTGTCCTTTTGACGTACCAAATACGTCAACGACGTCACCTTTTTGAAGAACCAACGCTTCATCAGCAGGTAGCCCAATACGAAGCCCCTTCTGTTCAGTTCCTTCCTCACCTTCTTCTACCGGTGCAGCAGCACCAGCATCAGGAGAATAGGGCACTTCACGAAGCGCACTAAAGTATGTCTTTGGTTTGCGTAACCATTCTTCTGAGAATGACGCAGCTGCATACTTTTTCTTTACTTGCCCTAATTGCAGCGCACTATAGCCATCTTTTTCAACAGTCTTAATCTGCGTTACATACCAGTCAGCAACATCTATCACGGTAACCGGTACCACCGTATTCTCATCAGAGAATAGCTGCGTCATACCTATTTTTTTACCCCAGAGTCCGTTCACCATGGTTACCTTCCTTACTTAATTTCTACGTCAACGCCCGACGAGATGTTGAGCTTCATAAGCGCATCCATGGTTGCATCAGAAGGAGATACAATATCAAGAATACGTCTATGGGTCGTTAGCTCAAACTGCTCACGAGACTTCTTATTTACATGCGGCGATCTCAGCACCGTAAAACACTTCTTCTTGTTAGGCATTGGTACCGGGCCCACAATATTGGACCCGGTCCTCTTAACCGTTAAGACGATTTGCTTCACCGCTTTATCAAGAAGCTGATGATCATAAGACTTAAGTGTTAAACGAATTTTTGGTTTTTTCATTTAATCACCAATTACTCTTCAATCGCCGTTACAATACCTGAACCAACTGTTCTACCACCTTCACGGATAGCAAATCGTTGGTCTTTTTCCATCGCAATAGGAGAAATAAGTTCAACACTAATTTCTACGTTATCGCCTGGCATAACCATCTCACGACCTTCAGGAAGTGAACAAACACCGGTTACGTCAGTGGTACGGAAATAAAACTGTGGACGATAGCCATTAAAGAATGGGCTATGACGACCACCTTCATCTTTAGAAAGAACATATACTTCTGCTTTGAACTTTCTGTGAGGGGTAACCGTACCTGGTTTTGCAAGTACTTGACCACGTTCGATATCTTCTTTTTTAATACCACGAAGTAGAAGACCGACGTTATCACCTGCCTGGCCTTCACCAAGTTCTTTTCTAAACATTTCAACACCGGTAACGGTTGTTTTTGCTTCAGCACCAAAGCCAACAAGCTCAACTTCTTCACCGACCTTAATACGACCACGTTCAATACGTCCAGTCGCTACAGTACCACGTCCAGGAATAGAGAATACACCCTCTACCGCCATAAGGAATGGCTTATCAACATCACGAACTGGCTCAGGAATATAGGTATCAAGTGCATCCATAAGCTTCATAATCGCTTCTGAACCAATTTCACTGGTATCACCTTCAAGAGCTTTAAGAGCTGATCCACGAACAACTGGTATGTCATTTCCTGGGAAGCCATTCTTCGTCAATAACTCACGAATTTCTTCTTCAACCATTTCGACCATATCTTCATCGTCAACCATGTCAACTTTATTGAGGAACACTACGATATTAGGTACCCCAACGTTTTTTGCAAGTAGAATATGCTCACGCGTCTGTGGCATAGCACCATCTGCAGCGGATACTACTAAAATTGCACCATCCATTTGTGCTGCACCGGTGATCATGTTCTTCACATAGTCAGCGTGACCTGGACAGTCAACGTGTGCATAGTGACGTTTTGGCGTTTCATACTCTACGTGAGAAATCGCAATGGTAATACCACGCGCTTTCTCTTCAGGGGCATTGTCAATCTGATCAAATGCTCTTGATTCAGCTTGACCTGACTCTGACAGCACTCTAGTAATTGCCGCCGTTAATGTTGTTTTACCATGATCAACGTGACCAATAGTACCCGTATTAACATGGGGTTTCGTTCTCTCAAAAACACCTTTTGCCATCGTAACTCCCGACAACTGGTTTAACTAATATACCTCTTAAGCACCCTTAAGGATCTGCTCTGCAGCAGATTTAGGTACCTCACCATATTTTTCAAATTCCATTGAATACCCAGCTCGCCCCTTCGTCATCGAACGAAGCGTCGTTGCATATCCAAACATTTCTGCAAGGGGCACTTCAGCCTTAATAATACTGGTACCCGCTTTTGTATCCATTCCAAGAATGCGGCCACGGCGTGAGTTTAAGTCACCCATTACGTCACCCATATATTCCTCAGGAGTTTCCACTTCTACTTTCATCACCGGCTCTAATAAGACCGGATCTGCTTGGGAAGTACCTGATTTAAAGGCCATACTTGCCGCCATTTTAAATGCCATCTCACTCGAGTCAACATCATGATATGATCCATCATACAGTGTCGCTTTAAAGTCAACAACAGGATAGCCTCCTAAGACACCGGTATTCTGTGCTTCTTCAAGGCCTTTCTGTACTGCAGGAATAAATTCACGAGGAATTGACCCACCAACAACCTTGTTTTCAAACTCATACCCTGAACCACGCTCAAGTGGTTCAAACTTAATCCAGACATGACCGTATTGACCACGACCACCTGATTGCTTAACATACTTACCTTCAATATCGATCGGTTTGCTAAACGTTTCTTTAAAGGCAACTTGTAGCTTACCTTGCTTAAGATCAACTTTTTGTTCTCGTTTTACCCGGTCAACGACAATTTCTAGATGAAGCTCACCCATTCCTTTAATAACGGTCTGATTAGTTTCTTTATCAAACGTAAACTGGAATGATGGATCTTCTTGCGCCATCTTACGAAGCGCCGTAGTCATTTTATCATAGTCGCCTTTATTAATCGGCTCGACTGAAGCAGAAATAACCGGCGCGGGCACATCAATTTTCTCTAAAATAATAGGCTTCGCTTCATCACACAAGGTATCCCCAGTGTTAGCATCTTTAATACCTACAATCGCGCCAATATCGCCTGCGCGCAATTCTTGGACTTCCTCTTTCTTATCAGCATGCATTTTCAGCAAACGACTGATACGTTCTTTAGAACCGCGTGTAGAATTATACGCATACGAGCCAGAGGTTAGTTTGCCAGAATAGACTCGAATGAAGTTTAATGACCCAACATAGGGATCGGTCATTAACTTAAAAATAAGCCCTGAAAATGGTTCATCTAATTCAGGTTTACGAAGTTCTACTTCTTCCGTCCCTGGCACTATACCTTCAACAGGCGGAATTTGATTTGGTGACGGTAGATAGTCTACAACCGCATCAAGTAATAGCTGTATTCCTTTATTCTTAAAGGCAGTACCACAAAACGCTGGCGCCACTTCTTTATTAAGGGTACCATTGCGCAATGCTGATTTAATCTCATCAATGCTGATCTCTTCTTCATTTAAGAATTTTTCAGCAAGCGTATCATCAAGCTCTGCGGCTTTTTCAACGATCTGCTCTCGCAGCTCTTCCATTTTCTCTTTATGCTCTTCAGGCACTTCATGCCAGGTCACGGTAGCACCAAGCTCACCTTCGAACGTAGCCATTCTTCGGGTCAGCAAATCAATGATACCATAAAACTCTTCTGAATGACCAAGAGGCATCTGCATAGCGAGTGCCTTACCTTTAAGGCGGTCATTAATATCATCAAGGACCGTAAAGTAGTTTGCACCAACACGGTCCAATTTATTTACAAAAATAATGCGGGGAACTTCATAGCGGTTAGCCTGTCGCCATACGGTTTCTGACTGAGGTTGCACACCACCAACACCACAGAATACCCCTATAACACCATCAAGTACACGTAATGATCGACCAACTTCAATAGTAAAGTCTACGTGACCCGGCGTATCAATTATATTTACATCATAGCCATTCCACTTACAACTGATCGCTGCAGAGGTAATCGTGATACCACGTTCACGTTCCTGAGCCATCCAGTCAGTGGTCGCTGCACCTTCATGTACTTCACCAGTTTTATGAATAATACCGGTATAAAAAAGTATACGTTCGGTAACGGTGGTCTTTCCCGCATCAATATGTGCGGCAATTCCAATATTTCGATATTTATCTAAGTAACTCATCAGCCCACCTACCAAGAATAATGGGAGAAGGCACGATTCGCTTCGGCCATCTTATGTACATCTGTTCTTCTTTTAGCAGCAGCACCACGTCCTTCAGAAGCATCCATAAGCTCATGAGCAAGACGCATTCCCATCGTTTTATCATTACGCTCAGAAGCAGCCTTAATAAGCCAACGAAGCGCTAGCGCTCGCGCTCTATCAGGAGCAACTTCTTTAGGAATTTGGTATACGCTACCACCTACACGTCGTGGACGTACCTCAACGGCAGGCATTAATGAATTAATGGCTTTATCAAACAGCGCTAGACCTTTTTCTTTATCACCGTTTGATTTCTTAACAAGATAATCAAGGGCATCATAGACGATCTTGCGGGCAACATTTTTCTTGCCACGCCACATAACTACATTAATAAGTTTTTCAACATCTTTAGAACCATAGCGCACGTCTGGTGCGACAGCTCGTTTAAAGTTTACCGATTTACGTCTTGGCATTACTCACCTATTTCTTTGGACGCTTAGCGCCATACAGCGAACGAGACTGTTTACGATTCTCAACACCAGCGGCATCAAGAGCGCCACGCACAATATGATATTTAACACCAGGAAGATCCTTAACTTTACCACCACGGACCAATACAACTGAGTGCTCCTGGAGATTATGTCCCTCGCCAGGAATATAGGCTGAAACCTCAACTCCTGAAGAAAGTTTTACACGAGCAACTTTACGCAACGCTGAATTAGGTTTTTTTGGCGTCGTAGTAAATACACGCGTACAAACGCCCCGCCGTTGAGGACTTGCCTTCAGCGCAGGACTCTTTGATTTATCTTTCATGCGTTTACGCTCTCTACGAGCTAACTGATTAATCGTTGGCATATGGTACCATCCACTGTAAGTAGTAAAAACTATAGTTACATTCATAAGTCGACACCTTTTAAGAAAAAGATGCCTCGCTTATCAGCTCAGCGATATCGCTGAGTTTAAACTTTCAATATTCCTATTTAAACTGGGCTTTACCTTGCTTTTGGGAAGCTTTTTCAGCCCAATCATCATGAGATTACCCTTTGTAGTATAGCGACTTTCATCTTTTTTTCAAGATCAATTTGCTACTTATGACAATTTAGGTAAGCTTATGTCACCAGTGTAACAAAGCTGTATCAATTGTCAATTTTTCTAAGGAGTTTTTTCATGATGCTATTCACCCTGTTCACCAAGCTATCAACCCTAGCCACAACTATGTGGTGTAACCTACCTTTAATCCTCACCGCATTTGTCGGCATCGGCTTTTTGATAGCGTTTCATGAATTGGGCCACTTGATCTTTGCCAAACTCTTTAATGTCTATGCTCCATCCTTTTCTATCGGTTTTGGTCCACGCATCCTCCAATTCAAACTGGGTGAAACAACCTATGCCCTCTCTTTAATACCCTTAGGAGGTTATGTAGAAATTGCCGGATCTCAAGAAATGGGCCAAGGAGAGCAAGCCCATGCACAAGATACTTCAGAACGTTCCTTTGCCTCAAAGCCTTATTGGCAAAAACTTCTTATTATGCTTGGTGGCATCGGCTTTAACATACTCTTTGCCTATGCAGCCCTCACCTTGCTCTATACCATGGGAGCACCGTGCTTAGGAACCATGTGTGATGATAAACCAGCTCACATAGGAGCAGTTCACCAAGGGGCCGCTCAAGAAGCAGGGCTTAAAGCAGGCGACACTATTACAGCTGTTGCACATACACCAACCCCAACCATTAAAGAGCTGACCAAAGCACTTACGCCCCATATAGATAAAGCAGTCGCCATCACGGCTCTAAGAGATGGCCAAGAGCATTCATTCTTGCTCGTACCAGCAGGTCAAGAGGTAGGTGAAGAAACACTACCGCTGCTCAAGCTTACCTGGGAGGTCCCCAAAAAATCATTCACTGAGTCTCTTGTTGCAGGCTGGCAAGGAACCTGGTCCCTCATTGTGCAGGTAGCGAGTGCCTTTAAAAATCTTGCCAAGTCCCGCAAAGGCCTTGGAGGCCCATTGATGCTTCTCTGCCAAGTAACCCAGTTTGCCGGGCTTGGCTTTAAGATGTTTCTTTTTATCCTTGCCTTTATTAGTGTGAACCTTGCGGTATTCAATGTATTGCCTCTACCGATCTTTGATGGTGGGCAGGTTCTCTTCTTTACTATTGAGGCACTCACCGGAAGACCTCTCTCAGAGAAAACGCGAGAAAATATTCACTATTACACCTGGATCGGCGTCATAGCCTTAATTATCTATCTTACTCTAAAAGACACCATGACGCTTAGTGGTTGGCTATAGACCCTTTTGGCATACCGAAAAAAACCTGGTACCATTGTAAAGTAAGAATAGAAATAGTTAGCCAAATAAGGATATTCATGAAGCGACAAATAACTAGTACGACACTTGCCTTGCTCGTATTGACCTTTACACAAGGCAAAGCAAGCGAATCACCCCATAAGGGAAAGATAGCTGCCTATAGCTTAGGAACTCTTGCAAGCATATATAAACTGTACTCACTTCCTAAAAACAATTACAGGGACCTATACGACTGCAGCAACTTCCTCTACAATGCCTACCTTTGTAGCAAGCGCATCACACAAGAAGCTAAAAGAGACGCACATGTCAATCAGCTTATACATAATATTGCACAACATACCACACACTTACCAAGCATACCAAATCCATTTGGCACCTATAGCTCCACAGTGCGAAAATGCGTGTTCTATCCAATTGCTGTCATTAATGGATTTTGCTGCTTAGCATTCTCAGCTGGCATATTTAATATGGCTGCTACCCATCCCAAAATTGCAGCAAAAAGTGCTCATGATGCTTGGGTATATGGATGGAATGCTCTTCAAGCACTAAAAGCGGCATCTAATAACGAAATAATGTAGTGTCATTATAACTATCTATAGAAGCACAGCTTCTCTTTGTAGTTAACTCAAAATCATTTTAGGCATGATTTCACTTTAGCAGTATTAGAACTTTTCTATCATGAAAACAGATACATATCCGGTCTTGAGAGGTCAGCCGCTGCAACCCAAAAGCTTGAACTTCGTGATTATCTAGCATGCTTCTACGAGAAAAAAACACTAAACCCTTGCACGTTTCTTCATGATTTGAGTAGACTGATTTATACCCGCTGTATAGACAGATCAACATTAGTACATAAGCAAGATAGCTGCAGAATCTAAGCTAATATTACCAACAATTGAAGTCTAGAATAATAGCGAAATAACTACCATAGGTGGTAGCACTAATTATCACACTGATACTTACAGGGAAAAGTAATGAATATATTTTCTAAAAAAACGTATAGCTTGGCATTATTGTTAAGCGCTATAGTAGTATCATCATCTGTTGTAGCAAAAAAAGACAAACAATCTAAACGGGTGAAATACGTACAAGCAGGTGCCGGTAAAGGTAATGGCTCTAAGAAACGACCATACAATTCACTAGCAGCTGCCCAAGCAGACGAAACATGGGATACCTTAATTGTTCTTCCTTCACCTAACATTCTAGATGGAAGTATTATACTTCGATCTGGCACTACCTTAAAAGGAACATGCGATCCTACCTGTGGTCCACTGAGTATAAACCAAGCAACTATCACCAATTCTAATAGCGAACTAAATAATGGAAATGCCGTCGTCGTAGAAGGTGATGCTTGCATTAAAAAGCTCTATTTTAAAGACACCTGGGCGTCAGCTATTAATTATGATAATGGACGTAATCTTACGGTTAAGAAAGTCCTCATAACTGGCCATAATCAAGGGGATGTACAGGTGCAAACCGTCGTGGACCCTACCATTTATTACCCTGTCGCAGGTATTTTTGGTCAACCTACTACCAACGGCACAACGCAGTTTAAACAAGTTATAGTCAAGGATAATAATACTGGTGGATGCTTTATAGAAGAGGCAAGCAACAACATTTATCGTAAGATCTCTGTTGAATACTGTGAACTTACAGGTATTCGATCAGTTTCACAACAATCTCCTTTTATTGCAGAGCAAGCACTCGGCATGGATTTCAATAGCGTTGGCGAAGGAACATATATTGATGTATTTATAGGAAACTGCAACATACATGACTTTAGACCCAATACTTTCCCCGACGTACTTTCGTTTGGAATAGAATTTGTTGTTCTTTCTGGTGGCATGATAACAGCATGTATCGAAGATTGCTTAATTCAAAATATTTATAATAATACCGATGAATCTTATCATGTGCATATTCTTCAAGGAAGTGGTCCAAACAAGGTAACCGTGAAAAGATGCCGCTTTGAGGAACCTCTTTATAATATAAATCAACAAATAACAGCAATTCAAAGTATTATTACAGATACAGATTCTCACATGACTGTTAAAGATAATACTTTCGTCAATGTATATGACAATATTGTAAGCTGGATGTTAGCTGGCGCAACAAATGACCATTGGGAAATTAGAGATAATTGTGGTTCTGGTGCGGGTACGTTCTTTTTTACCTACAATATTAGTGCAGAAGCAATTACTGAAGCACACATTGTAGACAATATTTTCACTGGCGGATCAGCTCTTGGTGCCATCGGTGCCCTCGCCCAAGCAGCGCCATGGAAAAAGATTGCCTTGAAAGTTGAACGCAACTGTCTAGATGGTCAAGGAGCAGGCTTCGCAGGTCTCTACGGCATAGGATCTGTTGGCCAAAATGCACTTCTTGATGCTGGCCTTGGTGCTCTAGGAAGTAAAGGTCATAATAATATCACCGGCTATGAATTTGATATATACAACATTTCAGAAGATCCCGGTCTTACCATTTCTGCACAAAAAAACTGGTGGGGAGAAGGAAACCCTTGCAGTAATAACAGCGAATGTGCATCAACACAAACATGCCGTAAGGGTGTTTGTGTAGGACCAGATAATGTGGTGAATACATCTAATGCTGTAGTAAATGTCAGCAAACCACTTTCTCACCCGGCAAAATGTTCTAAGATATGCACATATACCCTGCCAAAAACTTCTCATAAAGAAGCTTCTATCAATGGTACTAAAACAGAGAGATTGGAAGAACGGCTTAAGAACAGACAAGAAAGATTTACAAAGCACCTCAAAAAGGGCTCTCGTACTATCTAGCATATGTTCGAATAATAATGAGGGAATCGCTCTTGGTTCCCTCTTCTATTGCGGGTTACCTCATTACATATCATCCAAAGAATAATACCTATACGCAGATTCAATCATAAAAAACAGAAACATATTCAATCTTGAAAAACTGGCCGTTGCCATCCTATAGCTTCAACAGTTGTTACTCCTTTTCAAATTAACTATTATACAGCATGTGTTACAAGATACAAAAAACATCAAAACCCTTGCATGGTTCTTCATGATTTGAGTAGACTAACTATGTACCTACTGTATAGACAGACCAAACGTCAGTACTTAAGCAAGATAGCTGCAGAATCTAAGCTTATATTACCAACATTTGATGGCTAGAAAACAGGTAAAATGGCTACCATGGGTGGTAGCATTAATTATCACACTGTTACTTAAAGGGTAAAGTAATGAATATATTTTCTAAAAAAACGTATAGCTTGGCATTATTGTTAAGCGCTATAGTAGTATCATCATCTGTTGTAGCAAAAAAAGACAAACCCACTAAACGGGTTAAGTATGTACAAGCAGGTGCCGGTAAAGGTAATGGCTCTAAGAAACGACCATATAATTCACTAGCAGCTGCTCAAGCAGATGAAACATGGGATACCTTAATTGTCCTTCCTTCTCCAAACATTCTTGATGGAAGTATTGTACTTCGATCTGGCACGACCCTAAAAGGAACGTGCGATCCTACCTGTGGTCCACTTAATATAAACCAAGCAACTATCACTAATTCTAACAGTGAATTAAATAATGGAAATGCCGTCGTCGTAGAAGGTGATGCTTGTATTAAAAAGCTCTATTTTAAAGACACCTGGGCATCAGCTATTAATTATGATAATGGACGTAACCTTACTGTTAAGAAAGTCCTCATAACCGGACATAATCAAGGGGATGTACAGGAACAAACCGTTGTGGATCCTACCATCTACTATCCCGTCGCTGGTATTTTTGGCCAACCTATTACTGATGGCAGAACGCAGTTTAAACAAGTTATAGTCAAGAATAACAATACTGGTGCAGGCTTTGCAGAACTCGCAAGCAACAAAATTCATCGCAAGATTTCTGTTGAACAATGTGAGATTGCTGGCATTCGATCAGTTTCACCACAATCTGATTTTATCGTAGAACAAGCACTCGGCATGGATTTCACCAGCTTTGGTGAAGGAACACATATGGATGTATCTGTAAGAAAATGTAATGTACATGACTTTAGACCCAATACGTTCCCAGGAACCGATTCTGAAGGAATAGAGCTTGATGCCTTTTCTGGTGGATTAGTAACAGGATATATTGAAGATTGTGTAATTCAAAATGTTTATAATAATACTGTTTCGTCTATACACGTGTGGGTTTTACAAGAAGGTGGCCTAAGCAAAGTAACCATCAAAGGATGTCGATTTGAGGAACCTCTTGATAATGCAAGCGCGCAGATAACAGGAATTCAAAATACTATCTTAAATGCGGATTCTCACATAATTGTTAAAGAGAATACCTTTGTCAATATATTTGACAATATCGTAAGCTATCCCCAAGAAGGTATAACAAATGAACAGTGGAACATTACCGGCAATTGTGGTTCTGGTGTGGAAACATTCTTTATTACGTTCAATGCAGGTGCAGAAGAAGCAACTACTGAAGCACACATTGTAGATAATATTTTCACCGGTGGATCAGCGCTTGGTGCCATCGGTGCCTATGGACAAGCGGCATCATGGAAAAAGCTTGCCTTGAACATTGAACGTAACTGCCTAGATGGTCAAGGAGCAGGCTTCGCAGGTCTCTATGGCATAGGATCTGTTGGCCAAAATGCACTTCTTGATGCTGGCCTTGGTGCTCTAGGAAGTAAAGGTCATAATAATATCACCGGCTATGAATATGATATATTCAACATTTCAGAAGATCCAGGCCTAAACATTTTCGCACGGAAAAATTGGTGGGGAGAAGGAATTCCCTGCAGTAATAGCAGCGAATGTGCTTCAACACAAACATGTCACAAGGGTGTCTGTGTAGGACCAGATAATGTGGTGAATGATTCTAATGCTGTAGTAGATGTTAGCAAACCGCTTTCTCATCCAGCAAAATGTCCAAAGGTATGCGCATGTACCCTGCCAAAAACTTCTCATAAAGAAGCTTCTATCAATGGTACTAAAACAGAGAGTTTGGAAGAAAGGCTTAAGAACAGACAAGAAAGATTTACCAAACGCCTAAAAAAGCGTCGTAACATCTAGCATATACACTAACATAGAGAGGGAATCGCCATTGGTTCCCTCTTTTCTTACTTTTTAAACCGAGAAAAATGATCATCATAGAAACACTAAAAAATTAAAAAATGGACATCACAAGAATAACTTCCACAATTACTTCACTCATGCTTTTATATACTTAAATACCTATTAAGAACTTAAAAAAACACAACCGTGCATTCTCTCTTGCTAGGCTAACAGAAACTCAAGCGCTTCTTTTAAATATTCATTCTTGTAAAAAACTATCAATGAGACGCTTCATCGCATACCTTCATCAACAAACCACATTAAACAATCATACCGAAATTATGGTCACAAATCAATAGAATTTAGCCTTAAAAATGTTCATAAATAGACCCTTTTCCAAGCTAAAAATGGTTAAAAAATGACCTTTTTGAAGTCAAAAATGGCAGAAGGCAGAGCGAATACTTAGTTCGAATGGCTCCCAGAATAGTCCTAAAAAAAGCCAAGGTTGTTCTTGAAGGTGTTCTTTCTAAGGATGGTTTTCATTGTTGAGGGCAGAGCTCTGTGATATACTACCACAAGAAAGATCACACACAGAAAAAATATGCCTATGAGTCTTAAGAAAAAACTACCGATTGGCCTTCAATCCTTTGATAGACTTATTGAAGAAGATTTCATGTACATCGATAAGACACGTGCGATCTATGAGCTGATTTCAACAGGGCTCTATTTTTTTCTTTCTCGACCGCGTAGGTTTGGAAAGACTCTCCTGGTAACCACGTTAGCAGAGCTTTTTAAGGGCAATAGGAGCCTCTTTGATGGCCTTGCTATTTCTTCAACCGATTATAACTGGCAGGAACATCCGGTAGTCTACATAAGTTTTGCAACTATGGCTCCAAAGTCATCTGAGATCTTGGAGGCCGCTCTTGATACGCGACTCAAAGAGATTGCTGCTTCATATGAAGTCTCAATGGATAGTGCAGCGCCAACGCTTGGTATGAGATTTCGATCGCTCATCAAGAGTCTCTCCGCCTTAAACAAAGTTGCAGTGCTTATTGATGAGTATGATGCAGCTATTTTAAAGAATATCGACGATTCAGAAATAGCCAAGGGATGTCATGATGTATTGGCGGATTTCTTCTCGGCTATGAAAGATGGAGAAGTTGATAGCTCGCTACGATTCGTGTTCATTACCGGTATTACTAAGTTCTCAAAAACGTCGACATTCTCCGGGCTCAATAACCTCCAGGACCTCTCTTTGAGCACTCGAGCTGCTACGCTGCTTGGGTATACCCTCGATGAGATCAAAGCAAACTATAAAGGACATATAGATACTATTTGCGCCCAAACAGCACAGTCTAATAAAGAGGTTCTTGAAGGTATAACCTTTTGGTATAATGGGTACCTGTTCACCGATCCACAGCCGGGGTCTCAGGTCAAGGTGTATAACCCGTACTCTGTGATGCTATATTTGCAGAATCAAGTTTTTGATAACTACTGGTTTGATACAGGAACGCCTACATTTCTGATGGAACTTCTTAAGAAGCAGGAATATCCGGTTACCAGTATCGAAGGTGCGAAGATCCATGCATCTAAAACCAAATCGTACGATCTCCAGGATATTAAGCTGATACCGCTTCTATGGCAGGCTGGGTATCTGACGATCAGTAGTTACAATACAGCTACGAAAAATTATACCTTGACGTTTCCCAACGAAGAGGTGCGGGTATCATTTTTTGAGAATGTGATGGAAAGATTATCTTCAGCAGATGCAGCTGAGATATCAAGCTTGGTATATAGTCTCTCGTCGTCCTTAAAGGAATCTAATCTCAAGAGTTTTTTTGAGCTCCTACAAATGTTCTTCTCTTCAGTCCCCTACGATATTCAGCTTCCTTATGAGAAGTATTACCAAACGCTTTTCTTTAGTATTATGAAGTTAATCGGCGCTCATCCGAAAGTTGAAGAACGTACGAACAACGGGAGAATTGATGCTGTTGTCCAAAGTGCTGATAGGATATACATTTTTGAGTTTAAGCTCGGCACAGAAGCTCAGGTAGCCTTAGACCAAATAGAACAGAAAGCCTATTTTCAAAAATATCTCAGCGAAGGTAAACCGATTAGTCTCGTCGGCGTAGCGTTTGATCCCGAAAAACGAAATGTCGCCCAATGGATAGAAAAAACGCTTGATGTTCGAATTGGGGACCGAAATGCTGAGTCTTGAAAGCAACTATCATCTGTCGGGAAGAAACGTATAGCTTTCTCCCAACACCTTCTTTTCCCTTTCTGAACGTAGAGGCCTTCGATAGCACGCATGCTATGCTTGACAACTTCGTCTTTGATGCTCGCGAAGAGTATTTTAAGTACTGCCCTTTTACGAGACACAGCTTTTTTAATGGGCAATCGCGTGCATGGTTGAGATAGCAGATTCTCAGTTTGTAGCGCATTCATAGTTCATCAATTTTTGCCAAGTTTGACTGACTCAGACGAATGTGGCCCAGCCTAGGCCGTAGTCTCTTGTCCCGACAGGAGTACTCGTAATTGGACTATTAATCATCTTCACTGAATGCAAGTGCAGCATAGCGCCTTCAGCTTCACTGAGAAAAACAGCAACTATCCCCGGCATTACCTTCATCCGGAATATCGGTAATCACTATTGCTACTTACCTTCGACATTTAGTAAGATAGTGCCAGTCCCACATTCAACGTTTGCAACACCAATTTGTTCGGTAAGATCTGGATTATTTGTAAACGAATCACATGCGAAACTTCTGTCTTCGTCGCCATTTGCTAATCCTTTCTCGGGCGAATACTAAAAAAGTGTCGCAAAAAAATGTTTAATCAATTTTTAATGCGTCAGCCGCCCTAATCCTACAAAAAGCATATAGCCTCATGTGCAAATATTTCTCCAGGAAACAATGGCTACTGCTGGTAAAAAAAATCTCAAATCAACCCAAGGAATAAGAACTTAAAAGTTACTACAATCTGCTTGGAGTGCAACTCGGACTAAAAGTACTCTTTTCAATGCTACATACAAAAGCTTAGTTACAAGAATCGCCCGCAAGAAGGCTCTTGTAGCAATTGCACATAAGATGCTCACCATAAAGCCCCCTATAAAGAGCGTGGAACTGAGCATGTCCTAGAAAGAGAGATCCGAGAGTACAGTATCTTCTTAAAGAACTTGAGAAGTGCGAGTATAAAGTAGCACCACAAGCCGTATAGTACCGTTAAAGGTCGGTATACTTTTGGTAGCTTTAGACTCATTATAAGCACAAACACATGTTGCATAAGTTAGACTAGTCTTTCTAACAAAGCGCAAGGTAAATTTTCAACATCTTCAAGATAGTGAAATAGGAAGAATATTATGTAGTTAACTAAGAATCATTTTCAAGGTAAATGCAAACCCTTGATTTTTTGTTTATCGATTTCGTAGAATTAATTTGTTGTACAGAGAGATCAAACTTAACGAATAAGCAAGATGGTGCAAAATTAGAATCAAAGCTTACTCTGCTAGACCGATAATTTCGTGCAATATGGAAGAACGGCTACCACATGAAGGTAGCTCAACAGTTACGAACATCTCTACCATTCGAAAAAAATGGTGGACACCAACCTCTTGAGTGCTCTTCATTGAACACGCTAAGGAAAACCTACAAAAGGAGAAGTTAATGAATTCTAGAAAAAGCATGCACGCATACTCTCTACTGATGGGAGCACTATCTCTCATCTCATTCAGTATAAGTGCAAGAGATAAAGAGAAAGTAAATAAGCTCATTACCAACAAATTAGAGGTCAAAAAAAATGCCCGATTTTGCGGAGACGTTTCCATTAAAGGAGATCTCACCGTACATGGCGAAATAAACCAGCCGCGAAATCAGTTCCATGGATGGTGGAGAAACCTTACAAAAGGGCAAGGGTTCTCAGGATTCCCAGAACTACCCAGTCGTTACCCTCAGCTCATCTATATAGATGCAAGTAATATAGATGATATCAACGTTACATCATACGAAGGAAGCCTATTCACCACGTACGTCTCACCAGTTACCAATGAGCTAGACGAACGAAAAGCAGCATTGGTCAACGATCAAGTACTCGCATTTGAACAAAATGGAAGCACCACAAGAACAGTAAATGGCATAACGGGCACATTTCCAAAGGACTTCAACTGGTATTTTGTAATACAGCAAGGTGGAGAATTTGATGGATTAGCTGCTTTTGTAGACAACGTCGTAGCTCAAAATGAGCTCGTCCCTTTCTCAGACAGAATCATACTTTTTGAAAAGCTTAACTTTGAGCCATCCGTCGGAGACCAAATTCGTCCTTATGGAAATGGAGATAATGCCTTCAAAAATTCAAATAGCCGAATATTTATGTTTGAGCAAGCTGACGACATTGTTTTCGGAAAAAACAATCCAGCACTCTCACCCGCAGGTCAAGCAGAAAGACTGTTACCTCGGCAAGAGCGTCTAGCATTACGTGATAAGATAATACAAGAAGGAGTTGCTCGCGATCCTGTTGATCTATACAATATTAACAAATCAACCAAAGGAAGTCAGACTACAACCCTTTTAACACTCGGAACCTATCCATTTGTATCTTTTGCAAGTAAAGTAACGGTTTCTGGACTTGCCGGCCAATGGGGCGAACGTCTCAATGGAACTCATCAAGTTGTGGGGGTTTATAATACGGATAATGAAAACATTGATCAGCAAGCACCTTTCTACCAAGTAGACAATAGAATCTATCACATTGTTATTCAAGTTGATACTCAGGATTTACCAACCTTTGATCCTGAGCAACATATCTGCCCAGGCGGGGCTCTGATTTCTCCGTCTATGGTTGGTCCGATTACAGAAAATATTGAATATCGAGAATTTATTGATGCATTATACTTTTACATAATAAAAAATGTGCAGCAGTCAAACCACTCAACACTTATAACTTTTGTAGAATCACTCGGCTTTTCAGAGGCAGATCAGATTGATGCTCGTCTAGCAAAACCGGTGCTTGAAACATGGAGTGACGTTAGCCAAGCTATAAGTGGCACTATTCCTTTTTCAGATCAGGAATATAGATTTAAAGCATGGTTTGGATCAACGATATGCCCTACTTACTACTTACCATTTTGGGAGGAATTCTTTAATACTCAGATTAATGAACCATTTGAAGAGCTGGGAATTCCTGGATCTGATTTGGAGCCAGAGTTCTTTCCAGATTATGCCATAGGAACACTACCAATTGTTGGCTTTAATGTGCCTTTTGAGAATTACCTGTTGCCAGAATCACGAAGATGGCTCTACTTCAGGGTACAGCCTGATTCAGCGGTCACCAATGAGCAGCACGAAAATGTATGGACGCTTGCTTACGATGACACAAACGCCCTTATTCCAGAATTGCGAGGATACGCTTCCGTTGGACCAGAAGGTCTAAATACAGGGGGACAGCTTGGCGGGTCTCGTCTTGAAGGATTGATGAGTCCAGTGCCTTATGGATTCTCAGATGATACTATCGAGGAGGGCTTTTGGTCACCGTTCTTAGATTCAGGCCAAGATATTCCAACTGCTTTCCAGTCAGGAATAATCGATCCTGCTCTTGTTGGCGGAAGAAAAATCGGCTATCTCTTTCTTCTATTAAGCAACATTAGAGATCAGAATTTCATCTGTCTCACTACGAACTTTGGAAATCCAGAATTAGCAAACAGCCCAGATCCTGAACTACGTAAACGTCAGCAATATGATGGCGAAGCGGCAGTTATAGCTGAAATGATGAGATACTTTATAGTTGAACAAGATGTTGATGCAATGATCATTGACTATCGCATCAACGGAGGTGGAGACTATACAGCATCTCTCCTGGAGTCTTTCGGAGGTGCGCGTTCTTTTGTGGAGCCACGAGGAGCATTTCAGAATCAAGATAATAGAGACCCATTTTTACAGCGTAAACAACTGGAAGTCTTTGCTGGCACAACAAGCGAAAATCGCAGTATCGTTAGGCTTATTGATACTGTTCCTTATAGAGACATTCGACCTGACCTTACGGAAGAACGCTATCCAAACGCTGTGTTTAAAGATAAGCCTTTGATTATTCTTACCTCACAGTATGCGGGAAGTCTCGGAGATCTATTCCCTCGCGCCTTTGTTGGTGAAGACCTCACGGGAAATATCGGTAATGGCGTCCAGGTAAAAATAGTCGGATCTATCGATGGCATCTTAGATGGCGCCCAAGGAATTGAGCTTGGACCTATTACAAGTAAATATGGGTCTGAATTTCCTGATCCTGAAACAGGTGAAGGGGTTGCTCCTTTCGAAATCTCTGGAGATGAAGCAGAATATACCCTAACTACTGGTGGTGTCCCTTCGAGTACTCGACTTGATCCTCGAACAAACTATACTCAACCGGTCGAAGGTTATATACCGGTAAATAGCAACCTCCAAGGTCCACTGTTCCTTGCTAGCAATACTGGCAATCCAGAGATTGTACAAGGAGCACTATCAACGAATGTCGTTGACACGGTCTACTTTGACTTTGGCTATACGGGCCCTGGCGCAGCTATCGATGGAACACCGTTTGCGAACGGGCACTGGGATAATCCTCCAGTAGGACTCGACCAAGTTGATGGATTCCCGGGGCAACCAATGCCAGACAATCCGAGCTCACTTCGCGACTCGTGGCTTGAGGAAGCTATTCGGGTAACAAGACTATGCTTGGGAGATGACCTTTCAAAAGCAACAAGCATATCAACTGAAGACCGCAGAGAAAAAGGACGACCTTCTGATGTCTGTAAATATAGATCTGCACAGTTTAAAGACATGAATGATGTGAAGAAGTTCCTTACGCTTAAAAAGAAAATTCGCAAGTAACAATCTACATGCGACCCCTCGAGATGCTGATCTTGAGGGGTCGCACCTATCGAAGTCAGTTCACCCACCCTATCTTTCAGTCAATAAGATATAGTTTATTATACAAAGACAGGCAAAGATCACTGGGATGGAGGATGATATGATGCCTACTAGAATAATAGAATAGAAAATGATCTATAGGAGCGTCCTCTATAGCCCACTATAGACCTCAAAAGACTCAAATATGGCCTTACTGGCTGCTTGAGCTCAGCAAAGTACCAGGCTATTACAAACCATCAGTAACCGCGACGCGACTCGTAACGAGGCCGATCTCGTTACTAAGGTTGCCCTTAAGAAATCCGGCACACGACGGTTCGCTCGCCATTTGCTAAATATACCGACATAGAATAAGAAAAGATAGCGCTTATAGCCATTTTACCCTGTATTATGGAGCACCGAGGACTCAAGGCACTTAGTCTCAAGTTGGCAAGATGCATTTGACCCATGTACCACTATGCAGAGCATTTTTCGTAAAACGACTCTCATTGATCGTGAGGACCTATTGTTGTTATGCATCAATGTATTAACAAGCTTTTTGAAAGTTTGCATTTTAATATGCTGTGCGATATAGTTGTAGCCATTGTTCAATCTCTAACAAAGGCTTTCATGAATAGAATCCTCTATCTTTTAGTACTAACAGGTATCTCATGGTGTGTTGAAGCAGGAAGACCGCGTAAAAAGCGAAAACTTACCGCAAAAGAGCGACAGGAAGCTATAGAAACTAATGGCTCTTCTATTACCGACTTTTTTAAGCCTGCTCAACGAGAAAGACTTTTCCAGCCAGCTGCCGTACCTATTGATGATGAAGAAGAGGCAATCGATGATCTTTTTGATGATGAACTTGATCTACCACAATGGGCCGGAGCCTTCCTACAAGTCTGCTGTAAGAAACTTAACCCTCTACTCCATGCTACCTTTAGGGATGAGCTGAGTACTCATGCAGCCCAAGATACGGTAACGGATGTAGCAAGTTTGCTTACTGATACGACCGGTGACAGTACTCTTTTACACTGGGCTATAGAAGAAGATGCCTGGTTACTCGCAGAGGTACTGCTCGAAGCTGGCGCACCGGTGGACCAAGAGTGTAATGGCACAACACCCTTGATGATCGGCGTCAACATAGGTTCAGAAGATGCTTGTCGAGTACTGATTCATTATGGAGCTAGGCTCAGTACAAAATACAGGTATGCCAACGAACTCCACAAAGCACTTACTGATGATAAAAAAGCCATTTCTGCTCTTCTATTACGGCTGACCGACGATATGTCACCGCTAACCAGCCTGAAGCTGAGTTATCTTCATTTAGCAGCCAAGCAAGGATATGCTAGTCTTGCACAGCACATGATTGCAAAAGGAGCTCAGGTTGATCTACAGAGCAATCGCGGCTCTACACCCTTACATTTAGCGGTAAAAAAACGCTCACCGGAAACTATTGCAGTACTTATTGCCAACGGAGCTGATGTAGACATACCTGATGATAGTGGTAACACACCACTTCATCTTGCCGTGAAAGATGCTCATTGGGGAAGTATTTGCCTATTACTAGATACTGGGGCTAATCCAGCAATTCAAAACGATTCTGGGCAAACTGCACTTCATTGTGCCTGCACTACTGGCGATAAAACTATAGCCAATCTTATTGTCCTTCATACCATTGCTTATTCTAAACGATTTATAGGTAGAGTTGGGGCAGCTCTACAGCTAAGTACACCTGCTCAACGAGCTTACTATCGCCAATGCTATCAAGAGTATACAGATCGCTTTGTAACCATGCTCAATACAGAAGATATACATGGCCGTCTTCCCTACGCCTACTACCGAGACCCACTTCTTAAGGCTAATCATGCGAAGGAAACGCTCAAAAGATTGGAACTTCAAATACAGGACCCTTTTGCGTTAGCAAAAATCTATGGCAATGTTGGCTTATCTCAGACAAAAATTAATGTGCAAAGAGACAAGCTTGCTATTAAGGTTGTTCTCTAAACATTTCCTAGAAAGAGAGTATCTATTCATAGACAGCACCAAAGATGTTACTGTGCATCTACTATATAAGAGGCCCTACAAATTCTTTGCACTAAATAAAAATAGCACGTATACTTTTTGTCTGCAGGCAAAATAATAACCATCAAAGGATCTCCTATGAAAACAACCTATAGTTCATTTGTGCTAACACTACTACACGTTTTCTCCGCCTCATCTATGGAGACAACAACTAAGCTAGACATCCCGACTGCCTCTCTTTCAGGCACTCCTATTAAGGCAATTGCTATAAGCACTGCCGGGGGGATTCAGTCGCTCGTACGGGCACAAAAAGATGACAAAGAGATTATTCTTATTGGCCATGCGCGCGTTGAAACATGGAGTATGGGGCCCTATTCAATAGCTGACAATGAAACAAAACGTCTTCTGTTGCCTTATTTTGAACAGCTCCGTACTGAAGAACAGCCAACGGTATTCTTAAGTCTAGATGATACAGAAACCTGCAAAAAGCATGCAGAATTACTAGAATCAGTCCCTAGCAGACCTGATCTTCATAAACCATTTCATTGCGTCATAAATGGGGTTGCTCATGCTACTAACTATCAGTCAGGTAATCTGTATGTTAGATGCATGCCAATGCATGCCTGTTACGATTTAACTACATGGGATCCTTGCATTATTTTTAGCAATGATTTGTTTCCAAACATTGCTGAGCAGATTAAACTTTCCTTTACCAATGACGGTAAAACTACCGTTCCTGATACCGAAACCTTGGAATATGCCTTAGAAAAAGTTCCCGCTTCATGGAAAAAGTCGTTCCTCAGCACTGATGGTCCGTTTGGAAAGTTTATGAAGGTCGCTAAAGAAAGGCTTGCTCACTATTCCTCTTTATGTACGGTCAAAGAGTATTTCATACTGATTAAACAAATAACTGAACAAGCAACACTCCTTTGCGAACAAACAGCCGATCCTCTTCTTTCGCAGCATAGTGCCTGTGTACGACAGCGGCTCATACAGACGCCAGATAACGTGCGTTCATTTCTTGCTCTATATGGTGCAACGGAAGAAACCCATCTGCTCGATGTCCTGTGTACTATGATACAGTCTCGTAGACAGGTTAAAGAAGTTCTCATTGATTTTACTGAAGAAATCCTGGTACCAATTAGACACTATCAAGAGCTCATGCTGCTCGCGACGTTACTCACTGCTACAGAGAACAAACTCATCTGTGGCATGCCTCATGATAAGGTAAGCAAAATGATAGTGCTTCTAGAAAAAGCTGGCTTTGAGATAATAAGCACCGGCTATATATCTCATCCATCACCACTGGCTAACGCAATGATGCCATCATCACCTTTTACACAGCAAGAAGTAGAAGAATTCTTTGGCTTTACCCAACAACAAGAGGATCTGCCTGAACAAAGTCCTTTTAGGATACCTATACAAGAAGCTCAAGAGCAGTATGCTTTGGGAGAAATGGCACGAAATCTTGCCGACATCCCACAAGCAGCACCACAAGAAACTATGCCTTATACCATAAAACTGGTCACCTGCTCAATCTGTAAACACACAGTAACTCGCGAAGATGCCTACCTCTATAATCAAAAAAAGAAAAAAGGTATCTGCTCCATGTCCTGTTTAATCGATACTATGATCACTCAACGAGGCACAAAACTTATGCGTTTTCTACAGACTACTGAAAACAGCCGAGTACTGGATCATATGGCGGCACTCTGTTATATGCGATTTATTACCCTGTATCCATTAGCCACCCTACAAGAGGGAGCATTTTATGAAGGCAATTATCTACACCTTCTTCGTACTCTTGAGACAGTATGTACCGATCAACAAAAGAGCGAAAGCTGGCAAAAAGCAGTAGCACTCCTTAAACCACTCCTTATCTCTCCAGAAAAGATGGTAACATTCTTACGCAGCTACACTGACCTACGAAAAGACTATAGTTTGAATAAAAAAAAGTATACAAAAGCAGTAGCCCGTTCAGCAAAAGCTGAGCAGCCAGTCTTTGATCCCAAAGATACGCTTACCGCATCAATGGGTGCCTTATTTAAAGAGTTAACAGAGGCCTTCTCATTGCCGCCCACTCCCTTTCCTTATTTTTTGCGAGCGTACTATATTCTCTATCAGCGGTTGAGTGAAAGAACAGGATTTACCCCTGATAAATTGGTAGAAGCGCTTACCATTACCAGACCAACTAAAAAGAAAACTGTAGATCTAGACGCATTATTAAACGAACTTACCTAAGAAGGAATACCTATGAAGAGCACGCTGTTACTCATCTTAGGAGTATCATTCTCTTGTGCTGGCATGCAACGCATGAAAGAAGAGCAAGAAACATATGAAAAGAAAAAGGAAGAAAGCTCCGTTTTTACTCATATCGGCGGCATTCAGTCTCTTTGCAGTGCAAAAAAAGATGGGCGAGAGATTGTCATTGTAGGTCATATGCGCTGCGAAGAGTTTGACTATGGTCCTCTTTCAGGAGGCGACCTGCAAGCAAAAAAATTGCTGCTCCCTTTTCTTACGTTCTGGAGTACCTTAGAAGAGCCAACCGCATTCATTACCTTTGATTCAGAAAGCACCTGCAAAGGTCATGCCGAACGCTTTCAACAGCGCCAAGCTGATGTAGGGTTTTATCTGCCGCTCCATGCTGAGATAAATGCTTTTGGTCATAGCACACAGTATCGGCATGGCAACCTGCATATACTCCCAAAGCCAACCCTGTTGCATGATAAAACTATCATATGGGACGTTTCGCTTGTCTTCACCATGAAGCTTTTTCCACTTCTTGCTAAAAAAGCTCAACTGCCAGTGCAAGACATATACAATCTCAAGAGACATATTGAAGCTATGAGCTCGGTGGCTAAAAAAAAATTCTTTGGTAACAATGGACCATTTGAACGGTTCAAGACTGAAGCACAGAAGCTCATATCTTCTTTTGATAGCACACATTTTACCCTTAATGACTATAAGGAGATCCTTGAGCACATGATTGCTCTTTCTGGACAGCTAAGAGATAAGAGCACGAACAGTTTTCTTTCTCAACAGCTTAAACGAACTATCAAGCAGCTAAATAAACAATACGCTGAAGTCATATCATACCTTGGTATCTACGGGATAAGCAATCCCACTACGAGCCTTTTTGATGCGTTATTTCGTATCATAGGCAGTAACCTAGAAATAGAAGATTCGGTCACTGAGTTTATTCAAAACATGTATATCCCCATTTTTGAAGCTCTAGGATTCCATAGGCTTGCCTCAATCCTAATGACAGCAAATCAGTATACACAAGTAGTCTTGCTCTATGATCATGATAAAGCATATGAGCTCGTGAGTTTCTTAGCTGCCTGCGGTTATGATATTGATGCTCATGGATGCCTGCCTCAGATACAACCCGGCGACCACTATACAATTCAACAATCACCCTTTTCTCAACAGGAGGGAGTAGCATTTTTGCAGCGACGATTTGGCGCAACACCACAACTGCCTCTATCCCCAATTGCTGAAAGTCCATCAAAAGGATATACAAACTGCCACCAAGAAGGAACATCGAATGAAGCTCTTCCGTTCTTACAAGAGACAACAGACGAACAAATGCACCATGAGGAGCGAAGCTATATCCTGCCAGAAGAAAGAATATGTTCACAGTGCTCGATACCCTCGAAAACGATTATGGCAACCTCCTGCTCGTTTACCTGTTTAACGAGCCAAGTCCTGCTTACACAATCAAAAACTCTCAGAAAGCTCCTTGCCAAGAAAGAACGCTCTCAAGAAGAACAAGCCCTACTTGCTCGCCTTGGTAGCCTTTGCTATCTGAGAGCACTCACGCTAGCACCTATTTCAAGAACAACAACTCTTCCGTTTCCACTAAAAGATACGCTTACCGCACTTGCCCGCATAAAAGGTGAGCTCCAAGAAAACACTTCATGGCAACGGGCTCTTAGTATTGCTGACACGCTTCATATAAGCCTTGATCAGCTTGAACTATTCTTAAAAGTCTATCAGACTATTGAAGAACAGCGCCTCAAAGCAATCTTACAGCGCCACAAAACACGAAGTCGGTCAACACAGAATATCACTGAGGTATTTGATCAAAAAAACACACTGCGTACCTTGCAAGAGGTTCAATATCAGGGTCTTATTCACAGGTTTGGTCTAGAAACGAACTATAACGCAGTATGGTACCCAAGACTCTACTATACTCTCATGCAAATGACAGCACAAACACCTGAACAGTCTCTCAGCGCATTAGGAATTACCAAAAAGTAGTACAAAGCCGCCTGATGGCGGCTTTAATAGAAATCAAACAGAAGATAGGTTAAGACTGTTCTGCAAATCCTATGACTTGTGCTTCATGTGGGTGTTGGTCACCCTTATACACACGTAACTTTCTATGGAGCTGACGTGCAAGTTTATTTTTTGGAAGCATACCACGAACAGCAAGTTCAATAATACGCTCAGGATGTTTTTCCATCACTTGCTTTGCGGTAAATTCTTTTTTATTACCCATCCAGCCAGTAATCCGCTGATAGATCTTTTGTGTCATCTTATTGCCAGAAAAAACTACCTTATCAGCATTGATCACTACTACGTAATCACCCGCATCTGCATGGGGGGTATATTCAGGACGATCTTTACCTCGCAAGGCATCAGCAATTTGAGTAGCCAATCGACCAACAATTTGGCCTTCTGCATCAATAAGACGCCATCGAGGCTTCTGATCTGCTACTTTTAAGAAAAATGTTTTATTGAAATCCATTATACATCCTTGTAACTAAAAGAGGCTCTTTTAGAACCATTATACTTATATTACGCAAAAATCAATCTCTCGTCAACTCATCCGCAACAATAGTACGCACCATGAAAGGGATGATCCGTGCTAGTACTCACAATCAAGCCTCACCACTTCTCTTATCATAGCTATATATTACTCACCAAATTCCAACTCATATTCCTCATCAAGATTGCCGTTCATCAATTCTTCAATTTCATAAGAATCTCGCGGCAACTCCTCTGAGATACATGCAGCACCATCTTTGGTGATCCAGTAATTATCTTCTATACGTATCCCTATGTTCTCATGCGGCATATAAATACCAGGCTCAATAGTAATAACATCACCTTCTTCAAGAGGCCCAGAACCTCTATCATGCACATCCATCCCCAGAAAATGACCAATACCATGGGTAAAATATTCAGCATAGCCTTTTTGCTTTAAATAGGCTAATGCCAAATGATGTAACGATCGCTCCGGGTACTCTTTGTTATTAAGCCAATATCCCGGAGCAGCAAGCTCGGCTATATAGTGCTGCGTACTCAATACCAGATCATACACTTCTCGTTGACGATCAGTAAACTCTCCTGAGACCGGAAACGTTCTAGTCAGATCAGCGCAATAATAATTAATTTCTGCACCACAATCGACCACTACAAGATCCCCAGCTTTCATCTTTGAGGAGTTTTGTGTGTAGTGTAATGTCGTACTGTTTTTACCACTACCAACTATGGTGGGAAATGCTGCAGAACCACCTGCCTCTTTAAAAATAAATTCTACAGCAGCTTGTAGTTGATATTCATACACACCTGGCTCTATGCGCATTGCTGCAGTTTCAAGCGCTTGCATTGTACAATCAATAGACTCATATATCTGTTGCAGCTCATGATGATCTTTTGTTTTACGCATGGCATCAATAAGAGGAGAAATATCAACCAGCGCTTCCCGTAAGGCAGGCTTGTCGGTAAGTAAGCGATCAATAAAAAGTGTCTCTTGAGTTACCTTATTTGGTGGATAGTCCATATACAGGACTTTTCCTTGCTTTACTACATCTTCAAGCCTCACAAGAAGATGCTGATATTCATTTTCTGTACAGGCAAGGCCGGTAGTATAACCCCTACAAGGATGGCCCAGGTGCTTAATATCATCGATACCCCATTGTGCGGCTTGTGCAGTATCTGCCTCCACTATCGTGCTTACCCATCGCGAACGAGCTATACCGTATTGGGGAACCCAAAGTGTAGCTGCCGCAGCATCAAACACTAAGACACAGGCAGGCTCTTCAAGGCCAGTAAAATAGTAAAAAGTACTATCTTGCCTAAAGGTATGTTTCTCATCCTCAAAGCCGGCAAACAGCACCACTACTCCCGTTTGATCGGGGTAGGTAGCATTGATCGAATCTAACAATCGTTTTCGGCGGTTAATATACTGTTCAAACATAGATACTCTCCTAAAATATTCTTCGTTCTGATAATGCTTTATACACGGTGAGACGATCCATCGCCTCTAATGAAGACCCTACGGGTAAGCCACGGGCTAAACAGGTAATTTTAAGAGCACTTTCTTTAAGCTTGGTTGATATAAATGATGCTGTTGCTTCACCTTCAGGTGTTTGATTGAAAGCAAAGATTAATTCCTTGAGTACTTCTTTTTGTTGCTCTACGCGAGCAAGAAGTGGTTTAATTGTTAAGTCATCTGGTCCTATACCATCAAGTGGGCAGAGCGCACCACCAAGAACATGATACCTACCAAGGTACCCACCAGTTTTTTCGATAGCAATAAGGTCACGCCAGGTCTCCACTACACAGATCGTTTTGGCATCCCTTTTTGGCGAAGTGCAAAACAGACAATCACGCTCTTTTTCTTTCCAGGTCCAGCAGATAGTACATTTTTCTACCTTACGTTTAAGATCCGTAAGAATCTCAATAAACTTCTGCGTTCCTTGGGCATCAAGATCTAAAAAGTGCTGTGCAACGACATAGATATTCTTAGATGCTAAATAGGGCACCCGCTGCAACTGCTTTAAAAAAGCAAGTATTGAAGGACTATGCTCTATCATGCAAGCACTCGCTGAAGATATGCTTGCCCAAACCCTAACAGAGTACTTACCGCAATATACAATGCAAGGCCAGCTGAGAAGCTTGACATCACAGCCGCAATAACCACAGCAACTATCATATTAGTAAGCTGTTGCTTAGCATCACCCTGCTGAGACATGGTAAGGATAAAAGCTCCAGCAAATATAAGTGGCAGTATATACCATGGATCAGGTGCTGATAAATCAGGAATCCATAAGAATGGCGCTTTATACAATTCAATAGCATTTGAGAGTACCCGCTGTAGACCAATAAATACTGGTATCTGTAGAAACATTCCTAAGAATCCAGATAATCCTGGCAGGCCATGCTTACGCATAAATTCCATTTTTGCACGCGCAAGTTCTTCAGGGTTATCTTTGTATCGCTCTTCAATATATTTAAGCTTTTTAGAGATATCCATCTGTTTTCTACGCTGCTTCTCTTGCCCCCAGGTAAACGGTACCAACAACAATCTGACAATAATCGTGAGCACAATGATCGCCAGGCCGTAATTGCCCAAGAAGCCATATAACCAATTTAAGAGTCTCAGTAACAGCTTACTAATTGGCGCAAACCAGCCATACGATAGCAGCCCTTCCAAGCGTGGATCAACCTTCGTAAGCTCTTTCAGTTCTTTAGGCCCTACATAAAACGAGGTATGCCACGTAGTAGTTTCGGCTATTGCTTGACTTTGTAATACTGCTTGCGACACACCATCCTCCAACTTAAAGTAGGCCCGCTGTGCAAACTGCTGAGGATCCTTAAACAGTACGTTAGCAAAATAGGTATCTTCTAACCCAAACACCGTTGGTAACTCAACGCCAACCTGAAGAAGATCTTTAAGATTACTCTTTTTGAGATAGCCACCACTGGTGACAACGGTTTTAGTGTAATCTTCATCATCAAGAGCTAACTTCGGCGCCGGGAAGAAAATGCGTGGACGAACTGACTCACGAGGCTCAATCGTTAGCGCAAGATCAATCACATAGGTATCATTGTGCACCGTAAACTCTTTGGTAATGGTAGCAGCTTTAGATGTGCCTTTATAGGTAAGAACAGTAGCACCATCTTGTTCTTTCTTATTCACTAACTCATAATATAGAGGTGTCTTTCCTATGCCATCCAGTGCTACTAAGAAAGCGCCACTTTCTAGGTTCTGCTGCGGCGTAAGAATCTCCAATAATGATGGCTTCCCAGCAAGCATCCGCTTAAAGCCGATAAAGTCTATCACGCCACCATAGTTTGAAAATTGCAAGGTACCATACGGCATAATAAGGGTTTCGATGCTCTTTTTTAGCGGTTTCTCAGTATCATAAAAATCTATCGCGACATCTAACGGCTCAGCAACCTGCATAGAAGTGGGAGCAACAAACTGCCGATCTGCTACTGGGCCAGTCGACTCTGATCTTTTTGAGAAAAAATAGTTGTAACCAACCATAACCAATAAAGCAAGTGATACCGGTACTAAAATATCTTGAAGTTTCATAAAGGGATCCTCGGTAAGTAACGTGAGAACATATAGGAATGTATAGCACTAGAATACTACATGCAACCCATTTGCGCTAGTCCAACTTTACAATCTGCCTAATCTGCTTTATAACTAAAGAAAGATGAGATAACCATTAAACAGTAGCAACCTGTGAAGAAAAAAACGTACACAAAAGAGCACATTGCACAAAAGCTAGGCATCCAGACCTACATCATGTCTGGCTGGGAAAAACAGTTTGAAATTGAGCCAGAAATTAACAATGGCGAGAAAATCTATACGCGTAAGCACCTTGCACAATTACGCACTATCAAAGAGCTATTATATGAAAAAGGATTCTCCCTTGATGCTGCTAAAAACTATGTGAAACATCAAAAAACCCTAGAAGGTAGCACGCTCATAGCAGCGGCGCCACTTAATTTTGACAAACAACAGCAGGTGTCATCAAGTAGCCCTGCTGATCTTTTATTACAGCCTACCAAGGTTCCTTTGTCAGAACAAGGCACTCAGATACAGCAGGTTCGCAAACAGCTCTTAGCGGTTAAAGAGCAACTACTTAAGATTAGCAACTCCCTTTAAGTTCCCTTAAAAAGATCCCGCAAGGTAGCAACTCCCTGAACATATTGCTCTGAGTAAAGAGTCTTTTTTAGCCCTTGTGGTGCGATGAAGCAGGTAAAGATATTTTTCGTCGTGTGAGTACGCTGCTCAAAAACTTCAATCTGTCGCAGTAACTTTTGAGCTGCATCTTTATCAAGAACATATGGTTGCTGTGAAAATGTTATTTCGCCTATCGTAATACTATTGTCAGGCCTATCAAAAAGTAGATCAATCTGAGCACCTTGACTGTCTCCTTTCTTGGGAACATATCGCCAGGTATAGGCTAATGACCCTGGCGGGATAGAAAGAGCATTTCGAATGTTCGTTATATGCTTGAAACAAAGAGCCTCAAAGGCATAACCAGACCAACTCCAATAAGAAGGTGAATGTTTCATTCTACTCCAATAGCCAGCTCCCTGGTCTTCTGCTAACAAAGCACCAGCTATTGGCTCAATCCACCTAAAGTAAAACAAACTGTATTCATCAGTCATCTTGTAAAAAACACCTTTTCTCTTTGAGCCAAAGGGCGTAAAACTTGTTATAAAGCCAGCTTCTTCTAAAGCTTGAAGCCTTTTTGTCAAACGACCTCCTCGAGTAAGCTTTAATATTCTCACTATTTCCTCCGCATCGATACCATAACGATGATCAGCTATTACACGAGCTATATCGATGAATGCCTCCTCAGTGCCAAACAAAGTCGCATAAAGGCCTGAGAATTCCCTCAACAAAAAACTATTCCTCTTAAATCCTAAGTCTTCGATGGCCTGAGTAGCAGACAACCCTGGCTCAACCTTCCCGAGATAAAAAGGAACACCTCCTAATGCCATATAGAGGTCTACGATATCCCGATCAGTCAATATACAATTATGATAGGCAAGAAAGCTCTTCGTATCAAGAAGGTTGAATGGACTCAGACGTATAGTTCTTGTCACACGATTATAGAGGCCACCACGATTTCTTACAATATGCTTCAAAATCTCATGTATACCTCCAATATTATAGTTGGCTGAAAATGATCAGTTTGCCCAATTTTCAGCTGGCTATAATTATTTATAGTTGGCTGAAAACAGAAAATGCTCACATTTTTCAGCCAATTATAAAATTACCAAGGAGACCACACTTCAATAGCCAGTTTTCTAGGTAGACATCATTTCCATTAGATGTTTTTAGCGGCATAGGTAGGAATTTTACCTGATGTAGCTGCCTTGCGACAAGCTACATTTTTACATCGCCCTGGCTACCCGAAAAAGGCACAATATCTAGTCCAATATTATGTACCTGGGATATCATATTGTAGATCATTCAGTGCAATGCTATTACACCCGGTCGCAATAACAGCCAGGAAATGACCTCTAAAAAGGCTCATGATGAAAACCTGTAAACAGCGAGGACACATTTGTCGATAACATCGAATTGCGACACAATAATCACAAAACATCATAGTGCTACGCAGCTAAAACACTCAACCGTGTTTCAATCTTACTCCCTATTTCATAATGCTCATTCTATATACAATTACAAGAAGCAAATTCGAGCTCCCCCATTGACAGCCCCCTTAGCTCTCTCTATGTTGGCGCATACTTTTTTTACACGGACAGTCAGTTTTTTTGGCACATTTTCTTTCATTTCGCTATACTTAAGTTAGAGACCGATATATAAAAAATGGAATCTATCTATGTATCAAAAAACACATGTACACTTAATGGGTATTGGCGGAATTGGCATGAGCGGCATTGCCAAGATATTACGCTCACAAGGCTACACCGTCTCAGGATGTGATACAGACCATGAACAACAAAGCATTAAAGATCTTAAAGCTTCTGGATGTCACATAAACATGGGCAACAATACGGTTGACTGTGCGGACCAATCAATAGAAATTCTGGTCTATTCTTCCGCTATCCAAGAAACAAACCCAGAAATCCAAGCAGCACAAAAAAGAGGTATTCCTACCATTCCCCGCGCAAGTATGCTTGCAGAGATCATGCGCACCAAATACAGCATTGCTGTTACCGGTGCTCATGGTAAAACCACTACTACCTCATTAATATCCCATATCATGATTGAAGCAAAACTCGATCCAACAGTGATCATTGGGGGACATCTTCATAACATTTCCTCAAATGCACGACTTGGCACAGGAGAGTTTCTCGTCGCTGAAGCCGATGAAAGCGATCGCTCCTTTTTGCGTCTCTACCCAACCCTTGCCGTGGTAACGACGATAGATCTTGAGCATTTAGAGACCTACAAAGATATTGATGATATTAAGCAAAGCTACGCTGAATTCTTATCTCATGTACCCTTTTATGGCAAAGCAATAGTATGCTTAGATGACCCACATATACGCTCACTCCTTCCGTTGCATCATATTAAAACTATAAAGTATAGCCTTGAGCATAAAGAAGCCGAGCTCTATGGTGATCAGCTCATTCTTGAAAATGACTTCTCTACCTGCACAGTATACCATAAACAGCAGCAGCTAGGGACGCTCACCGTATCTATGCCTGGCAAACATAATATGCTCAATGCGCTGGGGGCATTAGCCGTGACGCTTGATATTGGGGTACCATTTGAAACAGCACATAAAGCTCTTAGTACTTTTAAAGGAATTGATCGACGCTTTAGCTTTAAAGGAACCATCAAAGGAGCTGAGATATTTGATGACTATGGTCATCATCCAACTGAGATTATTAATACGCTCCGTGTCGCACGCAAACGGACTAAGGGCAAACTAATTGTAGCCTTTCAACCCCATAGATACTCAAGAACCAGCCAGTTATGGGACGACTTTGTTCATCTGTTTGCCTATAGCGCTATAGATGAATTAATCATCACTGATATTTATCCAGCAAGTGAACAACCTCTCGAGGGCGTTACCTCTCAGGCCTTAGTAGCTGCCATCAAAGAAAAACATCCTACCTGCTCGATAACGTATCTTCCCTTTGAAGAGATTATTCCTGCCCTCCAAGAAAAAGCTTCAGACGATGGCATGATCCTGTTACAAGGAGCCGGTAAAGTCACTACACTGGCTAAGCAACTCTGCCCTTGAGGCTCAATAACACTCATTGATACGCCTGTTGCAGTAGGATAGATTTTAGCGTACTATTAAAATATCTGTTAAACTTATTATTAGGAAAAAGAACGTATGAAATCTATTACACTAGCTCTGCTGGGAACATTACTAGCTGTTCCAGCCTGTACAGCTTCAGAATGGGAACAAATTAAAAGTAAAATTAACCCCTATATTACGGGAACAAAAGACGAGTTAACTGATATCGGAATTAAGGACCCAACAATTGGTTATTATATCCGCAAAGGCTGGAAATCATTAGCGGAAACAGCCGAATGGATTTCTGATTCAATTCAAACAAATAGACCGAGAACATCTCCCATTGGATCAGACAATCCATCATGGGATCCTTCAGATCCAAGAATTAAGAAGGCACTGGTACTTTTTGGCGCGGTAGGAACGCTCTACGTTTCATACCGTTTCCTAAAATGGTTAGTAAAACCGAGGCATCATAAAAAACATCACGATGAGGACCATCAGTAAATAATACTATCAGATTAAGCCTCCTTAAAGGGGGCTTTTTTATGCATCTCATGTGCATCTATTGACTTTAGGATGAAAGATCAGTCAGACTAGAAATAGAAGCTCAGGGGGAGACGTGAAACAATTATATATTCTAGTTTGGGTATCATTACTCATAAATACTATCTATTCGCAACCGCAAAGCCCATTGGCGAGGGTGCTTGGCGCCATTACTGGCGCTTCTGCTGCAGAACGTTACGTAAGCTGCAATCCAGTTCGACCAAACTATGAATTTATATATCCAGGAGCACCAATTTATGCCTATGACTATCCAACTCAGATATATTCGCCCGTTTATTCTTATATTAATATCAGATATACGGTATACCCAAGTTATTATTACATAAGCTAACTCCATTAATAACACCATAGATTGGGTACCTTCGGGTGCCCTTTTTAGTAGCATGGGGGGGGCTGTTGCAACTTAGCTAAACCAGAGTAATCTTAGAGGTAGAATAATGCATATAACTACTCATGCTGCCCGTCATGTAGCGCAAATATACCAATTTAGAAAGGCAGCATGTTTTATCTTAGGAGTACCCCATGTTCAAATCATTCATAGCCCCCGTTGCGTTGGCAGCCCTCATAAGCTTTCCAGCTGCTGCCAGTGTAACTGACAATCTACTTATTGGTGGTTTTGCAGGACTTACCGCCGGATTCATATCGAGTGCTATTTCTCGACAAGGCCACCATAGCCATTGTCGTTATCGTTGTCGTCGCAAGCGATGCCTCTGTCATCGACGGCCCGTTGTAGTTGAAAAGCAGGTCTATTACAAAAAACCAATGATGATTGAGCAACCAGTTGTCATAGAAAAGAGAGATCACCTTAAAGCACAAGAGTTCGCTCTTAAAGAACAACAAATGCAGCTTGATCTATTACGTGAAGAAAACAAGGCTAAGGAACTTGCCCTTAAAGAAAAAAAACTTGCGCTAAAAATGATTAAGAGCTAATAAAAAGCATCCTATGATAAGGGCTCTCCGAAGGGCCCTTATGCGTTGAACACAACAAGATTAGGGCTTACATCCTGTCATTCAAGAATGGCATATTAAACTATAGAAATAACTCATTCTTTAAATTTTGTAATGCCTTGTCGTACGGTGGTGAAGATAACAACTCGAGTAAGAGGTCCTTCTTTTCTAAATACAACACTACATACTTTTGATGGTTTTGAAAAGATCATGCAGCTCTCGGCAGCGCACACAGTACCTAATCGCTCCCACCCCCAATATTCCATTCCTTTACGATACACCTCATTAAGCTTATCTTGCGAAAGCGCTATAGTATAAGACAATACCAGTTGCTTCTCGGTAAAGGAAAGCTTAGTAGGCTCTATCCCCAAGGGAATAGTGATATCATGAATGCGAGCACGCTCTTCTTCAGTTACGACAGGCACCTTATAACGCGTCCGGCTAGACTGGAATCGAGCACATCCTGGCAAACAGAGCAGGAGTCCTCCCATAACCACACGCTTATAAAACATATCTTAGTCTAGCTTTGGTTAGGATGCAGCTCTTTGTGCTGCAGCTTCACGGCGAGCTTGTTTTTGCTCTTTAGTTAAGACCTTCTCTTTAACACGCGCTTTCTTACCAATACGATCTCTCATATAGTAGAGTTTCGCACGGCGAACTTTACCTTTACGGAGGAACTCAACATGGTCAACACGAGGAGAATAATAGGGAAATATACGCTCAACAGCAATAGAATTTGCACCAATTTTTCTGACAGTGAAAGTACTGCCAATACCTTTGTTATGCATAGCTATGACATCACCTTCAAAGATCTGAATACGCTCCTTATCGCCCTCTTTAATCTTTTGTGACACTTTTACTGCATCACCTATTGTAAAGGGATCAAACTTACGTGGGGACGTCCCCATTCCTAGGATCGTTTCTTTGGTGTATTTTTTAGCTTTCATAATATAACCTTCCTCAGGCACTTTTGACACAAATATTAAGCGTATACCAATCAGTATACTCGAAAATTTAGTTCTTGTCATCCCTTGGTTCTATCTTTTTTTGTGTATTGCTTTGATCATCTGCATTAGTATGAAATGCATATCTACCCTCATAAAAGTATGGCGCTCAACACTAAGGAGCTATACAAAGAGCTCATGAGAGCGTATACTAAAAATACTATAAGCCCCCAAATCAGGAGGTCGGTCAACATGAAACATATCGTGCTCTTTAGTATGATCCTTAGTACGATCCCTATCTGTCCAATCCTCTGGTCTATGGAAAAAACGTTGAAAGAACCTTTTGTATTGTTTGAACCTCAAGAACAAAAACACAGTGAACAGTACTCCGGCCAAAAAAACTCGGTAGGTGCATTTGTTATTGCACGACTCTCTACCAATCAATACCTAATTATCTTAGGAGAATTTCACCTTCAACAGCTGGTCGATTATTCCGAAAATCCCGAAATAGTAGAGGGAAACAAAAAGGTACTACAGGCTATCGTTAACCTCATAGAACAGGCTGAAGAATTTGACACTAATAAGCCAGCATTTCATATGCTTGTAGAACATGTGCATGCATTACGTAAGCGCCGTAACCAAGTAGTACAAGAAACTTCTGAAAGCCATATCATGACTGGGCTCATTCCTCATGCCCTTAAAAGGGGCTATCGACGCTCTAACGTTGAAAATTGCGAAAATCGCGCAGAATCATACATTGCACATATGATTATGAACTTAAGGGGCAGCCAATTTAAGACCTACGAGAAGGCAACATACGCTCATGCTCGCATCAAAGAATGTTACAACTGCGACCTACTTACTCTTACGTGGCGCGATATTCTTAGATGCCACGAAAGGCTCAGTACAGAATGCCAAGCATATCAGGATCAGTGGAAAGACAGTCCAGACATAGCAGAGCAATTTGATGAATTGTTTAGAAGAGTTGAAAAACAGTGGGCCAAAGCAAAAGAGCTAATAGTGCTTCGAGAATTATCTACAGGCACAGAAGAAACTGCTTATCTAATCGAGCCTGACGAACCTATATTCACTACCATGAAACATCTTAATACAAAGCATAAGAATGTTGAAAAGCACCTACATTTTTTTAAACAGCTTGATGAATTGTTAGTTGCTGCATTTTGCCCATTTATTGAAGCTAAACTTTTACATCGCGTACTCACTCTCCATCAAGAAGCCCAAGTGCCCGTAATTGTAACCTATACCGGACATAACCATGCGCTCGAGCTCTATCATGCATTAAATGATATGGAATCGATAGTAGCTGAAATCGTGCAAGACAAATGGTTTGAAAATATTTCGCCAAAAGAATTTAGTACCATCACAAACTTGGTCCCCTCTCTTCACCGAGATCTTGGCAAAGAAAAAATAGATAGGATATTATTAGTAATAGCAGGCTCATGCATAATTCCCTTGATCGGTGGCCTGATATTACTTGCTACAAAGTTAAAACACGCTCTAAAAATGAGAACTGCAACACTGGCACAATCTACAAAAAAACCCCTACAGAAAAACGCATACAAGCGTATACACAAAAATATACTATAGTAAAACTAGAGAAACATAAGCATCTCATTTTCTGAATCATCATGAAAGTGAGAACTAGACGGGACAATTAACCAATATCCACGCTCTTGAATAGAGTAAACATATACAAAGAGCTCATGAGAGCGTATACTGAAAAAGTACACTATGTCCCTAATCAGGAGTCAAGCATGAAAAAAATGATGCTCTTTAGTGCGATCCTTAGTATGATCCTTTTTTGTCCTATCCTATGGGCCATGGAAAAAACGTTGGAAGAACCTTTTGTTTTTTTTGAACTGGAAGAAACAGTTGAAAAACCGCAGTCGCGCCGAAATAACTCGGTAAGTGCATTTATCATTGCTCGACTTTCTACCAATCAACATCTTATTATCTTGGGAGAATTTCCCGTCGAATATCGCCAATTTGTTGAAAACGCCAAAGTAGTGCGCGGAGATAAAAGGGTCATGAGAGCTATCATTAACCTTATGGAACAAGCTGAAAAAATCGACACTGATAAGCCAGCATTTCATATACTTGTTGAGCATATACACGAATTACATAAGATGTATAACCTTAAAGACCAAGAAATTTCTGACAGCTATATCATGACCGGGCTCATTCCTCATGCCCTTAAAAGAGGGTATCGACGATCTGAAGTTGAAAACTGCGAAAATCGTGCAGAATCATATATTGCATCTATGATTATGAACTTAATGTGCGGCCAGTTTGAGACCTATGAGAATGACACATACACACATGATCGCATCAAAGAATGTTACAACTGCGATCTACTCACTCTCACATGGCGCGATATTCTTAGCTGCCATGAAAGACTCAGTGCAGAATGTCAAGCTTATCGGGATCAGTGGAAAGACCGACCAGACATAACAGAGCAGTTTGATGAATTATTTCAAAAGGTTAACTACCGGTGGAGAGAGGCTAAAGAATCAATAGTACCTCGAGAAGTATGTACGACTTCAGAAGAAACTCTGCATCCAATCAAGCCTGACGAACCTATATTCACTACCATGAAGAACCTTGATATTAATGCTCACCTGCGTTTTATTGAAGGGCTTGATGATTTATTAAGAGACGCATTTTACCCATTTATTGAAGCTCGACTTTTACATCGCATACTCACTCTACGTCAAGAAGCTCAAGTGCCGGTTATAGTGACTTATACCCGATACACCCACGCAATTAGGCTCTACCATGCACTAAATGATATGGAATCTGTCATAGCTGAAACAGCAGTATGCGAAGCCCTGGAAAACTTTTCACCAAAAGAATTTAGAACCATCGCGGATCTTATTCCCTATCTTCACGAGGATCTCTCATCCATTCCTCATATACCCAAAAAGAGGGATCTTGACAAAGAAAAAATAAACAATATACTATTAGTAATAGCAGGCTCATGCACCATTTCTGTGATAGGTGGTCTTATTCTACTTGCTGTCAACTTGAAGCAATATCTCAATAAGAGAGCCATCGCTCTCGCACAAACTAGCAAAAATCCTACAGAAAAAAGCATAGAAGCTTACGAATAAGAAAAATAAGAAATATAGTAAATCTAAGAAGGAATTAACATGAAATTACTACGATACTACGTACTACCATTCGTTGCACTCTCGCTTTCTCCTGGGTGTACACATGCTGCGCAACCTCTAGAACAAAATAAGAAGACGACACCAACACTTATACTTCTGAATACAACAGAAGATAAAGTTGAAGTTTGCTTCACTGTTGCGGAACATAAAGAACGGGTTACGCTAACAAAACTTGATCACTGCGAGATCAAGCAGTTTACAGATCTTCAAGAGCTCCTTATTATGCCTTATGGGAAAATCAAAGGCCAGCTTACTAAAGAAGTTCTTTCTGCAGGGTATGTACAACAAGAAAACCACGTAAACCATCCGAGCATAATTTTAGCGCAAGAAGGTGAAGCCGATTGTTATTTAGCAATAAAAACAAATGGTACTACAAACCAAGGCTTTTTTGGAAACATATATAATGCTATCGCTGGAAAAGTCTTACCCTATCGTCTAAAAATACTACATGACTTTACACCAAAGAACATACTTAAAGGACTTATTTTTGAGTTTTTCCCTCAAGTAGAACTCGCTTTTAATGAAGGTAAAGACATTCTTCCCCGTTACTTCCTTAGACTGCCTGAAAATGCTTCTAAAGAAGAGGTGTATGCCGGCTATCAACGAGAAATCGCTCGTTGGAAAAATATGTATGACAAAAGCTCTAAGGAGAGTAAGCGTGAACTTGCTTCACAAATACACTCTTTTCTAAAAGAGGCATGCAAAAAACTACTTGGTCAAAACAATAGTTATGACTATAAACTCTTCAAGTCTGGATTGAGCAAAAAACCTCTTAGTGATGTACTTACGCCAAACCCTATGGAGCTCGCCGCTTCAGAGAGCGATAGCTCAGCTGAAGAAAACTAACAAACTATTTTTTGTCTTTAGAGGGCCAATATCAGGCCCTCTTTTTTTGTAGCTCACTTCTCAACCATCGCTAGAATTAGCTGAACGACTAATCAATAGCTATTATCTTAAACTGACATTGCTACCTATACAAATAAAACGAGGGTGAATAGTCACCCTCTCTCTCGTTTAGCTTCGCTTCTTTTTTGAACATGGAAGCTTATCACCTTCAAAGTTAGTGGTAAGTTGCGGCAACTCTAGTGGGGTTTCTAGCTTTGTATCACCTGGGGCATACAAGGTAGTAACATAAGAGCCGATCATATGGCCATTAACAACAGTAAACTCTCCTTCAGCAGTCCAACGAGCCACTGCAGAATTAGGAATACCCCATTCACAGCATTCTTTTTGTGTTAGAACTGAAGCACCAAAGAACGTATAACTACATTTACCAGACTTTTTCCAGCAGCCATTCATGATGACATTGTAGTTTCCGCCATGAGTACTCAACCCAGCTTCTGGTAAGCCATTTTCTGCAGCGATACCAAAGGTAGTATGCAGCGTAAAGGTACCATCTGCATTAAGAGCTAAGTTACCATAATATTCAAAATCACCTATATTGTAACTGGTATTAATTAACCAGGTACCATCGACAGCTTTACTTTTCTTGCTGTATTCACCTTTATCAGTTTTAGCAAAAGCAGCATTTAATGCCAAACCGCTCATAGCAAAGCATAGAGCAAGCGTTTTCATAGATTTCATATAATATTCCTTCCTAAAGATTTAATCATTTACTAACATTCCAAAACAAGTGCCTTACCTCTCCTTTCTTTGAGCACTTATGGTTCAACATCCTTTTAACATATTCATGATACCTAATATCATGCTCAACATGCAAGAGTTTTGTCGTCGTATTTTTATCTTTTTTAATCATTGTGGTTGACGGCTGTGAGGTAAGAATAAAGAAAGCGCCCAACAAACATTGAGCGCCTCCAATCATACACGAGATATTACTTTCTTATACTTCTTCCTCTTTTTCCTAAAGATTGTTGAGCAGGTCGTTTTTGTAGGCCTTTTTCAGCAGCAAATTTCACTACTTTTTCAGACAAAGCAGGACGTGGAGTCTGAGGGCATTCGCCTACTTTGCTAGGCTTCGTTCGTGTTTTGCCTTTTTCATCGGTCACACAAAATTTCACGATACCTGTTTTCCAATTCGGATTAAGGCTGGGGGGGAAATAGTCTGCAGGATCCAAATTACTATACTGGGACGTAACCCAGAAGGTCTTATGATCACTAGGATCTAATACACATGACATATAATCATTCCAACGACTGTTAAAAGTATAATCCTCAAATGGCTGATCATCGCTTGGTGCATCTAATGATGAATCAAAATATGGAAACTCAGGTTGTGCCGGGAAGTTTACTTGCAGAGGAAATCGTACTGTCCCTAGTGGATCCGTGCAGAGTCGACCAGTATGAGCAATTGAAAGTACCTGCTCTGGACCACTAATACAGAATCCAATACCCATATTACCATCTTTATCAACATCAATACTTGGATAGAAGGCACTCGTAGTTCCTCCGGGAGCAATTCTACCTTGTTGCTTAAGCGTTACTTGTGGTTCTACCAAATCAAATATCTTAGATACATCTAGTTCATACCACCGAGCCTCATAGATATCAGGTCCACCTACTGTATGTGCACACCATAAGGAATCATTAAATTGAACACACCGGTATACCATTGCTGGTCCTCCTACAATTAATCGAAAAAGAGGGAATCCAACTTCCTGGTAAACTCCCGGCGGTTGCGGAGCTCCTAGATTGAATACATCAAAGTTTGGTGGGAAACCTGTTGAAACCGCTTGCCATGGAGCAACCGGAACTTCAAAGGTTTGAACATCAGGATCACCACTTAATACATTGCTCATCGCCGTTACGATTAATGTATCACCATCTTGTGGTCCATCAGTAACATTATCTATTTTTGGATTCACAAAGAACGTAACCTGTGGAATAGCAGTTTTTGATGGACGTAAAAACGTTGGAAGTCGTAAGGTCATCTGTGCATTAAATACCTTTTCTTCATTATCATTGGGATTTACGAGCAGCTTATTATTAAAAAGAGCAGGTACTTCACCTCCAGCATTAGCAACCAAGTGAGACTTGTTGATTCCCACTATCTGGGTGAAGAAATTCTGCGTATCATCTTCACGCACTGGAAATTCCCAACTATTCGATGATATATAAAGAGCCACATCATCAATACCAAGCTTGGGATAATCAGCCTCTAACTGCTTATAAGGTCCATCAGCATTGCCTACAATATAGTTTGAAAAATCAGCTGCTGTTTTTGGTGTTGCTGTATGAGATACCGCCAAATGCATGCGAGAATATGAGTTTGCACCAACTTGTGTAGCAGGTATAGTTCTCATACCGCCAATAACTCCTGGAATATCAGCATTTGCAAGCATCGCCTCACCAATGTCTTTACCAACTGATATCGTAGGAATAACATCACTACCAAAAATACTATACAAGGTATTTGTTTCGCTATTATAAATAATAGCACCTACAGCACCAGCATCAGCAGCATGGTTTCCTTTTGTCGCACTTGATGTAATAAAATTATCAGAAGCAATCAAGGCAATATTTCCGGCAATTTCAGCACTGTTTTCTAGTGGCGTATCTGCATTGAGTGGTACTGCTGGTACAATCTTGTAACCACTTAAATCAAAATTACCTTGACTTCCCGTTCCACTACCTTTAGAAGCCGGGTAGACACCATCAATTGAGTCAGGTGATTCTATCACCAGTTCTGCGTCAGCTAAAAAACCAACCCGTTCCCATTCTAAGGCAAAAAAACGATTCGTAAATTCATCAAACAGCACCACTGGATCTGAAAGAGAACTATCAACAGATGGAGGCACAATCCGCCAAAATTCATTACTCGGGGTAAGCGATAAACGTTCTCCTGTTTTCTTATCATTAATAACCACCGCCGAATTCACTACCGTAACGATCTGTTCTGGCCCAATAGCAGAATTCGGGTCAGCAGGAATTAAACCACCCGCTTCCTGGCGATCAACCAGATCAGCTATGACACTTTTTGTATCAATCGATGCTGGACTACAACCCTTATGCCCTCGCTTTGCAACTGCATGGGGCACTAAAAGTAAACTTATTGTTAACACGTAGAGTGAAAGGCTCTTACTACTTGAGCCAGATGTAATTGTCATAATTCTTCTCCTTCTTGGTATATGACACTATTAGATGTGATCATCTTTTGACCACTTGTATCTTACGTTACTACAATGATAAGATCTTCGTCTTATCATATTCAACATGAGCTACTTGCCTCCTCTTGTTTAGTACAACTATACATACTTACCTGCACAACATGCATCATACCGTCCGTAGATCACTCAATCATAATGAGTTTTCTTTCTCTAACTAGGCGCTACATGCATTCTATTATTAACGCTATCACAAAGTGAAAGCAGAATGCAATAGTTTTAGCTACATTTTGCTTTCAAGAACAGGTTAACATCCTTCATTTGCAAGTCTCCCATGCAGAACATTATTATGGACATTCACATCATACTATTGTTGTGCTATATAAGCTCAAGCACAAAGCGGAGCACCCTTTTTCCTAATAACATTTGCCTAGTTATTACACTCATCCAAATTGCCTTGAGCAAGCAATGCTTATAAAAGAAAAGCGCCCAACTAACATTGAGCGCTCATATCATTCACAAGTTATTACTTTATTATTGCTCTCCATCTTTTTGCTAAAGATTGTTGAGCCTGTCGCTTTTGTAGCTCTTTTTCAGCAGCAAGTTCCACTACTTTTTCAGACAACGCAGGAAGTGGACTGTGAGGGCATTCGCCTACTTTGCTAGGCTTCGTTCGTGTTTTGCCTTTTTCGTCTTTCACACAAAAATTCACGGTACCTGTTTTCCAGTTAGGATCAAATGTTACAAGATACTCAACTGGATCCAGATTACTATACTGAGAAGTAACCCAGAAGGTCTTATGATCACTAGGATCTAACACACATGACAAATAGTCATTCCATCTACTGGTAAGCGTATAGTCCTCAAATGGCTCGCCAGGAGGTGGGAAATCCTGTGATGAATCATAGTAAGGAAACTCAGGTTGTGCCTGGAAATTTACTTGCAGTGGTACTCGTACGGTTCCTTCTGGATCAGTGGAAAGTCGACCGGTGTGAGCAATTGAAAGTACTTGCTCTGGACCACTAATACAGAATCCAATACCCATGTTACCATCTTTATCAACATCAATACTTGGGCAGAAAGCGCTTGTTGTTACTCCGGGAGCAATTCTACCTTGTTGCTTAAGGGTAACTTGTGGTTCTACTAAATCAAATATCTTAGATACATCTAATTCATACCACCTAATCTCATAAATATCAGGTCCACCTACTGTATGAGCACACCATAAAGAATCATTAAATTGAACACACCGATACATCATTACCATTAATACAGGATCTACCCTATACAACGGATCTCCAAATTCTTGAAATATTCCCGGAGGTTGCGGAGCTCCTACATTGAATACTTCAAAGTTTGGTGGAAAACCTGCTGAAACCGCTTGCCATGGAGCAACCGGAACCTCAAATGTTTGAACATCTGGATCACCACTTAATACATTGCTCATCGCCGTTACGATTAATGTATCACCGTCTTCTGGACCATCAGTAACATTATCTAGTTTTGGATTTACAAAGAACGTAACCTGTGGAATAGCAGTTTTTGATGGACGTAAAAACGTTGGAAGTCGTAAGGTATTCTGTGCATTAAATACCTTTTCTTCATTATCATTGGGATTTACGAGCAGCTTATTAGTAAAAAGAGCAGGTACTTCACCTCCAGCATTAGCAACCAAATGAGACTTGTTGATTCCCACTATCTGGGTGAAGAAATTCTGCGTATCATCTTCACGCACTGGAAATTCCCAACTATTCGATGATATATAAAGAGCCACATCATCAATACCAAGCTTGGGATAATCAGCAAGTAGATGTTTGTAGGGCCCATCAGCATTGCCTACAATATAGTTTGAAAAATCAGCTGCTGTTTTTGGTGTTGCTGTATGAGATACCGCCAAATGCATGCGAGAATATGAGTTTGCACCAACTTGTGTAGCAGGTATAGTTCTCATACCGCCAATAACTCCTGGAGTCTCAACATTTGCAAGCATCGCTTCACCAATTTCCTTACCAACTGATATCGTAGGAATAAAATCACTACCAAAAATACGAATCACGGTATTTGTTTCGCTATTATAAATAATAGCACCTACAGCACCAGCATCAGCAGCATGGTTTCCTTTTGTCGCACTTGATGTAATAAAATTATCAGAAGCAATCAATGCAATGTTCCCCGCAATTTCATCGCTGTTTTCAAGTGGCGTATCTGCATTAAGTGGTACTGCTGGTACAATCTTATAACCACTTAAATCAAAATTACCTTGACTTCCCGTTCCACTACCTTTAGAAGCCGGGTAGACACCATCAATTGAGTCAGGTGATTCAATCACCAGTTCAGCATCGGCAAAAAAACCAACTAATTCAAGTATTGATGCAAAAAACCGATTCGTAAACTCATCAAAAAGAACGACTGGGTCAGAAAAAAAACTATCAACAGATGGTGGCACAATCCGCCAAAAATCAGTAGTCGGGGTAAGCGATAAACGTTCTCCTGTTTTCTTATCATTAATAGCAACCGCAAAATTAACCGCTGTAATGATCTGTTCTGGCCCAACAGCAGAATTTGGATCAGCAGGAATTGCACCTCCCGCTTCTTGGCGATCAACCAGATCAGCTATGACACTATTTGTATCAATAGATGCCGGGCGACAGCCGCCCTGATGCCCTCGCTTTGCATTCGCATGGGGCACCAAGAATAAACTTATTGTTAATACGTAGAGTGAAAGGCTCTTACTACTAGAGCCAGATGTAATTGTCATAATTCTTCTCCTTCTTGGTAATGACAATATGAGAAGTGATCATCCTTTGACCACTTTTATCTTATATTAATACAGTGATAAGAGATGTTCGTCTTATCATATTCAAAATGACTTATGGCCTCCTCTTGTTACGAACTATACTTATTACCAGCACAAGATGCATCGCATTCGTACCTTCAATAGATGACTCACTCAGAATGAGTTTTCTTTCACTAACTAGGCGCTACATGCATTCTATTATTAACGCTATCACAAAGTGAAAGCAGAGTGCAATAGTTTTATAGATTTTCTTTTTTGCTTTCTATTTTTTCTGCAATAGCCACCGTTGCAAACTGGAGGAGCATACTCTTAAATAAGAAGTAATCAGTAATAAAGCTGAGAACAATAAGTGAGCTATGCGATAGCATTCACCAACTAGCTAAGTCTAAAAATTAGCAGTGATCGTTTTGTGTTTTGGGATTGATCCCCAACCACCTATCAAGAATAATAGCGGCTGCTGATCTCACCGATAGATGATTAAATGACGAGAACCCTTCTACGGGACCAAGAAGATAGTCACAGCGGGCAAGCACTTCAGAGGCAAGTCCACGTGCGGTACCAAGGAGAATAACCACCGGTCGGTCTTCTTGCCATACTAATCCTTGATCATAATAACTAATACTCGGCACCTCTTCATGTCGTTTAGCAGAGGTAGCAATAATAAGTGGTTTCTTGCCAGTATCATTCTCAATTTCTTTAAGAGCTGCATCCAAGGTATCAACATACGCAAGACCCTTTAGAGCTTCATGCCGCTGAGGATTATAGTCAAGAGCAACATCACTTCGCCAGAACTCCAGAAACGTTTCTATAATACGCTGCTGATCTTCAAGTGGCGTTACCATGAAGTATTTAGTAATACCATAGGTACACGATGATCGTGCAATATCGTGAATATCAAGCGAGGTAACCGAACTAGTACCAACACGACCTTGACCGAGCATAACGTGGTCATGCATGAGTATCACATAATGGGCTGGAATTTGATCTTTTGCTAATGAGATATCTTCTTTTCTATACAGATGACTCCGTACCCATCCAAAATGGCTCCGTACAGATTCCTTTACGGCCTGTTCTTTACGCCACTTTTCTATAGCTGCATGATTACCTGAACGAACTATTTCTGGCACCTCTTTGCCATGCCATTCTACCGGGGCGGTATATTCTGGATAATCTAAGAAAGGCCCTGAGAACGATTCTTCTTGCACTGATTCCTCTTTACCAACAACACCGGGAACAAACCTAAGCATCGCCTCCATAAGGACCATTGCCGGCAAATCACCTCCCATAAGAACATAGTTTCCTATGGAAAGTAAACAATCAGCATATTCTTCCTCAACTCGCGCATCCATACCCTCATACCGAGAAGGAACACAGAGTATATGCTTCTTGTGTTGCAGTGTCTTTGCCAAAGATTCAACGAGTGGCTGATCAAGGGTTTTACCTTTTGGGGAAAAAAAGATTTTATACGCAGGCCCGTGAGTCGCTTCTTGAGCTTCTATTGCCCGCTGAATTACTTCAGGACGAAGCAGCATTCCAGTTCCGGGACCAAACGTAGGTCGATCTATTCTCTTTTTTGGCTCTGCATAAGAAAACAGATCATCCGTAGTTAATGAAACGATCCCTGACTGAATCGCTCGAGCAATTATGCTCGTAGAAAAAAACGGTTCATACAGGGATGGAAATAACGTAAGCGTGGTAATACGCATAGCTAGGTCGTTTCTATAACAAGTTCATTTTGACTATCAGGGATTGGTATATTTATTAAGGCGCGAAGCGCTTTAAATGTCCGGCCTTCTCGTCCGATAACACGTGCACGATCAGACGGATCAACACTAATCTCATAAATAGTTTTATCAGGACCATCAGTTTTTTTTATGGTAATCGCTGTAGGGTTGTCTACCAACCGCTCAAGGCAGTAGGTAAGAAGTTTCTCAACATTCATATGCTACTCTTTACGCTGCTGCAGACTTTTTATGAAGTTTCTGAAGACGCTTAACGGTAGGAGATAATTGAGCTCCTTGAGAAACCCAGTGATCAATACGGTCAGCATGGAATTGTACCAATTCTTTATTGCGAGGATTATAGGTCCCCAAAATCTCTAATGCAGCACCATCTCGTTGTTTACGAGAATCAACTGCTATAATACGCCAAACGGGTGAGTGCGTACGTCCCACTTTTGAAAGTCTGATTTTTACCATAATGTGGCATCCTTCGTAGTATACAATATATTTTTCAGCGTCGATGGTTTCCCATCTTCTTTACTAGTTTAGCAAATTGTGCACTTTGCTCAAATCGGGTTAATAAAAGATTTACTTCAGTCGGGCTCACCCCTGCTCCTAACGCAATTCTTTTTTTGCGAGATCCATCAAGTATTTTAGGAACTCGTCGTTCTTTTGGCGTCATAGACCCAATAATTGCTTTAAACATTTTCAGCTCTTTTTCGCCCTGTTCAAGCTGTTCCGGAGTCATCTTGAGCGCTCCCATGCCGGGCATATAGCGAGCAATAGTGGACAATGAACCCAATTTGCCCATCATTGATAATTGACTCGCAAAGTCTTCAAGGGTAAAGTTCCCCTTTTTAAGCGACTGGGCAACTCGTTCTTGTTCATTTTTATCAATTTTTTGCTCTGCCTGTTCAAGTAACGTTTGCATATCGCCCATGCCCATGATACGACTTGCCATTCGTTCAGGCCTAAATGGCTCGATATCTTCAAGTTTTTCTCCAGTAGCTGCATAAATAATCGGCTTTTTGAGAGTATATCGAAAGGCAAATGCTACGCCGCCACGGGTATCACTATCCATTTTAGTAAGCAATGTCCCCATAAAGCCTATTCGTTCATTAAAGGCCTGCGCTACTGAGAGAGATTCTTGACCGGTCATCGCATCAAGCACTAAGAGTTTATAGCTCGGCTTTACGATAGTATCAAGATTCTTAAGCTCATCAAGCATCTGATCATCAATATGTAACCGACCAGCTGTATCAACGAGTAGCACATCAACACCTTGTTTACGAGCTTCTTGTTTAATATCTTGAGCAGCCTTACGTGGATCTGTTTCAGCAGATCGATAGAATAGCACTCCTGCCTGTTTCGCGAGAATTTCAAGCTGATCAATTGCCGCCGGCCTATAAAAGTCAACAGAGGCTACCATAATAGTTCGTTGTTTTTTACGTGCTTGTGCTTGTTGTTTAATAAGATAGGCAAGTTTACCAATAGTAGTGGTCTTACCTGAACCTTGCAGTCCCATAACCATAATAGTTGCCGGCAACTGAAAGCTAAACCCATTGGTGGCGGTGCCACCTAAGAAGTTCACTAACTTGTCATGTACAATTTTCACGAGATGCTCAGCTGGCTTGAGAGACCCAACCAGTTTTTGGTTCAAGGCCTGCTCTTCAACTTCAGCAATAAACTGTTCAATGGTATCATAGGGAACATCTGCCTCGAGCAGTGCATCCCTCACCTTAGTCAGCGCTTCTTCCAATGACTGCTTGGTAAGTTGATTCCCTCTAAACCGAGAGAATATCGATGAAAATTTTGAAGAAAGAAGGTCAAACATATTTTTTTTACTAGAAGACAGTTACACATTTTTAGTATAGTATAACAGAAAAACATCAAAACCTGAATCACATTATGAAGCCAGAATTAACTCCGACTAGTATCCGGCCAAAGACGCTCCTTGTAGGGATCGCTGCGCCGTATAATCAATTAAAGAATATGCAATCCTATTTTGATGAGTTCGTCAATTTAGTTGCCTCAAACGGCATCGTCTATGATGAACTCTACCTTACCAGAATACGAACCATCGATCCTGCCTATTTTCTCACTAAAGGAAAACTTGAAGAGCTCTCTGATCTTTGTCATGATCATGAGATAGAAGAGGTAATCTTCTCAGAACCTCTTACGCCCATGCAAGAAAGAAACTTAAGTGAGCTTCTGGAGGTTCGAGTATTTGATAGAACGCAGCTCATTCTTGAGATTTTTGAAAAAGGTGCCACCTCAGCTGAAGGAAAGCTTCAGGTTGAGCTTGCGCTCCTGAATCATCTTAAATCACGCCTCGCTGGACGAGGCATACACCTTGAACAACAAGCAGGGAGAATAGGCTCAGGTTCACGTGGACCAGGTGAAACGGCAAAAGAGCGAGAACGACAATATATTGATAAACGAATTACCCGTCTTAAAAAGCAGCTTGCCCAGCTTGAAAAGACACGGGAAACGCAACGGAAAAGACGACTTGATACAAGAATTCCTCAGATTTGCCTTATTGGCTATACCAATGCTGGCAAGTCAACCATTCTTAACCTTCTTACTAAAAGTGACGTCCTAGCAAAAGATCAATTATTTGCCACGCTTGATACTACCACGCGATCGCTCGTCATAGATGGCAGTAAAAAGGGTGTCATCTCTGATACCGTAGGATTTATACAACAATTGCCTCATCATCTTATTGAAGCGTTTAAGTCAACCCTTAAAGAGCTTGAGTATGCCCATCTTCTTCTTCAGGTAGTAGACATTTCAGATCCAAACTGGGAATCACACATAAAAGTAGTCATGCATGTGCTTAAAGAACTTGAGGTTGATAAGCCAATGCTCTATGTCTTTAATAAAGCAGATATGCTTGAAGATCCTGAAGCAGTACTCTTTCAACTTGAGAAATATCAGCCTCATGTAGTCGTATCAGCAACTTCTAAAGAAGGAATTGAGCCACTTGTTGCCTATTTAAGGCAATGGGAACCAGAATATATAGAATAATCCTTTGGGGAAAAGCTATCTAAGCTACTAAAAGACGCTCAAAGAGATAAATGTAAAAATAAGAATCGGCTTTGGTATCGAAACAGAAAAAAAGATGGTACACTAACAGAACTATGGATATAACAACGTACTTTCAAGAACAACTCAATAATGAACAGCAGCGCGTAGTAGCACCCTATAAGGGGATACTCGTAGTAACTGCTGGCGCGGGTTCAGGCAAAACACGGGTCATTACTGCTCGCATGGCCTATCTCATGATGCATCATGCAGTATCAGCGTCCCAGATAGTTGCCCTTACCTTTACCAATAAAGCGGCAAAAGAAATGAAAGAGCGTATAAAGCTCTTTCTGACTGAAGAAGACCAGTTACCGTATGTTGGTACGTTTCACTCATATTGCCTTCGCATTCTTAAAAGTAATACCCATTTGCTACCCTTCTCTACCTTTTCTCTTATGGATGAGCAGGATGCTGAAAAACTGGCAAAACAGATCATTACTGAAAAAAACCTGGTAAAGAAACTAAAGCCTCGCCAACTTAAGGCCTTTGTATCTCGCGTTAAAAACGAAGCAACTACCGAGAAAGAGCGAGAAGCTCTCTGGGCTGATGATCTTATCTATCGAGATCTATTTTACCTCTATGAAGAACGTAAAATGGCAGCTCGTTGCTTAGACTTTGATGATCTGCTGTTACATACCCTCGAGCTCTTTAGAAAGAATGACCTCTTTAGAAAAGTATTTCAGGAACATGTTAAACATATCTTGGTTGATGAGTATCAAGATACCAATAAAGTCCAACATGCTCTACTTAAGTTAATGACCAAGCATGATGGCTCATTTGCCCTCCATTCACTCTGCGTGGTGGGTGATGAAGATCAATCTATTTATTCATGGCGTGGTGCTACCGTTACTAACATCATTAATTTTCATAAAGATTTCCCCGAAGCTGAGCCTATTACCATTGAACAAAACTATCGTTCAGTACAGCCAATTTTAACGATCGCGAATGAAGTTATTAAGAACAATATGTTCCGCAATCCTAAAAAACTCTTTTCAGGCAAAGAGGCAACTGATAGAATTCGGGTGCTCACCAGCGCTTCAGGATTCCAAGAGGCTGAAAGCTTAGCGACGTTTTTAAAGTTAGCACGTTCGCAGTCTGGGCTCGATTCCCATGCAATTTTGTATCGATCTCACTTTCAGTCACGTTCATTAGAAGAAGCATTCATCCGTCATGCAATTCCCTATAAAATTATGGGCGGCATTCAATTTTATGATCGCCTTGAAATTAAAGATATGCTTGCCTATATGAGACTCATTATTAACCCTTTTGATCGTCTTGCTCTTTCACGTATTATCAATAGACCTTCACGAAGCCTTGGACCAAAGTTTGAAGAGCTCTTTTTTACTACCTGGGATATGATGCCATTTGAGTCCTTTCAAGAAGTCGGTCAAGCATTAATAGAGCAACAAAAAATTACCGGCGTCAAGCTGGAAGCATTTTCTCTCTTTTTGGAGATCTTCAAAGATTTCACGCCCGCTATTAAACCAAGCACGGTTTTACAATCACTAATCACCAGAACCGGCTACTATAGTCATCTTGATAAAACAAGTGATAAAGAAGAAGCTGCTGCCAAAAAAGAAAATATTAAAGAGCTCGTCAATGCCGTTCTATTTTATGAAGAACGGAACCCAGATGCACGGCTTGATGCCTTTTTAGAAGAAGTTGCCCTTCTTCAAGAACAGATGAACACCACTGAAGAAACTTCTGATTATGTAAAGCTTATGACCTTCCATGCAGCGAAGGGCCTCGAGTTTGATACCGTTATTCTTACCGGTGTTGAAGAAGGGATTTTGCCCTCTAGTAGATCAATCTTTAATCCCGAGTCACTTGAAGAAGAACGACGGTTACTCTACGTAGGTATCACGAGAGCTCGTGAACGCCTCCTTATTATGAAAGCAAAATATCGCTATCTCTTTGGTCAACTCACTGACCAACAGCCATCACGTTTTATCAACGAGATTCCTGATGATCATGCTCCTCAAGATGACAGCTCTTACTGGAAAGATTTCCAGGTAGTAGAATATTTCGCTAATTGGCTCTCGGGAGAAGCTCCACGCATCAAAGAAGCACCTCAGGACGATTTCACATATGAACCTGCTTTTCAAGATGAAAGTCCAACCTGGCAGCGGCACCAATCAGTCATGCATAAAAAGTTTGGTCGTGGCGTCATTGAACGGGTTGAGCAACGTAGCACGGGTACACATCTCACGATTCGCTTTAAGACGGGGATCAAGAAACTTGATTCTTCGTTCATCGCTCCCCTGTAACACTTAATTTCTCTGTTTGCGTGACCTAGTATAATGCAACCATTCATTGTGCTATAACTCGGCGACATATAACTTTTTATAAAGCGCCGAGTTATGAGGCTTGAATTGACCCTCACCGGCTTAAAAGCCGGCGATTCTTGCTTCTCAGAGCTGCCCAACGGCAATCTCTCCACAAGCTTTTAGGACGGAGAGCCCCGCCGCCCTTATGTTTTTCGCTGCATTAACATCTCTGTCTTCTACTAGTTCGCATTCTTCACAATGATACACTCTTTTTTGTAGAGGCATATCTTGCTTTTTGCCACAGGTAGAACACAGTTGACTTGAGGCAAACCATCTATCTATTTTGACAAAGTGTTTACCTTTCCAAGCGCATTTATAACGTAAGAATTGAAGGAATGTTCCCCAGCCAGCATCCGCTATAGCTCGTGAGAGCTTCTTGTTTTTAATCATGCCCCTTGATATAGAGATCTTCTACACACAAAACACCGTGGTTCTTGGCTAATTTTGTGGATAATTTATGTAAAAAATCATGCCTCAAGTTCTTGATGCGGCTATGTAATTGCTGTATCTGAGCAACACACTTCTTCCAGTTATTACTAAACTTTTTCTTTCGGGATAGAGCCCTATAGAGATAGCGCAGTCTCTTGAGAAGTTGATGAAGATAGGCAGGATTATCAATCTTTTCACCAGTTGAAAGCGCTGCAAATACCTTGATACCTACATCAACACCAAAAGCTTCTTCTTCTCTTATAGGGACCTGCACAATATCTACCTCTTCTTCAAAGACAATTGATATATGCCATCGCTTACCTCTTTTATATACAATTGCTTGTTTTATCTTGCCAGGTATAGCTCTTGAATTGCGATATTTTACCCAGCCAATTTTAGGAAGCCACACTCTGTTGTTTTCACATCGTATATGCTGAGGATACCTCATGGTATCGTTTCTTCCTCTTTTTCTAAAGTGAGGCATCCCTACTTTTCTGTCTGATTTCTTGTTTTTAAAAAAAGAGGTTACAGCGAGAAACATATCCTTCAGTGCTTGCTGTAAGCATTGGGCTGGAGCATCTGCTAAAAACTTCGTTTCTTCAGCTATTTTAAGCAAGGGCAGAAGATTTGCTATCTCTTCATACGTAGGAATAGCTTTCTTTTCATTAAGAGCTATCTTTACTGTTGATAATCCGTAATTGTAAACAAAACGAGAGCATCCTGAAAACTGAGCTAATAGCTTCTGTTGCTTATTGGTAGGATTCAGGCAATACTTGTAGCTTTTTGTTAATCTTTCTCTCATAGTGCAGAAATAGTAACAAATATTTTGTAAGATGTAAAATTTTTTAATTAAAAATCTTATGAGCAAACAGAAGCTTGCAATAGTATTCTCTATACCATGACTTCTTTGTGCTTACAGCTTCTCATTTCGCGTGTCTTACGACAACGCTCTATTCAAACAAAGGATAACCGTTCATCTACGGCTTAAAAGCCGATAGTTTTCCGGTTATGAAATAAAAATTCAGCGGTATAGCAGCAGAAACAATGAGACTCTTTCTCTATTTCTAGAAAAGCATACATATCTTTGAGCAAACTTCATCATGCTGCAGCTAACACTACGCCATCTCAAGAAAAAAGATTGATACTGTGTCAAACTTTCAAAGCTGTTTGAGCAATTCTTTTAAAGAAACAAAGGTTACCACCAGATCACCAAATCTTTTTTCAAAGGACTCAGTGACATTGGCAGCAACGACAAAATTTCGTCCTCCTGGATAGCGATTTCTAAATGACTTAAGATTTACTCCTTCAAATTTTTGATGATTCCATTTGCATTCTATAGCTATTGGTTCTTTATTTCTATTTTTTTTCACCACAAAATCTATTTCATGACCAGACTTGTCTCGCCAATAATGTATACCAATAGCCTGCTGAAAATAGCCAATGAGATTATTAAGAACAAAACACTCCCAAAGCTCTCCATAGTCGTTTTTTGTTAGCTCCAATATGCCTCGAGCAAAACAAATAAAACCTGTATCAAATGCATACACTTTCGGAGCTTTGATTATCTCAGTTGAAGAATGTGAGCTAAACGGTCTAACAATACGTGATACGTAGGTCTGTTCGACAATATGCAAATATTTCTTGGCAGTAGGTCGACTGATTCCGCAAAGTTGTGCAAACCGTGTCGCATCAAAAATGCCACCACTTTCTTTCTGTATGAGCTGAGCAAACTTGATAAATGCTTCTATATTCTCAACATTATACAGTTTTTGTACATCTCGAGCAAAATAAGAAGAAAACCATTCAGCATAGTCTTCTTCAATGAGTTCATCACTTAAAAAAAATGGCGGCAACCCACCATACAGAAAACGATGATGAAGACTTGAATTGCCAAACAGCTCACCTTCTTGCTCAAGCATTGAGGTTAAGTGAATATTCACTTTTCTTCCGGTCAGTGTATCACTAAATTTCTTTCGAGCACCCAACGTTGAAGAACCAGTAGCAACTATCTTTGTTTCAGGAAACTCATCTGCAGCGATTTTCAACACTATCGATGGATCATCTAGCACATGGATCTCATCCAATATGATTCTTTTGCCAGCTGACATATAAAAGTGCTCTGGATCCTGCAACTGTTCTTTCACCCGCGGGAGTTCACAGTTATAGTATTCAATAGCAGGTAAACTTTTACAGAGATAGGTTTTTCCGACTCGCCGTACCCCTGCCAACCAAACAATAGAACGTCTCTCCCAGGCATCTTCAATTTTTTTAATCCAAAATTCTCTTTTTATCATCAGCATACCCTTTTTGGCTGAGAAAGTACTGCCATTACCCTACATAACTCCTCCTAGTAAGTCAACAAAAGCTTCCACTAAACGCAGATCCATTTTACAAATAGTAGAGCTAAACGTAAAATGCCTTTGCATTTAGTAGACTGATCATAATAACACAAACAATGCCAAAATAGGCTATTTATAAGAGCACAAAAGAAACTCTATCTCTATAGTTATCAAAATCTCCCTACTAAACGCAGGAACATTTTACAAATAGTAGAACTCAACGCAATTCAGCATTACATTTGGTAGCTCATTGCTAAACAAATGTAGGCTAAAGGCCATTTATGTTTGATCTCGACACAACCCTCGTATTAGTAGATAGATCATTTTTTCATAAGGGAGAACTATAGAAATGAATACTTCTCACTTATACACCTAAACCAAGCCATAAGGGAGAAATATAAAAAGATAGAAGTCATCTTAAAAAATGGTTCCAGAAAACATTGAAGCCATTATCAAAAAGGAATTTTAAAAAAAACCGTCCACCAAAGAAACATAAGGGAGAAGTATAGTTTTTTATACTTCTCCCTTATAGCCACTTGACAACAAATAAGGGATAATTATAAACACATACTCGAAGTGCTTCGAGCACTTCGAATAGCATCAGTAAGAGAAATTGGACCATGGCGTTATCATCCTGCTTCAAAATTTGAAGATGGTGCACAGATAGATATGGTCATTATCCGCTCAGACGATGTCATCTCATTGTGTGAAATCAAGTATACTGATGCAGCTTATTCTATCGATAAGAGCTACGCACAAAAGCTCATGCAAAAACGAGAAATCTTTCAAAAGCAGTTCGGCACTGACAAGCAGCTCTTTTGGGTACTAATATCATCAAATGGACTCAAAAAAACACTGTATTCTGAAGAACTCATAGATGGCCTTGTAACGCTAACTGACCTTTTCAAGGTCTACGGAAATTCCTAACATTTTCAACAAATTATTGGCTGGGTACAGCAATTCTATACCCAGCCAATACTACATTATTAATCAATCGAGCTTTATAGAAAAATTGCAAAGCCTCTTTCTATGAAGCCTATTCAACATTCAATGCTTTAGCACATTATTGGCTGGGTATAGCAACTCTATAGCCAGCCAATAATTTTTCATCGCTGAATTACTTCAGCTAAATATCGCATCGTAAAAAACAATTTAGCAAAAAAGCAGTAGCTGCCCAAAGAGCAATAAATACCTATAGACCTTAGACTAAGAGAAAGCGTTGTATATTAAAGCGGTTCAAAAGATTTTTTATCTTGTTGATACGTCAGCATGGTTCCCTTTGAAAGAACAAAGAACCATAGATGTATCGTTAGCTCATTCTTTTTTAACTTCTCCACAATCCATGGATAGCTCATACAGTGATCTCTTGAAATATGCAGCGCCTTCTGTGCACATTCATCGGCACTTTGCTCTTGAGAGCGTGCAGCGCCAACTTGTGCCACCCATCGAGTGATAGCATTAGCCTGGTCATCCGCTTGCTCTATAAGACTAGCTATTCCTGCACAAGAGCTATGCCCCAGTATAATAAGATGGGGTATTTTAAGAATATCTATGCCAAACTTAAGCGCTGCAGCAGTACCTTGATATGCTTCCTTGTGATACTCAGGAATGATATTTGCTACGTTTCGAACAACGAACAAATCTCCAAGATCTGCTTGCAACACTAATGCTGGATCAACGCGTGAGTCACTACAGGCAACAACCATAGCAGCCGGATTTTGGCCAACCACTTCCAATTGAGAAAGATGCTCACTATTGTTCGATACATAGATATCTTTAAATGCTTTATACCCAGCGAGGAGCTTCGAATATTCTTTGTCCATGTAGTACTGTGCTACCTTATGTTTTGATATGACCTAACAAAAAACTAGTCTACCATAAGGCCAGGACCTGTCAAAAAGCGCTCTATACACAAGACTAACTCTTTAAAAACGAGATAGAAAGCTCAGGCCGCGAGTAGAACGCTACTCAATCATTTAAGCAAACGAGGTAACTCACCAAGGAGATAAAAAGGCATAGAGCGCAGTTCATAGTTAGTTGAGATACCTTTTTGATCTTTTACTCGAACCATAAGCTTTGATGGCTTTCCTGAAAACACCCGAACCGCCAGTGACTTATTCTTCGTTTGCATGAAATAATGAAGAGACTTAAGTTCGCCCTGAGATCCTGCCTTCACTTCCACTGGTATAACATTTTGCTCATACTGAAGTAGATAATCAACTTCTGCTTCTGCACCTTTTTTGTGCCGCTGCCAATAATAGAGCTCTGGATCGATATAGAAAGGAGCTATCGTCCTCAACAGTTGTCCCACAACCTGTTCTGCAATGCCTCCAGAGTTTACTAGACTTAAGTCGCTGGCATCCTTTAGACCTTGCAAAGATAGATTCAAAGACGCTGAACAAAGACCAACGTCCAAAAAAAGAGCTTTAAAAAACTTATCATTTTTTTCACTTCGTAAGGGAACACCATTTCCAGCGGTAGATACAACCTTATGGCACACTCGAGCCTTACAAAGAAGATTAAATGCTTTTTTTATCGGCTCAATAGTTGTTTTCTTGCGGACTTTACTATAGACGAATTTCTTCCCTAGCTCAAGAGGCACTTGATCCATCACTTCTTCAAGAAGCTCAGGACTTAGGCGACCAGCATATTTATGAAAATCCCCCTTATAGGTTGAGATAATTTTTTGATGAACGATGCTTACTTCGTCAAATGATTCTTCTTCTATCCATGCCCTTATTGCTGCAGGCATTCCACCAATAATAACATACTCCTTAAAATACCTCATTAAGAGATCATGAGTATATTGTGGAATTTCATCAGCCCAAGTAAATCTATGTATCAAACGAAGAAGCTCATGTTGGTTACTTGCAAGTAAATATTCCTCAAACGACAATGGTTCAAGATACATGAAATCTATTCGACCAACAGGCATACTAAAAGGTTCCTCCGCAAGATCAAAAATGAACTCGAAGAGAGATCCAGCGGCAACAACAGCTAGTTCAGGCAGTTTCTCAGCAAACCATCTTAATTTTGCAAGCAATTCTGGCACTACTTGCAATTCATCTAAAAAAAGTAGCGTTTTGGTAGGATCGATATTTTTAAGCTGCAAACCTTCTTGAATATTTCGTAGAATTAGCTGTGGATCATTAGAGATAAAAAAAGAAGCGAACTCTTTGTTTTCCTCAAAATTTAACTCAATGAGACGCAGGCCCTGAGATTCTGCCAAATGTCTCACAACCCATGTTTTTCCAACCTGACGTGCACCACGAATAATTAGAGGCAACCTTCTTGGCGAATGAAGCCATTTAGTAAGAAAACCCATACATGTTCGCTCAAAGTTCATCGCAAAACCCTCCACTTAATTATTCCTATCATACATAACCAAAAACCATAAGTCAATAAAACACCCCCCATAATTTATAGATTAATATATAAAAGGTGGGGGGTGTTTTATTGACCTAACAAATTAAACTACAAATCTTACATCCCCAAATCTCCTTCACACAAAAGACTTTGAAGAAACACTTTAAAATGAGCTTTCAAAGAAATATACTTCGAATATTTTATCTTTTCTTTGTGTGGGACTTAACCATAGACTCAGCTACTAACTTTTTGAAAGAGCATTTTCAGGAAGTCAGCTTTTTTGAAAGCACTCTTTCAATTGGTCTTATGACCATTAAAAAGTCTTCTTGTAAGAAAAGGGTTAAATCTCAGCAAAATTCCGCATATAAATAAGTATAGAAAATCATCTAAAAAAAGCTTCTCGACATCAAAAGCCACTACATAATGATATATTCAAAACCCAGGCAACGAAATGAACTTCACTGAGTCAACAATTAAACTCTTGACGATCTTACCATTTGAAACTCCACTTTCAAAAAGTCAGCTTTTTTGAAAGTGGAGTTTCAAATGGTTAAGCGCCAATTTTGGCTAGACAACATCGAAAACGCCTGGAAGAAACGTTCAATTATATGGCTTTACGGGGTCAGACGCGTTCGAAAAACTTCTCTCTGTAAAAGTATAAACAATATTGTCTATTTTGATTGCGAACGAAGCCAAGTACGTGATCAACTTGAGAATAATTACGAGCACTTTCTTCAGACGCATAAAGGTAAGCGCGTTGCTCTTGACGAAATTCACAAGCTGACCAATCCATCTGAGCTTTTAAAAGTTGCCGCTGACCATTATCCCGAAACAAAAATTATAGCAACTGGCTCATCTGTAGTTGTAGCCACCAAAAAGTTTAGTGATACCCTTAGTGGAAGAAAAGTAGAAATCCATTTAACGCCAATGCTCTTCGATGAAGAAGCACTTTTTGGCCAACCAGACATAAAGCATCGTATGCTCTATGGTGGGCTACCGCCTTTTTTTCTAGCAGATGAACTGCTTGAATTTGAGTATCGAGAATGGTTCCAATCTTATTGGTCTAAAGATGTACAAGAGCTTTTTCGCCTTGAAAAAAAATCTGCTTTTATTACATTTTCTAAACGTATGCTTGCTCAAAGTGGAAGTATGTTTGTAGGCAGCAAATTTGCTGGTCCATGTGGCGTAAGCCATCCAACAATAGCTAATTACCTTGAAGTTCTTAAAGACTCTTTTGTAGCAATAATCGTCGCGCCATTTAGCACATTCACTGCTACGGAAATTCGTGCTACTCCTAAGGTCTATGGTTTTGATACCGGGTTTGTATGTTTCACAAAACGATGGACCACGTTACGTAATGATGATTATGGCATATTATGGGAACATATCGTTCTAAATGAATTGCTTGTCTACTATCACCAATATTCTATTCATTACTGGCGCGACAAGCAAGGCCGCGAAGTAGACTTCGTACTAGTACAAAACAGAAACAAAGAACCTATTTGCATCGAATGCAAGTGGCACTCTACGTATTTTGATATAAGAAACATTCAGGTCTTTCAAAGTAGATATCCGACCGGAAAAAGTATGTAGTATCTACCTACATTTTAGAACCATATGAAAAAAAACACGGTGAAATAGTTGTTGCTTATGTGTCTCTTCAACATCTCATTAAAGATTTACAAGGATAACCTTCTGAAAGCAACTACCCTTCTTAAGACCGCTACTCAACCTCTCAATACGTTTCGCTTTCTTCATCAACAAAGTCAGACTTGGTAAGTTTATCAAACACCGTTTGATACATAGGTATTTTTGCTGCAAGTGGCTTATTATTACTCATTAAGGCTTGAGGATCACGCATCATCCTTTCAATATTTGACTGGGGAGTAACCATAAGAGTTTTGCCGATGACCAACCCATTAGCGAGTTTAACACCATCACCTGGTACAATAAAATAGCCAGACTTAGTACCAACAATTTGGTACTCTACCCCACCAACAGTAAGGCTTTCCTCGAGGTATGGGCCTTCCCAATGTTGAGGCTCTAAGAGATTCATAGGGCCCACCACGGTACCTGCAAAAGAAATAACGTTCAGGAAATCAAGGTGATCTTTCTTGTGCCTAAAAGCAGTAATTTTACAGCTATCATTGATGCGCTTAAAGATCTGTTGTAGCTGGACAACCTGTTGTGCAATGAGCTCATCATTCGCACTGCGAACTTGGGTTAAGAATTTAATAACAACACTTGCCAGGATCGCAAAAAATACGATCGCTAAGAATAGCGCATACCAAGAAATACCTTTTTTACGTTTTCCTTCCAATGAAGATCCTTTCAGCAGCTTGAACAGTGAGGATGACCATTCGTTTTTACCGCACTATACAAAAAGAGAAAGCCTATGAGTAATGCCACACCCAATATAATAAGATTACCTTGTTGCGTCAGGGCAAAGCCCCAAAATGTTAAAGGTAGCACACCAGAAAAATAGAGTATTTTTGCAATAACCACTTGCCAAAACGCTGCACCTGCTAGCATATATAATATATGATGAGAACTCCAACATGAACACATATCGCACTCCTTAGTGTCGGTTAACTTCATGCCGAGCATACATCAATCTGCCCAAAGTAGCAACTCTCTCTCACCCTAAAAATAATCAAGCTTCATGGCGCGACGAATCTCCTTCATCGTCTTATGCGCTTCCTCGTGGGTCTTCTGCGTTCCCTCTTTCAGTACCGAAAGAACATATTCTTTATCCTGTTCAAAGTGCTTTCGTCGCTCACGTATTGGTCCTATTATACCCTCAAGTACCTCAATAAGCCGTTTTTTGAGCACCACATCACCAAGACCACCTTTTTGGTAGTGATCCTTGAGTTCTTGAACCTGATCAGTTCTTGGATCAAACGCATCCAAGTAAGCAAATACCGTATTACCTTCAACTTTACCTGGATCGGCAACTCTAAGATGATGAGGATCGGTATACATACTCATTACCTTTTTAGCAATCACGTCAGATGGATCAGAAAGATAGATAGCATTACCAAGAGACTTACTCATTTTTGCAGCGCCATCCGTTCCTGGTAGACGTGCTATTTTTGGCACTAATGCTTGTGCTTCTACCAGTACATCTGTCTTATAAATGCGATTAAAAGCACGAACAATCTCGTTCGTTTGCTCAATCATTGGCAACTGATCTTCTCCAACCGGCACCACATTTGCCTTAATAAAACTAATGTCGGCAGCTTGGCTTATAGGATAGCACAAAAACCCTGCGGTAAGTTTTTTAGTCAATCCTTTTTGTTGAATCTCAGCCTTTACCGTGGGATTACGCTGCAATCTACTTATAGTAACTAGATTCATATAAAAGATAGTGAGTTCAGCAATTTCGGGAATCATTGATTGAATAAAAATGGTTGTCTTTTTTGGATCTATACCAACTGCTAAATAATCATATGCCACTTGCAGGACATTCTCATGTACTTTCTCAGGATTCTCAAAATTATCAGTTAACGCTTGTATATCTGCTATCATCACATATTGCTTATGGGTATCTTGTAATACTAAGCGATTGAGTAACGAACCAACATAATGACCAAGATGTAATGGGCCTGTTGGACGATCTCCTGTTAACGCTCTGGGTAAGTTGTTTTGTGCCATGTAATATCCTTATCGATTCATGCTTTAGCATAATAAAAAAAAGCAATACTTTGTGGTAACACCATGACCCAATGGATGAAACTTTTTTAATTCGGGCAGATCATTAGTACCAGTGAACTTAGTATATCCCATCTTCACAAGTGTGTCCAAAGCAGGTATACTAACCTATGTGGAATTACTCAAAGGAGAGTAACCAAGCAGTAGTACAACACTTCTAAGCTTGTGAAGGGGCTCAGGTGACATATCTAACGAATCTGCTCGCTCAAATAGCGCGCATCTTACCCTACCGTGATATCATAGAAATACTCTTCTTCGCTGCAGCGATTTATTATATTCAGTTGTGGTTGAAGAAAGATAAAACCCGTAACCTGATTCTAGGGTTTTATATTTATTGTGCACTTTTTTGTGCCTCCTATTATGCGGATCTTCCAGTACTCAGGTTTGTCCTGTTTGTATTTGCTCCCGCATTAGCAATGGTATTTATTATTTTGCATCAAGAAACATTGCAGAAGAATTTCATCACATTATCAAACCCAGCAATTCCTCTTGATGATAAAGGTCATTGGATTAATGAACTCGTAAGTTGCTCATTAACTGCCTTAAATAGGCATAAGGATATCATTCTTGTGCTTGAGCGTAATGATCATCTTAAGAGCATTATTCATGCACCCTATTTCATTTATGCTGAACTTAAACGTGATGTCTTTGAGATACTTCTTGAAAAACAGATGGTTGGTAACGAACATATGATGTGGATCAATCAACAAGGCAAGATTGTTTCAATTAACTCATCATGGAAAACACAGCTTGATGAAGACTGGTTGGGGCAACAAGCAGAAACAATGCACGTATGGAAGCAACAAGCACTCTTCATTACCGGCAAAACTGATGCGTTGGTACTTAAAATCAATCCGTTGTCACGAAGCTTTGACGTGATCAATCAAGGAAAAATCGTCGAAGGGATGAATGCAGAGGCTATCACCACCTACCTCAAGAAAAATCTTTCTCGACCAAAACAGGTCCAGCATCAACTTGGCCAAGTACAGCGAAAAACAGTATAGCTCCTAATACTCTCCTGGATTCTCCAGGGGAGTGTTTTCAAAGACATAGGGCTCAATATGACCCGCGTTCACATCCTTGATGCTCCGCTGAATACGTACAAAAAAAGCATAGGATATGTCCTGATTTTCTTCCATTGCTTTACCAATTGAAGCCCAATGCTGAAGCTGCTCTGCAGCAGTACGCCCATTTTTGCGAGCTTCTAGCATAAGATCATTTTTGAATGTAGCCATAGTACTCCTTAGTAGTTGATTTATTGAATGGTGTTTGTCAAATTCCGATAGAAATTTTCATGTGATCCAACATCAAGCAAAACGATCTCATCTTTTTCTTTTAAAAACATGTAGGCAATCAAGGTTAATTGCCCTACCATTCTAAACTTATAAACAAAAACGCCGCCCAATGTGCCTTTCTTCTGTTGACCAATAGAAGGATTATCAAGCACGCAGAGTAACTTTTACCCAAGAGCAGTTTAGTCAGCAAATTGAAGAAGGCCTCCTAAATGGAAAAATTCCGTACGATGTTATTTGATGTACTTGATGGTCTTCATCAAGGATATCAAGATCATATTGCTAAAATTGAGCAAGGGGCGGAGCCGCTTCCCGCTGAATTTGATCAAGAAGTTGGAACGTTATACTGGTGGTGGAAAGAACGAGCAACGGCGCTCCATCAACCTTCACGGTAACAAACTTTGCAACAGGTAGAGAATGGTTAAGTCCACTCACCGGGAGTGCTGTTGCTGCATTTTCACAATTAGCGAATTATTTTCAACTCCTATCTGCCATTACAGATCCTTCAAAAGCGACCGATGCAAACCTTATTTTTGATGACGTGCTTGGCATTGGTAGTACGCCTCGTTTTACCGCAGCTCAAGGTGATACTTCTGGTAAATTGTGCCCCAAAAAGAAGTGCAAAAACCGATCTCATAAACCAAGGCATCATACGCCTGCAAACTCAAGCCTTTTAACGCCAGAAGCAAAAAAACGCATTACTCTTTCAAAACAAAAACAGTATGGTAAGAATGATGAATTAAGACATTTTAAATCTGGTGGTATTGCAATATCTTCAGAGCTTACCGCTAATGGTTCAACACTCTTTTTTGGTAACCCCCAAGTACCACAAGGATTTGATTTTGGTCCTCCTGGAGAGCTTTCACCTAATTCATGGATAACACCACGGGGTTCTGTGCATTCTCCAGCGCTAGATCCTGCAGTAGTCCGCTCTGGTGATTCAGAATATACGATAATTACCCAAGAACAGTTTTGTCTATTCCCTGCAAGAGATGCAATTTGGGAAGATGCAGCCAACCTTACTCTTCTAAGTGATAACACGGTTCCAGGTGGGCTTGACCATTCAACAATTCTTATTCGTAATCTGGTAACAGGAGCTCTTGACTCAATAGTTATTGATATTTACCAAGGAATTGAGCGTAAATCGCTAGAACTTAATGTCAGAGACTTCGCAGAAGATGGTTTTATACTCATGCAACGCTTTCCATGCAATTTTGATGATGAAGCATCAGTTGTATTAAAATGGATAGCTACCTACTGGGGCTTAGTACCTTTTGCTTCAATTGAAGAATTTATTAATGAATTTATTATTGGAAACTGGTGGTACGCAAACCAAATTGGCATTGACACCAAAGGTAACATATTCTCTTTTACCACTCCTCTACTCGATACTAAACCGGGAGTTGAGGCAGATCGTACGGTTCCACAGGATGCAACGGCGAATGAATTTTTCTCTGAATTAGTTGATCGTCCAATGCCGGTACCAAGTGATGATGACTATATTTGCTCTGGACCACGCCTTATCAAGAACCCACCATGCGGAACAATAATAAGCTGGAATGATCTTTGGAAAACTACTGATACTAGCATTATTGGGTCTCTAACAACGAGTGTTGGCACTGAGGCTACCCGTAGCTGTGCTCTTTATCAATTTATTCATGATCGTCTTAAAGAAAAAGGAAAATTGTGTTTTGATGATATTCATGACGCATATGAAGTATTTCAGCTCAATCGAAATCGACGTGTGCTTGGCGGGGCAGCAAGCGTCCAAAATCAAGGGTCTGATCCCTTTCCCGTTTCACTTCGTAAGTACTTCTTTAAAGCACTAGATGCTAAAGGAAGAAAAGTAGGTCTCACCAAGAAGGAAATTAGACGTGTTAAGGAGCTCCTTGGTTGTTCATATGATGGCAGATCCTTCCCTAATGTTGATATCCAAGACAAAATAGGAGGAAGTAATTTTGATGGTCGATGGGTGCTTTCCCAACTATGGCAATCCGTTGTAGCACGCAACCTTTGGAATGCAGCGGTTAGCGATGATGACTTTAGAGCTGCTGCCTCTACTTTTCTTGGCTTGGCTGCACTTGATACAGTGCCTACAGGAGATTGGAGTCTTGCAGATATCAATCAGTCACGAGTAAGTACGGTGGGTATTGCTTCGTCAATGGCCTCATTGACCCTCACCGGCTTAAAAGCCGGCGATTCTTGCTTCTCAGAGCTGCCCAACGGCAATCTCTCCACAAGCTTTTAGGACGGAGAGCCCCGCCGCCCTTATGTTTTTCGCTGCATTAACATCTCTGTCTTCTACTAGTTCGCATTCTTCACAATGATACACTCTTTTTTGTAGAGGCATATCTTGCTTATTGCCACAGGTAGAACACAGTTGACTTGAGGCAAACCATCTATCTATTTTGACAAAGTGTTTACCTTTCCAAGCGCATTTATAACGTAAGAATTGAAGGAATGTTCCCCAGCCAGCATCCGCTATAGCTCGTGAGAGCTTCTTGTTTTTAATCATGCCCTTGATATAGAGATCTTCTACACACAAAACACCGTGGTTCTTGGCTAATTTTGTGGATAATTTATGTAAAAAATCATTCCTCAAGTTCTTGATGCGGCTATGTAATTGCTGTATCTGAGCAACACACTTCTTCCAGTTATTACTAAACTTTTTCTTTCGGGATAGAGCCCTATAGAGATAGCGCAGGCTCTTGAGAAGTTGATGAAGATAGGCAGGATTATCAACCTTTTCACCAGTTGAAAGCGCTGCAAATACCTTGATACCTACATCAACACCAAGAGCTTCTTCTTCTCTTATAGGGACCTTCACAATATCAACCTGTTCTTCAAAGACAATTGATATGTGCCATCGCTTACCTCTTTTATATACAATTGCTTGTTTTATCGTACCAGGTATAGCTCTTGAATTACGATATTTTACCCAGCCAATTTTAGGAAGCCACACTCTGTTGTTTTCACATCGTATATGCTGAGGATACCTCATGGTGTCGTTTCTTCCTCTTTTTCTAAAGTGAGGCATCCCTACTTTTCTGTCTGATTTCTTGTTTTTAAAAAAAGAGGTTACAGCGAGAAACATATCCTTCAGTGCTTGCTGTAAGCATTGGGCTGGAGCATCTGCTAAAAACTTCGTTTCTTCAGCTATTTTAAGCAAGGGCAGAAGATTTGCTATCTCTTCATACGTAGGAATAGCTTTCTTTTCATTAAGAGCTATCTTTACTGTTGATAATCCGTAATTGTAAACAAAACGAGAGCATCCTGAAAACTGAGCTAATAGCTTCTGTTGCCTATTGGTAGGATTCAGGCAATACTTGTAGCTTTTTGTTAATCTTTCTCTCATAGTGCAGAAATAGTAACAAATATTTTGTAAGATGTAAAATTTTTTAATTAAAAATCTTATGAGCAAACAGAAGCTTGCAATAGTATTCTCTATACCATGACTTCTTTGTGCTTACAGCTTCTCATTTCGCGTGTCTTACGACAACGCTCTATTCAAACAAAGGATAACCGTTCATCTACGGCTTAAAAGCCGATAGTTTTCCGGTTATGAAATAAATATCATGATTCGTGCACTAGGTATTGGACCAGATCTTGGTAATACCACGTTCTACCCTTGGGCTCAGAATGCAGGACTAACCTCAAAGAGTGCCATTCAGACATTTATAGCTCAAGCTCTTCTTGATGCACTTACCCTGCAAGCAACTGAAACGGATAGTGATCTAGTAGATCCTGAAACAGGACGTGCTAATCTTGACCTTATTCAAGACAATGGCATTCCGTTGCATCCAGGATGGGGAAGAGGCCAGCGCCCAACAACACTGCCATTTGAATTACCCTATTTCACACTGTTCTTAAAGGATAACTTTGTGATCTTTGACCTCATTCCTGCAATGAATGCTGAAGGCCAGCAGGTCTTTGCTGAACGTACGTGTAAAGGGGAACTCGCTCACTTACAGACGCGTACACAACTTGGTTATGCAAGCCTGATTACCAAAGATGAGAATGACGGCGAAACAATCTTGACAATCCAACCGCATGCTACCGATCAGTCGATTTATAATCAAGGGAACTTTACTACTAATGAAATCCCTTTTGATATCGATAAGAAAAAAAAGAAGCATCATAAAAGATAGCATTAGTGATACGTAAAACATGAGGGAGCTTTAGAGCTTCCTCATGTTTTTTTCAACAAACATACAATAATCTTAACCATTACCAAAGGGTGCGACTAGTGCCGCACCCTTAATTAATTAAACTGTTATTTAGTTATGCCTGTAAGGCTTCATCTTTTTCACCACGATACAATAAGGCACCTGCACCTAAGAAGGCAAGGAACGGTACCGCAGCATACAGACGGTCCATCAGCGTATCACCTAAGTTATACACACTATAGCAAATAAGCCCAACTACTAGGATCAAGGCTGCAATAGTTAAGGGGATCTGCGCATTTTTACCAGCTTTTCGTTGTAGAATAATCAATGAAATGAATGGTAGTATGAATGATAAGAATACCCCACTATTGCATAAACTACCGACAGTATCAATATCTGGTAATGCCGTAGCTATGCCAAATGCAATCGTTCCGACAAGCAAGATAGTAACCCACGGACGATAGGAAGAAGTTTGCTTAGCAAACACCTCAGAACCGTAAAACAAGTTTCTTTCTGCCATCGCATGTAGTAAGGTTGAGTTAGCATTCATGAGACCTAACGCAGCTGCAAAGAGGGTAAGCGCTGATGCTATAGGTATAAGTATTTTAAGTAACGACTTAAGGTACGGAACCGGCAATGTAATAAAATCAGCAAACATTGCAGCACCCTGTTCAGCCAGCTCAACTGGTCCCATAAGATTGAGAACCCCAAAGGTGAACAAGGTATAGAGAAGTGCGGTTGCCGTAAAACCAAGGAGTATTGCTAATGGTGCATTCCGCTCACTATTTTCAATTTGGTGAGAAATAGAACACGCATACTCAAAACCAAAGAATCCAAATATCGCCATAGGCATGGAGAATGGCAACTGCATCACTTCTGCAGACGTAACGGTAAAGGTAGGATCTATAATAAATGGTAACAAGAGTATTAACGTAATAACCGGAATAATTTTCCATATCGTTAATGAGCTTAACAACTGACTAAGATATTTAAGGCCAAGTAAATTAAGTGCCATAAGACTGATAATCAAGGTAGCATTAAACAACATAGGGTTATCGGTAAACCAAGTCCAATTGGGCCCTAGTGCTGCAAACATCGTCTGTCGTAAAGCAAGCGTCTCAACAGCTACAGCAAAGGTGTATCCAACAACGTAGAGCAACCCACTCCAGAACCCCGCGGTCGTATTTAAGCCAGCTTTCGCATAGCTAAAAAACCCTCCAGGACCGGGGCTCATACGGGCCATTTGCACGGTACTAAGCACAATAGGCAAAAAAAGTGCCGCTACAATGAGCCAGGTAATAAAGGCTGCATTACCCGCAATACCTGCCATAACACCTGGTCCAACAAGGACACCAGAACCGATCATAATATTCATACTGCTTAATATAGCTGCTACTAACGAAATCTTATGTTGACTCATACTGGTACCTTTCGATTGGGCTCTTTATTACTAGAGCAGTGATAAGATCGTTTTTTCAAACTGACTTTTAGGATAGCATCATATCTCTTTTTGTAAAGACCTAAAAAAGAGCCTCTTGCCCTAAAGGCAGTATAGAAAGAGCATTCTAAGAATAGTACATCTATCGGCACGTTACTGGTCAATAGCTTAACACCACCCTGCTTACTATCTTATCGATAGCGCACAAAAACACCCTACCTATGATACCACCTCTGTTTAATTAGCCACAACCCCATACTTCTGCTACACTTAAAGCTATACGAATCACTCACCTTCTATAGCAAACAATATGAGAGCTCTTCAAACAGCACTTACCAGTCCCTTGGTTGTCAAAGTCACTTCGCTTATCCTAGCGTTTATGCTCTGGAGTACGATAAATCAGTTATTTACTTACTCTACCTGGGTTACGGTACCGGTATGCTTCTATAATGTAGAGTCACGACAGATAGATGCCCCTGAGTCAATAGAACTAGAGCTTACGGGAAAACGTGGTCATCTTAAACATATTGCATATGATAGATTGGCAGTACATATCGATGCCGCACAATTACCCTATGGCACTTCTAAAGTTAAGGTATCAGCTGACCAGGTGTTACTTCCCCCTTCAATTGCGATAACAACGACCATTCCTCACCACTTACTCATTACTATAACACGAGGAGACTCATGAACTTTTTTGGTACCGATGGTGTACGAAACCATGTTGGACGCTTCCCATTCACCACTGAAGCATTGCCAGCATTTGGCAGAGCAGTTGCCCGATGGGCCCAACAAAAATATGGAACTGATACCTGCTTTTTACTTGCTCGAGATACCCGCTATTCTGGCTCCTGGATCAAAGCAGGTCTTATGCAAGGACTTTTACGAGAACCTATCAAAGTCTATGATGCAGGCATTTTACCGACACCGGGGATATTTCACTTGCTTTCACATGATACGCGCTTCACCGGTGGCATTATTATCACTGCTTCCCATAACCCAGCTACCGACAATGGCATAAAATTAGTTGATGCACAATCTGGCAAACTCTCAAAACGGGATGAATTACAGATTTGTACCCTCATGCAAGAAGCGGAATCTAAGGAGTTTACCCACTTAGGCACCGAAATCCCGTTTCATGATGCCCGTATTTTATACCGAAAAACTATTACCCGGCTCTTTCCTACCAATTTCCTTGCAGGAAAAACAATCGTACTTGATTGTGCAAACGGCGCAAGCTCAACCGTAGGTCCGCAGATATTTAGAGATCTGGGCGCTACCGTTATTCCTCTTCACCATGACCCCGATGGATATAATATTAACAAAAATTGTGGTGCAACTGATACCCGCTCATTGCAACAAGCGGTTGTTCAGCATGCAGCGTACCTGGGGTTTGCCTTTGATGGTGATGCAGATCGCCTTATGGCTGTCAACAAGAACGGCGAACTTAAAGATGGCGATGATCTTCTTGCAGTGCTTCGCACCCATAGGGACTATGCTCATGAACGGGCTGTGGTGAGTACCATCATGGCAAATCACGGATTAGCCACCCATATGCAGAGCCTTAGTAAAGAGCTTTTGCGTACCCCAGTCGGTGATAAACAAGTGCTTAAGGAACTTGAAGCGCAAGACCTTTCGCTAGGGGGTGAGCCTTCAGGTCACATTATCCTTAAAAATCTCATAAAAACCGGCGATGGTATTCTTGTTGCCCTTAAAGTACTCGAAACAATAGCCCAAACGGGTAATGAATTAGCAACAAGCTTTACCAAGTTTCCACAGGTCACCTTAAGTATCCCAATTAAAACAAAAAAAGATCTTTCACAGGGACATCTGAGTGAGTATATTGCAGCCAGCAAAGCGTTATTACCTACCGGAAGAGTGCTTGTGCGCTATTCAGGAACTGAGCCAGTTGTGCGCGTGATGGCCGAAGGTAAAGATCTTGAGTATACTAAAGAAGTAGCTCACCAGTTAGCAGAGCGATTACAACAGGAGTTAGGATAAGCATGCATCCGTTATTACATACCCTTGACCTCTTACGCAAGCTCTTTATTAGAGGGCTTCTCACATTACTACCGATTGTTATTACGTTTGCTATCTTTAAGTTCATCTTTCAGTTTATTCATGGGTGGCTTTTGCCATTACGATCAATAGTTCCTACGGTATTAAAGAATATTCCTTTCTCAGAGTTACTTCTTATTACCGCCGTTATTATTCTTATTGGTCTCATAACCCAATCATTCTTAATAAATAGAATTCTTGATTTTTTTGAGTCATTGCTCAACAAAATCCCTCTTTTGAGACCTGTCTATTTTGGGATTAAGCAACTCATTATGGCATTTACTCAGCAAGAAGAGGATTCATTTCAAAAGATTGCCCTGATTGAATTTCCCCGCAAAGGTGTCTATAGCATAGGCTTCATTACGTGTACAGTATCTAACGAGCTTGTGCCTTCAGAGAAGCCGTTTTATAGTGCCTATTTGCCAACAACCCCTAACCCAACCACCGGTTATTATATTATGGTTCCTGCGGATGAGTGCCTTATTATTAACATCACAAAGCAAGAGGCTATGTCCCTTATTATGTCAGGAGGTATCGTACAACCTGATCGTTTCTCAACATGTGAGCCCCTTTAACAAGGATATGCTATGCCGCAATGGATTGTCTTAGTTCCGCCATTTCTTGTTATCATTAGCGTTCTTGCTACACGACGCATGATCCTTTCATTTTTACTTGGGATTATTACCAGTGCGCTCATTGTTAAAAATGGCAACCTCTTTCAAGCTCTACAACTAACGATGCAGCATCTTTGGGCGAGCACTGGCTTAGGAAAAGCTACCAGCATCGCTGGGTTTCTTTCAAGTTGGGCTTTGCTTATCTTTATCTTCTTGCTCTGCTTAGGTATTGTTATTGTGCTCTTAACAGAATCTGGAGCTGCTGAAGCCTATATCCAGTTGATAAGAAAAAAAGTACATACCAAAAAAGAAGCAGAAAGTGCTTCGTTACTGTTATCACTCTTTTTCTTCATAGATGATTACTTTTCAGCATTAACCGTAGGTTCGGTCATGAGACCACTTGCCCTTCTTCATAATGTGCATCCAGTTAAATTAGCCTTCTTAACAACAGCAATGGCAACTCCATTAACGCTTCTTTCACCTATTTCAAGTTGGGTAGGAGAAATCGTTCTTCAATTAAGAAATGTCGGCATTGGCCCGGAAAGCACCACTACTGTCATTGCTACCGATCCCTATGCTTTACTTATCCAAGCTATTCCTTATTTGCTTTACCCAATCTCACTGGTACTTGGTACGTGGTATATTGTTCTTCGCGGCATTTCCTATGGTCCCATGCAAAAATATGATAACTACGTCAATACAAACCGGCATGCACTTAACTCAGTTGGCACTTCAGCCTCACTGATAGATTTCATACTTCCTATTGCGGTGCTTGTCGGTACCGTGTTTAGTATGCTCTTGTATACGGGCGGTTATTCACTCATGGGTGGTACTCATTCATTTACCACGGCCCTCAAACAGGCAACCGTACATCAGGCACTATTTGCTGGTGGTCTTACGAGTTTGGTGCTGAGCTTGCTGTATTTTTACGTTAAAGGAACCATTGCACCGCGCAAACTGATAGCCTGCATAAAAACAGGATTCATGCTCATGTTCCCTTCAATACTTATGCTCATTTGCGCCTGGTCACTTGGTGCTATTTTAAAAAATGATCTTGAAACAGGAAGTTATATAGCTACCATGGTTGCCGCGATTATTAATGTTGAATTCTTTCCCGTTCTCTGTTTTATATTTGCTGGTATTATTTCCTGGATGATCGGCTCTGCTTGGGCTACCATCGGGTTAATGTTCCCTATCGTCATAGATATGCTTCAAGAACTTTTGAACTTAGGAACTAATGTGCCTCTTGGCTCTATAGAACTCATTATCCCTCTTATTGGCGCCACTCTTTCAGGAGCGGTACTTGGCGTACATCTCTCGATACTTTCAGATAATCCTATCATGTCAGCGGCAGCAACGGGCGCCAGCCATCTAGCCCATATTAAAACAATGGCCTGGTATGTACTTCCTATTGGTCTTGTCTCTGCGGGAGGGTTTACGTTTATTGGCTTATATCGTGATACTCTTGGGTATACGCTCAGCCTGACATTGGGTGTCTTTGGCACTATTCTGCTTACTTTTGCGATACTTGAGCTCTGTCAATTCTTCTTTGGCAAGCAATCGTAAGCTAGAGCAATTGCTTACCTACTTTAGGAGATCCTTTAGAACGACTCGCCCCCTGCTGACGCAGAAGCTTTGCAATATGGGTATGTCCTTTAATCTCAGCAACATCTAATGGTGTGAGACCACATTGGCATGCAGTAACGTCAGCATAGGCAGTAAGGAGTACTACAACAACTTCCTCTCGGTCTAGCCAAACAGCAATATGCAGTGGCGTTCTACCATACCTGTCAACAAGTTCTGTATCCGCATGGCATTCTGTGAGTACCGCTGCAGCCTTTGCATGACCATGCTGAGCTGCATAATGAAGAGGGGTATAGCCGTCTGTTGTTTGAGTATTTACTAATGAGTCATCAACTATAAGGGTATGTACAACTACAGCAAAACCTTTTCGAGCGGCGGTATGTAGCGGTGTAGCACCTTGTACGGTAGCTGCATTTGGATCTGCCCGGTAAGTAAGAAGAAGGTCTACCAGATCATCAGATCCGGAATCAGCTGCTGCATGCAGTGGTGTATATCCCGTTGGTGGGGTACAAGCAAGAGAAACCCCATGATCAAGCAAACAACGAACAATATTCACCTGTCTATACCGGCATGCCCAGATTAACGCATTTGATGTTTTATCACATACCGTAAGATCAGCACCACTACGTATGTATTCCCTAATAACAGCTATACCTCCTTTATGTAAAAAAAGTCGGTTTTTGCAGGCATTAAGTAATTCTATGCCTAAACTCCGCGGACTCAACAACTCTTCTCTATTATGAGAAGAAGAAGAAAGCGAAAGAACCTCTTCCATACCAGTAAGAACAAAACAGTGAAGTAAGGACATAAGTAAAAGATGGGTACGTAGTTCCATTTCAAGCTCCTATAGCTTTACCGCGACAATACGTCATCAAAAAAAGATGCTGTAACTATAGCACTACTTTTCACTCAATGCAACAAAAAGATTACCCCACCGAGAGACTTACCACGAATTACGAAGAACCCTGAATCCATACAATAGGAGTACCACTAGTAGCAATGCCACATAAAAATATCGTCCATAGTGCACCTTTTTAACTGGTCGATCTGCCCCATGCTCAACAAACAGATCTACTAACGGTTCATGGCCAAAGTACAATGCAAGCGAAGCCGCTGTAGCACCCTGCCGATCTTGCATATTAACGTCGGCTCCTCGCTCTATTAAGAGCTCAGCAACTTCTTGTGCGCCATTTACGGCAGCCATCATCAGTGCTGTTGCGCCATCGTTACTCACCGCATTAACCGCCATACCCCTGTCAAGTAAAAAACGAACAATTGCTGGTTGGTCATAGGCAGCAGCATGGGTAAGCACATTCATTCCATGCATATCAACTGCATCACTATCAACACCACGGGAAAGAAGCTCTTCAAACAAGGCAAGATCTCCTCCATAGGCTGCATGCATAAGTAATGTCATATCAGCTTCATCTTTAGCATGTATGTTCGCCCCTTTTTCTAGTAAGAAGCGGGCTACTTGGGTATTACCACGGTCAGCAGCAAGAGCGAGCGGTGTTAAGCCAAATTCATTTCTTGCTTCAATCTGTGCCCCTTGATCAAGGAGCTCTTTTATTTGGTCAATTGAACCATCTTTCATGAGCACCTCAAACATACGCTCATCAAGTGTTTTCGGCTGCTTTTTTTTAAAAGGAAGGTAAGCTCGAATTTTTTCTAATAATGCTGATATCATCTCAATCCTTACACGTATAAAGGAACTTATAGGTATACCTTGTCTACTAGTATACAAGTAACGTTACTCGGCCTCAAGCCGAATAAGCCCTTTGATCTTGCTGCGCTTAAACATAGAGACCAAAAAGTAGAGAGTCCCTGCTCCATACAAACTGTTTAGCAACAATGCTTTCATCAGATGAGCATAGGGAAATATGCCCGTATACGCAGAAAGCCGCATCCCTTCAAAAATATAACTCATAGGAACCAAGCTTGTGACAAAGCGGGCCCATTGGGGTAACGACTCAAGGGCATAAAAGATCGCACTAAAGGGACCAAATATCCAGCCAAGCACCCAGACAATCTTCTGCACTCTAAGCCCACCAGCCATGATACAGCCAGCAGAGAAAAAGCCAAACGTCCACCCTGACTGAAGGAGCAACAAAAACATCGGCACTATTAGCCACCCAATAGCAAAAACATTCACCCCATACATCAGATAAGCCATGACTGATCCAAAAGCTACTACCGCGCAGGTATTAATTAATCCTATAAGCATGGCTGAGATTACCCATTCTCTGAGTTGTAAGGGAGACGCAAATAGGGTAACCACATTATTAGACCAAAGCTCGACCAGGAAGTTAAGCGGCATATCTAAGTTAGCACGCACACACCCCTGCCACAACACAACGCCCGTTAACCAGACCAACGAGAGGGTATGGCTCCCTGGCTCATCCACCCACCTACTGGTAAAACCCCAGAGCATCAAATCAAAGATGGGCCAATAAAACAGATCATACAACGGATCAAACCCACGGTAGTTCAACGTAAGGTTTCGTTTAACCAGCGCTCTTATACGACCAAACGTCATGCATCCTCCGTCTTCTTTTTAGTGATCTCAATGAAGTAATCCTCAAGACTTGGTTTATCTATAGATAGTTGGGTATAGGCAAGATCATTCTTCGTAAGCCCTGTTAAAAATGAAGCAATCTGCTGCTCATCAAGCTCAATAACAACCGAATGCTCTCGCTGTTGGGTAGATAAACCCTGTCTATGAGCATAATTTTGTATACCGGCAAGATGTTCGCTAAAGAGCTCAATATGGGACGTTGCTACTGAAGCGGCTAATGATTCAGGTGTATCGCGCCCAATAATCCGACCATTCTTCATGACAAGTACCCTGTCACATACTTCGCTTACTTCATGCATGTTATGAGACGTAAATAACATAGAGACCCCATGCTCTCGTTGTTGCTCAAGAACAAACTGACGCACCGATCGAGCAATATCAGGATCTAACGCAGCGGTAGGCTCATCTAAAAGAACCACTCGAGGATGGGGCAAGAAGGCTTTTGCCAGTAACGATCGAGCACTTTCCCCTGCTGACAACGCAGAGGCTCTTCTATTTCTGATCTCCCAGAGATCAAATAGTTTAAGGAAATACTCAATACGTTTTACCTGCTCTATGCCTTCTATACCATACAGCTGCGCATAAAATGCTAGATTCTCATAGATAGTTAACCGACCCAAGAGCTTACTATAGGTGCTTGCAAAGGTTACTCGCTTCATAATAGAGGAGCGATGCTTCTGAAAATCTTGCCCAAAATAGGTGATGACCCCTGAGGTACTCTGGGTCACTCCTAAGAGCATATGAATAGTCGTGGTCTTCCCAGCACCATTAGGACCAAGAAGGCCAAGTATTTCTCCCGGCTGCAGGTCAAATGATATCCCATCAACTGCAGTAAAACGCTCTTGGGCTGTTGAGAACAGACTTGGTTCATAAATCTTCGTAAGATTTTCTACCTTGAGAGGTACCTGATTCATTCAATTCCCTAGAGACAATCGAGTCTTTTTTTAAAGTTCTTATTGGCTAACACCGCAAATAAGCTCAAATAGATTATGAGTACCACTGCACACATCCAAAAAGGAAGCGTTGCACCTTGCCCAGGAATCTCAGGGCCAAGTACTGCTGATCGTATACCTTCAAAAGCATACACAAAAGGATTGAGTAAGTTTACATACGAAAATACCGGAATAGCCTTATTGAGTGTTGCCCATGTAAATTGATACCCGCTGAAGAACAGCAACTGTGAACCATATCTGAGCCAAAATCGAGAAAAACCTCGCATACCCTCTACCCAACTTGCCACCCACAGCGAATAAAACCCAAAAAAGAGCGTTGCTAGCAGATAAATGAGCAAAAACTTGGGAATACTAAAATGAGAGAGGTCAAACTTATCCCAGAGCAGAATCTTGCCAAGAGGCAATGAAAAAATATTAATAAACATAGCGTTTAAAGCATAGGTACACGCATACTTTACAAAGACAAGCCACGGCGCCAATGGCAGCGTGAGTTCATATGAAATCGCTCGCGAACCTTCAATATCTGCAATCAATTGACTGGCACCACGCCAGTTAGTGGTAGCATACGCCATAAATACCATGGTGCTCACCATAGTAAAGGCACCGTAGCTAGCAGGCATCCCAATGTAGGGCAAAATATAGCCAGCAATAATAATGAATGTTGCGGGAACAATCATCGCATCAATGACATTATTTAAAAAGTCAGTCTTTAATACGCGCATATCGCGCCACAGTAACCAGCCAAAGGTTTGTAATGCTGCTAACGTCATGATGATGCTCCTTCTACCAATTCAATAAATACTTCCTCAAGGTTTGCTTTCTTAGTGGCCTCTACAAGATTTTTTGGGGTATCAAGCGCCATAATACGTCCTTGATCTAAAAGACAAACACGGTCAGAAAGATACTCAGCTTCATCAAGATAGTGAGTCGTTAGTATGACGGTCACGCCATGATGTTTGAGCTCCTTAATCACGTCCCATAATTGTCGTCGTATATGGGGATCAAGTCCTACCGTAGGTTCATCCAATATAACCAATTGAGGATTATGCACTAAGGCTCGCGCAATCAATAGACGCTGTTTATAGCCACCTGAGAGTATGCTAGGCTTAGAATGGGCATATTTTTCAAGATCAAATTGAGCAAGCAACATATTGACACGATGCTCAATTTCTTCATGAGAAAGCAAGTAGTACCGTCCTGCAAACTCAAGATGCTCTTGTACGGTTAGCGTTTTCTCAAAATTAGGCTTTTGGGGACAAAACCCGAGCAATCGACGATATGAAAGCACATCATCATAAATTGTTCTGCCATCCATCAAAATAGTACCACTCGTTGGCGGGCATAACGTAGCAATAATTGAAGAAAGAGTCGTTTTACCTGCACCATTGACTCCTAATAACCCAAAGATTTCACCTTTAAAAAGTTCAACAGAAACACCCTTAAGAGCTTCAATCGTAATCTCTTTAGTCCGATATATCTTAACAATATCCTGGACTTTCAATAATACGTTAGCCATGAAAGGCTCCTTGCAAAAAAATATGTCATGAAAAAAATACGGTATCACTTCATGGGGTGCATAACAGATAGTAGTTAGCACATGCTACTAAGCATACGACCACACCAGTTAAAAAGTATGTGTGTTACTATACTATATTGCTGGCATTTAGGCAATGGCATGAAAGCAGATGCAAGAATACTAAAATGTTTCATAGCAATAGTAGGTCCTCGCAAAACTTCGACTACAATTGGTTTTTTTGACTTTAAAAAATAATCACTAAACTCTTGCTTTTTTCTTTTTGAATATGGTGACCCACTTGTCAAGACAATAAATTTGATTGTATTTTGGAATATTCTTCTCCTCCTTTGATTTCGGGTGTACAGACTTCTTGATTGATTTTGCTTTGTTCTTTTCTTTCCTTATTTTTATAGTAAATATCATTGGGCTTTTTGTAATCAAGTGACTGATGCGGACGATCCTGGTTATAGAATTGTATATATCTTTCTAATGAATTCTTAGCATCCACTATTGAATCGAAGCTATGTAGATATACTGCCTCCCATTTTATTGATCTCCAAAGTCGTTCAATATATATATTATCTGCCCAACGTCCCTTACCATCCATGCTAATTTTAATAGCTTTCTCAATAAGGGCATTGCACCATTTGAGACTAGTGAATTGACATCCTTGATTGCTGTTAATAATCTCCGGAATACCATTTTTAAGAGCCATTTCGAGAGCTTCTAAACACATATGGGTATCTAAGAATGGAGAGAATGCCCATCCTACAATCTTGCGACTATATATGTCTATTAAGCAAACTAAATAACCAAAGCCTCTTCTGAGCTTTATATAGGTACTATCAACTTGCCATGCCTGGTTTATTTTGGCGATATTAATATCCTTTAGCAGATAGGGATATTTCTTATGGTGGACGTTTGATATTGTTGTACGCTTTGTTGGGTATAAAGCCTTTAGCCCCATAAGCTTCATCAACCTTTGCACCTTTCCTCTACTGCATTCAATCTTCTTATCATTCTGCAAGACAGCATGAATCTTCCGGTAACCATAGAAGGGGCTATCTTCATATATGCATCGCATTTCGTTCATAATATATACATCTCTTTTGCTTACGCCTTTCTTCTCATAATACACACTACTGCGGCTAACTTTCAGCAATTTTTACAGAGCCTTGAAATGCTCATCTTGCTTTTATTTTGCTCGACCAATTCTAGCCGTCTGTTTAAGCTTATCGAGCACATTCGACAGAAAGTCAATATCCGCTGATGCTTTTCCTAGAAGACGATGTAGCTTATCTATCTCCTTTTGCTTATCATCAGTACATCGCTTATCTGAAAAGACTAAACCTCCTCGAGTTAAAAGAAGATCTTTCCAACCATAGATTTGGTTACTGGATATGCCAAACTCACTGCACATCTCTGCAACTGTCATCTCGCCCCTTATTGTTGCTAGAGCAACTTTAAGCTTAAATTCATCGCTATGTTTTTTACGTATTTTTCTGGCCATATGTTTCTCCATAAAAGTTGGTCAACGTTAGTTTAGCTTAAAGCTAAATTTTCCGAAATATAGTTGTCCGAATTTATGGGGTCATTATACTTTGTATAGCTGGTACCCTTCGGTCACTTAAAGAAGCACATATTCGGCATACGTGCCCCTATAAAATTATGAGCGGCATGCACTTATATGATCATCTTAAGACTCAAGATATGCTTGGCCTCATTATGCATCCGTATGATCGGCTCGCGCTATCTCGGATCATTAATGAAAAGATAGTATGGCCATCGACGCATCATACAACCGGTACAGTTAATTGACGCAAAACCGGCAAAGTAGTTGACGGTTTGTATGCATTACCATTCCCACCAGGTCCATACAATCTGGCTTATGACAAAAGCAAAACTAAAGACAATACCTAAGATAAGTTTCCATTCACAATTACATGTACGTTTCTTCATGTTTCTCCTTTATATTGGCAGTATAGTGCATCACCCTATCAAAAAGCAATGGTTCCCCTTCTAATACTAATAAGAAAATCATCTGTACAACGAATAGCATATAAAACCTTCCTTCATGACCTTCTTCACCTATGATATACTCAAAACTATCATTACAAAAAAAGGTATCATGTATGCATCGAACATTACTCCTTCATCGCCTACAGTGTTATGGTAACAGCTCACGTTTTATGCAAGAAGAGCAGGCTCATCTTACAGAAATTATGCGTTTCATTAATACATATCCTGGATGCTTTGAACGAGAGCACCAGGGCCACATAACTGGCTCTGCCTGGGTAATTAATCATGACCAAACACATGCGCTACTTACACATCATAAAAAGCTAGCTATGTGGGTTCAATTGGGTGGCCATGCAGATGGCAATCCAGATATTCCTGCCGTAGCTCTTAGAGAAGCCCACGAAGAATCAGGCATTGATGATCTTTGGTTAGTCAGTCAAGATATCTTTGATATCGATATTCATCCAATCCCGAATAAGTGCCTCTATCATTATGACATTCGCTATCTTATTAAGGCCCCACGGGATGCTCAATATACCGTAAGTGAAGAATCTCATGACCTCGCATGGGTACGCTTTGACGAAATTGAAACATATACAAGCAGCCGCTCAGTACTACGGATGGCAGAGAAGATGCAATTGCTCTAATATAATAAAGACAACAAGAACGCTACACACAAATCACTAGTACGATTTGGTGTGTTCTGGATAAAAAAATAGACTCCTATTATCAAAACTCAAAGACTTGGTGGTAAAGAGAGCTACATTGGCTTGCATCTCTCTAAAGTTCCTATTCAAGCCTTTCCATTTTACAGCAAAACATAAAACATTATAATCCGCTGTAAAATGACTTGACTCTATTTTACAGCGGATTATAATACTCCTATAATCTGCTGGATAGTTAAGATTCTCTATTTTACAGCAGGATATAGCATTTCCAGACACCAATAGAGGCTTTCGAAGGGATTGTTCAGAAGTTAGACCTTAACCTAAAATTCGGATCCCCTACTATGCCTCAGGTACCAAGGCAGCTATAATTCTTACTACGTATGACAGATGATGGACTCATTTGCTTGCTAAAATACATCTATCAATAGATGTTTCACTAGAAATGCATAGCCCTGCATCTCTGGTAAAAAAGTTCCTATTCAAGTATACTCAACAGGTAGTTCAGCATGGGAATTTCCATGGAAGACAAAAAAAAATTACCGATTGGCATTCAATCTTTCTCTCGTATACAAGAGGGAAACTATACGTATGTCGATAAAACAAAACAGATTTATGAACTGCTCACCACGGGAGATTACTATTTTCTTTCACGTCCAAGAAGATTTGGTAAGTCACTGCTTTTATCAACTATTCAAGAGATTGCGAAAGGCAACAAGGATCTTTTTAAGGATTTGTATATTTCGCAAACTGACTATGATTGGAAAGAACATCCCGTAGTAAGCCTTAGCTTATCTTCAATGGATTGTACTTCATCTGAAACTCTCACCAGTGATCTTGAATGGGCACTCCTTGAAATTGCTCGTACCTATGATATTAATATTAAAAATGCCCCATCATTAAAAGCTAAGTTTTCAACGCTCGTTACACGGTTAAGTAGATCACAGGGACGTGTAGTGATACTTGTTGATGAGTATGATTATCCTCTTATACAAACATCGCAAATGTCTCGATTGCAGAAGACTGCAGAAAGGTACTTCATAACTTTTTTGTGGTCTTAAAAGACCTTTCAGATCATCTGCGTTTCACCTTCATAACTGGTGTTTCAACCTTTTCAAAAGCATCAGTGTTTTCTGGTCTTAATAATCTAGATGATATTACGTTATCACCTAAAACAACCACCCTATTAGGTTATACGCAAATCGAAATAGAAATCTATTTTGCTGAGTATCTTAATGACATTGCCCAGGAGCAGCATGCTACGCAAGAAGAGATTATCAAAGTCATTCGGGAGTGGTACAACGGGTACCAATTTACCAAGCCAAGTGATCCTCCAATAACCGTCTACAATCCATTTTCTGTTCTTTCCTACCTCTCTCATGGAAGCCTACAGAATTACTGGGCTGGTACTGGCACGCCGTTCTTCCTTACCCATTTAATTATGACTCAACAGTTTGCCATTTCTGAAATTGAAGGTTCAGAAGTCAATATTGATGAAACAAAATCTTTTGATCTCCATAAGTTCCATCTGCTGCCACTACTGTGGCAAACAGGATATGTAACGATAGAATCATACAATCCCGTAACGCAAAACTTCAAACTACATTATCCAAACAAGGAAGTAAAAATTTCTTTCTTTAGTTACTTTATGGGCTATCTCACTAACCAAAAACTCGCCACCCTCAAAAATCATTTAGCTCAATTGACAGAAAGCTTACTTTCTGCAGATCTTGACCGGTTTTTTGAGGCACTCAACGTATTTTTTGCAGCAATTCCCTATACCATACAACTTCCTCTTGAGAAATACTATCAATCACTATTTTACGTTATCCTTTCGATCATTGGCGCTGAAATTCATGGAGAAGCACATACTAATAATGGCAGAATTGACGCTGTAATACACACAAATACTCACATCTATATCTTTGAGTTTAAGCTCAATGACTCAGCAGAGTCAGCTCTTAACCAGATTCAAGATAAGCATTATTACCAAAAGTACCTTCATGATGGCAAAACGATCAATCTCATAGGTGTCGCTTTTAATGCAGAAACCAGAAATATTGAACAATGGCTTATTAAAGAAGTCTAACAAGAATTATCGTTGCAAAAACTGATGATACCATAATTCAAGAGCATAATCCCCACCACTGTTTTTTAGCGTATAATCAAGGGTATAGAGTCTATCATGTGCTTCTGAAATACTGCGCAATGTGTGCCGTTTCCAGTCACTAGTAAGAAACGTAAAAGGAAGCTTAAATACGCCTTTCTTAGCTTCGGCAATCCCGTAAGCTTGTGCTTTCACTATATACTGGGCAGCCTGCCATAATTGCTCTGACCAATAGGCGATCCAGAACTCAGGAGGGAAGTCATCCTTACACGCTTTCCATTGCTGTAAAAAGAGTTTAATATTGCCCCCAAAGAAATACTGTGAGAGCGTAAAGAGCGATATCTCTGATAGCACCAATTTTGTGTACCAGTGATCAAAGAAGGGACTGCATTTACGACCAACTACCGTTTGGTAGCTCATCATACGCATAGCATCATCGAGCAACAATCGCTGTTGCTGTGCAAATAATGTCTTAATAAAGAGCTGGTCAGGTTCAACTGGATAAAAAAAGCGAAACAGGCTTATATAGAGAGGAATATCTATAAACGGAGGAATTTCAACAATAAGATGAGAAGAAGAATCAGCAAATAGAGATTTTTTTGGCTTTACCGCAGTTCTACCCCGTGGTACTGGCCCTAATGACTCAAAGAAGAACAACGTGTGGGGACCCTGATAGTTCTGTAAATAACTATACCATTCCTTTTTAGAAACGGCATCAAGCATTGATAGGTTTCTTAAAACATAGCAACGTCGCTGCCCCAAGAAGGTCATCTCAAATTGGGCCCTGCAATTATTCAATGAAGACTGGGCGGTATCTAAAAATGTAACGTCATGTTTCTTCTTTAGGTGAATATATAAGCAACTTAAGAATGAGCTCGGCCTATCGTATCCTTTGAGAACCACCACAAAAAGTCCGGAAAAATCCGGACTTTGTTGTATCTTTGTAAGCGCCTCACGTAGAAGCATGGCTACTCCATCGTAGAAAATACAGTAGATGCCTTAGTACGTAATGTTGCACTAAGACCTTCTGTAGGCGATATATATGGATTCTGATCATAAAACTCAAACAGATCATCAGCACCTTTTTGAGCAAGTATTTTCATTCCTTCATACTGATCCCAGTTTAACGGATGCTTTTCAGCTGAACCTTGAATCTCAATGACCTTTTGTGAACGAGTCAAGATAAAATTAAAGTCAGCTTCAGAGCCTGAATCTTCCATAAAATCAAGATCTAAGATCGGATTCTCAGAAGTAATCCCCACCGAAATCGCTGCAAGCTCATCGACCAAAAGCTCTCGGGATATTTTCCCGTCACGCAACCACTTAGATTGTGCTGCGCGCAGCGCCAAGTAAGCGGCCGTGATACAAGCGGTACGAGTTCCTCCATCAGCTTGAAGAACATCACAATCCATAAAGATGGTTTGCTCACCAAGCGCATCAAGTCGCGCTACGGAACGTAAACATCTTCCGATGAGTCGAGATATTTCGATGGTTCGACCACTCCGTTTGTTAGCCGTTACTTCACGCACTGTTCGAATTGGTGTTGAAGCAGGCAACATGGAATACTCTGCAGTAAGCCAGCCCTTTTTTGTACCACGCAAGAAGTGAGGCACTCCTTGCTGTAATGTTACGGAACATAATATCTTTGTATTACCCAGCTCAAACAGTGTTGATGATGCTGCATACTTATAGATATCATATGACACACGCAATGGTCTCAATTGATCATACGACCGTTGGCCTGATCTTACAAACTTGCTCATATATACTACCCTACTGTAAGAGTTTTAAACGTATTCTGCCTGTACTTGGATCATAGTCCACCACTTCAACCTTAACAATGTCCCCTGAATGCATTGTTTTGCCAAAGTCGTGCGACACTGATCGTGGCATGTTAGAAACATGCACCAGCCCGTCAACCCCCGGAGCTAATTCAACAAATAAGCCAAATTCAGCCACCTTTTTAATAGGACCCTCATAGATGGTACCTTTTTCAATACGGCCACCAAGTGTTTTTACATACTTAACTGCCATATCAAGTTTCGGCCCTGGTTGGCCAAAAATTTTGACCGTCCCATCATCATCTATGTTAATGTCCGTCCCCGTTTTTTCAATTATTTCTTTAATGGTCTTACCACCTGAACCGATAATCGCCCCAATTTTATCAGTTGGTACTTTTAAGGAAATAACTTTTGGTACTAACTCAGAAAGCTCATTCGGTTTGGTAATACATTTACGCATCTCACCTAAGATATGCGCTCGACCTTTCTTAGATTGTGCAAGGGCAGATTCAAATACCTCTCGTGGTAATCCTACTTTAGCTTTGATATCCATCTGGATAGCAGTAATACCAGTATCCGTTCCAGTCACCTTAAAGTCCATCATTCCAAAGGCATCTTCTATACCAGCAATGTCAGACAAAGCTTGGAATCGACCATCTTTGCTCATGAGTAGCCCCATAGCAATACCACTGACCATAGTACTGATCGGCACACCCGCATCCATCAAGGCAAGGGTTGAACCACATACGGTAGCCATAGATGTCGATCCATCAGATTCAAGCATATCAGCCACAATACGAATTGTATAAGGAAATTCCTCTTCTGAAGGCATCACCCCTTTTAGCGCAGATTTAGCTAAATACCCATGACCGATCTCTCTGCGGCCTGGTGCACGCAAAAAGCGGGCTTCCCCAACTGAAAAAGGTGGGAAATTATAATGGAGCATGAATGAACTTTCATAAGAATCAGTCATGATATCTTCAATTCGTTGTTCATCAGTACCACCACCCAAGGTACAACTCACGAGAGCTTGGGTACGACCACGAGTAAAGAGCGCTGATCCATGGTTAAATGGTAAAAGACCCACCTCAGATGAAATATGTCTGATCTCATCAAAAGCACGTCCATCAATACGCTTACCTCGTTTGAATATGTCTTCTGTAAGTACTTCCGCAAGAACATCATTAAAGACATAATCAAGTGCCTTAAGTGATACCGCTACTTCAGCAGCCTGCTCACTAAAGGTCGCAATAAAGGATTTTTTTAGCTCTTTCATTGCAGAATCACGGGTAACTTTATCTGCCTGGTATAAAACTGCTATCGCATCTGGCGTTAAGAATTCTTCTGCATTTTGTTTCCAATGGTCCCAGTCAAAGTACCTTGGTGGCTCTTCTTTTTCTTTGCCAACCTCTTGTTGAATCTTTAACTGCCATTCAATCTGTTTCTTAATAACTTCATGGGCTTTAAACATGGCATCAATGAACTCTTGTTCAGAGATTTGATCACATCGACCCTCTACCATGCACACGCCTTCCATCGTTCCAGCAACAACAATCTTCAGTGAAGAGTCTTTAGTTTGTGGATAGGTAGGATTAACCACCCATTCGCCGTTTACGCGTGCTACTTGAGCGGCGCCTATCGGCCCTAAAAATGGAATTTTTGAAATGGTTAGCGCGAGTGATGATGAAAGTAACGCCAAAATAGAAGGAAGAGTAACTTTATCCACAGAATACACATTAGAGAGTACCTGCAAATTATTAAAGTACTCCTTAGGAAACATAGGACGAATTGATCGATCAATAAGCCTGCTCGTTAAGACCTCTTTATCACTCGGTTTTCCTTCTCGTTTAAAATAACCACCGGGAATACGACCCGCTGCTGCAAAATTCTCACGATAATCAACGCTTAATGGTAAGAATCCCGGAAATTCATCTGGGGCGCTCTCTACCGCCGTTGAAAGTACTACTGTCCCACCTTGCTGAATCCATACCGCCCCATCAGCTTGTTGTGCATACTTACCCAATGTGACTTCGATGCCAAATTCGGGTAACGTAAACTTTTTTTCCATTACATACCTTTTATCTTCGTAGGCCTAGTTTCTCAATTACCTCTTTATATGAATCATAATTGGTGCGCTTGAGATAATCAAGCAACTTCCGCCTACGACCAATTATTACTAACAAGCCACGCTTTGAACCAAAGTCTTTTTTATTGGTCTTAAAATGGCGGGTTAAGTTATTTATCTTATCGGTCAACAGAGCGATTTGATACGCTGAAGAACCGGTATCACGTTCATGCTGTTTAAAGCTTTCACGGTTGTTTTGTACCATAGTTGGTAACTCCTTAATTCTGGTAGGCGTAAGCGGATTTGAACCGCTGGCCCCTGCTACGTCAAAGCAGTGCTCTACCCCTGAGCTATACGCCTATCCATAGCCTTAGTTAACTATTTGTATTCACTTGTAGATTATTTTGCTCCTTATTCTCAGGTATTTCATCTAGGTACTTTTTTTTAAAGGGCTCCACCCCCGTACCAGCTGGAATAAGTTTACCGATAATCACATTTTCTTTCAATCCATATAAGTAATCAATTTGGCCGGCAATGGCAGCTTCAGCCAAAATACGAGTCGTTTCTTGGAATGATGCCGCTGAGATAAAGCTCTCTGTACCGAGCGATGCAAGAGTAATACCCATAAGCACCGGTTTAGCGGTAGCCGGTTTTTTACCTTCAGATTGGAGTGCTTCATTCACATTTTGAAAATGAATTCTATCTACGCGATCGCCAACCAAGAACTCCGTATCACCTGGCTCTGCCACGCGGACCTTTCGGAGCATCTGACGAACAATAAGCTCAATATGCCTATCATTAATATCGATACCCTGTAAACGATAGATCTGTTGAATCTGATTTACCAGATAACTTTGGAGTGTTTCAGGTCCTAAAATCCGTAAGATATCATGAAGAACTGGAACACCTACGGTTATTTGATCGCCAGCAGACACTTTTTCACCATTATTCACCGTTACCTGCTTACCACGCGGGATCAGATAATCAAATGATTGGTCTCCATCAGTCACGGTAATTTTCCGTTGTCCACGGGTAATACCACCAAATACTACTTCACCATCAATATCAGCAAGTATTGCAGGATCTTTCGGCATACGAGCCTCAAAGAGTTCAGCAATTCGAGGTAAACCTCCGGTTGTAATATCCTGTGATCTAGTTGCTTCACGAGGAACCTTCATAAGGATATCACCAACAGCTATTTTCTGGCCATCTTCGACCGTCAAGTGAGCATCCGTAGGAAGGAAATAATGAGCTACTTCTTCACCCTTATCATTCACGATACTCAATGATGGTTGATACATATCACTCTTATGCTCAAGGACGACTTTTGCGGAACGTTTGGTGGTTTCATCATATTGATCTTGGACCGTAACATTATCAATAAGATCTTGGTATTTAACGGTTCCTGCTTTTTCAGAAATCAATACCTGATTATGAATATCCCACTGAGCAATTTTATCCCCAACCTTCACCGGTTGTTCACTGTCGACAAAAAGTTGTGAACCATATTCTACATCATAGCGTTGTAACTCACGGCCATCAGGAGAAACAATCGTAACTAATGCTTTCCGGCTCAATACTAGCTGTTGACCTTCGCTATTGGTTACCGTTCTCACATTTTGAAACTGAATGGTACCATCATACTTAGCATCATAATGGGATTGTTCAGCAACACTTGCAATACCACCAATATGGAACGTTCTCATGGTAAGCTGTGTACCTGGTTCACCAATCGATTGAGCAGCAATAATACCAACTGCTGTTCCGATATCAGCTAGTGACCCTTTTGATAGATCAAGTCCATAACATAGTGCGCATACACCTCGTTTTGCCTGGCAGATAAGCGGAGAACGAATCTCTATATGAGAAACAGCTGAATCATTGATCTTATCAAGAAGATCACGGCCAATAACTTCTCCCTGCTTGATAAGCAATTCACCAGTAATAGGATCCTTTATGTCACGTGCGGCAACACGGCCAAAAGAACGGGGTGCTAAGTCGTAAATAACGTCACCACCTTCACGCAACGGTCGTACTCTTGTCGCACCAATTGTCTGACAATCGTGCATAGTTACCACCAAGTCTTGCGCTACGTCAACTAAACGACGAGTTAAATACCCAGAGTTTGCTGTTTTTAATGCGGTATCAGCTTGACCTTTACGTGCACCATGAGTTGAAATAAAGTATTCAAATACGCCAAGTCCCTGCTTAAAGTTATTCTTAACTGGCGTCTCCATAATTTCACCAGATGGTTTAGCCATGAGTCCCCTCATCCCAACCAACTGACGAATCTGTTCTTTACTTGAACGTGCGCCAGAGAATAACATCATATAAATAGCATTAAATGGTCGGAAGGCTTTATCTTCATTAAGATAGGCCTCATGATCATTCTCTTCAAGCTCTTTAAAGACCTGATCTGCTACATCAGCTGTCGCTTTAGACCAGAGACTCAATACCTTATTGTTACGTTCACCATTCGTGATGACCCCATCTAAGTAAAGCTCTTCAATTCTCTGTACTTCGTCTTCAGCCTTCTTAACAATAGCATCTTTGTCCTTAGGCACAACCAAGTTATCAATCGGAAATGAAATCCCCGCCATGGTTGAATTATAAAACCCAAGCTTCTTAATACTATCAAGACACTTCACGGTTGCCTTGCTACCAAAGGTCGTATAGACCAAGTCAACTAATTTTGTAAGATTCGACTTCTTCATGACCTTATTTACCCAGTCAAAATCAGAACCCACAGGAAGCGCTTTATACAGAAGAACTCTTCCTACACCTGTTTCAACTAATTTGCCATTAACAAGTACTTTAATACGTGCATGCAAATGTACTTTGCCCATCTGGTAGGCACTGACCACCTCATCAGGGTTTGCAAAAATGATCCCTTCTCCCCGCTCATTTTGGCGAATCTTAGAGATGTAGTACAACCCGAGAACCATATCCTGTGAAGGAACGGTCACGGGACGGCCATTTGAAGCTGATAAAATATTCTGTGTACTTAAAATCAGCTGCTCAGATTCTTTCCGTGCATTTTCACTTAATGGAATATGAACCGCCATTTGGTCACCATCAAAGTCAGCATTATACGCAGCACATACGAGTGGATGCACTTTAATCGCTTTCCCATCTACTAAAATAGGATAAAAAGCCTGAATACCTAATCTATGCAACGTAGGAGCACGGTTAAGGAGCACAGGATAACCCTGTACTACTTCTTCAAGAACGTCCCATACTTCAGGTACACCTTCCTCAACCATTCGTTTGGCAACACGTAAGTTTGGTGCTTGCTCATTGGCAAGAAGGCCTGAGTATACATGTGACTTAAATAATTCAAGAGCCATAATTTTTGGCAAACCACACTGATCCATGCGTAATTCTGGATCAACCACAATTACTGAACGGCCTGAGTAATCAACACGCTTACCTAGTAGATTCTGCCTAAAGCGACCTTGTTTACCACGAAGCATTTCACTCAAGGACTTCAAGGCACGCTTATTAGTACCTCGCACTGGCTGACCACGACGCCCATTATCAATAAGAGCATCAACGGACTCCTGCAGCATCCGTTTCTCATTTTTGATGATCACTGACGGTGCTTGAATTTCTATTAAGCGTTGTAAGCGAATATTTCTATTCAGTACTCGACGATACAATTCATTGAGATCTGAGCTTGCAAAGCGGCCACCTTCAAGTGGTACCAACGGTCTTAAGTCAGGTGGCAAGACCGGCAAGATACTCATAATCATCCATTCAGGACGTAGATTTCCTTGTAGAAGACCTTTTAATACCTTCTGTCTACGCAGTATTTTATGACGCGTTGCAACTGAAGAGGTTCCTTCATACGATTCCTGGAGTGCACCCATTTCCTTCTTGATATCCATAGTCGATAACATCGTATGAATAGCTTCAGCACCCGTTTCTGCTTTAAACTCAAAGTCTTCAGGATTTGCTTCAATATAGCCTTCATATTCAGCAGAAGTTAAGAGATATTTCTCCGGATAAGGAGATTGCCCTTGCTTAATAACCATATAGGCATCAAAGTAAATCACCCGCTCAAGATCCTTAATAGGCATATCCATCACTAAGCCAAGATAACTTGGAATACCTTTGAAGTACCAGATATGGCAGACTGGAGCAACTAATTCAATATGTCCCATACGCTCACGACGAACACGAGATTGAATAACTTCAACACCACACTTTTCGCAGGTGATACCGCGGTGTTTCATACGTTTGTATTTACCGCAGTTACATTCCCAGTCTTTTACCGGGCCAAAAATGCGGGCACAAAAGAGTCCCTCGCGTTCAGGTTTAAGGGTACGATAGTTTATCGTCTCAATCTTTTTTACCTCGCCATACGAGAGTGACCGAATCTTCTCAGGAGAAGCAAGGCCAATCTTCAGCGCGTTAAACTGAGATGTATTTATATACTCACGAAATCTCTCAAGTAGTTTATTACTCACTGACTTCCTCCTTGCCGCTCTTAAACAGATCTAGTCTAAGACCAAGACTTTGTAACTCTTTAATTAACACGTTAAAGGATTCTGGTAACCCTGGTTCTGGTATCGGCTCATTCCGCACCAATGCCTCATAGACCTTATGACGTCCTACAACATCATCAGATTTATAGGTTAACATTTCTTGAAGACTATAGGCTGCACCATGTGCTTGAAGTGCCCACACCTCCATCTCTCCAAATCGTTGACCACCAAGTTGTGCTTTACCACCTAATGGTTGCTGCGTAACTAATGAGTAAGGTCCCACCGAACGAGCATGCAACTTATCATCAACCATATGGTTCAGTTTCATCATATAAATATTACCAACGGTAACCGGTTGATCAAAATATTCACCGGTTCGACCATCTCTAATACGATACACCCCTGTTTTTGAACCACCCATCGTTTCTAGGAGTGGCACAATATCTTTATCAAAATCAGCACCATCAAATACCGGCGTTGTAAAGGCAACACCATGTTGAGCTGAGCGCTGAGCAAGGTCTTTCAAACCTTCTTCACCATACTGTTTCTCATACTCTTCAATCAGTTCTTCACCATAGGCACCAATAAGGAGCTTTTTAAGCTCTTTCATGCTGTTGTTTTCAAGCAGAGCACCTAGCTGTTTACCTAATTGTTGCCCAGCAAAGCCTAGAATTGTTTCAAGAATCTGTCCTACGTTCATACGAGAAGGTACACCAAGAGGGTTAAGAACGATATCTACCGGTGAGCCATCATCCATGAATGGCATATCCTCACGAGGTACAATAATAGAAACCACACCCTTATTACCATGTCGTCCTGCAACTTTATCACCAACCGACACATGGCGTTTCATCCCGATATAGACTTTTACCATCTTAATAACACCAGATGGTAATGGGTCTCCTTTCTTCAAGCGATTAATACGCTCTTCCTTGAGCCCTTGTAGAATTCTGATCTGGTTTTCAAGGCTGCTAACAAGATCTTTCACCTGTTGCGCAACGTTCTTATCTTTCGGTTTTACCACAGAAAGATCTTTAAAAGATGCTTTGTTTACCTTCGCCTTATCAAAAACATCCCCTTTAAGTAGTGGCGATTTACCGGTAGACGCATGCCCTGCAATAAGGGGACGAATCTTCCCAGCAACCATTTTCTCTAAGGTTTCTACATGCATATCAAACTCATGTTCCAATCGCATGGTCTCAAGAGCAACCGTTTCTTTATAGCGTTTGTCTCTTCTGACACCACTTCGAGAGAATATCTTCACATCAATAACGGTACCCTCAACTCCTGGCGGCACTCTCAGAGAGGTATCACGCACCTCTCGAGATTTTTCACCAAAGATAGCACGAAGAAGCTTCTCCTCAGGAGAGAATTGAATATCTCCCTTAAGAGTAACTTTTCCGACAAGGATATCACCTGGACGCACTCGCGTACCGATACGCACAATACCGTCATCATCTAGGCCGGCTAAGATCGCTTCACTTACGTTAGGGATGTCTCGCGTAATCTCTTCTGGACCGAGCTTGGTATCACGTGCCTCAACAACATACTCATCAATATGCACCGAGGTAAGCACATCATCAGTCACCAGACGCTTACTCAGCACTATAGCATCCTCAAAGTTATACCCATGCCATGGCATGAAGGCAACATTCAGGTTTGACCCAAGAGCAAGTTCCCCATTAACAGTTGATGTACCATTACTGAGAATTGCACCTTTTTCTATACGGTCACCAACCTTCACAATCGGACTTTGGTGAATCCAGGTATAATAACTTGATCGCTGGAACTTACGAAGGTGATAGGTATCAACCCCTTGGGCAACCCAGTCATCAGCCGTTCTAAATTGATCCTCATCGAGTCGAATGATAATTTTTTCAGATGAGACATACTCAACAATACCAGCATTACGAGCAAGGATCATCGCTCCTGATGCCTGGGCGATTTCTCGCTCCATACCGGTACCAACAATTGGTGCCTGTAATTTAATAATAGGAACTGCTTGTCGTTGCATATTAGATCCCATAAGCGCACGAGAGGCATCATCATGGGACAAAAATGGAATCAACGCAGTAGATACTGACACTAATTGCTTAGGCGATAAATCAACATAATCAATTTTATCACTATCCGCATACATGAAGTTACCACCATGACGCGCAAAAATATGGTCACCCATTATGTTCTTAGATTTTTCATCAACGGTGCTTGCCTGACCGATATACTTATCAGCCTCTTCAAATGCATCAAGAAAGACTACTTCTTCTAACAGTTTACCTTTATGAACCGGACGATAGGCCGTCTCAATAAAGCCAAGATCGTTCACAAACGCATATGTTGCTAATGAAGAAATAAGACCAACGGTTTGTCCTTCAGGCGTCTCAATAGGACAGATTCTTCCATAGTGAGAGGTATGCACATCACGAATCTCATAGGTAGCACGGTCTTTCATCACCCCGCCAGGCCCAAGAGCAGACAGACGCCGTTTATGAGCAATCTCAGCAAGAGGATTGGTTTGATCCATAAACTGAGACAACTGACCAGTACCGAAGAATTCTCTCAAGACCGCACTGAGCGGCTTAACATTAAGAAAATCTTGTGGCATCAAGGCACCATGTTGTTCTTGAATTCTAAAGCGTTCACGAACAATACGCTCAATACGGAGCATACCAAGATACAATTGGTTCACCAGAAGCTCACCAACCAGACGTACACGACGGTTACCTAGATGATCAATATCATCCAATTCACCTTCACCCCGTTCACGTAAATTCACGAGATACTGAATCGTGGCCAAGAAATCTTCCTTAGTAAGCGTAGTAATTTCTTCATCTATTGTAAGATTAAGTTTCCGGTTCATTCTGATACGACCCACCTTGGTCATATCATACTGACGAGGATTATAGAAATTATTATACAGACGCTCTTTAATCTCGACAATTGAAGCATTATCGCCAGGATATAGCTTAGCATGAACTTCTTTAAGTGCTTCATCTTCGGTATAACACTTATCTTGGGATAAGGTCAGCGCAATAGTTGGCTGAAACACATAGCCTGATTGAGCAATTAACTTGAATTGCACGTTCGGGAACTTAGAAAGCATAGTATAGTGCTCTTCAGTAAATGGTTCACCTTGCTCAATAACTACTTCACCAGTGTCGTCATCAATAACATCACTGCCAAATACTCTGTTGAGTAAGCTTGTTTTACTTAAGATAATTCTATCAATATTATCTTTTTTGAGCTGCTCTATAATAACGTGAGTTATGCGCTTACCAATCAGCGCTTCTTCTTTTTCATACCCAGGAAGCATTCCTGCAATAATACGTGTGCCAATTAACGTATCAGTAAGCTTTTGATAAAATTCACCATTCTGTGCTGCAACCGTATCAAAGCTATAAAAATGAGGTATAATTTGATCTCGTGGAACGCCAAGCGCTTGCAAGAACGTCGTTGCTAGCATTTTTTTCTTTTTATCAACACGGACCTGTAGGAGATCATGCGTATCAAATTCAAAATCTACCCATGATCCTCTCATAGGGATAATACGAGCAGTGTATGGCAGTTGACCTCTAACATCTTTTGTTCGCTTACTATGGGAGAAGACCACTCCCGGGGATCTATGAAGCTGCGAAACAATAACACGATCAACACCATTAATTAAAAATGTACCGAGGTTACCTAGTTTGAATTGACCTTTATCAAGAAATAAATCAGCCATCACGGGTACATCAGCAAAGAAAATATCTTGCTCTTTAATATCACGTAGGGTCTTTGCACCATCTTCTTCAACGTCCCAGGTAGTAAGTTGTAACTTCACCTTGAGCGGCATCGAAAAAGTTTGACCACTTGAACGACATTCGTCAAGCGTCTGTGGTAATTGTACGGTAACACGAGCCATACAGTTGCCACATGTCTTGTACCGAGCTGTATCTTTGTGACAGAATGTACATTCTGCATGATCATTTAACCGAGAGCAGTCCGACTTTTTACATGAGGTACATGTCCAAGTATACCGATTGGTAATACCAGTCACTTTGCCACACGTACATGCCCAGGTACCAAGCTCATAGCTCACGTACTCAAGGGACATTTTGTCATTGTACTCTATGGGAAACACATCGCGAAACACCTTCTCAAGGCCAATGTATTCCCGCTCAGATGGCAAAAAATCCAACTGAGCAAACTCATTAAATGACCGAGACTGTATCTCAATCAAATTCGGTACCGGTACTATATCCTTTATTTTGCCAAATAAGCGGCGCACCGCTTCTTTACCTGGACGGAGGATCCCCATTCTGTGTAACTCCTTAATCAAGGATTATCAGACACACTTTGATACGTACACTCATGGCGGGTCTTTATCTCACCATACGTGCACAACACTACTACACTCTTTTTTAAAAATTACCCAGGGATGGCTAGCCATCCCTGGCACACTTACAATCTTATGAAAGTGTTACTTTAGCACCAGTTGCTTCAAGTGCTTCTTTTATTTTATTTGCCTCATCTTTAGATGCTGCTTCAGCAATTACTGTTGGCGCATCTTCAACCGCTTTCTTAGCTTCAGAAAGGCCTAGACTTGTTACTGAACGAAGAGCTTTAATATCTTTGATCCTCTCAGGACCAGCTGCGGTGAGCTCAACTTTGTACTCAGACTTCTCTTCAGCTTCTGCCGGCCCAGCTGATGCTGCAGCTGGTGCTGCCACTACTGCTGCCTGAGCACTTACGCCAAACTTTTCTTCAAGGTCTTTAACCAGTTCCGCAAGCTCGAGTACCGACATATTGCCGATTTCTTCGATCATTTTTTCTTTATTAACTGCCATGGGTCTTCTCCATTGTTAGAGTAATATTACTGTTTTGTCGCTTCTATAGCCTTTAGCACTCGTAAGAAACGTGCTATTAGCTCATTAAGTAGTCTCACATAGTTTGTCAGTGGTGCATTCAATGTACCACAAAGCATTGCTAGCAATACTTCTTTTGAAGGAAGTTTAGCTAACGATTCAACTTGATCCGCGGTCATGAGCCGATCATCTAAGGCACCACCTTTCAAAGAAAGGACTTTACCTTCTTGCGCTATATCAAAGAGCACTTTTGCAATTGCTGGTGCTTCTTCTGGCGCAAATACCACCGCAATTTGATCCTCAAATAACGGCGTAAGATCTTTCATACCATTAAGATCAGCTACGGCACGACGTAAAAGTGTATTTTTTACCACTTTCATCTTGCCATGCTTCGCATAGAGTTTTCCACGCAACTCCTGCACCGCTTCAACCGTTAACCCTTTGGTGCCAACCACAAACGTAGCTTGACTATCCTTGAGGTCCCGTTTTACGACATCGATAAGTGCTTCTTTTTGTTGTCTGTTCATCATATTGAAAACCTCTATGCTAGTTCATCCGGGTTGAGGGGAACACCCACACCCATCGTTGATGAAACAGTCACTTTCTTAATAAACTTACCTTTAGATGCAGCCGGTTTTGCAGACATTAATGCTTTCATAAAACTCTCAAGGTTATCCTTAAGGGTATCAGTACCAAATGAGACACGACCTATAGAGAAGTGAACAATCCCATTTTTGTCATTTTTGAAAAAATGTTTACCTTTTTTCAACTCAGTCACCACATCAGCGACATCAAAGGTTACGGTACCAGTTTTTTTATTAGGTACCAGTCCTCGCGGCCCTAATATTTTCGCTACTTTACCTACCATGCCCATTAAATCAGGCGTAGCCACGGTTGTAGTAAAATCAAGCCAGCCACCTTGTATTTTTTCAATCAGATCTTCGTCACCAACATAGTCAGCCCCTGCTTTCCTAGCAGCTTCTGCATGCTCACCTTTAGCAAAGACAAGTATCTTAACTTCTTTACCAATAGAATGAGGCAATGTTACTGATCCTCTAACAATTTGGTCACCCTTCGTAGGATCAATACCAACATTGACATCGACATCAACTGACTCATCAAACTTAGCAAACGCTAGATCTTTTACCATTTTTAGCCCTTCAGGATAAGCAAAAGGCTTATCAAAGACGACCTTTTCTTTCGCTGAACGGTATTTTTTTCCGTGTTGTGTCATAACTACCCTTCCACCTTAACACCCATACTCCGCGCACTACCTTCTATAATCTTCATAGCCTGCTCTAGGGTATGTGCATTGAGATCAGCCATCTTAATGGTGGCAATCTCTTCAACATCTTTTTTGGTAATAGTGCCTGCTTTATCCGTCAATGGATTAGCTGCACCTTTTGTAATGTTACCTCGTTTCATAATTAATTCCGAAGCAGGTGGCGTCTTAACGACAAATGTAAATGATCTGTCTTTATAGATAGTAACAACAACAGGACAGGTTTGACCTTTTTTATCAGCAGTCTTTGCATTGAATGCCTTACAAAAGTCCATGATGGCTACACCATGCTGTCCTAAAATAGCACCTACAGGTGGTGCCGGCGTTGCTCCGCCTCCCGGAATATGCATACGAACTTTGGCTTTTACCTCTTTCGCCATGTCATCCTTTATCGTTTAACTTGATCAAACGTTAGTTCTACCGGTGTCATTCGACCGAATATGCTTACCATAACGGTCAGTTTTTCATGCTCTTCATCTATCGCTTCTATTATGCCAACAAAGCCAGCAAATGGTCCGTCTTGAATCTCAACTTCACTGCCAGTATCAAAGGTATGCTTCTCAACAGAAACGACCACTTCACCACGAATTTGAGCTAAAATACGCTCCATTTCTTTTTCACTTAAGGGCATAGGCTCTTTGCCACCCAGAAAACGTGTTACCCGCGGCGTCTGAGCGATCAACCGCGTAGTAGCTTGGGCAGGTTCCATCTGTACCAACATATAGCCAGGAAAGAGATATTGAAGTTCAGGCTCTTCCTGACCAAATTGTTGTTTCGCCTTTGCAGACGGTACGAGAATGTCACCAAACTGGTCTTCCAAGCCCCGTTCTTGGATACGTTTTTCTATGTCCGCTTTAATGCGGTCTTCATATCCTGCGAGTACTTGAATAACATACCATTTTTTCATAATGCTAGCGCTTAACATAACCAAACAACTGTTTATAGATAATCTCTTGGATTACCCTATCAATAAGTCCGAGGTACAGAGTGAAAAAAGCCACCAAAATAAGGGTAACTAGTGTCGCCCCAATCCATTCATCGGTTTTAGGCCACTCTACTCGTGCCATTTCAGCACGAACCTCTTTTAAAAACGTACCAACATTTTTCATGTCTCTACACCCTTGTTTTGGCAGGCCAGGAGGGATTCGAACCCCCAACCTTCAGATTTGGAGTCTGCCGCTCTACCGTTAGAGCTACTGGCCTTCCCCGACATTATTTCGTCTCTTTGTGTTCGTGATGTTTACGACACTTCCAGCAAAACTTCTTTAAACGAAGCGATCCCAAGGTCCTCTTTTTTGTGAGAACTTGGGTATAATTGCGCTCCTTACAGGTCTCGCATTCTAAGTGTGTCGTTACTCTATTCTTTGCCATGGCAACCTTACAATTAGATAGTTCTGGAGCCCACAACCGGACTTGAACCGGTGACCTCTCCCTTACCAAGGAAGTGCTCTACCTACTGAGCTACGTGGGCAAACGCTTTCGCGCTTTTAACCTAGTATACTTCAATTTTCAACGTATGACAAGTCAACCATTACCACCTGCAATAGTTGACTGATACCTGGAGCTGGCGACAGGATTTGAACCCGCGACCTAGTGATTACAAATCACTTGCTCTACCAACTGAGCTACGCCAGCACCCATTTTTGGAGCGGGAAACGAGACTCGAACCCGCAACCTACAGCTTGGAAGGCTGCCGCTCTACCAATTGAGCTACTCCCGCTTGCATTTCTATCTACTGGTGGCGAGAGCAGGATTCGAACCTGCGAAGGCTATGCCAACGGATTTACAGTCCGTCCCCTTTGGCCGCTCGGGAATCTCGCCGATGCTATTAAGTATACTGGGCCTAAAATTAATTTCAAATAAAATTTATTGTCCCTCAACGTTCCTTCATCATACCATCAATATACCTTTTGGCCAATTTCCCCACCATGAAAGTTTACTCGTATGACCAAAAACAGATGTGCTACATGCCTGCGGAGTAAAAATATTGACATCTATTGTCTAGCCTTTTTATACTCACGATAGGTAATTATATCAACAAGTAACCTTAGGAGAGTCATGAAAGGAATACCAGAAGACGTAAAAGAAATCTGCAATCAATGTATTGCTCAATGTTATACCTGTATTAACACCTGTGAAAAATGCATTTCTAGTACATCAAATGAGTACGAAGAATTATATCAGCTATGCGAACGCGTATGTCAAGATGATTGCATAGCAGCCTGCGAAGCATGCATTAGAGCCTGTGAAAAAGCTCTTAAAGATTGTACCGATGAAGAATCTCGAACTGCATTAAACGAATGTATTGATGTCTGTCAAAAATGTATAAAAGCAGCAAACGCATGTACGGCTAGTCACGATCTGCCGGTAGAACAAAGAAATGAAATTCATCAAGAATGCATTAGAGCATGTAATCTTTGTATAGATACATGCAGACAATGTGTAGAAATAGACAAACGACCTTTCTAAGGCGCAAAAGGCATATACTAAACCTAGTTCCAGAGAACATAGGTTGCATCACCCTTCTCTAAACCTCAATATATCGATTATCAAAAAAAAAGAATAAAAAACTGCTCAACCATTGACACATAGAAAAGATTTTATGTACTATAAAAGGTAGATAGTGACAAGAAGTATAATACTCATAAAAAAAGGATAAAACCATGAGTAAAGATATGAAAAAACAACCACAACATACAGCTCATAAAGCAACTGATCCAAAAAAAGACGTTGCACATAAAGAGAAAAAAGAATCAGCAAAAAAAGCTCATGAAGCAACTGCTGAGAAGGCACATAAAGCTGAGAAAGCTCATAAAGCCAAATAAACTGCTGCTAAAACTGCATCACGGGCTAATAATGCCTAGCAGATAAGCAACAAAAAGATCTAGCCTCTTTGCAAGGAAATCATCTCGCTGTAGCAGGATTTAATCTTACTATAGTGATGCCTATCCCATGCACAGAAGAGGCCTAGATCTGCTACTAAATTCCCTTAAAAGCAAAATACAAACAAGTATAACTAAAAAAAGGATACCTCATGAGTAAAAACATTAAAAAAGAAACAAAAGAAACGGCTAACAAATTGGCTGAAACAACGAAAGATGTTGCAGGAAAGGCAAAAAAAGAATCCGTGAAGGCATATAATGCAGTTGCTGAGAAAGCACACGAAGCAAAAGAAGCTATTGCTAACGCTGCATCTCGGGCCAAAAAATCCTTAACAGAAGAGTAGTCGACATGTTACATAGAGCATATATCATGGCACTAATCACGTTTGGTGCATATAGCACTCTAATTTCAGGTGCAGCAGGATTTATTCCCGACAATAAAGATGAATCGGCAATAGAAGATTTCATGGATGAGAGATCCATTAACCCCATCCAACAAAAACCTGTTTCGATAAAAAGAGGACTTGAACAACGGAAAGAGCCATTACTTAAAAATGTTGATGGTCCATCTATTGCTCAAGAAATTAAACAACCACCAACTAAGTAAGCAACGCATAAAGGAGATTACGTATGAAAAAATACCTACTGGTTGCCCCATTACTCATCGGCGGAGTATACCTCCAGGCGAATCTTGGCGATGTACTCCATAAGGCAACAGAAACTGTTAAAGAAGGTGTATCAGCAGCTGGTGATATTTCTCGAGCAGCCATAGGAGAAGCGAAAGAAACCTACACACGAGTTGTAGAAGGAAGCGTCGTCTTTACCAATACCTCAGAAGAGCCCATTTTCCTTTCGATACCTACAGAAGGACGAACTGATAAAAAGGAAAGCTATACGCTCGTACAACCGGGTGAATCAATAAACTTCTCGCCAGACCTATCGAAAGGCAGCGAGATAGTGGTAGCAAAAAACGCTGATGAAGAATATCGTACGTCATTACCTGAAGCACAAAGAGTCAGGGTCATCTTTGACGGCAATGATTTCACCGTTAAAAAACTATTATAAGGAACGTGCGGGCCAATTTAAGGCCCGTTACCCGATCAGATAACGGAGCATCATGAATATCACTATTACCTCCACAACATCACGGGCTGATTTCAAAAAAGAAGTTCAGCAGTACTTTACCGCCCTCATCAATCACGGTAAACGTACTATTATCTCAAAAATACCTGAGTTGGTAGACAGATCAAGCCCTGAAGTGATACAAGATGTCCTTGTAGTATACAAAGGCGCTTCTCCGCCACTACGAGAAATCGCCTATATCACTTCACCTACAAGCAATACCCTTACCATTAAGCTTATTGAAAAAAACCAAAATGATCTATGGCAAGCGACAGAAGACGCGTTACTCGCAACTGACATTCCGCTTTTTGTACATGATTATCGACCAGAGTATTTTGAGGTAACCTTCCCAAAGACGCTTAACAAGAATAGAGCATTTAGTACTAAATTAAAAAAATACTGGCAACACGTTGAACAAGATCTCCAAGAAGCATATACTTCTCTTCAAGAATATATTCACCGATCAGACATTGCAGAAAAGCAAAAAAACCATTTTCTTGACGACCTTGAGAATATTTTCATTGCAACCCACCATGAACTCCTTACTCTACTCCAAACAAAGCTCAATCTACTTGAATCTCATGAGTAACGTACGCCGTTTCACCAGGTGATGGGTAAAGTCGGCCATACGTGCTTTTTCACTTACTGACAACCATTATAAGCTATTGCAAGGGATTACCTCTTCCTAAAAAGCCTTTAACTGCATGCTTGGTGCAATGTGGCGTCGCTACGCTCTTGTAATTAGTGTGTTCAAATTAGTTCTTCCCCGCGCTATATGGTAGCACCTGGAGGTCTATAGACCATTTGTTGCACTCCTGCTCTGCTCATTGTCATAATTCAAGCCCACTTGACATGGTTTTTGTTTTTTGAGACACTAATATAAACTAATAGAAATAATTGGGGAATTACTATGATATCTACAAAATACTTCACCGTGACACTCATGGTTCTTACGGCTAGCTCTGCTTTCTCAAGTAAACCGCCAAAAAAAGACATTCACCATGTTACGCTTAACTCATCTGTTACATTAACCGATAAGGGCTTCTTTAAGGATCGAAAGAGTGTAGCTCAGTTTCTTGCATGCTCCTCAGCATATATTCACTGCCCGCATCCAAAGATTACGCGTCTCTCTGAAGATGCCCATCTTGCACGCTTTGGGACTTCACAGCTCTTTGCGATAGAGTGCGATGGCTCTTCATATATTATGAAAGAGATAAAAGATACACGCAAAAAGCCAGCTCATGAAGAAATTGATCGCCTTGAACTCGTACGCCGATCACGACGATTGCGGGAGTATCTTGATCAGGGCAAAGATAACCTGAAGCTCATCGTTCCTTGTACCTATTTAAGCTATAGGGACCAAAAGAACAAGCGCCATATTGTGGTACTCCTCAAGAAATCTCATGGCATTTCTCTTCAGAAGCTCATGCAACGGTTCCATGCAAACCCAAAGGATAAAGGGCTACATGCACATATTTGTACAGCATTTTATGACCTTGGGGCCTCACTGGCTCGTTTTTATAGGTCTGTCGGCAATGGCATTGAACATACCATGACCCATAGAGATCTTCATGGTGGCAACATATTTTATGATCTACAAACCGGCATAACTACCCTAATCGATAACGAACGCATGGCGACAGGCGGTCTTGCAGATCCATCATCTATCAGCCGCGATTTGGGATCTTTGTTTACCACCTCTCCATTTGTGTTAGCGTGGGCCGACGGGGACTTTCTAACCTATTTTGCTGCTAAGAAATGGTATTCTATAATAATTCCAAGCTTTGTGTGCGGGTTTATCAGAACATATGATAAATCAAAGCGTAAGGATATCTTTAAACAACTCAAAAAATTCACGCTTGAGTGGCAGGCAAATGTCGATAAAGATGAATCCCGACCTCTGAGAGGACTCATAAAGGAGCAGTTTTCATTGCTTGAACGGCAATTGATAGACGAGAAAAAAAGCACGCTCCACATCGTAGCAGGCAATAGACGCCTCACTGCTCTTGTTAAACGACTGCTCGCAGAAAAAACAAAAGCATGTACGAAAGTAGACCGCGATGGCAATATACCGTTACATGAAGCTGCCTATTTTGGACATCATGAGGCTCTTACACTTCTCATCAAAGCAGGATCTCCACTATCTCAACAAAATGGTAATGGTGAAACCCCGTTGTTTAAAGCGAAATATAATCACCATGAAGGAGCAATCAGAATACTCGCCAATCTTGGTGCATGTTCGTAACTATTGGTTACTCAACTAACCCTTTTCATATTTCATAGGGCTTTTAGGTAACCCGTTTTCTGGTACCGCTCAACTTGATTTGACAAGTTGGTAAGAATATGTGAAGGTCATGAAAGGAACTTTTATGCACACCTAACTCAAGGAGTTGATCATGAAAAACATGACAATTGGATTATATCTAGCATTGCTCATAACATTAACCACAAAAGCTAAACAACCTGATCATACATCAAAGAAAACACCAGACTCCCGTCCTACCCAACAAACATCATCTTCTATCAAAAGTGATATGCAAGACGCAGCCAAAGCTGCGAAAGATAAAGCCTCTGATGTAGCTGCTGACGTAAAAAAAACAGCCCTTATTGCTAGCAAGAAAGCACGCGAAGCAACTAAAAAAAGTATTGAAGAAGCTAAGCATATTTCTCAACATGCCCTTCAAAAAGCTCAAGAAGCCAAAAAAAGTATTGAAAAAACGGCAAGCTCTGTCCTAGATAAAGCAAAAGATGCTTCAGATAAGACCAATGAAATTGCGCAATCTTGTTGGGACTCACTAAAGGATAGTGCTAACTCAACAGCGAAAGCAGCTAAAAAAACTGCCGAGAAAATAGAAGAAAAAACAAATTCCTAGTACAGGTATATAGCCTTAGTAGCCGGAGAACTCATATGTCTTCGGCTACTGCTAAATTGTCATTGCATGTGGATCTATACTCATAGTACTTCTACTTATTCCTATATAATCTCCTTTTCCCCAAAAGAACTTTACGATTGGGTCTTTGTTGATCCTCACCAGCAGTATTAAGCATACGATTAAGTTCTTCAGCGTTATCAAGTTTTGATGCATTAATAAGTGATTCAGGGGTTTCTCCAGCTGAATTTTTAGCATATACATTTGCACCACAACTGAGCAATTCTTTCACCATCAGAAGCTTTCCATGGCGCACGGCACAATGAAGCGGCGTATCCCCATTACCATCGACATCATTTACAGTTGCCTTACTCTTAAGTAAGTAGGTAACTATTTCAAGATTTCCAGCACCTGCCGCTGCACATAGACCTTTTTGTAGAGTACCACTGGTCAATAGCTCCTTATGATCCTCTGCTAATAAACGAACAACCGGCAATCCTTCTTCTGCACTGCAAGCACCTATAAATGCAATATCTCCATATCCTTTCCTAACGTCCATTCCGCGCATTTTTGCCGTCCGTAGCAGTACTTCTACATTTTTGGTCCTCCCATACCAAGCTGCTATTTCAAATGGGGTCATTCTTTGTCTATTCGCGTATAGTTCAAACAAATGCTTGAATGTATGTTGAGGTATATTTATTATATTTATGCAGTATTCGAAGATTTCTACATTAGGACCAGCTGCTGCATAGTGCAATAAAGACCATCCACTGGTTGCTTCACAAGAGTAATCTTGTAAGGATGCATCAAAAGGAATGCCCTTAACACACAAATGTTTAAAAATCTGTAAGTGACCATTAAATGCAGCCTCAAAAATCGCCTTTACTAATTGAGATGGGCTTATATCAGTAGCTTCTTGTTGCAAGTCTTTCACTATATTTATCCACCCAAACGTAACTGCGCGTATAAAAGGGATTACTACTTCCCCAGTCGGTTTTAATGGATCTTCTTTACCTATCTGGAGGGCTCCGCAATCTCTCAGTTTTCTTACAATATGAACTGCCCCTGCTTCCACAGCATAATGAAGCAATGATTTACCACAGTTCTTAATTGTTTTATTAACAACAGGCCGTAGATAGTTAGGATGAACCAATTTTACCACGCGTAGCAGAAGTCTTCTTATTTGAACAATTCTCTTATAATCATCACTTTTTTCGCGTTCAATTTCAATCTTCATACCATCTTGTACGTTCGACTTTTCTAGTTTTGATGATTGCTTCATATAAGATGAATCAAGAATTGAAAGCTCTTTAAGTAAACAGTCTACCGCCTCATAAACATCATCACTCCCACTTGGGGCAGGCAACTCACACTGACCAGGCGACTCTCCCTTTATTGCACAACGGACTGCGTCAAATAAAGGATATTGAAGCGGCACCCCGCGGGTGAGTAGAGTACTTCGTTCACTTTTTCCTCCTGAACCTTTACGAGTAGCAGGAGTCTCTTCTCTGCGCAGCTTCCTATATTCCATAAAGTGAGCTAAACCCTCTTGCGCTTGTTTAGAGTCACAATATATCCACGTTTCCTTCCCCTCATTCTTCACACCATACATATGCAAAGGTAATTCAAATTCTTCGCTTGATCCTATATAGGAGATATAGTTCTTGCCGCCCGTAGCAGATGTTTTAATTTCCTTTGGTAATAAGTGCCACCTACCTTTTTGTTGAACATGCTCCTCATGAAAGATTAAGCCCTCAAAATCTGCCGTCATTTTCACAACGTCGTTTGAATAACTATTCCGTGAAGGTACCAAAGACCTTCCATACTTTAGTTCTTCACGTAAAGGCTTCAACCAGCCGGAATCTAATACTTCTAAGAGGCCATCTATAGAAAGACCATCGTCTTGATCACGCTTGATTGTAGCATAATAGTGAGCTAAAAAAGCAAGTGACAAATCGCACCGTGTAAGCACCCGCCAATTCCATATTCTCATGCTATTTTCACCAAGGCCAAGAAGATAGTCTCCTTCAGGACACATTACTATTTTTCTTATTCCTGGCGCAGACACTATATATGCTGGCTCTGAGGAATTATTAGACAAATCCCAGCCATAAAGATTGCCATCATCTGCTAACGCTATCAGCACATAGTCTTTAGGGTGAAAACATGCTTGTATTAGATGGGCGTTACAAAAAAGTAACCGTTGCCCCCCTTCATGATCAATAATCTCACCACCTCCAGCTTCCAATGCTATAACTAGTTGACCACAAACATGTCTATTAAAACATAACGCTTGCCCTGAAAAATCTCTTTCATAAGATTGCTTTCTTATTGCAGTTTTCTCTAAATCTAACAATACAACTTCACGATTACCAGCATATACGCTCGCCACTAAAATCTCTTTTTCATTAAAACCGCTAACGAGCTCTATTGATCCGTTGCATCTATATTCAACATCATGCTTTGAAATAACTCCATGTTCAGCAGCATTCTTAATGCTTTCAAATAGCCAGCCTCGCACAATACCACTCTCAGTCACCAAAACCAGCCATTGATTATGTGGAGAAAAAAAGAGATGCTCTGCTGCTTCAGCTCCTAGCAATGCATTCTCAATTTTCACAAATTCATTTTGCTTGCTATCTATTACCACGATATAGTTTCCCATACCTGCGGCAAAATACCGACTATTTGCACTAGCACAGATATTCCATGCCCACTGATGAGTAGGTAGCTGAACAATTTCTGACACGAGATAGCTTTTTTCAGGGATATACGTAGAAAGCCAGGCTTCCATAGTGCCATTTCGTCTTATCATTGAGAGAAAACATCCTTCACCAGACACGATGCGATCAGGAAAGCTGCCTTCTATATGCATGAGTGGAGTAAATTTCCTGAGAGTGTGATTGCATAAGGTGCCGATCGATAGCTGTTTTACACGAGTTTGTTTATTAACTGAATGACATACCAATACTTCATTGCCACTAAAGCATGCATCAGATAAATGAGGGAAAGGTTCTTCTATGTATAATTTTTCTCGTACGAGAGGCAGGTGTTCATCACCATCATGGAAAAGAAGTCTCGCAGCTAACCTTTCAGACTGTTCAGGTTCAAAGTCAAACTGTTTAATAAATTCTCTATTTTCTTCAAATACTGTTCCTCCTCGTGCCACAAGTAAGTTGACAAAGTGTTCTTCTGCTTGAGCATCTCCAGCTTTAACTTTTGCTGCCACCTTCTCTAACGAATTGCTTCTCTTAAGCAAGGCAAGCTGCATACTACCATGTACTCCACAACATACGCTGCTTGCTACAATCAACTTACATAGTCGTCCAAACATTTTTTCTCCATGTTTAAAGATTCTCTTACAGAAAACATCTTATCATGACTAATTATTATCTTCAAAAAATTGTGTTTATGCGGCATGCTGCTTGCCACCCTCAACAACGAACATACGTATTATATCATTGATCATTGGCCATCGTTAAACATAGCTTATGGATAGCGTATAATCTGCCACAAATTGGTTGCAACTTCAAAATGTCGACATAAAAAGGTCAATGCTCACTATATAAGACCTACTGTATGGTGATCAATGACAAAAATGGTAACCATAACTTCTATGTGCTTACAGCGTCTCATTTCGTTCGTCTTTCGACGACGCTCTATTCAAACACGGGGATAGCCGTTCTTCTACGGCTTAAATGGCGTGTTATTTTTCTGGTTATGTAATAAAAACAGCAAACTTTTGGCTCTTGACACAATAGCTTGCCACTTATATGCCTGCTGAACTGATTGCCTTGTTTCATAAAAAAGCTTTTTTGATGTATTGAAGCCCTTCTTGTTATCCAATACCACATACTTACCTATTCTCTGTACTCACCTGGCCAGTCTTTCTTGCAGTTTTCTTAACAGACAAAAGCTGCTACTTAAGCGGTTTCAAAAAGCTCTTCCAATATTACCACGTTATGTACAAAATTATCTATATACGAGCTGACCCCATTTGAAGCCATAAGGGCTACAAAAATAAGTTTTTCCGTTTTAGTCTGTTTCTTAAAAACTTCAATCTTGCGCTGAAGATTCTCAGCATACGCCTTATTCATAACGAGCGGCTTTTCAGTGTACTTAATCTCACAGAGAGTAATCGCATCATCGTCACGGTTGATCACAAGATCTATTTGTGCACCCCACTCGACGACGAAGTAGACATATATCGCCAAGAACTTATCGTGGCTGCCGTTTGAACATTCAATGCTTGCACTATTTGGTGTGCATGCAGTAAACATATTGTTTCAAAAGCGTACCCAGACCAGGTCCTATACGTTGGGCTTTTTTGCTTTTGCAGCCAATTATTTTTTGTCGGCCTCGTAAACTGGCCTTCAACCAACTGAAGATAGAATGCACAAAATTCATCTGTGACCCTATAATATTCTCCCCGTTTTCGGCTGCTTAAAGGCAAATACTTATGGACAAATCCAGACTCAGTAAGTCGCGTGAGCATAGTTGTTAACGAACCACCACTTTCATCAAAACCATTGTCACCATCAATAATTTCAACCCTTGTTATCCCTTCCCTTTTACCAGCAATAACTCGCATTAAAGACATATAGCGTTCAGCATTATTAAAGAGCGACTCAAACAACTTATGAAACTCATGCGCTAATGGATGCAAAAAAACTTCGTTGTAGGAAATGCTTCGAAAACCCTCTTATTGTTGCCCCATGCTTCCGTCTCGCAAGCCAGTAACATGTATAAATACACAATCCTTTCTTTGAAAAAAACTCAGTAATAAGATATGTTTTACCTACGCATCTTCTACCATAGACCGTTATGAATTGAGATTTTGGAGAGATAAAAGCCTTTTCAAGATACTTTTGCTCCCGCCTTCTACCAACGATTATAGCTTTTTCCTTATAATCTGCCATAAAATAAAGGTCAACCAATTTGTGGCAGATTATAAAATGCTATAATCTGCCACAAATTTACTGCAACTTCAAAATGTCGACCTATAAAAGGCCAAAGCTCAACACAAAAGACGTATTTATGACTTTCAAAATGATAAAGACTAACAATTCTAAAGTTCTCTCAACTCGACTGATCGCCTTGTATCATTAAAAGCTTTTTTGATTTACTCAAACCCTCTTGTTATACTACCACTATAATTATTCAATAGGGGACCATCATGACAACATATTCGCATCCTACTATTAAAACCACTAAACTTTTTCGCTACTTTATACCAGAACTGGTAACCGTTACGCTCATGTACGTGGGCCTTGAGATCATAAACTTCAGCTTCATCGCTTGCATAGATACCTCCCTTTGCAACTCAACCCTTTTTATCACTAATTCTTTATTTCATTTTATTACGAAGATAGGCGAAGGGTTTTCTGTAGGCCTTGTCGTTCTATGTGGGAGATATAATGCTGCTAAACACTATAAAGAAGCTGGACAGCTTCTTTCTAATGCTTTTTGGCTGACAGCATGTATTGGGGCTCTCATCACCTGCCTTCTTTATGTTGGAGCACCAACAATATATGCGTTTTTTGAAGTAACACCAGAAATTACAACGCTTGGCATTCCCTATCTAAAGATTAGATCATTCGCGGTATTTTTTGGCTTTATGTATTTTGCCCTGATTGGTTTCTTAAGAGGTATAAAAATGCCACAGCTTCCCATGCAAATCTTCATGGCTGGTGCTCTAGTCTACCTTTTTTTTGATTATGCCCTTATATTTGGGGCCTTTGGTTTTCCCGCCTTAGGTCTCAACGGTGCAGCAGTAGCTGCTGTCTTTCAATATGGCTTTATGCTGTTTATTGCTATCGGCTATATTCTTTTTCATAAAAAGACACGTAAATATGCTATAAACCTTTTTACTACTATTAGGCTAACCACCCTATCTCGGCTTTTCTCGCTCAGTTGGCCGGTAATGCTTGATAAAGCAAGCTTAGCCATGGTACCACTATGGTTAAACAAAATGATTGGATGTACCGCAAAGCTGTGCACAGTAGCAGAAAGTGCTACGATGTATGATGGCTTAACGATATTAAAGACAATGGAACGAGTTGGCATCTTACCAGCTTTAGCATTTGCTCAAGTCATTACCTTCCTGGTAAGCAATGACCACAAAATAATAACGTTTCGAGGCATCAAACAAAATATTAAAAAAATACTTGTGATTTCCTGCTTATTCGTAGCAGCTCTGACTCTCACCTTTTGTCTCTGGCCATCATTCTTTTTATCACTTCTTAATAAACCGCAAGCCTATAGTAACTTTATTGCCTATACGCTACCATTTGTTGCGCTTCTTATACTCTGCGATGTCTTTCAGCTAATACTTTCAGCTGCATTACGGGGTGGTTCAGATGTATTAACTGTTATGTATGCTCGCGCTAGCTCAACTTTCTTATTTTTCATGCCAATCGCCTATGGTATTACCCTCTTACCCATTCAGAGCATACTTATAAAGTTCATCCTTCTTTATTCTTCTGTACATATAAGCTTTGCCCTCATGGGCATCATCTATTACCGTCGATTCAAATCAAAACGCTGGCAAGATAGTCACATAGCTCCAGCAACGCAGTCTACTGTTAACAATGCTTTTCCTGGAACCAATGCTCATCTTGTACACACAAAACCTTCACGAGAATTGAATCTCTAAAAAGCTGATACCATATGAGCCTAGCACTTACTGGTTCTCTCTCTCTATCATTATCATTATTCAAGCAGTTTGCATGGTGTTGAAGGATTTCTTATTTTTTGATGCCCGGAAAACTAACAGCTTTTAAACCGTAGATGACCTAGTTATCCTTTAGTTGCATAGTGCGTTTTTCGCTAGATACATGAGATAGCTATACTTCGCTCATTCTCAGCTTCATAATCAAGTACTATATGACATACCTGATCTTTTAATAAAGGAAGCACAATCGAAGGCCACTCAATAAACGTCCAGCTATTTGGCGCATAGAGATACTCATCAAACCCCATTTCCTGAAATTCAGCAAGGCTTGAAAGTCTATAAAGATCAAAATGATTAAATACCTGGCCTTTATCATTAGTATACTGCTGAAGATAGGTAAACGTAGGACTCGTTACGACCTCGGTTATACCACAACGCGTAAGTAGCTTCTTAATAAGAGTGGTCTTACCAGCTCCTAATGGGCCAGTAAAGGTAAATACCTTACAGGTATTCATCTTAGCAATAAGCAACTCAACAATAGTATCAATGGTATCAAGTGAATAGATCATAACTTTTTAATGAGGCCCATCAAACGACGCTCTTTTCGTGAAAAATCAAACTCATCATCTTCCTCTTCGTCAAGCTCTTGCTTATACTGCAAGATGGTCGTTCCCTCTTGCATCAAGCGATCAAGCTCAGGCTGTTCTTTGCCAGGATGAAGTTTTTGTGCACGACCTTTAGCTTTTTTAAAACCGACAATAGGTGGCGAGCTTTTTTGCTTCATAAACTCATAAAAATCAAGCGAGTCAATTGACGGAACCTCATATTGATCTGCGTAGCTATTAAGAGCTCTATCCGTGGTAACGATAAGCATATCTTTTAGCAGCTTTCTATCAATATAATCTTTGATAACATCATCAGCAGTATCTTTATGTCCTGAATATACAATCGTAACTCTCCCGTGCTTTTCTTTGGTGAGTCGCGCGTAGGGACCTGCATCATAGACAATATACAGATGATGTGCTTTGCTTTTGGCATATTCAGCAGCACGCTCTTGGAACCATGTACGTTCTTTTGAGGTAATCTGCTTACCTAATACCTGCTTAAGTAGGTTATACCCATCTATAATAATATTCATGCTCACTCCGTCATCATTCTAAGTGTACCTTGTTTCTTGCCAAACAAGCAAGTCCCAATTATCCTAGAAGTACATAAAGGAATGCCATGGAACAACTAGCACATATGAAGCGGCGAATAAAAGCCGTAGAAACTATCAAAAAAGTTACACATGCAATGCGCCTTATATCGATGTCAGCCCATACAAAGCTGCAAGAAAAGCAGCCGATGCTCGCTACCTACAAAAACACCTTTCTTTCACTTTGGGCTTCAGTTCATCCTTATCTCCCACCTGAAAAAAATAATCGGCTTTCTGACCCACATCATCTCATTATCCTCATCGGGTCACAAAAAGGACTTGTAGGAACCTTTAATACCAATCTTTATAAACAGCTTGAAAAAGATCACCCTTCCTTTAAAAACCTTTTTTTTATAGGCATAGGCAAACAGGCAATAAACTATCTCAATAAAAAACATGCTATCACTCTTGCTACCTACGACGACCTTACTGAACAACAGTTTATCTCTATTGCCCAAGCGGTTACTGATCTCTTACTAGACCTGCCAGTTCATTATGCAACGACCAGTATCTATAGCAACCGAGCAAAAAGTTTTTTTGTACAACAACCAGTGGTTACCCCCTTGTTACCTCTCGTGGAGCCAGAAGGAGCTGAAGATGCTCCCCGAACAGAATATACCTTTGAGCAATCTCCCGAACTCTTACGAGAACGACTTACTTCCTTGCTTCTCTCGGTAAGGCTGCAAGAAACGATTTTTGAGTCTATGCTTGCTGAACAAGCTGCCCGCTTTGTTTCAATGGACGCTTCCACCAGAAATGCAGAAAACCTGCTTACAGCAATGCAACTTGATTACAACAAAGTGCGGCAAGCATCGATTACCCGAGAGCTCACCGAACTTACATCAACCTTATAGCTCTTCTATAAGTTCTATTTGAGCACCTAATGCAGCTAATTTAGGAACAAAGTTATCGTAGCCTCGCTTCAAATGATGGATACCAGAAATACTGGTATCTGTTTGTGCCGCTAAACCAGCTAGCACTAACGCAGCACCAGCTCGAATATCCGTGGCAATCACCTGAGCGCCATAGAGCTCGTCAACTCCTCCTATGGTTGCTGTTTGGCCGTCAACAGAGATTTGTGCACCCATTTTTTGCAGTTCACGAACATGAACAAGTCTGTTTTCAAAGACAGTCTCATGAATAACACTTTTACCTGAGGCCAAGCATAGAGCCGCCATCATTGGAGCTTGTAAATCAGTTGGAAACCCCGGATAGGGCATCGTCTTAAATGATACACCCTGGGGATGCTTCGTAGCTTTTAAGTGTATGCCCTTACCCTGAGCACCTTGAGTAATTGTATGTCCCATCTGCTCAAGCTTAGTAAGAAACACTGCCATAGAATGAGCTGGGGCATCAGGAAGCATAATTTCTCCTCCTGTAATAGCTGCTGCCAACAAAAAAGTTCCTGCCTCAAGTCGATCATACAGTATATGATGTTCAATTGGCAATAAAGAGCTCACTCCCTCAATAACGATAGTTGCTGGAGGCTCAACTTGAATCTGAGCACCCATGTTTCTCAGAGCATCAATAAGGTCAAGCACTTCAGGCTCAATCGCCGCATTTACAATTCTAGAGGTGCCTGGCGTCAGTACTGCAGCCATCATACTATTTTCGGTCGCACCAACACTTGGATAATCTAGAATATGCTCTGCACAGTGTAACCTGCCTTCAGCGGTTAGTGAATCTTCATGCTGCGTATAGTGAACTCCCATCTTAGTAAATGCCTTTAAATGAAAGTCTATCGGCCGTGCTCCTAAGACACACCCACCTGGCATTGCTATATCAGCTACACCAAAACGAGCCAACAAGGGACCCATGACTAAAATTGAAGCACGCATTTTTTTCATGATATCAGCACTAATTTGTGCCGATTGAAGATCACTCGTATCAATATGCAAGGTATTACGCTCACGGTCTTGCTCAACCACAGCACCAAGAGACTGTAATAACCTGATCATATGATGCACATCTTCAGAAAATGGTACATTTGTAAGTTTATTTTTACCACGGGTTAATATAAGGGAAGCCATAATAACTAATACCGCATTTTTAGCACCAACGACTGGCACCGTGCCTTGCAATGGACCAGTTGGCGTAATAGCAATAGATGAAGTAGACATGATTACATCTTTATGTGAAGGGATTATTAATACCAATACTACTAGTAAGTATACTACATTATGCTTCATGAAGAAAATTATGTTTTTGAAGGAACTATACGTAGATACCAGAGTACGATGTTTAACGATTCTTTAATGAAGAAAACTGCTACATATAAATGATAGTAATGATCTGAAAAGATGCTATACTATCTGTATAACTAAGATAGGAATTATAATCTGGAGATTTATGAAAAAAATAACACTTTTAACTCTTCTTATTCCTGCAGCAGGACTTATCGGCATGCAAAAATCCGCAAAAAAGCGCAAAGTATCTGAAAGATCTGAAAGATATTCTGAGATCGAGCATTCCCTCAATAAGACCTACAGAATGCTGGAAAGGCTTAAAATACAAAAAGAAATAGAAATAAAAACTCTCTCCAAAGGAATCGAAGAAGCCATATCGCTTGGTTATCAGATTTCAGCAATTGGACTAAATGAGGAAGTTGAAAACCTTGATAACCTGTGGGAATTAATAATTGGATGCCTCAAACAACTCATAAAAAAAGTTGCCTGTAAAGACATTCATACAGTACTAATATTCCTCTTTGAGAACCTTGACTACATTGCGGCAAAGCAAGAAAAAAAATCATCTATCAATCTTTCCCCTATGCATGAGGTCTTTGAGGAGCTAGCTGAAAGTATTATTGAAATAATTGAATTCAATAAGAACGGCTTTGAAGGAGTAATCCAATCTCTTAACAAGCTGCTAGAACGTACTGATCCTGTTGATTATCTCTGCACAAAATAGCGCATGAATACCTAAGAACAGCATACTAAATATTTACAAATAGAAACCTTGCATGCTATACTAATAAAGTATAGAAAATAACCTTAATAGGAGCATTTTATGAAAAAACTACTTTTCGCAACCATTATTTGCCTCTCGGCAGGGCTCTTTGCAAGTCAAGAATTGGCAGTACAAGTAGAGCAGCCACTAGAAGAACCATTATGTGATCGTCTTGAACGCCAGATAATAGCTATTCAAAGTGGAGCTGCTGACTATGTAGATCTTCGAGATGCCATGCTTCTCCCTGAACTGGCCTTTCTAGCTAAAGAGCTCATCAAGATACAACTTGAGATTGATACACTTCCAGCAGAAGATACCGAAGAACTTCAACAAAGCTGGGAAGCTGCATTTAGGTTTATTATGATTGGCTTTAGATCGCTTGCTTCAGCGCCCACAATTGAATATGATGAAAAAGAAGCCTTTGTGGAAATGAATGAACGAATACCAGAAAGGTTCCAAGATCAAGAGCCAGGCGAAAAAGCGTCTATGTGGCTTCTTAAAAAACTTCGCACACTAAAGAACAAGAAAGCCAGTATGAGCAAAGACGAATTTGAACAAGCTCTGTATGTGTATCAGGAAATAGCTCAAGCAATTATTGAAGGTTTACGACTAAATACAACGTATCCTACAAGAGATGCTCGAATTAGAAACATACATGCCGCACTACATAACATAGACGGATAATACGAGGGGAGCTAAGAAGGCTCCTCTTTTTATAAAAGGATAGTAATGAAGAAGCTCACGCTACTAATACTGCATTTTACGTGTGGATCAGTTATTCCCCAAATAAGTCCATTATCAATTCAGCAACCACAAGCTGCTGATCTTGCAGATACGCAGCAATCAACAAACATTGTGAGCTCTACCTATGTCACGCCACAGTTTACCAGCATTAGTGATATACCCGTATCTGCATTATCACCTGAAAGCCAAGTATCAGACACCTACCTCAGAAAAGGCTGTGATAAGATATACGCTGAAAATGTAGCATCTATTTTAACCCAGTTTAAGGCATTAGCTACAGCTAAAGAGCTTGAAGAATTTAAACAGTTTATGCTTGCCGTGAAGCTTCACAGTGATCTTGGCTTTAAATTACGTGCCTTTGAAAAAAATACTATTTTGGATATCTTAGCGGTCTTAAGAGTCCCTATTACCAAATATTCAGCATGTAGAACGCGTATTGGCAGTAATCTCGGGTATTCTATGCTTACTCCTTCTCCAACAAAACGTGAACTACTTCCCTGTGAAACAACATATGCTAAAAATGTACAAGTAGTACTTGACACGTTTAGGGGACAGATAAGCCCTAAAAAAATTAAAGCATATCAAGACTTTATGATTACACTCAAGTATTTTGAAGATCTTGTATTTCAAATCCAATCATTTGAAAAGCGCGCTAAAAGTATTTATGAGGGACGTAACATTACCTTACACAAATTACGCTTACCGTTACGAAACTATGATACTTGCAGAGATTCTATTATTCGTCGAGAGCAGCAACAACGCACACTGGCATCTTAATCTTCAAGTGCAACTATAACTTTTGGTTGTATGCTATCTTCATTGCCGGTAAAGAACTTCAAGAAATATTCCCAACCATGATCTTGTACAAATATTCCTTTGTAAGAACTATCAATATGGGCCCTTGGAAAGTAGATTGAACAACCCTGCAAGAAGCGACAAGAAGGCCCGGCGGCAGAGGCTACTATCATTAAATGAAGCTCTTCAAGGAGGGTAAGGCAGCTACCTGTCACTCGCTCAAGAGCGGGGGTATGTTCAAGAATATCAAGCTCATCACGTAATCGTTCAATAAATTCAGTAAGATCTGCATACATGGAAATGCCCGATAGGCTATGAAGCCCGATTCTCGCAGCACATAGAACTTCAAGAAGATAGGTATGTCGACAGGCATCTACGAGCTGATCAACTACCAACGAAAGCTGCGGCACTCTTGATAGATCAATTGCCGAAAGACTAAACCGATCAGCTCCCTTAAGTCGCTGATCTCGCTCATAGCTATAGACTACCTTCCGTGCCGCTTCAAGAGGCTTGCTATAGACAAGTGCCTTTACTACCTCATGGTAGTTCCAACCATCTTTCTCTTCAGATTCTTGAGACGCTATCATATACCGAGCATATGGCGCGACTTCATAAGCGATTTCAAGCATTGCCATATAGCAAGAATCAAACCCTACGATATCAAGCGATCTTCCCCTACTATCGCGGGCATATGCCATAATTTCTTTGAGCTGGCACGTATTTAGAAACGCGGTATGATTCGCAGCAAGGAGCGACTTGCCATCCATTATGGCTGTCACTTGGTCACAAAACGTCTTATAATGCTGTGCGCAATAGCTTTTACAAGGAGAAGGGCCATCATCTTTTTCATACTTCCATCCTTCTTGAGTATAATGTGGGGTTATAATACCTGTTCCATGGCCAGAAATGATGAGCATTGTATGACCTGATGCTTCAGAAAATGCCCATTCGCATCCCCGTTTAATAACCTCAACTTGATCATCAGCTCGATCAACCATAGTCGCTTTCATAGTGCCCTTATCCAAAAGAATTCTATGGCACGTAGCTGCTTGAATATCAACGCATACACGAACTGATGAATGATGGGCTACCTCCTGCTGCAGTTGCTGTACTGCATGCAATGCCTCATCATAAGCTTCATCAGCATGCATATAGACATAGACATCCCAATGTTGTGCTTCTGCAAGGAGACTAGGACAAATCATACAAAGTATGATAAACTTTAACTGCTGTATAATAAGGTATAAACGTATGGTTCTCATAATAATTCTCTACGCGTTATTTGGGTTAAGCTTCACGATTGGTAAGATTACCCTCTTCTATGCAAGTCCTTTTTTTATTGTAGGGTTTCGCATGCTCCTGAGTGGCCTTATGCTCACCGCTTTTCTGTATACCCAGTCTACCAAGTACCGACCACAATTAAAAGATTGGCCTTATTTTTTGCAAATTGCTTTTTTTGGGTTAGCACTTCCTTATTGTCTCAGAGCATGGGGATTACAATATCTATCAGCAACAAAAGCGGCATTCATCTTTACCCTCATGCCTTTTTTCACGGCTCTCTTTTCCTACCTATTTTACAAAGAAACCCTCTCTTTTAGAAAGACTACGGGTCTTATGCTTGGATTTATTGGTATGCTTCCTACTCTCTTTACTGGCACTATTGAAGAAGACCTTGTAGGCTCCATTGCCTTCTTTTCTTTACCTGAACTTGCTATTCTTGGTGCGTGTGCCTCCTTTGGCTATAAATTCATTGCCGTTAAGAATCTTGTTCAACACCGAAAATGTCCCATTCCGGTGGCTAATGCCGTAACCATGATCTTAGGAGGCGTCATGTCATTCAATCTTGCCCTTATAACAGAACCAATCTGGATTATCAGCAATCCCGTCTTCCTCTTTGCTATGATAGCAATCCAGATGCTCATAAGCAATTTCATTAGCACCAATTTAGAAGCATGGCTCTTAAAATCCTATAGCCCGACCTTCATGTCATTTGCAAGCTTCATAGCTCCCTTAGCGGCATCACTTTTTGGGTGGTTGTTCCTTGCAGAAACCATGCAACTGCATTATCTGATCTCATTTGCCATGGTCTTTCTTGGTCTCGCCCTGTATTATTCAGATGAACTTGATACCCAGGTACTCTAGCTTTTTTTACTACCCGGCAAGGTTACAATGTTCCCAAAAGAACCTTCACTAAAAGGCTCAAAAGCCCTTCACATAGTTCATATATCATAATTTCTGACAAAGACTAAAAAATATGCTACACTAGAGATGTTGAAAATGACACAAGGCTTCAAAGTGCTGTTATGCAGCACAGCCCAGAATTGTTACAAATCCCCGAGGGGATTTCGTATATATAATGCATAATGCATGTCGCATACGTTACTACCACCCAATGGTGCGTACTTAACATCTGTTTAATCCTTACGGCATATAAAGGAGCATTTCTATACAAAGAAAGGAAAATATACTATGTTATTAGTTTTACTTGTCTATGCGCTCTATGGTTTTAGCTTTACCTTAGGTAAAATCACCCTCTCATACGGGAGTCCTCTCTTTATCATTGGTGTTCGCATGTTCGCCGCAGGGCTCTTACTCGGCACTTTTCTCTATTACATTAAAAAAAGTATTCATCGTCCTAAAAAGGAAGATTGGTGGCTCTTTATACAAGCAATTATTTTTGGCATAGCGCTTCCATACAGCCTTCGAGAATGGGGTCTTACGCAGCTTACTTCCACTAAAGCCGCCTTTATTTATACGCTCATGCCGTTTATGACAGCCCTCTTTGCCTATATTTTTAATGGCACTACACTTTCATTACGAAAAGGTGTCGGTCTCTTTATAGGATTTACCGGCACCTTACCGCTGTTTCTCATCGGTAATACCAAAGAGCAGCTCCTTGGGGGCATCGGAATCTTCTCACTAGCAGAGCTTGCCATACTTGGTGCTGTTGCTTCATTCTCTTATTATCTTCTAGTTCTTCAAAAACTCGTAGGAGAGCGGAACTATCCAGCTTCTACGGTCACTAGCTTTACCATGTTTGCTGGTGGAATAATCTGCCTTATTGGATCAATTATTGTCGAACCAATATGGATCATACAGAGTCCTGGCATCTTTATTCTCCTTGTGGCGGCACAACTCGTTGTTGCCAATATCATTTGTATTAATCTTGAAGCTTCATTGCTTCGCAAGCACAGCTCGACCTTACTTGCGTTTGGCAATCTCCTAGAACCAATTTTTGCTGCCTTCTTTGGCTGGCTTTTTCTTCATGAGACAATACATCTTGGTCACTTTCTGTCCTTTATCGCTGTCCTTATAGGACTAGGCATATTTTACTCGGATCAGCTTATTATTACTGGCCCCAAAGGTATACCAGCAGAATCATAATTGAGCTGGCATGCAAAGGATAATTGCTCATATAGGCTTAAAACCGCTATATAGTGAGGAGGTGGACCATCACAAACCAATGCTACCCGAGATATTGTCTCTTAGCTCTTTTTTGCAGAGCAGGCTTCCAAAGTGAAGAATGACTGCATCTCATCATCCCCTATCTTTCAATCTCACGTTCAGAGTAACACAAGAGGCCCAAAAGAAGGCATCTATTCATATTCAGCTTTTTTGTAGATGAAACTATATATCAGAAACAAACTACTATGAAAGTATCTCGAAAGTTGTACGTAAGAATAGTTCTAGAACAAGATTGCAGCATTATAGTTTTTCCGGTTCGAACATAACGCCAGATGAGGTACAAGGAGGATACAAACGAATCTTGTTACAGAAACTCTTCCCATTCCCGCATTAAAAGACCTAGCTGCTCCTGGGCTTCTTTGAGTTTCTGCGCTTGTACATCAAAATGCTCAGTACCATAGGCTAGGCTCTCAAAGGTTTCTGTGAGCATTGCAACTTTTTGTTCTTGCTTTGCAATAGCACGTTCAAGGGCCGCAAGCTTCTTTCTTGAATCTTTATCTTTACTTGCCTCATGTTTCGTCTGAACCGGCTTTCTAACTTCACTCACTGGATGACCTTCAAGAGATTTTTTATGCTCAAGATAGGACTCGTAATCACCTAAATGATCTATCATACCCTGAGGAGTAAGTTCCCATATTCTTGTAGCAAGTGACTGTAAAAATGCATGATCATGCGAAACAAATAACAGTGTGCCTTCAAAAGCTTGCAATGCCTGTAAGAGTACTTCCTTAGCAAAGAGATCTAAATGGTTAGTCGGCTCATCAAGTAACAAAAAGTTTGCTTTTGAGAGTAATACTTTTACCATGGCAACCCTGTTACGTTCACCACCACTGAGTACCTCAATCTTTTTATTGATAGCATCACCACTAAATAAGAATGATCCTAAAAAGCTGCGAATAACACCATCAGGTAATCCCACTTGTTGCACCTCTTCAAAAATCGTTTTCTGAAGATCAAGTGCCTTAAGTTGATCCTGCTCAAATACTGCCGTATGCACCTTATGCCCAAAGGATACTGAGCCACCTTGCAGTACATACGTGCCGGTAAGCAGATTAAACAATGTTGTTTTTCCAGTACCATTTGGCGCAACGAGCGCTATCTTTTCGCCACGCTTGATAGTCCCATTAACGCCACTAAATAACTGTTTATCATCAAATGAGTGCCTCACTTGGTCGATGGTCAATGCAATAGATCCTGAACGCTCAACTGGCGGAAAGGTAATCGAGATTGTCGGCTCAAGCGGTTCTAACTCAATCCGCTCTATTTTATCAAGCTGCTTCATCATAGACTTCGCCATTTTAGCTTTAGATGACTTTGCTTTGAAGCGATCTATAATCGCCTGTTTTCTTGCGATCTCTTTTTGTTGCCTCGAATAGGATGATTCAAGCACCGCTCTCCTCTGTTTTTCAGCCTCAAGATAAGCAGTGTAATTACCCTTAAAATAGGCCGCATCACCAAAAGAAAGAGCTAAAATACCATCACAGGCGTGATCTAAGTAGTGCCGGTCATGGGTAACCAACAGAAACCCAAAGGAGCCATTTTTTAAAAACTCAAAAAACCATTCTTTTGCAGGAAGATCAAGGTGATTAGTCGGCTCATCAAACAGATAAAAATCAGCATCCTGTAATAACAGTTTAGCCAATACTACCCGCATTTTCCACCCAACACTCAACTCAGCAACCGGTTGATTAAACATCTTTCGGGAAAATCCTAATCCTGTTAATATGCGCTCTGCCTGCTCTTGAGCTGTAGCTGACTCATGTGCGGTAAACTGTTCAAGCAATTCAGCATATTCCTCAACAGCCTGTGGCTCATGCTGCATCTTTTTCTCAAGTTCAGGTATCAGATACGTATGCGCCTGATACGCTTCAGAAACAGCTAAGACTTCCTCGAAAACGCTCGTTGATGATTGAAGAACCACTTCTTGAGGCATGTATGCTACCCGTGCATTCTTATCAATAGCTATAGACCCTTCATCAAGAGACCGCTGGCCTGCAATAGCTTTTAACAAAGTAGATTTACCAGTGCCATTGCGACCCAAAAGTCCTACCTTTTGATTCTGTCCCAGCATAAGACTCAGGTCATCAAAGATAATCTGTTCGCCAAACGAAAGATGAATACCATTAATATGTATCATGTTAGCCTCCAGTACCTAGCATACCACTTTTTACACAAAAGGGACACCCTTTTCATTCATATTGAAATAAATTTCTGCCTTTAAGTCGTAATATGTTGACACATTGAGTATCGAAATGGTATAACTAAGGTATAGATACAAAAACTAACAAAAAATAAGGAATTCATCATGAAGAAGTTCTATACACTGCTATTCATCATTGCCAGTGGCTATTCATCACTCTATCCTATGATGAAAAAGTTAGAAAAAAAACTTGCAACTCGAGAAGAAGAACTTGCAGAGTCCAAAGAACTCATTGGAAAACTAACATCATTAATTGCTAAAGGCGAGATAGGTATAAAGAAAGCTGATAAAGCCACCAAAGCCAAGGAAATAAAAGCTCTTGCAGATCAGGTCCAAGCTCTTGAACAACAGAGAGAAGCAGAACAAGGTGAAGAAGTTACTAAATATCTCGATGAGTTCCGCAGGTATAGCAAACAACAAAAAGCATCTATTAGAGAAAAAAGCGAAGAAGCGGTAAAGCTCTATCTTAATAATGATTCCCGATGGAATGCCCAAGTAAATCTTCTACGTGGAGATTCGACAGCTGCATTGCCTACGCCCAAAGAGGTGGACAGAAAACAGCTCGATATCCTCAAGCTTGCCCATAAGGGAGAACCTCACCATCAGATAACGCTCGACTCTGTTGATGATATTGTCTATCTGGATATTATCCCAGATAATGAATATTGGGCAAAACCAGAAAACTTCAAACGACTCGTCCTAACAAATCTCGCTGAGAAGGTTAAACGGTTGCATAAGCAGCACCCTTCTAAATCGATTCAATTAACCATCACGATCCCTAAAACCAAAGGATATGTATTTACGGGGTTTGCTGCTGATCTAGAACTCATTGAAATCAAACCATTTACGATGACTCTTGAAGAGTATAGTGAAAAACGTAGAGCTGGTGAAATCAAAGCGCCTAAAGAGAAAAAGCAGAAAAAGCGCGATAATGTCGCACTCATCAAAAAGATAAAAGAGGCTGACATCACTCCAGAACAAGAAGCCCAGATGCTTCTCAAGATTGTTGAACAAGAAGAACTCACTCCCGTAGAAACGGCCCTTCTTGAAAAAAAGAAGCCACGCATGACCTCCGAGGAAATTGTTTCACAAATAACAGGCACTTCACTATCCAATAAAGACAAACAGCTCCTATTACAAAAAGAAGTTGATACAAACAAGAAAAAAGAGGAAATGCAACAAGCTCTTACTGTTATTATCACGGAATCTACTTTAAAACCCGCACTTAAACAAAGGCTTCTTGATAAGATTCTTGAACAAAACTTTGCATTCACCGACGAAGAGTGGCAGCTCCTTGTACGAGCTCATGCATTTCAACCTTCAGGAAGAAACAGAAAAGGTACAATAGGTTAGTTTTGCACCTAGGCACTAGACTGTAAAAAACTGTCTGTGCCACTTACCAAGAGCATATTAATGCCCTGTAAGACTCTTATAATAGTCCTGAAGCCAGGCTTCTGGAGCATCTCGAGGTTTTTTAAAGGCATGTATGGCTTCTTTGATACATTTTTTGGCAGAAGCAGACCGCCGATGATCATTCATATCAATGGGCACCAGGGTAGTCCCCTGCACCACAATATTACCTAAAATAAGATCATTATGTCGTGGATAGGTGGTTATCAATGACCTTAACTGCTGTATAATACCTTCATCACTTGGGTTCATACCACCTAACATAATAAAGGTTACCATATTAATTCCTGGGATCCATGGTACCGGCGCACCTTCTTGTTTAATCAACCACTTACCAGTAAATGTACTCAGTACTTCATACTGGGTCATCGAAGGATATCGCTGAGTAAACCGACTATACGTTAAAAACGTTTTAGGACGGTGACTATGGTACAAACCAACTCCCAAGGGCTTGAAATGTCTACTTTGTTGTAATACATGCATAAGCTCAGGATCATAGGTTTCTATAATAACCTGCTCTGCAACATTACTAATCGTACCCACCCATTGCGCATAAGGAACGGCAACCGGCATTTCATGTATCAGAGCAATATCTATATGCTCACATTGGGCCAATCTATCAAGATGCGCAATCGTAAGTTTTGATGGTCTACACACGGTTATAGGATAATCACTGGTCAAAGGATTCGACACAAGGGCAATATGGGCATTTCTAGAACGATACAGATCGTGCAAATACCGGCATGAAGAGCCTAGTTCAAGAATCGTTATTGGTCTTGTATATTGAGCTAGCAGACACCGCGCTTGTTGTATAAATGATTGATCAGCCGCAATTGTAGTATATACAATGAAAGTAAGCAATATATTCTTCATATGCTTACCATAGCGTAAGTTATGAAGAAATACAAATCCTTGCATACAAATGATTCGCATGAGTCTAAAAAGTCCTTGTTACGTCCTATTCTTTTGTAGAAATGTGATAGACTTAATGAATACTACTTCTAGCAATCAAAGATTACTATAAGTAAACTTATCGGCGCTCAACTGTTGACTTTTTATTTCTATATGTATTAAACTAAAAAAAGAGATAGATACAAAGGAGACATTCGTATGAAGAAACCCCTAGCACTAGTAGCAGTGGCAATTACCCTTATCGGTCATTCTTTTGCCCAAGAAATAGCGCCCAATGCACGGTTAGATACGGGCATTTCTAAAGGATTAGTACAACTTGTGAGAGAAGCACTTGATGACGGCGCATCTATTAGCAAGCGTGATCCATTTGGCAGGACCCCTCTTATTAATGCTGCATGGGCAGGTAATGATACAATCGTCGCCCTGTTGTTGCTTCGTGGCGCTGATCTGCATGCTCAAGACAAGCTCGGTAGCACAGCTCTTCATAAAGCTATCCGTGGCCGCAATGAACGAGTAGTGCAACTTTTATTAAGTGAAGGAGCAGATCAGAATGCACAAAATAATGAAGGGAATACCCCACTTCATGTAGCAGTAGTAGCAAATAATCCTGGCATGATACGCCTTCTACTACGTAATGGAGCTGATGCTACTATAAAGAACGATGAAGGCCTTACGCCAGTTGACATAGCCCATGAGAAAGATCTGTCTGGAGCTCTTAACGTATTTGAAGATGTTAAAGAAAATATCCCATCTGCGCCGCCACATAAAAGACAACGAGTCTATAAAGATGTTGTCACTATGCTAAGAGCTCAATCACACTAGATTAAGAGCCTGAAGCTCAGCTTTAACAACAGACATATCAGTTGCGTGGATACCAATAAAGCCAGCTTGTCGTGCTGCATATATATTAGGCAATGAATCATCGATAAATACTGATTCTTCGGCAATGAGGTTATAGGTAGCGAGTAAAAACTGAAATACTCCTGGTTGAGGCTTTTTTGCTGCTGCAACTTCAGGAGTAATATAGCCTTTAAGAGCTTGAGGAAAGCATTCAGGATATTGGGTAGTTAGTTGATCAACAATCTGACTGGTATAGTTAGTACAAATATAGACATGATGTCCCTTTTGCACGCATTGCAGTAGTAATGCAACTCCTTCCTTAATAGGCACTAAGGTTTGTTGATAATCTGGCTTAAATAGGACCCCACCAATATCAAAGATGATCGTCTTCAAAATCTATCTCCCGATATGTACCACCGCTCTTCAAAAGCTATACAAAGTTACTCATATAGGTTTTGATTTGAGATTACCACATCTCAATTTTAATTTCTTGGAGGTGCAGCAAGCTGCTGTTTTAGCCCCGTAGCTATAACGCCACTAGCTAAAACCCTACAAGCCCATTGTTCCTTACTGTGAACAAGGCCCGAGCAAGGCACTGCCGGAGCTATTTCTCCGGTTATTTTTTCATAATTCTCATATGTTTTTTTCAGTCCATTAAACGCAGCATTTTCATCACGATTGTGTTGCACCTCACAGCCAAGACAGCGCCATTGCCGTATCGACGGCTCAATGCCTCTATCAACTACCGTCTTACAAACATGACAGGTACGTGTGGTACCTTTTTCATCATAGATGAACGTAAGTTTGCCAGATTTAAGCGCTGTCCAGGAAATAACCTTCTTGATTCTGCCATGCAATGATCTATTGTTCATAGCTCGCCTCATTTTAGGTGTTATTCCCTGACCTTGAGGAGTATAATCTCCTATACTAATTAAATCATAGTGACGACAACACCAGTTTGCAATGCTATAGCAAAATACTTTGGTAAGATCTCGTCGTTTTGCTAAAGCCTTGTTTAATGTCTTTTTTAGCTTATTGTATTTTCTTGATCCCTCCCAGTAAGAATGAATATTGCCTTTGCTATCGGTATACGTTACCATTTTCGATCGTTTCTTACATGCATCAAGCTTCGAGCGTAACTCATCAATTCGCTTGTCTAGTTGCTTAAGATAGTGTGGCGCCTCAAAAATAACTGCCTTTCCGGTATTGTCGATCCCATAAAACAGATTCTTATGGTTAGGATCAAAGCTAATAACTCTTTTGATCGGCTTAGTTTCAGGAACTTTACTGAGGTACTGAGACTATGGCATAATAGTCATCATGTTCTTTTACTATTCGAAGATTACGAACAATTTTGCCTTTGAGACCTTTTACGCCTACGAGCGGGACTTCTATGGCATGTCTTTTTCCATCAGCTCCAGTTCCTAATGAAAGTTTGAGCGTTGAACTCTCTATTGCAAAACCCTTGGTTGGTTCATCATAGAGCAAAGAAAACCAATGCATCTTCCAAGAATTATACCGTGGTCTGCCCAACTTTCTGCCTTTACGCAGCCCATTCTTTGAAGCAAAAAAGTCTTTAAATGCTCGTGTTGCTCGGAGTGCAGAATTCTTAAGTGGTGATGAGTGGACACTTTTTAGAAAGGGATGTTCTTCCTTAATGCCGGGCACTAAATCCCGTAGGCCATACGGCGTAAACACTATGCTACCTGCTTCTTTATCACCTGTTTCTTTATAGGTATCCAATTCTGAGTAGGCTCTCCCTATAAGCATATTATACAGATAGTTTGCTTTTCTCGATTGATCATCAAGGCATCTCGCACTATTCTTATCAACTTTCATTGCTAACTTTACCACATTTTTAACCTGTTTCATGAAAGCTCAACCGTTTGTTTAACCGCATCTAAGAGTTTTTTGTTTTTCTTACTTCGTGCCCCATACAAACGAGCTGAAAACACTGTAATAATCTCGAGCACATCTTGTGCAAGCTCTTCTTCAAAAGAGGGCTGATTACCCTTATTTATGATAACTACCTCTATACCTTTTTCTTCACACACACCGAAAAGTAATTCTGCTCCAAATCGTAAGAGCCTATCCTTATGGGTCAGAACTAGCCGTTCTATCTCGCTGGCCAGTATCTTTTTCAAGAGGTTTTTTAAGCCTTTTTTATGATAATTCATGCCAGAACCGAGGTCGGATAGCACTTCAAACTGCCAACCTTGTGCAGCACAATAGAGTTCTAAAAGCTCTCTTTGCCTTTCAAGGTCATCTTTCTGATCATGACTTGATACACGTGCATAACAAAGAGTCAGTCCTGCAGACTTAGCATTTCGGCCTTGCTGAAGCTTCTTCGGATCATACCTTCGCTGACCGCCTCTCGTTCTTTTATCAGGAACTATACGCCCCTCACATTCCCAACGACGCATTGTCTGCGGAGATACTCCCAACAGTCTTGCTGCTTTTCCTATGCTAATAAACTTAACCATATTGTTAATATATAAGCAATTTTAAGCAAAGTCAACACAGCTGTTAACTAGCCCCATTGCTTAAGAAGTAGCGGAATATCAACTGTGTTAATAATAGTGGTAGCATCATTTCTTAATGGATGAAACCCAATACGTTCAAGTGTATAGAGAGCTGTATCAATTACGACCGTAACAACGTGCTCTGGATCATTAACAATACTATAAAGCGTCACTGAGCCAGGTTCTACACCTAAATACTTTTTAAGAAGTTCAGGCTTGGCAAACCTAAGATCCGGAGCATTAAGCTCTTTAGCAAGTGATTTTAGATTGATCTTCGTTGTTGGTACTGCAGAAACCAGCCAAAAACGTTTTTTTCGATCCGTTAAAAAGAGATTTTTACCAGCTACTACCGGTAGGTCAAGCATATCCATCTGTTCTACGGTATAGGCAGATGCATGTTCTATTGTTTCAGTGGTAATGCCGGCAGAAGCAAACAGTTCATGAAGCGTCATATTCTCCTTCTTCATCAATACGATTCATAATTCGTACGGCTGAGCACATTGCCCGGTGAAACTGAGGAATCTTTTGAATGATATCCTCAAAATTCTCCGCCGGTTGAGATTCAAACCAACCAGGAGTTGAGAGTAATGCGGCAGCAATAAATTGATCAAATAAGTCTGCTATCTGATCTTGTGTCATTTTCTCAGCGATGACAAGTTCATACAGAACAGTAGGTACTTCTTCATCTGGAGGCACTTCTTTCTCACTATGGTGTCGTTCATAAAAAGACTTTACATAGTCTATAAATCGCTCATTGCTATCAATGAAAGAATACACAAGCGCTTTTTGTTCAGACTTAGCAAGAAGAAGATCAAGCTCATTTAACGCCTCATTAAGAAGCTCAAATTGCTCATCGTACATTAGAGTGTCGCCTCGTGTTGTGATGATGTTGTTACTTTAGGAGTATGCATCACTATAATTCTTTGCATCAACGCAAGAAGATCGGGTGCTTGCTCAATAATTTTTTCTTCATCTGGCATATTTCCTGGCTTTGCCCAACGAATCGCACCATAAGCGCTACCTAAGGAAATAAAAAGATCTTTGTCTTGCGACATAATGACGTTCTTTGACACAAAATAGTCAACAATATCTTCAAGTGAATTTTTATCTTCCGGCAAGTCTACTTTTTGACATAAATATTCATACAACGAAATGAAACAGATCATTACGCGCCGCAATAAAGCATGCGTTCTTACAGTCGCTGGAACTGCATCAACAGGGACGTTCATTAATTGAGCAAATAACTCAGCGCTGCTCGCAGCATTTGTTAAGAGCGAAGCAAGTACTTTTTCTTTATCCTGTGTCATTGTTTCTCCCGATAAAAAACTATATTTTTGGCAAGATGTACCACAAAGGTATGCATACCATAATGATAACGAGGAATAGTATCAAGCATCTTACGGTATACCTTTTTGTCTTCATGAAGCAACCACGAACTATCAAATGAAAGTACTCCTACAGCCTCATACTGTTGGGCTATCGCCTTCACATGCTCTGTTGAGAGTAATTTTTGATTAAGCAACCACATCAATACCTCACCGGGGGCATTTTGGGGATTTGCTCCTTCCTTTTTACTCATATCAGATTGATCATAGATATCTTTTAACAAACTATTGAGCACATAATGGCATGCCATAAAGGCATGAATTCGTGCTTCTTGCTGCATCAAGGAAACATTTGGATCTTTGGCCTTTGCTGGAATACTTAATAATTCACTCAATCGCTTTAAGTACATCTTAAGATCTTGAAACAGCACCCCATTAAATGTCATAGTCATGTATATACCTCTTTTGTCGTTGAAGGAGACCCAAATGAATTTACTACACGCTTAAGATACGCATAAATCATTGGCACTTCATTCATAATTAATGATTCATCAGGTTGTTTTGCAAGTTCACGCCAATCAAGTGTAGCAATAACCTCACCTAGCATGAGAAGCGCTTTTGTCTCATCTGCAGATACTACATTCTGCTCCACGAGAATGGAAACCCATTGGGCAAGAGGAGTAACGGTTTGCGTAGGCAATGGTGATATCTCTTCATAATAATCATAGAGCGCTAAAAAACAGATCTGCATTCTTCGAAATAGTGCATGCCGCCTTAATAATCCTGGAACCCGAGATTCTGACAACATAAGCAACGACCCTAACAGCTCAACACTTTTCCGAAGCTTTTGTTGTTCCCTATTAATGGATTTCATGAACATCCTCAATCTCAGGCTCATCCTCATGCCACATATAATCAAATATATTACGTACAACTAACAGAAGCACCTCATACCATTGAGGTATCTCCTCTACCGCCTTTCTAAAATCTCTCTGCTCATCTTCCTGGTCAAGCCATACAGCATCCTGATAGAATACATCTGCCGCATCATTCATTTTTCCTATGGCATTAATCTGGGCTTGTGTAAGCACATTTGCTTTAAGCCATTGTGTAAAAGGATCCATCGTTTTTGCAGTCGGTTTGCTAGGACGTACACTCAATAATAGGTCATGGAGTACCTGTTCGCATGACACAAAATCAAAGATAAGTGCCTCTTCATAACACGATTGCATCATCTCATCATCAACTTCTTCAGCCAATGAAATCACTTCTCCTAGTTGAGCCATATGGTAGGCAAGAACGGCAAGTAAATGTTGATCAAATGCTATACTCATACGTACTCCTCACGTGTTTTGTCGGGGTAATAGCAACAGAACTTTGCAATGCACAATACTGATATAAAAATGTTGCCAATTGCGGCATCTCTTGAAGGAGCTCCTCACTAACTGGATAAAATTCAGTATCATAGCATGTCAACACCGCATAGATCATACCCATTTTCATGACATACTGCTCCTGAACAGGAGTAAAAAGTTGAAGGCTCCGACATCGTATAATAATTTCTTCCATGGTAAGCGACTCTGACGCCTCTTGACTGAGGTTTAACCGCTCAATAAGATAACTCATAAAGGCATAATAACTCAGCGAAAACCGTCGAGCTACGGCAAGACGATGTACGAGACGTACCTCTTCGTTGTGCGCCATGACCTTGAGTAAACCCTCTATAGCACACTTTGTTCGCTCTAGGTGCATCACGTCAGTGACTTTCATAGCACTCCTCATACCGTAACAGTGTCCCAACCCTATATAAATTCTCATAGAGGGTCTTCATATCGTCATAATACGTCGGAAATGATGCAACCTCTTCATCAAAATATTCAGCATCTTCAGGTGCATCAAGCCATGTTCTATCAAGCGCCAGATAATCCGCACAGTCAATCTGTTCTATTAATCGTTTTACCTGATCTTCAGCGATTAAATCAAGTGCACAGAGTGCAATCAGCATCTGTTCAGGATCATGCAAATCATCATCGGTATTTTCAGCATATAGATTATTGATTAGAGCCTTAAGAATCTCATTTGCACGAATAAAAGAAAATATTTGGGCATCACGTACTACTTCACGATTACTTTCTTGGGTAAGAACCGCCTTAAAATCAGCTAATGCCTTCCCAAAATCTTGCAAAATATCGGCATGTATATGCATAAATACCTCTAAATGATTTTAACTATATGCTCTATTACTACTCATTTTAGTACTCTACTCATCCGATGTTTATTCCTATTTAGGAAAACAATAAATAAAGGCTTCGTCTACTAGATTGCCTTTTCCTAAAAGACCTATAGATAAAACTATCCACTAGTATGTACAGTATACCACAGAAGAGAAGCCCTGCATAGAATGACTTTTAAGAAATTGGGATATTTCTTTAATGATATCCTTATCCTATACCAGTATCAGCATCCTTCCTGTTGCTTGGCCTCACGCAAAGAATCTACCATTGATCTGTATATCGTAAGGCATTCAATGATCTAGATGAATTATTGCTGTTCCATGACATAACTAACTGAGTTATGCACAGGAACCTCAAGCACATTCTAGTCTCATTATGTTCATAAGTAGCCTCTAAAAGAAGAAATGTGAGAGATGCTCTTCGTGAACCCCCCTATACGTCTTTTGCACATTTATAAAAATGCTTTATGATGAGGAAGGTGTTTTGGCACAGGTTGAACCTCGTTTTTTTGGCGCACCTTTTTCTGGTTGCGGAGCTAAGCAGTTTTACCGTATACTAATATAAGAATTTCTGCAAGGAGAAAACCATATATGTACCGCTATTTTTTACTTATACTAGCATTTATGATGTACCTCTACCCGATGGAGAAAGTAGAGCATACAGTGCAGACAACTTCTGCACCAGAACAGTTTGCTCAATTTTTAACACGCTATATCTCCCCATCGCCTGAATACCTAAGAAGGTTTAAGGAAACAAAAATCTATATCTCGATGAAAATAGAAGAACAGCTCGTTACAGACAAAGAAGTCTCGAAAGAAGAACTCAAGGAACTTGCCGATAAACTCTTTGATGAGTTTCTATCATGTCTTGAGTCCCTCGCAACAGGACTTCCACGCGCTGAAGAGCTACCTCTAGACCAAGCTAATTGGGTATCACTCGTCCATCACTGGCTATATAACCATCGTAGCGACTTTAGTGATCAAGCTATTACTTCTTTTTTTAAACGACTAGCAACTACTCATGCTGGCACTACGCTAGTAGTAAGCAATGAGGAGTTTGTACAATCAGCTACAAGCCTCGTCCAATTACTACGAGATAGCAAACCGTCTCAAACCCTTGACTATCGCTTACAGGATAAAAACATTTCTTCCCTTGCAATGCTTTTCCTCGACCTACTCTGCATGAATTGCTTCCTCACCCAAGAGAAAGAAGTGGACCCTGAGCATAATCCATTAGCCCTTTTCTGGCTATCAATCGTAGCGCTAACACGACTCCCCCAAGAAACACTTACTGAACTAACCGATCTATTAGGAGCTGTTAAGGCTGAGCGCATGCTGCTGGAGGCATTTGAAGACCATTTCCTTGAAAATCCTCGGTATTTTACTCCTTTTTTGCTACCCTTTGATGTATTTGTTCGACAAAAAATTGCCACATTACAGCTTCCAAGAATGGCAGAAGAATCCAAAAAGCATTCCAATAAGCTTAACAAATATACCCAACAGATGCATGAGGCAAAAAGAAATGTAGAAAAAGAGTTGAGGAAAATCACTCGACCATCAACTCCTGATCCAATTGAACGTTACATTGCTTTCGGGGTAATGGGTAGCATTCTAGTACTACCACCGACTGTGTTGTACTATCTCTACAAAAAAGTTACAGAACGCATCGATAGAACATCTTCTGAGTTTAGAACAGGCATGTATATTGGTAAAAAATTGGTGAAGCTTTTTGAGAAAGCAGCTGAAGAGTTTGATAGCACTACTCTTGAAAACTCCATTGAAGATATTTTTAAAGACTATAGTATTTTTAGCACGGAATATGATCTCTATACCTCATCAGAATGGCGACTTAAGCATAAAACAACATATACTGCCATTCAAGAAGAATATGATCAACTTACTCTTGAAAAAGCTTATGCTCAGTACGCTACCCCTTCTCACGTACAACAACAGATTACTGCTCTTTTAAAAAGCACCAAAGAACGAATACGTGCTGCTGAAAAAAAATCTCAAGGAACCATAGTTGGGCAATTTAGAAACACCTTAATTAGCGGGTTGAGTGCACTTTTTGAGATCGCTTTTACGACCTAGAAGGCTACAAATAGCCTTAAGTGCAGTTTGTCGATTTTGCAAGCCATCTAATTAATGCTTATGTCCTTGTTTGACGAACATTTTTCAATGAGCTATCATGCTACCTGACATTCATATAAAGAGAGAATCCAGTGGAACCATGCATATACATAAAGTGTGCATAACTAGCCACGCTAAACGACCATCAACAGAGAATATATAGGCTATAGCATTCTAAAAAAACCTTGCCATAAAAGGCTATCAATGATGCTAATTTTTCAATTGATCTTTATTATGAGTGTTTGGCTATTTTATCCCGACAGAAAAATATTGAAATTATCAAACTGGCAAGGCTACTACTTGTTTGAAAAACTGATTGATCTCGTTGCTCAAGAAGAGCTGGGTGATAACGAAACTTTAGCTCGCTATCTTTCAAGATTAGATTGTAAGTTTTATGGGGAAGGTTACGGAGAGTTTATCGAAAGCTATTTTAAATCAAAACCATTAGATCTACTGCTACTTATCAACTTGTACAAAAAAGCCGGAGAACAGCTACCGCAAGAAAAAAGCACGTTCTTCCCCCAAGAAACCATGGAGAAGTTTGAAAAGTTTCTCCATGGCCTTGAAGAGTATCGTAAGCATATTTCGTTAAATATGGTAAAAAAAGCAACAGGGAGTCATCCCTAAAGGAGCTAACGCATGCATGTTTTTGTTAGATATCAAGGTGAAGGAGCGGTTATCCTCTCAGATACAACCGCAAAAATATTTTGTGGTCTTTTGCAGCAAAAAATAACACATCAGAAAATTCGTCATATTGCTATACGTAGGTGGGTTGATGATATGTGTGAGCTAACCTATCATGCGCCAGAGGTAGCAGGTCAACTATTTGATATTACCAGCTATTTTCACGACAACCCTCAAAGCATTCTTACCCTCGTCAAACTTCTTGAAGAATGTATCCAAGATAGCAAGAAACATGAGCACTTTAAAGGAGCGCATACGATTCGTGCGCTCATCAAAACGTTGAACGAGTATCACAACATAGCCAGTATCAAACGATAACCTGAACAGCCAGCCATATATCGAGAAAATTGTGCGCTGGAAGTGTCAATCACTTATTTATACCCTTCCATCCAGGAACTGTACAAATCGTATCACTCTTTGAACGCAACACGTTGTTAGTTAACCGGTAGTACTTCACGCAAAAAATTAGAATTTCTTAAGATGCCATTCTCGCAATAGCGCGATCAGAAGCATGCCAAGACTCAGGCGCTCTGACAATTGTGAACAATGCCCTCTTGGCAGGTACTCAATACTTTGATATCCTATTTGTATACAGGTATCATCAACTTACTATCAAACTAACGATTACATGGCAAAATTCGGCACTACCTACTGGGGTAAAAAGTGGCTTGAAGCATTAAAGGGGATTGACCACAGTAATCGATTACCCCGGGGACGCACCTATGCAACACATGGCCTTGCCTATGATATTCAGATTAACAACCAAAAAGTAACCGCAAAAGTTCGAGGATCCCGCTTAAGTCCCTATTCTGTAGACATCTCACTAGCGGGGTTATCCAAAGATGAGAAAGAAATAGTACGGTCATCCATTCGAAATTCTCCTTCTGTGCTGTCCCAATTTCTCAATCGTCACCTCTCACAGGAGCTTCATGAAACACTGACCCAAAAAAACATCAAGCTCTTTCCCTCATCATGGGATGATATAACGGCTCATTGCAGTTGCCCCGATTGGGCTGTGCCCTGTAAGCATATTGCGGCAGTTATCTACCTCATTGCCAACGAAATCGATAAAAACCCCTTCTTAGTGTTCACCTTAAATAACTGTAACCTGGCAGATATAGTTGATGATAAGGTAGACCAAGCTCGGCGGATTCCTTTGTTTGACAGCTTCGAAGCTCCCACCAAGGATGAAGTAACAGGTGAGCAACCACCGCCCGAGCAACTAGACTTTTCTCAAATCCCACCCTTAGCAGAATATATATTGAGCATCCTACCACCTAATCAAAGCTTTTATTATTCAGACTACCGAGAGATCCTTAAAAAAGCCTATGCCTATTGGCAGAAGAAAGGATATACAAAGCCATATATAAAGCTGCCAAAGCCTCGGTTTAAGGCGAAGCCTAAACAATGGAAAACAACAACGATTGACTACAATGAATATGCGTTCATTGAAAAAATTATCCATAAAAATGGTGAATGCCAACTCAAGAACAGCTTTCTCGATTTTGATCTGTTACATATTCTTGAGAACATTGAACCAAGCAAGCTTCATACCTATAACCCGGAACTACAATTCTTACAAACCCTGAAACAGTTTTCTCTTGCCTTGTGTAAACAAGGAGCGATTATTCCACATATCTATCAGAATCAACATAACTATACGCTTATCAGGTGGCAACCTGCTCTCTTTAATCAAACAGTTAATACCCTTTTTCAGCAGCTGGCGAGTCTCTGCCCTCCAAACCTTGCAACATTGAAAGGCAATAAGCTGTCACAAGAAGAGCAAGTCACAAGAACCATAAGTACTTTTTTAGGCATGTTTGTAGTAAGCACTATGCCCCGTTCACTGAGCAGGCATCTTAAAGAACGATTAGGACAGTTCTTTTTTCAGAGTACAAGCATCAGATGTGATACATTTGAGACAGTGGAACTACCACGAACCATGTATACGTGGCTCTCACGCTTATACATGTCACAACAATCACATACTCTTTGCCTTAAAGTCCAGGATAAAAAAGATGGCTTCCATATCACTATTCAGGTTAAAGCAGCAACAGCAAAGACCCCTAAACCATTACAGCAAGCACTTAAAAGCAGTAACAGCTCATTACGTATGCATATTCTTACAAGCCTCGCTGTGCTTGGAGAGTATATTCCCGGGCTCAATACTGCTGTTGATATCAACACGCCACTCATTCTTACCTTAGAAGAGTTTTCGTCACTCTTTTTACAGGTAATGCCCACACTCAGAGCACTGGGCATTACCATGCTATTGCCTCGTTCACTTAAAAAGATTCTTACACCTACTCTTCGCTTAAACCTTTCAAGCGAGGAAGGCGTAGCACGAGATTCCCAAGGATTTCTTGAGCTAAGCAAAATGCTTAATTTTGATTGGCGGATTGCTATCGGCGATAAGCAACTTACCACAGATGAGTTTAAAAAAATTGCCCAAAAATCACGCGGACTTGTTAAAATCATGGACCAGTACATCATACTTGACGACAAGGAACTTGAAAAGCTTCTTAAAGCAGAAGAAAAAGCATCATCAAGCATCCACAAAACCGATATCTTACAAGCCGCCCTCGCTGAAGAGTATAACGGCGCTGAAGTCCATCTTGACGCTAACCTCAAGAAGATGGTTACCTCATTAACCACCTTCACCCCTGCAATGGTGCCCCAAAACCTACGCGCTACGTTACGCCCCTATCAAGAGCGAGGCTTTAGTTGGCTTGTACAAAATATCCAAACAGGATTTGGGAGCATCATAGCTGATGATATGGGACTTGGTAAAACCATTCAGGTAATTAGTACGATTTTGCATTGTAAGAACGCTGGTCTTCTTGCTCAGAAAAAAGTCCTTATAGTAGCACCTACTAGTCTTCTCAGCAACTGGCAGCATGAAATAAAACGGTTTGCACCAGACCTTAGTACCTGTTTGTATCATGGCCAAGAACGGAAATTCTCTAAAAAATTTGAAGTGGCCATCACCTCCTATGGCATCGCACGAAAAGAAGCTGAAAGCTTAAATAACATGAACCTATTCTTGCTCGTTCTCGATGAAGCCCAGAATATAAAGAACCCGATAACCGGGCAAACTAAAGCTATTAAAAGCATCAAAGCGGATCATAGAATTGCCATGAGTGGCACTCCCGTAGAAAATAGACTCCTTGAATACTGGAGTATTTTTGACTTTACTAATAAGCATTACCTGGGAACCCCCAAAAAGTTTAAAGACCGATTTGCTAACCCCATAGAAAAAGATCGAGATAAAGACTGCCTTCAGCAATTTACTAAAATCACCAGCCCCTTTATGCTCAGGCGGCTTAAAAGCGACAAAGCAATCATTAAAGACCTACCAGACAAAATTGAAAATAATAGGTACTGTTGCCTCACCACAGAACAAGCAGTACTCTATAATGAAGTGGTACGGCTTACCATGAAAAAAATTGAAAACTCTGAAGGCATTGAACGTAAAGGGTTGGTATTTAAGCTTCTAAATGCCCTAAAGCAAATATGTAATCATCCAGCACAGTATGACAAAACAACGGATGCGCAGATTGCTGCATCTGGCAAGCTACAAGCTCTAGTAGAGCTCCTCACCGCAATTCATGATAGCAATGAGAAAGCACTTATTTTTACGCAATATGTAGAAATGGGTACCATCATTTCTCGTGTATTGGAAGAACAATTCTCGTTACCCGCGCCTTTTTTACATGGTGGCCTTTCCCGCAAAAAAAGAGACGCACTGGTACATGCCTTTCAGAACTCTTCAGAGCAGAGAACACTCATTGTCTCTCTAAAAGCAGGAGGAACTGGCTTAAACCTCACGGCGGCTAACCATGTCATTCATTATGATCTCTGGTGGAATCCTGCCGTTGAAGCCCAAGCAACGGATCGTGCTTACCGAATTGGCCAAAAGAAAAATGTCATGGTACATCGCCTGTTAACCACCGGAACCTTTGAAGAACAAATAGACGAAATGATCCAACATAAAAAAGAGTTAGCTAATCTTGCAGTATCCACCGGAGAACGCTGGATATCCGAGTTTAGTAACGAACAACTCAAGGACCTAGTAACCATTCGTCAGCAAGACTCATAGAGCAGATAATCGCAAGATTCTGGCCTTTTGAAAGAAGATCACGTATATTTATCATAGTTTGCAGTACTACATTAAGAAGCCATGAGGAATCGCAATGTCAGCGCAAAAAGGGCTCCTTCCCCTTGGATTACAATGCAAACAGGTAAGGTATTGTAGTCTTAAGTGTCAGCGGGAAGCTTGGAGTGAGCATAGACAGCTGTGTAAAAGGTAACTCGGTACGTCATAGAGAATATTCTTAAAGCTGTATTTGTAGACCAAATGATATTTCATTTTAGATTGATAGTTGGGCATTTCGTTTGTATATTAAATGAGCCCTAAATGCGATTAATAACTATACCGAAAGGATCCTTGTGAGCTACTTGCCCATAGTTTATCTCAAAGTAGTGCTGTTCTCACTCGTTTTTGCTCCTCAAATACTGTCGATGGGAACTCAGGTCTTCGTTGCCCTATCTGAGGAAGAATTTGCCGGCCAATCTGAAGACCTTAATCATAAGCTTGCACAGGCTGCTCAGCAAGGTTTTTTCTATATTGAGATACCTGAGGCACTCAGAGAGGCTGTTCATGAAGCTGAAGAATATGCATATGTTTGCCACAAAGATCCAAAGCTCTTAGAAGCTGATCGACCAGGTGTTACCGGTTTTCACGATTTTGGTCAGACAACCTCGTTTGTATGTGAAGGGAAAGACTGGTCTAGTCTCTTTCCTACGCATATAACTGAACTTGCTGAAGCTCTTGGACGTTTATCAGTAACTATGCTTAAGAAACTACTTCCTCTAGTTGTGCCACAATTGTCGCCTGAGCGTTGGAATGAAGCAACTGGCGGACTTACTAATGGCGGTGGACTCTTTGGGTTTTCTTTTAACCATTATTTTAGAGAAAGGCAGGCAATAGGCTATCCTGCTCACCGAGATATTGGTCTAATAACTATTCTATTTATCAATCAAGAAGGCCTTTATGCATATATTGATAATAAGTGGTGTCCTGTTGCTCCAAAACCAGGATATTTTGTTGTTAACTTTGGGAAAGCATTAGAGCTTCTGGTAAATGACCGCTCAAAATTATCTGCCTGCTGTCATGTAGTTGAACGCATTACCAAACAAAAGCACGGTCACGACCGAATCTCTTTCGGTCTATTTTCTAATAATGAGATTGATGCTCCAGTAATGTGTGTAACACAAGATGGTCTCTTAGCACAGCTTTATGCAACCTACCAAGAGTTTAATGAAGTGGAATTGGCACGAGTAAAGAATGATAACGTTGATATTCCTAAGTTTGAGTCAACGTCAATGGAGTAAGCAAACATACAATTCTGATATTGACCTGGGTAATCAAGCTAACTACCCTATCAATGCAAGATTTCATGTTGCTAAAAACATCTTATATATATATATAATGTTTTCTACCGAGGGCAATTGACCGTATATTTTGCATAATTTAGAATCAGAGAACAGAATCTGTTTTAATGGGAGGAATTCTATGAAATCATTACAAGTGTTGCTTATATATGTGCTTTTGCTTGGCAGTGAGAGCACGATAGCAAGTGAAGCGAAGGAGCTAATAACATCTTTCAAGGTAGAAGATAATACCGTTCATATTGGCATTGAGAAAGGTTTTGTCGAGGCTTTTTTAGATGAAGAAAGTTTTTTTGCAACATATGATGAAGCCGTGCCAGTTGCAGAACTGCCCTTTGCGATTTCTACGATACCTTTTATTACAAATGTCATTACGATTGTATGGATTTCTGGAAATAGGTATACCATAGCCGAAATGGATAGAGATCTTTATCATGCTTTAAAGAAGATACGTAAGCGTGTGTTGCCAAGAATATATCCTCATACAGCATTTAAGGGCCGTCTAAAGCCAAGGTTATTGGTTGATAATACATCTGCTGAATTTAACAAAATGGATCCTACAAAAAAGGCCGCACTTCTTTTTAGTGGGGGCGTTGATTCAACAAGTTCTGCATTTGAGCTGCAGGAAAAAGGGATTAAATTGCTGCTCATAATGATGAGGGGGCAAGGAGCTCAGACGCTCACTCAAAGTGACTTATGGAGACAGCAAAGCGAAAATTGTTCACAATTTGCTGCTCGATATGGACATGATATTACCTTCCTTACATCAAATTATCATCGCTTTCTTAATCGGCCCAAACTTGCTCAATTAAGCCAAGAGATAAATGATTGGCGAGTAGATGCTGTAGAAGATGTGGGAATGTTTGGCATGACTGCGCCGATACTCTATAGCCTTGGAATACAAAGATTGCATATGGCTTCTTCACGGGATTGGTCCTATCCCCATATATCTATAGGTAATCCATTAACAGATCGTTTTATGAGCTTTGCAAGTGGCATTGGATTAGAGTGTGGGCAGTTTGGGCTTACGCGTGCTGACAAAATTGCCTATATTATTAAATGCGTTCAAGAAGGCTTAGAAACCCCGTTAATACATGTGTGCTATCGTGGCGTATTTCCAAGTTGTACATTACTTGAGTGTAGAAAATGCTTACCAACTGCTCTCATGTTGTATACATTAGGTGCAGATCCTCGAGACTATGGTTATAAGGTGACAGGCGAAGAGCTTATGGACCTCATGAGGAGCTATCTTGAGAAAACACAGCCATATATAACTCTCTGGCAAATAATGAGACTGCGAGATAAGCTTGATAACAATGCTTTGATCAATGAGGAGATTGAGTGGCTATACGATGTAGATCTTACTGCCCATATTGAAACTTCCTATATTGCTCATAAACCAGAAGTGAGCTGGGATGATCTTAGAGAATGTGCTCCTGAAGATTTAGAAATACCCATGGTGCAAAAAATAACATTATAGAAACGCCTTACTACATAGTAAAACCCTCATTTTAGGACCGTTCCATAAGAGGTTCTTTGTTGATAACAACTCCAGGCTACCAAAGAGGCTAAAACAAGTTGATTAATGACGGATGTGTAACCCTGGTTTACCCAGTAGGTCCTTATACTATAGTCAAAGTTAAGTAGCATATGCATAATCATGGCTATTTCAATACGCTGTGTTTTATAGGTAATAATGCCAAACATAAAGCTTAAGCCAATGTATGATACTGCTCCAACATGTGCCTGAAGAGTCAATAGAGCATTACTCAGTCCGGGGGAGTCTGCTGGTAAAAAATGTGCATTACAGCAAAGCTTACAGAGCTCAGGATATTCGCAATGATGAACGCTTTGAGTTCCATGCTGAATGTTACCAATAGAGCTCTGCTTACCAGTTCTTTAAAAGCAAGATGAGATTAGCGTTCCTTCCAGAAAACAGCCTAGAACAGATGGCATCGGTATGATGCAAATACTGAGTAATGTAGTGGCACATATACTAACGCAATAAGATAAAGCCATGAAGGAACCATTCGTAGCATGTAACCACCAAGCGTAGGGTCATGCTTTTAGCCGTCTACTGCAGTGCCTTTCCAAATACAATGTATATGAGAGGAAAGGCTAAGCTAATACGTACTAATAGGCTGAGTTGAAAACCATTTGGAGCAGATTGTACTATAGCTCGACCTGGTCCAAAATAGATAGCCCATACAAGTACACCCCAAAATAGTGGCGCCAAAAGATACCATCCCTTTTGATAGTAAGGAATTGATCCCATTCTTTCTGTTTAAACATAGAGATAGCTTGGAAAAACTTAGCATCTTGAGGAGCCATTATCATTGAGCAATTCAGAAGTCTGCTCTAAGCAGGGAATTTCTAGAACGTGAGCAACGGTACCGACTTCAGATATGAGCTCTTCCTGCTCAAATAGAGAATTATGTAGTGTAAACTGATGGCTTTTGCAAAGATTTTGGATGAGTTGCGGTGCCCGCTCTCCAGTATTGCCAAACAAACAGGATAAGATATAAAGGGATCTAATATGGTCGTTGATAAATTGGCAAGCCGCATGAGATACCTCGTCATACACGAGTTGGCTTGTCTGCTCGAAATCATTTTTCGCGTTTAGACGTCTCAGCACCCAAGAGACTTCAACGATTCCAGGATGCATGGTAATTGTATCATCTTTAACTTTTAGTATGATTGGAAGGGTATGTTGCGAAAGTTTTTTATCAAACCACGTTTCTAAAAAATCTGTATTCTCCTCATGCACTGCCGTGCATACAGATCTCCACTCCTGAGCTTCATCTTTATCTTGCATATTGAGCATATCAATAAGCACATTAAGACAATCAAGCCTTCCTGACCACATTGCTCTCTGAGCTGGTGAACATCCTCTCTTATCTAGAGCAGTGATACAAGATGGAGCTACTTCAGCATATCGTGCTATTTGTTCTGGTGTACCTCGATAAAATGCAGCATGATGAATTGGCAAATGTCCGCACTTATCAGGTATTAGACAATCAGCGTTTGCGTTAAGTAAAAGAATGATAATCTCATCAAACCCATAAAGAGATGCCCAATTCAAGGCTGTGCCACCTCGTATATCCTGAACATTTACTTTAGCATGAGCTTTTAGGAGTAGAGCTAAACAACCTGGATGATTTTTCCAAGAAGCATTATGTATGGCTGTATGACCAAATAAGTCTCTCGCCTCTGTGTCTGCACCAGCCTCAAGAAGTATTCTCGTGCAGTCATCATGGCCGTTACGAGTAGCTAGATGCAATGCTGTACAACAGTCATCTTGAAACCTTCTACTAGCAGCATTTCGTGCTTCAAGGCTGACCCCTTTTTGTATGCAGTGTCGTACGACTTCTTCCATGCCAGATTCTGCTGCTAGGTGCAGTACGGTATTCCCAAACTGATCAACGACGGCATATGCTTCTTCTGTTAGCTCAGATAGAGCACTGTCAGTGTCACCATCTGTGAGAGCCTTAAAGAGTTCCTCGTGGTGCATAGCAGAAATATTTGTGGTGCCGAAGAGAATGAAAAATAGGAAAAGTCGTCGATTCATGAGATCTCCTGTTTAAAAATACTTACTTATTAAATGATAGGATATTTTCTTAGTCTGAATTATTATAATGAAGAACTCGCTATAAGGCAAAATCTTGCGTGTAGCCCAGAAACTACTTGTGTTTTGTTGTCTTTTCGGTTATTCATATCATGTTTTGCAGTTAACATTTTTCCGGGATCAGATCTTCTTTTTTTCATTAGGGAGTCATGCCATTTTATATGTTATTTAAAATAGGCAAAGATAATTGTCGCACAATTATAGTTCATGCGATTCCTCACTATTGGTAATAAATGGTTCTAGTATGTTCTTAATCATAGCTGGTAAACTTCTATAATGCTCACGTAAGTGTGGATACTTATCAAAATCAAATAGTAGAGCTTTATGTATACTATGCTCTTCATCTAAAGACAAAGTCCTATCGGACCAGTGGTCAATCTGGTTATCTACTACTGAAGCCTCTTGGTTAAAGGCACTTTGTCCCCATTTTTTAACCAATGCCCGAATAATAACAATCTCATAGATTGCATGTAAAAGTACTGCTTGAGGCAAGGTGATCTCACGTGTAAAAAATCGTTCTAAGGAGGTTACATCCAAGATCTTTGCAGTTTTATCCAATGATGCGGTTACGAGTGTGGTGCCATCAGGACTGAAACTGGCTGCCATAACACTACCAGTATGGCACTCTATAGTATGCAGGCATTTGAAAGTCAGCACATCCCAGATCTTGGCAGTTGTATCCCATGATGAGGTTACGAGTGTAGTACCATCAGGACTGAAACTGGCTGAACTAACAGTACCAGCATGGCCCTGTAAAGTATGCTGGCAATTACCAGTCAGCACATCCCAGATTTTGACAGTTCTATCACCAAAATGTGATGCGGTTACGAGTGTGGTGCCATCAGGACTGAAACTTGCTGATTCAACATACTTAGTATGCCCCTGTAAAGTATGCAGGCATTTACCAGTCGGCACATCCCAGATTTTGGCAGTTCTATCACCTGATGCGGTTGCAAGTATGATGCCATCAGGACTGAAAACGGCCGAATTAACAGACTTCGTATGACCCTTTAGGTTATACAGGCATTTACCAGTCAGCACATCCCAGATCCTTGCAGTTCTATCTCCTGATGCGGTTGCAAGTGTGATGCCATCAGGACTGAAAACGGCCGAATTAACCTCATCAGAATGGCCATGTAAAGTATGCAGGCATTTACCAGTCAGCACATCCCAGATTTTGGCAGTTCTATCATCTGATGCGGTTACAAGTGTGGTGCCATCAGGACTGTAACTGACTGAATTAACAAAATTCGTATGGCCATGTAAAGTATGCAGGCAGTTACCTGTCAGCACATCCCAGATCTTGGCAGTACTATCACTAGATGCGGTTACGAGTGTGGTGCCATCAGGACTGAAACTGGCTGAATTAACACACCTAGTATGGCCCTGTAGGGTTGATATACAGAGATCAGCTGATCTTTCGATATAATCAACCATTGGGTGGTCTTTAATTATCCTTTGAGCAACATATTCTTGTACCTCTTCTGGGAGTTTCTCAAAAAGTTCTGATGTAGGTTGGTTCAGTGCCTGTTGTGCCAGAGTGGCTTCATGCATAGCACAAGTTGGCACTGATATGAGTAGTACAAGTAACAGATTATAGTTCATGTAATTCCTCACTATTGGTAATAAATGGTTCTAGTATGTTCTTAATCATAGCTGGTAAACTTCTATAAGGCTCACGTAAATGTGGATACTTATCAAAATCAAATAGTAGAGCTTCATGTATACTATGCTCTTCATCCAAAGATAAAGCCCTATCGGACCAATGGTCAATCTGGCGATTTACTGAGGCTTCTTGGTTAAAAGCTTTTTGTCCCCATTTTTTAACCAATGCGCGAATAATAACAGTCTCATAAACTGCATGTAAAAGTACTGCTTGTGGTAAGGTAATCTCCCGTGTAAAAAATCGTTCTACGGAGGTTACATCCCAGATCTTGGCAGTTCCATCATCTGATGCGGTTACGAATGTAGTTCCATCGGGACTGAAACTGGCTGACATAACAGATTTCATATGACCTCCTAGGGTATGCAAGCAATTACCTGTCAGCACATCCCAGATCCTTGCAGTTGCATCCCGAGATGCGGTTACGATAGTGGTGCCATCAGGGCTGAAACTGGCTGATATAACATCACTAGTATGGCCCTTTAGCGTATGCAGGCAGTTACCTGTCAACACATCCCAGATCTTGGCAGTTCTATCATATGACGCGGTTACGAGTCTGGTGCCATCAGGGCTGAAACTGGCTGACATAACAAAATGCGTATGGCCCTTTAGGGTATGCAGGCAGTTACCTGTCAGCACATCCCAGATCTTGGCAGTTCCATCATCTGATGCGGTTACGAGTGTGGTGCCATCAGGACTGAAACTAGCTGACTCAACAATATCAGTATGGCCCTGTAGGGTATGCAAGCAGTTACCTGTCAGCACATCCCAGATCTTGGCAATTGTTCCATTATTTGATGCGGTTACGAGTGTGGTGCCATCTGGGCTAAAACTGGCTAAATTAACAAAGTTAGTATGGCCCCGTAAGGTATGCAGGCAATTACCTGTCAGCACATCCCAGATCCTGGCAGTATTATCTTCTGAGGCGGTCACGAGTGTGGTGCCATCAGGATTGAAACTGGCTGACCAAACATAAAGACCATGATCCTCTAGGGTATGCAGGCAGTTACCTGTCAGCACATCCCAGATCTTGGCAGTTCCATCAACTGATGCGGTCACGAGAGTGGTACCATCAGGACTGAAACTAGCTGAACAAACAGTATCGCTATGCCCCTGTAGGGTATGAAGACAGCTACCTGTCAACATATCCCAGATCTTGGCAGTATCATCCCACCTTGATGCCGTAACGAGTGTGGTGCCATCAGGGCTGTAACTGGCTGAATGAACATCAGCAGTATGGCCCCGTAAGGTTGATGTACAGTGGCCAGTTGATCTTTTGATATAGTCAACCATAGGATGGTCTTTAATTATCCTTTGAGCTATATATTCTCGTACCTCTTCTGGGAGCTTCTCAAAAAGTCCTGATGTTGGTTGGTTCAGTGCTTGATATGCCAGAGTGGCTTCATCCATAGCACAAGTTGGCACTGATATGAGTAATACGAGTAACAGATTATAGTTCATGAGATTCCTAACTATTGGTAATAAATGGTTCTAATATGTTCTTAATCATAGCTGGCAAACTTCTATTATGCTCACGTATGTGTGGAAACTTATCAAAATCGAATAGTCGAGCTTCATGTATACTATGCTCTTAACCTAAAAATAAAGCCCTATCGGACCAATGGTCAATCTGGTTATTTACTAAGGCTTCTTGGTTAATAGCTTTTTGTCACCATTTACTTTGAAAATGATTCTTAATTAATTACATGGCAATCCTGATATTTCACTATCTAGAGGGTCAATTAAAGCTATAAGTTTTGTTGAAAAATGTACCTTGCGTGCTATTAGGTAGATTGTGTCTAACTAATGCAACATGTGTTTGTGCTTATAACTATGATGTCAGTTTTTAACACGGAGTCTAAAATATGCCGACCTTTCAATAAACCTCTCTTTAGTAACTAAAGACAGAATACTCGAAAATTAGTGCTTAAGCAATTTTCATGCTTATTTGATAGCGCGAGTGATCATGGGTGTTTTTAACCAATGCCCGAATAATAACAATCTCATAGACTACATTTAAACTACTGCTTGAAGTAAGGTGATCTCCTCTGTGAAAAAATCGTTCTAAGGAGAGGTTACATCGCAGATCTTGGCAGTTCTATCACCTGATGCTTCTTTATGAGGGGCGGATACGATTTTTCTTACCAGCAGTTTAGCAAATGATGTTAATATGTAGCCGTTTACCGGGTAAACCTCCTTTCATCAATACTTTTATCATTCCACTTTTTTTTCTAGACATTTAGTTCATTTACCTTACTCTGAAAACTATTGAGCTACGGATTTCTCTTAATCAGACAAGGACCCCACGTGAATGTAGCAACCTTTATACGAAAATCGCTGTATCCTTCACGGTATTACCTGATTGGACCATTTATTTGGATCATTTATTATGCTCTATATGGCTCTCTTCAACCCTATTTAATTAAACAATTGATTGATACAGCAGTCCCAGAGGGAGGGGCTGATCAAGTGCAAGGCCTCTTACATATATCAGGATATTTTCTCGCTCTTTTAATTTCATATGAACTATTTTATTTACTATACGATTGGTGTGATATACGAATAAAAGCATCGTTAAAAAACAATATCGCCTTAACCTTAGTCAATCGCGTTCTTGAGCAAGACCTCCGGTTTTTTCAAAAGCGATTCACCGGCAATATGATTGCAAAGCTAAACGATGTCATCTACTTCACACCAGACATCGTGAGAACGATCATAGATAACTATATAACAAATGCCGCTTCAGTACTTGTTGGGATGTTTTTGTTGTGGCAGGTTCATGTAGGATTTGCCCTTGCCCTTTGCATTTGGGCAATAGCCTTTGCGGTCCTCTCTCTCACAACACTTCATAGATTTAGGCATCTCTCAACTAATCTTGCCGAAGCATCATCTAAGGTCATTGGTATGATCGTAGATATGTTCACTAATGCTCTTACCATCAAGCTTTTTGCAGCTAAAAACCATGAATTATCCTATCTTGCCCGCTCACTAGGATCCTACAGAGCAGCATTTAATAAACGACGCTGGTTCATTTTTAAGCTCTATTCTGCACAAGCAGTGAGCTACCAGCTGTATCAAGCCTCGTGCCTCTTTTTTCTCATTTATCTCTATAGCTTGCACAAAGTTACTGCTGGAGACTTTGCTATGATTCTTATGCTTAATTTATGGATCATCGATTGCATGTGGGATATGTCCGACAGAATGAGAACCCTTAGCGAAAGTTGGGGAGCAATAGATCAAGCTCTAAAAATAATCTATCGTCCACCCCATATTCACGATGCTCCTCATGCTACGGAACTCAAAGTAACCCAAGGCAACATTGTCTTTGAAAACGTCTCATTTCAACACAAAGACGGGCCTTTACTCTTTAAAGACCTTTCACTAAGCATCAAGGCAGGAGAAAAAGTTGGCCTCGTTGGCTATTCAGGAAGCGGTAAGACAACCTTTGTAAACCTCTTATTGCGAATATACGATGTCACAAGCGGCCGCATACTCATCGACGGTCAAGATATTAAAACCGTTACCCAGGATTCACTGCATAAAGCCATAGGAGTCAACCCCCAAGACCCTATTCTCTTTCACCGGACCATTAAGGAAAATATTAGATATGGAAAACCTGATGCAACTGATCAAGAAATCATAAACGTAGCAAAAAAGGTCCATGCAGAAAGCTTTATTGAGCAAGCACCCGAAAAATACGATATGCTCGTCGGAGAACGAGGCCTTAAGCTCTCTGGTGGCCAACGTCAACGCATTACAATGGCACGCATGATTCTCAAAGATGCCCCTATACTGGTTTTAGATGAAGCAACCTCCCAATTAGATTCTGAAACAGAAAAGTTTATTCAGCAATCGCTTGAGGATATTATGGCCCATAAAACCAGCCTTGTTATAGCACACCGTCTCTCAACATTACAGCACCTTACCAGAATTCTCGTATTTGATAATGGCGCGATAGTCCAAGATGGCACCCACGATGAATTAATCAAAACTCCTGGGCTCTACCGTACGCTCTGGGAAAACCAACAACGTGGCTTTTTGCCTGAAACCCTCAACCAACAGAGTGCTTAACCAGACTGTCCTAATGGCATTTCGTCAGACCACAATTACCCACTAAAAAAAACTCATAGCAAGAATGATGCTAACGATAGTATAGGAAAGAGTTTCCATAACTGCTTGCGATAAGGTTAATCGCTGAATAACTTATGGTCATGAGTTCTCATGTATACTCTCTGCCAACTTAACTATGCCAAAGGAGACATTTCAGCTCCTACAACCCTTAAGTACCAGTCTCAGAATACCCTCTATTTTACCTTGGTTGCTTTGTAACCAAGATCATATAATTGAAAATCACTTACCGAAGTGGGCAAACTTTTAATGCTTAATGCAAAAAGCTTGCCCCTATAAATCCATCATACCCGGCAAGCTTTTTACAAAATAAACAATCCAAAAATTGCGATCTGCAAGGACAATCAAAATTAACCACCGCTTAAAAACAAAAGTTTGCCGGGTATAATTATTAAAAACTCTACAGTTTTGGTAGCTATATAGAGGGCTGGCCAAGTATGATAATTGGACGAGTTAGAGAACAGGAACTTCTTGAGCAAGCGTTCAAAGAGAAGAGAAATCGATTTATTACGGTATACGGCAGACGTCGTATCGGTAAGACATATCTGATCAACGAATTCTTTAAAAAGAAGAATTGTATATACTTTCATATTACTGGAGTCCGGAATGCCTCAATGAAGGACCAGCTCGAGAATTTTGCTCGAGAAATGTCTAAAACATTCCTCAAGGGATTTCCTGTTACGGCTCCCACAAACTGGAACGATGCTTTCCAACTTCTCACTGCCCAGCTACACCAAACAAAAAAAAGGTTGTCATTTTTTTGATGAGCTTCCATGGCTTGATACACAGCGCTCGAAGCTACTTGATGAAATTGGTTATGCCTGGAACAAAGAATGGCTGAACTTTACTACTATTACTTTTATCGCATGTGGCTTCTCAGCAAGCTGGATGATCAAAAAAGTTATCCATGACAAAGGAGGCCTTCATAATCGAACGAACATTGAGATAAACCTTCTTCCCTTTGATCTGCATGAAACCAAAGAATACCTTGCTTACCGCAAAGTGACCTTAACGGATGATCGTATATTGTCTCTCTATATGGCGATTGGAGGGATACCTTATTACCTCGATGCCATTTCTCCAAAGCTTACAGCTCAATAGAACATTCAACGACTATTTTTTGGTCAAAATGCTGCATTAAAAGGAGAATTTAATAAGCTCTATGAATCTCTTTTTAACAGCGCACATGACTATATCGAACTCATTGAAATTATTGCCCAAAGAAGATATGGTATTTCATTACCTGAAATTGGCAAGGCAACTAAGCTCTCTGCCACTGGAGGTACTCTTTCAACAAAGCTGCAACAATTATGTGATACTGGCTTTATTCAAAAGGTAGTATCATGGGGAAAAACAATCAATGCCTATTATAAAGTTATTGACGAGTTTTGTTTATTTTACCTCACCTGGGTAAAAAATGGACCTCTAATGCCTATTCCAAATTATTGGCTCCAAGCAAGCCTCAAACCGCAGTATCATGCCTGGTCTGGGTATGCCTTTGAAGCTGTGTGTGCTAAGCATACCTTACAAATCTTAAGAGCTCTTAAGATTAATCATGCTCAAACAATCGCATCGTGGCGTTACCTCCCCAAAACTAACAACGAACAAGGAGCCCAGATTGATCTCATATTTGTAAGATAGTGATGATGCGGTCACCTTGTGCGAAATCAAATATACAGGTAAACCGTTTGTTATCGATAAGCGTTACGCTCAGGTGCTCAACACTAAAGATGCAGTATTCAAAAAGCAAACAAAAACAACTAAGCAGTTATTTTTTGCTATCGTTTCGGCACATGGCATAAAAAAAACGATGTATTCTGAAGAACTCATCAGTAAGGTCGTTACCTTAAAAGATATATTCATACCTTATGGCTGGGACTAATTAACCCACCATCAATAAGTAAAATAACGCTCAACGGTTGTCTAAATCATTCAAAATATGCTCAAGCAGTCATTTCATTGAAAACAACATCACAGGGTCAGTTTTTTTTGCAAAGGATTGGATGATTGGCAGGCAATAACAAAATTCCCCTCTCGAGATAGAGCTGTCTACCTGCTTTTAATGCAACGCCATTGCTAGTGGCAACGTATATGCTATACTTCTAGCAGGAACCATTATACATAATTACCCATAACACTAGGAAATCCTTGGCATGAAAAAAATTCTCTCAACCGCACTATTATTCACTTTCTCCCTTTATCCAATCAATATTGAAGAGCTTCTCTGCGCTATAAATAATAAACATGACGAAGTACACGTCAAGCAGCCAGGCTTACGTAGATTAGAGCCTAATCATGAAAAAAGGGTCCGTGAAGTAGTACAGTTATGTGTACCACACCTCGATATAGAAATCTACGCCCTTCCCAAACACCTATCTGGCGGAACCCAAGCTAAATATAAAACACTCTTTGTTAATGAGCAAGATTTCACCATATTTGATGCCTATCCGGGCTCATTGCCAGCGGTAATTGGTCATGAATGTGCTCACCTATTTTTACTGCATGCATTAAAGAGAACTTATAGCGGCATACCTCTATTGCCATTCTCAATCTATGCAGCACACACAGGGACAAATAAGATCTTCACTATGTTACCCAAATGGCTAAACAATAGATTCAGCACCTTCACTCTAAAATTAGGGTTAATAATGGGTATTGGTAAGCTTTATTCAAATTTTATATGCCCGCAACTTATATATCAACCTCAGGAATATGAAGCTGACCAAAGAATGCTCAATACGTTGACCCTGCATTACTCTCATGACTTTTTGGTAGACGGATTAGCTCACTACCTCGCACTAAAAGGTGGATTAGGGCCAAGCTATACACTCTACGACAAGCTCACTAAATCACATCCCCATTCACGACAACGTCTTCGGGCGTTAAAGATGAGCAAGCAGCTTTCATTACAGTCGTTTAACACTCTTAAAACACTTGTACAAAAAAGAGCCCTTGCTATTGTACAATGGTATCTCTATAAAGATCAAGAAGTCCGCAAAGCTCTGCTCGACAAGCTGAATGAAGATTGGTATGCCCTAACGCATGCTGCCCGTTTGATTTCCGTCCATTCTGATATAGCAGAAGAATGTCGAAACTTCCTTATACAGCATAACCTTCAACAACAAATAACAGATCTAAGAGCATTTTGTGAAAATGACATCCCTATTGCTGGATACGACCCCGATGAGCTTTCTGAACTAAAAGAAGTGTACAAGCACTCTAGATCGTCTGATACTACCTGGGATGTAAGCAGTGTCAATGAGCAAATGACATTCCTTGACGCACTCCTTCAAGGCTAGCACTAGTGAACAGTAAGAACAGATACTCTATGCAGGCTGTATACCAAAACTTCTTCATTTTTGTTGACTAAATAGCGATTTACTCTATGCTATTTACGGTATATGTATGTATTACCAAACTAAGAGGTACTATGAAACAATTATTATATGCTATTCTGTTGACCACGCCCTTTTTATGTACAGCTATGGATGACAAAAAAAGAGCTAAAGAGTTTTTTAACAGCGATTTATGGCGACTCACCCCACAACAAGTTGATGAATACCTTTCCGCAAATACCTACCTCCGTGACTCTGCAAAAGCTGCAGAAGCACTAGCAATTAGAGCTTTCAAATTACTCCAAGAGGACCTCAGTGAAGCTCAACAGTTGATAGCTGAAGCTAAAGACTATACGGGTACACCACTGCCCAAAAAACACCGTAAAAGACTCGATCAGTATCTCACATTTGTTAGAATCGTAGAGTTTGCTGCTGAGTATGATGGTGAAGTCAAACGCCATGATGACTACCCTAACATTGAGAAGATAAAAAAAGGCCTAGAAGGAATCCTTACTAATTCATCAGCCAAAAAAAAAGCTTATAAAGAAGAAGCGCTTAAAGAAGAAGTCTCTTCTGATGCTTCATCAGACAAACCAAAGCTTCATACTCAATTTAAGAAATACCTGTTCCCCGCACAAGTGCTCGGAATAAGTCTCCTGGTTTTGATAGTTGGTTACAAACTTTTCAGCAGCAGCCAAAGCGCTGAACATGCATAAAAATAAGTATAAGGGAGTTTTGTAACTCCCTTATATAAGATCATGTATAGAAACTAGTCCAGTTCAGGTAACTATCCTGGAAATGCACAATGGCCCATTACAGCTTTCTGTATCTCTTCTGGAAGGCTTCTATAGAGCTTCTCTAGTTTATCAAAGCTGGCATATATCTTCCGTAGCTCATTAAACTCACCAAGATCAAAGACGTAGAATCCCAGATCGAGTATTCTTTCATTGTGGGCTACGGTATCCTCATACCTATACTTGTACATAAGTGCTCTATAAAGAATCACCTCTCTAAATATTCTGTTGAGAAGATAGCGTTGACCAAAATCTATGCTCTCAATCATACTCATTTTGATACCCTTCTTAGTTAAAAAAGCCCGCATGCCGCTATCAAGTATCTCATGCGTTGCAACAAGCTTTTGGATATCTTTCGTGTGCTGTTCAACACGCGAAACTAACGCAAGATCAAAGCAAGTTCTATGCTCTTCAAGTAATTGAGCTATTTCAAGTTGCCTGGTTTGGTAAGCAAAACGTACCGTCTCCTCTTCAGGCTCTTGACCTGCTTCTAAAAGCCACAATACCAATTCTGGACTTCTTTCATCTACCGCAAGCATTAGCTGAGAAGGTACTTCAGCATGAGCCTGTGCCCAAAGCTTATCACGAAGTACTACCCGAGCGTTATACCATCCTTCTTTGGCTACCTGCAGATTATACCCTTTTTGTACAAAGATACGCGCAGCTGACTGGTCTTCAAGAGCGTTGAGTAGTACATGAGTATGTGCTACTATCTTCTTTTCGGGCAGGGCACTATTTTCGGGCCGGGACATACGGTCTAACAAGCGATAAAACAGGGCTGTATCACCTCTCTGTGCCACGAAGATAATATCATCTTCAACGGGAGAAACGCGATAATAGTCCAATAGATTACAGAGGGCAGCTTGCTCATCATCTTTCTCAAGAGGGCTGCTATAGCTCTGTGCATTTGCCAAAGAAAAGAGTGTCACCTCTAATGACTTTCGTGCAAAACGATGAGACAACACTTCATGAGCTCTCTGCTGTCCTAAAGAACGAACTATCTTTGCAAGCAACTGGAGCACGTGCGGCTGTTCTGCAATACGCTGAAGCAACGTGTTGAGGGGACTGCTCAATGAATGCCGCCTGATCACGGTAGTTCTCATCGACACTATAAGCAGCATGCAATGCTACTAACTTATGAACAGCTTCCTGCACACGATCGCTCAGTTCCTGCCAGGTCTGTCCATTGCGCTCAAGAGCGGCAGTATGCTCAGCATGCTCAGCAGAAATCTCCTGAAATTTGGGTTCGTAGTCTGCAAGAAGTTCCTCCATCAGAAGAACATAACTACTCACCTGACCCACCTTTTCTTGTGCTTTATCAAGAAGCTCTTGCTTAAGACTACGTTCCTTTTCAGGTAAAAGGAGTTCCTTTTTGCGTGCTGCTTCACCTGAATTATAGGTATCAATTCTTGAAGTTAGCAGCTTATTAAGCTCTTCAACAAGGGCATCTTCCTGTCCAAAAGCAACGTTGATATGACAAGGACTCCACCCATTATCTCTGCACGTGCAGGATATCTCAGATAGTTGTTTTGTTTCAGTATGACTGATCGGTTGTGCAGCAAATATACTATTACCAAGAAGCGCTAGTATTACTGCTATGTACGCATGTTTCATAGTTTCCCTTTATGAGAAATGACCTAAAGCCTTTGAGGCCCTAGGTCACTAACTCTTTTAGTTACTCGTTGTAAACGTCTTACTTCTGCTGAAGCTCTTTTTTCTCAAGCCAAGCAACTAGTTCTTCTGACCCTGTTGAACGAGCGAGCTCTAGCGGTGAAGGAATCTGTAACCGTGCTTTATTTCTGGCCATATTCTTATCATAGTCGTCAATGTATTTTTTACCGACATAGCTTTTATTCCAGATAGCAGCAAATGCCTTTTCTCTCAGAGACTCAATAAGTCGATCGGTGTACTCATCAAGCTGTTCATTCCATGCTTTCGGCGTTTCCATTAGCGCCAAAAACCTATAAAACGATGTACAATCACCCTGATAGGCAACATATGCAAGATCATCTTCAGTTGGTGTCACTCCTTTAGAGGTAAGCACCGTATAAAGCCGATCAGATCCATTATCGCCAGCTTTAAGATACTCCCATACTAAGCTATAGAGTGTTACCTGAAGCTTTCTGACAGGATTGTGCAATGGCTGAAGCTCATAGGTCTGTGGTCGAGTGTCCTTATAATAGTGATCACACCAGCGATTGAACCTCAGTGAACCCAAGTCTCCACGATAGTCATAGAGCACCTTGTATAAACCAGGAAGCTGTAAGCTTGCCTCAAGAGTAGCCCTAAGAGCTTCTTGTAGGTCAGCCTGTTGTTTTTGATAAAAGAGCTGTAGCGCACAGATCTTATGCAGCCGTTCTGACATACGTGGAAACGTACTATCCCATTCAAGTGTCACCTGTTCTAGCTCCTCTTCAGCAGTTTTACGATCATTCTCAAAACGTTCAAGATCAGGTTGAAATCCTTGGCTAACCTCACGAAGCGTTTCAGCAGCATTAGTTGATTGAGCAAGACATTCCTCAAGTTGCTGCATAAGCTTCCTATCAGTCTCTTGGCGCCCTTTGCAAGCCTTCTCTTTTGCCGAATCAAGTTTTTCGCCTCGTGCGTAAATCTCTTGGCGAGAAGCAGTAAGATCCTTCAGTTCTTGCACATATCTCTCATGCTCGCCCGGGATTACCGTCTCATTGCATCGTGCCCACGTTCCTTCATAGCATGCGCAGGCAACCTCTTTAGTAGAGATATCCTCAGCAGCAAAAGCTGGTGCCGCTGAAAGAATGAGCAATCCCAGCCCAAGATATAGTGTTGTTTTTGTGTTATTCATTAGAAAAACTCCATATAATATGTTATTTCATTCAATATTGGCCTCCTAGCGGGCCCAGGGATTCACCCTCTTGTAAAGAATAACATATTTGAAATATTTGTAAACCAAAAACTAAAAAATATTTACAATAAACAATATCCCAACGAGGACAATGTATTGCATTAAGATACCCTTAAAGAACTCTATAAAAGAAGGAGTTTTCATGATCAGCCCATAAAAAAGGGTTTGGGAAAACCTATCTATAGAGCTGCCTTGAGAGCTGTCTTGCACATCCAGCGCAAACCAAAGCCTGGGTCGCAAAACTCACTCTATGAAGCACCTTTTGGACCTCAACTCACCTTGCGGTGCTACAAAGCACGCGAATAGGCGCAATGAACTGACATCTTCCTCTTTGTATCTGCGACCAACTCACCCATTACTTGGTTAAGTGGCCCTATATTCCACGAGAAAAACGCCAAATTCTATCATTTCTTAGAGATACTCATGCCTCAGAGCAGACTAACTTGTGTCTTTGAGACTCTCATTAACCGTTGCTTTTCAAAGGTATCTAAGAGATCTATCGTCCTTCATCGCTATTGCTCTGCATCTGTTTTCAAAGAAATTGACCACGCAGCCGGATTGAGGTAATACGACACTGCTTCTGATAGTTGTTCTTTTGTTATATTCATAAGACAGTGATGATAGTTCTCAAATTCCTCAAATGATCCATGGCGCTCAAAAATTATCCCATAGAGCTTCACCAGGTTTTCAGCAGAGTTCAATACGCTCTTTAGATAATGTATATAATAGTACCTTTTCGCAGATGTTAGGTAATACTCATCTATATACCAAGAAGCAAAAGAACTGAGCACCTCTTGCGCTTCGTTGATGAGTGCTGCACCATCACAGGTAGAATCAACCAGCAAGGAAATAGTTGCCTGGCCATTTTTTGGCACCAATGAAATAGTCGGCACCCCCAAGAATCTAAACATTCTATGCACATATCCTGTCATAAGCTCTAAACAAGCACGATCTTCTGCTGTTGGATTGTTAAGTACCCTCGTGAGTTCTAGCCTTATCATTCCCGTAGTACCAATGTCGGCATCGATCGGTTCTCCCTGAGGGGCATGGCTATCAGAAAGAAACGATGTAGCATACTTCATATGTTCACTCATATAAGCAAGCTGCGATAAAAATTGATCACCAATATCAAGATCACTGTTTCCTACGATGACTAACACCAGTGGTCCTGCCTTAAAACCTTGCATTGTCATGACTTCACTTACTGATCGAACAAGATTATCGCTTGAAGGTGTTTCCTCTGCGGCGACCTGTAATGGCCACACAAAAGATTGCCCGTCCGGTCCAAACAGACCGACATATGTTGGCTCATCTCGTTGGAGCGTGACAACGGTTAACTCATTTGATATGGTAACTATTCTATCAGGCCGTGAAACTGCAGCAAGATAGCGACCTGTATTCTGATGAGTCGGCAATTCTACGCCATCATTTAGTTGCGTTAAACACAACAACAGCTTCTTCCTATCATACTCAAGCTCTGCTGCTAACCGCTTTTCATAGGCCGCTTGCTCGTGAGGTGATCGAGCTTTCAGCTGCAGTGTATACTGCTTCTCTTTCGTAAGATAGTTCTTGATAAAAGATTTCATCTCATGTATATCCGCTTTGGTAGGATAATCAGAAAGGAACTCCCACGTACCATGGGACAAGAAATGCGTTTTGAAGGTTGTTAGCACATCATTAAGGTAGAACTGCCTACCCAATGAAAAATAACGCTTGCAATGAAGAAGGTCTTCTGCACCAGGCCCCTGAGTGCTCAATTCATACAATAACTGATCAATCTGATCGTTCTTTTCTTCCTCTGTCTGCATATACAAAAAGCCATCACACGGTGAAGGAGATACATAGGACACTCTACAAGATAAAGAATACTTACATAGATCAGCTATAAAGGGCAGAATATTCATAGGATCACACCCAGAAGGAAGCTTCCACGCATATACATATGACGGTATTTTATCATAGCCATATGCTTCTTTAGTACCCGAACCCGTGGCAGGTAAACGTTTTTTACGAGAATCAATATTTTTTAATCTACCAAACAACTGCTCTATATAGCTAAGCGCTTCATCTACCTCAACATCACCCACTAGGGTAATTACCATATTTTCTGGCACGTAGAGCCTATTATAACATGCTCTGACTGCACTAGGAGTAATCTGAAACAGTGCCGAAGAATCCGCAAAACGATTATAAAAAGTACGCAGGGGATGGCCTTCGGTAAACATCATTGGCACAAGATGCTGTTCAACGATTGTATGTGCTCGTTGGCAGGTAATAGAGTCTCTCACATCCTTCACGGCAGAAAAAAACTCCTGTCCACTGAATGAAATAGTAGCTAGCCCATCGGCAATCACATCAAGAAAGAGCTTGTAGTAACGCTTATCAGCGATAAACTCATGCATCGTTACATTGAAGTCACTATACGATGGCGCAGCTCCACGATTGTAGTTATAAAAAAAATAGCCTAGATCAAAGGAACCGGCTCCTTTGAAAAGCATTTCGTGTATAATTGACGTATAACCAAGCTCGTGGGGCAATTCATCCTTTGGGCCAGCATTAACGGCAAGGCCAACATGGAGCTCTGCCCATCCTTTACTAGGACAGCAAAGTATCGTTAATCCATTAGAAAGCTCATGCTTCACCATGCGCTCACTGCCATTGGAAAGGTCTTTCTCTAGCGCAGGCAACCATGTAGGTTCTGCTTGTACAGACATACCAACGAATAACAAAAAGATAAGAGTACTGCTGTTCATCATGACCTTTCTAACAAATTTTATATACGTATGATATAACTGAGTATAGCAGCTCACCTCTATGATTCCTAGTCTCGGGTTACCAACCGAGACATCCATAGCACTCTTTTCTATACAAAAGGTATACAGCAACATAATACATCTCAACCAAAACGGCATCTGATCGTATAATGTGGCATTCGAAAACAACGTAAATAGGCTGTATCAGCTTGACAAATGAGACAAAATACTGCACACTAAAACTAATAATATTTCTGGGCTCAACACACCTTGCCTAGCCAGACAAATACAAAATAATCTAGGAAAATGGAAAATTATATGAACTATAGTCTCAGTCTTTTTCTTCTCTGCGCCCTCCCGATCTACACATCAGCTATGAATAGATCCATCGAGGAGGTCGTAAAAACAGACGAAAAGAAATTGGCCAAAAAGCAAAAACATGATGTAATAGAAAGGTTCGACTCCTCAGATGATACCATGCCACATCCTTTTTTACCTGATGATGAAGAACGTCTCACTTTTGCTGCTGTCAACGAAATAGCACCCACTGTAATACATGAGGCTCCTCGCCCAGGCAAGTCACCTGCTCATTTTGCTCCTCAGTCGCCCCAAATGCGCCCCTACGAGCCCCAGATACAAAAACGAATGAGCGAAGAAGAAGAAGAAGAGGATGAATATAACACTTCACCGCTTAAAAAGAAACCAAAAATCATCCCCTTGCCTGTCCATTTTAATCCTTTTTCGCAGCCGGTACCTAATGTTGAAGAAAAAGAAATTGAAGAAGAAGAAATTGAAAAAGAAGTAGAACTCATTTTGAAAGAGGGTTTATCGCTCTTTAACGATACGAAAAGAGACCGTACTGCTCTTAATGGTGGGAAACAAGAACTAAAATCCAAGTCTCAATCAAAAAAGAAAAAGACAAGAAAGAAGAAGAAAAAGAAGAAAGAAGAAAAGCCAGATCTCAATAGAAAGCTGCTTATGGCAGCAAATAGAAAAAATGGTACTCTTGCCAACTTTAAAAAACTCGTAGATGAAGGAGCCTCTATAGAAGCAAGAGATTCATCAAGGAAAACACCATTGATACGGGCAACGGCTATAAAAAGATTCGACATTTGCACTTATCTTCTTAAAAAAGGCGCGAGAGTAAACGCAACAGATGCTCAAGGAAACACACCACTCTTAGTCGCTCTCTCCACTAACAACCTCCGCCTAGCACGGCTATTTCTTGACTACAACGCATCCGTTAACATTGGCAATGGGCAACATACACCACTTTCATTGGCCGCCAGCCTGAATAATCTCAAGCTCTGCACAGAATGTATCAAAAAAGGTGCTAACGTAAATACTCATACTCCGCTTGCATACGCTATTCAACATGGCAACGAAGACCTCTATAACCTGCTGCTTGAGCACGGAGCTGATGTAAATCATGACAGTGCACCTCTTGGTAGAGCAGCACAGACGGGCAACCTTGCTATTTGTTGCGATCTAGTCGCTCGAGGGGCACTCGTTAACCCATTTAATAGTTACCCCGATCAAACGCCACTTGCCCTTGCAGCACAACATGGCTTTCCTGAGATCTGTATATTTCTTCTTGATAAGCAGGCATATATAACCCCCGAAACAATAACAAGCGCTGTTGCTGGGGATAAGTTAGAGATACTCAATCTGTTGCTAGAACAGTGGGGACCACAACCAGCATATTCTTTTGATAATGCACTTGCTCTGGCAACTGAAAATAATCAGCTCGACCAGGCATCTGCCCTCATTCGGGCTGGTGCTGATGTGAATAGTCCGGAGCAGATTTTCTTACACCTTGCTGCCAGCTATGGACATGAAGACATGTGCAGACTTCTTGTAGAAGCAGGTGCTTCGGTTAACAAGTGGCATCAACAAAGTGGCACCCCTCTTATTACAGCTGTTCGACAAGGAAGCCTCGCTCTCTGCCAGTTTTTTATCTCCAAAGGAGCATACGTCAATATTTCCTTAGAAAGAGGAATTACCCCTCTTCACATTGCATTAGAAGAAGGTCATGCGGAGATCGCCTACCTTCTTATCGCAAATGGTGCCTATCTTAACAGATCTACAGAAAGTCCTAGTCCACTTTATACTGCTGCTGTTCATAAGAATCAAGACGTATGTCAGTATCTATTACAACAGGGTGCTCATCTTGAAAATGATGATGAACTTATTCATATTCTTGACACAGCACCATCCACCATCGCGAACCTACTTCTTGCCTATACGTTCTTGCAAAAGATTCAATCCACCTATACCCTTTCACAAAAAAGGATATTAAGCGCTCTTTGTTTGTTTAAAAGATACGGCCTTCCCAAGAATATGGGGATTTATATACTATCCCAAGATGACACATTACAAAGAGACGTCGCAATCATGGCTGCGCATAGAATTCTTTCCAAACGCTCATTACCTCTTCAACGGTTTGTTGACCACCTCCTTCATCATGAGACTGTTACGTTCATCGAAAATCTCTGGTCCGATACTGATGAGCAGATCATTCAAGAGCAAAAAGAAATTATTCAACAGGCAGTACAGAAGGTATTTAATGTAAAAATATCACCGGTGGAAGTAATGGATCAATAGAGCCCAAGTGCTACCGGTCTATACCTGCGACTAGATCTAAAAACCCTCTGTAACACGGGTGTTTTCATGAGATATCTTAAGAGTTAGGTATTTTACGCATAATTAAATATATAAGACAATAAAAGAAGGTCTTCTTTTCATGAGCAACTCAATAAAAGAACGTGTTGTTTTCATGAGTTTATGACGATTTCATCCATCATATAAAGCCACCAAAGTAAAATAGTTATTCTAAAGCAGTTTTGAGCTACACCTCAATACTAGGACCAGAAAAAAGCTCATCAAAACCAGAACCATGAAGTCTCTCCACGTATTCATGAATCAAATAAACCTCCCCTTAGCAGTACGGCTTAACAGCCAGCTGCCACGTAATGTCCTCGTTGAGGTAAAAGATAGCTTAGAAAATCCCACAAATTACGAACTGAGATCATTGCCACTCTATCTCACGGGAGAACTTACTCGACTAATCGATTAGCTGACTAAGAAATTATTCCTAAAGGTCCACCTATATGAGGCCAAAACCCTTGGTGATGATGTAGCCATTTCGGTATATGCAGCACTTTCAACTGGTGAAATCGTTAATAATCAATCTATCTTCATCAACTTTTTAAGAGCTTTTATATGCTTAATATGTTATGTGCCAATCTCAGAGCTAACCAGATGAGCGCTCCTTTTAAAGGAACGCTCATCAGTATTTAATATACCTTATGTAGTAGACTTTTTTCCTGCTCGATTACGAAACTTCTGCTCGAGACGTTCTTTCAGACCACGACGCATCATGACGTATTTCATCGACATATCACTAGCTGAAGGCAATTTGTAAGCGTGTTTCTTCGGACCCATCTCTTCTGAGGTACCTATTGATTTACCTGCAACAAGTTCCTCTCCAAGACACAAACGAGTCACACGAAGAGCTTCTTCAAACCAAGAATCACGTAATGTTGTCGGATCAGTAGGAACGGGCTGCCCAGGAAACCCATCAACTTGAGTTATACCGGTTGGTGGGTTATCCCAATGACCGGGTGCATAAGGTGTACCATCAACGGCGGTACCCGCACCACGATAGCCAAAGTCAAAGTATACGGTATCTTCAAGATTTCTTGAGAGCGCCCCTTGGCGAATTTCTAAAGTACCGGTATTTTCTGGTGAGAAAATCGGGCCTTGTAGATTACTATTGACTGGAACTAATGCCTCAATTGGATCGCCAGTAGTTGGGTTCAAGCGGGTAATAGTTGGAACGCCTCCGATGTTATTGTATAGAAGAGCTTCAGCTCCCACTAGATAAGGTGAAACACCAACAAGCTCGCCGCCTTGGTCTTCATTAAACTCGGATCCATACCTACTGGTGATCAGTGGTATGGCTCCTGGTTGATAACCGTCTAAGATGCCATTAATATTTCCTACGATCTTTGTTGTTACCCCATTGCCAATATCGCCATCAAGGTTATCACCAGAGAAGAAGCGAGGGAACTGGTCACCACCACTACCTGCAGAGACAGCATCAAGAATGATTACCGGACCATTTTTAAAGACCGTACCAGGATATTGTTGCTCCCGTAGGTCTGGTCGTACTTCAGGCCATGGTGCTGTATCAATAAGCTTACGAATAGTCCTATCTTCAAGGGTAGTTCCTGACCAAACTTCAATTTCGCTATCAACATTAAAGGCATCACGATTATCTTGGTTCTGAAAAGCGTGAAGATCAGTTATACCTTTACGCGGACCACCAAACGATTCAATGAGTGATGCGGTGTTAAAGAAGCCTTCGTTAATACGATTATCAATTATCACGGCTTCAACACCTTGCTCATTGAGATACTTCATTATTTCAGATACTACGGCAGTTTCCCCATCAAACTGCTGACGCTTAGGGCCAGCCGCTGGGTCACCAAAGTTTGCATTAAGGCCAATGAAATAGGGATCAAATAATAAGTTATAAGCAAATGTCATATAACCAATCTTGCGTCCATCAACTAGTTCTGGTCGCACAATGCCAACATTGAAAAATACTGGTAATGGCACATCATAAGTATAAGGAGACCAGAAACCATCTTCAATTGAAGGATCAGATTCACCCCATGGAACTGGACTTAAAAGTCCCTCGAGTCGCGAACCACCTAATTGTTCACCTGAATTAAGGCCCTGTGGACCAACAGAAGCATAACCACGAAGTTCTGGGATGAGGTTACCATTTTCATCATAGGCAAGTACCCAGACATTTTCCTGCTGAGTATTCGCTATCGGCGTGTCTGGCTTAACTCGGAAATAAAGCCAACGAAGAGACGAAGGATCTAGATAATTAAAGGTAGGAATATTATAATCAAGCACTGGAAGAGGCCCAACTGTGTACTCAGGAAATATTCCCGGATCAAGCGTTGAGCCTGGAATTCCCAGCTCTTCAAATGGACTATTGATCTGCGTCTGTGTAAAGGAGATTCTACCGGGTAGACAAAAATCAGCAGCTTCTCTGCCGTTGTTGTCTTTTGATCGTATAGCCAATTGCTGAGCAGCCCTATTGCCAAGAAGCGCTTGAGATACTTCATCCCACGTAGGAAGTACGGGTTTAGTAAATGAGCTATCAACAGAAGCAAAGAAATCATTACCTATAGCATCAAAGTAGGCTTCAGGACGGCTATGAACCGATTGCTGAAACACCTTGGTGGTATAATACAATACTGCATCAACCCACTCTTGGTGCTCGATATCTTCCGTAATTGGCCCAATGCGCGATGGCGTAATGAGTGCGCCATCAGAACACACATCACGTGATGCATCAAATGGTGGTAAGTCTGAAGTATCAACATCTATCACAAAACTATACAGGTTTGTTTCTGGCAAAAAGAATGGTGCTTGGGTATCAATAGTATGATCATCCGTATTTAAAATACCGACAACCTGCTGCTCACCATTCAAGCGTTCTCCCCATACTCCTGAGAGCCCAGAAATCGTTACCCTGCTTGCTCCGCGCACGAATGGATACACACCTTTGGTAAAGAGTGTAGTAGTACCACTATTTTTGGTCGTTTTATAGATGGAATATAAAGCAATAGAGTCACGGTCAACCCCTTCATTCATAATTTGCTCAAAAAGGGCAAGCCGTTCTTGACGTGGAAGTAATCGATCCGCAAGACCTCGCGGTGATAAAGCGGGAGTGTTAGCTTTAAAGATAATATCATCAACCTGCTCAAACATAAATCGGCGACTATTTACATTAGTAAAAGCATTGTCCCCATTACCGTATGGCCGTATTTGGTCTCCAACAGCTGGCTCAAAATTAAGCTTTTCATACAGGAACCCTTCTGTTGAACCAGATAGTTCCTCATTTCTAGCGACACTATCATACCCAAGGAAAACAAGTCCATCAAACTCACCGCCCTGTTGTATCGTAAAATCATACGTAAAGATATCAGGATATGTACCGGTAATACCCTCGACCGTACTCGTAACAGAACCATCATCTATCACACTAATTACGCGCTCATTCTGTTTAATCTTTGGCAATAAGTCAATGTCGGTTGGCGTTTCATATTCAAAGGTATTCCAGAGAGTACCACCATATGAGCGTGTTTGAATGTTATTCTCATCTCGCGTATCAAAAAAGATAAGTTGTGGAATAAATGAATCATGTGGCGCACCTTTTGATAGTAACCGCCACCAGCCATAAAACGCATCACGCTTTTCAATGACCTCACCATCAACAGTAAGATCACCTTTAATAGAGACATCACCGCAGAATTGAGCTTTATTTTTTACCTTGAGATTTTTCACATCAAGGTTCTTGACCTTGATAGTCTGTGCACAACTTATATGCGTCCAACCGACACTAAGAAGTAATGCGATACTTAATCTTAATAGTTTAATTGATGATTTCATCATCTCTCCCTCTTTTACATAAAATGGTTTATAGCTATTCAGCTACCACCACGGTAGCCGCTCTTCCCTACAAAACTATCTTTGGTATAGTATATAGTAAGCTTTGATTCTAACTTTTGCACAATCTTCTTTTTCGCTAACGTCCGATTCACTCTGTACAACATGTACAAATTAATTGTACTATACCCGTAAAGAAAAATGCAAGGGTTTAGTGTTTTTTTTCATATTTAAAAAAACCTATTTAGTCGAAGTTTTCGAATGATGAATTATGAGTATTATAGGAAAACTTCTGGTTGACCACGGACAGCATTTTCAAGAGCATGTAAAATAGTAATGCTCCGCTTTCGAGAAGTTGAAATATAACTTCGAATCCTACTGAAACGCTTTGCTCCACCTTCACTTCGAAAACAACCTGAAATCTTTTGATTAACTTTCACCATTCGTACGTCGCGCTCGGCTTGATTGTTGGTAAAAGGAACATTGAAGTCATGCATAAATCTAAGTGTTTCAGTTTTCTTCGATGTTAAACGATCAAGTAAGTTTTTAGCTGGATGTTGTTTGGCCTTGCCACGCTTACTAGGCTGTTTTGCAATTTCCGGAATCTGTGATTCTGCAGATGCAATTATTGTATCATACATAGTTTCAAACATAGCGAGACACGCCAAAGTGAGTTCTTGTTTGTTTGCATTCTTGTGTTCAATTACTGTCTGGTTAATGTCAGAAAGCAAAAGGGCCATTTCATGAGCCCAGGACTGTCCATAATCCTCATGCATGGCACGAAGCTCTCGCAAATGGTGCGCATTACATAAAGCATGTTGAACATCATCATATCTAAAATATGGTTTCCAGTAATCATGAACTATAGCGCCTTTGTAGAGTGGTAAAATATTCATAGCATCCATTGCAACCGTGCCACGCTTTTCATGAATTAAATAGGCTGTTGTTCTCTGATTCGAAGCCACATGAAGCCAGTGCGTCTTGTTATTAACATACAGACTTGTTTCGTCAAAACAAAGTGAGTTGCTTTTAAGTAAAGATGTATGAATCTGCTTTTCAGGGATTTCTAAGTGCTTAACTAGTTGTTCATGCATGTTAGCCAGGATACCCTGACTAATTGGTAAAGAAAATATATCTGCGAATAGCTCCTGGCAACGATTCATTGGAATAAGTTGACTGAAATGTAAACACCCAGCAAAAGACTGAATCATCGGACCATACTGTACTGTGTTCGTTAATTCGTGTGGACCCTGAGCAACATTTTTTTGTTTGCACTTAGGACAGTGCTTGTATACCATTCGATGCTCGGTGACTTTTGGTTTCATGGGTGGTATGTCAATTTCTTGTCGTGCTAAATAATCAGGTGATTCAACCTCTGACAAATCATGATTACATACATTGCAAAGAGCAACATCATAATACTGTATTTCGCCAGGATTGTCGGTTCGTTTAAAAGTCCTGCCTTGATGACCCGGTTGTCCTCCAGCTTTCTTCCCACTTTTTTCTCGACTGCATTTAGGCTTACTCTTCCTTTCAAAGCGATCGGTTGATGGAGGATTGTTACTATTGGAGTTATTTTTAGCCAGACGTAATTGCAACTCACGAACCTATTCCTTTAAAGCTCTTTTTCTTCAAGGAGCAAATGAATAAAGTCTTGTATCGGATTTCGGTAACGAATCAAATCCTTCAGGAAGATTGATCGCCTCTCTCTTTTTTGTATTCATGCAAACACTATACTATCTTTCAAAAGGAAATTCAAACTCTTCTGAAATCTATAATGCTGAATAGTTACAAGTAAGGTTACCTTTGAAGTAGAAAATTCATAGACTGGGTGAGACGGCAGAAAATCAAACCGCTCAACAAGTAGGATCCCAATCGCCCTTATGGAGGTTTTTTTATATGGCTAAAGTAACATTAGAAGCATTAGTCCAACAGCCTGTGCAGCTCACTCATAAGATAAAAAGGAAGAGACCTTAGCTCGTAGGAAACCTCTGAGCCCGTATGTAGTTTAACTTTTACCCATGTCTTTAAGGGATATCCAGAATACATACGAGCCGCAAGCGACAGCTTTTTAAGATCCATAAAGAAATGGAGTGACTTCAACGCTCCAGCTTCTCCTGCTTTTACCTCAACAGGTACAACACCTATTCTATGCTGAATCACATAGTCTATTTCTGCTTCAGCTTTTCCAGAGTATCGAGTCCAATAGTATAGCGCAGGATCCATAAAAAGCGGGAATAACGTCCGAAGTAGCTGACCTACAACTTGCTCTGCTATACCGCCTGAATTAATCAAATTTATCTCGTGAGCTGAACGAATTGATTCAACCGAAAGGTTAAGAGATGCCGAGCACAGACCTACATCTACAAATATAGTCTTTATAAATTTTTCATTTGTATTGTCATGTAACGGTATCCCATTTGCCGCAGTTGAAATTACTCGATGGGCATATTCGTGCTTTACACAAAAGGTTAAGTGCTTTTTTGATTGTTGGAACTTGCGTTTGTTTTGTCACAGTACTATACACAAATTTTTTTGCTAACTGTAAGGGTACCTGAGCCATCGTTCTATCAATAAGGTCTGGATCTATACGCCCAGCATATTTATGAAAATCACCCTTATAAGTAGCCAAGATATTATGTTGCCGCTTACTCACTTGAAGTAAATCTTTCGAAGCCACCCATTGTTTGACCGCAACAGGCATACCACCAATAATGATATACTCCTTAAACAACCGTACCAACTCCTGGTGGGTCACTGGCGTAATACCATCCTGCCAGGAGAACTGCTTTATGACGTTAACAAGTTGTGCTTTATCAAGAGCGTATAGAAACTCCTCAAATGAATACGGTTCTAAATACATGAACTCCACGCGACCAACCGGCATACTCATTGCTTCGGTGTGCTTCTTAAAAATAAACTCAAATAGCGAACCGGCACCAATAACTGCTAGTTGCGGCATTTTTTCAGCAAACCAACGCAGCTTTGCATATATTTCAGGTACTACTTGGATTTCATCCAGAAAAAGAAGGCTATTTGTTGGATCAACAGGCTCTATACCTAGGTCACCTGCAAGAACTTCGAGAATTCGCTCTGGGTTGTTTGACACAAAAGAATAGGCAAGATCTTTCTGTTCATCAAAATTAAGCTCTATAAGCCTCAACCCTTGCTCCTCAGCAAGACGCCTTACAAGCCATGTTTTTCCAACCTGCCTCGCTCCCCGTATCACCAGAGGCAACCTATCATCTGAGTGTAACCATTCTCGCAAAAACGGCATACACGTTCTTTCCATAGTGTTTGTCCTTGTCTTTTTAAATATAGTAGCCCCTTATCATAAAAGTCAAAAAAAACGGGGGTGTTTTTATTACCAGCTTAAAAAAACACGGGGGGTGTTATTATGAGATAGTATAGATTTTAGGATTTTAAGCAGGAATAATAAAACCTCTCAAATTCCGCTCGCACTAAATCTTCCAAGACAGTAAAAGAAGTGGTTGTTTTTATGAGTTTATGACGTAACCAATCAACACGGCCTCACAAAAGTTTTACCCTGAAGCGCTTTTGGTCACTCTCCCTAATGAAAAAACATAATTGCATGCTCATTCCGGATAACGCTCCTAGGTTAGATTTTCAGATGGCATTTCAAGGTTGACTCCATCGTAACTAGCATCGCGATTTCGTCTCCCACCTATCCTACAAAGGTACACCCGAAAAATCTACAGTGAGACAGATATGAGGGCGATTATCAACGACTATATCTAAAATCCATGAATAACACTTTTCATCCCGGCTTCATTTCGAATCCCTTATCCTAGGTTCCTCGGGCACCCATATCTCTTCAAGAAGCTCCTTTAATTCTGTCAATACGATATGTTGACTTGGCAAATTTGGCACATACGGATCGAGCCACCTCAACCATGCGTCATCTAAATCCTCAATGAGATCATCTGCAAACAAATCATGTGGACCCGAAAAAATTACCTTTTTCACCGCACATTTATCAATCACCATACTCGGCAAAATAGCTATATCTATATGCTTTTTATAGGCTTTTAATATGCGCCATATATCAAAGTAGTCCCTTACACGAGAACGACCCCACCCTCTTTCATGAAGCTTCTCAGCATACTCAATAATTGCTCGAATCTTCTCAGCGAGAATCTCTTCAAGCCTATAAACCTTCAGTGTGCCACTAATGGATTCCTGATAGTCATCATGTAAAATATCTCGTACTTCAGGGGGCAACAATAATGGTTCTTGAGTTGTTATATCAACCATTATACGCGTATACAGCCGATGCTGCCATGGAAGCTGAGACATAATAGTGAAAGCCTTTTGATTGTTTGGATGAGGTGTTTTTTGTATATAGGGTTCGCATACCACGCGAATGGGTTTTCCCTGATCAGACTGTAGTTTCATAGCTTTTTGACAAGCTGCATTCATCAAGCACTCAAGCTCAATATCTGTGGGAAGCTTCCCAAATAAGGTAAAATCAAGGTCTTGAGAAAAGCGATAGTCTCCAAAATAGGTCTTCTTTAAAGCCGTTCCACCTTTGAAAATCAATATCTCCCGTAGCTCGCTTGTATGAGCAATTCCAGCTAATACCCAAGAAAGCAAATAGTCTTGCTCTAAGAGCTCCCAGGAAATATTGTAGGCCTTCCTCAATACATGAAAACGGTTATATAGTGTACTCATAGGTTCTCTCTCAAAAGCCAAGCTTTATTCCATGGCCCTCTTTGGGGCCCAGAAGCATCTAGTAAGGAATAACTACTCGAGGTTCGAGCTCGTAAAGGCTGTATAATCGAAGGGTCTACGTTTAGACTGCTCAGAATATATCCAAGCCTTTTGCATACCGAATCGTTCGTTCTTTGAGCATAGGATATAATTTTCTTCATATTAATCCTTTCTACAGATTGTGAATAAGCATCTAATACTTCTCTAAAACCCCCACAATACTTCGGCTTTACAAGTCCATCAATAAGCGTCCGCTCAAGATCTGTAACCTGCACCTGAGAATCACCAATCCATACTTTTTCGCAACCGAAGAATTGGTCCGGATGAATTCGAATAACTCTGTATCGCACACCTCTTATCCTATACAAACTCTTAGAATAGGTCTTCCCTTCCTCTAAAGGAGTCATCAGATACACAATGGAACTCAGCTGATCTGTCAGCTTATGATAGCTATATGCTGAAAGATAGGCTATGCAACATGGTTGAGCTAAAGCGGCTGCTATTTCATATTCGTGAAGGGGTACTCCCGAAAGATACTCAGGAGCCAAGCTATACAATCCTTTCATAAGCCCTTCTACTAAGCCCTTTTGCTTCAACCTAAAGAGACGTCTCACCATCTCATGCGAAGCTATACCAAGTTCTTCACCGACTCGCTTTGCCTCTTCTAACGTGAAAACTCGCATGCCTTTTTTAGAAAAAAGCCTTATTAAATCAAATCCCATTTCAACCTCGTATTATATATAAATTTTATATATAATGACCAAAAAAAGCAATTATATATAAATTTTATATATAATGACATACTAGGTCTAGCCCTAAAATGGCGACACAACACTGATTACCATTAAATAACAGCTCAGAATCTTATCAATTCACTTAACCAAACACTGCAAGCAAGAAAGATTCTTACTTAGGAGGTTTATTTGAAAAAAATATATTGTGTATAATTAACACTGAGAGAAAGAAGATCTCTTACTCTCAGTGTTCGTTTGAGAGATAAAAGATGAAAAACACCCTCTTAAAAGATATATTAACCTCTAAGCAAACGGTCTTTTCCCAAAAGGAACTCCTCCTTATGTGGGGAAAAGCAGATACCAACCAACTTAAATCCCGCATCAACTATTATGTCAAACGTGGCTATTATAATGGACCCCAGAATTAGGACCATTTTTTAGCCCTTGATAAAGGCTAATTTTTCCCCCAAAATGATATTATAGGGGTTGATATGAAAAGAAGAAAATTTAATGCAAAATACAAAGCAAAGATTTCTCTAGAAGCGATCCAGAGTACTTTGACGATTGCCGAGCTCTCCACAAAGTACTCGATTGGTCCAACCCAAATAAAAGAGTGGAAGGCTGAGCTTCTGGCAAAGGCATCTGTTCACGAAGAAGGCTAAGCCAGAACAGGACACTGCATTGATAGCTGCGCTTGAGCGAAAAGTTGGCCAGCAGGCAATACATGTAGATTTTTTTAAAAAAAACTTATTGAAATTCCCCGGGAAGCTCGATTAAAGTGCATCGATTCATTACATTCTGATAAGTGTCAGAGAACAATGCGGCTACTTAATGTAGCCAGATCAGGTGTTTACTATAAGAAGCGGCTTAAGGCTTATGATACTACCTATGCCAACCTGATAGCCGAGATATGGCAAAAGATGCCCTATTATGGCTATCGTAGGATTACTGCGGAACTGAGGCGTATGAATTACGATATAAATCGTAAGCGCGTTCTACGGATCATGCAGGAATCCAAGATACAGGCTATATGCCCATGGCCAAACAAACGTATGCGTAATAAAAACCATAAGGTATACCCATACTTGTAAAAGGCTTGATTATTAATAGGGCAAACCAGGTTTGGGCAACTGACATAACATACATCAAGACTAAGAATGGGTGGATGTATTTGACTGCTATAATTGATCTCTATAGTAGGTATATAGTAGCGTGGCGACTATCCAATACGCTTGATACAGACTTCTGTTTAAGTATGCTGGAAGAAGCATTAATAAATGTAAGCCAGAGATCTTAAATACAGATCAAGGTTCACAGTTTACCAGTGAAGCCTTGATCTCTACGGTTGAAGGTAATGACATTAAAGTCAGTATGGACGGCAAGGGTCGATGGGCAGATAATGTGATAATAGAGCGCTTTTGGAGAACGGTAAAATATGAGAACATACTGATTCATATATATGATTCAGTTATCGAGCTTAAAAGCTCAATTGACATGTGTATTCGTGAGTATAATAATAAACGATTACACCAGAGTCTTGGGTATAAAACACCACTAGAAGTATACTCAGGCATTGAGCAATCAGTAAACCTCGACTTGGAATGGGCAAACCAATGAGAGAGAAAGGAATGTCAGCCTAAATCGCCTCCGGCGGGGGCTTATTATCCTCTCCTTCTTTAGGGGAAAGAAAATAGCCAAAAGTAAACGGTATGGATTTATAACAACAAAACGGTGGGATAAAATTGGCCTTAAACTTTAACTATAAATTGGTGTTGACAAAGGGGTGCACTTTAACTTTTTTTCTTTTTATTTTAATGAGCATATCATTCAAGAGCGAAAAGAAATTATTCAACAGGCAGTACAGAGGTATTTAATGTCAAAATATCACCGGTGGAAGTACTAGATCAATAGAACCAAAGTGCTACTGAGCTGTACCTGCGACAGGATCTAAAAGCCTTCTGTAACACGGGTGTTTTTATGAGATACCTTAAGAGTTATGTATTTTTTACGCATAATTACATGTATAAGACAGAAAAGAAGAGGTTGTTTTCATGAGTAGTCCAACAAAAGAAGGGGTTGTTTTCATAAGTTTGTGACGACATTATTCCTCATATACCTGACCCACCCAAGAAAACAGTTATTATAAAGCAGTTTTGAGCTACATCACAGTATTATGATCAGAAAAAGCCCAACAAAAGAAGGCGTTGTTTTCATGAGTAGCCCAACAAAAGAAGGGGTTGTTTTGTTGACTTTGCGTCTCGCAACGGGTACACTAAGCTTTAACAAAGGAGCACTACCATGGATCGAACAAGTATAAGCTTTCTACTTCAGTGGCTTAATGCAAAAGATCGGAAACCACTCATTTTGAGGGGGGCTCGGCAAGTGGGCAAAACGTGGCTAGTTCGCCATTTTGCAGAGTCTCAAGGACTAAATCTTATAGAGATTAACTTTGAAAAACCAGGAAGCCCCAAAGAGCCCTTTGCAATGGGAGAACCAAAAAAAATAGTCCGTGGCCTTGAAGATCTTTTAGGAATATCAATAGATCCAAAAAAGTCACTCCTTTTTTTAGATGAAATACAGGCACTCCCGTCACTCTACCCAAAGCTACGCTGGTTCGCAGAAGATATGCCTGAATTGGCAGTCATTGCTACTGGCTCACTTTTAGAGTTTGCCCTAAAGAAACATGAAATGAGCATGCCTGTCGGCCGTGTAAACTTTATGTATCTTGAGCCATTTTCCTTTGAAGAATTCTTACTCGGGCTTGATAAAGGCCATCTGGTACGACATCTAAAAAGTTTTACCTGGCAGGACGAAATGCCTCAATTTATCCATGAAGAACTCATAAAATTTTTTAAAGAATATATCATGGTAGGTGGTATGCCAGCGGCAATAACTAATTGGGTTGCATTAAAAAGTATCAACGAGATAGGACGAATTCATGCAAACCTTATTGATACCTATAAAGCAGACATGTATAAATATAGTGGACGCATAGACCCTGAAAGGCTTGAAGAAGTGTTAGCAGCAGTACCAAGACTTCTGGGTGAAAAGTTTGTATATGCCCAGGTAAATAAAACTATTCAAGCAGCATCAATTAAGCAGGCACTATCTCTTCTTTGCCTCGCACGAGTATGCCATAAAGTTCAAGCAACTTCAGCAAATGGCTTACCTCTCGGCGCAGAAACCAACGATAGGTTTCAAAAAGTTATCCTCCTTGATGTAGGACTGTGTTCATCATACCTCAATCTCTCTTACACGCAACTTATGAGCACTGAAGAAATCGATCTCATAAATAAAGGAGGTATCGCAGAACAGGTCACAGGTCAACTGCTACGAACTATAGAACCGCTCTACAAAGACCCATCACTCTATTACTGGATTCGTTCTGATAAAAAAAGCAATGCAGAAATTGACTATGTAATACAGCACAGAGGATCAATCATACCAATAGAAGTAAAAGCGGGTACTACCGGCACCATGAAGTCTCTTCATTTATTCATGAATCAACAAAACCTCACCTTAGCAGTACGGCTTAACAGTCAGCGGCCACGTAAGGTCCTCGTTGAGGTAAAAGACAGTTTAGGAAATCCTACAAAATATGAGCTGAGATCACTGCCACTCTATCTCACAGGAGAACTTCCTCGATTACTCGATTAACTGAATTATTTATGAAGATCCAACTATACTGATTATTAGGTATATTCCTAAAATGACGGTAATTACATTACCTATCAGTGCAGAATCCTATCCATATACTTAACCAAACACTACAAGTAAGAAAAAATCTTACCCTGGAGGATTTATTTGAAAAATAAAAATATATTATATTTATATATAACCATTGCTAGGTGTCCACATATGCCAAAACAAGGTAGTACCCTGAATAGGACCGCACAAAATCTTTCGCACTATGTACTAAGGTTCAGCAACATGACCTAACAGAGTGCTTATAGCCACGTTCTTGTTCAAGTGCATGCTCAGCCCTCTGCTCATCCATTGCCCATAAAATACCCATTATCAGTACTAAACAACCAAGTAGCAGTCTCATATCTTATACTTATTCTTTACGTATGGTAAACTAGCATAGTCATCATTTAAAATATCCGCTATTAGAGCCTAACCAGCGTCTTCATCTTTTCTTCAATAGCTTCTGGTTGAAGAACTTCCTGAATCTCATCTCTATGATTCAGCTGAGAACAATCGATTGATTTAATCTTTTTATATTCAGTAGCCGTTAAGGCACTCACAACATGTACCACTAAGGTAGCATCAACATTATGAAGCACTTTCCCTCTCCACAAGGCCTCGGTAAAGAGTACTCGCAAATGGCTCTGAGGAATAAGGTAGGGACGCACATTATGAGGACATTCCGGAAACACCCGCCTTAGACACGCCAGAGCTGTTACTACCTGCTTTACCACTTCAGGATAAAAACTACTATTTCTGATGATATAGGGAATAAAAGTTGCTACCTGCTCCACCGTAAGATTGCCGTTTCTGGTCACCGCTGAAAGGGGAAAGCTTTTGATAATTTTCCTATTAACATCTTTTATTTTGGACGAGCGTAAAGGATCTGCTCCATATTCAAGCAGCTGCTCAACCGTTGATCCATTTCTGAATGCAGCAAGCATCAGTGGTGTTGGCCCCACAACGTGCCCCTCGGCGTCTAACACAGGAGTATCAGGGCTGGTAGTCCCTCCCTCGGTAAAAATGTCTAGCATGCGACGAACCAGTTTCTTTGTTGGCTCATCATGCCATTGTAACCTACGATTTGCAAGTATATGAAGAGGCATCCATCCTTTTTTATTGCGCGAATAAAGAGAAACATTTTGTTTCAACAATCGGTTAATTTGCGTTATGGCTTCACCCAATTGTTTTTTAGGTGCCCACATCAGGAGATGTAACAATGTATTGCCATCAGAGTCCTTCAGGTCATGCAATCCTTTGTCAATAATAGCCTTCACAAAGCGCACATCAAAATGATCCCGAGGAAATGGTATGTTAAGCTGCTTTATGGATACCACTTCAGGATCTTTAGGAAGCGCATTTACTATTCTATAGTCTCCTAGCTGTATAGCATAGAGCATGGGCGATACCACATTCCCTGCAACCCTATGGGCTTTCTTTTTAACCAGTGCATTTATCAGTGGTATATGCTTACGCACTATCGCACGGATAATAAGTGGTACCTCGGTTGTGCCATCCTGAACAAAAAGTTTTTCTGCTGGCAAGAGATTACTAATGCTAACAATCAATGGGCATTTTGGGCTACGGTTAAGCAAGACATCTACCATCACCAACAACATGAACACCGTTCCTTCATCATCAGTATCCGCCAGTGGTACTGCCGCCTCTATTACACGTAGCAGATCTTCTAAAAAGTGTGATTGAGACTGCAGCCATTCAATACCACGGGCAAGTTCAGCAAAGCAGTTCGCACTTAAATTGGTTGTAGGACCACCATCTCTGGCCAGCCTCGCAAATAGAGCAACTATAGCATCTACCGGCCACAAACCTCTTCCTCGGGTCAATCTCTCACAACACGCTTCACCGACAATTGGTACCAAGGGCATACCAAGAGCTAAATATCTTTCAAGCAGCGGATACACCTGATCACTATCTAAGATAAACTGTTTAAAAACAGTGGCAAGTTCATATGCTATATACTCACCAAGAGTGTAGTCCTCTGACCATCTCCTGCCAAGCTCATCTTCTACTAAACATTCGTAGAGCGGTTCCAGGTGAGACTGACAAATGCTTTTTACCAGCTCATCAAAAAGGATTACAGCGCCACCTCTTCTTGTGGGCCAATGGGTTATGCTCTTTTTCGCAGATTCCACCAACTGCCAAATACGCTGGTTGCGCTCTAAAAGCGGTGCAACCAACCATTTTTCTGGTAGCACAGCCTGCATTTCTTCTAGTTCAAACGATATACCGCCAAAAAGCTCTTCTTCCTCAAGGACTCTTGAACGCTTCTCCGGCTGCTTCTCATCTAATCCTTCATACTCAAGCGTATTAACTATCATAGGTGCTAGATGGCCATGGTCAGGTCCTGCAGGAAATTCTTGATCTGCCGTTTCTACACCGGCAGCTACTTTAGCCCGTTTAACAGGTGGCTCAGAACTAAAACAGAGAGACACAGTAAAAAGTATCAGTATAAAGGATGTATACATTGGTATTACTCCAAAATAAATTATAGAATTGTATTATACGCTGAGTATAGCACCTATTGCTCTATTCGTACACCGCACCATTTGTATGGTAAAGTTGGATAAAGAACAATAGACAACCTTAGTCTATACCCACACGGGAATTTTAAGGACTATTCAACGTTTCGTTGTATATGAAATATTTGGAGTACAATCCTATGCCTAAAACCAATAAATAATTGTACCACAAGTGCTATTTTCTTGGTGCATAAGACCCTTAGGTACTATTTTACTCTCTATTTTCAAGCAACAAACAGTCTCTAAGTCTTGCTGATTGCGATAGCTAGCCTACTTTACTGCATGCTCAAGTAGAAGCTTAACTGCCTTCTCATGTCCATTGTAAGAAGCTACATATAACGTCATCCAACCATCTTTGGGCAAAACATTAACAGTCGCATCATCCTGAAGCAGAAGCTCACTTTTTCAATATTGTCAAAAAAAACGGCCCATAAGAAGAGTTATTATTTTCAGAGAGAAGAATAATCAAACCCATTCTTCTACAATAAAAAGCTTCCAGCCTCTACTGTACTCAGCAATCCGACTGAATTTTTTGTCATGGTATCCTCAAGGCATGAGAGTGTATTCGTAGCAAATAATTACATAAAAAAAGCCTCACAACTTAATGTGAGGCTCTCATAAAATTAAACCCTGGCAGTACCTACTTTTCCAGGCCGTCGCCAGCCAAGTATCATCAGCGTTGTAGACTTAACTTCCGTATTCGGAATGGGAACGGGTGTGACCCTACAACTATACCCACCAGGAAATTTTTAAAACAATTCAAAGTTTCCTTGCGGATGAAATATCTGTAGTAATTATACCTATAACACAAACACTTAATTATCTAAAAATAAGTAAAGTGATAAAACGTTCGATTTATTAGTACTGGTCAGCTGAACATATTACTATGCTTACACACCCAGCCTATCAACCTCGTAGTCTTCAAGGAATCTTATGCACTTACGTGACGGGGTATCTAGTCTTGAGGCGAGTTTCCCACTTAGATGCTTTCAGCGGTTATCTCTAATGAGCTTAGCTACCCAGCTTGCTTTTGTTGAACAACTGGAACACTAGAGGCTCACTCATTCCGGTCCTCTCGTACTAGGAACAAGCCCTCTCAAATACCCTACGCCCACAACGGATAAGGACCGAACTGTCTTACGACGTTCTGAACCCAGCTCGCGTACCGCTTTAATTGGCGAACAGCCAAACCCTTGGGACCTTCTCCAGCCCCAGGATGCGATGAGCCGACATCGAGGTGCCAAACCTCCTCGTCGATATGGACTCTCAGAGGAGATCAGCCTGTTATCCCCGGCGTACCTTTTATCCATTTAGCAATGGCCCTTCCATTCGGAACCACTGGATCACTAAGACCTGCTTTCGCATCTGCTCGACTTGTAGGTCTCGCAGTTAAGCTCACTTGTGCCTTTACGCTCTACCGACGATTTCTATTCGTCATGAGTGAACCTTTGTATGCCTCCGTTACTTTTTAGGAGGCGACCACCCCAGTCAAACTACCCACCAGACACTGTCCCCAGCCCGGATAACGGGTCTAGGTTAGATCTTCAAACGGATAAGGGTGGTATTTCAAGGTTGACTCCATCGCAACTAGCGTCGCGACTTCAACGTCTCCCACCTATCCTACACAGATCAGTCCAAAAATCAATGCCAAGCTATAGTAAAGGTGCACGGGGTCTTTCCGTCCTGTTGCGGGTAAGCCGGCATTTTCACCGGCACTACAATTTCACTGAGTCTATCATCAAGACAGCGCCCAACTCGTTACGCCATTCATGCAGGTCGGAACTTCATGTTATCTGCGTATTTCTACGCGGCATAGACTATACCTTTTACTTGTAAAGTACCCGTAGGAGTTCATTCTTATTATACTTACGCTTTCCGCATGGATTCATACCATATGCTAGTTCAATTATCTCAAGTAACCCTGTTTTACTTAAGTGAAGGTTAGCATGTACCTTGGTACAAATCTGTTCAAATCGTTCAAAATCGTTATACTTTGCTCCTTGCAATGGATACTTCTTAAAATGTGGTAGTATCTGTTTTACTAACTCTTTTATTGATCGTACCTCATATTTGTAGGTATTATCAGATTTAGAAAAACGTACTCCGCCACACTTAAAATAAGTATGCACTGCTTTGATTAAAGCAAGATCTCTACGATTCAAGGAGAGAGAAAATGATGGTCTTGTTTCAATACCCAGATTCAAGCGCGAACGCTTTGAAAACGATACCGAAAAACAACCCTCACCATCTATCAGTCCTGTTACGAACCACGGATGCAGTGTCATATAATAATCTCCATAGGTCTTTCTGTTTAAACAAGTAACCAGCGTCTTGCACAGCCTTGTCGCTGTGCCTCACCTTTCGGATCAGTCGTTACGGGGTCAACAGTTTATGCTGCGACTTCCCTCGGGATTGCCCTTTGAACGTATGTTCAGGAGGGTTTCCCCGATATGAGCTGGTGTTTCAATATCGCTCACGCGATAAAGGGGCAATTCCAATTACCCGACAAGGGATTTCGCTACCTTAGGACCGTTCATTAGTGTTACCTTTCTACCAAATGTAGAAAGACTGTCAAAGTGTCACCACTTCACAGCTGTATGTCGCCATACAGATCGGACTCTATCATCTCAGCTTTCACTGAGTCTGGCATATTAGTCTCTGAGGATTCTCCTATACAGGAGCCTTTCCTGCTGATTGTCTCCACCTAACACATTGTCACTGCTTCATAGTATATATGAAACGAGTAGTGTAGGATACACGAGATGTCCCAGCATATAGCCAGATTTTACAACTACAACAATGGTCCTAGCATTAATCATAGTTACGGCCGCCGTTTACCGGGGCTTCAATTCAGAGCTTCGCCTTACGGCTAACCCCTCCTATTAACCTTCCGGCACTGGGCAGGCGTCAGACTCTATACATCCTCTTACGAGTTAGCAGAGCCCTGTGTTTTTGTTAAACAGTCGGTTGGGCCTCTTTGTTGAAACCTACAAGCGCTTTCACGACACGTAGGCACCCCTTCTCCCGAAGTTACGAGGCTATTTTGCCGAGTTCCTTAATGATAGTTATCTCAACGCCTGAGCATTCTCAGCCCATCTACCTGTGTCGGTTTGCGGTACGATCACTATATAAAGCTCGCTAGAAGATTTTCTAGTCAGTGTGGGATCAGTTGAACACATATATCTACTAGAGATCGTACATGCCCATCACATTTCAAGGTTAATGGCAAAACGGATTTACCTATAATGCCCCTCTACGTGCTTAGCTTGGCACTCCACAGTCCAAGTCAACCTACCCTCCTGCGTCACTCCTTCGCTCAAACGCCCATACAGTGGTACAGGAATATTTAACCTGTTGTCCATCGCCTACTCCAATTGGCCTCGGCTTAGGGGTCGACTAACCCTGAGTGGATAAACCGTTCTCAGGAAACCTTAGACTTTCGGCGAACGGGAATCTCACCTATTTTTTCGTTACTTATACCAACATATTCACTTCTTTGATCAACAACACCTGTCCTTACGGTCAAGCTCGTATCTATCAAAGAACGCTCCCCTACCCCATTACTAAGACGCATCTTAGTACATAGCCATAGCTTCGGTAACACGTTTATCCCCGTTCATATTTAAGCGCAATAACACTTGACCAGTGAGCTGTTACGCTTTCTTTAAAGGATGGCTGCTTCTAAGCCAACCTCCTGGCTGTCTGTGTATTTCCACTTCTTTTACCAACTTAACGAATATTTTGGGACCTTAGCTGATGGTCTGGGCTGTTTCCCTCTCGACTACGAAGCTTATCCCTCGCAGTCTGTCTCCTGTTTTCTAAACACTATGGCATTCAGAGTTAGTAAAGAACCGGTAAGCTTGCGCCCCCAAAATTCTAAACTGTGCTTTACCCCCATAATGAATTCAACAAGGCTATACCTAAATATATTTCGGGGAGAACCAGCTATTTCCCAGTTTGATTAGCCTTTCACTCCTATCCACACCTCATCCGAGCAGTTTTCAACCTACACCGGTTCGGACCTTCATCTCGTGTAACCGAGACTTCATCCTGGACATGGATAGCTCACTTGGTTTCGGGTCTATCCCATAGTACTAATTTCGCCCTATTCAGACTCGCTTTCGCTACGGCTCCGTTCTTTCAAAACTTAACCTTGCACTATAAGATAACTCGTTGGCTCATTATGCAAAAGGTACGTGGTTGCGCGTACGTATACATCGCTTCCACCGATTGTAAACAATTGGTTTCAGATTCTATTTCACTCCCCTCCCGGGGTTCTTTTCACCTTTCCCTCACGGTACTTGTGCACTATCGGTCATCAGGTAGTATTTAGTCTTATCCAATGGTCTGGGCAGATTCCCACAGAATTTCACGTGCTCCACGGTACTTGGGAATATATACTCGAACTGCCATGCAACTTTTCGCGTACAAGGCTGTCACTTTCTTTGGCTGTCCTTTCCAGAACATTCTGCTAAGCAACATAACGCTTCAGCTCTTCTCTGTATAGAAGAGACATATCTATCCCGCTACACCCATATCACAACGCATACAGGCTATTACATGATATAGGTTTAGGCTCTTCCCCTTTCGCTCACCACTACTTAGGGAATCACTTTGTTTTCTTTTCCTAGCCCTACTGAGATGTTTCAGTTCAAGCCGTTCGCTTCCTTACCCTATGTATTCAGATAAGGATACTATGGGTTTACCATAGATGGGTTTCCCCATTCGGACATCTTCGGATCATAGCTTGATTGACAGCTCCCCGAAGCTTATGGCAGTCTTCCGCCTCCTTCATCGCCTCCTGATGCCAAGGCATCCACCAAATGCTCTTTTTAATTATCACAAATTTTGAGATAACTCAGTTATTTGCAACTAGGAATTATTTAACTACAAATATTTCAAAGAACACAAGAAATTTTTAGTTACTCAACATACGAAAATTCTAATTGGAGATTACAAATTGGTGGAGATGAGCGGATTCGAACCGCTGACCTCCTGCGTGCAAGGCAGATGCTCTACCAACTGAGCTACATCCCCTTAAAATGCTAGAGGTTTACTGAGACACCATACAAATTCTGGTGGGCCTAAGTCGACTCGAACTACTGACCTCCCCGTTATCAGCGGGGCGCTCTACCCCTGAGCTATAGGCCCAGATAAAAAAGTTTCCAAAAGCCTTTGATCATGTGATCTAACAGCACACCTATATATACAAAGTATTATGAATTATATCTCCCTCGAAAGGAGGTGATCCAGCCGCAGGTTCTCCTACAGCTACCTTGTTACGACTTCACCCCAATCACTCTCCATACCTTCGGCATCCGCCTCCCTTACAGAGTTAGCTAAGATGACTTCGGGTACAAACAGCTTTCATGGTGTGACGGGCGGTGTGTACAAGGTCCGAGAACGTATTCACCGCGTCGTTCTGATACGCGATTACTAGCGATTTCAACTTCATGAGGTCGAGTTGCAGACCTCAATCCGAACTTAGACCAGCTTTTTGGGATTTGCTCCACCTTGCGGTATTGCAGCCCTTTGTACTGGCCATTGTAACACGTGTGTTGCCCTAGGCATAAGGACCATGATGACTTGACGTCATCCCCACCTTCCTCCTGGTTTCCCAGGCAGTCCCATCAGAGTGCCTTCTTACGAAGTAGCAACTGACAGCAGGGGTTGCGCTCGTTATAGGACTTAACCCAACATCTCACGACACGAGCTGACGACAGCCATGCAGCACCTGTGTATACTGTCTAAACCGATTTCCTAGAAAACTCTGTATCTCTATAGCTGGCATATACATGTCAAGCCTAGGTAAGGTTTCTCGCGTAGTGTCGAATTAAACCACATGTTCCACCGCTTGTGCGGACCCCCGTCAATTCCTTTGAGTTTTAATCTTGCGATCGTAGTCCCCAGGCGGATCACTTAACGCGTTAGCTACGACACTAATTCTGCAGAGCAGAACCAACGTCTAGTGATCATCGTTTACAGCGTGGACTACCAGGGTATCTAATCCTGTTTGCTCCCCACGCTTTCGTGCCTCAGCGTCAGAAATGGACCAAGAAGCTGCCTTCGCCATCGGTGTTCCTCTTGAGATCTACGCATTTTACCGCTACTCCGAGAATTCCACTTCTCTCTTCCATCCTCTAGTCATGCCAGTATCTACCGCTGATTCCCGGTTAGGCCGGGAGATTTAACAGCTGACTTAACATACCGCCTGCGCACCCTTTACGCCCAATAAATCCGAATAACGTTTGCACCCTTCGTATTACCGCGGCTGCTGGCACGAAGTTAGCCGGTGCTTTCTCTAGTGGTACCGTCATCTTCGCTTTGTATTAGACATAAGTCTTTCTTCCCACTTAACAGAAGTTTACAATCCGAAGACCTTCATCCTCCACGCGGCGTCGCTGCGTCAGGCTTTCGCCCATTGCGCAATATTCCTCACTGCTGCCTCCCGTAGGAGTCTGGACCGTGTCTAAGTTCCAGTGTGGCCGTACACCCTCTCAGGCCGGCTAACCATCATCGCCTTGGTAGGCCTTTACCCCACCAACAAGCTAATAGTACGCAGGCTCATCTTTCAGCGACAGCAAAGAGGCCATCTTTCTCTCCCGCAGGGACGTATGCAGTATTAACCTCGATTTCTCGAGGGTATTCTTCACTAAAAGGTAGATTCCTACGTGTTACTCACCCGTTCGCCGCTTTACTCAGTCCCGAAGGACCTTTCTCGCTCGACTTGCATGTGTTAAGCACGCCGCCAACGTTTATTCTGAGCCAGGATCAAACTCTCCATCACAGAAGTTTGTTTGTAATGTTTGTCGATCTCACTCTCAAAGGCTTTTAGGAATTTTCGTATATTTCAAAGAATATAATTTTTTAAACATGCTTTTAAAGCAATGATATATAAATCATACATGGCTTAAAAACACTTGTCAAATTTCATATAATTTTTTCGCTACTACTCATCTCAAGAACTAAGATATTTTTAAGTATACGTTCTTCGATATATATTTCAAGTTTTATTTTTGTTTTCTTGGGATTTTTCCGAATACTCAAGTTAATAATTCTATTGTATCCTGTTGACACAGAATGTCAAGCCATTTTTATCACCTTATACAATGAGGCAAAAAGGACGCGATGATGGGCTTATCAGCTTTACTCTCGCATTTCTATCATCATAGCCTAAAGACCGCACTCTGCAAAACAGTAAAGAACTATCCTTAAGTAGCAATGATGGTCCGTTAGTAAACCCATAATAATAATAGGGCATATGTCCCAAATCTATGGAGGAACCTATTGATGATCCTGAAATAAAATAAAGGATTACACAAGCCATACGACACAGACTCGACTTCCATCCCCTTTCTGCGCTAAATTAAAACCATAGGTTTAAGCATTCCGGGCTTAGCTTGACTTCTCAACCTTATGTTAAAGCAACAGCGAACTCAGCTAGATTTTGTCCTCAGGATGCCTTAGCATCATAGAATGTGCAAAGTTCGGGAATTTTCCTGAACAACTCTTCATCAATCAATCCCTCGATTGCCTGTTTGTATAGCTGCCTCTTAGTCTTGTAATCACCTTTCTTTTTATTAAACATCATATCACCAAATGCGACAATCTGCTCTTCATTAATTGCCCTCAACTCATCTTTTGTGATATGAGGATTCTTACTGAGCGCTTCACGAATCTGAAGTAAAAAACGACTAGCAGAGAACATGTTAATATCCGCAAAACGCAGATTATACACCAAATGAACTGGAACGCCTCTTCTTAGTATATTAATCACTTGGCAAAAGGATTGGGCCCCGCCTTCAAGACAAACCATCGCATCACCACCCTCAGCAGAAAGTAGAGAGTCAGACGTGGTTACATCATCACCAAACGTAGTATAGCCATGCACTTTCATCCCCTCTTCATCATAGACAGGAGGAGCCATATTTTCAATACCATGGTCATTATAAACTACCATAAAGTTACGGATTTCAGGAGACCCTGTGCAGCCCCATTGAGTTAGAGCTACCACTGTATGACCTAAAATATTTGCAATGAATCTATGTGCTTGATCTGGATGCTGCTCAAGATATTCATTCACAAATGAATTAATATCTAGGAGTCTGTCGGGCAACGTTGGGAATATAGTTTCGCTGGAGCATGATTTTAAGATTTTTGGCAATTTAGCAAACATATTTTAGGATATATTTTTGATAGCAACATAAAAGAATGAATTATTATGAGAATTGCTTTTAATTAGCGCATACTGGGGCATATCAATCATGCAGGACAGATTGATATGGGTTGATTATGTTGGGATGCATCCTTTATTTGCTTCTTCCTTAGTAAAGTGAACATCCTCTTAAGATTCCATGCTATAGATACTAGCTTCCATTCACCCGATACCGCATCGAGCCCTCTCAGAGAGAACTTGCTGAAGCCCATTACGTTCTTAATGATACCAAACACAGGCTCTACTGTTGACTTTCGCTTAGCATACAGCTCTTTTCCCTCCTTAGTTTTCATATAGTGCTTCATTTGCTTTACAGGGTCCTCTATTTCAGGACATTCAATATCTGCATGTTCGAATCTTGAAGTTAGTGATTTATTATGCTTATCTCGCTTGTCTGCTATCAGTGGTGTTTTCCCTGCTTGTACACAATGTCTTACATTTGCTTCGCTATAATAGCCAGCATCAGCGAGAACATGTAATACTTCTTGGCCAAGAACATTCTCTGCTTTCTTTATTTCCTCAAGGGTAGGAACTATTTCTCGTTTATCATTGGTACTTTGGGTTACATGATTTGCAATAATAAGGTGAGTATCTTCATCAACACTGGCCTGAACATTAAACGCTTGAACAAACCCGCCACCAGACTTAGGCATGATGCGGGATTCTTTGTCTGTTAAGTTGACTTGGTCTTTCTTTTGAGGCTCTCTAGTTGGAGGTTGCGGAATCTTACCGGCTTTTTTTTTACCGGTTTGCTTTTGCCACTCATTACGCTCTTTCATTTTTTCATCATAGGCAGCTTTTTCGGCGATATATCTTTCTTCAGCTCTCTTATCAATTTCTTCTTGTGCCGATTTAATCGCCTCTAACCGCTTCTCTCGACGAGCTAGTTCTTCTGGAATATTCATATCTTTAGGAATGTTGTCTGCCTCTTCAGCCAATTTGTGTAATTGGTTCAACTCTTCCCTCAATTGGGCTTCAAGTTTTTTGGCATACTCCCAACTAAGAGCTTTATGCTTACTTGCGTTAGCCAAGACTTTACTCCCATCCGTTGATACATTTCCGAGCTTCACAATACCCATTTCTGATGCAATTATTAAGATCTGTAGAAAGATAGCATCCAGTTGCTTCAAGAACTGTTTTCTGAAACTAGCTATAGTATCATGATCTGGATGGAGATTTGCTGCAATATATCTAAACGGAACTGATTCATAGGTTGCTTCTTCTAGTTTGCGGCTTGAATAAACGCCTGTTATGTAACCATAAAAGATCGTGGCTAAGAGAACTCTTACAGGATAAGCTTTCCTACCTGTTTCGGAATAGCTCTTTTCAATAGCTGATAGATCAAGCTGATCAACTATATCTACAACAAAACGTGCCTGATGGTTTTTAGGAAGCCAATCATCAACAGAAGGAGGCATTATATACAAAGTATCTCTGTCACATTGCATAAACTTTGACTTCATTACGATCCTATGGTTTAGATGATTCAATCAATATATAAGACTGAAAAAGTATAGCATTTTTATGATTAGTTGGGAATCGAAAATTACGAAAAAGTTTGAAATGTCATAGGTGGCTAGTTCGTTTTCCGACAGACTCCTAGGTGAGTATCAAACCTATTACCAGTAAAGCCATATTCAATAAGAACCGGCTGTTCAAAGAATTCCCTCAGAAAATCGCGGCCATAGGCGGTGCCAGCCTCATCAAAACTTTTTGGCCCAGAATCACCGACCACCTGGACAATGCTCTGAACTTCAGTTGACGCAAAAGCAAGAACGCGCTTACGAAGGGTAGAAAAATCAACGTCATTTTGCGCATCAATATGGACCCCATAAAAGCGATATGGTGCTCCTTTAACAGAAGCAATCTCAATAAGCCTAATTGGACCGAAATAAGGCTTAATCTCATAACGATCATTTTTTCCTGCAAAGCAATCTATTATTGTTGAATAGATATAGGCTTGATTAACTAATGAAAACACATACTCAACACGCTTCTCAGGAGACATGAAAGGAATTCGTGCGACCCAGTAACGGCATTCACCAATACGCTTCTTGAAATACTCATGTACGCGCATTGTTTGCTCATATGTTTCCTGCCTCACCTGGGTTTGCTGAAAGCACTCTTCCGGCACAAGGTCCAACATAAGTACTCCGTCATATGACCTCTCTAACATAAGCCGACAAAAATCATCTGGCATGGCAACACCAAACAGCTCACCAAAGAAACAAATATCAGGAGTGCCTCTATCCAAAAACGTTAATCGACTTGAGTCCACACCTGCCTCCATTGCACACTGCTTTTCATACAATCTACGACGCAGCCTTAGCGGATCTCTGAAGAACTCTGCAGCGCTTTCTCCAGCCGCCATTGCTTCGTTAAAGAGTGTCGTATAAGCTTCAGAAACTACCTGTACCCCTTGGCTACTCAACAAATCAATAACCGTTGTTTTGCCTGCACCTGGTGCTCCGGTAAGCAAAAACCGAGCACCCTCCAACACGGGTAGCGATAGTGATCCTTTATCTTGCTTCACTTTATCCATGGCAAACATTGAAATGGTTAGTACAGAAAATAATAGTGCTCTATATATATACATCTTCTTCTCTCTATATTGAAGGGTGAATACATTTATATCCTGTCTTTGTAGACATAAGGCTGCAAAATTTGCGCAGCAAGTGGTAGAAATTCCTGAAAGCTTTCAAATACCTCTTTAAGGTGTGGAAATTGCTCTAAATTGACACCACCATTTTTTTGATGACAGTAGATAACATGCAGAAGATAAGCATACTTATGATCCAGACCTGCTAACAACTTCTCTTCCACCTCAAAATAATCACCAAATCGGTACAAAAAGACGCTTCCACTAAATGTTGCTGCTATTAGTGTACCATCATGCGGGTTAATAGCAAGTGAGAAACTCGATCACTAAGCTTCTTAGTCTCTAATCCCGTCATCACCTGCAGCTTACCACCATAGCAAGAAAACGCTAACAACTGCATACCATAAAACTCCGCATCAGTTATAGCATCATAAATTCTCGTGGGCTTGATTTGAATCTATATTCCATAACAATCCTAATCCTCCTGGCGGGTCTCCAGTAACGCATCTATCATAGTCCACTGAGTAGGAAAATATAAACTGTTGGTCCTGGGTAAAGCGAGCACAAATAACGCTATCCGGATGATCCTCAAAAACAACTTTACCTTCTCCTGTTATTTGCCAAACTCGGCAAGTAGTATCATATGATGATGATACAAGCATCGTATCATCTGGACTAAAGGCAAGATGTGCTATATCTTTACTGTGACCTATAAGTCTCTGTAACTCTCCGCCATCTTGCGAGTTACCTATCACAATAGAGCCATCTCTAGATCCTAACGCTATCAGTTCTTCATTAACACTATATGCCACTTCACTATACTGATCATCCCGCTTTTCATATAGCAGCTGCAACTGCCCGCCAGACAAAGACCATGCCCGAACAATACCACTAGTTGCGCGTAATATAAGTGTAGATTCATGCGGATGAAAAAGAGCTTGAAAAATGGGCTCCTCTGCAGTTCCAAATGAATAGAGTTCTAACCCGTCTTGCACCTGCTACACCTTAACTGAGCCATCTTTAGAAAGCGTAAGAGCCAGTTGCGAGTCATGATTAAATAGTGCTTTTTGCAGACCTTTATGATGACCAACCAGACTTGCATACAGCCGTTTTGTGTTAAGGTCCCAAATTTTTGCCGTAGCATCCTCAGATGCTGTTAATAGCAAAGAACCTTGTCGGTTTAGAGCAACAGCAGCAATAGACTCCGCATGAGCATTAAAGGAATAGGCAATAGAAAGCCGGTTTAGAATAAAGAGTACAATTGGGTGCCGCTCCATGAGTATTTCAGCTATTCTATAACTCGGTATTGCTGGCAGTTCATCCCATAATAAAGGCTCTCGCAACTGGGAGATTAAATCAACATCAGGAAGCCTTTCAAGAATGGCCGGAGCAAGAGGACTGAGCTCTGTTTCTTCAACAAACATTACGTCTACTTTTTGTGGAATCAGATCCATCCCATAAGCTTGCCAAATTAGAACAGTCATTAGGACTAAAACTTTAGTCATTTATATCCCTCTATCCCTCAAGCTTTCGATAGTCAACCCAACTCTTTTATACTACTTTAAGCATGCATGTCAAAGCCTATTCTTTTTAATCTCCTCTTACCAAACAGCGTGAACTTAAAACATATCCAGCCTAAGCCGGTGTCTCTTCCATGCTATCCTACGGTTGCATTGCCCCGTTGCAGGTATGTATAAATATGCTATGCTATACTTACAATTGTACGGTACACATAAGGATCTATTATGCATACAAAAACCCTCACACTCAGCATTCTCATAAGTGCTCCACTGGTCGCAAACCCTTTAAAAAAAATTAATACTCTTATCAAGGACAATTTCGCCGCTCCACTTGGCAATTATGCCTGGGTAACCGCTGCAACTCTTACCACAGCTACCGGCATCTATGCCGTATATAAGACGGTATCTTACCGTAATCGCAAACACCGTTTTTCATATCATGAAGCGCTACAAGACCACTTTGATGCCATGGCTGCCCTGCATGAAAGATATACCAGTACACAGAACATCGATGCTGCTACCGCAGCGCATGATCTCACTACTCTAAAAAAGAATCATAAAGTAATCATAGGCATATTTGATGAACTGCGAGGTAAGCAACACTTAAGACCTCTCTACCGACAAAAAGACCTCTTTCATGAGACATATAATACCGTAAAGCGCACCATTAAACTCTTTATCGATAACAACCTACAGTAGTAAGGAATACTCATATGACTAACAAAAACCTCTTTCTTGCACTACTCACCATTGGTTTCACCGGCTCCTCAGTTGACGCTAACCCACTAACTGACCTTGATGAAGCTATAAAAAGTACCATCGGCGCATCCCTTGGAGATTATGCATGGGTTACAACCGCAGGAATACTCACGGCAGGCAGTCTCTATTCTTACTATAAAACCAAACAATATAATGCCCATGCACAGCGATTTTCGCTTCATGAAATCTTGCAAGATCAGTATGACTTGCTATGCACCATTGAAAAGAGCTATAGCTTGAAAAAATCGACACATGCACTCTGCCAAGCATATGCCCATACCACAAACACTGAGTTAGCTGACTTGCAGAACTATGCAAGCAATGACCTATCACAACTTACTAGCAACCATCAGGCCCTAGCAGCTTTACGAACTACCATTACCTCTACTAAAAAGCTTCAGCCCCTTGTAGATCAATATGACTATATCGTTGAGCACTACAAAAGAACAGAACCACAGCTTCGAGAATTTATACGACAAATACCCTACATTAAAGCCCAAAACTTTTTATCAACACATCAGTATCTCAATGAGGAACTACACCTCCTTACCTTGTCACCTACCAGTGCTCTGCAAGAGCTGAATGACATTATTCATTCTCGTAGTCATGGGCGCAAACGATATCCTTATCGATCCTACAGTAAATGGCTTTCAACTCTACAAACATCAGTCAGAGTACTTACCAATGATTTACGAGGATTTAGGCCAGAGCCATTTCAACGCGAAACTATAACCCTACTTAATAGTCTTTCAGAAGCACTCAATCTGACCGCAACGCGAGTTAAGGGTTCCCGCGAGTATAAAAAAGAATGTGCTCAGTATGAGGAAGAATGCCGCCATAAAGAGCGTCAAGCACGTCGTCGGCAAAAAGCAGCACGAATTGCCGCTCAGCAACAACAGCGCCTAGCTCTGGAACGACAGAAACTTAATCAAATGAGACAGCAAACACAACTCATGCAGCAACAGGCAGCTCAAGAAGCGCAAAGATATCAGCAATATCAAGCTCCTCAGCAACCGGCACCATCAGCACCGCCGATTGATTATGAAGTCTATACGGTCCCGCCTACACGTGAATCCTTTACTACTACTGGACCAGCGCCATCAGCGCCACGATTAGCAGACCTAAATAGCCCTTATACCGCACCGCCTACCTATTCTACCGATCAAGGACCAGTGCCATCTGCACCACCACTTGATAAAAATCATAAGTAAACAAAAGGATATCTGCGGCTTAAATTTTTTAAGCCGCAGATATTGAATTACTCTTGAACAAAAATCTTTTCAGCAGCACTTAATAGCACAGTACGAAAAACCAAGGCTGCAGTATAACAAGGTAATTTGATGTTATTTCAAAGATACTACAATCCCTCAAGCTATGTTAATTATTGCTTCTAATAGTACAACAAGTTTACCTACTAGAACGCACGTCGCACTGAAGTAAAAACTTCATAATGGGGAGCCAGGCAATCTTGCAGTTTCAATTTTAAGAAATACTAGTATTATATGAGAGTATAATTACAAAATAATCATTGTCTCAAGATAAGGAATCATTATGAACTATACTAGCCTTTTAGGTGTTCTCATACTCTCTCTTAGCAACATATGCCTCAACGCTATGGAATCTATCCCTCTTAAAAAACGATCAAAAAAGAGCAATGAAGATCTCTCTGTGCTTGAACAGCCCAAAAAAGTTATACCTGTCCTTTTAGAAGAAGAGATAGAGCAGCATGGTGAAAAGCTCAAGCCCGAAACCATGATAAATCTTATCAAGCAACTGAGTGCTTGTGCGGGCACTACTCCCTCTGAAGAACTCCTCGTCGGTACAAAACTGAAAACAGGCCGAGAAAAGGACACACTTTGCGTGAGCCTTCTTCATTATGCTTGCTCGCAAGGGACTCCTGAGCTCGTTGATAAACTCCTATCGCTTGGCAACAATCGAGAAATGGCACCAAGCATAGTTACCGACACCGGTGAGACACTTCTTCATTTTGCTGTTGCCAATGGTAAGGCAGAGATTGCTCGCTTACTTATAGAAAAATTTGGTGTGGACGTAAATCGTCCAGATGAGCACGGCCAAACAGCCCTCTTTGTAGTCCATGAAGACGCTGCAGACTGTATCGAGCTGCTGGTATTAGCGGGCGCACAGGTAAATCATCTTGATAACGAAGGCGCGTCTGCCCTTCACTGGGCGACATTCAGGGAAAACGAAGCCTTAGCCAAGATGCTCCTTAAGCATGGCGCTCAGACAAACATTCTATCTAAGGGAGAAGACCCAAGAACTCCCCTGTATAATGCTGTTCAGAGAAGAAACATTGCACTGGTGACGCTGTTGTTAGATCATGGCGCGGATGCTAAACTAGCTGGACCAGACGGCTATACACCCCTTCATTTAGCAGCAGAGTTCGACCAGACAGGCAATATTACTCGAGCACTTCTCAAACATGGTGCTCTTAGTAATCAAGCATGCAATATAAAAGGTCGGACACCATTGATATATGCACTAAAAAATAAGAGGCGTAGGAATGCCGGGATCTTACTCAAAAAGAATAATCCTTTGGTAGATCATCAAGACCACAAAGGGAAAACTGCTCTTCATTATGCAGCCAAACATTCTTTACATAAGCTCGTTGAGCTCATCCTTAAAAAAAATCCAGATAAAGAGCTTCAAGACAACGAGGGCAAGACTGCTGCAGACCTTGCAGTTAAAAACTCAAAAATACATAAAGCGCTTCTTAATGGCGCTACTCCTAGTGGTCATAAATCGCGCAAACGTACTTCAAAGATAACTACGGTGCTCGATCTCACTATGGAGGAGGAAGAAGAACTCGTCCTACAAGAAGAATCTCTTTTTCGTCCAAAAAAGAAAAACCGTAAGAAAAGTAGTTTAAATGAGAGAGAAGACTCATTGAATACATCGCCACCACAAGAAGTTCAAGAGCACATGAGCTCTTCAGCACCCGCTCAACAATCTGCATTAATACTATTAAACGAAGGATTATTAGAGCGCGCTATTATATCGGTACGTACCATGGACCAAGATTTGTTAATGACGAATGGCTATGGGCAGACACTTTTGCATCGCGCTGTTATTATGGGAAGTTATGAGTTAGTTGATGCACTACTAGAAAAGGCACCTGGACTGATACACTGCAGAGACCTCTATGGCAAAACTGCGCTACATTTTGCATGCGAACAGGATGCACAACAACTAGTGGCACGATTACTCCAGCAAAAAGATTGTCACTTGACCATAGCCGACAAAAACGGTTCTTGCCCAATAGACCTTGCGAAGAACGATGTCACTAAACAGTTTCTGAACTTTTTCATTCAAAATCTCAAGAGATGACGTTAACATAGACAGATTAAGGAGACCCATGAAAAGAAAAATCGTACTTTTAATCCCTTTGGTTATACCATACACCATTGCCATGCATAGCATGGAACGAACAATCAGAGAAGATGTTACAGCAGAAGAACATATCGCTTTACCAGTACGACAACACGTTGTTCTTACTGAAAAGCAGCTCTCCACAACGGTGAGAAACTTAGCACATTCTACAGAAGATCTATCGCTTCAAGACACACCATGTGAAACAGGCCTTGAAGCAGATGATCATGGCAACACTCTTCTTCACTATGCGTGCACGGGAGGGACTGCAAGGCTTGTAGCATACCTCTTATCTCTCGGGGATAATGGAACGCGAGCACCACACCTTAGGAATGCATTTGGCGAGAATCTGTTACACAGTGCATGCGCTGGAAAAAACAAGGAAGTTCTCAAGTTCCTCCTCACGAATTGTGCTCTTGACCTTAATGCCACTAACTATGATGGGGACACACCCCTGCTGGTAGCCTGTGAAAATGGATGCGTTCAGTGTGTAAAACTCTTACTAAAACAGGGAGCCAATTGTGAGCTTCGTGATAGGGATGGCAATTCCCCTCTGATGCTCGCGAGTAACATTCACCAAAGTCTGTACATCGTTCGTCACTTACTTAGACATAAAGCTAACCCAAATAGACAAGACAACCAGGGGAAAACCATCCTTCATAAAATCGCTCAGAGGGGATATGATACTGTCAGTTCGTTAATAAAAGACCGTAGCATTGCTCAACTTCTGATCCTACATAAAGCTAATGTAGAGATTAGAGACAATGCAGGAAAAACCGCCTATCAGTATGCACAGGAACAGTACGAACAACTACTGGATGTGTTTAACGATACTACTCATGTTGAAACAGAAGACACGATTTTCAAGCAATTCAATCAAAGTCGAAAGCGAAAAGCCTCCAAGCAAAAAATAGGAGTTACTACTGACAAAAAAGCAAATCAATCGGCAATAAGCGCATTTGATGACGACAATGAAGCTCAACCTGAAGAAAGTTTGATACATCATGTCAGCTATTCAGTGCAATCATCAAGAGTGGTAAGTCCCCCTGTAAGAACTATTAACAGTGTTGAAATTCAGCAGAAACAATCTCCCTGGTCCCTCCTTAGCGAAGATCCTAAAGAACCGGTTTCTGAAGAACTTATTCGCGGTATTAGACAACAAAGCATAGCTGTTTCAGAACAGAATGGGTATCAATGGACATTACTTCATTATGCTGCTCTTTATAAAAAAGACATGCTTCTCATAGCTCTACTTGAAAATGCCCCGCAGCTAATTAATGCCGTAGACATTATGGGTAGGACAGCATTACATTACGCCTGCGAAGGCGAAGAACCTAATCTAGTAGCAGTAGCACATTTATTGAGAATGAAACAGCTTCAACCCTCACTATCTGATGCTAACAACAAAAAACCCATCGATCTCACGAGAAACGATGCAATAAAAACAGTACTGCGTATATTTGAGGAGCTTCCTCACTAACCACACCAGTTGATACCCGATACTTACTTCATTTATATATCAAAGACCCTAATGGGATGTCGCTATTGATGGTCAACTTAGAGGTTATAGCCTATATAACTAATAAGTATGCTCTCGCAACTGCTTGTGCAACGCTGCGCCCAGATACGTTAATATGTAAACAAACGGTACACACGGTTATTAACTAGTTGCTAACCTAAGAGAGGGTAATTTCCCTAAAGTAGAGTGACTATGACTGAACAGCCTCTCGAAATCCCAATAGACGCACTCTACTTGTTCTCTTTAAGAGTTAAATTGCCAAAAGCTCTTTGCTGTAGAACCGTCAATCTCCACATCAGATAGCTTTCAAGATTCGCTCTACACAATTCGTTCATCAAAGATGTACCAAATCCAAGCTTCTGCATAACTGTCGACAGCATCTCTTTAACATTGCCAGGATAGAGGTTGCGCAGTAGAGCCATTTTAGGTTCGCTTAGTGGATGACCATTACAAAGATCATAATAATATACTATCATAAGATCTTCAGCTCGTTCAGATGCGTGCTTTAGGATATGAAGTTGCACTTCCTTAGAAAACAGATGGCTCCTAGACAAACAAAGTAACGCAGCCCTCAAACAAGCGAGTCGTGTATTGACTTCATTTTTAGAAGGACACATTGTGGAAGCTGTCGGCAAAAGTTCTACCAAAGGATAAAAGTCCCATCCCGGTAGCCATATATCTCTCTCTTGACCTTCATGGTCATAAGGAGAAAATCTAATGCCATGCTCTGCAAAGTCTAATAGCTCTCTAGTCTTAGCGCTATACGTAGATTGCTTAGCTGTTTTGCCTTCATTATCAACCTCATGCACACCAGCGCCCCAGTCAAGCAGATGAAGAAGCACATCATTATGATGTCGTCTTGCTGGCCAATAAACTATTGACCGCTCTTTTGTATCTTTAACGTCTACTAAGGCTCCTGATTGAAGCAGGAACTCGCATACTGCTGGATCTGGTTCATGTTGTGCAGCTTGAGATAGTGGTGTCCTACCACGATCGTTAGCAGTATTAATATCGGCCTTTTTCTCAACCAATAGTTTGCATACTCGTAGAAGTCCATTCATTGCAGCATAATCAAGGACAGTATTTCCGAACCTGTCTCGTGGATCAATAGGAGCACCAGATTCGATAAGCTGTAATGCTACTTCCTCGTTTTCTAGCTCTATTGCCTCTATAAGTGTCTTAGAGAGGCCTTCTTGCTTCTTAGATTGCTTTTCTTCATGTTGCCTAAGCTCCATTGTATAGAGCGGCATACTCCATAAAAGGAGTGCTATACTATGTTTCACGCTCATAATGCTTCCCTATTTTCCGATAGTATTCATTTTTTAAGTTTAACAGAGAGACCATAGAACGCAATGGCCACACCTAATAGAACTATCGAATATTTTGGTGAGACTGTAGGGCAAAAACATCTATGTCCTCTTGCAAAAGCGAGTCACTTTACTGTATGCTAAAAATAGAAATAGCATTAGAATCTGCAAAATGGAAAAAATATGAAAAAAACATTACTATCACTTATCCTAAGCCTCATCACTCTTACTACTCATGCCATTGAAAAGCTTGGCCATCCTATCACCATAAACAATCAAAGTAATGCGGTAGTCATTATCAACGAAGCCATGATGTTTGGCGGCTACTGTGCTAATGTTACTATTGATAATGCCCAAACAGTTACCGTTCAAAAGAATGACGGCACCCTTCTTACGTATTTTACTGAAGATGATCTCGCATCAATCAAGACGATCCACATTTCTTTTGACCATAGGCGAGAAGACTATCTGATAGAAACAGAACAAGCTATCCAGCCTTATGTATCAGTCACCATCAATAACTATCCAGATGATACTGAAGTTGTGGTAAATGGTATAGCTACCATAACTCCTACGAGAAAAAATATTCAAATCAATGGAGTAAAGAATGTACTCATTCAAACAGTACAGGGCAGACTCATTAAGCTCTATACGTTAATGGGCCTACAAGCCATCAAAAAGATCACCATAAATAAAAACAGCCAAACAGGTGAGCATATAGTTGAAACTGAATAACGAGCCCACTCCTCTAGATCTCAGTTTCAATACAGGTACCTTGAGCTCAACCAGGCTGATGTTTATACCAATACATAACAGATCTTGTTTATTGTTTAACTTAAAGAAACCCATATCAGTAATCTTATTAGTTCTCAGGTTAGAAGCATAATGCCCATTGTTTACCCATTAGAGATTCTCTTTCGTTAAGAACATGTTAGAGAAAAAAGAGATGAATACTACCCAAGACCTACTAGTTTCGGCTAAGTTCATCCCGCACAATAGCCTCAAGCTCTGTTAGTGCCTCTTCAAATATATCATTCACAATAACATAGTTAAAAAACTCTTGTTGCATCTTAGCAAGCTCATCTTGAGCAAGGCCTAACCTAAACGTGATAGCTTCTGTGCTATCTTCAGCTCTACTAGTAAGTCGTGCTTCTAACGAAGCTACATCCGGAGGGCGCACACCAATAAGAACAGCCTCATCAGCATATGATTTAATTGATTCAGCGCCAGCAAGATCTACAATGCCCATATAACTCCGTCCCTCCTGTAGAAAGCCAAATACTTCCTTTGGAAAGCCATAATAGGCTCCATAAGCGGTACTATGCTCCACAAAAAAACCTTCCGATAGCCTGATGATAAATTCCTGCTCAGAAAGAAAATGATAATCTTTTCCTGGCACTTCCCCTGGACGCGGTGACTTCGTGGTATAGGTAATTACTTTTTGCAGGTTATATTCCTGACCTATACGTTTAATAACATCCACTACCAATGTCGTTTTGCCAGCACCCGAAGGAGCAGTAACTAAAAATAATGTGCCTTTTTTCATAATGATCCTCCAGATCATGAGTATATCCTAAACCGTTGACTTTTTTAAGCCCAGTATGCCATACTCAATAGTATAAAGGAGATATAACCATGAAAAAACTACTCATACTAAGCCTTGGATTCATTGGGCTTCAAGCAGGCATTCTTGATACTTCACCCATCACCCTATTTCAAAAAGCTACTCCCTACAGCGAGTCTAAAATTGGGTTTGAGCTTGTCAACAAATCAAATCGTCCTATTTGGATTGCGTTAACTAACGGTGATGATACCACAAGAGCGGTCAAAGTTGACGCAGCGACTAAACTCACGCGCCACGAAGTACGCTTTAAAATAGATATTACGCAACCGACTAAAATGGGTGTTTGGTTTAGTAATCCTGGCACCGTATCATTTGAACGAAAATATACCGTTGTTGGTGGTAAAGTGTTTAAACCTAAACCAAACAAAGTATTCTCATTCACCAAAGGCAAAACTCTCTATCTTACCTGGGACAAAGCAGACTATGCCCGCCCACAAACAGGTCCTCTTGGTGGCACATTGCAAAAAACTGACTCTAATTTAAGTCTTAAAGACAACGTTAAAAAAGAAGATGTTTCTGAGCAACCTGCTTGAATAAGTATCATCTCATTATGACCTCGAGGAATCTTCCTCGAGGTCATCTTTTAAGAAAATAGAAAATGATGTATAACTTTCCCTGGCTTGCTGTAAAGAAAGATAACCTAGCATGGTTGCAGCAAGCGATTTAAAGAAAAGCTCTTTAATAGTAGACCAGCGCTTTAACTCTTCTTTTCTAATTAACTCATCTGGTGCACGTAAATCAGGAGCACGATGCATAATATCTAACACAAAATAGCTACAACCAGCAGCACACAGTAAAGCAGCTGCTGTTTTATAGACGCCACGTGGTCCATGCCTAACACGCTCATTACAGGATACTTTTTGAGCTGGCGTTGCATAGAGCGTTCCGGCTAATAGTATACTAACGAATATTTTTTTCATGTGACGTCATCTCCCTAAAAAATGTCACCCCCCTAACGTGCTTTAAGTGTAGAATATTTACCTGTCCTAATGCAAGGGTTACTTTAACAAATAATACAGTACGCAAAACTCTTGCCTCTATCACCGTCTTCGTTCTACACTAAGTAAAACAGGAGCACACTATGATAAAAAATGTTATTTGGGATTTAAGCGGCACCCTTTTTCGGCCGCAAAAGATCGGCCTTTCAGCGCAAGAAATTGAGGACTATTCCTTTGTGTTTCTTATGTGGTCAGGCAAAAAAGATCCATCTCCCTTAGATGAGATCTGCTTTAAGGTGCTTGATCAACTTGGCGAGCAAACTGGCCCTAAAGATCTGATCGCTCGCCTTCATACTGGCAAACCGTTACCAGACATACTGGTATCTTATCTTGACGGGACCGTGAATTCACAAGAAGCTCTTGAAAAAACGATGAACTTTTTTGATGAATGGGCCCCCAAACATCTCAAGCAGGAAGATCAAACGGCAGTAAAACGCAAGCTAAACACATTTTTTAATCCAGCTTCATTAGCAATATGCATGAAACCAATTGAAACTGCAACACATCTCATGCAACGAACTGCTCAAAAAAGCCCTCTGTACATTCTTTCTAATTGGGATGCTGATTCATTCATTCCTTTTTATAAAAGATTTGGCAATACGATACTTGAACCATTTAATAAACAGCATATCGTTATCTCAGCTAGTACTGGTTACGTCAAACCACAACTAAGTATTTATGAGTATTTTTTAGCAATACATAAGCTTAATCCAAGTGAATGTTTCTTCATTGATGATCAAGAAGAAAATGTTATTGCCGCTCAAGAGCTCGGTATTGCTGCCTGGGAATTTCAGGAACAGCATGTTCATGATCTTGAAGAATACTTAAAACAGATGCATCTGGTATAATACAAAAAACATGCACTGTATAAACACCCAAAGCTGGAGTAGTAGCTTTCTTGCAAAGCAAACAGAGAGGCCTGGACATACCTCACCATGTCCTACACTACCCATTCCTTAAGAACCAACATTACCCTCTACCAGTATATTTTTGCATAAAGTCCAGCTCGTAGCATATTTGGATATATTGATCATTCTAATGATAGAGAGTACACTTACATAAAGGTTCTATTTATTTCTCTGTTAAAGAGACAGCAATAACCGAAAATAGCACTATTGAAGGTAACCCAATGCTCATCGATACATTACGTGACAAAATCAAATCGGTAGAGCCTGATATTAAGGTGATACAGTCATTCTGGAATAACTCTACTATTCCAGCAGATGTCGCACGCCTTCAACGGATTACTACCCAAGAAACCTTTTGGCAGGATCCTGACCAAATTGAGACAATGAAAGAATTTCAACGGGTTAAAACTATTTATGATCAGTATCATGACCTTATGCGTACGTATAAAGAACTTCCTGAGCTTCTTGAGCTCTTTGCTGATGATGAATCTGAACTTGAAAAGCTTAAAGATGATGTATATCAGTGGGCACGAAACATTGCCCGCTTTAAGATTAATCTTCTTCTCCAAGAAGAAGTTGACTCCCATAACTGCTTCTTGAGCATTAATGCTGGTGCCGGCGGCACCGAATCACAAGACTGGGCAGAAATGCTCCTACGGATGTATGTCCGGTTTTGCGAACGTGAACATCTTTCGACCAGTATACTTGACTACCAAGTGGGAGAAGCAGCCGGCATTAAATCTGCAACCGTCTTTGTCAAAGGGAAAAATGCCTATGGCTTTCTTAAAGGAGAAGCAGGAGTACATCGGCTCGTGCGCATTTCACCCTATGATGCAAATAAACGGCGACATACCTCTTTTGCTGCGGTCACTGTTATCCCAGAAATGCCTAGCTCAGAAATCTCTATAGATCCGAAGGATATTCGTATAGACACCTATCGAGCTGGTGGTGCAGGAGGCCAGCATGTGAACAAAACTGATTCAGCGGTACGTATTACCCATATACCGTCAGGTATTGTCGTACAATGCCAGAATGAACGTTCTCAATTACAAAACAAAGAAACGGCAATGAAAATGCTTCTTTCTCGCTTAGTGCAAAAAGAAAAAGAAGAACAAAAAGCCAAAGAAGCTGCCGTTGAGAAAAAGAAAATTGAATGGGGTTCCCAAATCAGATCCTATGTTCTGCATCCCTATAAAATGGTTAAGGACCACCGTACCGGTAAAGAATCCCCTCAACCAGAGCTTATCTTAGATGGTGATCTTATAGGATTTATTGAAGCTAATCTTGTGAGGCTTCAAACCAGCTAGCGAGTCTGAGATTCTTTTGCTATACTAAAAGGCATAATCTGTAATCTACAAAGGATATCTATGAAACATATATTTCTGTTTGCTCTAATAACCATCCCCTGCTGTGCGGCGCCAAACAAAAACATCTTGTACCAAGAAGGCAAAAAAACTACCAAGTATCTGCTGAGCCAAATGATGACCAGCACAGATGAAAAACAGCTATTTACTGAGCTACCTAAGCTAGACCCTGAGCTACAAAAAGTCATGACAATCTTGCAACGAGAAGAACTATCTTCACCCGTATACAAAGAATCTTTTGTTCTTGTACAGGACTATTATAAAGGAGTCAATGATACATTGAATGATATTGCGGTAAATCAAATACATAATGAAGTAGCACAAAAGCTCCTAAACTTCCTACGATCAGTAGCTGATGCATTTTTATCCTCTACTAATCACTTTGAAGCCACTAAGAAACTCGGTACCCTTCTTTCAACACACGTTGAACAGTATAAAGCACACTTCCCACAACTACCAAAGCTCATTTTATATACGCCTAACCCAGAGGACCCCTTCTATAAAAAAGGCTATGAATGTGGCAACAACACTACCGCTATCGTGACTCTTCAACTGCAAGGAAAAGAAGTCACGGCAGAAGAACAAATGAAAGTAGCACTGGAATTTAGTAATATTATGCAGGAAGAGTTTAGTGATATTAATACCCCTGATGATCCCCGTTATCCTCTCGTTGCAATGAGCATTGTACAGTTTTTAGCGGGTGCTGAACAGGCACTAGAAGATTACCCTCTTGAAGCACTGATAAAAAAATATGGTACACCAGAGCTTCTGGCACAAAGAATGCGTATTTCTTTCCCGGCAGGTGCTGAAATGTTCAGAAGCCTCAAAGAAATTTTCATTGAAGGTGACCTGTCAAAGTTAAGTGAAATCGGCTTTTCACTTGAGAAGCTGGGTACTTCCGGAGAACAGTGTTAAGAACAATCTCATGCCCAAAATGCTCTAGCGAGATACAAAATGTATCTCGCTTTTGTTTACAAAAATGACTTCACCTGTTACGATACCATCGTAGCAATCATTTATCTTAAGGAGCTCATATGAAACTCATACTTTCACTACTTCTTGTCATACCTGGTATTGGTTTTGCAACACCAACGAAAAAACAATCGGCAACTGATGAAGAAAAAGCTTTTTTTAACCGTGGCCATAACCACATGAAAAAACTAGTGTCCCTGTGCCAACAAAAAGAATTCAATAGCGCTGCCTATGACGCCGCTATGATTGATCCCTCAATGGCCGCTACCTATAAAGCCCTTGAAGCGCCAAGAGGTTCTGATGCCCATAAAAATGCCTTTGCACAGTATAAAGCATATCTATGCGGCATGCGCAGCGCCCTCAATAGCTATAAACCACAGCGTAGAAATCCACAAGATGCCGTAGTGAAATATAATAAGAAAAATATCATGGCCGCCCTAAACGCTCCTGATTGGGAGACAATCTTAGAAAATAATCGTCGCGAATCTGCTCGGTTCATGAGCAGAATGCAAGAAGTGCGCTGGGAAGTACTTGCTCAAGTCGCCTAAGGCTGTTTACAGGTACGATATATCTTGTTACTCTACTAAGTATACTACGTTAACCTATCATAAACTGAAAGGATTTATTATGAACGGTTCAAAACTATCAGTAGTGCTTCTACTTACCAGCATTGCTTTTGTTCATGCAGAAGCACCAAAAAAAGCACCTACAAAGGAAGCACAACAAGCACCTGTCAAAGTTTCTCAGAAAAACTATCGTGAAGGCGGTAAAGAATCAGCACGTCTTTTCCTCGCTGTTGTCTCTAATCCAGATGCCGAATCCCAGAAAAAGTTTACGGATATTCAACAAGAATATGTGAAGCCTTTGGTGGATGCATTTCAAAAAGAAGAATCCGTAGAAGCTAAAAAAGCCTGGAAAGATTTCCAAGATTTTCAACGAGGATTTAAAGAAGTATTTGAGAAAAATCCACCTAAAGCACCGGCTGAAGCATCCGCACTTGAAAAAGAAGCCTTTGCGTTGAGCATGGATATGCAAAAAGCCACGTATGAGCTTATCATCTCTTCAGTCGATGTTGCATCGTTTAATAAAGCAATGCAAGAAAAGGCTCAATCTTTTATGGCAAAACAAGCGGAATTACAAAAAAAATTCCAAGCTCAAATGGAAGCTAATGCTAAAAAAGCAGAAGCAAAACCGGCGGCTAAGAACAGCGCTAGTTAAAAACAGTATATTGAAAAATAGGTGCTCCTTTACGGAGCATCTATTTTTTTGTACAGAAAGAAAGACTTTGGTATACTGACTTATATAACGCATTAATCACCTAAGGAGCCATATGAAGCCTTTTATTCTGTCAGTACTTTTCCTAGCAAGTAGCACCCTTGTTGCCCAAGATTCCTATTGGTACACAAAAGGAGAAACTTTTGGCATTGCCGTAGCTCAAGCGCTCACCAATACCTATGCAGATCCCTACAATGACCAGGAAAGTGAAGACCTTCTGGTTGCTATCTTTAGACGACAAGACTATGATACCAAAGAATATAAAGAACGATATGATCACTTTAAAGCATTCCTAGCTGGTGCAAAGCAATCTTTGAGTAGCTTTGAGCCTGAAAAAGAACTCGAATCCTTTCAAGAAGAAGCATTTAACACGCTCATTACTCTCTTATGCACATTCGCGAGTAGTTTTATTGAGTCAACAAATCCAGTAGAAGCAGTGCTCTTTATTAGTAAATATGTTGATTTTATCAACGATATTAAACATCAGCTTCAAGTTTTAGTACCCCATGTAAAAGAACATACGGTAGTTGAAGTTACCCCACCATCCGCTTCATACGTTAAAGAAAGTATGATAGGTGGTGTTACCTTGACACTTATTCTTGGGTACCTATTTTTACAAATGGCCTAAATGCCCCACATTAACAACCAGGCCTTCAACTATTTTTGCTTAAAAAATACTTTTTATAAATAGCTTGAGTTAGTGGCGCCAAACAAGTGCGGTGAAAAAAAGGACTGTCCATTTGTAAAGGTGAAGTCATCGAACTAGCGAAGCTTGAGTACCATTACAGAAATATTATCTGTACTACCCCGCTTAAACGCTTCATCCCGAAGCGCACGAGCTAAGAGCTTTAACCGCTCATCATTACCATCTTCTAGAGCAAACGTCTCGCCACTCGGTTGACACTCAGGATACAGCAACACTAAATCATGATCATTAACATACTGATTGATAAAATCAGCAACCTGACAGGTACTCATAACATCCCATAACCCATCACAGGCAAGTACCACAATATCACCTGACCTCACCGATACAGATAACACCTCAGGATCAGCAATAATAAGTGGCTCAAACTGTTTGGCTCTCGCATCTCCTAATGATCGAGACAACGAAAGTGTGCCAAGTCGTGCTGGCCCATACTGGCAAACTGAGAACCCTTCAGGCAAACTCATTCTTTCACCATGATGATGATTAAAGCGATATTGAGATGTACCATCAGTCACTAGTTTAAGATAGTTAACCCTTTTTGGATCACCTATACGATCAAGCTCGTTGATTGAATCTGGCTTATGATCATCTGTTTCGGCAATAACGTATCCATCAGAACCTAGCACTATAGCGCGAGAATCTCCTGCCCAGGCAATATGCACCATATTACCAACTAATACAGCGGTCAATGCTGCAGTACCATCATGCGAAAAATTATTCTGGATCTCATCATTTAACAAACGATATGCTTGTTCAAAGGCTCGTTGAATAGTGTGGTTTGTATAGCGTGAAGTCTTTGGAAAAGCACGGGCAAATGCCCCTACTGCTTCTAAAGAAGCATAGTTAGATGCACCTTTTCCCCCATGTCCATCAAATAATCCAAAAAATTCAGCTTTGTCTTGTCCTAGTTGGAGAGTGCCGTGAGTATAGGCATCTTCCATTGATGTTCTTTTGCCCTGCCGTTCACTGAATCCCCAGGCCATCCGATGTTCAGCATGAAGATTAAAACTGCCAGCAAAAATGCTACATAGAGCAAGAATATGGATGATTTTTTTCATCTGTGTTATTCCTTTTAATGGTGAATTATCATTTTAATTAGTTTTAGTATACCATAGATACACAAAAAAGCCAGGTCTTCACTTCTCTAAAAATCCGTCTGAAAAGACTTTCAGGCATTATAACATCTAACTAATACTGATCACGATTGATCCAAGTTAGCCATCTTAATTCTATAGTATTTCACTACATAAATGCCTGGACAAGCATCCAGAGTGAATTTGCGGCAAATACGCCAGACCAAAAGGGATAGTACTCTTCTTTATCTTCAACAAGGTAGGTAGACAGGCCACCAAGTACTAATAACAGAGTAGATGAAATGGGCATTAAAATACCAAACAACAAAAGAGACGTATTAATGCCAAGATAAGATATAAGATACGCACTGAGTACACCAAGAAGTAAAGCCCCTATTTCGAATGTCTTTACCGAGATAAGTAACGCTCTGCTTGCTGAGCGAGTTACTGCCAAAGCACCTTCCTGGCTACCTAACCCAAAATGAGAAATAAAGAGATAAAATATCACCCCGATTGAAAGAACACTTACCAGTAGCCCCAACCACTGATACCCAGTAATAGTTGCCCTATCAATTGAAGCAAGGCGTGCCATTTTTCTACCAAAAAGAGCATCAGCCGCAACGCCACCTGCTATTTCAACGTAGGCTGCTACAAAGGTTGTTTGTAAGGGCGTATACCCAAAGATTAACATACCAGGAACCATTACAAAGGTGGCAAACCGACCGAGTGGTGCAAGGCCAAACTTACCTGCGAGAAGCATAAGCTGATAGGTACAAATAATAGAAAATATCACCAAGTAAAGCTGCGACAACCATGAAAATTCTAGATATGACAAGGCGACACTATGTAATAGACCAACACCAGCTGCACCATACCAAGGAAATTGGCCATTGACTACCGATTTACCCGCGGAAAGACGATCTATTGTTTTTTTAAAGGTAGCAGGTAATGTTAAAAACCCTTTTGCCGCACCATATAAAACAAGCCCACTACTAAAGGCTATAGTAAAATCAAGCATCGACAATTCTCGTGGCACATAACAACCACAGGTAAGAGTAGAAATCATCGGATATATATAATACAAGGGCCCAATAATGGCTATTTTGACGAGCATGCCCACTAGGAGTGGCATCGCTATAACATGGCCAGTAACAAACCCTATAGCCCAGTACATGGGCAGCTGATCTGTTAAGATCGCAATACGGGGTATCGTAATAACCCCTAGTCCTATTTTATTAGTCAATACCAACGGATATCTTAACAGAGGAATAAAAGACCGAATAAGAAGATACACTTGAGTACTTACAAAACCTAAAGCTAATGACAAAGCCTTTTGGAGATTATCAGCAGCCATAATCATTTTATAAACAAGTTCACCTATGGCAAATGATAACTGCTGTTGATCAAGAAGCGTATGTTCAAAGTACTGAGCTGTAAGTAACCCAAGTGACCCTGCAGAAAGCGCTAAAAGACCGAGGATCAGCGCAAATCGCCATGGATCTGCAAGCAATTGGGCAAATCCTATCGGGTCTAAAAAGTAATAGGTTGCAAAGGAAAACCCACAGGCAGTGGCTAAAATACCCGCAATACCACCTGCTGCTGTAGTGAGGCCAATAGCCTTACCTCTTTCGTCTTTGGAGTACCAAGAGCGCAACCCTGAAAAAAGCAGCATTCCCGCCAATGCTAAAGTAGTCTCTACCCATGGACCTATACCAGTGGCCATAGAAATATAACTCATGATAACGGTTGCAAATAAGGAAAAAGCTATCGCTATAAGTAGCGTAAATACCTGCATACACACCTCATTAACTACTGTAAACCAAGAGCCTAAAAAGGTAAAGGATAAAAACCATTCCTCTGGCCAAAAATAACCTCCTGCGACATCCTGCTCCCAATCATCAATTTGTCAAAATATGAAATATTTGTAAAAAAATTATTGATTTTCTATTCTGATTTGTGACATACTAAAAGTATATAAGCGCTTATATAGTTGTAATAATCATAACAAACACCATTCTTTCTTAAAGGAGAAGGTATGAAGAACAAACTCATGTTAGCTGCCGTAATTGGTTTGCTAAGCACTGGAGCAGTCATTGCTTTCGGTCGCAGAAATGGTAACTGTTGCCCAGAGCGCAGAAGCCGTAAATGCTGCCCGCCACGTCGTAACACTAACTGTTGCCCGCCACGCAGAAGCCGTGCATGTGCACCAAGTTGTGTAACAACTGAGCCAACTCCACCACGTTGCTGCAAAACCATTATGGTTGACAAAGTAATACAAGTACCAAAAACCATTGAAGTAGAAGCACGTAAGATCGTTATTCCACAACCAGATCTTATCGAGCACATACCTCAACCACCGGTTGAAGTACGTATTCCACAGCCACCAATACCACAACCAGATATCATCGAATATCGTTGTGTGCCGGACAAAGTCGTACGACACCCGCAAGAACCTTGCATCCGTTACGAATGTCCAGCGGACTGTGACTAAGAATAAGCACATTGATTCTTCAATAGCGAAATTCTCTATATCCTCAAACTCCCCGGCTTATACAAGTCGGGGAGTTTTTTCTTTTCGTAGACCACTTGCATAAAATAACCCCTGTGATACAGTTATTAAAAAGCTTTTACAGGAAACGGTATGCGCAACAAAACTCTTATTAGTGTACTCATCATTCTGGCACAAGCAACAACCTTTTCAATGTCGAGAGACAAAACAAATTCTGCAGAACTTCACTCGCTCGTAAAGAACCCTAATGTTTCACAAGAACAAATAGAAGCATGCCTTGCTACTGGTGCTTCGCTAGAAGAATTAACCTATATCGAAGGCTGGGGAGGATGTACTCCTTTACTTAGTGCCGTTATCCATGACAATGAACATGCGGTCAAAGCATTAGTCAAAGCGAAAGCTAACATAGGTAAAGAAGTGGACCCAGATTATAATCCTAAATCATTATTTTTCGCCTCTGCAAAACCTGCCCGCTGTTTTAGCGAGATACCTCTTGGCAAGTATAGTATAATTATTGCACTCTATCGTAACAATAGATCAATATGCAGAATTTTTGAAGAGCAGTGCCCAGACTATTACGCTATAGCTCTATGTCGATACCTTGCTGAACAAATCAAGATGTTTATAACAGGAAAAAACAATGACATAGAAACTCTTAACACGTTAGTTGAAGAATTTGCAGATCATTGGTTATCTGAATCTTTTAGAAACACATTAGTAACATTTGGCCAAGATAGGAGATGTGAATGGAGAGACAGAGAAATCTGGCACAATAGTAATACCGAAGATGGCGTTATAACACTTGCCTGTAAACATGATAACGTTCAAGCACTCACCATCCTATTAAATCATTTTGATGTGGATAACATTTGCCTCAATCAATATTTAATGACAGCAGCAAAAAATCATAGTCCTGCCTGCTGTGAATTCCTTGCAGCCAAAGAATACACTGTTCTTAATCATGCACACGTCTATAAAATTGCTCTAACCGAAGAAGTCGGTTATACCACACCATTAAAATTGGCATGTCACCATCAAGAACCCGATATCGTGCGAGTATTTCTTGATCATGGCGCATGGCATGGCAAAGCCCTCATTGATACTAATAAACTAGTGGTAGACGTATATGATTCAGCACTTAATCAGGCAATAATCTCTAATAATGGGAGAAATAATGAACACGCCATTGTTGAACTCCTTCTTCAATATGGCATCTCCCCAAATGAAACGACTGCGAGAGGAACACCTTTACAACTAGCTACAGGACGATTTCATCGTCGTGAAATGCTAAAGCTATTATTACGGTATGGTGCTCTGGTAGATGGTAAAGCAAAACAGCTTGACGGATATAGAGTCCTGATAAATGATGACCGCGTAGAAGAGTCTGTGGAAGGATGGACCGCTCTACAGGTAGCTGCCAGATATGGAGCTAATGATTCATGCGAAGTGCTCCTATCACACGGAGCCGATCTCTATCTAAAAAACCCTGGGCAAAAAACAGCTCTTCATATTGCTTTAGAAGAAGGCCATCATGAAACAGGCAAGGTATTGCTTGAATCTGCCCGCTTTATACCTGGAACCATCTCTCAATATAGTCTTGCCGAAGCAGGTTCAACAATTCGATGGTATTTGTTGCTACTAAAGAGAATCCCGCTACCACAAGATATTAAACTTATGATATTGACCTGGTTACCAGAGCTTCATACCCCTATTAGTCTCATTGTATATACCAATCTTGAACATGGTAAAAATGTACCAGCTCAATTCGTCTCTATTCTCCCACTGGTCCTTTCACAAAAAATCGAAGAGCGAATTGAGTTTATTGAAGGAATTTCCAGAGAAGGCCTCCCACAAGAGACCGTTACATTACTTGAAGAACAGGCAGATCAGCTGCGTGAACTTCTTGATATATCAGCTGATGCACGTATACAGCGCCTTCGTAATAGAATATGTGCTGACCCAATAGAAATCACAACGGTACCACCATATGAATGGATACCACCTGAAGATCTTAAGCTTCAGCCTGAAAAAAGCTCTCGATTAAGTCTACCAATAATAGCAGGTATTGGTGTAATCGCCGGTGGCATTCTTTCAGTCGTGCATTACCTCTATGGCAACAATGCATCCAGCTCGCAATCATCTATCAAGGATACACACGCTACTGATACAGAAAGTAAAAAGCTCTCAAAAACAAACTATTGATATTCGCCTGACCAGCCCCTATTATTCTTACAAACATACGCGCAAGAAATTTCGGAGGCCTTTAGATTATTCTCACAAATACAGGCAACGCCGTATTTAGACTTTTCCATGGTGCCAAGACGGCTCCCACAAATACCACAGTCAGGCATAATAGCTTGTCTATCATTACATACACAGTACAACTTCTCAGCTTGTACAGCACTTATTGATGATAAAAAGAGCATTAATAGGATTTTCTTCATATTGTTCCCATTCTTTTTTGAGTTATTTTATCTATCTATCTATCTTTAAGTATACCTCATAATTATTCTATAATGCAAGAAATTAACCATTGCTCTTTCAGTATTTATTCACTATGTAACGAAGCAAAGACCTATTTTTAACTTATAAAAACCAACTTTCCCCATTAGAGATTCTATTGAAGGATAATAATAGTAGGTAGAAAAAAAGAACAAACGAGGAAAAAGATTTAGAATTCAGATACTTGCTTCCCTGCAAGGAAATGCATATGTAGGTGAAAAACCCGCTGCCCTGCCTCATAGCCATTATTAATCACCAAGCGATAATGTGGGTGCTCTTTGCCAAGATATCGAGCCATTTTCATCAATGAACAGGCAACACCACACTCTTGAGCCGATTGTAAGTCATTATAGTGTTCTTTAGTTATGATAAGATAATGAATGGAAGCCTTAGGAGAGATGTCTTTGATAACCAGTACTTTATCATTTTCAGCGATGATCTCAGATGGCAGCTCCTGTTCAACAACTTTACAAAAAATGCAATCTTCCATGTGGTATTCCTCATCTGGTGCCGGGGGCCGGACTTGAACCGGCACGGTATTGCTACCGCGGGATTTTGAGTCCCGTGCGTCTGCCAATTTCGCCACCCCGGCGACATTCTCTATATGAAACTGTACCAGGATCTGGGAGATTTATCAACTTCGTTATGCTCTTTTTTGTTCAAGATTAAATTGGACTTCAGAATCTGTAAAACGACTAACTACTTCTATGCCCCTGAGCAAGGCAGGATTGATCAACTGCATATAGTCAGTTCCATCATTTTTTTCTTTAAACCCAAACATGCTATACCATTTTTTTAGCTGAGTATCTCGCTGCACAAAATTATCGTCATATGATAAATCAAAAGGACAACGTTGCAATTCTATCCGTTTACTGCCGGCCTGAACAATATCCTTGAGAGCCGTATAGAACAGCACTTTACCATACCCTTTTTTATTTCTATGGGACTGATTAACATGCAAATAATGCACAAAGCTACGACAACCACGCGTGGTCGCAATAGTGTATTCCACATACCCCACGGAAATTTCATTCACCTTGAGGGTCAGCCTACGACGCCATCCTTCATATACTTCATCATTCCTTTCAAGGGAAATTGTATAACTCATGGGAAGAAATGGTTTTGCTGCATAGAGTGAACTGATACTGAGTAGAAAAAAAGCATATGTACGCATGGGAAAGCCCTTATATGATGTTATTTTTACCTATTATAGATAATCATACCAAAATAAAGCTCAAACTCAACTGGTGAAGATTTTGTGATTGCCATCATTAGGACAACTATGCCCCATACATCTGATAGATCTATAGGTATATGGGATTCCAGTTCAATATTGACCAACTTATATACATTTAGCCTACAAAGGCAATGATAGTCACAGAAACGGTAGTTATAGTTAGGTTATCAAATATCTATATCTAGGGCTTAGAAAGAATCTCTTGTACGTGAAGGACGGTTAATCTCCTCAAATAAGTCACTCACGATAGACAAATGACAAGAGCTTTACCATCTTCGAAGTAATTCGTAGCAACTACTAATATCTCTTTCTATTACTATTAACAGTACTCGATCGATAAACGTAAATAAGTTTCGAGAATGTATGCTCGCATGAAGAGTATCTCCAAACTTGACCTATATTGCTCACTTGGATAGCAACAGAAAATGGTCATTAATTGTATATTCAAGAGTCTTTGACTTGGCATGGAAGGAGCTCTTCAGCATCATTAGACTGCGCAACCTCCTGTGCATGTACTGCCGTAGAATTTTCTTTAAAAAGCCAATAGTACCCTATCGCCACAAAAATAGTAGCAACAAGGAGTTTTTTAGAACGATCAGAGCGATCTTGAAGGTGCTGCGAAAGCGCAGTAGCTTGCCTAAAATATCTATCTCTATAAGTCTTTTCAAGATCTAGTGATTCAAGTAACTGCACTACTTCATGAATCTTTTCATTATCAATACGAATCGCATTTCCTAATGAGTCAGTTGTTACAAAAAAGATATCATCCCCAGTTTTCGCAACAACAAGAGTAATCCAATGACCATAAGTACGGCTATAAACATACTGTTCATAGGCATCTTTTCCGCCATACAGAAGCACCTTCCAGTCATATAGAGTTGCATAGATAGCAGTAAGTAGTCTGCTAAAAACGTCCTCACGATAATCTTGTAGATAGATGCCGATCACACCTACAAATTGATCTTGCTTACGATAGTGTGTATAAAACTCTTTGAGTGACTCTGGAAGACATATCGCACCTTCCATCCCTTGCCGTGCATCGGCGTCAGACTGCATCAACGAGCGGCGAGCAAGCATTTCACAACCATAGGTAGCGAGCTTACATTTGTACTGGGCAGAAACTCTATCAAGAAGATGTTCCATGTCATCACTATCTAACCACGAAAGTGGACGACCATCATCCCTCGTCCAATCACCACCCGGACCAAATTTTTGTAGCATATCTTGAACTGAATGCAGTTCTTCTTCGAGTGCTTCACACTTGTTTGGCTGTGTTAATGACCATGCAATGAGCTGTCCATTCCGAACAGTATGAGCGCCACAGTTGGTGGTTGAAAGTCCTGAAATCAGCGTAGACTGATCAAAAACTGGAAGTTGATAAATAGTGCGTTCGCCTACATGACCTTGTGTAATAGCCAGATGTGCAATGGCTTCTTCCGCACTATACATCGATGAAAAACAAAGTGCTAACGCTACTGTTAAAATTTTATTAGCCATTGTCCATCCTCTATCTCATTCATATCATCTACAGGATAAAACAGATCATATTCAATTGTCAATACTTCTCCTCTGCTAATACACTTTTATAGCTTGTAATGCAAAAGATATACTTCTAGAGAGATATACTAAAGGCATAACCATCAGAGGTAATGACTCCTCATGGCGTTCCTCCACGTGATCAAAGGATGCTCCTACTATTAGAGGTTTTAAGAGACTCTCTTGGTGACCATTAAGCATATAGTCAATAGGTGTCATGCCACCCTTATTTTTACAATCAAGTAAGGAAGGATTGGTCACTATAAGAAGCTGAACAAGACGAAGGTTACCACATAAAACTGCTGCATGTAGCGGAGTTTCACCTCTTTCATTTCTTACATACTCTGATGCAAGCGCTGGACAACGCTGCACAAGAACTGCTGCCCGCACGAGTTCTTCATGAGTGCCTTCCATGATATACATGACAAATATCTTACCAAAGACATGAAATAGCCTTAGTTGAGCATGAGCTGATGCATGATCAAGCCGCTTAGTCTTATCATGAGCAGACTCACCAAACTCATCATAAAACACATCATCGTCATAATTCATGAGAAGTGGTAGATATCTCTGAAGCTTTATCTCGTCACCTCGCTCAATCGCATCATGAAAATTAAAATATGCTTCATATTTTGCAGCTAATGCAGTACTCTGTTCCCACTGTTCACTCAAAAACTGAATAAAATTTCTTAAAGGACCTTCTTCGAGTTGATCAATTCTTGTAAATCGCGCTAAATCCTCTAAATACGTATCCTTTACATCTGCTGCTTCTTTTCTCGCAACCACTGCTACAAGTAAGAACTTAGCACACAATACAGCCAGAGGCTCACAACTACGTTTGGCAGCACCGAGCAATGCCCCTAATAACCAACCACTCTGGTGTAACCTTTTATAAGTGAGTAGCCTACGAACAAGCTCATACTCATTTTTAAAGACAGCACGATTCAACAACTTTTCGATATCTTCTTGCGGTAAATGTGATATATCACCATACTGATCAAGCAAAGCATGCAGCTCCTGTCGTTGCCCTAAAATAAGATGTTTACCCAGTTGGCGTACCTGTATCCCTACATATCTAAAATGAAAATGTAAATATGCCCATGCATTGCAATCATCTTTAGGAAAATTCGGCCGTGGCACAACTTTTTCAAGCGCTGCCTGGGAAGGTAGTGAGAGAGACAATAGAGTAGCAAGAAGAAGTAATTTTTTCATGGATACTCCTCACTCTGAACAAATAAGATCCACGCATGCCCTTACTATATACTATCTCTGCTCACTTGGCTACTATAAGAAACTATCGAAAGCATGGCACTAATGTCAAACAAAGCTATAGCGGTATAGCAGAACATCTGTGACAATGATGGGCAGTCAGATCTATTCTTGGAAAATCATCTTTTTCATCGGGCTTCAAAACGTTTTAATGAGCTATCCTCAAATAATCCAGCGCATTAATAAGCCAACAATTTAGGCAAAAGATGAAGACAACGTAAGTAATGGCATATAAACTGCAAAAATAAGTCCTGCAATACCAATAGCTACTATAAGAAGTATTAGTGGCTGTATTACTTGGACATACAGATGAACACGCTGTTGTACATCACGTTCTTTTTGGTGTGCTGCACAATGCATCATCTTGTCTAGATTGCCAGATGACTGTCCCACCGTAATGAGGGTCTCTATTTCTTTATCATTAAGAATCGAACGATGCCATGCTACTGCAAATGTATCACCATTCACCAAGGCCTCTCGAATCTTTCTTACTGCTTCTTTATAGACTTCATACTTGAGTACCGACTCAGTAGCCTGTAGCGCATAAACTAATGGTACTCCTTGAGAAAGAAGCATTGTAAGGGTACGTAAAATTCTCCCTTGCTGATTCATATGCAGAACCCTACCAATAATCGGTAGATAGCGTATGATCAGTTCATACCAGGAACGTCCCCATTTTGTTCTCAATGAAGCAGTACATGCAAGTAGTCCAAAACCAAATGCAAGTCCTATATATGGCCCAAAGGGACCTAACAACACTTCACACAGCTGCACAATTACGTGCATTATCCCAGGCAACGGTAGATCATATGCCTTATAAAAAGATTCAAATTGCGGTACTACGAATAGAATCATGATTACTAAAGTTACCATAAAAAAACTTACCGTTATGAGCGGCCCAAGCAATGTCTGACGCATCTTGGCTTTTAGCGCAGCAGCATTATCTAAGTAGCTTACATAATGCTTCATTACCACGCCGAGGGTCCCTGTCTTTTCTCCTACCACTATCAATGATTTGCTTATGTCATCAGTAAGCCTATGTAATGATAGCACAACACTCAATGCTTTTCCCTGTGCTACACGATGGGCACAGTCTAATAATACATCTTGTGCATAACCATTTGCTGACTGAGCACAAATGGTTAAAGCCTGATATAATGGTATATGTGCCGTCAACAATGAAGCAAGATGCGTAAAAAATGCCTGACGCTCATGAAAAGGTATCCGAACAGTAAGAGCACTGCGTGCTTGTGTAAGTCCAATCTGTTGTCGAAGTAATTGATCTTCAAGATCCTGATAAGAAGATGCAAATGTTTTACCGGTACAGGGTTCCCCATGAATAGTTATACCCTGCCATGTATATAATGGCATATTGATATTCCTGGGTGAGGTTCCTTTAGTCTACTCATAAGCAATTGGGATAGCAAGAAGATTTCATAATTGTCCTGGGGGCATGCATTTGAATTCTTGAGCAAATAAGCATGCATAAGCTAAAAAGTAACCAGATAAAAAGCATATTTTTTTCAATACACTATTTTTTAATGACTAAAATATTGGACAATTGCATCTCGGAAGATTTTTCGGCCACTTTTCAGTTCATGGTGGAACGTCTTACCTAGTATTTCTCAATTTACACATGGCCTAAACGACAAATGTCTTTTTTCGGTCACCATATTAACAGTGCAATTCGTAACCAATAAAAGACAAATGTCTATTATTGGACAATCTACAAAGTAAGTACTACTACTATACTCAAGCAAATAGCTAAAAAAATACACACCTATAATGAAGCAAAGCATATGAAAAAAGTTTCCCATTCAATAACAATCAGCCATACTCTTAGGTAAAAGAAAGGTCGATAAAAAGTGATAATAGGCAAAACTTTATGCAAGAAGAAGTAACATCAAACTATCCAATTGCCAAAATTTCTCGCACATAAAAGACGTTTTGCACTGAAACGTAATTTGTCAGATTTTCTACCAAGATACAGCATTCAAAAAATCACTACTCTGCCTTACAGATAACCTTCGGAGCAACAGGAGGAAGCATTTCTTGCGCACCACTTTGGATAGCTATCTGATTACCTTCTTGCACCTGCAAGGCATTCCATGCTTCTATATAGCTTTCAGCAGGAAAGACTAATAATTCTCCTTGTTTTTCATATAATGGCCGATAAAAGTTATGCTCTTCAAGTGTGCTCATGACAACATCTTTACTGTGTGTCAGTAACATATGTACGATAGCACCTTGAGGAAGAAGATAAGCATCATTTGGCGTTGCCTCAACAATATTCTTCAGCAAAAAGGTACTTACGAGTTTCTTTAAGGAGCTCCTCGTGCGAATATTCCTCTCAAGCTCATCAACTAATAGAGCTATACTACGTAGCGAGAGTGCAACTGAACGGGGATGATCCTGAAACAGTATCATAATATGGGTAACACCCTTACTAGTCACAGGATTATCATCCAAGACACACTCCGTAACCGTTGGTTCAAGCGTATCAAGGGTCAAGATATCTTCGTCTGTCAGTTGGCTTCCCGTAAGATTAATCTGGGTTATCCCTTTTAATGGCGCTGAGCAAATGCTTTTCATCAAACACGCTCTATACTGTTTTGCTCTATCGTTTGGATGCTCATTCCTTACCTCCTCAAAGAGGGTATTTGCATAATACAAACGAGTCCCCTTCTCATGTACAATAATCGTCATATCGTCCATGTCTATGGTCCCAAAAAGTAATTTTGTGGTCATCGCAGATACGTAACCATTCTCATACCTCAAAAAAGGTCTGCAATGAGCAGTTTCTATTTCTGATCCCTGAGGATGAAACGTAACCGTGTGCGGAATACTGTCTTTGACAGAAGGCAACACCCGTAGCGCTCGTTGCACAAATTCACCCGTTGGGTGATGATACTGTTTGCGGTATCCAGCACTGACAAAGACCACTTTAGGAGAAAGTGTTTTCAGAAACGTTTCTTCGTTACAATCGTCTTTATGAGTACCATGATGGGCAGCTACATATAAATGTGAGGTAAGCATTGGATGTTTCTTAAGAAGTGCTTTTGTAGTAACTCCATCAGCATCTCCAGGAATGATCATATCTAAGGGATCAATCCGCACCACAATGCTTCGTTTATTTCGGTTATCATCTCGCGTGGTGAGCGCTATTAATATGGTACAATACTGAGGCATCATTGCTTGAAGCTCTTCCTCGGTACATTCAGACGCGAACGTTCCGCCTAATGCTTTTTTCTTGTCTACCAGCTTTTGCAATGGAGTATTATTCTTTTTTTTAGCATTCTTTTTTTTAGCATTCTTTTTTTGATCAGCAACATAATCTGAGGGAATACCACCCAATACAAGTGAAACCTCAATATTCTTTGCTTGCAATCCAGTAATAATATCACCAATCCAGCCATAATGATCACTATCACCATGGCTCACAATCACCACTACCGGCTTGTTACCCTTACTTGCATACTCGGCAATTTCTTCTTTTTTTCGTTTCATGCATGTTGGTTGCGAATAAGTACACCCTGGCTTCATCGCTGATGAAAAGCTACGTGTTCCAGCATCCACTAGAAGCGTCTTTTCTGTGGGATGTTTGACTACCGTACAATTACCCTGTCCCACATTAAATATCTTTAGCTCCATGGCATACAAGTAGCCTTGAGGAATGCAACCAAGCGCTACCAACACATATATGTATGTACGTATCATAAAAACTCCATTCTTTTTGAAAGTAAAAGTATAGCAAAAAAAAGCAACGAGAGCGAGTTTAATTCTAATTGCCTAAATAGTTACAATTACAATCAATGAGTAATCTCTAAAAAAAGACAAAAGCAGTTGACTGGGCAATACTATGACAATAGTGATGTTTGTAATGATAAGCCCAGCTTTGTTACTACCTCTTCATAGGAAAGAGGTAGTGCAAGCTTGAGGGTTTTATGGCGATGGGAAGCGCCCGCAATAAGGGTAATTAACGCTTGAGGGCAACCAAGTGCTTTTGCCAAAAGCTTTATCAACTCTTTGTTTGCCTTACCCTTTTCAGGGGCAGCCTTAAGAAATGCTTTCAATCGTCCCTGTTTATCAAGAATAATCTCTGATTTACCTGACTGTGGAACAACTTTTATCGTGAGCATGATCATAAAGAGCCTTTCTAAGTTGTCATCTTACTCTCAATCTTATATACTTTAGGTAAATATTGAAAATCTAGTTTTTTTCTAGAAAAATATGATATGCTTGGAGAGATGGCTGAGTGGTCTAAAGCGCTTGCCTGCTAAGCAAGAGTCTCGAAAGGGGCGCGAGGGTTCGAATCCCTCTCTCTCCACCAGAAATATATTAGCGCCTGTAGCTCAATTGGACAGAGCGTCAGACTACGGATCTGAAGGTTAGGGGTTCGACTCCTCTCAGGCGCACCAAGTAGATAGATTTCGTTTCCTATTTTTTTCGCCGCACAAAAATAGGAGCGGCTTAAGCCGCTCCTTGTAGCGTGATGAAGTACAGAAGCACTTCATCAATGAAGGGAGTTCTATTATGATCTTCTTGCTTCAATCCATTGTCTAATTTCATCTCTAATATCATCAGCTGCTCCTTTAATGGCGTGCTTAGAAAGTCCAATTAATTGCTCAGCCTGGTGACGAAGATAAGTAAAATTAAAAGTGCTGCACCAGGATCCCATACATTCTTTAGGATCAAATGTTGAGTAGCCTGGATTTCCCACATGTGGGAAATAAATAATGACTGGCGTAGAAGGATCATCTTCATCTTTAAATACCGTAAACGGCCTCTGCATAATACCTTCATAGCTAATCTTGGGCACCTTATATCCCTGAGCTTTTAGCTCTCGTTCAGCTTTACGCAATTCACCTGCAGGCTCTCCCGCAGAGAAGTCAGTAACGAGAATAATATCAGCTTTTCTACGATACAATGGCTCCAGCGGCACATTATACGCTATGCCAGCATCAATAAGTTTAATAATTTCTTGCTGTGCTCGGGGCAATGGTCTCATGCCCCATGTCCAGTTAAATACCCGTGCTGCAGAAACTCTATGTTTGCCAACAGCAGTTTCTTCCATGCCGATTGATAACGCGTTCCTTACGGGACCAAACGGAATCTTTTCTTCGATTTCTTTCGTAATTCTAGCAAGTCGAGCAGCAAATGCTGATCCACAGATTGCTAAGATAAATGATAACGAATAAGGGGGCGTAAAGTAGCGCATAGCACCATCTAAGAACGGAGCACCAAATGCCCAAATTGGAATATATCCACCAAAATAGTCACCACCAACCTCCCATGGCGTAAACTCAACCCATTGGTAAGGAAGTTTGGTAGCAACAGCGGTATAAATTGGCATCGGCCTCGATCCATCCTGAATACGAGATGCTTGATCATGCATATAGGTGTGATGAGGACCTTTAGGGAAATCTGCCATAAGGTTTTGGCCAAGAATCCATCCATAGAGATTCACCACCGTTAACGGTTGACGAAAAGACATTCTCATAAGAAGTTCATTGAGCAATGCGGGCATATCCGGGGAAAAACGGGTAATATCTGTTTCTATTTTTTCCAACAGTACTTCTTTAAACTCATCAAGCGACCATCCTGAAGATACCCAAGGACCTAAGGCCCAAGTAGATCCTGATAATGAGGCCGTATAACTAAGCACATCAAGCACGCCAGAATCTTCAGCACCAATTAAGGCACCTACATACCCAAGCATAGCTCGATAACCACCGCCACTGCCGGCAAGAGCAATAACAGGTACTTCTTGATCAGTTATACGCATGCCAAGCCACTCCTCTAGGGCAGGCCTAATGTGAGCACGCCTTTTTGCAAGAAATTCTTCTTCCTGCCGTGGCAATGAAGTACTCTTACGGACTGTTACGACACGCTGTTGTCCGAGCGATGGCGTGCTGCCGAGATATCGTTTTCTTAATCGCCCAAGCGTAACCTCATCAAGTTTAGAAGTCACCCCACTTACCTGTTGCCTCAGTGGTGCTAAGACTTTCCATTGGGCATAATTATATCCTTTTAATGAGCCCCCTGACAGAGCAATATAGAATCTATTGCCATATCCTATTGGAAAATGTGGTAATAGATGGTATTCACTTGAAGTCAGCATGTCCTTTAAATCTTCTTTATTAAGAGAAAACACAAATGTACGCCTTTTTAAGCTGGCAAGTCCTGGTCTGTCAAAGCGCACTTTCTCACCCGGCTCAATCACGGCAATCTCACCAACACGCTCAGCTTCTTTTCTCATATAATAGGTAGCACCATAGACCGCAAATTCAGACCTATTTGAAACGGTAATAGCCATAATTGGTCCACCCATAACGAGCAAAATGAGTATCGATCCCTTCTTCATAAGTTCTCCTCTTGTAACATTTAAACCTTCCCGAGCACCCCTCTCTTTTCTATCAGTATAACTGAAATAAAATCTGCAATTCAAGAGTTTTTTATTTTCATTATGAAATTTACCCCAAAAAGTGTTGCTATTTCTCTAAAATAGAGTATGATAAAAAGAACACGGAGAGATGGCTGAGTGGCCGAAGGCGGCGGTCTTGAAAACCGTTAACTCGAGAGATCGGGTTCGTGGGTTCGAATCCCACTCTCTCCTCCATAAATTCTTTTACAAAAAATTCAGCAATACGAGAGTAGTGTATCACTATAGAATTACCCTAAAGCAGGACGCTTTTTCAAGCGTCCTGCTCTGTTTTATTCACAACTGATATTAGTTAAGCAGCTGCAGCAGCTCCTTGAGAACCTTCAGCCGTCACTTGATCAGGTGTTTTCTTTTGAGAAGGGATATCTACTTCTTTTACTTTCTTGATATCCGCGGCCGACACATTGTTTGACATATCAAAGCCAGAATTGGTCATTTTAAAGAACCCTAACCCTGGGCCTGTTTGTGGTCTAAGAGGTTTCTTACCATCATACGTAAGATATAACGTTTTCCCACGACCTGCTGGATCGATAACATACATTTCATACTTACCAGTAACCGTATTGGCAATCATTATAGACACCTGCTTAGAAACATCAACCGGTATCTGGCCCACTTCCATTGAACCTATTTCAAGAAACTGACTTTCTTTTTCAGTTACAGGCTTGCCTTCAGCTGAAAGATCCTCATTATCAGCAGATACAAGGAAATAGATCGGTTTAGGACTCTTATTATAGAGCTCAAAACTAATATTAGTGTCTTTTGGATACGACTTTTTACTTCTTGATTTGATTAAAGCTGAACCTATATCTTTAACCTTGGTGATACGCTCTTCTGCAGATAGTTTACTCAATTTCTGAGCTTCTTTTACCATACGATCAAGCGTAACTTCACTGGCAGTAACAGATCCAGCAGCAAGACCTGCAAGGGCTACAACTAAAAACTTCTTCATTACATTATCTCCTTATTTATGAAAGAGTTATAGTATCTATATACCTTAAGTATGACAAATTGAAACTATAAATGTCAATCATTTGTGTTTAAAAATTCAGATTGAAGATCAAGCGCTGTCTCAATACACTTCAAGCTCAATGTACTCTAAAAAAACTATTACTCTGCGCACCGAAATCAATCCGCACAAGGTATGCAAAAAATACAAATCCCCTCGTAAAAAAAGTGAAGAGATCCGACTTGGAGGTTAAAAAAGGGCGCCTTTGGCGCCCCTTACAACTAAAAAAGCCAACTTAATAATCCACCACCGCTGGAACCGTCACCATCTATGCGTCCAGCTTTCACTGTGGTCCATTCTGCTGGATCCAGATACTTCTTCGCTACCTCATCGACCTGTTTTTTAGTTAAAGAGGTAAAACGAGCAAGACGTTTTTCAAAGGTATCCCATGGTTTTTTCTCTGAAAGAAGCTGTGCAAAATTCACACAGTAGGAATCATTGGTTCTAAATGATTTTACGAACGCCATCTGGCGTTGTTCTTTCATTTTTGCAATAAATTCTTGAGGTACGCCTTGTTGAGCAACTTCTTTCAATGCCTCACGTATTGCCTTCTCTCCTTGCTCAACATTATTAACACTCAAGGGGCAGAATACGAGGCCGACACCCTTTTGATAGATACTGCCACCATCGGTAAGGTGACAAAAACTTGAATAAAAGAGACCGGTAGCTTCTCGAATTGAAAAAAGTTTTTTATTAAGATAGGACTCAATAATACTGAGCGCATCCATATCAAGAGTATCATCATAGGTGGTGATACGCGCAAATGCAAGTACCACTTGATCGACTGGCATAGCATGTATAATCTCTTTTTTCTCTTTTGGATTCATAAGAACCGGTATATTTTCCTTGGAAAGCAATGGAGCTGGCGCTGTTTTAGGCGCTTTCCATTCACGAACGGCTTTTTCAAGATCCCGCTCAATAGTAGCAAGGTCAATATTGCCCACAAGTACCAGAAGCATCATATCTGGTCTAATATACTCTTCATTAAACGCTATTATCTTTTCACGAGTTATTCGTTGCAACATATCATATTGCTGTTCGTCTGTTTTAAACCAAGGAATACCCTTAAATAGTTCCTTTGAGACAAGTCGTCCCATCATATAAAAAGGATTCATGAGTTTTGCCTGCATCTGTTGAATTGTGGCCTGAATGTCTTGCTTAAGGAGCTGTTCATTATAAGCTGGCTGTTTCATGAGCGTGATGATTTGGGGCATCACCGTCATAAATTCATCTGGCACACAGGAAAAGCTACACCCGTTGTCAAATGAACAGGTAGCGCCATGCAGCGTAAAGAATTCTCTCACCTCATCAGGATTCATGCCAATTGTACCATTGTTCATAAAGCTAAACGCGTAGCTACTTTCAAACTGTTTCTCCAACTTACCAAGGGTATACCCTAAAAGTTCACTCTGCGCAAAAGAGATAAGACCATGCATAAAAGGAGTTGCTTCACGGCGCTTAACGCAGACCTTCAAGCCATTTGATAATGTAAATATTTTATCAGGCACGTGCGTGCTAAACGACGGCACGATAGGCTCTGGCATGCTATGGGCAAGTCGAACTGGTTCAACTTCAGCATTTCGGATTTTTTGATCAAGTATGGCCTTTTCATAGGTATCTTCTTCAGTTTTCATCGCGAGCCAATGTTCTTTCTCATGCTCTGGTAGTGCAAGGCATGCAACAGTATACCTCAGCAATGGTCGTAAATGATGCTTGATAAATGAAGAAACATCATCAACGGTCAGCTCATGTATCAATGCCAGTTGTTTAAATAGTCCTTCAACACTTCTTACGGGAAAATAGTAACGCTCTAAGAGTGCTCCAACACCGCTTGGTGATTCCAATTGATGAAGTATCCCGACATCGATATCTTTTTTAAGACAGAGCACCTCTATATCAGTTGGTCCATCGTCCATCAACCGCTCAAGCTCATGCTGAATCTCATCTTTAATGACCTTAACTGAACGATCAGTCTTTGGAGAAAAGATAATAAAGAAAAAGCCGCCTAAACGTTCAGGCAAAATGGAAGAAGATACAGAAAGTACCAGATCCTTTTCTCTCACCAGGACTTTTTGTAATCGATGAGTAAGAATATCACTCACCCCTTCAGCAATAACCGTACTTTTATCATCTGCCGGTATACGCCAGCAATAAAAATACTCAGGTTGGGCAATTGGCTTGTAAGCAACTACCTTTTTCCTACCAAGCCCTTCTGTCAAAATCGGTCGTTCTTTAATTTCATGTACTTCTGGTGGTGCCACCTGCTGATCAAAGGCATGGCGAGCCAATGCACATGCTTTTTCTACATCGATATCACCAATAATGGTAAGCAACGCTTTACTTGGATGATAATTACGTTTATAGAACGCTTTGAGATCTTGGGCAGTTTTTTTGAGCAATGACTCTTTATAGCCAATAATCGAATGATGATACGGATGACCTAAGGGATAGGTCATAGCTGATAGCGTATCATACATAAACATACCCATATTCATTGTTTGACGTAGATTTATTTCTTCAATCACCGCTTTTACTTCAGATGCAAAATGATCTTCATCAAAGCGCACATTAAACATACAGTCGGCAAGAATATCTAGGAATACTCCGTAGTTATCTTTGTCAGTATTGAAGTAATAAGCCGTTCTATCTCGTGCGGTATATGCTTGGTACCCTACACCCATGTCACCAACACAAAATTTCTCTGCAATCGCTTTAAGGTCCGTTTCTGACATTTTTTCGGTCCCTTTAAAGATCATATGCTCAATCATATGGGCAAGGCCATACTCACCAGGTAGCTCATCTTTAGCACCTACATCATAGGTAACACCAACGCGGACCTCATGCTGTCCCGGCATTGGATAACACACAACGGTAAGCCCATTAGGCAAAACCTCTGTTACAAACCGGCCTTTAGCTTGTGAAAGCCACTCAGCTTGTGAAAGTGCTAACACAGACCCTGTTGCAAGAATCATACAGATAAGTGAACGTAATTTCATAAAAACTCCTTACGGTAATATAGTCGATAGTATCATACTAACCATTTTCTTCTCTTCTGCAACTGCTTCTTCAATACCTCTATGCATCTACCCTACCGACCGTCACCACAGACCAGCTATCGGGGTTGAAAAACTCTCGAGCAACTTCATCAACATCCTTTTTGGTGAGCAGCGTAAGAGCATCAAGAAATCCTTGGTACTGCTTAACTGATTCATAGGTACCATAGATCTTGCTATACTCTTGAGCAAGGACTCCCACTGAAGCATCATTCTTAGCAAGCTGCAGATGATGCGCGTTCTTTGCGTTCTGTAATGCACCTTCTGGTATTCCATGAAGAGCTACCTCCTTCATAACTTGCCTGATCTCTTTAGCTACTTGAGCTCTCTGCGCCGGATTAATACTCACGCACAGAGAAGCAATATCATTAAGACATGATGATGGATTATAGAGTGATAACCGAATATCATAAAAAAGACCTGTTCGTTCTCGAATAGCATAGAGCTTGCGATATACAAAGTCATACAGCGCCATAAGGCACATATGCTGTTTACTGGTAAAACACTCAAGCTTTCTTCCTACGCATAACAATACTTGATTACGATCTTTAGCAATCTGGTGAGGCTCAACAACGCGATGAGGGACCGTAACCTGATGTGGTACCTTTGCACTTACCGACTGGCATGATTTGGTATCACGCCAGGCCCCAAAAGACTGCTCAAGGGTAGCTTCGATTGTTGCAAGATCAACGGGTCCTACCAGTGTAAGAATCATGTTTGAAGGATTGATATACATATTATGAAAGCCCACGAGATCATCACGAGTAATCTGGGCAAGAAGGTTGCATGCTTCTTCTTCAGTTGTCATCCACGTATAATCTCTTAAAAGCGCTCTCCTTAGATGCTGATCAGCATAGTAGGCGAGATCTTTATGCTCATCCAGCAGGTTTTCCTGCATCTTTTTTATGGTAAAGGCAATCTGCAGCTCACTATATAAGGGACATCGCATGATGCTCGCCATCTTCTTCCCAATTAATCCAAAAGACTCATATGGACAGGTGAAACTAACAGCCGATGCAGTAGCAGAACGTTCAACATGGTGCTGATCAAACATTCGAGCTAGGGCATCACACGATTCATGAATAGTACCATACAAAGAAATGGTCATACTGAGCAGTTGTACCCATTGTAGCCCCTGCTGTTCACAGTAGAGGGAAAACTGATCCGCCTGCTTAAAGCAGATGTTACCTGCTACAAAGGGCTGACCTTGTTGTTGCTTAATATATACCGTTAAACCATTAGAGAGCGTAAGCACCTTATCTGGTTTACCATAGGTATGCCTAATGAATGCTGGTTCGGGAAGATCATGTGCATAGCATAACGAATCAAGATCCGTATGGCGCATTCGGCTATTAAGCAGTGCTTGCTCTTTCACGTCTTCTTCGCCTTGTTTTTGGTACCACTGTGCTCGTTCTTCTTCAGTAAATGGCTCAGCTATAAGCGTAAATCGTTTTTTTGGCGTAAGAAAATCCCTTACCAATGTGCGAATTTTTTCCGCATCAATTGCCATGTTACCTTGCAAGATACGTGACACATCTCCTTTGCTCAGCAAAAAATCATCCTGCATTTCATGAGTAATGGCAGCACAATCCTTAAACTGGGCATACTGGCTGCTTTCTATAGCCAGTTTAACATCACGTACTTCATCCTGCGTGGGTCCTTGTTGACCACATTCATGAAGAACCTCTTTTACCAACCGCTTAATATGGTGTATGGCATCACCATTTTTAGGACGAATATGGACATATATCTGTCCAACTTCTTGTATAAAAAGATGATCTACATCGCAGGAATAGGCAAGGCCAGTATGTACTACAAGCAGATCGGTCAATCGAGCACTGAGAATATGAGTAGTAGCACGTAACACTGCTCTCGAGACAGATTCGAACGGGAGCTTCCAGGCATAACTTACAACGTGATGCGGAATTGGCCATTGAATGGTTTCTTTTCTTGCACTATGCCCTATAGGCAAAGACACAGACTTCTTTTTCTCGACCGGTGCTACCGTCCTGCTAAAGGATGTACGAGCATAACGAAGCGCTTGCGTTACGTCTACATCACCTACAATCGTCAGGAGCGCCTGTTGAGGCGTATAGTGTCGTGCATAAAAGTCACGAAGTGCTGATGAAGTAACGGGTAATAATGATTTTTTCTCACCGCAAATTTCATGATGATAAGGATGATTTTTGGGAAACATCATCTTATCAAGTTTTTCATACAGAATTGCACCTAGAGCATCACGTCGGTCATTAATTTCTCCGATGACGGCTTTAACCTCCGATGCAACATGATTTTCATCAAATTGAACATTGAACATACAATCAGCAAGAATATCAAGAAATACAGGATAATTATTTTTATCAGTTCTAAAAAAGTAGCGGGTCCGGTCCTTAGAAGTAACAGCATTGTACCCACCTGGGCCAACTAAAAATGTATCAGCTATTGCATCAAGGTCCCCTTCAGACATTTTCTTGGTCCCTTTAAAAATCATGTGTTCCACCATATGAGCATACCCATGCTCATGGGGCAACTCATCTTTTGAACCAACATTATAGGTCACCTCAACATGCACCTCCGTTTGGCCGGGCATAGGATAACACATGACAGTTAACCCATTGGGAAGCACTTCAGTCACTAAACGACTCTGCGCCTGGCCTAACCAATCTTTGAGTGGCTGGGCATAAAGACCAATAGAAATACATAAAAGAGCGCTATAATGGAAAATATTCATGTAGTATACCTCGAACTATTTACTTGGGCATGAGAAATTATCTATACTTAAATTAGTATGACAAAAAGCATCTATTTTACAAGGAGAGCTCTTATGAAACAATTTTTTAATGAGATATGTACGAAACTAGCGAAAGATAACGATAACTATCGCAACGTGTTATTCACTACGGAGCATAGTCAGCTCGTACTGATGTCGGTTAACCCGCATGATGATATCCCGAAAGAAATACATGCCGTGGATCAAATAATCATTATTGTAGAAGGATCCGGAGAAGCAATCATCGATGAAACGACTACACCGTTACAAAAAGATTCAGTCCTTATCGTTCCTGCTGGCACGCAACACTGGATCAAGAACACCAGCGATAAAGCCTTAAAACTCTATACCTTCTATGCACCACCAGAGCATGCTCCTGACCTCGTTGAAAAAACGAAAGAAGAAGATTAATACATAATACATGCTTCTTAGTAAGAAAGGACTTCTATGAGTCAAAAAAACCTATTACTTCTGGTGCTCGCTCTTCTTATACTTGGTTTTGGGGCCTATTGGTTAGTGGCAACACATGCTAATTCCAACCAGTACTTTCATGTGCATGCTGCACAATTAGCTCGGGAAAATACCAATTACCGAAACGTGCTCCATACGACCAAGCGAACTGAGCTCACACTTATGTCTATTCCTGAAGGAACTGACATCCCGACCGAGATCCATGAAGTTGATCAGATCTTTTTCATTGTGAAAGGAACTGCTAACGCACTGATAAAAAACGACAAGATAGCACTCTCTGAAGGGTCTGTATTGATTGTTCCTGCTCATACACAGCATACGATTATCAATACCGGGTCAGGAGACTTAAAGCTGTATACTGTCTATGCACCGCCAGAACATAAGGTAGGAACGGTTCATAAAACAAAAGAGGATGAACCTAAAGAGTAAGTTGTGATAGAGTCGAAGATTGATTTCTGCACTCTTTTGGTTTAAGGGCGAGGCCTATTATTTTTATGAGAAAATGCATATACTAGCCTCAGACCTTTACCAAGAGACAGTATGGCTACACCCACAGAAAACGCTTCGCCTCTTTCAACACGCACCCTTATGGGATACTTTATCCCTGAGCTTATTATTGCAAGCATTCTGTATATTGTGCTTGATCTTATAAACTTTCGGTTTATTGCGTGCACCAATGTCGCTATGTGTAATGCAACGATATTTGTTACCAATTCGATACTTCATTTTATTACCAAAATAGCCGAAGGATTTTCTATTGGCCTGGTAATCATCTGCGGTCAATACAATGGTGCACATGAATATAAAAAATCGGGCCAGGCATTTGTTAACGCTCTGTTTACCACTGCCTTTATAGGCATACTGCTCGCACTGGTACTTTATATGGGCGCTGCGGCCATTTATAGATTGTATGATGTACCACCGGCTATTGCCAAACTTGGGGTGCCGTATCTTAAAACTCGCGCCTTAGGTGAGCTCTTTTTATTTTTGTATTTTCCCTTTGTCGGTTTTTTACGGGGACTCAAAAAGCCTCAATTGCCGATGATCTTTTTTGGCCTTGGTGCTCTTGTCTATCTCTTTTTTGATTATGCTCTTATTTTTGGAGCCTGGGGATTTCCCGAGCTTGGCCTACAAGGATCAGCCATCGCTTCAGTATTACAATATGGCACCATGCTTCTTGCTGCAATCATTACCTTACTCATTCAACACGATATTCATAAGTATGCCATTACCTTATTTAAGCCAATTCGATTTTCCCATATTAAAGATCTTATGCATATTAGTTGGCCCGTCATGCTTGATAAGGCAAGTCTTGCCTTAGGACCTATATGGCTTAACAAGATGATCGGTTGTGTCGTGTGCAGCGCTCCTGAAGCTACCAGTGAGCTGTTATTTGATAGCCTAACAGTACTTAAAACCATAGAGCGTATTGGACTCTTACCGGCGATTGCCTTTGCACAGGTAATAACCTATGTGGTAAGTAACGATTATAAAATTCATCTTTTTACGCGTATAACTAAGAATATTCGCAAAGTACTGATAATCGCTTGCGGCATGGTCCTTTTTAGTCTGCTTATACTCAATCTCTATCCAAGTCTCTTTCTGGGGCTACTTGGCGTAGAAAGTGGGGTCAATCACTATACCACTGCCGCCTTAAAACTGCTTATAGCGTTGCTTCTTCTTGATGTATTTCAGCTCATTCTTGCCGGTTCACTACGAGGAGCTGCTGATGTGCAATTTGTGATGATCACCCGTATGGCAGCAGCAGGTATTTTTCTAATACCGGGCACATACCTTATCATGCTTCTTCCTTTTGACAATCTATTTCTTAAGTTTATGCTTCTTTATGCCTCGATCCATATTAGCAAAGCGTTCATGATTGGTTCATATCTCTATCGCTTTTACCGTGGCACCTGGAAGCAGCAATCAATTAAGGGCTAGCAATAGGATGCTATCAGTGGTACGCTATTACTGAAAAATAGCACAGGAGTTTTTTCATGAAACCGGTACAACAAAAAATCTTACGCAATACGATAGTTGGTTTTCTCTCACTCGTCATTCTTAGTGCTGCCGTGTTTTTTTGGCAAAGAAAGCGAAATCCTAGAGGATTTTATAGTTGTAGCTGGCCGGAGATTGCACAATCGTTATCTCAACCGGAAACGATTATCTATTCATCTCCTCATGCAGAGATACTCGTGCTCCGTATTGAGCCAGACCAAGAGCTCAGAAAAGAGGCAGTGGATGCAGCCCAGATACTTATTGGTGTTGAAGGAAAAGGAATAGTTCGTTTGCGCACTAATAGTTCCGTCGTCGAGCCTAATTCTCTTACGGTTATACCCGTAGGAGCTGAGCATACCATCCAAAATCCGAGTGATCGACCACTGAAGCTCTATAAATTATTCTCGCCTTCATTATTATTACCTGAACAACCTACTACAAAACCATGGCCCATTAAGGACTAGACATGACCAATGAGCTGCTATTTTTAGGCTATGTTCTTACGGTAAGTTCATCATGTCTCGTTGCATTACGTCTTGGAAAGGATTACCTTACGGGGCTCATTAGCGCCCTTGCTGTCCTTGCTAACCTCTTTGTCCAAAAACAGATTATTCTTTTTGGCCTCACGGCAACCGCTTCTGATGCTCTTGTTGTAGGCATAACCCTTGGGCTTAATCTACTGCAAGAATATTTTGGCAAACCATCTGCACAACGAGCAGTATGGGTAGGATTCTTTTGTGCTCTATTTTATACGATTATGAGCATTTTTCATTTAGCCTACATCCCTGCTCCAGGAGACATTTCTGATCCTTTTTATCATGCTATCTTAGAAACAATGCCCCGCACCGTTCTTGCTTCATTGTTTGCTTTTTTAGTGGTTCAATTTACCGATACCCAACTATATGAATTTTTAAAAAACCGTACGCAAGGACGCTATTTTGTTCTGAGAAATTACGGTTCTCTTATGATTACACAACTGATTGATACGGTGCTATTTAGCTTTCTTGGTTTATATGGTGTTACCGAAAGCTTTAGTGATCTTTCTACCATCATTGACATCATTATGGTGAGCTATATGATTAAAGTAGCGGTAATCCTTATTGCCGTACCGTATGTACGTCTTGCAAAACTATTTTTACCACCACAACCATCATGAGCACGTTTCATTTTGAACTGATATACACGTCTTCAAAGTCAGGCGCCCGTGTCGGAAAAATTCACACACCGCATGGGATCATCGATACGCCAAACTTTGTAGCGGTTGGCACCAATGGCACCCTAAAAGCCCTTGATAGTGTTACCACTAATCAGCTGGGCTTACAGCTAATGTTTTGTAATACCTATCATTTAATGGTCCATCCTGGCGTAGATACCGTCAAACAAGCTGGCGGTCTTCATCACTATATCAATAGGCCCTATCCCATCATCACCGATTCCGGCGGATTTCAAGTATTTAGTCTTGCCTATGGTTCAGTAAAAGAAGAGCTTAAAAGTAAAGGCCTCTCACGCCACACTGAAAGCGTTATTAAGATAACTGAAGATGGTGTACTCTTTCGTTCATACCGTGATGGCAGTCCCTTACTTCTTACACCAGAAACGTCGATTCAAGCACAAAAAGCTCTTGGTGCTGATATCATTATACCGTTTGATGAGCTTCCTCCTTATCATATTGATCATGCTAAGCTTAAAGAATCACTTGATAGAACACATCGTTGGGAAGAACGCTCACTGCTTGAACATACAAAAAATCCTCAGCAGCAAGCGATGTATGCCGTTATTCATGGCGGCATAGATCCCGACCTTCGCAAACTGAGCTGCAAAATATTAACTGCTCTACCCTTTGATGGGTTTGCAATTGGCGGCAGTGTAGGCAAAAATAGAGCAGAAATGATTACCATGCTTGAGTATACCGTACCTCTCTTGCCACCAAAAAAGCCTAATCATCTGTTAGGCATTGGCGATTTGCCTTCTGTTGATGCATCTGTTCGTCTTGGCATAGACACATTTGACAGCTCATATCCAACACGAGCAGCACGTCATGGCACGTTATTCTTAGGCCTTGATAGGTCATTACGGGTTCTGCAAACAAAGTACCGTAACCATTTTGAGCCTATTGATAGAACGTGCGAATGTTATACCTGCCTAAACTATACCGTAGCCTATCTTCATCATCTGTTTAAAGCAAAAGAGATGGCGGGACTTACCCTTGCCACCATTCATAACCTACACTTCATGATCAAGCTCATGAAAGATTATCAGCGGGCAATCTTAGCGGGGGATATATGAAGATTACTTCTGCAGCTAATCCATTGATAAAAGAGGTGCTAACGCTCCATACGGTTAAAGGACGTAAAGCAACACGCAAATGTATCATCGAAGGTAAACGAGCACTAAGTACGACGTCACTCACCCTTGACATGCTCTTCTGTACTCCTGCTATGGAGCAACATGCTCAGACTCTTAGCACAAAGGTGATTGTCATACCAGAAACTCTCATGCAAAAAATCAGCCCCTCAATAACTCCTCCAGGGCTTTTAGGGGTATGCCATATTCCCCAAAATCAGCCGCCTGAGTTCCTTACCGCCGGTTTAGTCCTTGCCAATATTACTAACCCGGGCACTATGGGTACCCTCATAAGAACAGCTGCTGCTTGTAATCTTACCTCAGTAGTAGTCGTTGAAGGATGTGATCCGTGGTCTCCTAAAGTGCTTCAGGCAACTGCCGGCACCTCAGTTACGCTCTTTCAACTAAGTTGGCATGAACTTCTCAGTCATAAAAAAGACCTTATACTCACCGCTCTCGTGGTATCTGGCGGCTCTGCACCAAGCACCATTGATCGAGAACGAGCACTCCTCGTGGTTGGCAATGAAGCTCACGGCATTGCGCCACAATGGCTTGCAGATTGTGAGCAACAGGTAACTATACCAATGCCTGGCAATGCTGAAAGTCTTAATGCTGCCGTAGCAGGATCCCTTGCGCTGTATCTTGGCTTTGTCTATAACAACCTAATGTAAGATACACTCTCTATTGCCTGTTCAGCATTCATAGAAGCCGCTTTTCTTATTGTTGGTAGATCCTCAGCACAACAGGTGGTATAAAATAGTTCCAGTTAAAAAGCATCTATCTTAGGAAGAACCGATGATATCCCATATACTATTAAAAGCATAATATCTTGTCCTCATAGAGGAGATAAGTTCTTTGCAAGCACAGGATGATGCTACTTTCGTTCTTTGAATGCATTTCTTTGTTTTAGGGTCTATTAACTATTTAGGAGTGAGATTGAGCTCAACAAAATGTATAAATCTTGGATTTTTGACCAAAAAAATACTAAAACTGCTTGGATTTTTAACCAAAGCAAAATATAGATACGATGAAAAGACTTATTGATTGGCATTTACAAAAATGGAAGAATCACCGATTAAGACAGCCTCTACTCTTACACGGCGCTCGACAAGTAGGAAAAACCTATGCGGTAAAAGAACTTGGAAAAACATTTGATACGTATATCGAATTGACCCTCACCGGCTTAAAAGCCGGCGATTCTTGCTTCTCAGAGCTGCCCAACGGCAATCTCTCCACAAGCTTTTAGGACGGAGAGCCCCGCCGCCCTTATGTTTTTCGCTGCATTAACATCTCTGTCTTCTACTAGTTCGCATTCTTCACAATGATACACTCTTTTTTGTAGAGGCATATCTTGCTTATTGCCACAGGTAGAACACAGTTGACTTGAGGCAAACCATCTATCTATTTTGACAAAGTGTTTACCTTTCCAAGCGCATTTATAACGTAAGAATTGAAGGAATGTTCCCCAGCCAGCATCCGCTATAGCTCGTGAGAGCTTCTTGTTTTTAATCATGCCCTTGATATAGAGATCTTCTACACACAAAACACCGTGGTTCTTGGCTAATTTTGTGGATAATTTATGTAAAAAATCATTCCTCAAGTTCTTGATGCGGCTATGTAATTGCTGTATCTGAGCAACACACTTCTTCCAGTTATTACTAAACTTTTTCTTTCGGGATAGAGCCCTATAGAGATAGCGCAGTCTCTTGAGAAGTTGATGAAGATAGGCAGGATTATCAACCTTTTCACCAGTTGAAAGCGCTGCAAATACCTTGATACCTACATCAACACCAAGAGCTTCTTCTTCTCTTATAGGGACCTTCACAATATCAACCTGTTCTTCAAAGACAATTGATATGTGCCATCGCTTACCTCTTTTATATACAATTGCTTGTTTTATCGTACCAGGTATAGCTCTTGAATTACGATATTTTACCCAGCCAATTTTAGGAAGCCACACTCTGTTGTTTTCACATCGTATATGCTGAGGATACCTCATGGTGTCGTTTCTTCCTCTTTTTCTAAAGTGAGGCATCCCTACTTTTCTGTCTGATTTCTTGTTTTTAAAAAAAGAGGTTACAGCGAGAAACATATCCTTCAGTGCTTGCTGTAAGCATTGGGCTGGAGCATCTGCTAAAAACTTCGTTTCTTCAGCTATTTTAAGCAAGGGCAGAAGATTTGCTATCTCTTCATACGTAGGAATAGCTTTCTTTCCATTAAAAGCTATCTTTACTATTGATAATCCGTAATTGTAAACAAAACGAGAGCATCCTGAAAACTGAGCTAATAGCTTCTGTTGCTTATTGGTAGGATTCAGGCAATACTTGTAGCTTTTTGTTAATCTTTCTCTCATAGTGCAGAAATAGTAACAAATATTTTGTAAGATGTAAAATTTTTTAATTAAAAATCTTATGAGCAAACAGAAGTTTGCAATAGTATTCTCTATACCATGACTTCTTTGTGCTTACAGCTTCTCATTTCGCGTGTCTTACGACAACGCTCTATTCAAACAAAGGATAACCGTTCATCTACGGCTTAAAAGCCGATAGTTTTCCGGTTATGAAATAAATTTTGAACAAAACCCTGATGCTTCAAGGATATTCGATAAAAGTCTTGAGGCAAAAGAACTGATTATTAAACTCGAAGCATTTTCTAAAAAATCGATTCAACCAGGAAGAACATTACTTTTTCTCGATGAAGTACACATCACCCCACGTGCTATTACTGCCCTCCGCTATTTTTACGAACAACTACCGGAACTTCACGTGATAGCGTCAGGCTCACTCTTAGATTTTGCCATAGAAAAAGTTGGCATTCCCGTTGGACGAGTTGAATCTCTCTATGTCTATCCGCTATCATTTATGGAGTTCATTGCAGCTACTGATGATCGTTTCTTCATCGATAAGATCATTGAACAGCCTCTTAATAAAGAATTTGATTCGTTAGCACATAGTACTCTTCTTGATGCAATCGGTAAGTATCTTGCATTGGGTGGCATGCCGCAAGTCGTAAGTTGTTGGCAAGAAACTCAGGATCCGCTTCTCTGTACAAAATTGCAATCAAGAATTCTCCAGGGTTACCGCAAAGATTTTGGCAAATATGCAAAGACAAATCAAATTAAGTATGTCGATGTAGTATTTAACGCTATACCTCTTCAACTCGGCAAAAAATTTATGTACGCCAAAATAGAAGGTAGCTATCGCAAAAGAGAGCTGGCACCCGCTCTTGAACTCCTGGTTACCGCAGGTATAGCTCACAAAAGATTGCACAGTCCTGGTCAGGGAATTCCATTAGGAGCTCAAGCTCATCAAGAAGACTACAAAGTAAATTTCCTAGATGTAGGTCTTTCACAGCAACTTCTTGATTATGATTTAGGATCATGGTTTATTAACCCCCTAAAAGAGTTTGTGAATAAAGGTGAGCTGGTAGAAGCTTTTATAGGGCAAGAATTATTTGCATACAGCCAACCATATAAAAAAAAGCAGCTATTCTATTGGCATAGAGAAACTCGAACGAGTCATGCTGAAATTGACTATTTAGTTCAGCTCAAGAAAGATATAGTCCCTATCGAAGTTAAAAGTGGTAAAGGCTATAATCTTCATAGTCTAAAGCTGTTTCTTGCATCTCACCCTAAAAGCCCGTATGGCATTAAATTTTCAACAAAGAACTTTGCACAACGTGATACGCTTCATTGCTACCTACTCTATGCCGTGGCAACGCTGTTAGCATCTCATAATAAAGAACTAAAAGAATCTATCGAATCTCTTCTTTGAGCCGCCTAATCTAGGCTAAAATCGCATAGTCCTATTAATTCCAGGCAACCTGCTTTCTCCCTTATACGTAAGCAACTACTACTATCTTCTTTTTTACATACGCAGTTCTTTAGATTAGACTGGATTTCGTTACGTTTAAAGGAACCTGTTATGACCACTACGAAAAAACTTTCTCTCATTGCTGCTATCTTTATTAATCTTAATATCATGCTGGGTACTGGATTCTTCATTAATACGGTTTTACTTACCCAAACTGCTGGCAGCCTTGGTGCTACGGTATACTTGGTAGTTGCACTGCTGCTTCTCCCCCTAATCATTTCAACGGCAAAGCTGCTTGAATATCATCATGAATCAGGAACGTTCTATGACTTTGGTAGAACCATCAATCCGTATATAGGATTTATCAGTAGTTGGAGCTATTTCACGGCTAAGCTCTGCTCAGCTGCGCTTGGTATTCATGTATGTCTTTCATTTTTACAAATGATTATACCGCCCATTAAGACGATACCGATTCTCTACCTTGATGTGCTCACCATCTTACTATTTATGGGACTTAACACGCTTAATTTACAAATGGGTAAACAGATACAATTTGCCTTTATTTTTCTGAAGTTCATTCCCATACTATTCGTAGCTTTCAGTGCTTTATATCTTTTTACTGGTGCACATTTTACCCAAGAGAGTCTCATCTGGTCTGGGGTGCCACTTTCTGTACCCTTTATCTTGTATGTATTTACCGGCTTTGAAGCATCCTGTTCCTTAAGTACCCACATTGAAAACCCCAAGAAAAATGCGCCACGTGCTATCTTTATTTCCTATGGATTAGCAGTAGCTATTGTCTTTTTGTATCAGCTATTTTTCTATGGAAACCTCGGGATGTATCTCAGCACCTTAACGGGTGGTTACCTTGATATGTTCCCGGCGCTCTTACGAGCACTGTCAGATAATAATGTACCCCTAAAACAGGGCATTCAGGTATTTTTATATATCGGCATTGCTGCTTCTTCGATGGGCTCTGCGTATGGCATACTATACAGCAATAGCTGGAATCTTTATACTCTCGCAAAAAATAATCATACCTTTGGCAGCACCATATTGTCTACCCTAAATAAGCATGGCATGCCGTTTGCTTGTGTAATAGTAGAAGGGCTCTTAAGCATAGCCTATATCTTACTCACGCAAGGTAATCAAGTACCATTACAACAGGTAGGAAGCCTCGGTGCCACCATAGCTTACACCCTCAGTGTACTTGGGCTCTTTAGTCTCATGGCTCGTCAACGTAAACCGCTCACGCTCCCCTTGCTCGGGATTGCAAGCTGCTTCTTATTGCTTAGTTCCTATGTATGGTCAGTAGCTGTAGATGGGCCTACGTCGATGCTTCTTGTGTTTCTTGGACTCTTAGTAGCAGGAACCATAATGTTTTATCAAATGGAACATCGAGCCACTAAAGCGTAACAGAAAAAGCGTCGTAGGCTTTCTATCACCTACGACGCTTATACGTAAAAGCTGATTACTTTTTCTCGTTTTCTGATTGATAATAGTACTTATACAAACTCCATCCACCGTAGACAGCACCAAGAATCAACGAACCTCCCAAGAGCTTCTTAGCTGAAAACCAGCCAGATTGTGTACGACTACGCCGCAGGTCAGACTTCTTTTTGCGATCTACGGTAATGCCATTTTCCTTAGCAATAGTTACAATCATTTGTGCAATGTCTTCATCCTCAATATGTGGGAGAATTTCATCAATGGCTTGCTGTCCCGTCTTATCGTTATAGTAAATTTTCTCGTGAAGAATATCCCTAATAAGTGGTATAAAAACATTTCTATTTCCAGCTCCGATGAATGCAAAAAGCAATGGTCCATGACCAGCTTTTTCATCCTGCCAGCTCAATAGATCGGGATGTACTCTAAGAAGTTCTTGAGAAAGTTCTTCATAAAACCAATCCTCGCCTGCATTCTTTCTCATATAATCGTAGCAACGATGATCCTTTATCGTGTTACCAGCAATGGCAGTTGATCCAAGTACCACGAGTGTAGCTATTAGTAGTTTTTTCATAAGAATTCCTCTTAAAAATGTGTTGTTTTCATGGGTAGTATAGCAAGAGACTCGTAAAGTACAAGACTTCTTACTGGTAAAAAAGAGCTCATCAGATGTATCCAACATGTCTCATCACTCATGAGCTCTTTTTTAGTTTTATTTGGTACTATTAGTCTCTTAAAGAAGAGCTCATACTACCTCATCTTATCATTTTTTGCTGTAACCTATATCTATAAATCCAGCACACTATTTGTTACTTTAATATCTGCCTATATCAGGCCAACATAAAACGCAACAAAAAAGCGTCGTAGGCTTTCTAGCATCTAAGATGCAGATGCCTAAAGTTGGCTACTTTTTCTCGTTTTCTGATTGATAATAATGCTGATAAAGTTTCCATCCACCGTAGACAGCACCAAGAATCAACGAACCTCCCAAGAGCTTCTTAGCTGAAAACCAGCCTGGTTGTGTACGACTACGCCGCAGATCAGACTTCTTTTTGCGATCTACGGTACGGCCATTTTCCTTGTACACAGCAACAATATTTACAATCATTCGTGCAATATCTATATCCTTAACATGTGAGAGAATCTCATCAATGGCTTCTGGTCCCGTCATATCGTTATAGTAAAATTTACCTTGAACAATATCCCAAATAAGTGGTGTCAAAAATTTTCTATTTCCAGCTTCGATGAATGCAAAAAGCAATGGTCCATGACCAGCTTTTTCATCCTGCCAGCTCAATAGATCGGGATGTCTTCTAAGACCTTTAGAAAGTTCCTCATACAAATCCTCGTCTGCATGCAATCTCAAATAATCGTAGAAACCAGGCTCCTTTATCGTGTTACCAGCAATGGCAGTTGATCCAAGTACCACGAGTGTAGCTATTAGTAGTTTTTTCATAAGAATTCCTCTTAAAAATGTGTTGTTTTCATGGGTAGTATAGCAAGAGACTCGTAAAGTACAAGACTTCTTACTGGTAAAAATGAGCTCATCAGATGTATCCAATATGTCTCATCACTCATGAGCTCTTTTTTAGTTTTATTTGGTACTATTAGCCTCCTAAAGAAGAGCTCATATTACCTCATCTTATCATTTTCTGCTGTAACCTATATCTATAAATCCAGCACTATTTGTTACTTTAATATCTGCCTGTATCAGGCCCAACATAAAACGCAACAAAAAAGCGTCGTAGGCTTTCTAGCATCTACGATGCAGATGCCTAAAGTTGGCTACTTTTTCTCGTTTTCTGATTGATAATAATGCTGATAAAGTTTCCATCCACCGTAGGCAGCACCAAGAATCAACGAACCCCCCAAGAGCTTCTTAGCTGAAAACCAGCCAGGTTGTGTACGAACAAGATCAGGCTTCTTTTTTCGATCTACTTTAGGACTATGTTGCTTAGCAATATGTTGAATCATTTGTGCAATACCCTTATTCTCAACATTTAAGAGAATCTCATCAATGGCTTCATGTCCCGTCTTATCGTTATAGTAAATTTTCTTTTGAACAATATCTCTAATAAGTGCCATCAAAACTTTTCTATTTTCAGCTTCAATGAATGCAAAAAGCAATGATCCATGACCAGCCTCTTCATCTTGCCAACTCAATAGATCTGGATACTCAGAAAGACAACGAACGAGATCGTCATAGCAGTCATATTGTGCTACATCTCTGAAATGAGTGTAAAGTTTACTATCTTGTATCGTAGTATCAGCTATAGCACTTGATCCAAGTACCACTAATGCTGCTATAATTAGTTTTTTCATAAGAATTCCTCTTAAAAAATGTGTTTGTTTTTCATGGGTAGTTTAGCAAGAGACTCGTAAAGTGCAAGATCTCTTACCGGTAAAGAAGAGCTCATGATATGTATCAAACATGAGCTCTTCTTTAGTGTTTATTTGGTAAAATTAGTCTCCTCAAGAAGGTCTAATAATACCTCATTTTCAGCGTTTTCTGCAACCTGCCTAACAGTAAATCCAGCATTATTTGTTGCTTCAAGATCTACCTGTGCTAAGCTAAGCATAAAACGTAGCACCTCTTTATCACGACAAACCATGGCAAGGCGATGCAGGTAGGTATTGCCCGTTGCATCATCTCGTATGATAGCAAAATCAGGCATTGAAGCAACAGTATTTTGCAGTACCACTAACGGTAAAATTTCTCCCTGGAACATTTCCTGCTTAATTAATTCCATAACGAGCTTTTCCTGCTCTTCTGGATCCAGAGTTAATATCTTCTCTTCAAGCTGCCTTGCAAGCTCTGGATTTTTCGCGAGCTTCTCTTCAAGATGAGGATCTGCTTGCATATTTGCTTCAATCATACAACGCAGAGGATCAAAATCATTCTCCTGAGGCTGTTCATCCCATTGGGTAAGAACTTCTAAGAATGGCTTATTGCAACAGGCATTGGCAATATCACAAGGAGTTTGACCATCGTTATTCCGCTCTTCACATGATGCTCCTTGTTTGAGCAAAAACAAGATCAGTTCACGATCATCACAAAATGGAGCAAGCAGATGAAGCAATGTATCCCCTTGTGCCGTTTTCCATGCACGACATTCCTCTGGAACAAAAGCAAATAGATTTGATAATTGTTGCAAATCAATCTGTTCTGGACTCGCTAGCGTCATAGCTTTCACTTGTTCTATATGAGGCTGTATCACTGGACGGTTACTAGCTCGAATAAGATATAGTAATACGGTATGGGTAAATGGCTTTTTCAGAAACTCATCATAATACCGATCAAAAGCACGGTTTAAATCTTCCATAGCCTCAACTACAAACATCATTGCATCAAAATGCTGTCTATATGGCGCCTGTTTCTGAAGCTCTATACATACCTGTACCATTGCCTCATTCTCGCACATTTTTGCTAGTTCTTCCGGCGTTTGGCCATCAGTATTAATAGCAGTTAATGAAGCGCCATTGTTCACAAGAAACCTAATAATATGCGGATCTTGTATAAATGGTGCTAAGGTATGTAAAAGTGTATTTTTCAGCTCATCTGTATCTATCCAGGTCACCGCATTTGGCGCCAAGGTAAGAAGGACCTTACAATCAAAGAGTGTTAGATCTTCAGGTCGAGCAAACATCTCTGTATGGAGTAGTTCTAACACATCTCGCGTAGCAAACTGACTTACCTTACGCGAAAACTTTTGTCTTGCAAATGCCTCTAATGCTTGTTCTGCATAAGAGTCTGATTTCACGGCTTCTGCCGCCACCACGGTTCCTGCTGGCGCAAGAAGCATCAATCCTAATCCTACGAGTAATCTCTTCATAATTAATTCCTTATCCAATTGTCATATCATAAATATACTATCTTCAGCATACCAAAATTCTCTCACCGTTCAACTGGCCTATTATTACCCCTTAGGCAAGGCTGTATGAACATCTACCTCACTTTCAACGTTATTAAGGCAAGCAGGCAAAGAACCATCGAAATGATCGTGAATCTCGTGGTAATCTTGGCCTCTGGCCATCCCTTTAATTCAAAATGATGATGAAGCGGGGCCATCTTAAAGAACCGCTTTGAGAGGTATTTATAGGAAAAGACCTGTATCATAACTGAAAGAGTCTCTAGAACAAATACCCCACCTGCAAGAGGTAAGAGCAGCTCTTGGCGGGTCATAAGAGCCATCAAGGCCAACACACTTCCAAGAGAAAGTGATCCAACATCCCCCATAAACACTTGAGCTGGATAGGAGTTATACCACAAAAAACCAAGGCATGCCCCGACCAATATACCTCCAATAACGGCTATCTCTGAAGTAGTTGTATAGGGTATCGCTAGATAGTAGGCAAGTATCATATTACTTGATAAGAAACAGATGAGCGTATAGGTGCCAAAAGTAACGAGCAAGGATCCGGTAGCCAGCCCATCCAAGCCATCAGTTAGATTGACCGCATTACTTGCAGCAATTAAGACAAAAACACCCCAGGGAATTATGAAGTAACCTAATTGTGGCATAAAAGACTTAAAGAAAGGTACACAGAGTTCAGTCGGCGGTTCAACTAGGTAGTACCAAGAAAGAATAACCACTAAACCCACAATGGCTTGGGCGCAAAACTTAGTACGCTCTTGTATCCCTTTTTTATGGGTGATCTTATACCAATCATCATAAAACCCAATAAGACCAAATCCTACAAGACATCCAAGCATAACCCAAACTTCTGGCCGCAACAGATTACACCATAATATCGCACTTACAATGGTAGTAAGAATGATAAAAATCCCTCCCATCGTGGGGGTATAGTTTTTTATTTGGTGAGAGACTGGCGTATCTTCCCGTACGGTTGTTCTAAACCGGGCCGACTGCTTAATGAACCAAGAACCAAAGAATAAAGAAAGCCCTAAAGATGTTAATAGCCCAGCTACTATGCGGAAACTCACATAATGGACTACATTAAAATAGCTTAGTGTGTTCGTAATAGTTTGGGAGAGATGATACAGCATACATACCTTCTTGTGCATAACAATGAATAATTAGTCTAGCATATTACGAGGCTTTTGACACCTTTAGGACTCCGTGGAAAACTAAGTTCTATTAGTATAGACATAGAAATAATAGGAATAATATAATGAAAAAGATGATAATTTTGGCTGCTCTGCTAAGTACTGGCTCAGCAGTCCAAGCACAAGACTATAAACACGTAAAAGACCTCCTTGTAGACTTTCTTAATCTCAGAAAAAAAACTGATAAGCCTTTGTCCTATTGGCTTGAAGAACTTATGAGTATCATTGAACATGATAAAAAGTTTGATCAGTTTATTGCTGAGCTAAAAAGAGCTAAACAGTGCCCTGACAAGCTACAAAAAGCCTTTAGAAACCACGGTCAACACTTTGACAATGGCGTAAAAGTACACCTGGTTAAAGCGGGTGCAGATAAGATCAAAAAGGCATTCGAAGCGCGCTGCGCAGTAGGAACTCCTACACGGAACCTCACACCGGGCGAAACGGTAGTGGTCATGCAAACCTTCACAAAACGACGAACAGGCAACAGCATGGCGCCAACTACAAAAGCTAAGACTGATCAACGTCAAAAAAACCACGCTCCAAAGCATACAACAAAGAGTACGCCAAAAAGAAAGCCTATCAAAGCCAAGAAAAAGAAGGCTCAACCAAAGGCTGCACCAGAAAAAAACAAACAGCGTAACTCATACCTGACACAGGTGAAACCATGCCTTCCTACGGCATCTGAATGGCTACGCTCGTACGAGGCGTTTATCAAAAACTAGCATATAAGAGGCCTTATGGCCCCTTTGCATAAAGCGTTAAAAGGCACAATGAGATCCTTTTGACATCCCTGCCTGGTGCGATACACTTAGAAGTATCATATAAAGAGTGTACCTACTCTCAACAAACTAAAGGAACTTTATTATGAAGAATAATTTAGTACTTGGACTAGCTCTCCTACTTTCGACGGGAACTATGTTCTGCCCTGACAACTCTGTTGGCAAAACTACGGGCTCTCAAGTTGATAATCCCTATATCGATAAAAAACCAATTGTACTTATCAAAGACTTCTTGGATTTAAACAAAAAACCAGATAAGCCTTTTAAATGGTGGGTTGCCTGCATCCTTCAAATGGTTGAAGGTAACAAGGAGCATTATAAGGATTTTCTTAAAGAATTTGCTCCTGCAGTAAGAGCACGTAATGCTAATCGTATTGGCCTTAGCTTCTTTAAGTATAAAGAACGATTTGATGCCGATGTGGTTGCCTACATCCAAAAGCTTGGCGTAAGTAATGCCACAAAAATTTTAGAAACACGCCTTAAAAAGAAATAACCATATAAATGGGCAGCCCTAGCGGCTGCCCGTCATGATACACTCTTCTTAACTAGGATCTCTAAAAACAATATTCAGCGCTTTCTTTTGCTCTACATAACTTAAACAAATGCCCGTCAAGATGCAAACAAGTCCTCAGCGGTAATACTCGCACTAACGAGCTCATCTGAGTAGGTTGTTGGCTTAAGACCATTAGCGGTTATCATAGCTAGAAAAATCTGATCGGTAGTCTTTGTTATTCGTTCAAACGTATCAATTTTATAGCGAAGAGCATGAGCATACCTCTTATCTATAGCAAATGGCTCATTGGTATACTTTATCTCACAGAGAGTGATTGCATTATCATACCGTGGAAATACTAAATCTATCTGCACTCCGCTCTCATCTTTTGATTGAGCTAGATATCGCCAGGATGTTATACCTTTAACATTTACCAAACCAAGAGCCCGTATTATCTGATGAGAATGCTTTGTACATATAGCTTCAAAAGCATAACCAGACCAGGCATAATAACTCGGCCGTTGACTTTGCATGAGCCAGTAATCAGGTGGAAATTCTGTAAGCTCAGCATTTTTAATCCAGTAGAGATAAAAAAGACAGAATTCATCTATCACCTTGTAATAGGTTCCTTTTTCGCTTTTCCAGGGACGATATTTTTTTATAAAACTTGAATCACAAAGCTTTCTCAGCTTTTCTGTAAGCCTTCCCCCGCTTGTAGAAGAACCTGCCTGCTTTGCAAGAGCTGCAGCAGATATGCCTTCTCTATTCTTTGCTATTATTTCTATTAATTCTGTATAATCGTCAGCACCATCAAAGAGAGATTCAAAAAGTTTTTGATACTCTTTTTTAAGGGGTGCATGATCATCAAAAAACAGAAACTGAATATTTTGCTGAGCACTTAACCCCTTTTGCAGATAGTTAAGATAGTAGGGCACGCCTCCAATAGCCATATAAAGCGATAAAATCTGTTGGTGATTTACGAGTATTTTTTTACTCTTGACGAACTCTGCTGTTTCAGAAAGCGTAAAAGGGACAAGATGTATTTCAAGGGTAGTACGATTATAGAGACCACCGGTATTATAAATGATATTTTTAAGAATCCAGGAGGCTGATGAACCGCAGGCAATCAATACAACATTGTTGTTCCACGCCCACTTATTATTCCAAAAGTGATCTATTTCATCAAGGAGCCCAGAACGAGGCGTTACAAGCCAGGGAAGTTCATCAAAAAATAGTATAACTTTTTTATTCGCCTTATTGATCTCATCATTTAAAATATCAAGCATATGTCGCCAACTAACTTGAGGCTTTATGAAGGCACGATTAGGAAAAATCTTAAATGCTGCCTCGCCAAAAGCTTCCAGCTGCTGAGCCATCTTTCCATGATGTTTTCCCGTTATATGCAAAAAAATACATTCTTTTTGTTTGAAAAACTCCTTTACTAGATAGGTTTTACCTACTCTTCTACGTCCATATATCGTAATGAATTGAGACTCGCGATCATTGAAGGCTCTTTCAAGGGATTCTTTTTCCTTTTTTCGTCCAATAATCATGCATTAATCCTTTCTTGTTTTTTGCTTCCTTTATAGAGAGTATAGTTGGCTGAAAAATACATGTCAAGGCCATTTATCCGCCACTTATAAAAAGCTATAAGTGGCGGATAAATAGGAGAAAACCGAAAATATGTGCCAGATGGGCAATTTAAAGAGTCGCATTAAAGAATAACTTAAAAATTATAAGTGGCGCATCATTACAAATTATGTCGAATTATCCGCCACATATAAAAAACTATACGTGGCGGATACGCATATGGCAACCTAAAGTCACGACCAATTGGTCAATTTGAAGAACCGCCATCAAAAAATAAGTGGCTCAGTAATCCAACGTATAGCTTATTAGACTGACGAGTCCCCTACTACTACTCATACGATTATCCTTAAAGCCATGAATGGCGTGGAATCCCTTTCATATAAAGCATCATACGAGATGTGCTGACTGCCACATCTTATAAAGAAACTCTAACAAACTCTCAGGCTCAACTAGGTAGCAGGCCTCTTTTGTGGTATACTTAGAGCATAACTTATACTATTGGATATCTTCATGAATACCTATGATGTAATTGTTGTTGGTGGTGGCCATGCAGGAATTGAGGCAGCACATAGTGCAGCCCGATTAGGCTGTAATACTCTGATGCTCACCTTAACACTTGATCGCATTGGTCATATGCCTTGCAATCCTGCTATTGGCGGCATTGGCAAGGGACACATTGTCTTTGAGATCAGCGCCTTTGGGGGGCTTATGCCCCAGTTGTGTACACGTACTTATCTTCAAGCCCGCATGCTCAATACCAGTAAGGGACCAGCAGTTCAGGGACTTCGCCTACAAATTGATAAGGTAGCTTATGCACAAGAAGCGCAAAAAGTGCTTGCATCAACAGAGAATCTTACTATTATCTCAGGATTGGTTGATGATATACTCTTAGAACATGGTACCGTACACGGCGTTCGGACTGAAGATGGCCAATCTTTTTATAGCCCAACGGTTATTCTCACCACTGGCACCTTTTTAAATGGTCTGGTACATGTAGGAAATGAAAACTATGAAGCAGGAAGACAAGGTGAACAAGCGGTCACCAAGCTCTCTGCATTTTTGTTGGCGCAGGGGCTCAATATGCGCAGGTTAAAAACGGGAACGCCGCCTCGCTTATTGCGCAATAGCTTAGATATGAGCAAAATGGACTACCAGGGCTCTGATGAGCTTGACTATCTCTTTGAGTTTGCACCTCATAAAGTAACACATAAAATGGGATGCTATATTACGCGAACTAATGAAAAAACGCATGAGATTTTGCAAAATAACTTTGAAAAATCGCCCATATTTACAGGCCATATTAAAGGTACTGCGCCCCGTTATTGCCCTTCAATTGAAGATAAGATTTCTCGCTTTTCAGAAAAATCATCTCATAATGTCTTTGTAGAGCCTGAAAGTGCCTCTACCGAAGAAATGTATCCTAATGGGCTATCAACCGCAATGCCCCTTGAGGTACAAGAACAGTTCATCCGTTCCATCGAAGGGTTTGAACAGGCAAAGCTGGTGCGACCAGGCTATGCCGTAGAGTATGACTGTGTGCTTCCCAATCAACTTCACCATACTCTTGAGGTAAAGAACATTCCTGGCCTTTATTTAGCAGGCCAGATCAACGGCACCACTGGGTATGAAGAAGCAGCGGGCCAGGGTCTGATAGCTGGCATAAATGCCGGGCTTAAAGTGCATGGCAAAGACCCCTATATTATGAATCGTACTGAAGGATATATTGGCATCATGATTGATGATCTCGTGACCTTAAGTATCGATGAGCCCTACCGCATGTTCACTTCCCGGGCAGAGCGACGTCTTATCCTGCGACAAGACAATGTGTTTGATCGACTTGGGCATACTGCCTATTCGTTAGGCTTAATCTCTGAGGAGCACTATAATAGTATTCTTGCAGAGCGTTATCAGGTCCAGCATACGCTCGAGCAGCTCACCAAAAGGCCTCAAGATCTGGTAACACTCAGACAACAGCTTTCAGCAGGTGACACTGAAGCGGTTCTTGCTAAAATCAATGAAACTGCTTCATTATCAGAGCGGGCACGGCGTACCGTATATGCAGAGCTGCTATATGGCCCCTATATTACACGGGAAGAAAAAGAAGTTGAGAAGGCACGATATTATCAACAATTAGCGATACCCACTACTTTTAACTATACTGATATTCCAGGACTATCTCGAGAGCTCACTGAAAAGCTCACGACCGTTAAGCCAGCAACGATTGCCCAGGCACAGCTTATTACCGGTATGACCCCAGCAGCAATTGCACTATTGATATTTAAAGTGCGAGAAACACAAAAACAGAGATAACTATGTATCCAAAGATCTTGTCATTATATGGACCGTTCGAGCTGAATAGCTATAATACTGCTATTATGATAGGCATTGGGCTCTTTATGTATCTCGCAAATAAGCATCCGCTACGCAAGGCCTACCTCACGACCCACTCATTTATTAATCTAGTTATTGAAACAGCACTTGCTGCTTTATTAGGGGCACGCATTGTTCATATAGTGAGCTCCCTCTCTCAGTATACCACCTTGACAGCTATGCTCAGCATCTGGGATGGTGGTCTTTCTGCCCTTGGTGCCCTTATAGGATCCATAGGCTATGTTCTCTGGTATTGCCATACAATGGGACTTCCTTTTTTTGCACTAGCAGATATTGGAGCCCTCTATGCACCCCTTGTACAGGCAATAGGTCGTCTTGGCTGCTTCCTGGTAGGCTGTTGCCATGGAGCGCCAGCAAGTAGTAGTTTCAGTATTACCTATACGCATCCAGCTTCACTTGCTCCTTTAGGAATAGCGCTTCATCCAGCACAGTTATATAGCGCCTTACTTTTTGTATTGCTCTATGCAGCCTTACATGTCCTACAAAAATATACTAAGGTCACAGGGACTCTCACTGTATGGTATCTTTTGGGTATGAGCCTTGAACGATTTGTGATAGACTTTCTACGAGGAGACAGAATCCCAACGGGGACTGTGTTATCATTTCATCAGTGGGTTGCTTTAGGGATTTTTTGTGGAGCACTAGTAGCCTTAGTAGGTATGCAACAACGGGTGACTCGTGAATCTATTTAGTTATATCAAGCAACAAATTCAGATATTAGAGGTAGTACAACACTACACTACTCTTAAAAAGACAGGGCATTATTATAAGGGGACCTGCCCGTTTCATCATGAGCGGACCGCTTCATTTACGGTAACTCCACACAAAGAGATTTTCTATTGCTTTGGATGCCATGCAGGTGGTGATATGATCTCTTTCATTGCAAAAGCAGAAAACTGTTCAGCCATGGAAGCGGCGCGACATCTTGTTGACCGGTATTCACTTTCCCTGCCCAAAGATGTCTCCTGGGACAAAAAAACAGAAACATTTGAAGCAAAAAAGCAGTACTACAAGACCTGTGAAGTATTTGCAACCTGGTGCCACTCTCTCATAGCAAAGAATGATGAGGCCCGTACTTATCTGCTTGATCGAGAGATCTCACGAGAAAGCATTCAACGTTTTAATCTTGGGTATTGCTCAACTGACGTGAAAAGCTTACTCACTACTGCCCAAAAAGAGAATATTCTTGCTCAGAACCTTATCGATGCCCATATTCTTAAGGAAGGCAAGATGGGACTTTACCTAGTCTTTGATGAGCGCATCATATTTCCTATAAAGGATCATCTTGGCAACTATGTGGGGTTTGGTGGACGTGTCTTTAAGTCCCATGATGAACGAGCAAAATATTATAATTCCTCAGATCATGCTTATTTTAATAAAGGAACCATACTATTTGGGCTCGACCATGCCAAAAAATCTATTGCCCAAAAAGAAGCTGCCTTCTTAGTGGAAGGCTATACTGATCTGATCATCATGAATCAGTTTGGCTATACCAATACCGTTGCAACCTTAGGCACTGCCTGTACCCTTGATCATTTGAAGCATCTAGGCCGCTATGCTGAACGACTCTACATTATGTATGATGGAGATACCGCTGGTCAAAAGGCAATTATGCGGCTCGTTGAACTCTGTTGGCAGGTATCAGTAGACCCTTACGTTGTCATGCTTCCTGTTTCAGATGATCCAGCATCTTATCTTGTTAAACACCATTCACTTGAAGAGCCGCTTTCTCAAGCGCATGATATTTTTTCTTTTGTAGTGCATCATTTGTCAGATGACTTTTCTCATAAAAGCCTCCAAGGAAAATTAGCAGTTACCCAAAAGCTCCTTGAGATCATCAGCACTATTAAGGATCCTCTTAAAAAAGATTTGCTATTACAACAGGCAGCTAAGACGTTTGGTGTGCCCTATGAGACGCTTAAAGAAGCCTTATTGCCTAAAAGAACACCCCAGCGAGCAGTCGCTCCTCAAGAGCCTGAGCAACCAAAACCATTATTATTTCGCACCAGCTCTTTAGAAAAAAAGTTGTTTTCTGTTATACTTAATCATGGAGGTGCGCTTGATGAAAATGATCAAGAACTCTTAGGCCTACTTCTTGATGAGCAGCTTAAAAAGATATTTACTGCTTGGTGCATGGCACAAACCGAAGAAGGTACCGATATTACGACACTGTTTGAGCATGTCTCAGAAGATGAAAAAGCATTTATGAGTCACTGTATCTCTGTTGGAGAACAAGACGATACCGTGCATCCTGCACATCTTACCCAGTTATATAAAAAACAGTGGAAGAAAAGAGTTCATGAAGTAAAACAACAGATAGCTCACGCCGAACAACAGGGCAATAAAGAGCAGGTAGCGCAGTTGCTAACCGACCTTACCGCCCTTAAAAACAAGATGCTAAAGAGGGGTATCGCATGACCAAGAAAAAAGTTACCACAAAACCTGAAACGAATGATACACAAGAACTTATTGAAGAGTTTATTGAGCGGGGCAAAAAAACGGGAGCTCTCAGCTATGAAGAACTCATGGAGTTTGCTGAAAGTAGCCATTTAGAGGACAATGACACCACCAACCTCTTAAAAGCCCTTGAAAAAGCTAATGTTAATCTTGTTATGCAAGAAGAGCTTGATAAGCAAGAAGCACTCAAGGACTTTGAAAAGCAGGAAACAAAAAAAGAGCAGGTTAAAGCTCATCATAAACCATCTCTTGATTATGTAGGTGATGAGCCTGAAGAAGGTGAGGAAGATGATGAAGATGTAGCACGTACTGCTGCTCGTGTTGTAGGAGAATCAGCCCATATTGCTGACGGCGTAAAATGCTATCTTCGTGACATTGGTAAAATCCCTCTTCTTAATAAAAAAACTGAAGGTATTATCGCCACTAAGATTGCCCAAGGAAAAATTGAATCAATAAAAGCAATCTCAAAATTCCCTTTCATCCATAAAGAGATAATTCTTACGGGAGAGCGGCTTGCCAAAAATTCAGTACCGGTAAAAGATGTTATACAGTTTTCTGAGTTTGACGAAGAAAACATGCCAAAAATAGACGAAGAAAAAGACGCACTCTTACAAACTATCTCAAAAATCAAAGAGCTGGTTGAAAACGAAGCCAACATCTATAAAAGCTATCGCGAAAAGCTTGCTGATCCTAAAAAGAAAAAAGAGATGCTTGCTAAAGTACAGGCAAATAAAGAAGAGATTAGTGAAACTATTCAATCAATCAAATTCTCAAATAAATACATACGTAAGCTTGGAAAGCGTATTGAAAAGATCATACAGAAAATCAACGAACGGCGCCTTGCTAATAAAAAAGCCCAAGAAGAGCTTGATGCACTTACTGCCCTACCGGACCACACTGATGAGCAAAAAGAGCATGTCGTTGAACTTGAGCGCCACATTCGGTCAAGCAATAAAGCAATAAAAAAGGCTGAGCAAGAAGCTGGGCTGCCAATAGATGCTATCTATGCTAATTACAAAGCCCTTAAAGCTGGCCAAAATCTTGATAAACGAGCAAAAGATGATCTTGCGCGGGCAAACTTACGCCTCGTAGTTAATATCGCTAAAAAGTATGTAAACCGGGGCCTTCACTTTCTTGATCTCATTCAGGAAGGTAATATCGGTCTTATGAAAGCGGTTGAGAAGTTTGAGTTTGAACGGGGCTTTAAGTTCTCTACCTATGCCACTTGGTGGATCCGACAGGCGATTACTCGTGCTATTGCAGATCAGTCACGTACCATTCGTGTACCGGTGCATATGGTTGAAACGCTTAACAAAATCAACAAAATCAAACGAACCTTCATTCAAGAGCATGGTCGAGAACCGACCAATGCGGAACTCTCTAAAGAGCTCAATCTTGATGAAAAGAAGATCAAGAATATTATCAAGATTTCAAAAGAGCCGATCTCTCTTGAAACACCGGTTGGGGATAGTGAAGATGCTTTCATTAAGGACTTCATTGAAAGTGAGAATGATTTTTCCCCTGCTGACACCGTAGCATCAACCGACCTTAAAGAGCGAGTTCGAGAGGTCCTTAAGTCTCTCACGCCACGGGAAGAAAAAGTGCTAAAAATGCGCTTTGGTATCGACGTTGCCTCAGAGCATACCCTTGAAGAAGTAGGTAAAGACTTCTCGGTCACCAGAGAGCGTATTCGGCAAATTGAGGTCAAAGCATTGCGTAAATTACGACATCCTTCCCGTAGCAAAAAGCTCCAAACGTTCTTCGATAAAGAATATGATATAGAAAATGGTGAAATTTCTAACATACCTGATGATGATGATGACGAATAAGGATCAATAATGAATAGACGACTAAGCCTTCTTTTGTTAGCACTTGCGCCTCTCCACGCGAGAGAAACACGAAGAATGCGACAAAGTAAGCCAACAAACACCTCGAAGTTCTCGTCAGCCCATGGCAAGACAACCCATACATCAGCGCGCCTGATGGGTACTCAGATGGGTGTGGTAGAAACGCCTGGTGTTGCGCCGCTAGGCTATACGCTTGATGGTGATACGAAAGTATTTAGACTTATTGCCCAACCCGTTACCCAACAGATAACTGATGGCAAAGACGCTCATCCGCAGCTCTCATTTGCCTTGAGTAACATTCTTGGGGTGCGTTTAAGCAAAAAAAAACAGAACCTAAAAGCATGGGGGTTTAATGGAAGCACGCCTGGTCCCACGCTAGAAGTAACCGAAGGTGATCGCCTACGGGTCATCTTTAAAAATGAACTGCCAGAACCTTCTCTCATTCGGTGGCATGGCATTGAACATCCCCATGAACTTGATAAATCATCTGACAGAAATCCGGTTATGCCCGGAGATTATCATATCTATGAGTTTACCGTACATACCCCGGGAACCTATCTGTATCATTCAGGCTGTTCAATCTTCAAGCAAAATCGATTTGGCTTAGTTGGTATGATCATCGTACATCCAAAGCAGTATGATCAACCAGTCGATAGGCATATCGCGCTGTTATTACAAGATTGGCATCTTGGCAAATCAGCGACACCAAATACCGTTAACACTGACCCAAACTGGTTCACCATTAACGGACTTTCAGCTCCCTGCATTCCTCGCATTACCCTAAAACAGCATGAACGAGTCCGATTCCATATTGGTAGCCTCGCGCTAGATAGTTATCCACTTCAGATGCATGGTCACACCTGGACCCTCGTAGGAACCGAAGGTGGACCCATTAAACAATCTGCTCAGATAGACTATGCTACGCTCACGATGAATCCTTGCACAACACGAACCATTGAGTTTAGCGCATGGAATCCAGGCATTTGGCCACTGTATGCACTGACTACTCACCACTGCACCGCCCAAGAAATAGCCGCCCATGGTGGCATGTTTACGCTCGTTGAGGTGGAAGCTGAAGATCCCGAGGCTGACTGGTGTCACCCTGCTACGACAACATAAAAATAGGACAGTTTGACCACATAAAATACTCGTATAGAACTAAAAGCCATTTGACTGAACATACTAGAATAAGTATAGTTTAGAAAACTATAATCGCGTTACCTTGGAGTTTCATGAAACACTATCTTCTCACCGCAAGCCTTCTTATAGCCATCCCTGCAGCAGCGAGTAGTATGGTTAAAGAGCGCCCTAAATCAGCAGCTATGCTCAATGACATGCTCTTGCAAGCAGCAGCACAAAAAACAACATCACCGCAAGATATACATGACCTCATTGAGCAAGGTGCTTCAGTGCATACTAGAGATCAAGATGGCTATACTCCTCTGATGAGAGCTGCCCGCAATGGTAATGCTGAAGTATGCGAGGCCCTCATTTTAGATGGTGCATCGGTGCTTGATTTCTGCACTGCACACTACTGGTTGGGCTCGGATAGGTTATTGTTTCGTCTAACACCACTTCATCTGGCTATCAAAAATGGACACGTTGAGTACGTGTCGGGTTCTTTTACAATATGGAGCTGACCCATTTGATGATGTATTTAGTAGAAGACCAGATAACTACAAAAGGTGGGAAAGTGCCGATGCTGAGTCAGAATATCCACCTTGTCCTTTATTATATTCCTTGAGGGAGCTTTCGCAATGTGCACGTAGTACCTCTAGGTTTAAGATAGGAACTTCTATGCGTCAAGAGTTTGAACTATCAAAAGAAAATAAAATAGACAGATTGTTTGAGATCTTAGATGAACTCATTCCGCATACCTATCTTGTACCTGAAGACTCGCAAGCCGCAACTGATGCATTTATTGAAAAAGTGAGAAATCAAGAATACTCGTTTGATGGAGAGCATGACGAACTTGTCAAAACTATTTCTACCTTTTCTCTTGAACAGGTAAAGCAAATGATTACTGCTGAAATCCAACGAAGAATATCCTGAAGAGAATATTCTCTCTAAACTCTTGTCTGATTTCGAATATTATATAAGATCACGAGTATTCATACGTCAGCACCTTTTACAGCCACCTACAATCCATGAAACGGTTATTCCTGCTACTACTTCCTCTATAGAGTATGCTGTGCGATATGGCCTCCCTATTACCGCAATTCTGGCAGCAGCCCTTGCGGTCCGCACGTATCGAAGTCGTCAAGCAGCTTCTCAAATACATAGCACTAAGACTTCAACTAATCAGCTTGAGGAAATTGTAAGGTAAGGTAACCTAACTTCTTTCATACTATAGTATTAAAAATTAACCTGTCCGAAATAGAGATCGCTATGTTTCGGACAGGTCTTTTGAGATTTTGACGAAAGAGGTGCCATGGTTTATAGTTAAGATATTATCAAGGGTCAAGGAGTCATTTCCCCATGAACATCTACCTGTTTATAGCAAGTCTTTTCATTGCCATCCCAGTACATGCAAGTAGTAGTGTTAAAGAGCATGTTACCTCACAAGCCCAGCTCAATGAGATGCTCTTACAAGCGATGAAAAAAAAGACGACCACCGCAGCACAGATTGAAGATCTCATTCGCCAAGGCGCTTTAGTCACTGCCACGGATGCAGAAGGTTACATGCCTCTCGAGTTAGCAATAAAAAAGAATCGAGCAGATCTTGTTAACGCCTTGATTGAAGGTGGTGCGTCAGTGCACAAACGAGAAGGATTCGCATGGAGCCCGCTTATGCTTGCAGCTTATTATAATTGCCCAGATGCATGCAAAGCCCTTCTTATCCATGGGGCTTCAATTCTTGACTTCTCAACTGAATCAACCAACAAAAGTATGCAAAGAAGGCTAACTGCACTTCATATAGCTGCAGAGCAAGGTCACAAAGAAGTAACCGAGGTTCTTCTCAAAGCTGGATCAGATCCCTTCTTGGAGGTCGGTTCTCTTTCACCAGTCAATTTTTGCCTACAATGCTTAACCGAAGCGCCTCGAGTCAATCAGCACGACCATGTTATCATACAAAAAATCATCCGAACACTTGACTGTATGCTACAGTATGCCTTTGTGGTACCCCAAAATGAAATACGTGCTATTAGCAAAGACACCTTTGATAAGATTCGTAACAATGAGCATATTCCCAGCGCACTTCATAGCTTAGTTGCGGATACTATTAAAGATGAGACTATGGTATTGGTGAGAGCGTACCTAGTACGTAGAAATGAGATTGCAGAAGTACATGGGATAGCCTCACATACAGAAGTATGGTATCAAGATGCAATCTATAACCATGCTATACAACGACTTCGTAAACCTCCCATAATCCACCCTTCTTTGCCAAGTAAAGTCTCTCATGTGAGCATAGTTCAGCATATGTATTATGGTATTCCAGCAGCACTTATTCTTGCTGTTGTCTATAGATATACACAAAAAAATCGGCCAATACAAAGTGCTTTAAACATCGCCTCCCAAAAAGATATTACTAAACAGCCATCTGAAGAAGTTCTCGCTTGAATTTTTCCATACCAGTCTTAAACCAAATTAATTGTGGCCTTTTGACTCTACATCTAGATAAGAGTATAGTAATACTAGATAAGGAAAAACATGAAAAAGACACTCTTAATTGCAAGCCTCATTATTGCCCCAACTACGGGTTGCATGTCATTACTTAAATCTAGAAAACAGCTCAATGATGAGCTTATAGCAGCTGTTCGCGAAAACCAACCGCCCACTGTCATAAAGGAACTCATTGAACAAGGTGCTGATCCTGACCCATATGCGGAGGGAAAATATTATAGAGGCGCCTCTTGCCTATCTATGGGTGCTGTGCTAGGTAATGCAGGTACTTGCAAAGTATTACTTCAATATGGTGCGCATCATTCTCCCCGTGGTGAGAACTTAAATAGACTACCCATAACGTTTGCCGTTACATCTGCAGCTCGTTCTGTTTGCGAAGAGCTCTTAAGACGAGGTGCCTATTATTGGAAATACCATGTTGTTCTTGATGACGATTCGCGAGAAACACGAGATTTCTATCGAACACATAATCTCGTAGAAATGTGCTTACTCAATATCTTCCGTGCCCACACTGAATTGAATGAACCGCAAGCAGTTCAAGAATATATAGAAATCGCAAAACTTTTTATTAAGAATGTGTGGGACAGCCCTACCATCTGTAGTAAAGAGGACTATCAAATATCTCTTGCGTATTGCACAACGGTATATCATGCATTAAAAACCTGGTCACCTCAAGGCGAAAAGCTCCCAGCCGGCATCATTGAAAAAATTATGATACTCGATGATGACACAAGAAGCCATCTACTAAACGTTCTGTATTGGCATGTACATACTAACAATCCTGTGGCACATAAGTGGCTTACTACTCTTACAAATGATCTGTATAATCGAGGAATAGGATATCTCTGCGACTCTATGAGAGAAGACAAAAACTATCCGGAAAATCTTGATCGTACTCAATTGATTGGATGGTACAAACCAACCGATATGGCTATAAGAAACTATGAGGGCGAGGAAGTCCATAGAGGTCTTAGGGAACTTAATAATCAAGAAGTAACTGCTTTTACCGACAGAGCTTTGCTTGAGCAAACCTATGGTGAAGAAATTCGGCAGAATATAGTACATCGCTTGAAAAATCCTCCTTCTCTAGGTAAAAGGCCAGAACCAGTACTTACCTATGCTAAAGCATTTGGTGTATATCTTGGCCTATTTATTTTTAATCTGTACCTCAGCACTACATTAAAGCATGTTATGGGCAAAAAACATGAAACTGCTAGAGCATGGATAGAAAAATGGGCCCTTTCAGCAATGGCTTTGCTGCCTCTTGGTATACCACTCATTAAAGATGGTGGCATTTCGCACTTTCTGCAATGGATTTTGGTCTTATCACCATTTGATTTTCTGGTACGAGAATCACTTCTTCAAAAAATCAGACAGCTATCAACAGACACAACTGATGCTTATACTCAGAAATGCACATAGGCCGTAGTTTACTACAGCCTATGAACAGTATCGGTTAAAAAACCTTAACGACGGCAACCGTTGCAAGAACGCGTACCGCAGCTGTTGCAAGATCTTTTGCAAGAGCTTTTACAAGATTTACGACAGCTATTGCAGCTGCTAGCTAGTATAGTTACACCAGTTGAAGCAACGAGCAATAAAGCCATTAAACGTGACATACCCTTTTTCATGATATACCCCTTTTTTTTAGTTAAACTGTAGTTTGTACGTCATCTCATTCTGAGATACTTTCATCTTATCATAGATTAATTTGTAATTTCAACACTTTACCTTCATTTCTGTTTGAAACAGATCAAAGTGATTCATATTCATCATAGAGGACCATGAAGAACTACGACCTAAAAGCTCTGTCACTACAATGAGTGCTACAACTTTTTTAGTGACTCATGCACCAATAACAAAATAACCAGCGTCTATACTGTTCAAATAAATAGGAATCGTATAGCCTCCTCTATTCAATTTTATGCAAGAAAAACCGTCATTGCACTTCCTCCTAAATATACTACTAAAGATCAAGTTTTTGCTGTTAGTCGTAGTAAAATATAATAAAAACACTACTAAAGATTGACTTTTTTCTGTTAGTCGTAGTAAAATTGAGTAAAGTTACTACTAAAGATCAAGTTTTTGCTGTTAGTCGTAGCAAACTATAACAGACCTGAGGATGGATCCTATGTCACATCGCTTTATTGGAAGAAAAAATGAATTAAAAGACCTTCATGACCTGTTCAAAAAAGATAAGGCATGTCTTGCCGTAATAAGCGGGAGAAGGAGAATTGGCAAAAGTAGATTAATTCAGGAGTTTGCGAAACAGTATACATTCTATGAATTTACTGGTTCTCATCCACAACCTGGCATCAGCATACATGATCAACTATACCTATTTTCAGAGAAGTTTCGCCTACAGGATCCAGAAGCTGATACTACCGCTTCATCATGGCTCGAAATCTTTTATAAGCTTGCTCAACGAGTTGAACATTTAGGAAAAGTAGTGATATTATTTGATGAAATTTCCTGGATGGGCTCACGTGATCCCTATTTTTTATCTCAACTTAAAGATGCCTGGGATCTCTACTTCTGTAAAAACCCCAACCTTATCCTCATCTTATGTGGCTCAGTTTCTTCCTGGATCGAAAAAAACATCCTTTCGAGCTCAGCCTTTATGGGCCGAACGTCATTTAAGCTTATCCTTGAAGAACTCCCTTTAAAAGACTGTAGTGAATTTTGGAGCGAAAGCCCACATACTTCTGCTTATGATAAATTAAAAATGCTTTCAATTACCGGTGGCGTCCCACGATATCTCAATGAACTTGAACATGATATTCCTGTTGAAGAAAATATCAGAAAGCTCTGTTTCAAAAAAGATGGGCTTCTTGTACAAGAGTTCAACCACATTTTTTCAGATCTCTTTTCGCTCAAAAAAGATATGTATAAAAAAATTGTACGAGTGCTCGCTTCAGGCTCTAAAGAACTTGCCGAGATCTGCCAAGAACTTTCCGTTACCCAATCTGGCTATATGAGTGAATGCATGGATGTTCTGGTAAAATCAGGCTTTATTTCGCGTGACTATACCTGGTCATTTGGCACCGGCAAATCGTCACGATTAAGTCATTATAGATTGAGCGACAACTATCTTAGGTTCTACCTAAAATATATCGACAACAAGCTGCAAAGTATCCAGCAAAATGATTATACCTATAAACCACTATCATCACTTAAAGAATGGAGCACCGTGATGGGACTCCAATTTGAAAACCTTGTCCTTAACAATAAGAAGTTCATCTATGAACAACTTCAGCTTAATCCTTCAACCATAGTTTCTTCTAATCCTTTCTTCCAAAAAGCAGCACTAAACACCAAAGGATGCCAAATAGACCTCTTAATACAAACCGAGCTTAACACCCTCTATATAGGTGAAGTCAAGTTTTCAAAGCATCGACTTGGTAAGGAAGTTATACAACAGGTTCAACAAAAAATTAAGGCGCTAAAAGCACCAAAGCGATTTTCCTATATTCCGGTACTTATTCATGTTAATGGGGTTCAGGACGACGTAGAAGATAGCCACTTTTTCAAAAAGATCATAGACTTTACCGATATAGTGAGTTCAAAGAGCTAAAAAAGGGTTCTGCCCAGTTTATCGGCAGAACCCTTTTGTTGTAACCGTCTTACTTCACGTCAGAAAGTATCTTCTTGAGTGATGCAATAGAGCCAGATAAGCCTGCTGCTTCATACGGCACTACGATCGTCTTGTTATCTTTGCCTTCCATCATTTTAGGAAGAGCTTTGATATACTGAATCGTCGCTAAGTATGAGAGCGGATCTTGTTGAGGAGCAGCATTCTTAACAAAATCAATGGCTTTCGCTTCAGCTTGAATCACTTTAAGACGGGCTTCAGCCTCAGCTTCTGCTCTAATGATCTGCGCCTCTGCAAGGCCTCGTGCTTTAAGTACTTTAGACTCTTGCTCACCTTGGGCCTGAAGAATTGCCGCTTGCTTTTTACCTTCAGATTCAAGAATAATGGCACGTCGATCACGTTCTGCTCGCATCTGTTTTTCCATAGCAATACGGATATCATGCGGTGGATTAACTTCCTGAAGCTCAACACGGGTAACTTTTACGCCCCATTTGTCGGTTGCTTCATCAAGAATAATCCGCAGCTTTTCATTGATCGAGTCACGGGATGTTAATGTTTCATCAAGATCAAGTGATCCAATAACATTACGTAACGTAGTTTGTGTTAGTTTCTCAATAGCCTCAGGCACATTAGAAACTTCATACACCGCACTCTTAGGATCAGTAATCTGATAATAGAGTAATGCATTTACTTCCATCGTCACGTTATCCTGCGTGATCACATTCTGCTTTGGAAAGTCATATACTCGTTCACGCAAGTCAATACGATACAATGTTTTGACATAGCGATGATGACGCCTATCACCGCTCGAAGCGAGATAGGTCCAGGTAACCACATGTGGTTGATCCATGAATGGAATTACAAAGTGAATACCGGCCGTCATCGTACTATGATATTTTCCTAAACGCTCAATAATGACCGCTTCTGATTGTGGCACTAAATACACCGATTTAAGCAAGGTTACTACGGCCAAAAAGCCTAGTATTCCTGCAACGATGTACGCAGTAGGTAGTAAAAAAGTCATGATACACCTCTTTATAGTTGTATAGATTTACTCTAGCTTACAAATAGTTAGCATTCATATGGCACGTCTGGTTTTGGTCTACGAACCTTCACGTGAGCGCCAGAAATACTGTGAACTTCAACTATCTCATCTTTTTCAAATGAGCAGTTACCGACTGGGGCCGCAGCCCATATTTCGCCGTCGATTTTTACCCAACCCCGCTCAAGGGGAGTAATTGTTGCAAGAACCACACCTTTCTTGCCCTGTAATGCATAGACATTTGTCTGAACCGCTTCCTTACCAATGTATCGTGCAAGCATTCGTAACACCATAAATGCTACTACCGATACACCAAGAAACAAACCAACTTCTACTACCGGAGAAAGCTCCAACCATGCTGCTCCTAATGCTGCAAGTGCCCCAATGGCAAATGACAAAAAGAAAAACAAGCCAGGAGAGCTTAGCTCAACTATAATGCAGAGCCCACATAAGAGGCTCCATAACAATAACCTTGTCATGATAGCTCCTTGGTTAGCGATTATTACTATGTTGTACACAAAGAATGAGATGTTTGTTAGATATTTTTAGTATAGCACACAATTACAAAAAGACCAGAAGAAATTGTATCATATAGAACAACTTCACATTCTTTTATTCAACACACAAACGAGGTATACTAGTTCTATGAAAATAGTGGAGATACCCATGAGTCACCTAACCGTATTTATACATGGCACCCTCCCGCCAAAAGCGCTTCGCTCGTTATCCAAAATAGAGCGATTTTTTCGCTGTCCTAAAGGCCTGACTAGCCTTGCTGATTTTCCTGATAGCCATACAAAAGATATTCTTATGAGCCTCAGTACGCATTATCCTCAAGAATTTCCGGCAGATCATTGTTATGCGTTTGGCTGGTCAGGAATTCTGAGTAGCCAAGCTCGTAAAAAAGCGGCGCAAGAGTTATATGAGCAGCTATTACCATTAATAGCTCAGGATGACAGCCCTCACCTTACGCTACTCACTCATAGTCATGGCGGCAATGTAGCATTATATCTTGACCATATCGTGCCTAATACAGCATCAGATCAGTTCAAGATAGCACAACTTATTTTATTAGCATGTCCGGTACAAACAGAGACGGCTCACGCAATCAATAGCACCCTATTTACTGATGTATATTCTCTTCATTCTCACCATGATCTCTTACAAGTTATAGATCCTCAAGGTGTTCATACGTTTATCGAGTACCTCAATACAAAAGGTCTTGAATTTACCATGAATAATTTGAAGCAACTTGGACCTCTCTTTTCAGAGCGACATTTTCCGGCAGATTCAAAAGTTAAACAACTTAATGTGCGCCATCACTATCGGGAATTACTTCATATCGAATTTCTACTGCCCCAATTTATGAAAGCCCTACCCTCCCTCGTGGCCAAACTTAAGAATCATCCTAAAACGGGCGTGGATGTTGATGACTTGACCCACATATTTAGAGAATGATCATCTGAGCTGGATCATTTTTTTCCTTACACCAAGATCCTCAGAACAGTATCCTTTTACTAGTTTCTGAATATGTATCGTACTAGCTCTTGCCTGTTGATGAAAAGGGCAAAAACTCAGGGTCTCGAACTGGAAAACTGATAAAGAAGCTCAGAAGATTGATCGCTCTTCAAGCATAATGAAAAGAAAAACATAGCCAAATGTAGATCCATTGAAAATGGGCTATGAGATGAAATGCACGTACACCGTTAGATATACTAAACTCGCTTCTTTTTAGCGTCTTAATCCGAGCACCATTGAATATACCATCGTTTGAGCTATACTTAACATACCACTGTTAACTGAAAGGATTTGTAATGAACTACCTCATGAGCTCTATTACTGGCTACCTTATTATTACAAGTTTTTTCGCCACTACTGCTATGCAAACGAGTGTACTCGATAAAGACCGGGAAGCTACCGAAAAAACTCTAGAGAAAGAGCAGCCAAAGGTACCTGCTCCTATAACTCTCGAAAGGCGAACAGGGCAATCACCGCTTCATCATGCGGCCATTGACGGAGACTTAGAACAAGTAAAGAAGTTATTCACAACTGGTACAGCATGCACGCCTGATGTCTACGGCATCACACCTCTACATGATGCAGTCTATCGCGGGCACCAAAAAATTGTACTTCTATTAGTTAATCGAGCGGCAGCTCTTGATGTGCAAGACATATGGGGCTAGTTAACAGCTGTGTTGACTTTGCTTAAAATTGCTTATATATTACCAATATGGTTAAGTTTATTAGCATAGGAAAAGCAGCAAGACTGTTGGGAGTATCTCCGCAGACAATGCGTCGTTGGGAATATGAGGGGCGTATAGTTCCTGATAAAAGAACGAGAGGCGGTCAGCGAAGGTATGATCCGAAGAAGCTTCAGCAATGTCGAAATGCTAAGCCTGAAGGACTGACTCTTTGCTACGCACGTGTATCAAGTCATGATCAGAAAGATGACCTTGAAAGGCAAAGAGAGCTTTTAGAGCTCTATTGTGCTTCACAAGGTTGGCAGTTTGAAGTACTATCCGACCTCGGGTCTGGCATAAACTATCATAAAAAAGGCTTAAAGAGCCTTTTAAAAAAGATACTGGTCAGCGAGATAGAACGTCTGGTTCTGACCCATAAGGATAGGCTCTTACGATTTGGAGCAGAGTTACTTTTCAGCGTGTGTGAAGAAAAAGGTATAGAGGTAGTTATCATAAATAAAGGCAAGCAGCCCTCTTTTGAAGAAGAGCTTGCACAAGATGTGTTCGAGATTATTACGGTGTTTTCAGCTCGTTTGTATGGGGCACGAAGTAAGAAAAACAAAAAACTCTTAGATACGGTTAAACAAACGGTTGAGCTTTCATGAAACAGGTTAAAAATGTAGTAAAGTTAGCAATGAACGTTGATAAGAATAGTGCGAGATGCCTTGATGATCAATCGAGAAAAGCGAACTATCTGTATAATATGCTTATAGGGAGAGCCTACACAGAATTGGATACCTATAAAGAAACAGGTGATAAAGAAGCAGGCAGCATAGTGTTTGCGCCGTATGGCCTACGGGATTTAGTGCCCGGCATTAAGGAAGAACATCCCTTTCTAAAAAGTGTCCATTCATCACAACTTAAGAATTCTGCACTCCGAGCAACACGAGCATTTAACGACTTTTTTGCTTCAAAGAATGGGCTGCGTAAAGGCAGAAGGTTGGGCAGACCACGGTATAATTCTTGGAAGATGCATTGGTTCTCTTTGCTCTATGATGAGCCAACTAAGGGTTTTGCGATAGAGGGTTCAACGCTCAAACTTTCACTAGGAACTGGAGCTGATGGAAAAAGACATGCAATAGAAGTCCCTCTAGTAGGCGTAAAAGGTCTCAAAGGCAAAATTGTTCGTAATCTTCGAATAGTAAAAGAACATGATGACTATTATGCCATAGTCACAGTACTCAGTAAGGTTCCTGAAACAAAGCCGATCAAGAGAGTTATAAGCTTTGATCCTAACCATAAGAATCTATTTTATGGGATTGACAATACCGGAAAGGCAGTTATTTTTGAGGCGCCACACTATCTTAAGCAACTAGACAAACGAATTGATGAGTTACGCTCGAAGCTTGATGCATGTAAGAAGCGATCGAAGAGGGTAACGTATACCGATAGCAAAGGCAATATTCATTCTTACTGGGAGGGATCAAGAAAATACAATAAGCTAAAAAAGACATTAAACAAGGCTTTAGCAAAACGACGAGATCTTACCAAAGTATTTTGCTATAGCATTGCAAACTGGTGTTGTCGTCACTATGATTTAATTAGTATAGGAGATTATACTCCTCAAGGTCAGGGAATAACAACTAAAATGAGGCGAGCTATGAACAATAGATCATTGCATGGCAGAATCAAGAAGGTTATTTCCTGGACAGCGCTTAAATCTGGTAAACTTACGTTCATCTATGATGAAAAAGGTACCACACGTACCTGTCATGTCTGTAAGACAGTAGTTGAAGGAGGTATTAAGCCGTCGATACGACAATGGCACTGTCTTGGCTGTGGAGTGCAACACAATCGTGATGAAAATGCTGCGTTTAATGGACTGAAAAAAACATATGAGAATTATGAAAAAATAACCGGAGAAATAGCTCCGGCAGTGCCTTGCTCGGGCCTTGTTCACAGTAATGAACAATGGGCTTGTAGGGTTTTAGCTAGTGGCGTTATAGCTACGGGGCTAAAACCTTGTCTTTACCCACATTTTTATCTACAATCTATACCTGAAAAAAGTTGATTGGTTCAATAAGGTGGAGTAGACGTGAATCATATTTTAAGTGATAATGAAGCATGGACAAAGAGGCAATGGAGCAGCGCAAAGCTTGGTGATGCTCGAAGAAATAAAAGAGCTGTGAAAATAGGAGATTGCATGCTAAGAAAGCCAACTGCTAGTTTGCCTAACCAGATGAAAGACTTCTATGATTTGAAAGCAGTATATCGACTTCTTAATGAAGAAGATGTTACGCATGGGGCTCTGCAAGAGGTGCACTGGAATAATGTAAAAGAAGCTGCTAATAAGACAAAAAACACCGTCTTGATGATCCAAGATACCAGCGAGTTAGACTATAGTTCAAAGAAATCAATTGAGGGTCTAGGACCGATCGGAAATCATAAAGGCCGTGGCGTTCTTATTCACTCCACACTAGCTGTTGAGTTTGGTAAAAATGGCCCGGAATCTGTATTAGGATTAGCTCATCAATCTGCATGGATCAGAGACAATATTGCTCGTAGACAAACTGAAAAGAGGTCAGAACGAGCTAAAAGACGAACTGAAGCTGATTGTTGGATCGAAAGTTTAGAAAATATTGGTATGCCAGACCATCAAGATACCCAATGGGTAAGTGTGGGAGATCGTGGAAACGATATCTATAAGTTTATTCGCTATTGTACGCGGACCGGTAGAAACTTCCTAGTAAGAGCTAATACTAATCGAGTTATAGTGACAACAGAAGGGAAAAAAGAAAAACTGAGTGATTTTGTTCGATCCCTTCCTGAACAGACCACAAAAAAGATAGATTTGCGCTCAAGACCGGGAAAAGCTGGAAGAGAAGCTATTCTTTATGTTGCATGGAGTACAATATTAGTTATCACTCCTAAAATTTTCCCTAAAAAGGAACATGAGACTATAAAGCTTTCATGTATCCGCGTATGGGATAAGTCAGATAGTAGCTTGGAATGGATTTTGATAACGAATCTTGAGATAGCAAACCAAGCAGATGCCCTTGAGAAGATAGCCTGGTACGAATCTCGCTGGCTTATAGAAGAGTATCATAAATGTCTAAAAACTGGATGCCGTATCCAAAACAGCCAGCTCAAAAAGGCTGGAGGATTGCTTTCACTGCTGGGGTTTCTAGGGGTTATAGCTACGCGTTTACTTGCTATTAAGTTCTTTATAAGACTTAATTCTTCAGCAAAGGCCAAAGACCACTTCCCTATTGAAGGGATACACTTATTATGTTCACGCTATAAATTATCAGCAGAGACTATGACCTGTAATCAGTTTTGGCGATGCATTGCACGTCTTGGTGGATTCTTAGGACGAAAGTCTGATGGTAACCCTGGTTGGCAGACTAGTTGGTCAGGTTGGGTTTCGTTTCTTGATATGCTGTCTACGCTCAACTTAATAGGGCAAATGGAATCTATCAAGCCTGAAAAGAATGAAGACATCTGGACAGCTATCGCTGATAAGATTATGGGAAAAATGGAGCTAAAAAAATGTGGGTAAAGACAAGGCTTAAAAGCCGATAGTTTTCCGGTTATGAAATAAATGCATTTTCAACTGAAGGGTATTTATCTCAAAACCTCTTTCATGCAGCATGCTATTATGGCGTACCAGAGTTAGTCAGCTATTGTGTCGAGCATGGTGCTGAAATAAATACCCCTGATAGCCAAGGTAGTACTGGTTTGTTTACCGCACGTCAATTTGCTGAAAATAACTGTGGCGTCCCTGGTGCAAAGTATGCGGAAGTCCGTACGTACCTTGAACAGCTTGCTAGTACCACTACTAAGCAGAAAACTACGGTACCTCAAGGTCATTCTTCCACAAGAAGGCAAAAGAAAACGTTCTCACTTTTTAGAAAAAAGAAGAAATGATCAGTCTAGCATACAATAAGGTGCGCCAGTTTTTACATACACATGCATTGCTGAAAATTCCCTACAAAGTGAGGTCATTAATCTTCATCAATGTATATGCGCCATGGATCGCCCATCCCTATAGGCGTATTAGCGGCTTCCACAAATTCTTACCTGCATCATGCTTCAATAAGCATGCTTTCACACAACATTAAAACAGGTGAACTCTCATAAGCTTACTTCTCTACTAATTTCTTTACTCTCTTGATAATAGCAGTATGATCTATTTCATGATAAGCTAACAGCTCTTCAGGAGTGCCGGATCGAGATAGCTTATCAACCGCTAACACATCTATTGTGCAATCTTCATTGCGTAGAGCATAACATACAGCTTCACCAAGGCCACCTTGCAGGTAATGGTCTTCTACTGTAATGACTTTACCGATTCTTTGCGCATAGGTTGTTAGTCTCGGTACATCGAGAGGCTTAATGCTGTACAAATCAATAACGGTTACCGGTATACCTTGCTTATGCAGTTCTTCATAAGCCTTTAGTGCTTCATACAGTGTTACACCCGCGGCAATAATACAGACCTTATCATCAATATGTTCTTTTATTACATGAAAACCACCTATGACAAAAGCAGTATCAGGTTCATAGATTACAGGGGTATCAGCTCTAGTGAGCCGCAAATAACTTATACCATCTTGATACTGCAAAGCCCTATACAGAAGATGATAGGTACTCACCGCATCGCACGGATAGAGCACAATACTTTTTGGTAGTGCCCGTATCATAGCAATATCTTCAAGTCCCATTTGAGAAGGGCCATCTTGACCGATCGAAACGCCGGCATGTGACCCTGCCAATCGTAGTGGTGTTCTATTAATGGCAGCCATTCTTAGTTGGTCGTGAGCCCTCGTCATGAATGATGCAAAGGTTGAGCACACAGGAATAAATCCTCGTGCTTCTAGACCAACACCCATGCCAATCATATTTTGTTCAGCGATAAAACACTGTATAAACCTCTTTGGATAAACCTGTTCAAACGTTTGCGCATAGGTTGAATTTTTTACTTCTGCATCTAATGAGATCATTGTGTGTAGCTTATCACCGTAAGCAGCCATACTTTCACCAAATGCTTTACGTGTTGCGAGCTTGGTGTTTTTCGTATACGTACAAGGCGGTTGACCAAATGAAATGGTCGGACGTGGTGGTCGATGATAGCGTGCAATAGGGGATACCTGCTCTTCATGAGCAGTTTCTTTAAACCGCTCTTTAAGACTGGTAAGAGCCGCGGGCAGTTGTTCCTTAGGAATAACACGACCATGATAGCCATTGGTATCTTCTATCCCTTCAAGGCCATATCCTTTATAGGTTCGTGCAATAATAGCAACCGGTTTTTCTTGGGGACGACGAACTTCATCAAGCGCATATACGATCTCTTCCATATTATGACCGTCAATACAGATGGTCCGCCACCCAAACCCTTGCCAACGCTGCGCATGCTTTTCAGCATTATGGTCATCAATAACTTCAGTTGATTGGCCAAGTCTATTAAAATCAACAATGGCAACCAACTTGGTTGTTTTGTAATAGGCGGCAAGTTCAATAGCTTCCCATACAGAGCCTTCTGTCATTTCACTATCTCCTAACAATACATAGGTATAGTAGGATATGTCATGAAGCCTGCTTGCAAGCTCCATACCAAGACCTATTGAAAGGCCACATCCTAACGCACCGGTAGCTGCTTCAGTATACGGAAAGCGCGGCACTGGATGGCCCTCTAAGGGTGAATCAACTGTTCTTAATTGCAGCAATTCCTTCTCGGTTAGTGCGCCAAGTTGCTCCCATGCCGCATAGAATAAAGGTGCTGCATGACCTTTTGAAAGAATAAAACGATCATTATGTGGATTGCCAAAATCAACCGGGTCAAATTTCATCCCATAAAAAAATAATGCTGCAACAATATCTGCCGCAGAAAGACAAGACGTTGGATGACCTGATCCTGCCTCAGTAGTAGCCATGAGTGAGAGCTTACGTAGTGCATAAGCTTTACGTTGAAGGTGTGCTATATCTGCCATATTCTTCTCCTTTTTTGTGACTCTACTAAAAAATACCCTTAGGTAGCAACAGTTTAAAAGCACTTTCCAAAATAGCAAACAAACAGTATAGTAGTAATGCCTCAACATTAACATGTGAGGTGCAATGAATCTTAGAAAGCTGTGGTATCAGAAACTAACTCACACAGGACGCTCTTTAGAATCCTATCTTCATCTACAATTACTCATCATGCTTTTTTCATGGCCCTTTTTACAATACTGGGGCATCCCCGTTACGCCTGCTGCTCTGATAGGAAATCTCCTGTTTGGGCCGCTCCTCTTTCTCTTTTTATTGCTTTCTTCTCTCGTATTTATTGCTGAATTAGTATACCTATCCCACTGGCCAATCAGCTTGTTACTGGAATGGCTTACCTCTTTTTGGTGGTATCTTCTGCGCTCAGGCTCCCGTGCATGGCTCTTTTATTATGCCCATCCTCCCACCTACGTAACCTGGATGTTGCCAATAATAGCAGTTGGCAGTCTTTTACTAAAACATATGTCTCGAGCAACAAGAATCATCCTATTTCTCTGTATCAGTATACTAGCTGGATGCATTATTCCGCGATTACCCATTTATTCAATTACTTCTCTAGACTATTTTGATAAAGAGCTTACCCTTGACCGTCATGGCACGCAGGCAGTGCTGTTTGACAATGGCCATCTAGGACGAAGACTCTCAGCATCTAAACAAATAAGCTTTAGCGTTATCCCTCACCTCGTACGACACGGTATTACTCATCTTACACTCGTCCTACAAAAGCCATCACTTATGGTATTTAAAGCAGCAACCAGGTTGATAGAATCTTTCCCTGTTCAAACACTCTATTTGCCATCATTTACTGGCACCCTCAAGAATAATGGCTGGTATGCTTGGGAACAACTCCAGGCAGCCGCCACAAAGTACCAAACCTGCATAATTCTTGTATCAACGCCTTGTACAGTATCTTACGGCCCTTATACAGTCTCTCTAGTGCAGACAAAAGAAGTCACGACCAATGGATTAACCTATTATCCGTTGATGGTTGGTACATCACCTACGTAACTCTTGCGTCTTTGTACTCTTTGTTGCTACACTACCGGTAAAGAAAGGACTATTTATGGAAAAAACTGTTGTATTACTGATAGCCCATGAAGGCTATCAGCCGGTAGAATATGGGGTAACAAAAGATGTACTTGAACAAGCAGGTATTAATGTGCTCACGGCAAGTAACAAGTCAGGCAAAGCTACCGCAAAAGACAACTCAATGACGACGGTTGACCTCACGGTCGATCAGATTAATCCACATGCAGTTGATGGACTCTTTCTCATCGGCGGTCCAGGAGCTCTTGAAGCCCTTGATACCCCAAAAGTGCATACACTTCTTCAACAGTTTATGGCCCTCAATAAGCCCTATGGATCTATATGTATCTCATCAAGAATACTCGCAAAAGCGGGGGTATTGAGCAATAAAAAGGCTACTGGCTGGGATGGTGATGACAAGTTAAATGGTATTTTTGATGAGCATTTAGTAACCTATGTACGAGAACCATCAGTCATTGATGGTAATATAGTTACCGCCGAAGGACCGACAGCGGCAGAACGCTTTGGTAACAATATTATTAAAGCCGTAAGCTGAACCCATAGGCCTTGATATCTAGTAGAAATACACCAGCTCATAGCTCATGAAGCGTGCTCAGATCTACCCGCCAGAGGCGTCCGTTTGCATCATACATGAAATTCTTTTCATGAGAATCTTCAATGGCAAGGCCATCTTCCGCAAGTGCCCGGTCCATCTCTTTTACAAAGCGGTAGAAATCTTGAGGTTGGGGTCTAAGAGCATAGGGCATAGCCATAAGAGGATATATCGTGTAGCCATATTCTCTATTGACCTCGACAGGAACCGTAATATAATCCCGAGACTTTTTTGCCTTTTGTATGGCAAGAAGATCAGCTTGCTGATATCCTCGTTTGTTATGATCATACACCTTTAAGGCAAAAGTATCTCCTTTCTTGTTTTGTATGGTATATACTTGGCCTTCAGCACCACCACCTTCTCTCCCTATGGCAGTATATCTTTTACCGTCCAAGCAAAGCGGCAGATAATCTTCTTTGGTCGGCCTCATTTTTCCTTTCGCAAGAATATTCCCTGCAAGAAATTGGTACCTAAGTGTGGTCCTATATTCTTCTGAAGCTAAACTTTCCTCGCTACACTCAGCGGCGGTAAGAGAAGTCATAGCTACTGCTATACTTATTAGTATTTTATACATTATTACTCCTGATAAGATCATCAATATGGCGTATAAGCTGTACCACTTCATCATTCTCTCTTAATGGGGCATTAGAAGAGTTAAGAAGAAATAATGTACTGCCATGTTCAGATCGTACTGCAGAGAGAAGTACCCAATGGCCTTTACCAACATTGTAGATAAAGTGGGTAACAGGGCGTGTTATTAGTTTTGTGATTATCTCGGCATTTCGATCCACTGGACGCCCTTCTTTTAGCGCGCTATGAAGAAACTGCACGGTGTCACTATCAAGAAACTCAAAAGCTTCTGTATCAAGACCAAGATGTTCAGCTACGGCAATAACCTGACTCGCATCACCATACTGTATACTAACGCCACATTGGAGCTCTTTAAATACCGGGTCACGTTCAATCTTATCTAAGAAAACCTCTTGCGCAAGCTGTCGTGTTCGCTCAAAGGTGATAGTTTGGTCATCTTTTACCTGCTGTTCAATTGCATAGGCGTTTGCAAGTGCTGCAAAGCCACAAATGTTCTCTATCTGATTAAATGACAAGAGATATACAAAGGGGGTCTTTAGGTTGAGTGTTGATAGTGGCTTTTTTGTGTCAAGTAGGGTAAATACCGGCCCATGCACTGAGCTTACTCGAAGGAGTGGCAACGTATTTTTAACAAACAAAACTCGCCACAACAAATCACCGGTATAGAACCACGGGGAGGCTGACTCTTTTTGCAGCTCTTTGATAAACTTCTGCTCAATGGTTGATACCTCTAGAGCACGTTTCAATTCATCTTTCTCTTTTCGAGCAACAAACAGTTGTCTCTTCATTGATTCAAACTGCTTATGATACGGGGTAGACTTGTTAAAAAATTGATATACCTTGAGCCGCCCGAAAGTCTCTTTGCCTGGTTCCCTTTCAGGAGCTTGTGCCAGAGCTTGTGCAACCATTGCTTCCTCTATCAGCTGATAAGCCTCTTTTCTGTTAATGGGAAACGTATCTTGAGTTGTATCAGCACTACCCAGTAGTTTAGTCTCTAACTCTACGAGCGCCTGACCTGAAACACCTTTTGATCGGGCGAGTGATATGGCATCTTCCATAAAAATGACATCTCGTTGCATTGGATGCATCGAAAATACAAATGCTCCTAAGAATAGTTGGAAAAAAATGCATCGCTTGTTCATGAAAGGCACCTCTCTTAGTATCTATTAAGCTTATCATATGAATGTTTTGACGTACTGCTGTCCTACTTACCAGTATACCATACTATCAGAAACAAAATCAAGGTTCAACGGGTTCAAATAATTACAAATTGAGACATTTTTTGATATATTCCTATTCTCAGAGGAGCTCTATCATTCTAGGAGTGATAAAAAAATGGATTTTTATCATTGTAAACGTGATAAAAACATGTTATCTTATCACTTGGAAAGTGATACTAAAAAAAGTGAACATTGATTATGGCAAAGAACAAACTCATCCAAACCCTCTTGGGAGAACTTCATACAAAGTTAGATCATCTTGATAACCTGGTACAACGAGATGCAACGTTTCCCAACGCTCCTAACAAAATTAAAGTGGTAACAGGTATGAGGCGCGTTGGAAAAACATATTTTTTATTTCAGCTCATACAAGATTTGCTCAAGCAAGGAGTCGATCGAAAAAGGATTCTTTTTATCAACTTTGAAGACGATCGCTTACTTCCACGGACTACTCAGACATTAGCGGATCTCATCGATGACTTCTATGCGCTATATCCGGAAAATCATGCCCAAAAATGCTATATATTTCTTGATGAAATTCAAAATGTAGAAGACTGGCCACTAGTGATACGTCGACTTCATGATACAAAACAGGTAGAACTATTTTTAACAGGTTCTTCAGCAAAGCTCTTGAGTAAAGAAATCGCTTCAAGTTTACGCGGAAGATCTCTAGCTCTTGAGCTCTGGCCCTACAGCTTTAAGGAATTTATGAGGGCAAAAAATATCTCTCTACAACCCCAAGCGCTCTATACCAAGGAAAAACAGGACATACTCATGCAGCTTTTTAAAGACTACCTACTTATTGGAGGATTTCCTGAGGTAACTCACTCTGAGCCAGATGTTCGACAGCAAACGCTACAAGATTACCTTGATCTTGTTATCTATCGAGATATTATTGAGCGACATACAGTAAAAAATCCACGCGTTATTAAATATATGATGCTCTCACTCATTCAGGGTACCGCTGCGCCTTTTTCAATTAACAAATTTTATAATGATATACGTAGTCAAGGATACAAAACAGGAAAGGATATTTTATATAAATATGAAGACTTTATAGAAGATGCATTTGCGGCCTTCTTTGTTGAAAACTATACAGAATCACTGAGAAAAAGACATGCTAGCCCCAAAAAAGTATATGCTATAGATCCCGGTATGGTACGGGCTTTAGTCTTCAATTATGCAAGAGACCTTGGGCGACTCTTTGAGAATGTCATATATCTAGATTTGCGCCGTAGTTGCGTGAACGTTTCCTATTATCGTACAAAAAATGGGAATGAAGTAGATTTTGTCATACGAACTGCAAGCGGACATACAAAATGTTTCCAAGTTGCTTGGCAGCAAGAGCATGAAGAAACAGCTCAACGTGAACTGCGTGGACTTGAAGAAGGTATGAGAGAACTGAATGCTGACGGTGAGATCATTACTCTCGAGTCTTATCTAGAAAACGGGATCATCCTATAGCCTTATCTGTTTTCTTAAGATACTCTCTTGTCTCTTTTTTATAGAGCTCAACTCCTGGTTGATCAAAAGGATTAATAGCAAACAACCTCCCTAAGAGCATCGTCTCCACCATTTTTGAGAGCATAAATGTGCCGATATGCTCAGCTTTTTGCTCCAGAGGAAGCACAATTGATGGTCGCTTTTCTTTTGAATAAGCCTCAATTGTCCCTTGAAGTATTGCTGACTTCACCTCAGTTATTGGTCTTCCTGGCATACCGGTAAGTAGTTCACTCACATTATTAGAGGGAACGACAATGCGCTTTTCCTCATCATCAAAATAAATAAATGAAGTTATGGTATTACGCGGGCCAGATAAATAGAGCTGAGCCACAGAATGAAGATCTGTAGTGCCAAGCGAAACAAGAGGAGTAAACCCTGTTTCAACGAGTGTGCCATCTTCAGTTTCCTTTTTGCCCAGGCTTTCACCAATAAGCTGCTTATACCAGTGCCCTAGTAGCACTAAATAAGGAGAAAACATAAACAGTACATGATTGTAATAGCCTTGTCTATAATGCTCATATAATGATAAGGCAGTCAATGCCGCTGGATTTACTTCAATTGCTGGATCTAAACTTGCGAGCAAGGCATCTTGTGCGCCTCGACATAATTTTTGCACATCTACACCAAGAAGCGATAAAGGAAACAATCCAACAGCAGTAAATACTGAGTACCTCCCCCCTACTTGTTTAGGAATGCTCAGATAGCGATATCCTTCCTTTTGTGCAACATCAGCTAAGGCAGATCCTTTATCTGAAATTATGACAACATGCTCATGATAGGTATCAGGGAACTGTTCCTTCAAGAGCTCAATAAACAATGAGCCATTAATGATGGTTTCTGCAGTTGTACCTGATTTGGTAACAATACAAACAATGGGCACTTGCCCTGCTTGAAGTGCCGTCCTAAACTGCGCTAATAGTTTCGTAGTATAGCGCTCATCAATCGTATCAGCAGACATAAACTGCATCTGTGCTGTATAACCCAATGCTTGTAATATTGCTAGTGTTCCCATATTTGAGCCACCTATGCCAACAAGCACTAACAAATCAGGATTAAGCTTTTTCACTGAAGCAACCGCATCATTCACCAGCGTAAATGTTTCTGCATCAGCTGGAGCAACAAGCGCTCCATAGGGAGTTTCATATTCCCGCTTAAGCTCTTTCGCTATATGCTCAATTTCATGGCTCAACAGTTCCATATTTTTTTTATCATAGGGAGTAACAACTGGATTGAGAATCATAAACTTCCTTCTTTTCGTAACTGAGCTGCAACAACTGCACCATAGAGACTCACATTATAATCTGTTATCAATAGTACCGGCACTTCAGCTAATCGCTTACTTTGTTTGCCACATGCCGTAAACTCTTTCATAAACTGTGGATCAAAAAAGAGCTGCTTATTCTTAGCAGCGATGCCCCCAGCAATATAGATACCATTAAGCGCAAGTGATTCCAAGACAAAGTTCTTACAGGCACGTGCATAAAATGTCCGATACCATGCAAAGGTATCCTTACTTTGAGAATCATAGGTAGCATAAAACGAAATGCGATCAGGATCAAAATCTTTTTGCGCAATTTCTTTAGTATACTCCGTCTCAGGATACTTCTTAAGGCTGCCAAGAAAATGATAAATCATCTGAATTCCTCTACCTGAAAGCACCATTTCCCATGAAACGGGACAGCTGACATACTGCTCATGAATAAACGTACGTAAGGCAAATTCTAAAGGAGAATAAAAAGCAGCATCAGCATGTCCCCCTTCAGAAGCAACCGGTAAATACCTTTTTTCATCCTTGTGCCAGAGCAATATACTTTTGCCGAGGCCCGTTCCAGCTCCTATAAATGCCTTATTACCATGACGATGATAGGTAGCATGAGGATTAATCGATAGAATTGCTGAAGGATCGATAAGATCAACACCCAGCGCTACCGCTTCAAAATCGTTAATTAAAAACAATTCTTTAAGCGAGGTTGCTTTCATAATGTTGTGAACATTTATTGCAAAGGAAAGATTTGTTGGCCATGCTTCTACTCGGTGAGGATAGACTATGCCAGCAGCACCGAAACACGCTTGTGTAAAGCTAAGATCATACTGAGAGCTAAGATACGTAAGTACCTCTTGTATAAACGTGGTAAAGTCTTCAATCTCTGCACTTTTGTAATGTATCGATAGTACCAGCACTGGTGTATCTGGCACTAAACTAATAACCCCAAAATTGCTGTTGGTACCACCAATATCACCTGCTAAAAAAAAGGGATATGATCGATCAATATGATCAACATACATAACTTCGTGTGGCTTCATATTACTCCTTTGCTATCAAAAGCATACTTCATTTTAACAGATCAACGCAACCCTTGAAGTAAAAAAGCGCAATACAGTATACTAAAAATCCTGAATAACGCTCACACAAAAAAAGGAGAACCCATGAAGCGTACCCTTATAGTTCTAGCATTACTCACCAGCAGTCTTTATGCTGCCACTGATGTCGTCACCTTTAGAGACCTCGTTGGTCCCCACTCATCGCATCATGTTTTTGCTGACATCATACGTAACCACCCCATCGTTGTCATAGAATGCCTATCTCCTGGCTGTCCTAAATGCCGCAACGTAGCTTCTGGATTTGACGCCCTTGCTGAAAAATACCGGGAAAAAGTTCTGTTTATCAAAATGGATGTGCGCGGATTTGATGATATAGCCGATGCCTTTGCTCTAAAAACAGTGCCTACCTTTATCATCTATGTGCAAGGAAAACAATACAAAAAGATCCGCGGGTCAGGCAATCTGAATAAAGTCGCCCACTACGTATCTCAAGCGGTGAAAAAGCTGACCTAATAATAGCTTCGATATAGAGGGAAGATTCTCTTAAAAAATGACGAGAAGAAAAATCTTTAAAAAAAGGTCAAACTCTTGAATTCTCCTTTTAGTCTATGATATGCTATAAATAGATACAAATAGAAAAGGAGAGGTTTATGAACTATCGTATATATACCCTCATAGTAGCTTCTTTGACATGCATGGCCTCGGAAACAAGCTTTGTCCCTAAAACAACCTATGTTGCTGCCCAAGAAGGCTATCCACAATTTATTATCGCATTACGAGATAAGGCAATAGACTTTTTAGTTATGGAACGTATACGCATGGGACTTGATGTTCAAGCACTACGTAAGCAGCATCTTGATTATCGCGCTACCAAATTGTCTGAGCAGGATTTTGCACAATATCTTAAGCTTGAGGATGACATAGATATGGTCTTTGACCAAATAAGTCATGAATTTTTGCAAGAAGGTGAACAGCTTGATCTCCAAGGAGCATCATACAAAGAAAAAGCACAATTCGTCGCTAACACGAAGAAATTAGCTCAAGAACGAGTAACCGAAAAACTCAGAAGTTATGGAATGATTTTTAAAAATAATCTTCAAAGTATTGACAATCAATAGCAAAAACTTCTAAGCTTAATAAAGAATAGAGTAACTAGTTGAAATAACGCGTAGTATGAGGCCACCCCATGAATGAACAACCATGCACCTGCTCATATAAGTATGACGAGCAGTGCTTAGTACATAAGAAAACAAAATATAGAAATGTATGGAAAGAAGAGGATCAACAAGGAGACGAAGAAACCAGTGAATAATGACGTTGACAAGGTACGTATACCAAGAAAACAAAAATATATAAATAACAAGCAAAAGGTGTTAGCAATGTCAAGACGTAAAAGTAACGGTAAAGGTGCTGATAATAAAGCAAACTATAGTGGTAAGGCTAAGTGGACCAGTACAAAGAAAAAAAAGCGACCAAGCAAAGAGCGAGGTCCCTACGGTGACAATACCGGCACGGTCCAAAATAGAGATTATAATCCACATGATGATTGATATATATGGGAAAAAAGACAAAAAAGAAACCTACTCAGAACAACGGATGGAAATTGGGAGACCTTCTTAGTTACCATGCTGAGACACAACGACACAAGCACTCAATACCAATGAACAAGCTGTCAGCGTCTCACTCTGATAACAAGAAGCATACCACTGAGTAGCAACACACCTATAAAGGGGGATTTTTATCATGGCAAAGAAGAAAGCAACTGCTCGTAAAAAAACTACGACAGTAACGCGTAAATCTACACGCCACGCTCGTGCCGGTAAACTTGGTGGTCTAGCACCACATGTATGCCGTGGGAGCGAGTGTACGAAATTACGTAATGACGCGAAAGCAGCTGGTCTGAAGCGAGTACATAATTACTCAGCTGAAGAACTCTTAGAATTCTTGGGCATTAAAAAAGCAACAAAGAGTGCTAGAAAAGAGGCCGTTAAGAAAGCTGTTAAAGGAAAAGGCGTAAGACAAGCAGTCCGCAAAGCAGCTACAAGTCGTGCTCTTGCTAAAGAAGTAACACAACGTGCTATTAAAAAGGCAATGGCAAAAAAAGCGGTGAAAAAAGCTGTCGCTAAAAAAGCGGTTAAGCGTGCTGTCGCTAAAACAGCAGTGAAAAAAGCTGTCGCTAAAAAAGCAGCTCCTAAAAAAGCTGTTGTTAAAAAGGCAGTAAAACGTGCTGGGGCTAAAAAAGCCGTTAAACGGGCTGTCGCCAAAAAAGCAGCTCCTAAAAAAGCGGTGAAAAAGGCAGTAAAACGCGCTGGCGCTAAAAAAGCTGTTAAACGTACGGTAGCTAAAAAAGCAACTGCACGTAAGAAAGCAGTAAAGCGTCAATAAACGTGCTAAAATGAGGGGGATTAGCAATTATATCCCTAGTCCCCGTTCATTTTTTCACCTACGATACACTAACTACATTGAAAAAACCAAAAGGGGAACCTATAATGAAAAAACTAACCTTAAGCCTAGCAGCACTCAGCATTGCTTCAGTAGCTGCTTACTTACCACACGATGAAGCTAAACTTAACCAAATGAAGAGCCAATGTGCTCATCAGGAAACACAGCTCAACGAAAAACATAAAGAAATCGCTGAGCATCGAGAAGCTATTTCTCGCACTGCAGCAACTCATGACACCTTGGAAAAAGACTCTCGTCAGCCTCTTCCTGAGCACGAAGTAAATAAAGCTCGTGAACTTGAAGCCAAACTACGCGCTTGCGAAGCCGACAGAGATCGTCTCTTAAAAGATATCGCACGTTCACGTGAAGATATCGCTCGTGAATCAGCAGCCGCTGATGTTCGTGAGAAAGATGTACAAGGTATGCCAAACGCTACTCAAGCTGCATAAAGCCGTTATTTTAGCGATAAAAGGGCCTTCATTCAAGGGCCCTTTTATCTTACATAAAGGAAAATGATCATGAAACGTTTACTAATAGCCCTCATGCTTAGTGCTGCATTGCAAGCAGCAGCACCAGTCTATGAAATTACCACGCCGCAAGAATACCAACAACTTGCCTCCTCAAAAGAGCCAGTTGTTCTCTTTTTTTATGCACCATGGTGTGGTGCTTGTAAGAAAATGAAGGAACCATTTGATGATGTTGCACATGAACTAAGCACAAAGGCTCGTTTTGTAAAAATCAGCATAGAAAACAAAAGATTAAAACCCGTCGCTGATAACCTAGGCGTAGACTCTATTCCAACTATTTTTACTCAAAAAGTTGGTCAAAAACTCCAAAAGACCGTTGTCGGTTGGAGAACAGCTCCCGCACTAAAAGGTGAACTGGTAAAAGCTTTAGGAATCTAGGGGGCCAGAATATAAGGGACCAATTTTCTAATGATTGGTTCTCTGGTATACTGGTAAGAGTATATGACAAACAACCTACCTAGGAGAAACTATGGTAAAAAGCATTACAACAAAAATGGCACTTTCAGTCCTTCTTTGTGCACCCGGCCTTCAAGCAGCTACTAAAGCTATTGAAATAACGTCTGTAGATCAATTCAATAAGCTTTATAATTCTGATAAACCGATGATCACTATGTATTCTGCTACGTGGTGTGGACCTTGCAAAGCAACCAAGCCTCACTTTAAGAAGCTTGCAGAACAAAGACCAGATGTCACCTTTGCAATCGTTGACACTGATAAACTTGCGAGCTTGGCAAAAGGAATAAGAGGCATTCCAACCTTTAAGTTTAGCAAACTAGGTAAACCGGCGAGCTTCTCTTCTAATGGCAAGACCATCTCAGCATTTGCTGGTGGAAGAAAATTTTCTGAGCTTGAAAAACTAGTGAATGACTTCGCCAGCTGCCCCAAAAAATAAAGCATTTTTGTTGCATTAAACTCTTGACGAACTCGTTGTAGTTTATGGTAGACTTATACCATAAGAACAACGAGTTTTTCATGTAAAAGGGAGAAATTATCATGAACAAGAAACTACTTATAGCAGTAATTACCTTCGCTACGTTATCATATACCTCTGCCGCGATTAAAAAACTTACTTCAATGGATGATTTTGAACGCGCATGTAAAAGTATCGAGCCATGCGTAATCGTATTTAACTCAGCTACCTGCACTGCCTGCGATTCAATGGAACAAGCAATGGAAGAGATAATTAAAGAATATCCACAATGCAGCTTCTATAGCGTTCAATCGAGCGATGAAGCATTCAAAGACCTAGATAAAAATAAACTCCAAATCAAAGCATGGCCGACAACCCATTTCATTAAAAAGGGTAAAGTAGAGCGAAACGAGCGAGGCGCAATGAGTGCCTATGAGCTTGACCAAATAACCTATCAATTAGTTAACGGCAAACCAAAGCCACAACCTAAAATGCAGCCAAAGGTTGAAGAGAAAGCTCAGAGTACACCCGCTGCCTAATTCATAACAAAAAACGTTATACTGACAGTGTCACCTCTAGAGGTGGCACTTCTCATTTCGGTACAATTCTTCTTGTTAGTCTGATTTGTCTATTGCTTCATAGAGAAATCAACAAGTATAAAGCTTCTAAAAATCCTTCAAAAAAAACACCGTTAAATGTCTTATCAAAAGAATTTCACAAGGAACAATACTATTCTCAATAACAACGTAGTATCTGCATTGCGTTTGAAATAAGAAGGTTATTTACAAAAATAATGAAAGACTTGCGAAGCTATAAGACTATAGAAAAAACATACATTTTTATACAAATTATACCCACAAAAACATACATTTTTGAGCAAATTATACCCTAAAAAACAACCAAAAATGGAGTTGGCACGCATATACCCCCTTTCAATAAGCAATAATCAGCGTCTTATAGTCTCTAGCGAAACCTACCATAACACACAGAAAAATGATTGTTTTTTATCAATTTTTCTGTACACTAGCAAGCAATTACTTTTTCTCACTTATAAAGGTAACCAGTGAAAAGAATTATCGATCATTTTTTACTTGACTGGAAGTCTCGAAAAAGACGCAAATCTCTTATTATTCGAGGCGCTCGTCAAGTTGGGAAAACATATGCTGTTCGTCAACTTGGCAAAACTTTTCAACACTTTGTTGAAGTTAACCTTGAGAGAGATGAAACAGCACGAAAAATTATGGAGCAAAGTCTCGATCTGAAAGAAATTATTATACGCATCGGAGAACATAAAAAGACAAAGATCATACCAGGAAAGACACTCCTTTTTTTTGATGAAGTACAGGTTGTCCCCAAAACTCTCACTGCTTTACGCTATTTTTATGAGGAAATGCCAGATTTACATGTTATTGCTGCTGGATCTCTTCTTGATTTTGCCATTGATCAAATGGGTATTCCAGTCGGACGGGTAAACACACTTTCTATGTATCCCCTTTCATTCTTAGAATTTCTTGCAGCACTTGGACATAAGGAATGGGTCGCTTTGATCATATCAAAGTCGCCTCTCTTTGAAGAACTTCACGCAAAACTCATGGAATACGTGGGACTCTATTTAGCAATAGGAGGAATGCCAGATGCAGTAAATGCTTGGCTCGAAGAAGGTTCATCTCGTGAAGTACGAATAGCACAGGATGGTCTTCTGTATACCTACCTGCAGGACTTTGGAAAATACAGCAAAAAAAATCAAGTTAAGTACTTGGAACTGATTTTTAAACGGGCACTAAGTCAACTCTCTCGTAAGTTCATTTTCTCACGGATCGATGGCTATAAAAAAAGAGAATTAGAGCCAGCGATTGATTTACTGGTCAAAGCCGGTCTCTTTTATCAAGTCTATCAGTCATCAGGTCAAGGCATACCTCTCGGTGGTGCTATAAAACCAGATTTTTTTAAGCTTATCTTCCTAGATGTTGGCCTAACACAAGCACTCCTTGATTATGATATTTCATCATGGATAATCGAGCCGCTCACTATGTTTGCAAATAAAGGAGAACTTATTGAAGCATTCGTCGGACAAGAACTTCTTGCCTATGCAGACCCAATCAAAAAAGACAATCTCTACTACTGGAGGTATGCAAAACCATCTACCCAAGCAGAAATCGATTATCTCATACAAATAAAAAATGCGATCATTCCAATCGAGGTCAAGGCTGGCAACAGTACACGCTTGAAAAGTATGCACTTATTTTTAAAACTACATCCTTCTACTCCCTACGGTCTACGGTTCTGGGCAGACAACGCCCAAACAGAAGCTTATCTTCATAGCTATCCTCTATATGCAATTGCTCGACCTATCAGCTCATCTAAAGACTATATGCAAACAGCACTGCTCAGCCTTGCGAAGTAAAACCTATGTTCCTGGTGAATAAGATAATTTTTAGTACAAGAATATGCTCTTGCTTATATACAAAGGAACTGCCCAGTACTTCTTTTTTGCGCTAGCATCCTGTAATCATCTTCAACTTTGGTGAATAATCATTCGTTTACGCAGCTAGTAATAAGAAATAGCTCAATTAAAGCATCACAGATTGGATACCTAACTCAATAAACAAAGGAGCTTAATAGCTCCCTTGTTGTTGGATCCCTAGCTCTATTACCCTAAAGATACCAGTAATAGTGATACTACTGACATTAATTTAATAAGAATATTAAGTGCCGGTCCTGCCGTATCTTTAAATGGATCTCCTACGGTGTCTCCGACAATGGCTGCTTTATGCGCCACCGACCCTTTACCGCCCACATGGCCTTCTTCAATATACTTCTTAGCATTATCCCATGCGCCGCCACCGTTGGCCATCATAAGCGCAAGAAGTACACCAACTACTGTTGCACCTACAAGCACACCACCAAGACCATATTTACCAAGGGAACTATAATAAACAGCTATTGGTATCGCAACGGCAATAAATCCTGGAATAAACATTTCACGCAGTGCTGCTTTGGTACTGATAGCTACACATCTTTTATAGTCTGGCTCTGCCGTACCTTCCATGATTCCTGGAATTTCTTTAAATTGTCGTCTCACTTCATCTACCATAAGCTTAGCAGCATCACCTACAGAGCGCATGGTAAGTGAAGAAATAAGAAATGGCATTACTGCACCGATAAAGACACCTACAAGTACCTCAACCTGCATAAGATCAAGAACGGTAAGTTGTGCTTCTTTACTATAAGCTGCAAACATACCAAGAGAAGCTAATAATGCTGAACCAATCGCAAACCCTTTACCCATAGCAGCAGTTGTATTACCAAGGGAGTCAAGTTTATCAGTAATCTTTCTGACCGAATCACCAAACCCAGACATTTCTGCAATACCACCAGCATTATCGGCAATAGGACCATACGCATCTACCGTCATGGTTATACCAACCGTCGCAAGCATAGATACTGCCGCAATTGAAACACCATAGAGACCGCCACCAAACACATAGGCACCCCACACACCAAATGCTAAAATAACAACTGGCAGTGCGACTGATTCCATCCCCACAGAGAGACCATAAATCAAATTCGTTGCAGCACCAGATTCTGATACTTCTGCAATTTTGATTATGGGACTACCTCCAGTATAATATTCAGTTATCATGCCAATAACCACACCAGCAACACAGCCTATGACTACCGCCCAAAATATATCACCCTTTTCAAAGGTGCCGCCAAGCCCCATATAACGAATGTACCCATAAGCAAATAGCCCAAACAGAGTAATTGCGATATGAGAAGCATTGCGAAGCATCGCCGCAGGGCTAGCGGTAATAGCAAGATTAGCAAACAAGCCAATAAAAGATCCTGCAAGACCTAAAATAGAGAGTACAACAGGCAACATAATAAAATCAATTCCTTTAACACTTGCCAAAGCAATTGATCCGATCATAGCACCTACATAGGACTCATAAATATCTGCACCCATGCCAGCGGTATCGCCAACACAATCGCCAACGTTATCCGCAATTACTGCAGGATTACGTGGATCATCTTCAGGAATACCTTCTTCAACTTTACCAACAAGATCAGCACCAACGTCCGCTGACTTGGTATAAATACCACCACCAACACGAGCAAAAAAAGCTACGAGTGATGCACCAAATCCAAAACTTGATAAATAGGTAATAAAATGTGGAGAATTACTCAAAAAATAGATAATAAGGCCTAGCCCAAGCACGCCAAAGCTCGCTACCGCAAACCCCATAACCCCACCACCTAAAAAAGCGATAGAGAAGGCTGCATGTTCTCCTTTTTCTTTAGCAGCAATGGTTGTGCGAACATTTGCTTCAGTTGCTGCATGCATCCCTAGAAGACCACAAAGCAATGAAAACAAAGCGCCTCCAGAAAAGCATATGGCAGAATAGATACCGCCAACATACCAAAGAAGGCCAATAACCGGCATCGTAACCAGAGCAATAAGACGATACTCTTCCTGCAAGAAAGTCATAGCTCCCATTTTGATAGCATGCGCTATATAAGCGGCACGCTCATCGTCAACAGTTTGCTGGTCAATCTTAAACAACAAAAACGCTATCAGTAGAAAGCCTGCAACAGCTGCACCGATACTTCCTATAAGAAATAACATTGGAATCATATAGTAGTTCTCCTAATACGAGGTTAATATGATAATACCAATCTAGTATCTCATCCTTTTCTTAAGAGCGCAAGCTATCTAAGATAGCTTTTTCACTAAAAGGAATCTTTTTATCTTGTATATGCTGATATTCTACCGGCCCCTTACCCAATAGCACTAATAAGCTACCCTTTTTGGTACGAGCATAGGCATCTCGAATGGCCTTTTCACGGTCTAACTCTATCGTTACGTGAGCACCATTCCCGGTAATCCCCTTCATAATATCATCTACAATAACCGCAGGATCCTCTGAACGTGGATTATCAGTTGTGAGAATAATTTCATCAGCATAGTCTTCCGCTATTGCTCCCATGAGAGGACGTTTAATAGCATCCCTATCACCTCCTGCACCAAAGACTGCAACTATATGGTCACTCAGCGGCCGTACTGCTTTAAAAAATGCCTCATAGGATGATGGCGTATGAGCATTATCTATAAGCGCTATCGCCCCGTTAGGAAGCTGATAGCGAGCAATTCTTCCTGGAACGCCTTTGAATGATAATAGTGCTTGTTGCAGCATTCTTAACGATATGCCATATCGCCGAGCAAACGCATAGGCAAAAAGAATGTTATACCCACTAAACTCTCCAAGCATACATGATTGCAACTCACAGGATTCATCTTTCGTTGAAAGAGTAAGCACTAAGCTATCAAGCGTACTGCTGTTAACAGTACCGGTAATAGTGCCATTCCCCTTCATACTAATACGCTCTTTACACGTCCAGGTTGGCACGCATGAAGCAACTTTATGATCATCCTCATTAAGCACCACCAATCCCCCAGGAGTAACCTTTTCAAAAAGAGCGCATTTAGCAGCGAAATACTCATCCATACTCCCATAAAACTCAGCATGTTCCATGCTAAAGTTGGTAAATCCTACCGCATCAAAAGTAAGCGTGTCGAGCCTATGCATACTCAGTGCTTGAGCAGCTACTTCCATAATGACATACTCAACCCCCTCACTTCTACATCTATCAAAAAATACCTGTAAATAATCCGGCTGAGGTGTCGTTAAGGGTGCCACATACTCGGTATCACCAATAACATTCTTAATGGTACCCAACAATGCCACCTTGGCACCAGCTTCTGTAAGTATATGATGTAACAAGTAGGAGGTGGTAGTTTTACCTTTGGTGCCAGTAATACCAATTAGCTTAAACTGCTTGGCAGGATGATCATAGGCATGAGCGCTATATTCAGCAAGGGCTTTGCGTGGCGATGGTACATACACCAGTGTTGCTTGATGATGCCCAATAAGCTCTAGCATCTCAGGCGATATCTCTGCATCATGTCCCACAACAACAGTTGTTGCACCTTTAGACAACGCGTCAGGAATATACGTAAGACCATCATACGTAAACCCTTTAATCGCAACAAAGGTTGATCCAGGACCAATATGATCTGAATGACAAGCAACCTTATATATCTGAGGAAATGATTTCATAGTAGTTAATGTTAAAAATAGTAGTAGATACTTCAGTATAAAAAACATTCGCCCTTCCATCAACTGCAACAAAAAGATAATTGACGTGCGGCATCTCGTGATCAAAAACCTGATCCTGCTCTTTGGGTTATCAGATCATTTGTTTTTGGCCTACTTAGGCGCCGCTTATCAAGATTAACTAGCATGTCTCATCTAATAAGAAAGCTTGACACCCAAGCCAAAGAGTCATTTTGGCGTTGTCCCTTGAGCTGTTGTGATACTGGCCATCTATGATATACTCTATGATAAGTAATGGTGCACATACATCAAAAAAATTATCAGTAAAGGAATTAATTATCAGTGAAAAAATACCTAGGGAAAATGCTCTGTATAGCAAGTTTGACATGCAGCATACAAGCGGATGATAGGCCTACCGCGCCTTCGTCTATTCATACATACAAAAAAACAGCAGTATATTCAATTGCCGCCCTTGGAAGCTTGTGGCGCACGATTAGTAAGGCACGTGATAAAAAAGTAATTAACGCCTTAAACCATGGCTATTTTGCCTACCGTATGGCCTCTTGCGCTTTAGAAGAAGGTAAAAAAGAACGAACGACTCCTACAGCACAAACGGGCTTGAGCCTCCCCAAAAAGATAGGATTTCTCGGAACTGCTGGTTTCGGGCTAGTTGGCAGCATTATTAGTGGAATATTGGCATGCAAGAAATGCCTAACTCCCCGAGCTCGCCTATTAAATGGCTATGATGCCCTAATATATGGCTTGAATACACATTACGCCTTACAAACACTGAAAAAAGATATTCAACAGAAGAACCACAAGTTAACAGAAAAACTGTAGGATCGATCAACTATGAAGAAATTACTTATAGCGGGCAGCCTATTCCTAATATCAGGTACCGCATTCGCCATGGAAATTCTTATAAAACCAAGTAGTAGAGAACAGGGATCATTAAGCTATGATCTCAATGATCCCGCTTTAACCCCTGACATCCTTTATCGTACTACGCTAAGACCACCATATGATGCTGTTGTTAAAGAAAATCCAGAAACCGAATTGGTGAGAATCCTCCTCACTATTATGCTTCTTTCTTTTAGATATAACCGAATGCTTGACGACGAAAAATACATTGAAGATGCAAGAAATCTGGCTGCAAAGATAGAGCACTGGCTTAGCTATATTGATAAGAGAATTGATGAGACACAGCATATTGACATTAGTTCTTTCTATAAAGAAATTCCTTTTTCAAAGCAAGCTTTTACGGAACTTAGACCGCTCTTAAGAGCTGACGGTAGCGAGGTTCCAGGGGAAGCCATGGACCTATGGCACTGCAGAAAGATTATTTTGGAGCAGATTTTAGCTAACACAAAACAACTATCTTTAGATGATCTTTTCAGAAAATGGTCGGACAACTTCAGCGAATCGGCTCAAGGTAAATGCATTACACAAGTGCGCAACGCAATAAATGAGCAGAATACAGCTTTCATGCACGATGATTCTTTACTATGGAGCATAAGCTCGTGGCTTGGCGCTGAAACTGAAACAATAGCTGAAAAAAGACACATTTCTACCTATCAAACGAAAGACAAAGCATCTACTCAAGAAGAAAAAGTGATTCAATCAAGCTATAATCTCAATGATCCCACTTTTATCCCGAAACTACGTTATAGTAGTACGTTAAGATCAGCGAATGAAGTTGCTATTAAAGAAAATCCAGAAACTGAATTAGTCAGAATACTTCTCTCTATTATGCTTATTTCGTTTAGGAGAGGCTTAATGGGGCCCGAGGAAGGATACATTGAAGATGTAAGAAATCTGTCTACAGAAATAGGACCATGGCTTAGGGATATTGATACGAAAATTGATAAGACATTGAGTATAGATATTAGTTCTTTCCATAAAAAACTGCTTTTCCCAGAGCCAGCGACATCTGAATTAGGCCCGCTATTAAGGGTAGTAGGTGAATCATCACGAGTTCCCGGGGATCGCTTGCAGAAATCGCACGACAGACACTATATTTTAGACGAAGTAATGCTTAACAAGACAACAATATCCCTAGATGATCTTTTCATAATGTGGTCATATAATTTTCACGAATCAGCTCAGGGCGAGTATGTTAAACAGGTTGAAAAGGCAATTAATAAACACAATCAGGAATCTAGTCAATCAAGAAGGTACTTCTTTATATTTTGAATAAAGACTTTGTGTGGCAATCTAAAGCAGTAAATTAAGACACATTTTTACCTGCTGATGAACTTTTCTGCAGCCGCGGTAAACTAATATTACCTAATACAACACAAAAAAAGTGAATTCGTTAAACTAGCACAAAAATGCGGTGGTAAAGCATAAGAAGTCACTTAAGGAGCGACTCTCCTAGGACTCTTTATCTTTTGAGACAAAACAATACCCTTCCCACCATTTTGGGGCCCTCATTATCTGCCTAGATCAATTCTGTGACCTGTTGACCAAGGCAAGAATAACTCTATACTAATAATATGATCTATAATGAGTACACTGTTGGAGTTATCTATGAAAAACATCATCCTAAGTATGTTGTTTGCATCAATCAGCCTATCATGCGCCGCTAGTGAAGATCCCTATGCGTATCAAAAAAGAATTGCTGAAGCTACAAATAACCATGAGCTGACCCCAGAGCTAGTTGATGAACTTCTTGCACCCTTCATAAGAAATACCTGTGACAAACAACAAGGACCCAATTTTCTTTTTTTCACTAACAATTATATAGTTCCGCGCCTACGAGCACTTAAAGCAGATCCTGAAACGATAGCCTGGAGAAAACAGATCAAAAATCAGCAAGCTTTCACTGCTCATGAGATAGCTTACATCAATGCATGGCTGGCCCATTTTCACATAAGAGACATTGCTGAAGCACTTGCTAACCAAATAAATCAGGGAATGATTCCTTTTCTTGCATTACCAAAAGATGCAATGGATCTAAGAATAAAACTACAATCAATCGTTGATAATGCTCAATCTAATGCTCAATCTAATGCTCAATCTAAAGAGCAACCGCCTGCTTCTTCAATTAGTTCTTCCTGGATGTCATATAAAAAAATTGCTGGAGCCGCCTTTTTCGTTTTGGCTGGTTCCTATGCCTATATATGGTTGAAAGAAAAAAAAGATGCTAGAAAGAACCAGTAACAAACATTAAGTAATTCTTAACACAAGATTTGACCCATCTCATTGCAATGACAAAGGATTCAACGATGAAAAAATATATACTAACAATGATTATAACAACGGCGGCTTCCTGTAACGCCTTGGATATTGCCAAGATAAAAAAAGCATTAGGTAAACGTGCCCTTACTGTTGAGCTTGTGAACGAAAACTTGTCTTCTCCTGATAAGAGCATCGAAGACGTTCAAAAAAGAGAGCTTGTGGAGCTTGCAATACATGGGGCTTTTAATGAATTAAGCTATCTTGAAACCTTTTTTAAACGCTCTCCTGACCTGTTGTTGCGCAAAAAAAACATAACATCTTTTGAACGAGATCTTGTAAACCACGCGCTAGGCGTATTCTACCTTATTGAAACTGCCTTAGAATACGCTGATGAAGGGCAAAAAAGCAAGCTTACACTTTCAAATGATCGCATTTCAGCACGCAAGAAGTTGCAAAAAATAGCTGATCGTTTCAACAAACCTGCCACACTTCTAGAACAGGTATTTTCGTACAAAACTTTCATAGCAGGTACACTGGCGCTAGCTGTATTCTATGGTTATTCTTACTGGCAACAAGAGAAAAAGACTCAACCAGAGTCCTAGGGAACCGGTGTTAGAGCTCATTAAGAGCATGAGCCCTTTGTAGAAACTCATTAAGCGATAGACCAAACTCTTGCTTTCCGTTGGCAAGTCGAATACTTACCGTTCCTGCTTCAACTTCTTTGCTACCCAAGACAACCATCCAAGGAACTTTGGCTAACTGAGCTGACTTAATTTTAGCTGATATTTTATCAGAGCTGGTATCAAGAGCAACGCGGAATCCTTCTTTTTGCAGTCGGTCATAGATAGTATGAGCATAGTCATTCTGATCATCAGTAATCGTCAAAACACGTATCTGCTCAGGAGCCAACCAAAAGGGCAAATGCCCTTTGAAATGTTCAAGCAAAATGGCAAAGAAACGCTCAAGTGATCCATAGATCGCTTGGTGAATAATCACCGGTCGCTCTTTTTTACCTTCTGGAGATATATAACTTAAATCAAAGTTCTCCGCTAGGAAAAAGTCTACTTGGATAGTACCAGTTTGCCATTCTCGTCCCATAGCATCTTTAATAACAATCTCAATCTTCGGTCCATAAAAAGCACCTTCATCTTCTTGAATAGTAAAGGGTCGTCCAAATGCCTTAAGGGCATTTTCTAGGGCTGAGGTAGCCTTGTTCCATTCCTCATCAGTACCCATAGATTTCTCAGGACGGGTAGATAAGGCAAGACTAATATCCTTAAAGTCACATTTGTTGTATACCCTAAACGCAAGCGAAAGAATTTGTAAGATTTCTCCCTCAACTTGATTCAAAGTACAGAAAATATGGGTATCATCTATGGTAAATGCGCGAACACGCAACAAACCATGAAGCACACCAGAAAGTTCATACCGATGTACATGCCCAAACTCTGCAAGCTTAAGAGGTAATTCTCGATATGATCGAGGACGACTACCATAAATAAGAAAAGCGCCAGGACAGTTCATCGGCTTAACAGCAAACTGCTCATTATCAATTTCAGAAAAATACATATTCTCTTTATAATAGTCATAATGGCCAGATCGCTTCCATAGTTCTGCATCTAGCATGGTAGGCGTTTGCACCTCTTTGTATCCAAACTCCTTTTCAAGCTTACGCATATACGAAACAAGCGTGTTAAGCACTGCTTTGCCTTTAGGATGAAAAAAAGGAAACCCGGGTGCTGCTTCTTGAAAAGAAAAATAATCAAGTTGCCTGCCCAATTTACGGTGGTCATATTTTTGAAGCTCTTCTTGTTGCTTTTCAAAGGCACGTAATTCTTTCGCCGTTGGAAATGCTGTACCATGAATGCGTTGCAATGCTTGGTTTGATCTATCAGCCCGCCAATAGGACCCTGATATGCCAAGCAACTTAACATGTTTAATATCACCGGTACTGGCTACATGGCCACCGCGACAGAGATCTTTAAAGTCTCCCTGCACTGACAACCCAACCGTTTCTCCCGGAAGACCTTCTATCAATTCTAGTTTAAATGGATTACCCGCATAGAGTTTGCGAGCTTCATCTTTTGAGATTTCTTTATGCTCAATAGAATAGTTCTTCTCTGCAAGCTCTTTCATCCGTTGCTCAATAGCAGCAAGATCTTCTTCTTTTAAGTTTCTTTCAGGTAAAATATCATAGAAAAAACCCTGTTCTGTCGCTGGCCCAATAGTCAATAAGGTGCCAGGAAAGAGCTCCATAATTGCTTGTGCTGCCAAGTGGGCAGCTGAATGTCGTAATGTTTTTAGGTCGTTAGTGCTCATGAATCATCCTTGCTTGGTATATCCCTAATGATACACTGTCTACCCTCGAGCGTCAAAAAACTAACCTTATTTAAAAAAAATGATCTTGCCTTGCCATACAATAGCTTAATGGCTTACTCTGGGGATAATTCCGATCACATATTAGTTTAAAACTATACATAGAAAGGCCTATAGATATCGACGATAGATAGATAATTTGTTTGTACCAATGCAATAGGTACCAAATAATGCTTGCCAGCCAAAATAGTACATATACAATCTCCCTTTTTTGGTACTATACTCTATTGAATGCTTAAAAGGCAAGACTTGAACTTCCTTTTACAAAAAAAGATGCAAACTCTTTACATCTCATCTAAAAGTAGAGTATGCTGAACATAAGGAAGGAGTATTCAACGATGATACTAATGGCTTTAGATGTGGGAGACGCCTGGACTGGCGTAGCCGTTACCGATGCGGCAGGCATACTTGCCCGACCACTCACCACGGTAGCAACACAAGATCTTAAGCCTTTTTTAGAAAAAACATTTTCTGACAAGCAGATACATACAATCATCATTGGCCATCCAATAACCATGAAGGGAGGAGAAAGCACACAAACAAAAAAAATTCAGGTGCAGAAAGAAGACCTGGCAATAACGTTTCCGGAAAAAGAATTTATTTTGTGGGACGAGCGGCTCTCAAGCCAGCGAGCACAAGCGCTTGGTTCTACAAAAAGCAAGGAAGAAAAAATAAAAGTGCATGCCCGAGCAGCGGCATTTATTCTTGACTCCTATTTAACGTTCTTGCGAACACAAACAAGTTATGAAGAATTAGAATTTGACAGCAGCGAGTAAACGATATATACTATTAGCAATGTATCGTATTCACGAAAGCTACTTTTTTTGAAGGGAGAGAAGAAGCATGAAGTGTACAAAGTGTTCAGGACTGATGGTTTTACAGTCCTTCTTTGACCATTTTCTTAATTTTGAAGGCTGGAAATGCCTTAATTGTGGTAAAATAATTGCAAAAAAGGAGAAGGCGTTAGAATTTGACGCATTCAGTATCTTTTATCAGCAACAAAAGGCCGCTAAATAGCATATATGGCAATATACCTAACGGTGCATGCCCGCTATAACGATGTACAGTGGGGACTCTTTGATGAGGACCGCTTACTCATCAGCACTGCTGATGACAGCAAAAAAATGAATAAGCAGTTTATTGAGCGTCTTGATAAGATGCTCAATAAACGCAAGCTGTCTCTCAAAGACTTATCATTTATTGCAGTACATCAGGGACCAGCACCATTCACCACATTACGCGTATGCCTATCGACCGTTAACGGTCTTGGCTTTGCTACGGGCCTACCTCTTGTTGGCATTAATGGCCTTGAGGCTCTTCTTGATGAGCATGCTCAACAGACAACCATCACCGTTGCACTACTTAATGCATTCGGTCATGATGTCTATTATGCTATCAATGATCCTGGTACTGGCATCCGTTCGCTTGGCTATGCCCCTGCGGAGGAGTTTCTCGCTCAGCTCCAACATCAATTCAACACTCAAGAAGTAACCTTTCTTGGTAATGCCTGTCCACTCTATCAAGATTCAATTCATCAGCTTTTTGGCGCACACGCCCATACTGAGACTATAGATATGGTTTCACTTGAGCGCATAGCTTCAGAAGGTCTCCAGAAATGGAAAAATAAAGATACGCAAACGCAGATCATGCCCGTATATCTTAAAGAGCATTCAACTCCGCTTGGCAAAACAATTACATAGATAATAGCTCTTTCACTATACCCCTATCATTTACTAAAAGAAAAAATATCCCAAAGCAAGCAATAAAAATAGCCATTCAGAAATTTAGATGTCGAAATTTCATAAAAAACCTTGAAATTTCGGAGTTTTTGAGAAACCTAGAAGTATTGTAAAAACCTAACAATCTTATTGACATGCAAAAATTAATAAAACGAAGAAGAAGCTATCTTCACCAAATCAGCAAAATACGCAAACTTTACCCTATTTGCGGTATTCTTGGACCTCGACAAGTAGGAAAAACAACCCTAGCTGAACAATTTGCTAAACAATATGCTGGTGATGTACATTTTTTTGATCTCCAAAAACCTATAGATCGTGCTCGCCTTGAAAATCCTAGCTTGCCTTATCATCGGTGAAGGAGCGGCTAATTGTAATTGATGAAATTCAACATCTCCCCAGCTTGTTTCCTATTTTACGCGTTCTCGCAGATCAAACCAGAGGACTTTCTGGGGGAGAGGGTAAATCTTTCATCATATTGGGAAGTGTATCAAAAAAATTGCTGGACAGATCATCTGAGGCATTAACGGGCAGAATAGGCCTATGTTGAGCTTCATCTTTTTGGGCTTACAGAAGTAGCACAAAGCGATCAGCTCTAGCTTAGAGGAGGATTTCCTAATTCATACCTTGCAGACAACGATAGCGATAGTTTTGATTGGCGAGAGCATTACATAGATACGTTTCTTAATAAAGATTTACCAAGCCTTGGATTTAAAATTCCAGTAGATCAAATGTATCGATTTTGGATATTGCTTGCACATTATCATGGAAAGATTTTTAATGCCAGTTCCCTTGGAAATGCCCTTAAAATTTCAGACAAAACATCTCAACGCTATCTAAATGTCCTACATGAAACATCCATGGTCCGGGTACTACAACCGTATGTGGCCACAAATCTTAAAAAAAGGCAAGTGAAATCTCCAAAGGTCTATTATAGAGATAGCGGCATTCTTAATCAGCTACGAAAAATTGCAACGCTTGAGAAACTCTATCTTGACCCAGAGATCGGTGCATTATGGAAAGGGTATGCACTGGAAGAAATAATTCGGTTATTCCAAGCTAAGCAAAAAGATTGTTATTTCTGGGCAGTGCATTCCTCTGCAGAAATTGATCTCATCATTGATAGACCAAAAGAGGATCTACTACTCGGATTTGAGTTCAAGTTTGGAGACTATCCCGAAGTAACCAACTCCATGAATACCGCTATAAAAGATCATAAACTTGATCACCTTGGCGTCATATATCCGGGAGATATGATTTTTCCATTAAATGATGAAGCAACAATAGTCGCTTACCGCATAAAAAGTATCGTCTCTGGAAAATTTCAGTGATACTTTAAGTACCCTGAATGCCTCCCAGAGTATGAACAAGAGATTCATGGCATTACCTCGGAAGACTAATCAGGCCATACATATGAGCGCATACAACCCAATCCTACTGCAACTGCTTGCTGTGCTCGTAATATGGTTGGTGTTAATCTACTCACCATAAAACCATGCTGACGAAGATACTCCTTTTCCTCAGGAGTAAGATCTCCTTCAGGTCCTACACAGGCGTACCATGTTTGGGCATCGTGCCCTCGCTTAAGAACTGTCGGCAAGGGCTCTCCGGTAGGATCAAAAAAAATCTTCATGCCGGCACCTGGTTGGCATTCGAAAATGGGCATAACAGGATGTATAAGGGGCAATGCGAACTGCTTTGCTTGCTCAGCAGCAGCAATCATAATAGTCTGAGCTCGTTCATAGTCCTTTTTTGAACCCCATGCGCGGTGAGCTTTAGCTGTGGTAACAGGATAAATACTCGTAGCACCCATTTCGCATAAGCTATAGAATGCCTGCTCAAATGCTTCCCGTTTCAAGATCGGCACTATCCAATGAATATAAGGAAGAAGCTTCACTAAGGGCTCTTTATTACCTAATGAGAACGAGACTGATTTTTTAGTGTAACCACTAATGGTAGCGATAGTTTTATGAGTATCATCAAACAGAATAAGGCGCTCATTCACTGGCAAGCGAAGTACCGTATGGCAACGATGATAAAGCTCACTACTCTCTGAAGAAAGTCTCGGCATATATACCGCAAACAGATGCTTCACGGCACAGAACGATACAGAAGAAATCCACAGCCCACCAAGGCAACGCCGTAGGCTGTTAGCTCTAGGGGACTCTCAATAATTTTGTAGGCAAGTTTTATACCAAGAGATCGAAACCATGCCTCAACGGGGGAAACATGAGACTTCTCAGGTGTTTCAATTTCACAGTCCTTACATAACTCAAATAGCTCATCAACATAATCAAAATCACAGAACCCTTCTTCATCCACAAAGCATCCTAGGTTTTCATCAAAAACTGGCGTTACTTCTGAAGAAATACCATCTCCATATACTGAAACGCCCAAAAGACATACTGCTAAAAAGAAAATATAGTTCATACTTTTTTTGTGTTTGTTGTTTTTACCATTAATTACATACAAACAGTATAACGATTTCTCAACAAATCACAAAACCATAGCATAGAGCTTATTCTATATGATACACTACTCTTCAAAGGAGAACATATGAAACACGGCCCACATGTACTTATCATCTTAGATGGCTTTGGCTATCGTCATGCACATGCTTATAATGCTATCTATCAAGCTCACCCACAGCATTTTTTGAGATGGTTAACCGAATATCCTCATACAAACATTGAAGCATCGGGCATTCATGTGGGACTCCTTCCTCATATGATCGGCAACTCAGAAGTAGGTCATCTTACTATTGGAACTGGTCGTCGCATTAAACAACCAGTAGCTATAATCACTGATAATATTAACGATGGCTCATTTTTTAAAAACCCATTGCTCAACAATAGGTTTGATGCACTTGTAAACACTCCTCATACGCTTCATTTCATGGGTCTCCTCTCCGATGCAGGAGTTCATAGCTACCTCTATCACTTAAAAGCATTAATCACCCTTGCCGCACGTAAAGGCATTTCTAACGTAGTAGTCCATCCCTTCTTAGATGGAAGAGATGTTGGACCAAAAACAGCAGCAAAATATCTCACTGAACTGGAAGAAGCATTACAAGACCTACCTAATGGCATAATTGGAACGCTCCATGGGAGGTTTTATGCAATGGATAGAGATAACCATTGGGATCGCACTGAAAAATCCTACCGCGTTCTCACCGAGCCAGGAATTTCTCAGTTTGAAAATTGGCGAGAGGCTCTTATTCACTCATATGACAATGGTATTACCGACGAGTTTTTTGAGCCAATAACGCTTAATAAAGACGCCGCAATACAAGAAGGTGATGCCGTAGTCTTTTTTAACTTTAGAGCTGATCGAGCACGGCAACTCACGAGAGCCTTTATTGAGGATCACTTTGCCCCCTTTAGTACACGGCCACTTAATCTTTCGTGGATGATAACTTTTACGTCCTATCATCCTGACTTTCCGGTAGATGTACTCCTAAAAAAAAGAACGGTAAATAATACTCTCTTTGATGTGCTTGAAGTATACAATATACCTCTATTTACCATTGCTGAAACTGAAAAATATGCCCATGTAACCTACTTTTTTAATGGCGGCAGAGAAGTGATACGCCAAAATGAAACACGTATTCTTATTCCTTCAAAGCGGCATTATGCTACCTATGCTGCCGTTCCCGAAATGTCTGCCCCTGAGATAACGAAAGCTGTCCTCACAGCTCTTGACCATAATACCCATCGTTTTTACCTGATTAACTATGCTAATGCTGACATGGTGGGTCATAGTGGCGACTTTGATGCTACCGTAAAAGCAATTAAGTGCCTTGATGAACAGTTATCACTGCTCTATATACAAGTGAAAGAACGTGGTGGGACACTTTATATTACCGCAGATCATGGTAATGCTGAAGATATGTGGGACCCGAAACTTGATCAACCAAGAACTGCCCATACAACTAATAAGGTCCCATTTCTCTATATAGATGCTAAGAATACTGTTCTTCAAATTAAGGAGCTCTCAGATATTGCTCCTTTCATCCTTAAAAAGTTAGGCTTACCCATTCCTCCAGAAATGAAGCATTAAAAGATCTTCTCATAAATTACGTAGGCACCATCAGTCCAGATTTGTTTAAACCCAAGACTTTCATATAGACTTCGGGCTCGGGTATTATCAGTCCTCGCAGTAAGCTTTACGCCAAGCATGCCCATGCGTTTCATATCTTCAAGTGCATAAACGGCAAGCTTTCTTGCTATGCCTTTTCTTCGAAACGCTTCTGATACCCCAAGAAACAATAGTTGACCAACTTTAAGCTCTTTTGGATAATACATAACAAACCCTATAGGCTTACCCTGTTCAACATAGGTTTTAATAATAAGGATACCAGCATCACTCATGTCCTTTGCCTTAGGAGACTTATGATCAAGTAAAAAACCAACATTAAAATCTGGAGAATAGTCGCTTATTAACCAGTACCAATTCTTATTGAACGTATCGAGAATAAATGCTCTATCTCGGCTTGCATCATAGGGAACAATAGGACCTGATGGCCGCAAGAACCAATAGACGCCTGCTCCTCCAAGACAGAGAAGCAGGCCAACTAATAGACTCGTTAGAAACTTATTCATAGTATCTCATCACGCATATAAGACATTAGCTCGCCAGAGGATTAACAAGCAATCCTGTTTTTTCAGCTAATTTCGGTTTTACATAGTTGGTATACAGATATGAAGAAACACCAATAACTGCAGCTGTTGCAACCATTCTAGCTAATACACTTCTTCCCCTATTTTTACCATCTTTATTTTCATGTACCGGTAAAAGTGGATCCTCATCACCCGGAATACCACCACCAGCATTTTCATTCTGGTGGAAAGCGCTAGCACCGGATGGTGCCCCTGGTACATCAAAGGGTGCAATCGGAACTTCATGCTGCAGTAAAACGTTTTGCTGGCCTTGTACCTGTTGACGTTCAGGACCGTCTTCTTGAGCTGGCTCTTCTTCTTGCCTCTCATGATCAGCAACAGGCAGCACTTCCCGACCAGATTCATTATCTACTAGTTGAGGTTGATGAACTTCTTCTTCGGGTTGCTCTTGCTGATCAGCTCCTTCAACTTCTAACTGATTTCGGTGAATATCCTCCTCTACTTGCTCTTCAACCTGAGATTGTTCTTCCTCTCTTGCTGGCACTATAGGAGGTTCACCAATAATACTTCTTTCTAATTCATGGTCGTCTCTTGGAGGAGTCGGCGGTCCTACTTCGCCACTTACCTGACTTGATGAGACATCTTCTCTTACAAGCTCATGTTGTTCAAATATAGCAGCCATTTGACTAACCCTATTTGTTGATCTCTGTTGTCTCTGAGCTGATACTTCAGGCACTGGATTATCTTCTACAGGTACCAAGGAGTCACTTGGCAGAATTGGTGGGGCAGGATGCACTACTGGCTCAGCAGGAAGTGCATTTTCATCAAGCTCTACATGATCACTAACATGATCTTGTAGTTCATCATTTGTTCTTTCGATTGCACTATCTCTTTGATCATCTTCAGGAGCAGAAACTTCAGGCACTACTTTACGTGTATCTGCATCACGCGAATCTACTACGCTGTGAGAAGCCTGTTCTTCGTCATCTGACCAATTATTTATGATCGAGCTTTCCATACGATTGCCACGGTCCCCTGAAGTTTGAGCTTCGGCAAGCATACCATCAATAGCATCTTCTTCAGGCACCTCTTCTTCCTTACCTGCTACAGAACTGAGATCCTCATCTGAAACTTTTCTGAGTTGAACTCTTTGTATTTGTTGTGCCAAAGAAGAAGTGCTCTGTTCTTCTTCCTCAACGTCATTATCTAATGGAGCAACAGGTACAGCAGCTTCCATTTTTTCAACTACGTGATTCATGAATGGTTGAATACCTTCAATGTCGCAAATTGCATTCCATACATCTCTAGAATATCTCAAGTTCGCAATAAGCTTGAGATCTGCATGATTATCATTGTCATGGACGAATATCATGAATAACTGAGCAGCCCAGCTCAATTGTTTGTGTAAACTTTGATTTCTGCTGGCTTTGATAGCTATAGTTTTAAAGAATAGTGCTTTATCATACAAACTCATGTTTCCCAGATAATTTGTAAAGAATATCCCAACATCTTCATATGAGTTCGTCATAATAAACAGAGGAAACAAATTGCCACGCAATTTACATACAGCACCTACAAGTTCAGGCATACCTTTAATAGCTTTCACACCACTCCAAGCAGTTGGCGTCTCTGCATAACGCTCTATACCTTTTAAAACCTCAGGCTCAAAACTAGATAGTATTTCTAGCACATGGCTCGCAGCCCAGGTTATAATAATTTCTCGGCAATTTGCATTTGTTTTATGATAGGCAACTAACTTGGTAAAAAACTTAATTTTTTCTAGATCTTCTTTCCCAGAAAGTATTTCATTAAAGAACTCAACAAAGTTTTCTTTATCTTGACAGGCAATAAGCTGTTGAAACTCATCTTCATAAGATAGCTCACCACCACGCATGTCTGAATGTATACGACTCAATCTTCTACGTGCATCATCATCCATACCATGCAAGACTGAACAGGATGCAATTAACAGTAATACAATTGATACATTACATTTCATAGGAGCCTCTTTTGCGCTAAGATTTGAGATTATTTAATAATATTAATAATACTGCTACTTAGTATAGCAAGCAATGATAGATAAAGCTACCCATAAAGTGCTTATTTAGGGATAAATACTACTAGTTATGACGTAAGAGAACAGCTATAAAAAACTAGCAGCCATGTTTATTCACCTGGACCTTGGTGACAAAAAGCGTACTTTGACAAGATCTGAGGATATGAAGTAAGCCACAACTATGAGTCCGATCATAAACAATTCATTAAGCGAAAGAGAAACAAAGCTAAAGAATTCTTGCCCTATACGCATATAAGGAAGAGCGAGAGTGACAGCAGTTATTATCAAACTAAGTATAACGAGGCTCCTTGATGGCCAACTTCCCTGGAAAAAGTATCTCGCCGTACGCACAGAAAATACAATAACGATTTCGGTTAGGGTACTTACGATATACCAACCCGTCTGAAGAACTGCTGGTAGTGACCCTGAAAAAAAGTAAAAAAACACGCCATCATAGAATGAACTTACGATCCCTAATAGCGATGTTTTATAGATAATAGCATGCATATCATAATGAGGCGGCACTTTTAGTTCATCTTCATCTACCGAGTCTGTGGCGATACCTACCATAGGAAAATCACTTAATGCATTAACCAATAAAATCTGTCGAGGAAGAAGCGGTAAAAAATCTATAAAAAGGGATAAGACACCGATCGAATAAAAGTTGCCAAAATTAGAAGCCGTAGAGCTAATAATATATTTTTGAATATTACTAAAAAGTGCTCTTCCTATACTAATCCCATGCACAATGCTATACAAACTTTTCTTAAGAAGAATAATATCTGCCACTTCCTTGGCAATATCACTTGCATTATTCACCACTAAGGCAACATGAGCTTCCCGCAGAGCTGGCCCATCATTGACACCATCCCCTAAAAAGGCAACCGATTCTGTTTCTCTGAAAATTTTTACAATGAGCAGCTTTTTGTTGAGGTGAAAAACGAACAAATACCACGCATTCTTTTGCTCGTTCCTTTTTCTCCTGTGGACTTAATTGATCAAATTCTGCCCCCGTGATAGCACTATCACCATCTTGCGCCAATTGAACCGCATGCGCAACATAGAGCCCTACTTCTTTGCTATCACCTGTTATCATTTTGACGTCGACACCTAAATTATGGGCTTTTTTGATGGCACGCCGCGTTGTTGGCTTAATAGGATCTGAAAAGGCAATACATCCTGCAAACACTAAGCCACTTTCATCAAATGAGCTTGGCTGCTCCTTATAGGCAACAGCAAGAATACGATTGCCCTGTTCTGCTTGCTGCTCAAACCATTGCTCTTCTTCAGAAGAATAGTGTAGAGAATTACATCGATTACGAATTTCTTCAAGAGCACCTTTCAGTATGAGCAATCGCTCACTTCCTTTTGTCACAATAACCGCATTGTATTTACGTTCGGCCTCAAACGGTTGTCTATCAACAACCGCATATGACTGCGCCAACACCTTATTTTGACCATCTATTCCTTGCGCTATAGCCTTATCAAACGAACCTGTTTCCTTTTGTTCAGACGCAAGATAGCTATACAATGCAAGCGGGGCTTGTTGGTGAGCACACCACGATACGACTGCCATCTTATTTTCTGTTAATGTTCCCGTTTTATCTGTACACAATAAGGTAGTACTCCCCAAATCTTCAATAGCCGAAAGCCGTTTAACAATCACGTTTTCTTTAGCAAGCTTAAGAGCACCGCTCGACAGCGCAAAGGTAACAACGGTTGGCAACACTTCAGGCACTAGACCTATGACCAAGGTCAAAGAAAAGAGAAGAAACTCAACAAGCTTATCACCCTTTATAGCAATATGAATACCAAAAAGAAGGAGCATAGAAATAGCAATAACATACAGAATATAGCGCGTTAAAAGATCTAATCGTTCTTGAAAACCACTCTGTTGAATACTAAGTAACGTGTCTCCTACCACTTTGCCAAAAAAGGTATGTTCACCCGTTGCTATAATGAGAGCATGCCCCGTACCTGATGTTATCATGGTGCCCATAAAAATAAGATTCGTACAGTCCTCTTTATCCTCAGGAGGATGAGACATAATCTGAGCATCTTTAGCTATCGGATGAGATTCACCAGTAAGAACGGCTTGATCAACCGTAATACTTCCATCAACAATACGTGCATCTGCTGGTACATAGTTTCCCGTTGTAAGCATGATAATATCCCCCGGCACGAGTTCCTCATGAGACACTACGATACGCTTACCATCACGGATAACAACGCAGGTTTTTGCAAGACGCTTTTGGATAAATTGCGCTGCTTTAATAGCTTTATATTCTTGATAGATATTTAAAAGGGCATTTACAACGACTATTAACAAAATGATAGCAGCATTCATTCTACTTTCAATAAAAAAGGAAATTATAGCTATCGCTATCAATAAATAGGTAAAAGACGAATTGAGTTGTCGTTTAATAAGTGGCCCCCAAATGGGGGTTTTTTCACGCACCGTATTAGCTCCATACTTGGCATGTAAACTAGCTACCTGCTTTGTCGTCAATCCTTGAGAAAGAGAGGTTTGATAGCGATGTTCAAGCTCCTCAAGAGATTGGCTGCAGGCAGTATAAAGGTCAGATGCTTTCATGGTAACTCTCATCGTTTATCGCAGTATTATAACCTCGCTATTTCTGCTCGCAGCAGAAAATAGTGGCCTTTATTCACTCTATCATGTCATGGGCCAATTCTGCAATACTTTACTGATATCCTATAAACAAGAGCCTTATATTACCTTGACAAGCGCTGTAACATAATGATTAAGCTGCTCTGTTCTTGTTGAGTAAGTTGGCCAAAAAAAGTAGCATCTATTCCTTCTACGAGAGGCACAAGCTTCAGAGCTAGTGCTACACCCGATTCTGTTAGATATACTGACTTAGCTCGAGCATCTACAGGACTTTCGTGCCGTTGTATTAGTCCCATTGTAACGAGTTTCCTTAATGCCTTTGAAACGGTCATCTTATCGAGTTTTGACATCTCAATAAGAACCCCTTGCGTACTAGCATGCTTTTGTTCACGCAACCAAAGTATGATAGCCAGTATCACAAACTGAGCATGAGAAATGCCATATGACTCTAATGCCTTTTTTATACGACGGTGCCATGAAATAGTTGTTTGCCAGAGCAAGAATCCAAGGCTATTCTCATTATCAACACTAAATGGCCCATTTCCCATACTACGGCTTCTCCCCATATAACAAATACGTTTTTGTACCAAAGGTGTAACGGGGGCCCAATTTTTTGGTTATATAGCCAAGACGATCAAAATAATGTTCATATTCATCAATAAAAGATAGATCAAGCAATGCAATTTTCCCTCCGCTTTGTAAGCATCGATCTATTTCTGCTAAGGCTCGTTCTCTTGCCTCGGATGATGATATATTATGAAGGGCAAAACTTGAAATAATCACCTCAAAATAGTCCCGTTCAAATGGAAGCTCTTCCGCATTTGCAGTAATGAGAGATACGTTGTCAAGCACACCTGCATTTTTTGCCTGCTCAAGTGTTCTTTCTAAAGAGTTATTGCTCTGATCGTCAGTTGACCAAATATCTATCCCATATACCATACCTGTGCTCATTTTTTTTGCTGCTTCTATAAGAAGAAGTCCTTGACCACAGCCAACATCTAATACCCGCTCATTTCCATTAAGCTCAAGATGTGAAAAGAGCCAATCTCGTTCTCTAAATTTAAGAGACAAACTTCCTCGTATTATCGTAAAAATTGGATATAACAAGCCCAGTAGCGAAGATACTAAGCTAAACAACGTTACTAAATAGAGAGGGCGCGATAGCTCTTTTATATATACTTCATTCAACACAAGGCCCATTAGTATACCGAACACGCCGATCGCGCAATTTCTCACTACTGTTGGGGCATCAAGACCATACTTAAACATGACTATCCTTCATTCGTGCTACCTGCACCAATTTGTCCATTTCCTCTGGCACCGAATCTGCTACCTTTTGAGCTACAAGCTTAATCCAAAGCCATCGCAAAGGACCTACCACCACTAAAGTATTAGACAACAGCACACCATCATCTTTAACTTCTATACTATGAGTGTCATACATTTTTGCACCAAAAAAATGAGTACAATCAGTAAAATTCTGCATCTCATTAATTTCGGTTAACGTAATCTTAACTGCTGGCGCTCCTTTAGGCTTGAGCGTAAAATGATTACCAATCTTAAACTCACCATGAAGAATGCAATAATCCAAATCTTCATGCCAGCTAGGCCAGCTATTGATATCTGTCCAGAGCTGCCAAATCGCCTCAGGAGATACATTTTTATAAAATGTGCTATAAGTTCTTGTCCACATACGGATACCTTATTCACTTTAGGATACTAAACATATTATATGCAAGTTTACTAATTTCTAATAAGAAGTCAATAACTAGATGCTCAAGAAGCTATTGATAGGTAATACTCTGCAACAATAACCCTTGTGGAGGGGCTACAAATAAATGTTGAGCAGGATCTTTTTGGTTAAGAGCTTGAGAAAGTACAGCTATTGGCATGTCAGAGGTAGCAACCTCAAAACAGGCACCTACTATGCGTCGGATCATATGAGTTAAAAAAGATGGTCCTACAACCTTCACTTGATAGGCATCAAACTTTTTATTATAGAGAAGCTCTAGTTCGTCTATGGTCCGCACGGTAGTTCTTCCCTGCTCACCGGTAACAAATGAGCGAAAGTCATGAGTCCCTTTAAACACCGTAAGAGCTTCGGTAAACTTCTCAAGATGCAGTTTTGGTTGGTATACCCCAAAGCGACTTACAAAAGGCAATGGCTGCTCAGTAAAGAAATGGTAATAATAGACCTTCTGTGCAACGCCGACACGTGGATGAAATGTCTCAGGAACAGGCTCGGCAGATCTAACAGAGATACCGATAGGCAAAGCATTGTTAAGTATGGTCTTTAAGTGACTCGGCGTCACCGGCACATGTTGTACTCGAGCAACTTGTCCAAACGCATGTACGCCAGCATCAGTTCGCGAAGCCCCGGTAAAGGGAATATCTTGTTTAAAAATATGCTTAAGTCGCTGCTTAAACAATCCTTCAATCGTAGGAAGTCCTGGCTGTTCTTGCCAACCATTATAGCCAGTGCCATCATAGGCAATAACAAGCTTATAGGTTCTCATGACTACTTACGTAATGCTGCCCTAAGAATTTTCTTGCGCAGCCTAATATGTTCTGGTGTCACTTCAATGAGCTCATCTGGCTGGATCCATTCCATACAGGTCTCAAGATCCATGCTTTTTGGTGGATCAAGCTTCACCGCATCATCACTTCCTGAAGCACGCATATTAGTAAGCTTTTTAGCTTTTGTTGGATTAACATCAAGATCATTATTCCTGCTATGTTCACCAATAATCATACCTTGATATACTTTTTCAGCAGGAGCTACAAAAAGGATTCCTCGTGGCTGCAAGGCATCTAAGGCATACCCCGTAGCAGAACCATTTTCCATAGAAATAAGGGCCCCTTTGGTTCGCGTTACAATATCACCTTTATAAGGTGCATACCCATGGAAATTGAACGTTGCAATCCCCATCCCGCGTGTATCAGTCAAAAACTGACTTCTAAACCCTAATAAGCCGCGTGAAGGCACTTCAAATTCTATACGTACTCGGTCACCATAATGATGCATCTGTTTCATTTCAGCTTTCTTTTTGCCTAGAGATTCCATAACAACGCCCTGCATTGTTTGAGGCACATCAACCACAAGATATTCTATCGGTTCTTGTTTAATCCCATCTATAGTCTTATAGATAACCTCTGGAGCAGAAACTTGCAACTCAAATCCTTCTCTCCTCATATTTTCAAGAAGAATACCTAAATGAAGCTGCCCGCGGCCTGAAACTTTAAAGACATCCGCAGAATCAGTAGCTTCTACGCGTAAAGCAACGTTTGTTTTTAGCTCTTTATCAAGACGTTCTTTGATTTGGCGAGAAGTCAAAAGCTTACCATCTTGGCCATTAAATGGCGAATCATTTACTGAAATGTTTATAGACAGCGTTGGCTCATCAATTTTTACATAGGAAAGAGGCTCAGGATGACCCGGTTCGCAGAGCGTCATACCAATATCAACCGGTTGAGTAAAACCAGTAACGGCAATAATATCACCAAATGTTGCCGTATCAGTTTCAATACGCTCAAGACCTTTAAAGGTATAAATCTTGGTGATCTTCATCGGCTTACTTACCATCTCATCTTTACAGCATACTACCTGATCGCCAACCTTCATTTGGCCTGAGAACATACGACCAATAGCAATCGGACCTAAAAATTCAGAGTGATCTAAGCTCGTCGTAAGAAACTGAAGGTGATCACTTTGGTCTACCGGCTCTGGTATGGTAGCAATAATAGCATCAAAGAGTGGCTTCATATCACCTGAGAGATCGCTTGAATCTGCCGAGACAAACCCCTGCTTTCCTGAACCATATAAAATAGGAAACTCTAACTGATCTTCATGCTTCGCAAGATCCAAAAACAGATCTTGTATAAGGCGCTCAGTACGTGCTATATCAGCATCTGGCCTATCAACTTTATTAATCAAGACTAATGGCTTTAAGTTCAATTCAAGTGCCTTACCCAGTACAAACCTCGTTCCAGGCAGGACTCCTTCAGCAGCATCAACGAGCAACAAAAAGCCCTCTACCATCTGGAGTGTACGCTCAACCTCACCGCCAAAATCACTGTGACCCGGCGTATCAACAATATTGATTGAATAATCCCCGAATGTCACTCCGGTATTTTTGGCAAGAATAGTGATACCACGCTCTTTTTCAAGATCATTAGTATCCATAACACGTTCCCCTTGCTGGACATCCATGGTACCTGCAAAGCGTAACATCTTATCTACCAGAGTAGTCTTACCATGGTCAACGTGGGCAATAATAGCTATATTTCGGACATTTGTCCGTTTATCATTCTTCATAAGGTCTTCTTACAATTTTATGGTGAATCTATTCTTATTGTAACGGATAGTTTCAAAAATGTCTAGCACAATCGACATAATATGGACCAAGTATAGCTTTTTTTCTGGTACAGTGGCAAGAATGTCTTTTCCTTACCCAATAAGGCTATCAGTCATCACGATCTAATACGTTTAGTTACGGGTTCAAACAATTGTACAGCCTGCTCTCTTAATAGCCTTCTTTCATCTTCAAATAATGCCACCTGAGAAAGCTGTTCACAGAGCTCACTGAGTTCAATACGCACATCTTTGTCTATCACCAACTCCTCAAAATCTTGTAATTGCATACGTATAAGATCTGGCACGTTATTCATCACAAATCGAAAGGTATACATTTCATGTAAGAATGGCACTAACATCTTAAACCGCTCAAGCCGCTTTGTAATAAGATCAGGAGTTGGATTTCTTCCTACCAAAGAGGAATAACTAGAGAGATGATTATGCATATCATGGGATAACGGCTTCAACTTATACCATCTGATCATTTCAACAATAATATGATCTAAGAGCTGCCCCTTACTGTGTGCGCATCTTATCACTAATTGCCTATACGATTGATCTTCTGGATCATCCTGCTTAACCGACCACATAAGATAATGTTTGATAGCCTGAACCTCATGTGCTGTATAGGGACTATGTATAAAAGCAAGCGGTTGTTCCGGCACATATACGTAGTGCTCATCGACACTAGGTAATAATCGGGCCCACAAATATCCTTCCTGCTCATCCCATCCCACAAAAAATAGCATAGAGCCATCTTCATCAGGTATTCCTTTACGCAATGCAATAGCGGGAATAGGTGATTCAATGATTGATTCTTGAACGAGATGCTCAAATAACAATGATCCAGAGGCCACTTCATGCAACTCTTTACATACACATCTAAGGCGACACAACGTCCTTACACTCTCTTGTAGCGTTTGCTTATAACCAACTAATGAAACAATAAGATGCTGCACCTCATGAGGAAGCTCAAGAAAGTGTATTGCTGAAATATTCATACTACTGACAATGAGAGCAGCCAATTTCATCTTCATGATTATCCTTAACTATTTAGCTCGTGCCTACCTCGTTTGTAGTTCTCGTGTAACGGCAAAATGAATAATGCGTCCAAGAACCTGGGTGATGCGCAATTCCTTTATCATAAAAAAGGCCACGACCGATGCGTGACCTTTTTTCATTTCAAAAACTCATAGCTGGTTAAAACTGTGCCGCAGTATAGGGAAGCAACGCCATAACACGTGCATTTTTTACACTGTTTGCCAATAGACGCTGGTGTTTTGCACAGTTACCAGAAATACGTGATGCAAGAATTTTGCCCCGTTCAGTAATAAAGCTCTTTAAAAGAGAAGCATTTTTGTAATCAAGTGATGCTGCATTCGCATCATTTGCACAAAAACGACACTGTTTTTTTGAAGCAAAACCACTTTTTCGGCGTTTTCTTTTTTGCAATGCACGAGAGCTAATTTTCATTTTGAGTTTTTTAACCATGCTATTCCTCTTCCATTTCAGTTTCACTTTCTTCTACTACTTCTTCTTGAGGCGCTTCCTTAAGAATAGCTTTTGACTCTTTCATGATAACGTCAATATCTTGAGGTACTTCTTCAAGAGATTCTGGCCGTTTATACTCAAGAGAGCCTTCTGGATGAAGATGAACAACTATATTTCTCATGATTAGGTCATGGAATTTCACCCCAAAGGTCTTCTTAATATTCTCAAGAAGTTTCTCTTTGCCTTCATCATCAATTTCAAACCTAAACAGGTAATATACCCCATAGTCATTCTTTCGAATGGGATAGGCAAGATGATATTTACCCCATCGTTCTGAAGAAATAATAGCACCTTTAGCATCTTTTACCAGCGAGGAAAGTTGATTCTCAACTTTAGCTGATTCAGCTTGGGTAATTTCGGGAACAGCAATATAAAGCGTTTCGTAACGTTGTACCATGTATAGGTCCTTTCTACTAACTGGAAGTTCTGCCTTTACGCACACTATAGGGCAACTAGTGTTGCCCTATTTAGTAGTGATCTTAGTGATTAGTATAGCTCAATCTCACTATTAATCAAGTTGTTGGTGACGTGCTACCACACGTCCAATAATTCTAAAGTGATCTTTACCACGAACCAGTGCTATTGGTGGCGATTTATGATTCACCGACTCAAGTACCACAAAATCTTCCGTATAGGTCACTTGCATAATTGCTTTAGTAGGCGTTTCATTACCATACTCAACCGCTGCAATGTCTCCTGAACGGGTCCATACATCTGGCGAAATGATAAGAAGATTGCCTTTTTCAAACGTTGGGGCAAGTTGATTGTTTCCTAAGCTCAATGCAAACATTGAACTATCATTTGAGTTCAGTACCGGTACAAAAACATCTTTGTGACCCGTAGTAATTTGCATAAGCTGATTGTTGTACGGAGATGGGTTCGATGGAATATCTGCCATCACGGGTACAATATGTACTTTAAGTTGTACATCAGACTTTTCAGGCATACTAACGTTACTGTCAATATCGTCAGTACGTTTACGTCGTTGTGCAAAGAGGTCAAGAGGACTCACTTCAAAAGCATTTGCTAACTTTTTAAGTGAATCTTCATTCCAGCGACGCGTCCCATTCTTAATATGGGTTAAATAACTTTCAGACATGCCGGTCTTTTCAGCCAACACTCTTGTCGTCCAGCCTTTTTCGCGCAGCAACTCTTTCACACGAAGTGCAGTTGAAGACATAATAGCTCCTTCTCTCATCAATATAATTGTTTGTAAAGTTAATGGTGATTAACACTGCTTAACTATCAGTGTAGCAAACCAACCAATCTTGTCAAATGGAAATGATACCCTTCAAGAGAATCTCATTTCTATGTCACCTGATATCATTCAGGATGGAGAACTTCCTCAAGAAAGTCCACCTAATGAGGCTTTACCTGCCAATCAACTGCTTCATAACAAGTCAACAGCTGCGTGATAGATATGCCATACTCTTTCTATTCTACCAGTAATTTATCATTCTGACAATAAGAAATGTGAAGCTATTAAAAATATCTTAAACCAATCCATTTTGCTCCTTTCCATTAATCTTGGTATGCTATGAGTATTATGAACATACAACCTGCGACCCCCTTTGCTGAAGTTATAGAAAGCTCTCTCCATAATTGGCGTGCCCAATGCTGGCAATGGGATATTGTACCTTCTTATGGATCTCTATTAAGTATTACACAAGGATCACGCACCCTTTATGGAATAGTACATGCCATTGCTACCGGCCCTCAGGATATGCAACGAACTGTTTTTGCTTATAAAAAGACTGAAGAAGAGCTTAAAAAAGATCATCCTCATATTTTTGAATTACTCACATCCACCATATCATGCATTACCCTTGGCTATAAAGAAAATGGCATCATTCGCTATCAAACAGCACCTATCCCACCCAAAATTCATGCCTTTGTAACCCTTACGCCCGCAGAAGAGCTGCAAGCATTTTTTGCACAAGAGCACTATCTGCATACGCTTTTTTCAACTAGCGATCACCTCGTTTCACTTGATGATCTGCTTCTTGCCCTCATTGAGCATATGAACAATACACACAGTTTAACTCCAGAGCGATTTTCACGATTTGTGCAAACCTTTTCTTTACTCACCGCCAATGACTATCGCCGCCTCAAACTCTTTTTACAACGCGTTCAACCCCTTTTACCCATTGCCGTATGTTCAACTTCTTAAAAAAGGCCCTATCAGCCGTTTACGCCAAAGTTACGAGCAAACTGAACACCCTATTTGCCCAAGAGACCATTGATCAAGAAACCCTTAAACAGCTTGAGAAAATACTGATCGAAGCTGATACCGGTATTCATACAACACGAAGCATTCTGAAAGAACTCAACTCAGAAGTAGCCAGTGGTAAGATTAAGAAAGGAGAAGATCTTCAACAAGCACTTAAGAAACAGTTACGTGCGCGCCTACAAGCAAATCCTTATCATGATACTGCTGATGTATATCTTCTTGTTGGCATAAATGGTTCAGGTAAAACCACCTTTGCCGCAAAGCTTGCCCATAAGAAACAGCAACCACTCTTGGTAGCTGCTGATACCTTTAGAGCTGCAGCACCTGAGCAACTTTCTGCCTGGGCAAAAAAACTTTCAGTAGACATGGTAATCGGTACCCCCCAACAAGATCCGGCTTCGGTAGTCTATAAAGGATGTGAACAGTTTCATGCAGGATGTTATGATGCACTTATCATAGACACCGCAGGACGTTTACAAACCAAGATCAATCTTATGAAAGAACTTGAAAAGATACGAAAGATTATCGCAAAGCAGTTGCCAGACAAAAAAGTTACCACGCTCTTAACTATTGATGCCATGCTTGGCCAGAATTCATTTGATCAAGCTAAAGTATTTAAAGAAAGTACTGAGGTTGACGGTATTGTCCTCACTAAAATGGATGGCACAGCAAAAGGAGGCATCGTATTTTCTATTACCGAGCACCTCAAGATTCCGATCGCCTTTATTTCCTTTGGTGAGCACCTTGATCAGCTCGCTCCCTTCAATCCAGATGACTACCTCACGAGCCTCCTAGGGTAATAATCAGATCCCTTTTTACCTTCGTTACAATTCATGTCATACTTAAAGAACATGTATCGTACTTGAAAGGATATACCGATGAAAAAATTAACACTAACTATATTAGTAGCTACTGCACCTTGTATGTTTGGCAAGCCCTCATTAACATCTAGAGCATATAACATAGGCGCAGGAACGAGTTACTTCACGCTGGCCGCCCTTGCAGCCCTTGGCTTTTATGATGGAGCAACCTGCATCTATAACAATCGCAATGAAATTTCAGAAGTGCCTTTCCACCTTGAAAAAATTGGATATGGCAGTTTCTGCGTGGCAACTGCTCTTGGTGGCTGGAAGCTCTTAACAAATGCCTATTCTTCATTTAAAGAAGCCCTAAGATCTTCATCTCTCATTGAGGTAACAAGAAAAAATTATCAAACAGCAGTTATGGAAAGTGACAAACGAGTCATTATTGCAGTATTACCTACCGCCCGGGAACTTCATCGCAGCATAACCTCTCCTCTTGAGCGACTTCAAGAAGAATATATACAAACCCATTGTATGGGAACCATGACGCTTGCTGAAGCAACAGAAGTATTAGGTATAACATCACCATCACTTCTCTTTATACGCAACGGCAATCTTGTGGTAAAAAATGGCATATATAATGAAGTACAGCTACGAGCTCTTATGCACAACATACAAAAATAGTTGTCATACGACGGTGATAGAGGTACCCTAGGGTAACATTTTCAACAATAATGGAGAAACTCATGAAAAAACTAGCTCTTACCATGTGCCTACTTGCCGGTTCAGCACAGGCAAAATTTGGCCTGAGCCAAAATAAGTATCACCTCGCTAAGGCAACAGCCCTTGGCGCAGCAGCGGTTGGTAATTTATATATCATGAGAACCCTACTCCCAGAAACAATAAGAGTTATTAAAGATGTCGATTTTGGTTGGAACACCGTTGCTCTGCATCTCTATATAGATAGTATGATGATAATAGTCTCAACATACCTTGCAAACAAAGCCTATGAATCATACAAAGAATTTTCTACTGCTAATAACGACAATAACCCTGAGGAATATCATGAAACAACTAACTAACGCATTACTCCTCTGCTTCTGCCTACTTGCCGGTTCAGCACACGCAAAATTTGGCCTGAGCCAAAAAAAGTATCACCTTGCTAAGACAATGGCCCTTGGTGCAGCAACGGTTGGCAATATATATATGCTAAGGCATATACTCGCAGATTTAACATTGATCATTAAGCAAAGGGACTTTCTAACAGTTTATGCACAGGGCGTATGGGCAATAGGCACAACATACCTTGCAAACAAAGCCTATGAATCATACAAAGAATTTTCTACTGCTAATAACGACAATAACCCTGAAGAACATCATGAAACAACTCACTAACGCATTACTCCTCTGCTTCTGCCTACTTGCCGGTTCAGCACACGCAAAATTTGGCCTGAGCCAAAAAAAGTATCACCTTGCTAAGGCAACAGCCCTTGGCGCAATAACGGTGGGTAATTTATATATGCTAAGGTATCTGATCCCAGAGTTAACATTTAGCATTAAGAGAAGGAACTTTCTAGAAGTTTATGCACATGGCGTATGGGCAATAGGCACAACATACCTTGCAAACAAAGCCTATGAATCATACAAAGAATTTTCTACTACTAATAACGACAATAACCATAAGGAACATCATGAAACAACTAACTAACGCATTACTCCTTGCAGTATCATTATGCAGTCTACCATTGGCAGCAGCACCAACGCTTGAGCAGATCAAAACTGGCACAAAAGCGACCGTTGCAGGCAGCCTAAGCGCAGCATGCCTCTATGTTGGTACTTGGGTCGGCACATCATGCATTAACACTGTATATTCTCTCAGCAAATCAAAAGCTAAATTGGCAGAAAGAAAATATATGCTAGGAGAATTAGCCGCAGGAGTAGTTATTACATCTACATTATTGTACGGTAGCTATTACTTGGCTAAAAAATGTGCGCAGCAATTTGGCTATTTTAACGAAACACCAGCACCTGATACTACTCATGATGCAACTAAAGAAAAACCAAAAAAACAAGTACGCTTTGACGCATAAGAAACACATAGAGTAGCCCGTATGAAGTAAATCTTCATCTGGCCCTAATACACAAAAATGAGGAATACATCATGAAAAAACTTCTCCTTACCCTCTGCCTTCTTGCCGGTTCAGCGCAAGCAAAGATTGGCCTGAGTGAAACAAATTCAAATAGAGCTAAAGCAGCTGTATATAGTGGATTGGCGCTAAGGCTTGCTTTTGTACTCGCAGACGACACCTGGAACGTCATAGCCGCTAGCAAGTCATATTATGATGGTAACCTCCGATTGCCCAATTCAGATCAACTAATTAACAAAAAAGTATTTTTTAATTTACTTAGCAGAACGCTTGAGAAAATTGGTATATATTTTTTGGCAACGTCCTTTCTTGCAACAGAAGCTCTACAATCATTCCGAAAATCGCAATTAAACAAGGATAATCAACATAAGGAACATCATCATGAAACATCGCATTAAAGCACTGCTTCTTACAGCATCACTTTGCAGCTTGCCAGTAGCAGCATTGCCAACACGTGATCAGCTAAAAAATGCTGCTACGACTACCCTACATGGCGCAGCATGCGCTGCTTCTTTGTATCTTCTGCTTCTTGTGAAAAACAATATTATTCTTTCATATAAAGCAAAAGGAAATGAAACTAAAGCAGCTGATGATACAGCTTACAAGAGTATTCCGGCCAAAGCAGCAGCACTCGGTGCCCTTGCCTACGGCACTTACTACTTTGGCCTCAAGTGCCTTCAAGGTTTTGGTTTATTCACCGAGAAACCAGAAACCGCTAAAACTGATGAGTAGCAGCTCATAGGAAAGCATGTTAGCTAGGGCGCCTCATGTAGGTGCCCTTTCATTATTTTTTAAGTCATTTTCACCACGACAGTTATTTTTGGTTAAAGTCTTGACAGTAATTAGAGGAGTTATATATGATTACCTTAATGATCGACTATGAAAGGAGGAAACAAGGTGCGATCAGGTAAGAATTATATATAATAATAACAAAACTGATATTACTCAAGGAGAGTCTCATGACAACAAAAAAACTATTGTCAATCGTACTATTAACTAGTCTTGCTGCTAATGCTCTTGCTGGCACCAAGTCTAAAAAACACAAGCCAAAACACTGTAAAGAAAAAAAGGAATGCTGCACAGAAACAGCCTTCGATAGAAAGTTTCATGTATGCCTTTCTTTTGCACAAGAACTCGCACCAGTAATCCTGGAAAATGAAGTCCCTAATAGATTTCAACCTCGCCCCGCTTCACAAGCGCCAAAAGGATTTTGCCATAAAGGCGTAAGTGGCTCTCTTGAGCTCTGCTTTGAGAAAAATCTTTCTGCAGTCCACTACAAACTATGCGTATGTGGTGTCAAAGATGTTCGCAATCTTAATGAGCTTGTTACACAAGCACACCTCCATGCAGGACGTGCAAACCAGAATGGTCCCGTAATCGCCTTCTTATTTAACGTTGCAGAGCTCCCCTGTGGACCTGGTGTTGAATTTGATCGTTGCGTTGAAGGAACTCTTTGCAATGAGGACATCAGACCAGTAACGTCACCAAATGGATACAGCTTTAATAGCGTTGCATCACTTCTTGATGGTATTCGTCGTGGCGAGGTATATGTAAATGTACATGGCAGCGACTTTGAAAACTGCAAACAAATAGAGCCAGCAAATGAAGACGAAAAGCTTCCTAGCTATGCTGACGGTCTCATCAGAGGACAGGTATTTGCGGAAGAAACAACTGGATAAGAGGTATTACTACTATAAGAGGGGCAAAAAGCCCCTCATTTTTTTAATAAATACAATAAACCTCCACTTCTTTCAATTAACCTTTCTAAAAGCCTAATACAGACCCCATTGACAAAAGGGTCTTCTTTCTTTAATATTACTAATAGAGTATAAATAGTTCATATTATTTGAAATATTATACACAGATGGGGAGAGATCCCAATACTAGGAATAATAAAACATAGTAAGAAAAGGTATATATATGAAACGTTTACTAATAGCCCTTATACTGGTTGCTCCATCAGCTTTTGCTGCTGAAGAACAACCCTCAAAAGGCGTAACATTTACTGAAGCACAAAAACAAGCTATTGTTGAATCAAACATTCCCCCACAAGTGAAGCAACAAATCTTAGAGAAGATTTATTCAGACCAAGAACTCTCTGCTGAAGAGCTGGCTCTTCTTGCAGAGCAAGAACTCCTTCCTTCTGAAGAAGTAGGACTTCTTGAACTTGTAGGCCGACTCATCAATATCCAAAGCTTTGGACAAGGAATGGCTGGCTGCTTCTTAAGCTCAACTGGTATTAATACAAAACCGAATAGATCAGAACTCTTATTAGCTGCCGTAAAGGCACTTAAGTTTGACCAGCTGAAGGTGACGGTCAAGCAAACAGAAGGTATGTTAAGCGACTTTATCAAACAAGAATTCTTCAATGCAGCGATTGACGGGCTTATGCTTGATCACGCTAAAAAACGTATTGATAAACATACGCTCAGCCAACTTAACATTAACCTCGATCGCAGCTTAGAGCATGAAGCTTTCCAGAAAGCCCTAACAAAAGAAGAATATGCACTTCTGACCGGTAATGGTGAGAAAGTTAATATCGCGTATCTTCTTTCCCTGTTTGGGTTTATTGAAGACCGATTCGATCTCGAGGGCCTCAATCAAGCATTTGATAGTCTTGCCCTTGGTAAAGAAGTAGAAACACACGTACTCCTTAATTGCATCAATATGGACTTAATTCTTAAGGGCTTCGGCTTTAAAGAAGAGGAGTTACCATCAACTGATGCTCTGCGTGGTTACCTGTATTTCCACTTTATTGCTTCACCTAAAGAATATAGTGACTATACTAATCATATGGCTGAGTATTATCGAGAAGTCACGAGTCGTGAGACCCGTACACAAAGTAATACTGCGAATGAGGATAGTGCTGCTGAACAAGAACCATCAAACGCACCGCATTCTAATAACTAATCATGAAGTATATATATAAGGCAAGCATACTCTGTATGCTTGCCTGTGGAACCACTTCTTCAATGGAATTGGGGAACATAGTTAATGTACAACAAGTTGGCGTCGAACTTGTTGGTTTGCTGCTTGGCAATACAAAGCTTACCAAAAAGAACCTTTTTGATCTCATCAGACATCTTAAAGCAGAAAAAGCTCTTGAAGTAATATGCGGCTTAACTTCTGAACAGATAGAAACATTCTTTGATGTTGAGCGTCTTAATGAGTTCTTTGCCTGCCTTACCACAGAAACCGACAACTCTCGCCATGCACTGCAGCTAAAGGCTATAGCCTTACAGCGCACTATAAAGATTCCTGCATGGGAACAGGCGTTTGGATGTACCCAGCTTGAAACAGCAGTTAAGCATCTTTCCCAATTGATCTACTTTACAGGCACTCAAGAGCACAAGGAATCTCTTATTAGACAGCTAAAACAAGATATAACACGCTTACGCCCTGAAAGTTCAGAAGACCCATGCGCCTATGAACAGTATCTTTCCATTCCAAAAATACAGGCATTACTTGATGCTCACCTTGCAGGCGAGCCAATTACTCATGCTGCCATTCTAGAAACCCTAGCTTTAGATACCATTATCAAAGAACGGAAGCTTGAAGATGGTATTTTTACGGTCTTTCATGCGGGAACTGCTCTTCCTTTACTTGCTTCACTTTACTGGGAAGAGTCACCTGAGGTACTCTCACCAAAGCTTCTTCTTCTGTTTCGCCTTGATAAGCTCGTTGATCACTTACCAACTCTTCTTAGTCTACCTACACTAGTTATTGAGCAATGCGTATCAACTAAAGATCTTAAGCTGCTCCTACGAGCATTGCAAGCAGGTGAGCCTATTACTGAAGAACGAGTGCAGGCAGCTGTAAAAGGAAAATTTCTTGAGCCCTATATTGAATGCGAAGCTCTTGCCCATGCACTCAATACCACACAAAAAGGCGAGAACTTTGATCTTTTAAAAGAAGCCATTCATCTTAAAGAGTTAGGCGAACTAGTCGGCATCGACCTTGAAGAGCTGTTTGATACCACCCTTCCAGAGGAAGCACAAAAGCATGCTCTTACTCAAACAGTAGATCTATTTACCTATGATGGGTTTTATGAGTATGCAAAAGAAACCGGAAAAAACTGTCTTGCTACCTTACCGCTGCTATGGGCAGCTTATCAGATCTACCCATCGTATGTATTTGTTGGTGGGCTTACTACCGCTGCCAGTGGATGGTATTATTATAAAGGACTGCCCGAAATCCCTGAGCGACCACTGATTATGCTCTGCAACTCATTAGCAATAAAAGCGACCCGACTCATGGCAGGCAAAATACCTACAGATCCTGCGTCAACACTTCTCACAAAAACAACAGGACACCCACAAAGAGAAGAGCTTGAACGCTTCATTGAACTGTGCAAAGAAGAACTTAACAGTATTGAACGCCCAATAGCTATCTTTAGTATCTTTGATGCGAATGAAGTATATACCTTCATTTGTAGTAATGAAAAGTTTATCGAACACCTTTGTGCTGGTGAACATGAACGAGCACATGCTCGACTCATGATGATTCATAATCAGCTTCAAACCTATAAGGATCGAACAACCTTACCCCAAGCGGCAGAATATAATAGGTTCATGAACGAACTAGTTAGTACGCCAAACACACAAGAACTTATTCAGACATTGCCTCATCAAACCCTTCTGGTGCTTGGTGAATATCGGCCTCAACTGGTGGTACGTCATCCTGAATTTATGATGATGATAACTCCTCTCAGGCAAGGAAGCGTAGTCAAGCATCTCTATGCAGCATGCCTTCTTGCAAAACAACTTGAAATATAAGGACTGAAGATCAGACACACTATAAATCAGTGAGGCTGAGGAACGAAAGAAATAATAGAGAAAAAACAACAAACAAGTTCAATTATATTACTTGATTTTATACCCATGTAAAGGTATAAAATCAAGTAATATTCAACTCTAATATGGAGTCTTTATAGCCACAAAGAAGTTACTGGCAAGGCAACAAAATCTTTACCAAATGGAATCTTCTCAGAACCGGTATAAATAACAATTCCTTGCACAAAACGATCACCGAGCTTTTTCTTTACGTGTTTAAGACCCCTGAACATACTTCGATCTGCCGTGTTACTACTTTTTATCTCAATACCCACCACATTACCGGACTCATCTTGAAGAATAACGTCAACTTCTACTCCGTAAGGCGTTCGATAGTGATACAATTCTACAAACTTTTTAGACCAACCAACTTGCTTAAGAAGCTCAGTCACCACAAAATTTTCAAAAAAAGTCCCCATAAGTTCATTATTCGTGAGAATATTTTCTGCATTCACTTTTCTGCAATAAGCCAACAAACCGGTATCAACGAGATAAAGCTTTGGAGATTTAACAAGTGTTGTACCTACATCAGCATGCCAGGGTTTTAATTCAAGTGTCAAAAAAAAGGCTCTCAAAAGAAGCATATAGCGATGCAATGTTTTTAACGTTATGCCACTCGCTCTTGATAGCTCAGCAACATTAGATAAACCGCCTGCACGAGAAGCAATAATTGTTAAAAGAGCAGGAAACTGAGTCAAACCTCGAATATTGGCAAAGTCCTTCACATCTCGCTCAATAATTGCAGAAATGTACCCTTGAAACCATTTTCTTCGGCCTTCAAGGTCGTTCCCTTGTACTGGTGGAAACCCACCGATCACCATTCTTTCTACAAGTTCTTCTTTACCTATCTTTTCAGCATTAAAGACACTAATATCTCCCTTAAAAGCACTATCTATAAACTTTTCAGGGGTACCCAACAGCTCGCCCATTGAAAAAGGATAGAGGGTATAATGCTCCATTCTGCCTGCTAATGATTCGCCTAATCGTGGAATAAGTAGTGGATTCGCAGAACCGGTCAGAATGTATCTACCTGCTTCTCGATGCTCATCAATATCCTTCTTTATCGGCAAAAAAATATGAGGAATTCGTTGAACCTCATCCAGAATAACCGGTTTTTCAATACCATCAATAAAGCCCATGGGATCTTCTTTGGCAGCAGCCAAATACCCTAAATCATCAAAGGTAATATAGGTATACCCTTTTTTTTCAGTTAGATGCTTGGCAAGAGTCGACTTCCCTGTCTGACGAGCACCCGTAATAAGAATTGCTGGACTTCGGTGTAGCCCACGTAGGAGTGCATCTGTTAGTAGTCGATGAATAAACATATATCCCTTTCACTTTCTAATACTATAAATTATAGTCATCAATGGGTATAAAATCAAGTATTTTGGATACAATCAACTTAAAATAAGAATATGAGTTTTACCCTTTTTAACATCAGTAGTTCTATAATAGCTACTTGCTAACAGCCATTGTCTGTGATACAGTGTCTATAAGTCTCCTCACCTAAAGCTACTTTCTATGACTATACAAGAAACCTTGGCATGGCTACAAACCATCTTATCATCTAAATACGACCAGCAACAAGCTGCTATACTTGCACGCCAACTTCTTTCATGGACACTTGAGGTATCAGAAGCTTTCCTAATAGCTCATCCAGATAATCCCGTTACCCAAGAGCAGCAAGACAAACTCTTCAATGCTGTACAAGACCACCTCAACACACATAAACCATTACAGTATATTTTAGGGACGGCTCCCTTCTTATCGAGCATGATTGTGGTGCGGCCACCAACCTTAATTCCACGGCCTGAGACAGAATACTGGTGCCACTTTATTATTACCCTTCTTAAAAAACTCAATAGACCACAGCTTACCCTACTTGACATGTGTACCGGATCAGGGTGCGTTGCTGTTGCCCTTGCACAAGCATTTCCAGAAGCAACCATTTATGCCGTAGACAATAGTCCAGAAGCATTAGCCCTTACCAAAGAAAATGCTGCCCAAAATAACTGTACGAATATTATAACGATTCAATCAGATCTCTTTGAGGCTCTTCCAGACAGTATGTTTGATTGCATAGTAAGTAACCCTCCCTATGTTACTCAAGAAGAGTGGGAAACACTTGAACCGGTTGTAAAACACTGGGAAGATCCACACGCACTCGTTGCCTACGATTATGGTCTCAGTATCATAAAACGAATCATTGCTGAAGCACCAAGGCATTTGAAGAGAGATCCTCTTTTTGCAGAGCGTGGTGTACCCCAACTCCTCATTGAAATGGGTGAAACCCAAGCTGAAAATGTTGTTTCTTCCATGAAGCATGCGGGGTTTACGCCGACCGTACATACCGACCTTGCTGGAAAAGAAAGATTTGTCACCGGAGAACTTAATGGCGAGTAGTGAACCTACATTATCCACCTCCCCAAAGAATTTGTCTGAGCAGGTAGCTGCCCATAATCTTAAGCGGCTCTTTAAACTTGGCATGATATGCCTGGGGACAACTGGCATCCTCTTAGTGGCCATTGGCACCTTACACCTATCACTTTCAAGATCGCATGCCCATCTTGAAAACACTTACGAAAGCCTCCTGACTACCCATAAGCGACTCTCAGAAGTCTGGAAAAAACGATCTACAAAAGCACGTCGCCTCAAGAAGCTTAAAGAAATTCCTCAAGCAACCTATTGCTCCGGTCTCATTGAATCAATTGCCGACATTATGCCACCCAAGACCCTTCTTACGAACGTTAGGCTCGATCACAACAAACTCGCACTCGAAGGCTATGCAGCTACCCCTGAAGAGCTTACATCCTTTCTCATTGGGTTATCAACCGTTGGACAAAAAGATATCGTCTTACACAAATCCTACCCTACTCCTGCGGGGATATCTTTTACCATCAACTCTTGTAGATAGCTCATCACCTAAGCTATACTGAAGATAAGGAGAAAATAAATGAAGAAATATTCTTTAGTACTGCTACCGCTCAGTCTACATGCTCTACAAGTGTACTCACCATTTTGTGATAGCCCTTGCCAAACAACCTATGGACCTGGCAGCTACGGTAAATCTTGCTCTGACGTTAGATTCAGAGATGGCTGGAGCTGGAAGCGAGTTAAGCGTTGCACCTCTAGACCCGATCCTACTCGGTGTTGCCCACGTAATTCTCAAGATTAAAAAAATGGTACGTCACTAGCCAATTTGCTATTTTTGGCATGGTAGCAGGTAGATAGCTGAAAAAAAACTTTCTTCCATGGTCTTTTTTTCACTAAGGCGATATACTATTAATCATCTAGATAGATCCCCTTACTCCTCACCACAAAATCACACACATTTTATCTATGTATTAAAAAAACACATAAAGTGAACTAATATTCCTATTAATGAGCTCTTCACCTTTAGGTCTCATAGAGTTCCATATTCAGTCTATACAGTAATGAAATTGTCGGAATATTTGTTCATAGGACTTACTACACATCTAACTCTACATAAAAATGTATCTTTTCGTTAGCAATGACCTTTCCAGTATGATGCTCTCATTACGTAAGCATAACAGGCAATGAAACACTATCAGGGCAAATACAACAACCCGGTATACGAAACATGAATATAGATAATTTCAGTCAGTATGATACACTAGTGATAAGAATGATACCGGGATAAAACATCTATGCCAAAAATTCATAAGCTTGCCCCAGAAGAGGCACAAAAGATTGCTGCTGGCGAGGTCGCCGAACGCCCTGCAAACGTAGTTAAGGAACTTGTAGAAAACTCTCTTGATGCAGGAGCCACGGAGATTAGCATCGTTATTGAAGATGGTGGCAGAAATCTTATTCGCATTATTGATAACGGATGTGGTATGAGCAAAGAAGATGCCTATCTTTGCATTGAGCATCATGCGACCAGTAAAATAACCTCAGTTAATGACCTTGCGACCATTGGTACGTTTGGTTTCAGGGGAGAGGCTCTTTCAAGTATCTCGGCCGTAAGCAAAATGACTCTTGCAACAAAAGAAGCTAACAGTGATGTAGGTATCGCTCTCACCATTCATGGCGGTGAAATCATTAATGAATCAGTTAAGTCCCGCACTACAGGATCTGACCTAGCCATTGCTGACCTCTTTTATAATGTACCTGCCCGCCAAAAGTTCCTTAAATCAAAAGAAACAGAATGGCGTGCAATTATACAACTATTCCATGCCTTCTGTCTTTCATACAAAGAGGTCACCTTTAAATTATCCCATAATGAGCGACAGATCTATACCATTCCGCAGGCTGCAACTCTTGAAGATAGGATAAGCCAAGTGTTTGAGCCGGCTCTTAAAAGAACGATCCTTATTTCTTCAGCAACTCATGAAAAAATGAATCTATCATTAACTATCGCCTGTAGTCCGCCAGAATATACACGGTATGATCGTTCTCAAATCTTCTGCTTTGTAAATAATCGCTGGGTTAAGAATTATAAGCTCGCACAATCACTTATTAAGGGCTATCAAGGGATGCTCCCACCAGCAAAATACCCTGCCGGAGTAGTCTTTATTAACTTAGATGCTGAGTTTGTGGATATCAATATCCATCCACGCAAAGAAGAAGTACAGTTTTTGCATCCTCGTATTATTGAAAGCCTCATTGAACAGACAACAAAAGGCGCCTTAGAACAAGCGCAGCAGAGGCTATTTAAGCCAGCAAAACCGATAGTTAACCAGGAACGTCAGTTGACTGTCCGGGCAACGACTGATCAGGTACTGCCAGAACGAGTAATACAGGAGCCGGTAAAAGAGATAACGCCATTACCATTCATACAACAACCTGAGCCACTCCCAAAAGAAACACCAACCCAAGAGCATCAAGATGCATTCTTAAAGGCGGTTACGCCCTATTTTGGCGAAGAAAAAACTACAAGCTATGAGCAACAGCAACTCATAGTAACTGACATTGATTATCGCCTTATTGGTCAAGTCCATACTACTTATATTCTTATTGAGATTGAAGGAAGCCTGGTATATATAGATCAGCATGCAGCTCATGAACGAATAGTCTATGAACGACTCACTTCTCGGTTTGAGGAGATTGCACGGGTACAATTGTTGTTTCCCCAAACTATTATGCTCTCAACTACCGATCTTGATCTTTTAGAACCGCATTTAGATGTATTGCTTGAGTTTGGTATTACTGCACAACGTATCTCGGAGACCGATCTCGTGATTAGCGAGACGCCCCTCTTTGTGAAAAACCAATCACTTGACGATTGCATTAAACAAGCGATCGCTGCCCTTCATGAACATCAGTATCTTGACAAGCGAGAACTGCAACAGATCATCCAAAAAAGAATTCAAGCGCTTATAGCATGCAAGACAGCAGTTAAGGCTGGTGATGAGCTCTCTATTGATGAAATGAACAATCTAATCAATGAGCTCTATAGCTGCCCTAACAAACTTACCTGCCCCCATGGAAGACCAACTTTGTGGGAATTTAAAACAACAGAGCTTGAGAAAAAATTTAAAAGAGACTATCGATAGAAGCCATGGCTACAAAAGCTCAGCGCTCGCAACATAAATATTCTTCCCTTCAAACGCAATGCCATACGCAAGAATTTTTTTATTGAACGATTATGGAGTTCTTGGGTGTACTTTTTCTGAGATATTTGATCAAGAGCCTTTTGTGCAGCAGTTTCTAGTGTTTCACCTTTTCGTGCTCCCTTAAATTCTATGACAATACCTGGCTTATTATTTACTCGTGGAATCATTGAAATATCATACCGCCCAAGGCCACTTTCTTTGTTAGAGGCAACCTCATAACTATCATGCAGGGCTACCATGAGCACTAATACAAACAAATGATAGCTTTTTTCAGGCTCATCACTTGAAAAGTCAAATGAGCTCATACTGATATACACAAAACTTTGTAGCAGCTTACTAAAGTTTTCGGTATCACCGTTCATGCGAGCTTCAAGAAGATTTGCTACCTTCCCGCCACTGACCGATTCAGTAAAGATTTCTTGTATAAGCTCAGTATACAAATACAACAATTCTTCATTTGGAATTTTAAGTGACGCAAACACCATACCGCGCTGTATGATGAAATCACTATACGTCAAATAGCCAGTATACAAAAGCAAGCTCCACACTACGTCATGCCGCGTATCCAATTGAGGGAATATAATTGATTTATCAATTGATGCTGCTATATCTTTTCCAGAAATAAGCATTTCAAGCTTGGATTTCACTTCAATTGAGGCACACCCAATAAGCTTCTTCACTAACAGATTCCCACTCGTACTTACCCAGTAATTCTGAAATAATCCCTCATTTCTTAAACAACTCAATACTGACCATGGATTATACAATGAAGAGGTCTTCCCAAACGTATAGCCATTGTACCACTGCTTGATTTCTTGTTCTTGATGGCTAACACCATAATAGGCAAGAAGCTCCTTTACTTCAGTTTCAGTAAAACCAAACTTGTCTGAAAGATGGACACTTGTAAGATCGTACACATCAAGATTATTAAGACCTGAAAAAATACCCGCTTTGGTAAGCGTAAGGATACTAGTAACTATTCCTTTTTCAATGTCACTATTATCTTTTAACACACTGCCTAAAAGCCCTTGCAAAAATTGAATTGCATCTTCATAGTACCCGTGAATATAGGCCTCTTGGATAGGTATATCATACTCATCTAACAATACATAGGGCTTCTTTTTATGGTAGACATGAAGAAGTTTCGTTAAAAAAAGAAGGTTCATTTTCAGCTCAACTTCTGAGGCTTCTCGATTAATAATTCTCAGAAATAGCTCTTTTTCATAAGACGCCATAAAAGAAGCATGCAAAAGATACGCATGCCTATCAAATTCTCTTTGAAGTACTACTGAAAAACTATCGAATGCTTTTTCCCAGGTACGCTCCTTAATGTCTTTAAAGGTCACAAAAACAACCGGCGCAGATCCTTGAAGCTGTCGATAGTCTTCATGACACCAAATAGACGTGCCTTCAAACAAATAAGAGGTACTTTCTTCACTGTCTTCAAGAAAATATCTTATCATTGAAAGATTCAGTGTTTTTCCAAAGCGCCGAGGGCGGCGTATAACCACAACTTCACCTCGCTCAAGTACCTCCTTAATGAGAAGTGTTTTATCAACGTAATAATAATTGGCGTCAATCAATCCTTTGTAATCACTGATACCTTATTGGTAGTTTTTTCATCATACCCGAGAGCTAGAATGCATTAAAACATCAAGACAAGTATATGAGAGATCACACAATTTAACAATGCTACTGCACCCAAAATACTAACGCTCAACATAGACAACTCAGTAAAAAATAGCTCGCTAAAGAGCTTCTGGTTGCATCCATAATCCAAAGGTTGTGCTACCAAAAACAATTTGACAAGAACTACTGCTATCAAAAAACTCAATAGCTCTATTCAATGGCCAATTTCATTAATCTTCTCACTAGAATAAAAACCCCCAAACCTGGCTGGATATAAAAAATTATAAGTAGCCAACTTTAATTTTTCATGAAGAAACCGCAAAACAAATAGCGCGTAAATGCCCAACCAATAAACCTATCTAAAAATATAAAGATCAACAAAAACCTGGCTGAATATAAAAAATTATATCCAGCCAGGTTTAGTTTTTACTTATAATACATCAATTCGGAAGTGACTCAATATCCTCAATAATCACCTTCGCAAGAATACCTTCTACTTCCCGATTAAACAGCATATGACCCATACCAGGAATAATACTCATTTTTGCCAGAGGCACCGCCCTTGCTCGTTGCAATGCCTGCGTCTACAGAAATGAGCGGATCTTTGTCTCCATGGATAAAAAAGCACGGACAACTTATGGTTTTTAATAACTTAGCAAGATCGCCTAGGTTCTGCTGGGATTGAATATGATGCCATGCAACACCAACAACATGATCTGATCGGTTATAAAGATCCAACGTATAAGCACGAGCAAGATCGATATCAACGCGGTAATCACCATTTAAGATATTCCAAGATCTCATAAAACCAGGAAAGCTTTCTTCAAAGTCTTGCGTTGGTTTGTTTTCAAGTAATATACGCATGGTTTCATCAGATGGAGCAGCAACCACTCCAACCGTACCAATTGCAATCGATGTCATGGAGTTTACTCGTGAAGGAAATTGACCCTCACCGGCTTAAAAGCCGGCGATTCTTGCTTCTCAGAGCTGCCCAACGGCAATCTCTCCACAAGCTTTTAGGGCGGAGAGCCCCGCCGCCCTTATGTTTTTCGCTGCATTAACATCTCTGTCTTCTACTAGTTCGCATTCTTCACAATGATACACTCTTTTTTGTAGAGGCATATCTTGCTTATTGCCACAGGTAGAACACAGTTGACTTGAGGCAAACCATCTATCTATTTTGACAAAGTGTTTACCTTTCCAAGCGCATTTATAACGTAAGAATTGAAGGAATGTTCCCCAGCCAGCATCCGCTATAGCTCGTGAGAGCTTCTTGTTTTTAATCATGCCCTTGATATAGAGATCTTCTACACACAAAACACCGTGGTTCTTGGCTAATTTTGTGGATAATTTATGTAAAAAATCATGCCTCAAGTTCTTGATGCGGCTATGTAATTGCTGTATCTGAGCAACACACTTATTCCAGTTATTACTAAACTTTTTCTTTCGGGATAGAGCCCTATAGAGATAGCGCAGTCTCTTGAGAAGTTGATGAAGATAGGCAGGATTATCAATCTTTTCACCAGTTGAAAGCGCTGCAAATACCTTGATACCTACATCAACACCAAAAGCTTCTTCTTCTCTTATAGGGACCTGCACAATATCTACCTCTTCTTCAAAGACAATTGATATATGCCATCGCTTACCTCTTTTATATACAATTGCTTGTTTTATCTTGCCAGGTATAGCTCTTGAATTGCGATATTTTACCCAGCCAATTTTAGGAAGCCACACTCTGTTGTTTTCACATCGTATATGCTGAGGATACCTCATGGTGTCGTTTCTTCCTCTTTTTCTAAAGTGAGGCATCCCTACTTTTCTGTCTGATTTCTTGTTTTTAAAAAAAGAGGTTACAGCGAGAAACATATCCTTCAGTGCTTGCTGTAAGCATTGGGCTGGAGCATCTGCTAAAAACTTCGTTTCTTCAGCTATTTTAAGCAAGGGCAGAAGATTTGCTATCTCTTCATACGTAGGAATAGCTTTCTTTTCATTAAGAGCTATCTTTACTGTTGATAATCCGTAATTGTAAACAAAACGAGAGCATCCTGAAAACTGAGCTAATAGCTTCTGTTGCTTATTGGTAGGATTCAGGCAATACTTGTAGCTTTTTGTTAATCTTTCTCTCATAGTGCAGAAATAGTAACAAATATTTTGTAAGATGTAAAATTTTTTAATTAAAAATCTTATGAGCAAACAGAAGTCTTGCAATAGTATTCTCTATACCATGACTTCTTTGTGCTTACAGCTTCTCATTTCGCGTGTCTTACGACAACGCTCTATTCAAACAAAGGATAACCGTTCATCTACGGCTTAAAAGCCGATAGTTTTCCGGTTATGAAATAAATCGCCAGCAACTGTGCAATTGTACCTCCCATAGAATGCCCTACTATATGGGCCTGTTGAATATGGTAAGCATCAAGGATAGCTATGACATCACCGGCCAACTCTTTAACGGTATAAGGATAGTGTTCATAATTAACTGCTGAAGACAAGCCCTGGTCACGATGATCAAAGCGAATAACATAATAACCAGCTTCAACTATCTGCTCACAAAAATCATTTGACCAGAAACGAGCTGTTGCGCCAGCACCAGAAATAAGTACTATTACATGATGGCATTGATTTCCAAAGCTCTCGGTATGTAATGATAAAGGGCCATGATCAACTTTGAGTATAGACATACCAGATACCATTCCCATGGTAAGCATGATAATCAGTACTGATAGTATTTTTTACATACATAACACCTCTTTAAAGATGCATCTGACGCCGATCTCAAGAAAGAACATGGCGTCCCCAAGGGGATTTGAACCCCTGTCTCTGCCGTGAAAGGGCAGTGTCCTGGACCAGGCTAGACGATGGGGACAGGTTCATGGTTAGAATATACATGGTGAGCCGTGTTGGATTCGAACCAACGACCCACAGATTAAAAGTCTGTTGCTCTACCAGCTGAGCTAACGGCTCACATATACTCTTATAGATTTAAAAGTACCGCCGAAGCGGCTTTTTGTCAAATTTTATAGGACAAATTCTTAATCCTACGTTCTTAGTGTATCAGACATTCCCAAGAGAAACAACCTCTCATCCTAAGAAAAAAGAGCCAACATAACAATAAATCAGCAACCCTAAGATATCCATTAAGGTTGCTAGAAAAGGCCCTGCAGAAGTTGCAGGGTCCATATTAAGTCTCCTCAGTACAACCGGTATAAGGCTACCCAAGAGTGTTGATACCAGTACAATAACACCAAGCGAAACACTTACTGCCATATTACCAAGATAATTTACTTCCCCACCAGGACGAAGGTAGGCTTGTTGCACATAGGTTCTTAAAAAAGAAACTGAAGCTAATATTACACCAATAGCTATCGACATAAGCATTTCTCGACGCACAAACTTGACCATATTTGACTCAGAGATCTCACCCGATGAGATACCCTGAATCGCCAATGCTGACGACTGACTCGAGGTGTTGCCACCGGTACTTTGGATCATCGTTAAAAAGAGCGCCAAAAACCCTCCTGAAGTAGCAATCAACAGGGTGTTATAATACTCCATAATCATCGTCGAAAAAGTTTGCAGTAACAAAAGAACAACTAATATCGAGGTTCTCTTATACATCAAACGAATAAAGGGTGTTTCAAAATAAGCATACTTAATGGGCGTCATACCGGAGATTTTATAGACATCTTCAGCCGCTTCTTGCTCCAAAATTTCAATTAAGGCTTCACTCGGGATCACCCCTAAAAATACGCCAGAATCACTTGCTACCGGCACCGTCATAAGATTATAATGAACCATGTTATGGGCCACTTTTTCTTGGTCTTCATCAACAGCAGCAACGTATTCATCTTTTCTTACAATAGAGGAAATTCTTGTTTTAGGTGGTTTCAATACAAGATCCTCAATATTAATATGACCAACCAGCTGATTATCTTGGGTAGTCACATAAATCTGAGGGTGAAGTTCTATGCGAGGCTGTAATCGCTGAAGTATCTGAAGAGCTTTTTCAATAGTAAAGTCTTTCATTAAGGTTACCACGTCAGTATGCATAATACCACCGGCAGAATCAGGATCAAACTTAAGCATAGAAACAACATTTTCACGATCCTTCTTATGCAGCAACTTAAGATATCGTTTGAGCTCCTCATTTGATAAATCATCAAAAAAATCTGTGAGCTCATCTAACGGAAGACTCGAAAGAAGCTCACTTCTATCGTTATTTGGTAAAAAGTATAAACAGGTAACCATCATAGGACTGGAAAATTGGTGAAACACTGCCACTCGCAACTGATAGGGTAATTTTAAAAACAATCCACGGGCCGATTCTTTAGACGTATCAGACAAATACTGAGCAATGTCTGCCGGATGGAGCTTAACAAACTCCTGCCACAGCAGCACCCCTAAAGGCGAATCCTCTTTGAGAACCGTCTCTAGGTTATCACTTACTTGGTCTAGTATTTTTTGTACGTCCATACGTTTAGTCCCTTATGACAAGCTCAAAAGATACTCGTGCAGTTGACGTTTATCCTTATCCAGGATACTCTAAAACTATACACCAATAGCATACTAATAGCAATTAAAAAAGAGTATCAACTCATGGACACCTATACCTATACAGTAGGGCAGGATTTAGACGGCACACGGTTAGATCGAGCATTAACCAGTAAACAGCCTGATTACTCTCGCAGCTACTACAAGGAACTCATTACTGATAACTGCGTAACAGTCAATGGCACCATTGTCTCAAAACCCAGTTGCCCACTCAAAACAGGTGATACCATTACTATCACTATACCACCTGCACGCCCACTTGGCGCTTTACCGCTACCAGATGAGGATCTTGGGGTACGCTTGGTATATGAACATACTGATTTTCTTATCGTATACAAACCAGCAGGTCTTTTAGTCCATGCCCCCTCTGATAAAAGCACCGAAGTGTCACTGGTAGATTGGCTCGTGCACACGTTCAGTGAGCTAAAAAACGTTGGCCCCCAGGATCGACCAGGCATTGTTCATCGACTTGATAAAGGCACTTCAGGCCTTTTAATCGTCCCTCGAAACAATAAAGCACTTGCTACTTTTGGTACCATGTTTCAAGAAAGGCGCATCGAAAAAACCTATATCGCCCTTACTGAAGGCCATATAGATGCCTCAGGATCTATCAATGAACCCATTGGAAGGGATCCCATCTTGCGCCATAAAATGGCCGTAACTCTTGCTGGCAAAGAAGCACTTACCCACTATAAAGCACTTGAATATTTCGATGAGGCAACAGTTCTGGAACTTCGTATTATTACCGGCAGAACTCATCAGATTCGAGTTCATTGCGCCTATCTTGGCTACCCTCTTCTTGGTGATTCAACCTATGGCAAAGAACATAAACGGATCAAACGACCAGCCTTGCACGCTACTTCTATTGGGTTTACCTACCAGGAAAAATGGTATAGTTTTAGCTGTGGTATACCAGCAGATATGCAGGCACTCAAAAAAAGCCTTAGTCCTCTTGCTCAGAGAGACGCCTCATAACAATCAATATGGCTATAGAGAAGTCCTATTGCCCTATGAGTGAGAGAATATCAAATTGTTGACAAAAAATCACCTCAAAAAGAGCCTGATTCACTATGTGCTGAGTATAAGATTTTATACCCAGCACATAAATACCACTTTTCACTATGTATGTGCTGAGTATAGAAAAAAGACCCCAGCAAAAACCATAAGCTAGCAAATAATGACCAGATAGACATTTTGAGAACATTATTTCGTCGCTTTTTACTATGTGCTGAGTATAGAATTCTATACTCAGCACATAAAGAACTGTTGACGATAATTTTGTGCTGAGTATACTATAATATTATGCGGTTAAAAAAAGGAAAATCTAATCATGATCGTTGGACGAAAGAGGGAGCAAGAGGCTCTTGAAAGAGCATTTCGAGACAATGAGTCTCAGTTTATAACAATCTATGGCAGAAGAAGAATCGGTAAAACATACCTAATTCGAGAATTCTTTACTGAGAAAGATTGTATATTTTTACAGGTGACAGGGCTTCAGAACGGTACATTAAAACAACAACTTGAGAATTTTCATGTAGCCATTCTTAAAACATTTCGTAGTGCAAATGTATTGCGAAAACCAGCTAATTGGCGCGAAGCTTTTGAGCAGTTAACCTATGAGATTGCTCAAGCCGAAAAAAAAGTGGTAGTATTCTTCGATGAACTTCCGTGGCTCGTTACTCAACGATCAGGACTCATGAGTATGATTGACTTTTACTGGAATAATCAATGGTCAGGCATGAAAAAAGTTATTTTCATTGCCTGCGGCTCATCAGCTTCATGGATATTAAAAAATATTATTTACCATACCGGTGGGTTACACAACAGAACCACCGTTGAAATCAAACTTGAACCATTCAACCTCGCTGAAACGCAACACTACCTTGAAAGTAAACACGTTACCCTGGGGAAAAAGCATATTCTATCTTTGTATATGGCTGTAGGTGGTATACCCTATTATTTAAATTATGTATTACCTGGGTACAGTGCAACGCAAAATATTCAAAAAATGTTTTTTGACTCACATGCTCCATTAGCACATGAATACCATAAGCTATTTACATCACTTTTTGATGGCGCGGAGGCCTATAAAGAAATAATTGAGATTATTGCGTCAAAAAGAATGGGAGTAACATTAACTGAAATAGCCAACACAGCCCAATTATCAGCGCGAGGAGGCGAGCTGACTACTAAACTTAAAAGGCTTTGTGATGCTGGATTTATTGAAGAATATGTCCCTTGGAAAAAGAAAAGAGGAGCATATTATAAGGTAATTGATGAGTTCTGCTTGTTCTACCTGTACTGGATTCATACGATTCCAAATAAAAGATTTGCTCCGGATCATTGGCTTATCGAAAGTCAACGACCTTCTTATTATGCATGGTCTGGCTATGCTTTTGAAGCAGTATGCTCAAGACATAGCCATCAAATTATTCGCGGATTAGACATAAAGAGCGCTCGAGCAATTACTTCTTGGCGTTACATCCCAACATCGAAAGACAAACGAGGCGTCCAAATTGATCTAGTTCTGATTCGTGGTGACGATGCAATAACTCTTTGTGAGATAAAATATACAGATAAACCTTTTGCCATAGATAAAGCCTACGCTGCTATACTCCGCTACAAGATTGATATGTTTCGTGAACAGACAGGAGCAGAAGCGGAAATCTTTTTGGCGCTTGTGAGCGCAAATGGTATCAAACCTACCACCTATTCAGATGAGCTTGTAAGTGGTGTAGTTACGCTCAATGATTTGTTTAAATCGTTCACTTGATGATTGACCCCGACATAAAAAAGCCAAAACCAACTAACCATTTCTATTCCCTACACATCACTCTAATACACCCGCATTAACCAGTGGCGGTGGTTCTGATGATGACTTTCCAAAGAACAGATAGCCCAGCATCGTAAGACCGGCCACGCCGAAGATATATTGCCTATATGGTTCAGCATGAGCATAGGCACGAAAAAAGAGGCCACGCACTTTTTCAGGAGAAGGAAATAAGGTATTTACCCTATCATCAGCATGCGTAGGCAACGCCCTCTCAAAATGGAATAACTCAGCGCCTGGATTTAGATAGTTACCGTGTTCATCTCTCAGGCTCATGATGCTCTCAACGGTAAACCCTTCATCATCTTCAATAGTATAATCTGCACCTCGCTGTAAGAGCAATCGAAACGTCCCAAGTGTTTGTGGAACAGTACTATCTAGCATCCTCGCTGCTTCATGGAGCAAGGTTGCTTTCGTATCTGAACAACACGCAGTCAATAATCCCGGGTGTTCATCAATAAGACCATTCAATACTTCTACATCATGAGCTACTAATGCAGCGCGTGCCCGAGAACATGCATACTGAAAACGAAGAGCCTTAAGCTCTAGGTATACAGCTTGTTGTGCAAAAGCATACACTGCTTGAGTATCTTCATTATTCTCATAATTCAATGCTGCAGGCGGGCTTGAAAAGTCGATGGTAGCTCCTCGCTCTAGAAAATATCTAAACAACCGAGTATATCTCTCAAGATTAATGAAGAGGTCTTTAAGGCTATAGCGTGGCAATGCAGGTTTCTGCTCATCATGCCTCTTAGAATACCATTCTGTAATTGCTGTCACCCCCTGATGACGAGAACTAATTTCTTGTACAATGTTTTGTGTTACTACATCAAAAATGAACCATAGTGGCGTAAGACCCCGCTCAACTTCCCCCATTAGATACTCAGGGTGTATATCTAGTTGGTTCATCATGAAATCAGTAACATCCTCACGTGGATGGCGAAGTTCTTCTACAAAAAGCTTATATTCAGCTTCTCTAGTCTCATTACGTTTAAGTTCTCGCGCCGTATAGCGCGCACACTCTTCAGTTTCTGTTGATTTTTTTTGTTGTTCGTGCTTCTCATCCATACTATACAGGGTAGGAACAATCAGCACCATCATGAGGCCATATTTAAGCATTAGGTATCTCCTTATTTGGGGTAGCATTCTATGCCTTCTTTATCTGAGAGTACCATACACGCATAAATGCAGCAACACCTAAAATACCCCCAGGTGACCCTGGGGGTCATTAGCTCTTGCAGTTATTCTTTGGATGTTCTACGATTCTGATAGGCATTATAGCCTAGATAGAGAGCAGCTAATGCAGCAGGAACAGCAGATGCTTTTGCTACTACTCCAAACCAACCAGCTTTTTTCTTTTCATCAAGAGGATTCTCGTCCTCATCAAGCTTAAGTGGTTGCTCTTCCTCACTAGAATCATCAGATGTTAACGAATCATCTTCTTTTTGTTCAAGTTCACCATTTTGGGCCTTTTTAAGAAGCTCTTTCATATCTTGAGCATCGCCAAGTATAACAATATCATGAACCGTTTGGCCTCTGAACTCTTTGCCCAGATCAGCGCCCTTTTCAAGTAGAACGCGTACTGCTTCTACATTATTCGCCTCAACTAGTAGATGAAGCAACGGTCTTTTCCTCTTATTGGTTTTCCAGCCTATCAGTTCTGGATACTCTTCATGATACGTTCTCATCTTTTGAGCGGTTACTTTTGTTGGACTCTGCGTAATAACATCATATGCACGCCGAGCATCACCATCGAGCTTCTGATTGTTGGCGTCCATCGCCGCTAAACTAGCTGATAATGCTAGTGCACATACTACGAATAGTTTTTTCATGGTTATTTTCCTTTAGTTACCTATACAATAAAACATTCTCAATTATTAGTATAATAGAATAAAGGCATCATGCAAGAGCCCCTATAACTGGCGATATACTGACTTATCTTTTTTTTGGTTGGTATACCAGTACCAAGTTACTAATGAAGTAAGAACCGTAGCGCCAAAATAAGAAAAAGATCCCGCATTGATTGATTCGGCAACATTGTTGACATATTTCTATGAGGAATTGATTCTCCTAGATCTCCTGTTTGTGAACCATGTTCAACAGAAGGTTCAATAGTACCAGCATTTCGTGGTTCACTTCTTCTTTATGTTGAATTCGAAGCATGTGCAGCACTTGATGCTCATATCTTTCCGGTGTTTGTGTACATGCTTCAGGCTCAACAAAATTCTCAAGGAGCCAATAAGATGATTCTTCCGCCAACTTATTCTGTGCATGCCATATAATATTGTGACTGGCAATTCTACATCCGCTCCCCACAAAGCCCCCAAGATAAGAACTATCTACCAATTACATAATGTAGCAACTTCTCAAAAAACCTCTAATTATAATTATGAAAACACGGCGTGCAAGAAAGATCTGCACGCTGTGTTTCATATATGCGTTACTTAGCAATTACACCAGTTGCTTTTGTCTTAGAAGAAACCATGTTGTTATAATAGTACCATGCAGCATAGCTAATAGATGCGGCAGCAGCAGCATAGAAAAGATTGCGTCCCCATGATGGGCGGGCAGGCTTAATAGAACTTTTACCATCACCTTTTTCACTCAATAGACCTTCTGGATCATGATTAACAAAATGCTTAGAAATCTTATCCCAATGGTTTTGTAGCAATGGATCAGCTTGTCCAGCAACATAAGCTTCACATTCTTGCATAAAAACATCATCATCAATTTTTCTTGCAAAACCTCTATAGTAGACAGTATTATTCCTCAGATCTAGCCTAATCACCGCCTTCATTAATTGCTGTTGTAGTTCATAATTATCTTCATAAGACAAAGAATTCTCAACTATGTTTAAAGCTCTTTCACGATACTCAGGAGCGTCATTCATAAGAATCCACAAAAGCAGGTGACCAAAGCATGGGCTACCCTTAAGCTTAACAGAAGAACCTAATAAAGGGTCGTCGGAGAATGTGAATGAATCATACATAAGATCAGCGACTTTCTTTTTACTACATTCTTCACCTCTGAGGTAAGCCTGAAGTTCACGTATATATTCATTGTCAGAAAGGTTTGCTTCTAACACCTCTTCTATATTGCACTCTTCAAGTGAAACTGCACTTATGTCTTTTCGTTCACTATAAGGCATCTCTGCAGTCTTAATAAACTGCCGTTTAATGTCATGCCATAGAGCAGCTTTTTTTTCATTATCTGAAGGAACAAGACTCTCCCATTCTTTAATAAACGTTTCATCAGTAATTAAAATACCCCGTTTTCTGAAACCCCAGCAATAGTCTTCACCATCTCTTAAGGAAGAATATATTGCTGTTTTAAGCAACCGCTTTTGTTGCGCAAGATCAGCAGAGAAGGGACCAAACAAATTTCCTATTTGTAGTGCCTTTTCTTTGACATCTGGTTTAGTAATCAGTGATAACCAGCATGCTTCAAAGGTGGAAGTAGTATAAGATGAAATCTTCACCGGTATAGAAAATAAATTACTAATCGAATATGCATGCTCGTCGGGATATTCACGCTGTATAGTAAGTAGTTCTTCGTATGTTTCCTCATCACCATCTTTGATATACGTCAGCACTTTTTTAAGCAGAGGATTGTTGGTAACTTCAGCTGTATCAATTACGGTAGCCTGTAGTGCAGCTATGAGCTTTTCATCACCAGTTTGCTCTGCAAACTTTTTAGGAGAGCCTCCGGTTAAAGGAAGATCTGTTTTAGCACCATGCTCGACAAGATAGGCCACAATGTCCGTTCGTTTTCTCATAGTGAAAATCTGTAGCATAGTGTACACCCCTTCGCCTGTGCCCTCCACTAACTGCCCTTCATCGGTAAACTTCATAGACACAAACTCATCAATGCCCCATGATTCAGCAATGTTTATTATCTTCTCAAGAGTAACCGTTTGCGCATTATCTATTATGCGTACGATGTTTCTTGGGCGCCAACCACTGGCAGTTGTATAAAGATCAGGCTCTTCAGATGATGCTGGCACTTCTTCATCTTTACCCAATAAAAGAGCTGCTGGCGTTTCACCATGTTCATTTTCAAGTTGCCAACAATCGAAACCCTTGCCTAGTATAGTAGCAACCTCTCTGTTGCCAGCTCGAGCAAAGACATGAAGCCAAGTGTCACCTTGTACTGATTTGCCATCAACAACGGGGGCTTCTTGGGAAAAAAATACTTGATATAATCTGACAACTTCTTTTTCATCAGGCAGGCATACCTTTGCCCCCTTAGAAAATTCCTGCGCCGAGATATCTGCTGCGTGCTCAAGAAAATGCTTATATACTTGTTTCCGTGCTTCCTGCATAGCTTGAGCAGATGAGATGGTAATACTGAGAGCAATTAATAGTTTTTTCATAGAATCCCTTATACGGTTATGAGATAACAGATGGTTTAGTTTTTCTTGTATCAACAACACAGTACTTATTATAGAAATAACCAGCAGCAATTAGCGCTACAAACCCCAATCCATAGCTAAGTATTGTTTTTTGCTTCTGTAGACGAAAATATTCTGGTCCTTTTAGCAGCTCAAAGGGTGTTTTACCCGTTGAGTCTTTCTGAGACCAGAGTTCATTATCTTGAGCAATGTGTTGAGTTATTTCTGTATTTTTTGTGCGAGCAAACTCGTGCAGCCAAGTTGCCTTCCGCAGCAGCTTTCGACCATTCATAACCTTTATAGGTTGCTGTAAAAAGGTTTGTAGGGTATATGGTTCTTCTTCAGAAAGCATGGGCAGCCGTTCCAATAACTCTTGCGAGGTAATCGTACCCGCTTTTCTCAGTATACAAGACCGATTAACTGACCGGTGATGTATCTGCCAGTCTTTAGGGGATACATATTTTTTATTCACTACAAGCCAAAGATCATCAGATTGGTCAATCATTGATAACACATCACGATTATTAATACGAGCAAACACATGAAACCAAGTATCTCCTTCATCTGTCTTACGATCAATTACTGGCGCCTTCTGCCGAAGAAAATCATACACTTCGCTATACCCAAATAATGAAGCTTCGTCTATAAGCTCCTGCTGAGAGAGTTCCCTAGCCCTTTCAAGCAGGTTAATCATCTTACTCCTGAGCTCTTTTGCTTCCCTTGGCGTTTCGCCTTGTACATTTTGTTGGTGCCACAGTTGATCAGACTCATTAATCTCCAGCATGTCAGTATTGCCCGCTCGTGCAAAAACATGAAGCCAGGTATCTCCCTGTATAGTAAGACCTTCTTCCTGTATTGGTGCTTCATGTGCTAGAAATTCTGCAACTGACGAAAAACGAAGAAATGCAATCTTCCTTTCTAATGTAGTTCTTGAAAGAGTAGCCGCTTTGACAAGCAGATAGTTAAGCGCATTAGTATACTCCTGAAGCAACTCATAGGGACTTTTATCTTCTTTATTACGAAGGTACCGTCGAGAATAACTATCGCCTAGGCTCCATACATCTCTATTACCTGCTCGTGCAAAAACATGGAGCCAGGTATCTCCCTCAACTACACCTTCTCCTTGTACCGCGTTACTCGAAAGAAAAAGATCAGCAAACAAAAAACCTAATGCTTTAATTTTTTCGGCAACATACTCTTTTGTTACTGTTCGTGCCTCTTCTAAGAAATCTTTATAGAGCAGCTCAAGGGGTGTTTCACCATTGTTATTTCGCTTGTTCAGGTAATAGCTACAGGTTCGATCCGTTAGAAATCCTTTAAACAGAGTATAATTACTTGCACGAGCAAATACATGAAACCAAGAGTCACGTGTCTCTTGACAAGCATTTGATTGCATAAAATCCTTAACAGACCAGTTCTTGTCAGACAAAGAAAGGGTCTGTGTAATCTGTTCACGTGTAACCGTTTCTGGAGCAGCCAAATAACGGGCAAGATCACCCTCATACTGCTCTAGTCGTCTTTGCTTTACCTCGAAGGCCTTCTTAAAAACACCAGGTGATTCACCATGATGATTAACTTGGTCCCACAGGTCATCATCATCAGGAACCAGTGACATTACGTGCGCATTTTCAGCTCGAGCAACAGCATGAAGCCATCTGTCACCATCTTCGTTTCCTGGCAATCCTTTTGGGACACGTGACGCTAAGAAATCTTTAACACCTAATGTCTTAGTAAGATGAGATACCTGGGCACAAAAATCATCTTTTGTAATCGTAGAAATCTGCTCAAACAATTCATCCATAGCATGAGCTGCTGATGAAGCAAGCAATATCATAACTATAATCTTTTTCATCGATTTATCCTGTTATATAGCTCTGTATTAGGCAACATGTGGCCTTGCGGCTCTACGGTCATCAGTAGCAAAATACTTTTTATAGATCATTCCAGCAGCAATCAGTGTTGCTACTGACCAGAACCCATACGTAGTCCAGCTACTTCTGTTTTTAATTTCTGGGCCACCACCCAATGGCGATGTCCGCAAGCTATCATCTCCTAGGTCAGCACCTTTCTCACTATCTTTATCAAGCCTCGGTTGGTCTTCTTTGTCGCCACCACCACTAGATGAGGTCACCTCTTCTTCACTGTCTTCGATAGAAATCTCTTCATCTTTAGTATCTTGCTCATCATCACCACTAAGGACATGGGGAAACTTCTCATGTATAATCTCAATGACAGAAGCTAAGGTATCTTGATTAATATCTGGCTTTCCACGAAGACCTATGAGCCATTTTCTTAGACTACAACCCTGCTCAATGGTATCCATCATTGCGGCATCTAATATACCTTCTTCTGGTTGATCTTCTTCAAAGTAGGTCGTTAGCACCTCAGGCTTCATTTCAAGCATAATGCAGCCATACAGAATATCACGTAACGCCTTAGCTCTATCTGATCGATACAAAGCGGCAATAGCAAGAACATCTAAACAACCAGGACATTGGGCACTATTCTTTTCTAACCAGACGCCTAAGTCACTTTCATCAATATCACCTTCACCACCATGCTGATAATATTCAATTACGGCAGCAACATCATTTTCTTGAGCTGCTCGTTTAACTACTGCCGCAAATGCAGCTTGCTTCGCTAATGATAAAGCTACTGGCTTTTCTTCAAAATCAAGTTTTCTCGCAACAGGAACTTCTTCTTCAAATGAGCTTTCATCTTCATCAGAACCCTCTCTATCCTGTTCTTTCTGTTTAAGCAACTGATTAACGGTCTGCTTTTTCGTATTTCTAATACCATCCATATCTGCGCCATATTTAATGAGAACCTCAAAAGCTTCATGCTCAGGAGTAAAGCCGTAATCTACAAGCATATGAGCGAGAGTATCGCCTGTAGCAGGGTCTTGCACATTCACCAACTCAACAGCACCGCCTTCGAAATGTCCTTGCAGCTCATTGACTTTCTGTTCAATATCACCCCTAGTAACAAGAGCATCATTGAGCTCTTCAAACCATATGTCTATCGCTTTTCTTTTTTGCAGTTCAGGAGAATCAGTTTTTTTAATGGGAGACATAAATTCTTCATAGGCATCAGCCGCCGCTCTACCCATCTTAATTAACACATTTTTTAATCCGGAAGGACTAAAAATACCGTAGTTAGGACTTTTTTCATCCTCCATTGCCACAAGTGAAGAGCCTACGCTCAAGATACTAAGCACAATTAGCGTTTGTTTCATTATATGTTCCTTATAGCTGAAAATTCTTTTTACCTTATGCTCACTACCTCTCCCTACTATGCTCTTTTTTAGACAAATTATACATCTGCCATGAGATCAAAATGACTATTCATCGGTAGATCGACCTTTAACTACTGAAGAATAAGTTTTTACCGCTTGAAACATCACTACTATTAACCCATACTAAAGCAATAAGATCACTCTCATACATTCTACTATAAAGCCGCACTTCTGCAACTGCTTCATACTAAAAAGCATGATCATAGAACAACCTATCTCCTTATTATTTTTCTTACTACAAGCCATTTTCTTCTGAATCAATGCTAGTGCGAAGTAACGCTGATAAATAAGATACGTCTTGAAGAACTGTCCCCAAAAAATTACGATACATTTTGATAAAAAGCACATGCAAACAATCTCCTTATTTGACACATAGTAGATTTTTAATGGCACTACTAAGATGCTAAGAGAGCTCCCTCTCAAGAATGTAAGTACGTAGTGTATCTATAGGTAGCAAGTGAAACCATCTCCTTTTCTTACTATCCATGCAGGCAGGCTTATATTGTTTGCAAAAGAGGACATGCCGGATAGTTCGGTTCAATATAGGCTAACACAAAAAAAAGCACAAACTGAATCTCAAAAAAATTGCCGAGCTCTAATAAAATAGCCAGTTGAAAATATTTGCTCTTTTTATTTCTGATTGCCAGATTTCGGGTTGAGTATTTTGTGTTTCTTAAAAAAGATGCAAAAAAAACTTGATTTCTTCAGAAAAGTTCTTTACTCTTAGAAGTAGCTAAGAAGGGATTGTAGTAATGAAGCTGTACTTAAATTCTTTTCTTAGCGTTTCTTTTCTTAAGCCGTCGCACAAACAGAATCCGACGTTACGCGTGGTCCACTTATTTGCAATGAATGACGTTTAAGTCGAGCAAAATACTGGGTAAATGAACGTACAATAGTACTATCATCGACAATAACAACATTCTCTTGATTTTTGCATGTAGCCCTATTAGTAAAATTAAATGATCCGGTCCAAACCAAGGATTTACCGCCGATATTGTGCTCAAAAACACAGAATTTATTATGCATCAAGCCGGCTTGCCGCTCATCTGATGCCGTTTGATACACATATACAGGAAGCTGGGCATTAGCTAACATACAGACCTTGCTATAGCGACTCTGACCATAACTACGATCAACAATTCCTTCTACCTGCACACCGCGTTTTGTAGCCGCTATAAGAGCCTGTGCTATATGCTTATCAGTAAAAGTATACATCGCAAATATAATACGAGAACGCTCTGTCTCAATAAGATCTATCAACAACGTTCTCAGGTCATCTTCTGGAGAAAAGTACGCTTTCGCTACTGACCCAGAAGGACCTATAAGCTGTTGCTCCAGTCGATATTCATCATACCTTCCAATCATATAAGCAACCGCAACAAAGGCTGCAAAAGTCACCGTAAATGCACTAATTATTGAGAGCTTACGCAGTATCTTCTTCAAAATTTCCACCTCATTTCTACTTCGCCGCCAAGCGTACCAGCTTGATCCCGTACTGCTTTAACTGACACATCATCAGACACAACATACTCAAGTTCTACTTGTGTTTCATCAGTAAACTGTAAGTTGTTCTGTGCTTTTGCGCGTAGACGTTCATTAATATCAACTTCTAATACAGCTTGCAGCTCTTCTTGGGTATCATCTTTTGGCACCAATCTCACATTTTTAAGGGGAGAAAGAATACTCTTAATAATCTGTTGTACTCGTGAAAGTGATCCTTCACTACCAAAAAGCATATCTTCCATCTGTTCCATAAGAAGGCGAGGCATCGCCGCGGTAAGAGACCCATGATCAGCGCCAGCAAGAAGCAACGTAATAATACCTTCCTCTGAAAGTTGGGGTGATGACTCAAATGAGACATTTGGTTGCAAGAGCGAACCGGTAACCCTCATGGTGACCGTATAGGTCCGTATCTTATTTTTAGCCGTAAGATTAATTAACGGGCCGTCAGGATGAGTTGGAGACAACGTGAGAGTGCCCTGCGTTACAAATAATGGTTTATAAGGAAACGCAAAGGTGCCATTGGCAAGCTCTATAGTTCCTTCAATTGCAGGATGAGAAGCTTCCCCACGTAAAATTACCCCAAGGTGGGCCTCAGCTGTTAAAAAGGGTGTTTGCACTTTGATGGGCGATCTGCTTTGTAATTGTAGATCTAGATGTATATTATTCAGCAATGGAGACCCCACTGAAGAAGCATGCATCAGTTCTCGTTGCACTTTTGACGAGAGTAAGTTACTACGCAGATGAGCATTTTCAACAGCGAGAAGCCCCTTACAGGTCCACGTACCATCGTAAGAAAGTGTTATGCCCCCAGAAAGCGTGCCAAACAACTCTTTTTGTTTACTGATCAACAAGCCTTTACATTGGAGAGGTATATGAGCTGCCTTGAGTGACCCATCATCACCCAAATAACAGGTTGCTTGAGGTGACCAGGCAGAACCTTTATGGAACTGAATCTGCAGATCTCGTAAGGTCACCATATGGCCTGATGAAGAAACTTCAACAATAGCAGTAAGCTCTTTAATTACGGTATACGTCCCAGGAATCTTAAGGCTCGCATCTTCAACGTTAAGTTCAATCTTCGTGCCATCTAGGGTATCATGCAGTTTTACGTGAGCATGTGCATCACCACTGAGCTGATAACCGGTTATCACCGAAATAATCTTCTTAATCAAGGCACTATCAAAGGTTCCTTGCAAAGATCCTTCTTGCTCTTTTAGATCAAGCCGCGACATATGAAGCTGGTCCTGTAGCGATACCCCAGTAAGTTTACGACGAGCTATATCACCTGTCACCTGAAAGGCATTCCCTGCAAAGGTTCCTGATGCAGTTGCGGTACTAAAGTCCGTGGTTATTCGCCCTTTTAATGGTACGGGTGGTCCTTCAATAAAGGTTCCTCGAGTCTTAATATCTGCCGTAAGTTGCTGTGCCGTATAGTCAAACTGTGCACGACCTTTATCAATGAGGCACTGAGGAATTCCAGTAAATGGCTCACTCAATACCACAACGCCAGAGATGCCCTTGGAAAACTGTGCTGTTACATCACCACGCAGGGAAACACCTGCGGTAAGCGCCTTAGTAATAGAAGCGCTCACTCCCTTTTCATCGCCAGAAAGAGAAACCTCAGCATGAGAAACCGGCATTCCGTTATATGAAGCATTTATAAGCTCTGAGGTGCCTTGATAGCGATACCCTTCATCAGTGAGCTCAAGCTCTCCAGTAAAGGTTCCGGTCCCGGTGGCGGTATCAATGAGAGACTCATCAAACACGAGTGACGCTAACTCTCGTAGCGCTCCTGAGACGGCTAGTGTACCGGTTGTGGTTGCTCCATAAGAAATCTTATCAGCCTGTATAAGGCAGGAGTCATCATGAGCTCGCCATTTAAGGGTCCCATGATCATCCTTAAATGCATAATACAATTGATAGGCTTTGTTCTGACCTGTTGGCCGACTACATGCAAGGTTAAGAGCTAATGAATAGGTATCCTTATCCCGCGGCACCTCTATAGCCATTGAACCGTTAAGATGTTGAGCAAACAGCGTCTGTTTATTATGTGCCTGACCATCCGTACAGATAATTTTTGTGATAACCAGAGCGTCATCAATGAGTGATGTACCATTGCAGTGGGCAGATACTTCTCCATATAAGGTTTCAATGGTCATCGCACCGGTATGAACGTCACACCGAACTAATGTGACTGGAAATACCGTGGGAGCATGTATAAGTTTCATAAAGGGTTTTTCAATGGCAAACCCTTTATCATATTGAGTAAAGAGGGTTGGCTGCTGAAAATTAAGCGACAGAGCGAACAATTGTCCGCGTAACCATGAAAACCAGGAAAAATCAAGATGCATCTCCGGACATTGAAATGCCCAATCTCCCTGAGAAGATGATACTGAAACATTTTGTAAGATGATTTTTCCTCGGAGAAGATCAATACCCGTTACGGTAATCTGTGTAGGCTCACCAACAATTTCTGTCATTGAATCAACCATGACATGCTCAATATAAGACTTAAGCCAGGGATCATTTTGCATGAGTCCCAAGGCAACAACACAGCCCAAAAGCAATGAGCCAGGAACCTTATAAAGAAGAGCCACAATAGTATTCACCGCAAATCCATTTGGTTAAGAAAGAGTCTTAGTATCATCTAGTGTACACCAGATAACTTACCCTATCAAAGGCCTTCTCCCTTCATAAGCTTTGGTAAGACAAATCTTTTTTACCTATCTAAACGTTCCCACTGAGATCCGTACCGATACATTCTCATACGCCTCACTTCAGATACATCAATAGTTAATGCATACTGATGAATCCCATCAGTAAGGTAGACGGTTCCTGGACCTATCCCAGCCGGCGTTATGACTATCTCCTTAATGCCACTCTTTACTTCATGAGTTGGCTCAGCAGGAGGACCTTTTATACCTGGCAAGACACCAAAGTATCCGTTGGGTAACGTCCATCGTTCCTCAGCTTGATAGCTCTTCTTATGAAGTTGAACGCAATATACCTTCTTATCAATAAGAGCCTTACGCTGTAGATATCTTAGAACGGTTGCCAGTCGATCTAGCTCCATGCGGAGAAGTACTGATGAAGGTATACGAACAACAGAGTAGCCAGCCCCAACGATCAATGAAAGGAGGAGTATGACTAGACATAGTTCAATAAAGGTATGACCATTAGACGGCAACGCCATCTTGTGATGCTGCAACAGAAAGCACCTCGTCTATCGTGGTGAGGCCTTTTTTAATTTTTATTATGCCATCGTCAATTAGAAGGGACATGCCATCTTTTACTGCTTGTGCCTGGATTACTGCAGTGTCAGCTCGTTCAAGCGTAAGGCGGGCAATCGGTTGTGTCATTACCATAATCTCAAACAACGCAAGACGCCCACGGTAGCCGGTTTCCAGGCATTCCTCACAGCCAACAGGTTCATAAAAGACCACATTCTCTAGCTCTTTTTTCTCAATCGGCAGTCGTTTCAAAATACTTTCTGCTGGTTTATAAGGACGCTTACACTTTTCACAGAGTTTCCTTACCAACCTTTGCGCAACAACCGATACAATAGTAGAAGCAATTAAGAAGGGCTCGATACCCATATCAATAAGACGGGTAATAGAAGCAGCTGCGCTGTTCGTATGCAGGGTACTTAATACTAAGTGACCGGTAAGCGCAGATTGAATAGCAATCTGAGACGTTTCTTGGTCTCGCAGCTCACCAATCATGATAATATCGGGATCTTGTCGCAGTATAGATCGCAACGCCGCAGCAAACGTAAGCCCAATACGTTCTTTCACTTGCACTTGGCTAATTCCTGCTAATTGGTATTCTACTGGGTCTTCAACCGTAACGATATTAACTTCAGGAGCATTAAGCTTACTTAAAATAGAGTATAATGTGGAGGTCTTACCAGAACCGGTAGGACCGGTAATAAGAATAATACCATTTGGCTGCTCAATACTTTGTACAATAATTTCATAGTCCCTATCACTAAAGCCAAGCTCTTTTAATGATTTAAAGGTTTTCGTCTTATCTAAAATACGCATCACAATTCGTTCACCATGGGCAACAGGTAAGGTAGAAACACGAATATCGATCGGTTTATCAGCAATCTTTATTTGAATACGCCCATCTTGCGGTACCCGCTTTTCGGCAATATTCATTGCCGCCATAATTTTTATACGAGACGTTAACGCAGATTGCGCGCGCTTTGGGGGCATAAATACGGTATACATGACACCATCAATGCGATATCTCACTCTCAACTCTTTTTCAAACGGCTCAATATGAATATCAGAGGCATCACGTTTTACAGCTTGATACAATATGTGATTAACCAGTTTGATGATCGGTGCTTCACTCGCCATTCCAAGAATATCTTCTTCTTCAATAGCTCCAAAATCGACCCCTTCCATGGCCGTTTCTTCTTCAAGCTCTTCAATCATCTCCTTCGTACCTTCAAGAGGATAATATCTATTAATAGCATCAATAATCTGTGATTTGCTTGCAACTGCTGTTTTTGTGTGGCCTCCGAGCAATAAATTTAATTCGTCAAGCGGTTGAAAATCTGAAGGATCGGACGTTAGAATGGTAATAGTGTCATCTTGCTTAAGAGGCATGACCACATGTTCTCGCAAGAATTTCAACGGAATTGAAGCGAGCAACTCAGGATCAGTCATCTTTTCAGAAATAAGATCAATAAAAGGAAGATCATGCATATCAGCATAGGCCTGCGCGAGATCTTTCTCCGAAATGAGATCGTGAGACCGCAAATACTGCGCAAGAGTCATATGAGCCTTTTTACTGGCCTCAAGCTGTTCTTGCATCTGTTGCTCAGTAAACACATCCCGAGCAACCAGGCTATGAGCTAATGTTTTTCTCATGCTCTACTAATCACCACATTATTGTCTGTTTTTTTAACATACTGCCACCCATAATAGGCAACACTGGCAAGAATAAACGCGACTATCATTCTTTGTTGAAGAAAAACCACATTGTGAGACATATGAGGTACCTTGGCGTTCTTTACAAACTCTGGATCATTCTCATATTGTTCTAATAGTTTCTTCAACTCGTGCTTATCACCTGCAAGGTCCACAACCGTTTTCCCAGCGTTATTTTCTATGTTCACATCAGGGCCAAAGGATCGTAAGATATATGACAACAATTGAACATTGTCTGATTGTTGGACAAACGTATGCAGGAATGTATTACCAGCATCATCTTGCCAGTCAAAAAAACTGTTAGTTAGCGTTTCCAAAACTTCTTCTTGACTAAACTTTGCAACTGCTTGGCGTATATCCTCACAAGATACTTTGGTTGGCTGCTGCCAAAAATAGGCCATCGCCTGTTGTTGCGCGAGAAGAATATCCTTTTCAGCATACCAGTCATGAGATGCTACACATACAGAACCTACAAGCATAATACCAACAACTATTTTTTTCATACGAACTCCTTTTTGAGTTGCAGACGTTTCCCCCAGCGTAGCATGCTTAGGAGTTATTGCAATAAAAACATTAAACGCCAATGAGGGATCCTCAAGGCAAGCTCTCCCCCTAGCATGCAACTATGTAGGTGCACTACAATAGGCAGACGATAGCAGAAAAACAGAAACTGCCTCTACATCTTGCTATATTTTCCTGATCTGATACGATAATTAGTATAAAAGCAAAAGGAAATCCAATGAATCATTATCTACTATGTACTGCACTAGCCTTCTCAGGGGTAGCTCTCGCAAAACGACATTCTCGGGAACATAAATTTGAGCGATTTGAACGAAGAGCGCAAGAAGCGACAAAAGATAATACACCTCTTTCATTGGCACTTAACAAGCGAACAAAAGCAATGACCTTTGATGAAGCTTCATTAGCATTAACCTATTATCGAGAAAAAAATGAGACAGAAATGATCATCAAATGTGGTGAGCGTATCTTAGCTATCGGCGGCGACCAAGAAGTCATGAGACAAGCGCGCCTTGATCTAGCACGAGCCTTTTTAGCACTTGATAGGCATACAAACGCCATACAGCATGCAAATGACTATCTCACGTATTATCCAGGAGCCCACGAAAGTAAAGATGCTTCTTATATTGCTACTAAGTCGCTCTTTTTATCCCAGTGCCATTCATATCGAGATCAGCGCAAAACAAAAGAGACCATAGAACATGCAGAAAAGTACCTAGAAAAATATCCTCACGATGTGCTGCATAAGGAAGAAATTCAGCAAATGCTTGAACAAAGTTACCTTAAACTCATTCGCAGCGAAATGAATATTGTTGAACATCTGATAAATATGTACTTATATGCTAACCGCAAAGGAGCTCTCACCTCAGCCCATAAAAGAGTTGCCTATATAAAGGAGCAATATATTAAGCACGCTCCTCATACTCAATATAAACTTATTGAGCTAGAGATTTCATTAGCGCAAGCTGAGCAAAATAAAGAGCTTATTGCCCAAAAGAAACAGGAACTTACCAACCTTACCCGCCCTATTCTTGCTCAAACGACAAAGTCTCAAGGACCTTGGCAATGGCTCAAATCAACCTTTGTTGAGGATAATCAGCGCTATTTCGCTTAGGTCAGAAAAAGTTTTGGTATTATTCTTATAAGAGAAGCACATAACCGATTTCCCATAAAACATCCCACTTCAAACAAAAAGAGCGCTATAACTCATTTAGAGTCAATACTCACCCAACCTCGCTTATCCATGAGCACATTGTCATGATGAAGATCGGCGCGACATAGCTGTGGCTGACGTTTTATACTCATAGGCTTTCTTAGCACTCCTCGTGCTCTTCCATACTCAGAAGCTATCTCGAAATATCTATCCAGTTTCAAGCAGCTTAAACCACTCATGCGTTGGAAATACGTCGATTGTGTGAACAAATTAACGGCTTTCTAAGCAAAAACAGAATATGAACAATAACAGTTATGCACAAGATTTAGGACTATTTTCAGAGGAAAACATAAAATTTGAAAGTGCTTTTCAAGTAGTACCATTTTGTCTGCTAACATATTATTTATGTTCAACCAGAATCTTTTCTGTTCATAGAAAACTCGCACTACTAAAATAGTTAGAAAAAAACCATTAAACTCTTGCTTTTTTAGTTATGAGTTTTGTATAGTTAATGTGTACTAGTTGTACAGAAAAATCAAAAGTGAGCATGCAAGCAAGATTGTGCAAAAATTAGAATCAAAGTTCCCATTTGGTCACGGTCTATCATATACTGAATTCAAGTATTCAAAACTGTGTGTAAAGAGACATAAATCTGCAGTCAGAATATCATTTAATCTGAAGAATAGCGGAAAAATAGCAGGAGCTGAAGTTGCCCAAGTATATGTACACGTACCAGGCACTCAATCAAAACGTTATGTTGCTTCAGAAAAGGTATATCTTGAACCGGGCGAGCGCAGAAAAGTATGTATTACCTTGTATACTGATGATTCTTCTCATCCATTCTCAATATGGGACGAAGTAGATCAAAAATGGATTATACAACCTGGAACATACCAAATAGAAGTTGGTTCGTCATCTCATGATATAAGATTACACGATTCTATTTATCTTTAAAGAATCTTAAAATCTTTTAGTAATTCCAAGGACTCTCATGACAAAAAAAGTCATGAGAACTCCTTGGAATTACTTTAATGCGACAGCAAGTGTGTAAGTATTTATTTCATTTATTTTGGTCAATTCTCTACGCAACCAAGCGAACGCCAACCGAATCTAGAAAGATCCAACAGTTCACACTGTTTATTTAGCGACATTTCGACTATGCCAGGTTCAATAAGCATTCCTTTTTCTTTCACCACTGATTCAGATTTTTAAGCCAATTGATCTTTCATAGCCTCACCAATCTACTTGCGCATCTTTCTGTTCAGCTTCTTTAGCATGAAGACACGCGGCTTAAATTAGGAAAAGCTCTGGTACCCTTAAGAGAGAAGCACACATCAAGAAATGATACCAATCTGCTTGGTCATCACGTGCCCACGAAGCTGCTAACACTGCTTGAGCATAACTACATGCTCGTAATAGATCTTTTTCAACAGAAAGCAGAGCAGAAAATTGATCAATTCTTCGTTCAATAATTACGAGTGGATGAGATGCTTTCAGCAGATCTAATGGGTTTCTCATAAAGCATCCAACATCAAACCAAAAGGGAGCTATCACTCCTTTAGGGTCAATACTCACCCAACCTCGCTGACTCAAGAGCACGTTGCTATGATGAAGATCGGCATGGCACAGTTGTGCTTGCCCTTTTATACTCATGAGCTCTCTGAGTACTCCTCGCACCCTTCCATACTCAGATGCTAACTCAGGATATGTATCAGTTTCAAGTGGTGCAAACCATTCACGTATCGTTGGAAACCCTTCAAGGTGAGCATCTGTTGTAGATAATTGAGCAACAACTGAAGCAACAATCTCAGTCGCCAGCTCATCTTGTTGTGGAAATAGTCCTACAAGAGATGAACCAGGCTCAAGGAGTTCTAGTAACAGTGCTCCAGTAGAGAAATCTTGATCAAGTAGGTGTACTGAGGATTTGCCATTATAGAATCGTAATGCGTTAGCTTCTTTTTGTGTGCTTGAAGGTTCAACCGGAATTTTGAGTACACAAGATCCATACTGATCGCTCTCTGCTTTCAATACAAGATGATAGCTAAGTCCATTCATCAACTGCAGGTTTCTGAGCGAAAATCGCTCCTGTAGCATAGCAAGAATACTATCGATAGAGGCAAGCCATTGTGCACCTTTAGTGCCGTAGGTAGCAATAATTGTCTGAGTAAACAGTATGGGAAGCTTCAACGTATGTTTTCCTAGCGTCTTCTGGAGCAATAGAATGAACTTTGGATTCTCTTTTATATCCCGCTTAAGTATAAATACCTTCTTGCTATTGTAAAGTCACTCATCACTGGATATACTACTGGTATGGAAGCACTTAAACTATCAACATTACATATACGCCTTATCACTGGATTTGTAATTGGTGTAGGAGCCCTTAGTCTCTTTTTAGTACCAAACTGGCTTTTTACTCTTCTTTTAGGCAGTGTTGCTGTGCGTATTTTAGCTATTGAGTGGCCTCGATTATGTAAACCGACTGATAGACTATTCTGGTTGTTGCCGGTATACCCACTACTCCCAATAGTCCTTATCTGGTATATGCAGATCTATGGTTACGATATTCTTAATCTCATGATGTTTTGCATTGTAGCTTCACATGATACCGGTTCTTATTTTATAGGGAGCTATCTTGGGAAAACACCTATTGCACCAACTATAAGCCCAAATAAAACATGGGAAGGGTTTGCAGGGGGAAGTGCACTGTCATTTCTTTTTTCTCTGATCTTTTTTGGGGGCAATTCAGCATTTCTCATCATAGGAAGTGTCCTTCCGCTTGTATTAAGCATAAACTTTGCTTCTCTTGCAGGAGATCTTTTTGAGTCTACCCTTAAACGAAGAGCCGGGCTTAAAGATGCCGGTCACGTACTACCGGGCCATGGCGGCATTCTTGATAGAATAGATGGGCTGCTATTTGCTGCCATCGTCGTATTTCTTGCACGAAATTATATTCGTCTTTTATTGACGTAAGTGGTTAAGAAGATCTTTTTGATGAACCGTTGCTTCTTCATGCTTAAGCATATCTTTAACGGTCACTACTTTCTTTTGCTGTTCATCAGGACCAATAAGTAACACATAACGCGCACCCATTTTGTTTGCTTTACGCATCATACTCTTAACTGAATCACCTTCCATGAGAATATCAGCCGCTAATTGTCGCGCATGTAATTCATCTGCTATAAGCAAAGCTAATGGTAATTGATCGGTAGTGAGAGGCACTATAACATGCAAGCGAGGCAACTCTTTTAGAGGAAGATGTTCTTTATTCTCAAGCAAGAGTAAAACCCGCTCAATGCCTATAGAGGCCCCTATGGACGGATAATCGACTTTGGCGCCAATTTCTTTAGCAAGTTTATTATACCGGCCTCCACCACAGAAAGCATTTTGGGCACCAAGAGCGGTGCTTACAAATTCAAAAACGGTCTTATCATAGTAATCAAGCCCACGAACAAGCGTTGGCTTATATGAATACGAAACAGACAACTGCTCAAGATTATCCTTGAGTTTTTGCCATTCATCAGAACAGGCTTCACATAGATTATCTACAATATAAGGAGCTTTACGATAGAGCTCTTGACAGGCAGGATTCTTACAATCAAAGACCCGCATGATATTTTTTTCTTTTCGTACTTTGCATTTTTCACAAAGCTCAGCTTCTTTTTTAGAAAGAAACGTATAGAGCTTTTTCTTATAGCGAGCTCGGTCATCTGAGCATCCTAAAAAGTTGATCAGTAGAGCATACGTGTCAAGCTTAAGAATTTCAGCAAAAAAGCGGTCAAGCATCGTAAGAAATTGAACATCTTGATATATAGACTCAGAACCAATTACTTCCATGCTGATCTGATTAAATTCTCTATACCGCCCTTTTTGTGGCCGTTCATGCCGAAACATAGGACCCCACATAAAGACCTTCCAGGGAGTTTGATCAACATGCTGATTTACAAATGCACGTACTACTGAAGCAGTTGCTTCTGGACGCAAGCAGATCGTTTCATCTGCTGCTAAGGTATACATCTCTTTTGAAACGACATCTGTTTCTTCGCCAAGAGATCGTTTAAATAGCTCAAGTGGTTCAAGCACAGGTGTAGAAATTTCAATAAAGTTATACTGAGCAAGATGCTCTTTTGCTGCATCAATCAAAAAGTTTCTAAGCGTAAGATCAAGAATGTCTTGGGTACCTTTTACACGATGTATCATAGATTTCCTTGCTAGTTCTTTTTTACAAGCATACTAACACTTTACTGTGGTTTACGTCAGATGGCAAATTTGTGTATATCATCCACCTGAGAACTTGAGATTTAAGACTATGTTGCTACCAGCAAGCTATATAAAAATGACCCATCAAGCAAAGCGCTAAATGGGTCATGCAAAAAGAATTAAAGTTACTTATTCATGCTCTTCGACAACCTCAAGAGGTCCTGGTTCTGCCTTGACTGGCTCTGGGTCATGCTGATATTCTTGATACTGGGGATCAAGAGAATTAAGCAAGCCTTGATGTGCAATGCGAGCAAGGTTAAATACTCTCGCTGCAAACTCAGGAGACATGTCATGGTTACCTGTGTCTGGATGCCATTTTTTTGAAAACGGTATATAGACTCTTTTCACCGATTCTTTTGTGTAATCCCCTTTGGGTAGACTAAACATGTACCGATAAATATCTAACGCCGTAATGTCGTTAGAAAGATAATACCTACCTTTTTTATATATCGATCTGAAGTCTTTGAAGCCTATTATATCGCTTTCTGTTAAATCCTCCAGAGAACCCTTTCCTTTTAGGCCCGGAAAAAACTTAAGAGGATTATCCTCATCAGGACGAGTAATCTCTGAAACATATTTCATATAGTCCGCTGTTAGTGATGGACTCCATCCTTGCGAAATAACCACCTCCAAGTCTTGACCCGCTTGTGGATTCAGCTCGTTAAATTCTACAATCAAGAGAGTTCTTTTTATCTTAAGTGGATATGCCGTCCAACCAATGTACTGACCATACACTTCCACTTTTATTGCTGAACCAAGAGCTATTTGGTCAAATGGTGCAATTATATTATCTTTCCCTGATGAAATAATGGTATTTAGTAGCTGATTATTTCGATCTTGCCAAGATACTTTTAAGTCCCTATTTACGTTATTTCTGATACGAACCTTTGGAGAAGCCACCATTGCGCATAATGAACTACTACCCAATACGACTATACTTAAAATAAGCTCTATTACTTTTTTCATAATTTTTTCCCTTACATGAATTATTTATTTTCTTCTTATAGATACTATACTTGTCTATCAATATATATAAAATAAAAAGAACTGTCAACGCCTTTGTAATTTTTACACATTTACTTTCATATAGACTAGAAACATTCTGCAGTAGAGCTCTTCTCATTAAGGCCACTTCTGTAGCTGACATGTAGGAAAAACACTTTTTAAGGAGGCTGCATAGCAGGTCATATTCTAGAAAAATATGGAGCATTTCATCTTTAGTTAAGAGAAAGTCAGAAACATCATGTTCTTTTTCTGAAAAGTCATGGGCAACTTCATGTCTAAAACGATTAATAATGTGGTCTCCGCGTAAATGACTATATGTCATGCTCGTTTCAAATGAGCCTGCAATTACTCCTATATACTCTTCATCACATTCTAATATTTGTTTAAATAAGGATAGATGTAAAACGATCATGTCATAATAATTTAAAGCAGACTTAATATCCCTTAAAGCCTGACTATACTGTTCATCTTCCCGTATGTAAAGAGGTTTCATGTTAGTCTCTATAGAATGTTCTTGTAGTAATGCTTTAAATCCTGCAATAAGAGGGCCAAGCTCGAAAAACGACCAATCAAAATGGTAAAATTCATCTGCTGGATCAAAATCGGCTGATTTTTTTTGTGGCATAGGTGTTGGGTGTGTATCTCGGAAAGCCTTTAACTCAGCATACAGAGCATCCATTTCAAGTATAACATCCTGAAATGTCATATCCTCTAAACTCTTTAATCCTGTGTACCTCTTGCGGTCTTTAACCGGCCTGTCCCTACCAAGAGCTATCCCTAAAAGAATCGCGTATTTTCTCACTTCAGCATCTACAGCTCGCACGTGTTGAATGCCAGCTAGTTTTACCGATTTTGACAATTTACTTATAAGCTCTTTGGGGTGTCTCTTAAAACTCTTTACGGCTTTTTCATAGAATATCACCATTGGCTTCGCTCCACGAAACTCAGCAGATTCCTCTAAAGCCTCAAGAAACTCATCATGTTGCTTCTCAGCAGGTGCAACAAGATCAATTTCATCTTTCTCATAAGGCTTTCTGCTCCCAAAATGATGCCTATCTCCAAAAAAGTAGATATGCTTGGCTTTTTTGCCTCTAGTAGCAGCAAGTACCACCGCATAGCCTTCAGTCAGCCCTGCTTTAAGAGTTAGTGATACAGTCAGCACTATACAAAGACACTGCCATTTTCTTAGTGTTACTATTCTATTCATAAATGACCCCTTAAAATATATACTTTCAATATAGATTAATATCACGTAAGACTATTCCTGCAATAATTTCTCCTCTTACTTGATGCATTTCTTTTCTTCTTAGAGGTACTATACTTATCTATCAGTATGCATAGGGCAAAAAGAGTCATCAATACTTTCGCAGTTTTCATATAGTTACTTTCACATAGTCTAGAAACGTTCTGCAGTAGAGCTCTTCTCATTAAGGCCACTTCAGTAGCTGACTTGTAGAAAAAACACTTTTTAAGGAGGCTACATAGCAGGTCATACTCTAGAAAAATATGGAGCATTTCCTCTTTAGTTAAGAGAAAGTCAGAAACATCATGTTCTTTTTCTGAAAAGTCATGGGCAACTTTATGCCTAAAAAGATTAATAATGCGATCTCCGCGTAATTTAGATCTCGTTGCAAACGTTTCAAATGAACCAGCAATTACTCCGATATACTCTTCGTCACATTCTAGTATTTGTTTAAATAAGGATAGATGTAAAACTTCCATTTCATATCTATGTAAAATAGACTTAATATCCCGTAAAGCCTGGCTATACTGTTCATCTTCCCGTATGTAAAGAAGTTTCATGTTAGTATCTATAGAATATTCTTGTAGTGATGCTTTAAAACGCGCTATAAGAGGAGCAAGCTCAAAAAACTCCCAATCAAAAGCGTAAAAATCATCTGCTGGATCAAAATCGACTGATTTTTTTTGTGGCATAGGTGTTGGGTGTGTATCTCGGAAAGCCTTTAACTCAGCATACAAAGCATCCATTTCAAGTATCACATCCTGAAATGTCGTATCCTCCATACACTTTAACCCGGTATGAGCCTTGTAGTCTTCCGTAGGCTTGTCCCTACCAAGAGCTGAACGCAAATGCTTTGCGTATCTTCTCACTTCAGCATCTACAACTCGCACGTGTTGAATATCAGCTAGTTTTACCGATTTAGACAACTCACTTATAAGCTCTTTGGGGTGTCTCTTAAACCTCTTTGGGGCCTTTTCATAGAATATCACCATTGGCTTCGCTCCACGAAATTCAGCAGACTCCTCTAAAGCCTCAAGAAACTCATCATGTTGCTTCTCAGCAGGTGCAACAAGATCAAGTTCATCTTCCTGATGGGGCTTTCTGCTCCCAAAATGATGCCTATCTCCAAAAAAATAGATATGCTTGGCTTTTTTGCCTCGTGTAGCAGCAAGTACCACCGCATAGCCTTCAGTCAACCCCGCTTCAAGCGCAAGCGATATAAACAGCATTATACAAAGACACTGCCATATTAGTTGTCCCCTCAAAAGTGATGTTATTCTACGCATAACGACCCCTTTAATATATTTTCAGTATAGCCCTGAACTATACATCAAGCAAGACATAAACCCACATATGTCGCATGAATAGTTAGATAGATCATGGTTCACAAAATTAATAACTTGTACTTTGCTTTGAAAATATATCAAGCTTAATCATCCCCTTCAATGACTACCCAAAATTCTGAAAACCATTCCAGCAAATCCATGTTTTTCATATTAGATTTCTAGAATGGTCGATTAAAGAATAATATTGCTATCAAATAGTACGGGTCTTCTCCTTGCAATGTTACAAGGAGACCCACAAAAAAAGCTATTTTTTTTACTCAGCTGTTAACGGCTTATCAAGCAACCTCTGTATCTTATGCAATGGTACTTTATGTAAATCATATTTCACAATAAAATATATAAATGCAGTTGCTAAGGCAACCAATGAGACAACCTTGGCGAAATGTATATTATGAACATTTTTAGGATCTATATTCGCCTCATCATCTAAGTCCCTGGGTCCATGCTGAGTAGCAAATCCTTGAATTTCTTTAGCTAAACCTGCAGGTAAACGTCTCGGTCTCGTATGCTTTGAAGAGTCTTGCGAATGTTCTTCTGCATCTTCCTCTGACCTTGATACTTCTGTTTCAATTTCGGACTTATCACGTAAGACACCTGGAGACTTATCGGAATCTTTTGATGTCAACTCATCTTCCGCTGCAAAACTCTCTTTCCATTTGCGGGCTAAAGCAACCATGGTCTCGTTAGTCTTCTTTTTTCTGCTCACGAATTCTTCTTTCAATGCTGCATCTTCAACAAGAGAAACACATAGTACTTCATCTGAAGTTTCCTCTTTTTTTGAGTCACTCGAAGTAGAAGATACAATTATTTCAGGTTGACTAGATACGACAGTAATAGAGCCATCTTTTAAAGACTCTTCTCTCTCTTCAAGAGCAGCACAATTTTCTTCTTGTTCTTCGCTTGAGCTTTCATCATCTGAAAGCTCGATAACTCTCATACTATCACGGTCTTGAGCTTGATCTTTAAGCTCAGCTTTTTTGTCTTCTTTGCTAACAGTTAAAACATCTTCTGAGGCACAAAGGTAACCCGAGAATAACGTAATCATCATCAATAATCGCCATGAAACCTTAGTCATGCTACAATCCTTTCATTAAGGTAAGAACAATATTTGCTTTAAGAATAGCAAAACAACAACATAAATCTACCCTCTTTTATGGCAAAAAAAGACCTAGTAGAGACGCAGGAAAAAACCTTCAGCAAGTCTTGATGACTCATGATTAAGGAATCAGCTTTTGGAAGAATTAATAAGATTAGTGGAAGAGTTGACATGCTCACGAGTTGTTCTGGTAACTCTCAATACTGTTGTTTGATACATACCAAAATACGCTCCTTTTAATAATCAAACCTTTTTAATAGGGCCACTTTCTGCACTATTTACTATTGACGATTACTGCTCAAGATGGTACAAATTATAGCTATACAATATAAAAAGGAGTTTGTATGTATAAAAAAATCTTAGGAAGCTTAGTACTTATTCCCTCATTTCTCCACGGGGCTACAGCTACAAGTCAGTCATTTTTCTCCATTAGACCAAACTTTCAAACAGCAATGCCTGAACGTGTTTCTATGTTTAGGAATGAGCTTCTTTGTGAATGTCAGGGCTTTGGAGGAGCTATTGAAGTAGTTGCTTACGGAGGTAAAACTACCCAAGAAGGACGCAATAAACTTGCTCGCTTTTTCTTACCGCCTGGCTGCACCACAAATCGACTGCGCGTCAGAGAATATAACCCAAACCGTGAATCAAACCCCGCAAATACTGATGATGGCAGTCCTATTAAGGATCTTGAGGCCCGTCACTTTAATATACGAACCGTAGAAGAAACATTTGATAGTACTATCACTATTAGTCCGGAACAATCAGTTGTAGGTGTTGGTCTTGCCTATAAACAAACCATAACAGCAAAAGCTGATGGCTCTCCAGGTGTATGGTTTGGTTTTACCTTCCCTATAGAACGGGTCATGAATCGTATGAATCTCACAGAAGATATAGAAAATACTGGTGGCGGTCCACGAGATGAATTAGGCCTAGACGATAGTCCTCGAGTTGGCTGTATGATCGCTGGTCTTTCTCAAGACACCTGGGAATATGGAAAAATTCTTACCGATGAGTGCCGTGAAACAGGGATTGCCGATATAGAGATCAAATTAGGCTATAATACGTTCAGCTGCGAAACGTGCGGACTCGTATCATTTGCTACCTTAGTTATTCCCACGGGAACCAAAGTTCGTAGCAGAACCATATTTGACCCTATTGTAGGAAACAATCATCACTTTGGCTTTAGTTTAGGGACCTCATTTGCCTACGATGTATGGTGCAAGGGGCCGTATATGGTAAGAATGTGTCTTGATAATAATACTCGTTATTTATTTAGCAATCATCAGATACGTTCATTTGACCTCATTGGTAGACCATGGGGTCGATATATGGAGACCTATGATTCCTCAGAACAGGCATCAGCAGCATTTCGATCATCAGACCAAAATAGTGGTACGAGTGGGATTAATATATTTACCCAATGTGTGCGGGTAAGCCCCCATCTTGCAGGGACCTACAATACGGCGATCTGTATTTCTCGGCAAGGCAATTGTACTTCTTTTCTTTTAGAAGGCGGATATAACCTCTTTGTGCGTCAAGGAGAGGTTGTTGAATTTGAATGTAGCAATCAAATCAGCAGAGCAGCATTAAAAGCCGTAAATGGTCAAGGTAATACTACGATAGCCCGTAATATAAAAGATAACTTCCCGAATAGTGAATTTACCCTAGAAGAGAGATATGCACGAGTCTCTAATTGCGATATTAATATCGAATCAGCCTCTATGCCAGCCACCATTAGTAATACCATCTATGGCGCTATTGGGTACCGATGGGAACAAGAATGCCCTCTCTTTATTGCTGGTGGAGGCTCTTATGAATTTAGTACCAGTGAGCTTAATTCAGCACCTGATAGGTGGTTGCTTTGGGCGAAATTTGGTGTAACCTTTTAATAAGAGATCTATTATTGAAACTAAAGGAATAAAAACCATGAAATCACTGTATTACGCATTATATGGAGCATGTATGTGCTTCAGCCTACTGGCGGTAAGCCCCACAGAATTTAGAACATTGGTAAAGCGGTATTCGCAGCACCAGATTACCAGAAAAGAACTCATTGATGCCTATGGCACGTTAGAATATAAAAAGTTTGGTGATCAGGTACTCGGTATCTTATTACGTAAGACTATTCACACATTACGTGCTGAAGAAGCCCGAAAAGAGCCTGAAACAACTACTATACCTGCTCCTGTAACAAAAGGTCGTCCTGAATGCCAGGAAAAAGGATGTGACGCAAAACGACCTCGTCGACATCCGCAATCGCCAAACGCACGTCGACGTAGGCCAGGTAGACTGCATAAAAGAGCAGGACAAAAACCAGTGGTGAAAACATCTACTGCACATGCTAAACAGATTGCCAGAGCTCAACCTGCATCAACAATAACCGGTAAATCAAATGCTCTACCAACGCCAGTGCGAACAGATCGTAATGAGCCCCAAAAAGCACCTAAAATTCAGAAGAAAGAACGAAAAACTGCGGTGAAAAAATCGGCTCAACAGATTACCATAGCTCAACCAGCACCAACAATAACCGGTAAATCAAGCGCTCTACCAACACCAGTGCGAACAGATTATAATGAGCCCAAAAAGTCACTTAAAGCTCAAGAGCAGGAACAGCATGATATTGAACAAGCCTTTCAACGATCTCTTGATGATCAAGCTCGTCTCAAAGCACAAGAAGAACATGACATGCAACGCGCAATAGCTGAATCACTCAAAACAGCTGCTGAAGAAGCTCAAGCACGCGCACAAGACAAAGATGAAGAAGTAGTAGAAGAAGAAATTACTCTTCGGCTCCTGGAACAACAGCCTGAACTGAGCAAAAAAAATCTCGAATTACTGCGTGAAAGAAAAGCTCGAGCTGCCGAAAAACAAGCAGCTCGAGCTCCACAGTAATAAACAGCTTTGTACTTCGGTATCTTTTTTAAAGCATACTAAGAGGATCTTTATGGAAAGAATAGCCTCTATTAAAGATGAGCGAATCAAAAAAGCGCGAACATTAATTTCATCTGCTGGTAGAAAGGCAGCAAATAGGTGTCTTTTAGAAGGAGAACAGGCGTTACAATGGGCATTACAGGCTCAACGTGAGATTGTAGAGGTATTTGTCGCTGATACCTATACTAACTATGACCTTCTTTCTTCGCTTTCAGCGCTACAGATTCCTCATTATCAGGTGTCTGACGGTATTGCTAAGAAGATCACTGATACCAACTATCTGGTACCGATCATTGGCGTAGTTCAACTACCCACTCATTGCTCTGCTCGTGAAGATAATTTTGTTGTTGTTCTTGATCACGTAAAAGACCATGGAAATATTGGCGCCATCATTAGATCAGCTATGGCCTTTGGCATATCAGATATCGCGTTCATACATGAAGCAGATCCTTATTTTAAAAAAACGATTGATGCTTCTCGGGGAACAATTTTTCGCGCCAATATAACCGAGTTTAGTACAACCACGGAAGCGCTGAAACATCTCAAGAAAACATACCAAATTGTAGCAACAAGTCCCCGAGGGACTCACCTACAATCATTAGCACCATTGCAAGAAAAACCTATTGCACTGATTTTAGGCAATGAAACTCATGGCGTTTCAGATGACATTCTCAAAGAAGCAGATCTTATAGTACAGATGCCTATGAGCTCAACAGTTGAATCTCTAAATGTTGCTGTATTTGCTGGATTAAGTATATATGAACTCAAATTAAGGATCCTGTTAACCATGCTCACGACAATTATCAAAAAGACCCTCGGCCGCCAGGTCAATGTAGCAGGACATCTTATTCAATCAGCCTTTGACACGGCACTTAAAAAAGTAACTGATCTCTCTGCCACCCAAGTTATACTTCTTATGATTATGACGTGTGACGAATCTATGACCCGCAGCCAGATAGAACAAGATACCGGAACGTTCGGGGATGAATATACTGCCCTTTTAGAACCACTCATCTCTCGTAGCTATATTACAGAAAGTCATGAGGCATATACGATCACCCAAACAGGCAAAGAAACTCTTACTAAGCTCTGGCCCATCGTTGAGGCCACTGAACAGCACATTCTAGAAGGGTTTACTGATACTGAAAAAGAAAAGCTTAATGAGTACCTTGAGAGGATACAACAGAATTGTCTTTCACTTGTCAGCTAAGAACGGTAACCGTAAGAATCCATCAGCTATAAGTTAGTAGCCTAGGATAATTCAACTGCTTTAACTAATACCTTTTTACCTTTGCACGCAACCCCAAAAGCACCAATTTTTTATCGTGCTATCTATCAACAGTTTTAACTAATTATCCAAAATTTAGCATAGACACAGAGGAATATAGGCTATGGGGGCTTTTTAAGTCGAGATGTTGATTTTAAGTAGGACTCTCGTAGAGCATATGTTTGTTTGTGATTCGCAAGGACTATGCTTTTTCAAATAGACCTTTTAGAAGGATCTGCAATTCAGACAGTACTTCTTTTTGATCAGGTAGGTCAGGTACAAAAGGAGCTAGCCATCGCTCCCAAGATTCATCAAGATCATCAAGAAGCTCACTCGTAAATAAGGATGATGGTCCAGTAAATACTACGTCTTTGAGGGTGCATTTTTTTGCTACAAGATTGGGTAGCTAAATCCAGTTTGTCATGATACTTACAGAGAATTCGCCAAAGGTCGTAATAATCACGTGAGCGAGATCTTCCTCATCCCCTTTTATGAAGCTTTTTAGCAAAAGATACATTCAAATCATTATTGTTTTTGCCATCTTGATCGATGATCTGAAATGTTCTTATTTACTATCGTCATAAGTATCACTAAATGAATTGTCTAGGTACTGCTGATAACTAGCGTATACAATCTCTAGAGCACCTTCCTTGGTAACACGTTGTAGTGGAAACGCTAGGTCGTTGTCATTAAATAACCCAAACGAGATTCTGTCGCCATGATGTTTCTCTTGCGTTATTTGCTCAACACGATGCCAGCCACCTATAAGCTTACTCTGATCATTAACAAGAAGTTCAAATGCCCTGCCAAAGTTTACAATAAAACAATCTTCCTTAGGTGATATGGGCCACCAAGTATCCTCAATCTTAGCAAATAGCCCTTCTTTATCAGTATAAAGAAGCGTAATATAACCGAAGTCTTGATGTTCATCAACGCCTGAGAGAGATATCTCTGTTGGGTAATGGTTAAATGAAAAGTGGTACAAACCACCATTTTGCAGCAACTGTCCCGTAGCCTGACTCCATTTGTCGTTAGAAAGGTGTGGAAGAACAATAGGAAATAATTTACGCATGAGGAGAACAGCTAAGTCTTTACATTGCTTAGCAAGCTCGCTTACCTCATATGGATAAATATCCGCCCATAGGCTTTCTTCACAAAAGAAAGATTCCATTTGAAACTGCTCCCTATTGTTATATCCACTAAATCCAGGGAGCTCAAGAGCCTTAAGCTTTTCGTCTTCATGGAAGGAATTTGCGAACTCAGTAGCATGAGGCACGAATTGCTTAGCCCCAGAAGGAATTTCAACATAGAAAAATCCCATTTGTGCAGCTTTTTTCAACTTTTGCTTGAGAGCAGCATTATTTGTTTCAAGTTCTTTTTCAGTAATCTTCACAATGCTAAGAGGGGAAGAACTATAAGAAAAAGTACTCATACCTATCACGCAAAGAGTGAATAATATATTAGTTTTCACGAATATCTCCTTCTAATGAGCTATTTATATCGCTTACCTTGGAACATAATATTATTCAGATCATTCATGGTAGACTCATCAAGCTCAACGTTCAATGACATAAAGTTTGATATGCAACGTTTTACATTTGTTGAGTCAGGGATAGGAATAGCTCCAACTTTAATAATCCAAGCTAGTGCTACCTGAGCAAGTGGTACGCCTAATCTATCTGCTGCTGCCACAGCTATTGCTCGCTCTTTGTAATGTATATGAATAAGCTCTTCTTCAGACCAGCCTGAAAGTTGTGACAAAAAAGGATGAGCTTTTCCTATCGCTATCCAATCTTCTATTCGGTCAACCTTCGAGGTCCAAATACCTCTATCAAGCGGGGAATAAGCAAGAAAGATAATGCCATTTTCTCTGCAGTAGTCAAGTATGCCCGCAGTAAGAGCAAATTGGCGTGATAGAGAAAGCTCTGTTTCTAAAAAGCCAATCGATACTGTCTCAGCAAACTGCTCAATACAATCTATCGCTACTTCTGAAAGTCCAACTCGTGAAACACTTGGATGAGCACCAATGCGTGCTAGTTGCTTAGCTTGTACTTCAATATTTTCCTTTGTATCAATCCGATGAAGGCCAACCCAAAGTTCTATTTCAGGAAAACTATTTATCCTAAGGTTCACAAAACTTTCTTCTATAAATTGAACATAACGATCCTTACTGGTATAAATTGCTGATGGGCCAACAAGAGAGAAATCCTCCTGCTCTTCCTCGATTTCTATGCCATTAAGACCAACCCAGGTCACCAGGATTATTTTGGCTCGCTCTTGGGAAGAAAGTTTCTCAAGTGCATCAGCTACAATCTTTTCTGCGTCCCCTGCCTGCATACCATAAATAAGAGCAGTATTTATGAGAACTTTTTGATTTTCAACAGCATGATCAAGTAATGCTCGCATGCTACCAACAACCCGTGCAATCTTTTGATCCTGTTCTAATTGTGTGAAGCAAATCTGCATGACACCCATTCCCATAGGCACAATATTCAATTTCTCTTCTGATCGAGTTATTGAAAGAGAAGGTGAGCTTGCGTTAAGACTAGCAATAGACGAAATTATTATTAATCTGAATAGCATGTAATTCATAGTATTCCTTTTTATTAATATATACATGAGGATATTATCTAAAATTTAGCAATAAACTACTATCCATTATGAATTATTTTTTCATTTTGTCAACTGTATGTTGACAAAATATTCTCTTTTAGTATAGTGAAAATTATACAGAGAATTGATATATAGGCATTATTTCTTCAAAATAATCCTACAAATTAACGTCAACTACAAAGAAAGATTTTTTACATGAAAGCGCTAAAATTAACTTTTATTATAGGATTTCTTGGATTGTTTTGGTCGATCCATGCTATGGATTTTAAGGCAATAAATAGCTCTTTATCGTTTGAATCAGAAAAAGCAGCGTTCATTCCTATCGAATCAGCTAAAGGATATGGTTTGTTAGTTGGCGATTTGAGTGAGTATGAGGAAAAATTACCACATGACGCCTTTACCGGCGAACCCTTAACGACTGATAAGCTGCAAAAGGGAGAGTTTGATGCTGAGAACCTTAAACGCCATTTTGGCTCTCATAAAAAGTCACTAAAATGCGGTCTTTCCGTTCTTCTATGTCAGAATAATGACAAAGAACTTACTATTGTTGGAGAGAGGCTCGCTGAAGATCTTGCCGATTTTTTTGAACGTATCGACTTAACCGCTCCCCATGTTGAATATCTCATCTCTCCAACTATTGAGGCTCTTAACGTCTATTGTGACGTTTTTAATATACCTCTCTCATATATTGATTTAATAAGGTGTAACCCTGGAGAAACTGAGTCTTTTAAGAACCACATAAGAGAGAAACGAGTAGCTCATTTTGGTGGGCTTGCTATTTTGCCTGATCATAGAGGAAAAGGCCTTTCACATATTTTAGTACAAAAAGCGATAGAGCTTGCCAAGAGGGAAAACTACAACACCATTGTCGTGGAAACAACAGGTAATGGATCATATAAGATTATGCAGAAAGCTGGCTTTGAAATCCTTAAGGAACTGGTATATGATAAGCCTCTTAATGGGCACACCGCCTTCAGGATTTGTAGACTTATTCTTGAAGAACAAGATTCTGAGTAGTAGCAAGTTACATTTTATACATAAAAAACAAGAGGATTTACACATGAATACAATAAAAATAGTCTTACTAGTTGGAAGTATAGGTTCAACTTACTCAGCACTTGCTATGCTCAATAAGAGTGCAGAAAAAGTTCGCACGCTTTCTGATACCAGCTGTATGGAGCTCATGGATGCCATTTCTAAAGAAAATAGTAAAATAGTAGCAGAATTCAATTCATCAGTAAATTTTAGCTATATGCACGCTTCAGGAACGATTCATTCACCATTATCATATGCAGTGGCCCGTGGGAGTCAAGTCATCATCGGCATACTTCTCGCAAAAGGTGCAATCTTAGATACTTTAACCATTCGTGAAATAAAACGAATAAATAATACACAAATAAGCAAGACATTGAGATCATTCTTTGGGATAGAATTTGATAAGATGCTTCTTGACAGCGAAGAACAGCAACCTATAGCTGAAGGTTCTTTACAAGAGATCGATTATGAAGCGATAAATAATGATCTTATGAAGGGAGATATGGGTTCTCTTTCAAATGCCCTTAAAGATAGTAACTTTCGTCCTAATACATTATTCACCTCTCACAGTGATTCTGATGGATTTGGAAATCCCCTAGCTATTCATGGTACAACACTATTTATTCAAGCTGCTGCTTTTGGTAATATTGAAGCTATGAGATTACTCGTTGAAGCAGATGCAGATATTTATGCAGCAACCAGGAACGGCTGGACAGCTCTCCATGCAGCGGCTACCCATAATCGTGTTGAAGCTGCCAGCTATATCTTGGAACTTACTAAGGATAACCCTGCTTTTGTGTACAGAAAAGATAACCTTACCGGTGCGACTGCAATGCAGGCATCTGTCTATTTTAAAAAGTATGGAGTTAGAGATTTAATACTAAGAACATGCTCCATTTCAAGAGGCAAATAAAGCCATGGAGCATATCTGAAAAAAAGGATTGAGACATTTATAAATATAAGCGGATTCAATTCCGAAGTGCATAACTGCAGGTAGTTAAAAAAGTCAGATGCTGTAAGATGATCTTTAATTGGTTGGAACTAATGAAAGGATCATCATGCCCAAAGGCTACCATCATCTAACTTATGAACAACGATGCCAGATTTATACACTTTTGAAAAGGGGGAATCACAATCAGCTTTAGCTCAATTCATTGGAATGTCTCAATCTACGGTAAGTAGAGAGATGAAAAGAAATTCGGGGAAGCGAGGTTATGTTTCGACATTTTAGAAAAATATCTAGTTATAAGCTACCGGGAATTCAGGCCAATAAGCGCTCTAGATAGCTCTTCAATAAATTCATCATCAATACTTAAAACCCTATTAGCTTATCCCGAGAACAAGACAGGTGTCTTCCCATTTATGCACAACTCTTCCTTGTGAGACCAGCTGAATAGGTGAAGAAATCTTGCTTTACAGAATTACCTACTACCTGAATTCCCGATAGCTTATACTAGATATTTTTCTCAAGTGTCGAAGCAAAAGTGATTTTGATTAAACAAAAGCTTGCTTTTATTTTAAATCATAGTTATAATATATAACTATGATAATTATGGCAACCTGAATTCCCGATAGCTTATAACTAGATATTTTTCTCAAGTGTCGAAGCAAAAGTGATTTTGATTAAACAAAAGTTTGCTTTTATTTTAAATCATAGTTATAATTATAACTATGATAATTATGGCAAAGGAGAAATGGATGAGCTATCTTGTATACCAAACAAACAAAAAAACGGGCGTTACCTATGTGTATGAAGCTAAGTCCTATTGGGATAAAGAAAAGCAGCAAGCACGCAATAAGCAAGTATGTATTGGAAAGTTAGACCCAAAAACGAAGAAGCTTATCCCTTCTAAGCGTTTAGCAGCAAAACAAGATGCTGTACCTGATCCACGAGTGACTGCTTCAGCAAAGGTCATTGGGCCATCGATACTATTGGATGCTATAAGCAATGAACTCGGCCTAAAAAAGCTATTGAAGAGCTGCTTTCCTAAAGATCATCTTCCGATTATGAGTATGGCCTATTATTTAGTTACGCAAGGAAATGCGCTTAGCCGTAGTGAAACGTGGAGTAAGAGTCATGCTCATCCTGCTACAGCTACTCTTACAAGCCAGCGTATTAGTGAGTTGTTATCAAGGATTACTATAGATCATAAACAGACATTCCTAAAAGGATGGATGGAGAAGGTCTTGAAAAAAGATTGCCTCTTCTACGATATCATGAGCATATCCTCGTACTCAGAACTTAATGAATATGTAAAGTATGGACGTAATAAGGATGGCGAGCCATTGCCCCAGATAAATCTTGGAATGCTTTTTGCTCAAGAAAGTGGTTTGCCCGTGTACTTTCAGAAGACTCCAGGAAATATTACTGACGTTACCACGCTTGCCAATATATTAAAAACGTTCAAATCAATGAATCTGAAAGCTCCAAATTGTGTTTTGGACAGAGGCTTTTACAGTAAAAAAAACATCGACGACTTGTTTCATGCCGGAGCCAAGTTCACCGTAGGAGTCCCATTGAATAACAAATGGGCACAGAAGGTTATTGATGCTGCAGAAGATATACATGGACCAGAAGGTTATCAAAAGATAGATGGAGAAACGCTCTATGTCTATTCAACCCCCTACAAGTGGGGAGAAGGGAGCCGCCGTTGTTATGTACATGTTTACTTTAATGCGCATGCTCGAGCTAAAGCGATTGATGAATTTAATGAAAAGTTATTGCTCTATAAAGCTGAACTTGAGAAAGATAAGTTGGTAAAGAAACATCAGGAGGCCTATGAAACGTTCTTTGTGATTAAGACGACTCCTAAGCGTGGAAGGCAAATATCCTACAATAACGAGGCTGTGAGTAAGCATATTAAAAAATATACTGGATTCTTCGTGCTTCTTAGTAACAGCATTAAGGACTCGATAACAGCGCTACAAGTATACCGAGACAAAGATAAGGTCGAAAAAAGTTTTAATGATCTTAAGAACCAGCTTGATATGAAGCGCCTCCGCATGCATAGTGCAGCAAGGGTGGATGGTAGACTCTTTGTTCAATTCATTGCCCTCATCCTGACTTGTGCCCTGCGAGATAGAATTAGAAAGTCAGAATTAAATGGAAAATGCACTATACGAGAGCTCCTTGGGGAAATGGAGACTCTCACCAGGGTAAAATATAGTGGAAAGTATGGCTCCATCATTACGGAACTTACTAAGCAACAGCGAGAAATACTACAGCAGCTTAAGATAGACGCTCCTAAATGAAAGCCTAGTTATAAGATGCCGGGAATTCAGGCTACTATGCTTACACTTTTAACTACCATTTTAGATTCCTTTTTTTGGGTGCTATGCATTAATACATCCCATATTGGAACCCATTTTGGCTTAAAAGTCAATCCTGTTTAGTTTTTTCATAAAATTGTGTAAGTCCTGACTGTAAAAAGTTTAATATTAAAGGGGCTCCATTAGCAGGAGCCCATAATAATACGAGCAAGCTAATCCTTGCCGCAGCACTTTTTGTATTTCTTGCCTGAACCACATGGACATGGATCATTACGTCCCACCGACTTGGTAGAAACTGCTTGATGATGATCTCCTTCAGGATCTTCAGGACCAGCCATGTGCATTTGCTCAAGCTCACGTTCACGCTTACGCTCAAACTCATGACTATTAAAATGCTCAACATTGAGGTGGAAAATAAGATTAACCACTTCAGTACGAACCTGGTCCATCATGTCTTCAAACATATTAAACGCTTCACGCTTATACTCAATAAGAGGATTCTTCTGACCCCAACTACGAAGACTGATACCTTCTTTTAAATGGTCAAGATTTAACATGTGTTGCTTCCATGCCTCATCGATCGTTTCAAGCATAATCCATTTATGAGCATTCTTAACCATTCCCTGCTTTTCTTCATCAACGCGGGAAATCTTCTCTTGTAGTTTCTCATACAAGAACGTAATAAGCTCCTCTCGCAATGATTCTCCATTGGTAAGAAGATGAAATTCTCGCTGATTAAACACATCACGAGGAATTGACGTAAGCTTCGAAGTCCGGTTAAGTACTTCATCAAGTTCTGCTGAAGTAAAGTTTCTGCCAGCGGTAGCTGTTGATACAACACCATTTATGGTGCTTGAAACCATGTCATAGACTATATCAATGATATGCTCTTCTCCTTCAAGTACTTCACGCCTCACATCATATACTACGGTACGTTGTTGATTGAGTACATCATCGTATTCAAGGAGATTGCGACGAATGTCAAAGTTATGCTTTTCAACTTTTTCTTGTGAACGCTCAATCGTTTTAGAAATGAATGATGATTCTATGGTTTCATCTTCTGTCATACCAACCATCTGCATTCTATTTTTGATGGTATCACCAGCAAATATGCGAATCAGATCATCTTCTAATGAAATATAAAAGCGGGACTCGCCAGGGTCTCCCTGACGGCCGGCACGACCACGTAGCTGATTATCAATACGTCGAGATTCATGTCGTTCTGTTCCTAAAATATACAGTCCCCCAGCTTCTAATGATTCTGGCGTAAGCTTAATGTCTGTACCACGACCTGCCATATTGGTTGCAATCGTTACTCTTCCAGGTTCACCAGCATGGGCAACAATCTCAGCCTCTCGAGCATGGTTTTTCGCATTGAGTACTTCATGAGGAATCCCATGAACGTTCAAAATAGTGCTCAATAACTCAGAACTTTCAATAGCAACAGTACCAATAAGTACTGGTTGACCTTTCTTATGTCGTTCTGCTACATCTTCTGCAATATGCTTGTATTTTGCATTTTTTGTGAGAAAAATTAAATCTTGCCTATCATTACGAATCATAGGCCTGTTAGTTGGAATGCTCACAACATCAAGAGTATAAATCTTATGAAATTCCTCTGCCTCCGTCGCAGCGGTACCGGTCATCCCAGATAGCTTGCTATAGAGTCTAAAGAAGTTTTGCAAAGTGATAGACGCAAGCGTTTGTGATTCTCGCTCAATCGTAACACCCTCTTTTGCTTCAAGTGCTTGATGAAGTCCATCACTATAGCGCCTTCCTGGCAAAATACGCCCCGTAAATTCATCAACAATAAGTACTTGATCATCCTTGACCACGTAATGCACGTCTCGTTTAAACAGTGCATGGGCACGTAGCGCCTGGTTAACATGGTGAAGCAACTTAACGTTGTCAAGTGCATACAGATTATCAACATTGAAGTATGCTTCAATTTTATCAGTGCCAGATTCAGTCAATAGTACATTACGATCTTTTTCATCAATTTCATAATCTTCACCCTTTTTAAGGGTACCCATTGCTCGATCAGCATCTTGGTATAATCGACTACTTTCATCTGAAGAACCTGAAATAATAAGTGGTGTTCGTGCTTCATCAATTAAAATCGAGTCAACTTCATCAACGATCGCAAAGTTTAACTCACGTTGCACGTAATCCTCAAGCCGAAACTTCATGTTGTCTCGAAGATAGTCAAATCCAAGTTCATTATTCGTAGCATAAAGAATATCAGACTTGTAGACCATTTTACGCTCAATATCTTCCATAGAGTTCTGTAAGATCCCTACCGTAAGACCAAGATGATTAAATACCGGTGACATCCATTCAGCATCACGACGCGCAAGATAGTCATTTACGGTTACCAGATGAGCTCCCTTACCTGATAAAGCATTAAGATATAACGGTAACGTAGCGGTGAGGGTTTTACCTTCACCAGTTTTCATTTCGGCAATCTTTCCTTGGTGCATAACAATACCACCAATGAGCTGTACATCAAAATGGCGCTGGCCTAATTTACGCCATGCCGTCTCACGTACCACCGCAAATGCTTCCGGCAAGATATCATCTAGTGTCTTGCCTTGCGCAAGAAGGTCCTTAAAATAAAAGGTCTTGTCGCCAAGTTCTTCATCAGAAAGAGCCTTCATTGATGGTTCTAATGCATTAATTTCGTCAACAATAGGCTGAAGCTTTTTCAGCTGTCGAATATTGGCAGTGCCAAAAAATTGAGCTAATATATTCGTGATCATTCACTAATTCCTTGTTTCTCGATTACAATGTCTCTAGTATACATAAATTTTTCGTTTTTCTAAATGATAACCTACCTTAAGTCATCTACCAAATGCAAGCATTTATTTGAGCGCTACAATGGTAAGTTGTCGCTCATTACTTCCATTACTTCTTCTACTTGAACAATAGGACGGATTACATATGGTACAGATATTGTAGTTCCCATGAAATGCTTCTCGCTTGACCCCATACTCTATAAGCTGCAATTTATTACAGAGCGGTAGATCAAAAAAGAGCTTGTTACCTTTTGGCACTAACACTGCTTCTTTAAAAGATACGTTCTTCAGATTTTTTTCAAACTCTTGCCCCACTTCATAACAACAAAGCTTCGCAGATGGGCCAAAAAAAATCCGTACATGATCAAGATCTGTTCCAAACTCCAGCTGCATCTTTTTTAGGGTGCTAACCGCTACTGACTGCATAGTGCCAACCCATCCTGAGTGACAAATACCAACAGCTCGATTAACCGTATCATAAAAAATAATTGGTAAACAATCAGCCGTATACACGCCTAAACCGGTAAGGATCTGATTGGTAATTAAATAGTCTCCCTCGGCGTGAATAGGTAGCGTTTGGCGAACCGTCACTCCATAGGCACTATGAAGCTGCTTTAATAAGACCAAGGACTCAAGTCGTAACAATTTCTTTACTGAAAAAAGTTTGTCATCTTTCCAGAGCTCATCTTGAGAGTGACCTTCCATCAAAAAATCTTTGTGGAGGCCTGTTCGTGCATCACCAAAATATATTGAAAGTAATGGATCATTGTGTAGTATCATAGTTTTTATTAGTATATATTTTATAAAAAATAAATCAACCTTTGCATACACAAAGAGGAACCTGCAAGCACTAAAGTGCACCATATTCTAGACTTTGTCTATCCAAAAAAATTTGTCTGTCGTGAAGAGGCAAAACGAGGAATGGTCTATCTATGACAAATAGTATAAATCAAATCTTCAACGCTTTTGAAATTCCAGCAGTACTTTTGTTGCCTAATAAAATGGGTTACGCAAGGGAACTGAAACTGCTTCCCAAAGTCATTGCTTAACAGAAAAGCTCCGCAAGTTATGCGATTCTAGTTTCATTGAAAAATATGGCTCTCATAAAGGTAAAAGGAATCACTTCATGGCGCCATATACCACCAAAGTCGTCACTCGAGTGAGGTGTTCAAATTGACTTAGTCTTTCCTCGCTATGATACTGCTATAACGTTGTGTGAAATCAAATACATTGAACAACCATTCAGCATAGATAAAAATTATGCTCAGATCCTCAAGTATAAAAGAGATACTTTTGAAAAATATACAAAAACAACTGACCAAATATTCTTAGCGCTCATATGCGCACATGGCCTCAAGCCAACAACTTATTCAGACGAACTCATAAGCGGGCTTGTTACCCTTGATGATTTGTGTAAGGAATACTAATGCTTGATTTTCTTGCGGCAAATATGCAAAACTACATGTATATCATTAAAAAAGGAGTCATACATGAATATCATTATTATCCTCTTGGCATTTATAGGGTTTTGCCTATCGCTCTACGCTTATTTTGTTGAACAACGAGTCAAGAAGGACCCAACCTATAAACCAGCATGCAATATATCAGATCGTATATCCTGCACAAAGCCACTTGTAAGCCCTTACGGAAAACTCATGGGGTTTTCTAACTCATACCTTGGCCTTATCTATTATCCAGTACTTGGTCTTATAAGCTTATTTGGCAATACCCTTTCTTTGGTTATTCTTGCGACAGGATCATTACTCTTTACCCTCTATTTAGCCTATATCTTGTTTACAAAAATTAAATCTTTGTGCCTTATTTGCTTAAGTATCTATGCCGTTAATATATCGATTTTTTTACTAACGATGTACCACCTATAGCCTACGTTTGCACTATTGTCATGTAGAAATAAAAACAGGACGATTGTTTTACATCTTTTTATAAGATCATCTATTCTTGCCATAATTTCATGAATATGGAAAGTCACCTTGTATAACGCACGTATTTGTAGTATCTTCTTTGCTAATTAAACGAGCTAACAAAGACAACTACAAATGAAGCATCGCTCTCTATTCCTACTATTATGCAATTTTGGCAACTGCCTTGCGGTAGCTGATTGCACCCCTTTGCCTCCTGAAAGTCCTTGTACTGATAGGGATCGTGCAATATGGGAGCAACCAGCATGCCCTGCACCGACAGGGTTACCTCTCTCATATGGTCCAACCTATTATCAAGCGGGCAATGTTATTATCAAACCCTATGGGTACGTTAAAGCAGAGCTCTTCTGGGATACCAGACAAACTATAGGATCTCGCGAGCAACAAACGATGCTCTTCCCTGCTCCACGCTGGTATGATGAGTTTGGTCAAGATATTAATAGTCATGGCCAATGGCATACAACTGCGGTAGAATCTCGAGTCGGTCTTGCTCTTACTGGGCCTACCTGGGGTCGTTTTTCTACAGAAGGGAGAATTGAAGGAGACTTTCGGGGGCCAATAGAGACGACAAATTCTGCTTTCCGCTTACGTCATGCATTTTGGCGATTAAAATGGGATTCAGGATCATTTTTGTTTGGGCAATGGTGGCATCCTCTTTTCATTCTCCAATGTTTTCCTCATACGGTAGCTTTTGCTATTGGTGCCCCTAATGAACCACAAGCACGGGACCCACAATTACGACTCACGCAGCGCTGGAATTGGTTTGAAGCAATCTTTGCTCTAGCAAGTCAGAGAGATTTTGGGAGTAATGGTCCAAATGGTGTCTCATCTGAATATATTAGAAACTCAGCAACGCCGAATATTCATTTTCAAACAAGAGCGTACTGGAATGAGGACAAGTCACTTGTAGGTGCTGCTTTAGATTATAAGCGACTTAAGCCTAGGCTTTTTACTGATAAATGCTTTAAAGAAGATTCTACGGTAGGCAGCATCATATTTGAAGCTTTTGGCGCATTTAGACATGCTCCATGGTCTTTAAGAACAAAAGTATTTTGGGCAGAAAATGCCAATGATCAATTTCTCATAAGTGGCTTTGGGGTAGAAACACGAGATCCAGAAACTGATAAACGAACGTATTCAAGCACTACTGCAGCAGGTGCCTGGCTTGATGTCAGTTATATTTTTGGCTGTGATGACAAAGAATTCGGTCTCTTTGTTGGAGGAACCAAAAATCTTGGCTCAAGAAATCTCTTATATATAAACCCAGACACTGGCTTACCCATAATTTATGCCTTGACTGATGTAGGACCAGAAATTGATTATGTCGCCAAATTTCAGCCCCGCTTTGTCTATAAAAAAGATCCCCTTAGAATTGGTGTTGAACTTGAATTTGCCCGCGCATCCTATGGATGTCCTAATGAATGTGGTCGTGTACCTCAGGGAACTCCCGTTAATGATGTCAGAATTCTAATAGCTGCCTTTTACATTTTCTAGAAAATGCTATCGTGAACATCAGCGATTTGCTGTTGAATTTTTCCCTCTAAACTGCACTAATTCAGCACCATGAAGATAATATATAATACGTGAAAAGCTTCACATTTTAAAGGTTTTTGACCGGTTGTCCAAATATTCGTATACTATCATAAACAACCATAGGAATGTATCATGCAATTAGCCAGCGTTGAGTTTTTACTGGGACTATGCCTCTTAATAGCAGCATATTTTATTTCACATACCTCTAATGGCGTATTACAAACCCTACTCGTAAAAAGCTTAGGTGACCCATCTGCACAAGACGCCGGGTATCTTTCTCTTGATCCTTTTAAGCACTTTGATCCATTTGGTTTTTTTATCGGCTTAATTTGCCTCGGTATCGGGTGGTTTCAGTCTATTCCGATTAATACCAATGCCTTTAATGGGAGATTCCGTTATCTAAAAATGTTCTTAGCGCTCTTTGCAGAAACCTATATTAGCATTGCCCTTTCAGTGGTTTCTCTTACCGCTTCTCTTGGTTTTTTTGGTCCGGTAATTACGAACAAATTAATTGCTAAGGTATTTCCCTTTTACGCCTGGTTTATTTTTAAGCTCTTTACCAAATCAGCTACCTTAAATCTAGCAGCAGTATTTAGCGATAACTATTCTACCTTCTCCATTGTGAGTGCCACACTCCTTGCCACAATTGCGTATTTAAACATGTTTATTGCCCTATTTAGCCTTCTTCACAATGCCTTTCGATATTTCCTTGAGATTGGCTTTGATAAGGGCTACAGCTACATTGAATATGCTGACTATGTAGCAATTTTAGGACCACTGTTAGTACTCATTTCGTTAGGTGAGTATATTCAAGATGGCCTCATTATCATTACTACTTACGCCACCAATACCATTAGCGCATTACTCGGGATTTTATAATTATGGAAACATTTATTCAGCTTAAAACTGGCACTGTACAGATCATTCCAGAGCAAGAATTTAAAGACAAACTTGCTTCCGGTAAAAAACTACGCATTAAGTTAGGAGCAGACCCCACGGCCCCCGATCTTCATCTGGGGCATGCGGTAGCTCTATCTAAGTTACGACAATTTCAAGATATGGGCCATGAAGTCATTTTCCTCATTGGTGACTTTACCGCCCGTATCGGTGACCCTTCAGGCCGTTCTAAAACAAGACCACCACTTACTGATGAAGAAATTACAGAAAACACTAAAACCTACTTTGAACAGGTCACCAAAATCTTAGACCCTAAGAAAATAAGCATTAGATACAATTCAGAATGGCTAGGAAAGCTCACCTTTAAGGACCTTATAGATCTCTGCAGCAAAGTAACGGTAGCACGTATTATTGAACGAGAAGACTTTGCTACCCGCATTGCACAGCATCAACCTATTGCATTTCATGAGCTTCTCTATCCGCTTATGCAAGGATATGACTCAGTTGCGCTAGATGCTGATGTAGAGCTTGGTGGTACCGACCAAACCTTTAATTTACTTATGGGACGGTTCCTTCAAGAACAATGGGGACAAGACCCACAAGTAGTTATCACCCTCCCTCTCTTAGAGGGACTTGATGGTATTCACAAGATGTCTAAATCGTACGGCAATACGATTGGACTTTCAGAACCAGCTGATCAAGCCTATGGTAAACTTATGTCACTTTCTGATGACCTCATGTGGCGCTACTACGAAGTACTGCTTCATAAAACAGCACAAGAAATTGATGCCATGAAGCAGGCTATCTCTCAGGGCACAGCTCATCCAATGGACCTTAAGAAAGCGTTAGCCTATGCCATAATTGCACGATTCTGGAGTGCTGCAGAAGCTGACAAAGCGCAGCAACTCTTTGAAGAGCTTTTCCAGAAGAAAGATTATACGCATGCCCATGAAGTTGATTGTGCCCCGTTCATAGGAAAAGAAACCTGGATCGTGGATATTCTTAAATATCTCAAGGCAGTTTCAAGTACCAGTGAAGCCCGCAGACTACTAGAAGCTGGTGCCGTGTCACTTAATGAAGAAAAACTGAAAGACTTTAAAGCTCAGATATCACTTGAACCTGGCATGCTCATCAAAGTAGGAAAGCATCGATTTTATAAAGTTATGTAGCTTGCTTCTTCATACTTCAGCCGGCACTTGCCTCATCTTGATCATACCCGAGCGCTACAGAGTTTCTTTGAAACGTTCAGCTCACTGCGGATTGGATGCTATAAAGATCATTGATCAAAGGTCTTTTGCCACTTAATGATGTTATATACTTCACGGTTAAATATGCAAGGATATACCTTCACTATCATAGGGTCCAAAGAAGTAACATTTGGATCCAATTATGTTGTCAATAGCCTTGGCAGCTCACTTATCAAATAAAACGGAATTGAGCGAAGTTCATATTCAATGGTTCTCACTTCTGCATCTTTCACACTAATCTGATCGATCAGCGGCAAGCCTCCATATATTCTCACTGCTCGGCCAAGCTTTTTCAGCTTCATAAAAAGATGAAGCGACTTCAACTGACCAGCACTTCCTGCTTTCACTTCAATAGGAACAACCTTCCCTCTATGCGATATAACATAATCAATTTCTGCATCAGATCCTTTTTTCAGGCGAAGCCAATAATAGAGAGCTGGTTCACTATAAAAAGGAGTGATAGTCCGCAATAGTTGTCCGGTAACCTGCTCAGCTATGCCACCTTTATTGACCATAACAAGCTCATCAAGGTCTTCAAGCTGATCGAGCGTTAAGCCCAACTCCGCAGAACAGAGACCAACATCTAAAAGTATTGCTTTCATATATTTAGGATTAACCTCACCTCTCAAGGGTAATCCATTAGCTGCAGTTGCCGCTATTACATGTATAACCTTGGCATGAGATAGCAGGTGTAGTCCCAGCTTATTTTTATCGATTGAAACTGATGGATCAAGCTTACTGAAAATAAGTTTCTCACCAAGACGATGGGATATCGCATCCAAAATAGCGTTTAGTGTTCGACTAGAAGCTTGTTTTTCATACTTCGCAAAGTCTCCCCGATAAGTACTCAGCAGTTCCTGATGAACCTCATTAACACGAGTCAGAGATTGGTCATGTATCCAAGTTTTGACAGCTTCAGGTAGCCCACCAATGTAAACATAGTGTCTAAAAAGCCTCATAAGCTCTTCATGCACCGCCTTATTAATTTCTGTTCCCCAACTAAATTGTTGTATAACTCCAAGGAGTTTATCCTTGTTTAAGGCCATGAGAAACTCAACAAATGATAGAGGTTCTACATACATAAAACTTACTCTCCCAACCGGCATGCTCATAGGATACGTACCTAAAACAAACTCCAAAAGAGATCCAGCGGCTATTACTGGCAATTCAGGCATGTCTTCGTAAAACCAACGAAGCTTTGCTATGAGCTCTGGCTCTGCTTGAATTTCATCAAGAAAAAGAATAGTAGAGGTTGGATCTATGGTAAGCGAAAAACGCTCTTCAATTTTTCGAAGTATATGTTTGGGGTCATTCGACTCAAAAAGAGAAGCAAGAGCAGGTGTTTTCTCAAAATTAAAACTGATGAGTTTTTTACCCGTTTCTTTTGCAAGCTGTGCAACTACCCAGGTTTTACCTACTTGGCGTGCCCCACGAATAATTAAGGGCTTTCTTGTTGAAGATTCCAACCACTCTTTTAAATAGGTCATACATAATCTGCGCATATCTACTCCTTGTGAATGCTTCTAGTATATATAAAAAATCTCGACCATGCAAAAAAGAGCCGTCTCTTTTTTATAAAAAGAACAAAAAAGAGACGGCTCTTTTTTGCAATTTAATGAAAATGAAAGACAGACTCCTCCGCATCCTTATTGAAGCAATCCCTTGGGGGCCTTTGCAGCGGTTTCGTGCATGCTACGTGATTGTCCACAATTCGCACTTTAATTGATGACCCTATTTTCGGTATAATGTTCCTTAAAATTCTGCCAGGCGATTCTAATATGGGTTGCTCTTTTTAGTCATCGATTCTCCTTTACAGAACATCATGAATGGGGTACATCTAAAGTTTATATATAAGTAGATCATAGCCATTTGACCGCCTCTCACATTAAATCGCGAAGTGCATATAATTATCATAATTATATTTCATGCTTAGACTAAATAGGCTCTTTCCGCAAACCCTTGTATTTATTTATGGGTATAGTAGAATTAATTTGTACACATTTACAAAAAGATCGAACGTTAGCGAGAAAGCAAAATGATACAAAAATAGAATCAAAGCTAACTATGCTCCACAAGCTTTGTGTAATTATGGAAGAACGGCTACCATGGCGTAGCTGAATAGTTACAAAATATTTTTCAATTTAGAAAAATTGTCGAACGAAGAGTGCATTCAACATTTACCTAGTATACATAAAAAGGACATCATCATGAATAGACGTATAATAGTAATTTCCTTAGCATTAACAGGTAACGCTACTAATGGTATGGACCTTCAAATCTCTGCCCCTGCTTCAAATGTTTCTATAAACCCCTACTACAATAATGCTGGTTACAATCCTCTCGTATATGATATGCCTACTCAAATAACAGTAGAAGATAACGAGATGCATAGACTTAAAAATCTGAGCACATTGTTGAAAGCATCGTACGTACCCCACGATTATGATGTAAGGGTAGTACCTTTCATAGGATTTAGTGATTCCGTAATTAAAGAATGCATTGAAAGCTTGGGAATAGAACTGCAAACAGAATGGGATTCTAAGGATAAAGATCCAGGTACACTTCTAGAAAAAGTTGGTGAAGTAATAGCCCGCATGTATGCCTTACGACTGGAGAAGCAAAAAAATGAATCATTGGCTCATGCTTTTACAAGGTTACCTAAACAAGTATGGAATTATTTTTTTCATAGCGGCGCATCCTTTGAGGATGATGCTGAACTTGAAAAGTTAAGTAAAATAGTATCAGAGCTTACAGGTTTGCCTGTTGAAGCAACTCGAGAGCGTATTGAGCAGCTATTAGCACGAGAAATGTTTATTGAAGATCTTGAAATAATCTTTGATAACATAAGCAGCTTTATTTTTCATTTCGTTGATGGTGGAGTTTCACTGATGTCAGCAGGAAGCAAAGGTGGCTTTGTTTTGATTGAAGAAGATGGTGCCTTAGATAGAAATGAATGCAAAAATGTACTATTTGATCCAACAATGCAAGACCTCATTCAGGGAATATTTATAACTTTGGGTGCCCGATATCGAGATGCGCATGCTCTAGGCTTAAGAAAGTTACCTAATAGCTCAATTATGTTAAAAGTAGGTATCCAAGAAGGAATCGAATATGAAGAAAGAATAGGTCCCGACACCATACGTCCAAATAGGAATTTTTCTCACGAAATGAATGCTGTTATTGAGCATCTTATCTCATTGCTGTCGGTTGATTACACTCATAAGCCTGCTCTGGTAAAATTACTGCTTATTCCAAGCAAAAAAACAGTCTACGTAAAAGATGTTCTTAGTCTAGAAGATAACTCTTTAGAAAGTATTGCAGCTCAAAATGAGTATGAAAAAAAGTGTAAAGTACAGCATAACAAAAAACAAGCTGCAGAATGGATTAAGACAGCAAGAAAGTATCTGGCAAAAAAAGAGTGGGAAAAAACAAAGGATATCTTAGAAATAATTGCCTCTCAGACAGATGATTTAGAAATTCAAGCAAGTGCAAAGTACTATTTGGGTGTTCTCTATCATGAAGGATCAGAAGTTAAGCAAGATTACAAAAAGGCCCGCGAATATTATGAGCAAGCAGCTGCTCAGACAGACGACTTAATAAGTCAAGTTAGAGCGAAATACTATTTGGGAAATCTCTATCTCGAAGGAAAAGGAGGCAAACAAAGTTTCAAAAAGGCCCATGAATATTATAAACAAGTAGCTGCTCAGATGCATGATTTAAAATTTCAAGCTAAAGCAAAGCTCAATTTGGGCGTTAGCTATGACATGGGATGGGGAGTTAGCTATCACGACGCAGCGGGAGTTAGCTATCACGAAGGATGGAAAGTTAAACCAGATAAAAAAAAGGCCCTGATATATTATAAACAAGTAGCTGCTCAGACAGATGACTTAGAAAGTCAAGCAAGCGCACGTGAAATTTTGAGTACATCAGTAGCTCTTCAGATGATAGAGCTCGAAGAATCAAAATCCCAGATGGTAAAATTCGACTGATAATACCAATGGGGAGGCATACAAAATGGATTTACCCTATTAGTTGAAGCTCTTGCAAGTGTAGGGAAACTGTATTTGGCAAATTGTTGAAAAATATACAAAGTACGTTCGAAGGCTATAGAAAATAATAATACCGTCACTAAGTATAATGGACCACAAAATTAGGACCATTTTTAACCCTTGATAAAGCCTAATTTTTCCCCCAAAATGATGATTGGCAATCAAAAGCTTTCTATGGCCATACCTATGCTAGTAACCGAGGTAAATCCATTAGCGCCGTTTGAATGGGGTGAGCGGTAATAGCTCCATGATATTCTCTATGATTACCGCCATACAATAGATGGAGATTAGCTTCAGGATAATCTTGTTGAAACTTTTTTAAGCCTTTCAGTGATGCATTGGTTACCTTTTCACCACTCTTTATCTCAAATGCATGGAATCCTCTTTTTCCATACAGAACAAAGTCTACCTCAGTGCCAGAAGAAGTTCGCCAAAAGTAGATTTCATAGCCCAGATTATAATAATCATTTATTGCTCGGACCGATTGTAAAAAGAGCGTCTCAAAGCCTGGACCATCTAACTCTTTAGCAGCGTCGAGGGGACCTGCAGGACGAATAGTTTTATATACCCAACATCAAAGAAAAAGAATTTATGATGAGAAACCATCCTTCTTTTTGCTCTGCGGGTAAAAGGCTTTATTCGAACTGCTATTAAAAGATCCTCAAGGATCGAAAAATAGGTAGCAACAATTTGGCGATTAACACCGAGCTCTCTACTGATTTCCGAATAATTTAATGTTTGCCCTTGAGAAAAACTCGCTGATGCTAAGAACTCAAAAAACGTACCAATATTTCTTGTAAGGCCTTCCTGTGCCACTTCTTCTTTTACATAGGTATGGACATATGTTTCAAGGTACCTTGAGGGTTGTTTGTCAGTCTAGGTAGCAGGCAGAAGCCCATGTTCAAGAGATTGATAAACAGTAAATTGGTCACCTAATTCTTGCGCAACCAAAGGATGCATATTATATCTAAGAGCCCTACCAGCAAGAAGATTAGTTCCTTTTTTTCTTAAAAATCGCGCACTCGATCCGGTAAGGATAAAACGTAGTTTATTTAATTCTATAAGTCGATGTACTTCGTTAAGAAGTTCAGGTGCTCGTTGCACTTCATCAATTATTATCCATCCCTTATAATGCTGAGGAATATAGCGGCTTAAGTGATGCGGCTTAAGTCCAATAGTGCTATACGTTAAATAATCAAGAAGATCAATATATATGGCGTCAGGCAAATGTGACCTTAACCATGATGTCTTGCCAGTTCCCCTTGGCCCTAAAAGAAAAATACTTGAGGAGTCATCAAGAGGCAAATTGAGCAATCTGTTAAACATAACAACATTTTCCTGTACATTGGTAAACTTACCTAACATTATACTCACCTATTATAAAAAACAAGCATTTTGATGTATTTTTTTTCTAATTACACGAATATTTGATAAAAAATACATCACTTTACAAGATTTTGGGGTTTTGTACGACATGTTCAAAGGTGGATCTTATGGTAGCAGAATTATTTGCGCCCTGACATTCAAATCTTCCGTTGAACGCCAACCTCACTTCAGAAAGTTCGCACTCACGTCACAAAACACTTGTATTAATATCTCGCCTTGAATACTCTAAAAGTACAAAGAAACTCAACAAAAAAAGGACGTATGAAGATAACCGTTTTAGGTACTCGTGGAGAAATAGAAGAATCAGCTCCTTATCATTCAAAAAAGTCTGGCATACTCATTGATGACATACTTCTGCTTGATTGTGGCGATAAACGTTTTTTGAAATATAATCCCCACTATATCCTCATCACACATCTCCATCCCGATCATGCTTACTTTGTACGACATAATGAAGAGCCAGATTTTGGCATACCAGTCTATGCACCCGAAAAATTCCTTTCTGTACCTATCACCATAAGTAGTAAACCATTTACTATTGATGGCTATAAGGTTACACCCATTCCGACTATTCATAGCATAAAAGTTAAATCAAATGCCTACCTTGTAGAACACAACGGTAGCGCCATACTCTACACCGGTGACATGATATGGATTGAAAAAAAGTATCAACAATTGCTACCGGCGCTCGATCTTGTGATAACGGAAGCAAGTTTTCTGCGTAAAGGAGGTATGATTCGCAGAGAAAAAGAAACGGGACAGATCTATGGTCATACTGGTATTCCAAATCTCATTACATTCTTTAAAAACTATACCCATACTATGCTGTTGGTACATTTTGGGGCATGGTTTTACAAAGATATACAAAAAAGCCGGAGCGCTATTAAGAAACTCGCTCAAGAATATGATATGGAAATAATTGTTGGCTATGATGGTCTTGAACTAGACATTTCGTAGGCAAGTCAACAATTAGACATTCACTGAAATAGGCTTTGCTGGCCTTAAGCTTCCCATATTAACAAACGCAGAAAGCTTTCGAGCATGAACAGCAAGTTGCTCAGCGTCAGCTTCAAACTCTGCATTACAATCCAGAATAAGCACTGGAACCTCTTTAAGCTCAGTTAAAAGATCTTTTTTATGCACAAGAAAATCTTCATGACATTGATGAATTTGTTTCAGATACTCAAGGCTAATACTTTTCTCAGCTTCTCTATTTCTTTTTTTAATACGTTTATAGGCTATTTCTGGATCAACCTTCAGATAGATAAAACCTTGCGGTGGTTTGCATGTGCCCGTTACTAGGAAATTAAACCAGTTTAAGTAGACTTGCCACTCAACCTCAGTAAAAAACCCATTCTTATAGCCATTAGTTGCAAAAACATAATGTCCAGAATAAATAGAGCGCTCCATTAATCTAAAAGGGTTTGGATTGTCCTGCTCACGAAGATGCTCTTGTACACGACATGCCATAGCGAGCGTTTCCATAGTATAAGCCCATCGTTTGGGATCCTTGTAAAAATTTGTAAGCAATGATTGGCCATACTCATTATTATCCCAACTATGAAGTGGTTCAAACACTACCGCTAACTCAGGAAGTTGTTCTTGTATTAATTTCAAGAAAGTTGTCTTTCCAGCGCCAATCGGTCCTTCAACAAAAAACATAACGCACGTTCCCTATAGAAAAAAAGTTTTATAAATAAGATACCACATGAATATCAAAGGGGCTAGGAAAAAATTAGTTATCTAAGTAATCTGCCGTTTAGCAAACCTTTCTGAATAATGAATCATGAATAACATCTTTGTGGTTATTTTCTATATTGATTCTCAACTATTCTATCATCACCAATAACAATGGGTTGGTGGTATGCTACTACTTCTCTTGAAATTGCAGGATGAATGCGCGTTGTCATCTCATTTGTTATGATGCCTGCACATTGGGCAAGCTCATGCGGAGCAATCAAAGGAGCATTGCTACATAATATAAGCTCATCTCCTTCTTGTACCTGTGGCACTGCTGTTACATCAAAAGCAGTAATATTCATACTTATAATCCCAACTACAGGGACATACCTATGATGAATCAGCGCATATCCCTTGTTTGCTAATGTATAGGGATAGCCATCCCAATAACCTACTGGCACGATGGCAATCACACTTTCCTTTTTCGTTTTATAGGTCCTCTTGTATCCTATATAACTTCCTGCTGGTACTTTTCTTAATTGCACAATTCGTGCACGCCATTCAAGAACCGGTTGCAAAGCAAACTCGGGTTGTATCTTTGTAAGTAATGACCGCTGCTCTTCAGACTTCCATAGACCAAAGGCTGCTGCACCAATGCGCATATAGGAGTAAGATCTTTTTGTTTTTAGCCCTAAGCTACTTGAAGAAAGTGCATGAGTATACCTAAAATAAATACCTAGTGATGCTGCCTCATCTAACACTTGATCAAACAGCTCCAATTGCTTTTTACTATAGCTTGTATCAGCATGGCCTGTATCAGATAGATGAGTACGTATGCCATAGAGTTCTAATGCAGGAAGCTGTGCAACGGCATGCAGTTCCTTAACTGCATGCTCCACACAAAAACCCATACGTCCCATACCGGTATCTATCTTACAATGAATACGGGCCTTTTTACCAACTCGCTCTGCTGCAGCAGCTATCGCGAGTGCTTCATTATATGAGCTGACACTTAGTTGAATATCATGATAGATTGCTTCATCAATGTTTCCATCCAAAAATGATAGCACAAGGATTGGTTTAGCTATTCCCTGTTTTTTGAGATAGAGAGCCTCTTCAATCCCAACAACGCATATCACTCCAACACCCTGATGCTCTTGCCCTAATTGAGCCATCTGCTGCATCCCATGACCATACGCATTACTCTTTACTACAAGAGCTAACTGATCATAACCGGTAAAAGCATTTATCATGTTAATATTGGCATCAAATGCAGAACGACTAAGAGTGATGGAAGTACGAGTAAACATATAATTCCTATTGAAGTTATTACCTCTACTATTAGTATACAAAGAGTTTAAACGAGGGCAAAGGAAAACTATGATTAACCTGAGAAATTCTTTATCATAAAAGTGGGCCGTATTCTTTAGTTCAACCTAGAAATACCTTGACCACTATAAGCCAAAATGGTTCGAAACCACAGAAAGGAGAGGCGCTTAGGGCGAATGAATCGCATGGAGAATGTATATCATAAAAAACTTTGCTCTAAGGAAAACTATAGAGTTATTATACGGTAGGCCAAAAATCCATGTAATCTGAGTGGTTGCTTTTTTGCTGTTTTACTAAGGGTAAAGCTTCTACTAGACTATATGTTGAAGCTTGTTCTAAGAAATGCTTAAATACCCAAGAATCTCAGGAAGTTTTTTGAGAGCCTCTTCTATAGGATGCACAGTTATGCCGTCATGATATTCATAGTGACTCCCTCCGTATAAGAGATGAAGTTGCGCTTCTGGATAGTCTTCTTTGAATTTTGTTAGACCACGTAAGGATCTTTTGGTGATATGGTCCCCACGTTTAAGTTCAAAAGCATGCAGCCCCTTTTTTCCATAGAGGACAAAGTCAACTTCTGCACCTGAAGATGTTCTCCAGAAAAAGATCTTGTATCCCAGTTCATAGTAATCATTAATAGCTTGAACAGACTGATAAAAAAGCGTTTCAAGCCCAGCACCGTCAGCTTCACGGACGGTATCTAAAGGTCCCATGGGCTTAATCGCTTTAAATACTCCTACATCAAAGTAGAAGAACTTTTGATGGACAACGATTTTTCGCTTAGCTCGCTTAGTAAATGGTTTAATCCGAACTCCTAAAAGAAGATCTTCTAGAATGGTAAAATAAGAGCTTACCAGTTTTCGATCGATACCGATTTCTCGAGAAATTTCTGAATAATTAAGAAGCTGTGCTTGTGAAAAACTTGCCACTTCCATAAATTCAGCAAAAGAATCGACATTGCGAAGAAGGCCTTCCTGGGCAACTTCTTCTTTAATATAGATACCTGCATAGGTTTCAAGATACTTATGCGGAAATTGACGCGTAACTGCCGAAGGAAGCAAGCCAATGTCAAGACTCTTTTGCACACTAAAATCATCTCCCATTTCCTGGGCAACTAATGGGTGCATGTAGTAGCGTAATGCTCGGCCAGCTAAAAGATTGACGCCTTGCCTTCGTAAAGTGCCCGCACTTGAGCCAGTCAAAATGAACTGGTATTTCTTGAGCTCAATAAGCCTATGCACCTCATCAAGCAACTTAGGTATTTTCTGGATCTCATCTATAATAATCCAATTCTTGTAGCCTTCCGGTATGAGGCTTTTTAAGCGACCCGGTTTTGCTTTTAAAAGTGCATAAAACTTGTCATCAAGAAGATCTATATAGAGTGCATCAGGTAGATGATCTCTCAAATACGACGTCTTTCCTGTTCCACGAGGTCCAAAGAGAAAGAGACTATAATCGTGATCGAGTTCAAGCGGTAAAGATATAATTCTGCGATATTTCATCCCGAAAAACCTATATTTTTGGCAACTTCACAAACAAAATATATTATTTTTGGTTAAAGTCAATAGAAAAATATATAAAAATGGGATAATATTTCCCAAAAACTACGAAAAATGGGATGCTTTATCCCAAAAAACCATAAAATCTGGCTAGCAATTTTATTGTTAAGGTCCAGTGCCATACGTATCATTTTGCTGAAAACTCGCTTGAAGTAGCAGCAGCTGAGCACAAGCCCAGCTGCAGAACGTATTATGAAATTGGCAGAACAACTTCTTTCTGTTTTTCTACCGTTAATACAAATGATGTTGGTGTTACCGGTTCAGCTTTTAAGGTAGTAACGTCTACCTGACTAGAAAAATACCGAGACTCGGTCACACTTGATGAAGAGTAACATACCCGTGAAGTAACCGGTTTTGGTTCTTCAAGAGATTCTTTATCTTTAACAGGAGCATCCTGCATCTCTTCTTTCTTGATTTCAAGACGAGACGTTACTTGAATCCCCTGAGAAGAAATAAAGAACTCAATACGACCAACGGGAGTGGCTAAGGTACCTTGCCACCCGCTACCCTTCTTCACGACCTTTACGTCCTCTTTAGTAAGGTTTTCAAAGCCAGAAAAAGTGATAGTTACCTTAGTATCATCTTCTTTAATCTCATGTGAGATCGCTGATAGGCTCTTGCGAGCAGCTTTTATAGCTTCACGATCCTCTTTTGATGGACCATGGTCATAAAACCGGCTTCTCATGCGCTCTACAGCACTGTGATGAGCTTCCATCATGTCATCGATCCAATCCATATCAAACGGATCATCAAGCCAGATATGCAAACGCGCCTGCGCTGGGGCAGTATATAATCCTGTGCAGAGCAGAGCGCTTGTCAACGCAAACAGTTTCTTGTTCATAATAATACTCCTTATGGGTAAGAAATTCAGTGCATACGTTTACTAACTGCTACTTCACCATCTAGTATACACCACGAAAAAATAACAATGCAAGAGCTCCTCAATCTGTGAAAAAAGCCACCTTCTCTCATTGAATGACTAGTGACAGTAAAGTCCGAGGATTTCATGAAGAATGAGTGGCTGACCACATTCTGAGATTATCTTCAACACTCATAAAAATAGTTAAGGTGATGTTTTCAACAAGTCTCCAAAATCAATAATTCTTGAGAAAAAACCACTATGTACGACGTCTTCATTTAACTTAATTTAAGTTATCCTTCTAAAGCGCGGAAACTCTGTCCTTTAGGGTAAAGAGGAAGCGCTTGTTAAACACTACTATAGGTATATCCATCACTTTTATGAATAATCTTGCAGTGTGAATGCTTAATTCCCTGTACTATGCTCGATGGCGTTGTAATATTAAAATAGCCATTTGAACGTACGGCAACTTTACCTCTATAGGTACCTTGTTTTTTGCCTGATGGAACATAGGCTTTTACCATATCACCAGTTTGATACCCAAACTGCTTTTTTGCTTTCTTAGGCCCTGTTCGTGGAAAGCCATATCTATCAACACGACACATTTGTCGTGATCCATGACCGGTAGCTTTTACCAGAAGTGGAGTACCTAATATAATAAGCTTTGTGGGTGTAGATGATCCTACACATGCAGCATCATGCCAGTGAGTTTTTTCAAGACCTCTTTTCGCTCTATTATACTTAGTTTGAGCTCCGGTCCCTATTTCAAGAGGAAGACCAAGAGCCTGTAAGTGACGTACAAGTATCGGCCGTGTTATGTTCATAGCAGCTGCATCTCTCAGGGGCTTTTTGGCTGTCTTGTGTACCTCAGGGTGACCAAACTCTTCTGCTGTTTGGTTTCCTTTTCTTTGGTTACATGACCGGCAAGCGAGGGTAAGGTTTGATACCCTGTTGCTACCACCCTTACTCTTAGGGACAATATGATCTATCTCAACGGGAATATTCTTAGCCTTGCAGTACACACAGGTTCTGTTGTACTTCTCAAGAAGATACTCTCTTACTTCAAAACCAAGAAGTTCACCCTGTTGATATTCAACGCCAGATATTTCTGGTCGTTCCATTTTCTGCGTATCAAATTTTGCAACCTCTATACTCAGAGCACCAATAGGACTATATTGTCTCAGCCGTGATACCCAGGTGAGTATATGAGCTATTCTGCTTTCTATAGATGGTGGTAACTGTTTACTTGTTCTATTGTTAAACCGTGGCTTTCGATAGCGAGTCTTTCTTGATCTTCGTGAGCTACGTATATTTCTACGGATCGTCATAGAAGTAGAAATAGAAAGACTTCTATGTTCAAGCTCAATCATAAACGGTACCTTGCCAGTGGTGTCATCAACAAGAGCAATACCCGTTTTTTTACTCCCTGGATCTATCTTAAGACGTAGTGGTTGTACGTTCTCGTGTGATTCCTCCTTAAGGATTATGGTAAAGGGATACTGTCTAAAGACAGCAGCCCTACCTTCTTTAAGCAATGAACGTGCTTTACCTGGATGGCACGGATTACCTGGCTTTTTGTTTTTATCTATAACTAATACATGTCGCATAGTACACCTCTAATAGGTAATGTCTCCCATTGCTGGGGTTAAGTATGCCTCGCCAATATTAAAGAGCGGCTTATCTTAAAAGCACGAGCTTATACCTTCAGCTTGTTTAACTTTTAAGTAACAGAGCTTGGAACTGGCAAGCATTCCAAGGTGTGTACTGGAGCACTCCTCTTTAATGTAGCCCGGTAACCTACAACTAGGTCCTGGCTGAAGCTGGTCAACATAAGCTTTTGCAAGCTGCGCCCTTTAAGGCCTTTTAAGGCGCGGTAGTTGACTTGCCGGCAAGGAAGTATCAACCGCTTCTAGATAACGAAGAACTCCACCAGTTACTGATAAGATCTTGAGTTTCTCATACGATGAAACATGGCTACGATTCCGTAGCCAAAACTTGTTACAGTCCTTGAAGTGGCAACTCTCTTACGGTAAGTGTCAACTCAATCCTCCCTACAAAACCTGTACTAGACAGAATATTCTTATCTATCCAAGAAGAAACTGAACCACAAAGAATCAGAATGAGTTTCGGATTCTTCTTAAAATAGATATCCCAGGCATTTACCTTGAAAATGATTCTTAATTAATTACATGGCAATCCTCATATTTCACTATCTAGAGGGCCAATTAAAGTTATAAGTTTTGTTGAAAAATTTACCTTGCGTACTGTTAGGTAGATTGTGTCTAACTAATGCAACATATGTTTGTGCTTATAACTATGAAGTCAGTTTTTAACACGGAGTCTATAGCTCTACCAAAAATATACAGACCTTTCAATAAACCTCTCTTTAGTAACTAAAGACAGAATACTCGAAAATAGCTGATTAAGCAATTTTCATGCTTATTTGAGAGCGCGAGTGATCATGGGTGTTTTCGACGTCGAATAGGAAAATGTCAATTTGACGTCTAAAATTTAACCATCTTTTTTTGACGTCAAATGGTAAAACCCCTATCTGATATTCAAAAAATTCGCCTATCAAAGCCCCTTCTTTACCCAAACAAAATTAATTTCCAAAGAGCAGAACAGAAATGACAAATCAAAAAAACTAATCAGATTTTCACCTCCAAGTCCCCCTTTATCAAATACACACTTTTAATACTCATTATTAATAGCGCTAATTAATGATCGAAGATTGCTTCCCACCGTCTCTTGAAAACCTCTATTAATAAAGATTGTCTCATCACGTTCGAAAATATTGTGATTAAGCGTCTTAGCACTATCAGCTAAAAAAGGGACAAAGCTACTACAATTACTACATTCTCAAAAAAGGCTCCAAAATCAACGAACTATCTTATTCCTGAATATCCGACCTTCCAGATCTGCCAATATAGATATCCAAGATTGTACGTTGAGGATCAATGCTTCTTTCATCATAGACCTCAAAATCTGCAAGGTAGGTACGCTCGCCACCAAGTTCATCGTCCGTTAAAGTCCATATCTTTTGCCAAGCTTCTATACATATGCCAGGCATTTGACCTGGCCCTACAGTATATACCGTGTATTCCTGTGCAGGAATAGACAATGTTGCAAGAGAACTATCGCCATCTTCAAATGATGTCACTTCCTCTCCCACAAAATAAGTATATTCACCATGCTCATCTGAGTCATATTCGGTATAGATGCAATATGTTACTCCTGGTCGTCTCCTGTTCGAAATGGCATCTGCAACCTTTGAGCCAAAATAGGCATTCAATGTTGCTCCAATAATGGCAGCTTCCGGATCCAATTCTTTTGCATTACTTGTTCGAGCCTTGATTCCGACAAGTTTGATTTCCGGTAAGGTGGTGAATGATTTCTTCATGGTGGGCTCCTGTTCCATGTATGATTTTTCAGCTCATCGTGGCTTCTATGAAAGTATAACAGAATAGCATTCTGAGTACACTAAGATGCCCATTTTTTGCAATGTTATATCCAGCCAACTTAGGTAGCCAAATGCTCTAAGCTGGCAGGATTTAACATTCTATAGGTAGACAGCTTAGCCAAATGTGAGGTAATAGAGCTATAGAGAAACGTAAGGGCAGCTCTCTAATCAGCCGAAGATATATATTATCAGTGTTTGGCCAGTGTTTAAACTTCCTCAAAAAACATTTTCCTAACTCGCCACTACCCCATCAATCTTGAAATCTTGATTTTACTGGTTTACTTGAGGTATACTAAAAGTGTATGAAGGGAAAATTAACATAAAAGGGGTTATCTATGATTAACCGCTCACTACTATTCACACTTATTTTAAGCATTAATGGCTTTCTCTATGCAGGTCAGCCAAAAGCATCATTGCTCACTTCCGACACTTACAAAAATTGTTTGTTAGAAGAATTTAAGCTGGGCGAAGTTCAACTTCTACAACTAGAAGTACTTAATCAATTTAAAGAGAGTGATGAACATGGCAGTTCAAATGCCAGTTGCCTCTATCATGCATGTAGAAACTTGATGCTTCATGCTCAAGCTGTAGTATATCCGCAAGATGCTACACAGTGCTTTGAGCAGTTAGTAAACACTGAACATATGGCTGCCCTATTAAAACCAGCAAAACCTCTAAGCGATGATCATCAAAGTAGCCCAGAAAACACCACCTCAGAAGAAGAGGAAATAAGTCCATCAACCTCACATGAAGATCTGAGCGCCTACCATGCAGGTGAACCTATGCGTACCTTTATTGGACGCAAAATACTAGAAGGACATCGTCGGAAGAATAAGGACTATGTTAATGATACACTCTTTACTGATCCCAATAAAACAGATTCAACACAAATCGAACTTGCTCTACCACTTCTTGAATATCTTAAAGAACAAAAAATGTTAGGTGCTCATCATATACCAGATGACTTTCCACTCTATTATTCAGTTTTTGAAAATGCAGCGGGCCTCAAACCTCATGAATTCAAAGAACTTCTTCATGAAGATATAGCGAGCATGAAAAAACATCTTGACGCGGGAGAAGATGTTGTAGGCCTCATCGCGGTTTATTATTGTGACTATAAACTCTCGCCACGCATACCCATAGATCATGCTCAGTCTGGGAAAAAACTTGGGCATTATACCGGCTTATTGGTTGTTTCGGTTGATGGTAAACGACAATATATCTCATTAGATAGTGGCGACGTAAGAGGACAATTTGAAAAAAATGAAGCGGTACGAGATCTCGTCCGTTATTTTGAAAGCACTGATCTAAATAAGCCAATTTCTCTTGACGGCATGGAAAAGATTTTTTCTTATGAAGGAGGGTCCCATATATACCCAGGTTTCGTTGAATCTTTCCTTACCGGTTCACCTCGCAAGAAAAAAGAATTTGATATTAGACTTGCCCAGCAAACCTCATATGCGTATTATTATGCTTTTGGTGCACTCTGCTTATATGCAGCCTCAAAATATTACACATCACAAGCCACAAAAAATATTATTAAACACCCTGTCATTGTCTCTTAAGTATGGTATACTGAATTTCCTTAGAAGGAACATACCGTGAAAAAGAAAAAAGACAAAGAATTAGAACTCGTTTATGGAGTTCATCCAATTTTAGAATTACTTAAAGCAAAGCGTAGAAAGCTTATTACCCTCTATACTACGAAGCCCGTGCCTAAGGCATGGAAGCAAATTGAACGACTCATTCCCAAAGGTACTCAACTACAACACGTGCAACGAGATGTATTAACAAAAATGGCCCACACGCCTGACCACCAATCTATTATTGGTCTTGCATCCCCTTTTGTTATCCAAAAAAAGTTTTTTTCACCAGACAAGAGCCCTTTTTTATTACTCTTAGATAGCATCCAAGATCCAAGAAATCTCGGCGCAATTTTACGGTCAGCCTATTGTACTGGCATAGATGGGGTCATCCTCTGTGGGAAAAATAGTGCTCCACTCAATGCTACAGCTCTTAAGTCATCTGCAGGGCTTGCAGAACATCTACCAATCTATAAAGCCCCCACAACTCAGGCGGCTATTCAACAGCTTATACAGTCAGGATATGAACTCTACTTAGCAACCATTGACGGAACCGATGCTATGGGAGTTTCCTACAAGACTCCTCTTTGTTTAGTTATCGGCAATGAATCAACCGGCATTGCTAAAAACATACTTTCGCATGGCACCCAGATTACTTTAGCTCAGCGAACATCAGATATTTCCTACAATGCATCAGTCGCTGCCGGCATTTTGCTCTTTGTTATCTCTGATAAACTCGGAACACTTAAACGATAAGTGATATGACCTATAGCATTAAGAATCACCTGCTTTTATAAGAAATTACATTGCAAACAAATGTCGTGTCGCGATGCCCACTATTCTTGTCTACGCTAACAAATTTCTACTATGCTACCGTTGTGAATCTACAGGATTCTCTACCGTTACGGCCTATGAATACTATATGACACGCCTGCGGGTGTACATGATTCTTGTATCGTTCAACGTTAGCACTATTTGCTAAACTTTTTTTTGCTAATGGTAGATTTCTGCTATACTTAGAGCATAACGAAAAAGGTATTACATGAATATTGTTCGCTGGATTGGTAGAAAGCATGTCCTTACCGTCATTACGCTCATTGCGCTCAGCGCAGTCGGGATTCAGCTTGCGCTCACACCTAAACGGATAAGGGTGCGTCCCGATATTCGTTGGTCAACTCCTATTCAAGAAACATTAAAAAAAATTATCAAAGCCCAAGCACTTCGTACCATCGGTGCCCGCGGATTGCGTGAATCACTCGTTACTGATTTTCCTTGCTTACAAGATGTTGCTATCAGATATAATAGTTCCCTTATTGCAACGGTGAGCCTCTCAAGCTGGCAGCCGCGAATAGTACTCTGTTCTTCCTTGCCAGGAAATAAAGTCTATGTGGTCTGTGAAAAAGGCATCGTCCTTGATAAAAATTATTTTTCGGTAGAAGCAGTACAGGGACTACCGAATATCGTCATCGAGGGCGCAGATTTTGAAGATAAGCGAAAAGCGCCTGAGCTTATAGAAATGGCTCTTACTATTGATCCAGAAGTAGTAGAACAGCACGATATAACCTGGCATAATAAAACCAATATTTCTTTACGTAATACAGAACACCCAATTGTAATTACTGCCGATCATGTATCAATTCACTATCAAAAACGGTACAGTGATATCATGAATATTTTTGAAACAGAGCTTGAAGAAAAAAGCTCCCTACGTAAATATAGACGAGGTATGAAAGTAGATATGCGCTTAAAAGATTCTCTTATCTGTAGTCCAGCGAGGCTCCAATGAGTAACCAAACAGCCTATGGTGACCTCTTAGTTGCGTTAGATATCGGCACGACTAAGGTGAGCGTTCTTATCGCACAGCGTATTGCAGAAGATGGTATTTCTATTGTTGGTATTGGCAAAGCACCAGCATTTGGCGTATCACGCGGCATCGTTACTGATATTGCCCAAGCAGTTGATTCTATTAAGCTTGCCATTAAAGAGGCAGAGCTCATGGCGGGCTGCACTATTGAATCAGCAGTGGTTGGCACTGCTGGTGGCCATATTCAGTCACTTACCTCTCAAGGAATGATACCGATTAAGAATAACCATATTAGGCAACATGATATCTCAGCAGTACTTACCGCAGCGCGAGCTGTTGTATTACCTGAAGGCCAACAAATATTACATGTATTACCTCAATATTACACCATAGATAATAACCATCGCGTTGCTGATCCTGAAGGTATGGTTGGTGTGCGTCTTGAAGCTCAAGTATACATAGTTACTGCAGCAATTGCCTCAGTACAAAATTTAGTCCGATGCTGTCAAACGGCAGGCGTTACGGTTACTGATCTGATGCTAGAACCTTTAGCATCGGCAGATGCTGTATTAAGTAAAGATGAGCGTGAGTTAGGTATTGGAGTACTTGATATTGGCGGCGGGACATCAGATTTTGCTATCTATCAGCAAGGTACATTACGGCATACCAAGATTTTTCCGATAGCAGGAAACCATATTACTCATGACATTGCATTATGCTTACGTACTACCCTAAAAGATGCAGAACGAGTAAAACAAAAATATGGTACAACCTTACGTAACTACTTTACTGCTGATGAACAAATTGAAGTAGAAATGGTCCATGGTGAAGAACTTAAAACAGTTACTCCTGATGAAATTACGCGTATTATTGAACCGCGGGTCGCTGAGTTACTCATGATGGTACAAAAAGATATTGAACAAAACAACCTAGAACATTTAATGCCGGCAGGCGTTGTGCTTACCGGAGGTGGCGCACAATTGCATGGTATCACAGATACAGCATCCATTGCACTTAAGGTACCATCTCGTATTGGTATTCCTCATGTGCCGCCGATGTTTAAAGAAGCGCTGGGCAACCCTATACATGCAACCGGATATGGACTCTTACTTCATTCTCTTAAAAAGAGTAAAGGAAGTCCTGTCTATTCATTATCTGGTCCAGCAATGACTAAGCTGTATTCACGTATGAAGTCCTGGGTTACAGATTTTTTCTAGAGGTGGGCTATGATAGATTTTGAAAGAGAAAGTAATAATAGAATTGCCGTTGCCCGTATAAAAGTTCTTGGTGTTGGCGGCGGTGGGAGTAACATGGTTAATAGCATGGTCGATGCAAGCGGCTATGAAATGATCGACTTTATAGTGGCAAATACTGATGCTCAGGCACTTAAGGCCTCAAAAGCACCCCATAAAATTCAGCTTGGCATTAAATCAACTAAAGGCCTTGGTGCTGGCGCTAATCCCGATGTAGGACGAAGAGCCGCTGAAGAAGATATTGATACGATTGTACGACAAGTCAAAGATGCTGACCTGGTATTCTTAACTGCCGGTCTAGGTGGAGGTACCGGATCAGGCGCTCTCCCTATTATTGCCCAAGCATTAAAGGAAAAAGATATCTTAAGTGTGGCGGTAGTAACCAAACCATTTATGTTTGAAGGGAAACGACGAGCTCAAGTAGCAGAAGAAGCTCTTGAGCGCCTACAAGAAGCAGTTGATACTCTCATCGTTATTCCAAACCAAAAACTCTTAGAGGTAGTTGATAAAAAAGTATCTCTTATCAATGCCTTTAGCATGATAAATGGCATTCTTAATCAGTTCATTAAATCTGTTGCTGATATTATCGCCAAGCCAGGCCATATCAATGTCGACTTTGCTGATATTAAAACAATTATGAAACAACGAGGCCTTGCGGTAATAGGTACCGGTAGAGCAACCGGTGAAGATCGAGCATTTAAAGCGGCACAACAAGCTATTAAGTCTCCCTTGCTTGATAATGCAAGCATTGCAGGAGCTCAAGGGGTGCTACTCAATATTAGTGGTAGCTCTTCTCTTAGCCTTCACGAAGTAGGAGCAGCTTCTCACATTATTTATGATGAAGCCCATGAAGATGCCAGTATCATTGTAGGCTCGGTTATTGATGAATCTCTTGAAGATGAAGTACTTGTTACCCTTATAGCAACGGGTTTTCATCATACCGCAATTCATGAACCAATTACACCTTCCGTTCCTCAACAAAAAGAAGAACCTGCACAAAAAGCCAAAGAAGATGAATCTCCTCAAGAAGAGCCTGAAGTTGATCTTAACGATCTAGAAATACCGGCGATTATGAGACAAATGCACCAAAAAAAGCGGGAAGAGCAAGGGTAAGGTTAAAGACCCGACTTCATTGCAGAATTTGAACACTAGTATTCTTAAACGAGTATCTTTAAGTAACATCTGCTACAAACACCCCGACAAACATCTTTTCAAATAAATCTCTTTTATTTACAAATTGAAATAAACGTGTATATTTAGAAAATAGCTATTTTTGTATTTTAAGATGGAATAGGAGGTTAAAATGATATCTACATCTACAAGTAAAAAACTCTTCATGGTTCTCATTGCTGCATTAGGATGCGTTGGCACCTCAAAGGGTATGATGGGCTTGATGCACTATAGCGATAGATGAGCTTAAAACCTAGATTTGTAAACTTTCTACGAGGCTCTCCTAGCCATGGATCAAGAGCACCTCTTATGGCATCAATCATCGGACCTGCCGCTTCAGAAGCCCTTAGGACAAAATCAAGATCTTCACTATACCTCCTAGGAGGATTTAAAAAGAGCTTATTTAAAGCTGTTCCACCGCGAAACATCAGCTTTTCTGCAAGATAAGGATTACTATACAGCCTAACCAGTGCCCTACTTATAATTAGATCATGTTCTACGAGTTCAATATCTTGCCATGCGACATTGTTGCGCCACAATTCTATATATTCAATAGGTATCATACATCACTTTCAAAAGTAATATTTTCAATAATTTTCCACTTATGATGGCGAGGTGATTCGGCTAGTGGCTCCGTTGCTAAAAGCGGGATATATCGTACATCTTTATCCGAAAGATACGCAGAAATTTTGGCAATTACGTCCTCCTTGTGAACGTTGTACATAGTATCAAGGCGTTCTAGCATAAATCCAAGTCTCTGCAACCAGGAGAAAGTCCCAGTTATTTCTGCCACAGCAATGAGCTTATCCGGATCAATAGATTCAATGAGTTCACTTAAAACAGTTGCTACATTATTGATTCCTCCACTCTGAGCCACATGAGAAATAATATCTCGTGCGGTAACTTCTGGTGAGGAAATTTTGAGATGCCCAGTAGCTACTTTTACATCGCGAACTGGAAGGTTTTTGAGATCACTTTTATAATACCACTCAATGTTAATTTGTCCAAATTGAAGAACTTTTTTTAATCTTCTATCTACAAAAATTTGAAATACTGCTGGTTTCTGATGAGCTGCTCCATAATATTTTGCTGCAGTCAGCAATGCACTATAGTACTTAAACCCTTTATGCCTTGCCAAAATTGGCATTAACTCTTCGGGTGGGATGCACCCAAGCTTTCGGTATTCTGGAGGAACCATAATATAAAGACCACGGGCTGGGCTCACAATCTTCCCCTGTTTTTTTAATCGAAAGATTGCAGCCTTCACACTCGACGATGAAGCACCCAATGCTTCCATAGCTTGCTGTAGCGTAAAATATCTTCGCCCTTCTGCGCGAATCTTATCTAAATATTCAGAAAACATAATAATTCACCAAAGTTTCACTTTTCGCAACTTTAGTGTAAGTTACCCCGAAACGAGATTCTTTGTCAACAAAGTTTTACAAGTAATGAGATAAGTAACCGTAGCGCATCCTCCCTAAAGTTAGCATTCAGAACTTTCTCTTAAAGATTGCTCTAGAACTCAGAAGTCCAATGGTCAGCCCAGCACAATACACCTCAAATATCTTGAACATCTTCTCAAGATCAACAAGCTCCTAAATACCAACGCACAAACATTTATAACCAGGTTTCGGATTTCTCATAATGCAAAACGTATTTTAAGTCGTCAAATTACTATGTAAAACGCAATTGCAAAATGCATAATATCATGCAAAACGCAAACTCTCTTGTAATTTGGCTAAAAATCATCTAATATGGGATAAGAGAACATCAAAATACCTCTATTTGGTAAAAAATGATTAACAGATTACTAAATTTACCGCTTGAAGATCCGTATAGCCTTTTTTTATTTGGCCCAAGAGGAACAGGAAAAACATATTGGCTAAAAAAGCACTTACCAAACTCTTTGTATTTTGACCTGCTAAAAAGCTCAGTGTATGGTAGACTTCGTGCCAACCCAAGCCGACTTGAACAACTTATACCAAGTGACTACAAAGATTGGATAATTCTTGATGAAGTTCAAAAAATCCCAGAACTTCTCAACGAAGTTCACCGACTCATAGAATTAAAACGGTATAAATTTATTTTGACGGGATCAAGTGCACGATCTTTACGTAAAAAGGGGACTAATCTTCTTGCAGGCAGAGCTCTTGTATACCACATGCATCCATTAACAGCCCAAGAACTTGGGGACGAATTCAATATAAGAAGAGCATTAGAGTTTGGACTTCTTCCTTCAACGATCACCCATAAACACCCCGAGCAATATCTTGAAAGCTATATATTTGCTTACCTAAAAGAAGAAGTTGGCCAAGAAGGTCTCACACGCAACCTTGAAATATTCGCTGATTTTTTAGAGATCGCCAGCTTTTCTCAAGGTGAGATGCTGAATATGTCAGAAATTGCACGAGAGCTTGATATAAGCAGACAAACTGTCAGCTCCTACTTTACCATTCTCGAGGACCTTTTATTAAGTGTGCGTATTAAGCCATTTACCAAGCGAGCAAAAAGAAGGATGGTAACCCACAAAAAGTTCTATTACTTTGACGTGGGAGTTTTTAAAGCAGTACGGCCTATGGGCCCCCTAGACACCTCAAAGGAGTCTGATGGAGCTGGCCTTGAAACCCTTTTTCTTCAATCAGTTCGAGCAATTAATGACTACTATAACCTGGGCTACGATATATACTATTGGCGAACCGCTGCAGGCGCAGAAGTTGACTTTATTCTGTACGGGAAAAAAGGCTTCCATGCTTTTGAAATTAAGCGAAGAGGTCTGGTAACTAATGAGCTATTAAGTGGTCTGAAAAAATTCCAAGCAGATTATCCAGAAGCTCAGCTTCATCTTCTTTACGGAGGAGACCATCATGAGTACCACGGATCTATTACTGCTCGTCCAATGACGGATGCGCTTCTAAATCTACCAAAAATCCTTGGAGTAGAATAGCAAACTTCGTCTACGCTAAACAGTCTTGCGGGCCATAACGGTTATGTTGATTCAGCGGCATAACCAGTGGTTGCAGTTTTCGGATTTCTAAGCATGCAAAACGTATCTTAAGTCGTCAAATTATCATGTAAAACGCAATTGCAAAATGCATATTAGCTTGCAAAACGCAAAATTTCTCGTTTTTTGGCTACCAATTCATCTTCACACCAAAAATTCAATTTCCCTAGGAAAGTGTGCACGATAAACACGTTTTTCCATCGAAAAACGTGGAAGCTTTACACATTTTACCAAGGAATGTTGATCTTAGGTCAGAATAATAATGGTACTATATCCTAAAAAAGGTCTTCATGGAACGAAATATTTATCAACAGCTCGAAATATGGAAAACTTCTCAAAGACGTAAACCATTAATCATTAACGGAGCACGACAGGTTGGCAAAACCCATGCCATTAAACACTTTGGCAACACATCTTTTCAAAAACTTGCCTACTTCAACTTTGAGAAAGATACAATAGCGCAGGATTTCTTTTCTCAAACATTGGCTCCAAAAAAAATCATCAAATTATTAGAATTACACGCAGAAATTACCATTGAGCCAGGCACTACCCTTATTGCCTTCGATGAAATACAGCAATGTCCCCGTGCTCTTAATAGCCTTAAATATTTTTACGAAGAAGCAAACGAATATCATGTGGTAGCAGCTGGTTCCCTTCTTGGAGTAAAAACATCACAACAAGAAGGATTTCCTGTTGGTAAAGTTAATTTCATAAACCTCTACCCATTGAGCTTTTTTGAGTTTCTCTCAGCAACAAATCATGAGCAGCTGAGATCCTTCTTAGAAGAATATGCATTAATAGAACCATTACCAGTCCCCTTACATAATAAGCTTATAGAACTTCTGAAATATTATTTCTTTATAGGAGGAATGCCAGAAGCAGTAGCTGAATATATTAAACATGAGAATTTCATCAGCATTAGAGAAATTCATGATGAAATTCTTACTGCTTATGAAAAAGATTTTGCAAAACATGCACCCACGAATGATGTCATGAAAATAACCTCGGTATGGCACCAGGTGCATCGCCAGCTTGCTAAAGAAAACAAGAAATTCATTTTTTCAGCATTACGAAAAAGCGCACGCGGGCGAGACTATGAAAATGCTATCCAGTGGCTACTTGATGCTGGTTTGATTTACAAAAATCATCTCGTTCAACATCCTAAATTCCCGTTAAGTGCTTATGCTCATTCACCTGTCTTTAAGGTTTTCCTTATTGATGTAGGATTACTAGGAGCCCAAAGCTCACTTACTCTACGAAGCATAATTGAAGGAAACAAGCTCTTCACAGAATGTAAAGGGGCCCTGACTGAAAACTTTGTCGCACAAGAACTGACAGCGTCTAGCACTACGAAACTCTATTACTGGGCAAGTCCTGGTTCGGCAGAAATTGATTTGTTATTACAGCATGATCATGAAATCTATCCATTAGAAGTCAACACAGATGAAAATAAGAAAAAAAAGAGCCTCCTTTCTTATGACAACAAATATGACCCATCTACTCTATTGCGAGCAAGTCTCATGAACCTGAAAGGTCATGGCAAACTCATCAACTACCCATTGTATCTGGTAAGCCGTCTATGTAAGCAGAAATACCCATACTAGCGTTTTATGCAGTCACATAGTATCTTATACTGCTTTATGCTATACTAACTCCATATGGACCCATAAGGAACAATCTATGACATCATTAGAGCTACGCACCAAATTCTTAACATTCTTTGAAAAGCGCGGTCACACTATAGTACCAAGCTCATCATTAATACCTGCCCAAGATCCCACGTTGCTGTTTACCAATGCCGGTATGAACCAGTTTAAAGATGTATTTCTTGGCAAAGAAGAACGGAGCTACAAACGGGCTGTTTCTATACAAAAATGTATACGAGCAGGTGGAAAGCATAATGACCTTGAAAATGTTGGCTTTACTAAGCGCCATTTAACCTTTTTTGAGATGATGGGGAACTTCTCATTTGGGGACTATTTTAAGAAAGAAGCCATTGAGTTTGCTTGGGAATTCCTTACTGAAGTTGTAAAGCTTGATAAAGAAAAACTCTCTGTCTCAGTTTATTATAAAGATGATGATGCCCATGCTCTATGGAGAGACGTCATTGGGCTTCCCGAAGAAAAAATCTTTAGACTCGGTGATGCAGATAATTTCTGGCAAATGGGTGATACTGGCCCCTGCGGACCATGCACGGAAATCTTTGTTGATCGTGGCGTAACCGTAGGATGTGGTTCTAAAGAGTGCAACCCTGAAGATGGGTGTGAACGATTTTTAGAAGTCTGGAACCTGGTATTTATGCAGTATGATAGGTTACCAAGCGGAGAAGATAGAAATCTTACCCAAAAAGGTGTCGATACCGGTATGGGGCTTGAACGCCTGTGCGCCATCGTCCAGAATAAAGATACTGTTTTTGAAACCGATCTGTTCATGCCGCTGATTGCAAAAATTGAAGAACTCACGAGTATTACCTACGAGACAGCTCAGCCAGAAATTAAGGCAGCATTCAGGGTACTTGCCGATCATATTCGCTCAGTAAGCTTTGCTATAGCAGATGGTGGAACCCCTTCAAATGATGGTAGAGGCTACGTTATTCGTAAAATCATCAGACGTGCAGCTCTCTTTGCCCAAAAGCTGGGTAGAGAAATGATTTTTCCTGAATTGGTGCCAGCACTTATTCAAGCGATGAGCCCTATTTATCCTGAGTTAAAAACGCAAGAAACACACATCATTGCCCTGTTAACGAGTGAAGTAGAAAAATTCCAAAAGACCTTTATTCAGGGTCAACATATACTTGAGAAGAGTTTCAGTAAAGCAACAACAAAAACTATCGCTGGCGAGCAGGCATTTAAACTCTATGACACCTATGGATTTCCTCTTGAACTTACTAAAGTTATAGCACAAGAGCATGGCTTTGCAGTAGACACTCAAGGGTTTGAGCAAGAAATGGAAGAACAACGAAAACGATCAGGTAAAAAGACTCATCAAGAAGAATGTGAATTAGATGCCCCTATTGAAACCGAGTTCACCGGGTATGACGTTCACAAAAATAAAGCAATAATTCTTGCACTTATTGTTGATAATAAACAGGTCCATGATGTACAAAAAGGAATGCAAGTCTCTGTTCTTACTGATATTTCACCTTTTTTTGTTGAATGCGGTGGTCAAGTAAGTGATCAAGGGTTTATACACGTGGGCGATAAAAAAGCTCCGCTAAGAGGTCTTAAAAAAATTGGCACTGCTATTGCAGCCCTTATTGAGGCGCCTGCAGCCCTCAATGTAGGAGATACCGTGATTCTCGAGGTAGATTCTCCTTCTCGAATTAATACCATGAAAAATCATACAGCGACCCATTTATTACAAGCAGCCTTGATAGAACTCCTTGGCAAACAGGTACGTCAATCAGGATCAGTCGTGACGCCTGATTACCTCAGGTTTGATTTTACCTATCATGAAAACTTAACCCCTGAGCAAATCAGAATAGTCGAAGAGAGAGTCAATAAAAAAATCATGGAAAATATTCCAGTTACTGTTTCTTATACTACCCTTAAAGAAGCAACCAGTAAGGGAGTTATTGCCATCTTTGGTGAAAAATACCAACCAGAAAAGGTACGAGTAATTGATATTCCCGGTTTCTCGGCTGAATTATGTGGCGGTACCCATGTAGCAGCAACGGGTGATATTGGCTCATTTAAGATTACTGAAGTATCAGCACTTTCTGCAGGAAACCGAAGAATTGTCGCAGTAACAGGTCCTGCTGCAGTACATCTATTTCAGGATACCTATCATACTATAAAAACGTTAGGAACTGAATTTAAAGTACCGGTTGACCAGGTTGTTGATGCGGTGATGAAGCAAAAAGAACACCTAAAAAGTGCGCAAACAACCATTAAGTCTCTCAAACGCTCTTTGTATAAATCACACGTAGACTCCTGGCTTACTGGCACAGAAACCTTTGGCAACCTACCCTTTTTATACCTGGTCCTTGAAGATGCCCAAGGAGATGACCTTCGTGAAATCGGTACCCTCTTACAGAAAAAACCTGGATTCTATTTCTTAGTAGCAAAAGGAAAAGATAACGCAAGCTTTTATGCCACGCTTGATAAAAGCCTCACCAAAAGTCTTGATCTCAAAAACTTTGGTGCATGGCTCAAGGAGCAAGGCATAAGAGGGGGCGGTAGTTCAACTTCTCTCCAAGGTAGCATGCCAGTTGTCACACAAGAGATTGAAAAAGCTATTATACAGTGGGTTAAAGATAATGTTGAGTAGTAGCTTCTTTTACGCATCTGGGAAAAAATCCGTGCTAGTTGCGGACTAAACACCCTATTAATCATCACAATCATTCACGAGGGATCTTTAAACAACATATCCCTTTTGAGACCTCAGGTTGATACGTCGTATTAGAGCAAAAAGGGTCTTTTCTGAAATAAAAAGCCTCATGCACATAAGATTCATTTATGCATAAAAGCACCTAACTCTTGATAAAATCATTACAAATAGTGTAGAATTAATAATAAGAAGGCCTTCTCATAGGGCCTTAGGAGTAATTACCCTTAAAAAAGGAGATTCATATGAATCAATTATCATTAAAGCTCTGTAATAGATGGATATCATTCCTCTTAACAGGCTTTCTACTTGCCGTAATTGGTGCCATTGCCCTTAGTTCAATGTTCTGGACTACTATGGCAACAGTGGTATTTTTTGGTGCCTTGCTTCTCGCAGCAGGTATCGTTAATGTATTACACTCATTTTGGTCAGCTGACTGGAAAGGATTCTTTGCTCAACTCATTGTTGGCATTCTTTCAAGTGTCGTAGGCTGGCTAATTCTTACTAATCCAGGTATTGGTGCTGCATCAATCACTATGCTTCTTGCCGTCTTTTTTGTGGCAGCAGGCCTCTCTAAAATTGCAGGATCACTGCTTCTTGACATAGAAGAATGGGGTTGGCTACTCGCAAGCGGTATTGTAACCTTGGGCCTTGGATTATTAATTCTTGCACAATGGCCATCAGCTGCGTTATGGGTTATCGGTCTATTTATTGGTATCGACTTACTCACATCAGGCATTAGCTTCATTGGCTATTCCTTGAGATTGCGTCGTGCCTGCAAAGTAAGAGACCAACATATGCAAATAATTAAAGTAGAGCTTGCCTAAAACAAGCAGCAGTCTATTTTGAGGCAGCTTTAGGCTGCCTCTTTTATATATAACTGTTCTATCATATGGGCAGCTTGCTGAACATATTCATCAACTTGAGCGAGATTTTCAAACTTCTGTAGTACATACTGAGGAACCTGCTCTTTACGCTCAGGTCGTCCAATACCAAATCTTAGTCGGGGAAACTCACTCGTGCCCCAATGAGCGATAAGAGACTTAAGCCCATTATGCCCTCGCGCACTGCCGCCTTGCCTAAATGAAAGATCACCAAGAGGCTTATCTAGCTCATCATGGATCACCAGGCTCTCAGCAGGGGTAATACCTTTCATCTTAAGAAATGGGACGATCTCGCCAGAATTGTTCATATAGGTAAGAGGCTTTATGAGAATAACTGGCTGATCATTGATTTGAATAGTGGCAATTGCCTTATCCGTTGAATGTTGCCAATGGCCGCCATATGAGGCGGCCAAGGCGTCAACAACTTTAAACCCTGCGTTATGCCGTGTATCTAAAAACTTAGCGTCAGGGTTACCAAGTCCTATAAGAACTCGCGGAATCATGGAGTTACAATAGGTGATTTTTTAGAAGCTGCGTAAGTAGTGTTGAGTACTTTCAATACATCATTGCTAATGTTAAAGTCTGAAGTATCAGAAAGAGTAGAAATGAGGGCCTCACGGTTTACCACGAAGTCCCATCCTTGCGCCTTGCTTACTTCATCTACCGCCTTCTGTAGCTTAGGAAAGACCTGAGATTGAATTTTACCAAATTCATCATTTATAAAACCCTGTAGCTGTTGCAAGTGCACTTGACGCTTATCCTCTAATGGCGCAATTTCTTCTTGATATTTCTTTTGAATCACTTCACGAGAAGAAATACCACTTTTTTGCAACGCCTCTAGCTCTTTTCCTTTTGTTTGAATTTGTGCTTGTAACTCAGCCAATTCCTGCTGAGGTGCTTTAATGGTAGATTGAAGTTTATTAATGAGATCACGCCATTCATGAGATACTTTAGTATCATCTTTTAATACGGCTGGATCTTGTGAAAGAATGGTACGCATATCGACAATAGCAATTTTAGCTTGTTTTGACATTCTTGAACCCTTATTTGTTGGTACTGCTAGTATACCAAGAGAAACACTTGATAATAACAGACTATACGTTAATATTCTCTTTTTCATAGCAATCCTCGTTTATGAAAATGAATAGAAATAGAATGATTATACTTAAAGATAAGTATAACGTAAAACATTTTTTTTTAAAGGTTCATCTCTATCGTATGATAGATAGAAGTAATCACTGTATACATTCTTCAAAGCTGTATTATCTTTCGAGTTGTTATACATGAACGAATAAGCCTCAGCTACCCTAGAGCAGGCAAGACGTTTCTATACACTAAACTTTTCGCGTAAAAATGACTCAACTCTTTGTTTGATGGCTTCCTCAGTAAAAGGAGGCAACCCAAATCCATAGATTTTCCTGGCATGCTCTACATTACTCATAAACTGACGAGTGACCACTTCTGCTGCAGACTCAAGAATAGCTAGTCTTTGACGCGTCTCAAGCTGATTGAATGATATACCCTTTCGAGTCTCTCTTTCAATGATAGGAAGAGCAACAAATTGAGCTTCTGAAGTCAAATAGCGTAAAGCCCAAATATTAAGCCAGGTGCCAGGTTTTGTTCGATAGCCTGACAAGATGGTATAGAAAGTGTTATATGCTTTACCTGCCTGATTTTGGGCTGTTGGATCACGTTGAAATACATATTCAGGAACAATTATTTCTTTCAGGAGCTCATCAAGCTCATTAACATTAAATGACCCAGGGTATTTTTTTCTAAAGGCATGCGAGACATTCTGCACCTTCTGCTGCAACTCTTCTTTTGTTAGCACCCGATCAAGTGGCAACTGAGCTTGCTCAACAAGAAATCGCTGTGCTTCTGGGGTGAGTACGGCTTTCAGTTCTGGAGAAATATCTGCATAAGGTGCAGAAACACGCCATGCAAGAAAAACAGCATCTGCTTCTTTATTCAATGTACCGAGAGAAATCAGCGGCGCCATAGTGGCCATAAGATGACTACATAGTATTAATAAGATAAAAAGACGCTTCATGCTTTATTCCTTTTTTAGTTGTGGGAGGCGCATGAATATATTCATAGTTGCAAATGAGCAGTATATGGTGCTTCTACACGTATAGTCTTTGCCTATCTCATGGGACTGCAAAGACACAGCGATACCACATGGAGCTTAGTTTTTCATCAGCCATCAAGGTCACTAAGCAGCCTTCATGGCATTCCCTTGGTACCTTTATGGGCTTACAGATCAAGGGAATATCTTGGAGCCCATAAGTACAGCGAATCACTTTCGATCCGCTGCTCGTAGAGTCATGCTCTACGCATAACGTGGCCCTTCAATCGAGCGCAGGGGCCATTATACTCGACGTGCGCACTTATGCCATAAAACAACCTCGGCAGTATGCCGATATCGCCTCCTGCATATTCTTTGCGATATACTTTTAGTCTAGCATACAGCGAGACTAAAAGTCAATATATAACAACTTAATAACGGAAAAATACTCAATGAGAAAAGTTTCTGGTGGAGGCGATGGGAGTCGAACCCATGTCCGCAAAACACTCAACGAAAAGCGCTACATGCTTAGTCTTTGTTTATACACTCTACCGGTCTTGCAAAGACACATCCACGATAGAGGCTTAGTTTGTGATCATTCAAGCTACTAACCAAGTAAATCTCACTTGACGTCCTATTATGGGTAATACGAGTTACTACTATCTATAGGCACATAGTAATAACAAGAGATTTCGCTATTAAGCGAAAGCTTGCGCTTGTTGCGCGTGTGCGTTTGCACTTATTGTTCGACACGTTTATTTACGAGTACCATGACGAAACTCGGCATGCTCTGAGCATATCATATCCTACGTCGAAGCCAGTACGCCCCCGAAACTTTCAAAGAACTTATATAGTACTAGTTTATCTTAGCCAATTCTATATGTCAAGTTAATCATGTATTTTAAGAAGCTCAACCTCAAAACGTAATGTGCTATTTGGTGGAATTTGACCAACACGTTGTGGCCCGTAGCCGAGTTCTGGTGCAAGAATAATATACCGTTTTTCTCCTTCTCTCATCTCGAGAATCGTATCGTCCCATCCTTTAATCACACGGCCTGCTCCTGCAACAAAGGAAAAAGGGCGACCGCGATCATGGGAACTGTCAAACTTAGCCCCTTGCTGGCCACCATTATCAAGCCACCCGGTATAATGCACGTCTACGGTTTGTCCTGGTTCGGGAGTAGTATCACCCGTACCGTGATTAATAATATGATATTGTAGTCCTGGTATTTGTTCAGTAAATTCCATAACATCCTTTTGTTGAGCCGCTTCTGGTTGGGCATTAGATTGTCCCATTGCTGATTGTCTATCTTGTCGGCGTGAAATAGCCCACATGGTAATACCAACTCCTGCAACGACAAGTAAGAAAACTAATGTCTTGTTATTCATAAAAAACTCCTTCTTAAAAAAATGACAGCATTAACTTTACCATTAAACATCTGAGAAATCTACCCTTATTTTATGATATCAAGAGTTTTTGCGAGCGCTTCTTCAAGCCCAAACATATCATATAGGACCGCTTCATGCTCAGTGCGTCGTTTAAACTCTATCATATTCCGCTCGGCGGTCTTATCACTTATAACAAGCCTAACTGGCAGACCAATGAGATCAGCATCTGCAAATTTTTGGCCAGGCCGCACATCTCTATCATCATAGAGTACTTCATATCCGTGGTCCTGTAGATGAGTATACAAGTCATATGCTTGTTCTTGAATTGCTGGTTGTTTTGATAAACATAACAAATGAATCTGATAAGGGGCAATCGATTCGGGCCAGATCATACCATTATCATCATGAAGGGCCTCTACAAGTGCACCCATAAGCCGCGACGTGCCAATCCCATAGCAGCCCATAACTACATCATGCTCTTTATCTTCACTATCCCTATATGTCAAATGAAATGGCGTTGAAAAGGTATGTGATAATTTAAAAATATTACCCACTTCAATTGATTTGCGTTCTTCAAGATTGGTTGATTTACACTCTGGGCATGCTGAAAGCTCTTCAATAATTTCTTTATTAATGGCTACCTTGCATGGCTTACATACAAAGATGGTATCTTCACCATGAACAGACAGTGTCTGAAACTCATGGGAGTACTTACTAAAGGTTCCCCCTGCGGCATAGGTAAAGTAGGTAATATCACCAAGGCCACATCGCTCAAAAATAGCAATATACTTATCTTTGACAGTATCATAGTAGGTATCAAGATCTTCTTGTGAAACATGAAATGAATACAAATCTTTCATTCTAAACTCTCTACCCCGCAGCAACCCGGACTTAGGACGTGGTTCATTTCTGAATTTTGTCTGTATTTGATAGACCGCCTGTGGCAGGTCTTTATAAGAAGTAATATAATGGGTAACGAGTGGCGTAACCACTTCCTCATGGGTTGGCCCTAAACAAAGCTCTTTGTCACCCGCATTAATTTTATACAAAACATCAACAGTTTCCCAACGTCCCGTTTTTTCCCAGGGATCTTTTGGCTGCAATGATGGCATAAGAAGTTCCTGGGCCCCGAGTTCGTTCATGGACTCACGAACAATGTTTTCTATTTTCGCAAGGACACGATATCCTAACGGTAAATAGGTAAATACTCCCGCCATGAGCTTTGAAATATAGCCCGCTCGTTCAAGAAGCTGAGCATTAATGCTCTGTTCTTGCGCAGAAATATCTTTTTGCGTTTTTGTTATCAAGTTTGATTGTTTCATCGTACTCCTTAATATTTAACCTTGCCCTTTAGCTCGCGGCGTGTTTGCCGTTCAATATCTCGTTCTTTTAACACCTGCTTAATACCATGTGCTTTTTTATGTTTAGCTATACCGATTTCAACCTTTACGTTACCCTTACCTGAAACATATACTTTTAGCGGCACGATAGTTATGCCCTTCCGAGAAATATCACCTATAATTTTGTTAAGTTGTCGACGATGCAGTAAGAGTTTTCTTGAACGTCTCGCCTGCTCCTCAGTCTTTGAGTAGGCATGAGAATAGGGAGTAATCTGCGCGTTAAGCAAATATAATTCATTATTATGAACTGTTGCATAGGATCCCGTAAGTGAGATTTGTCCGGCACGAATAGCTTTCACCTCATCACCGGTCAGCACAATACCTGCTTCAATGCGATCAAGAATATCATAATCATGAAATGCTTTTCTATTAGTTGTTATAGTCTTCATATAGTTTACGTTTTTCAAGCTCAGCAGCTAAATGGGTAAGCATTCTTATCAACAATGGGTACAAGGGGATACTAACCATCAGAGCAAAAAGGGTTCCCCCAATGATTAAACACCAAAAACATATGTCTGTTCCTAGGTAGGTTGAAATATCAACATACGAAGAGAGAAACTCATTAAATCTCTCTACCCACCATGGATTATACCGCAATAAATCAATTCCTACCAATCGAGATAGCCACATTCCTAATGCATACCCAATGACATAGATAGGTATCATGGTTAATGGATTATTCACTAGATATAACGCTGCCATTGCCACAGCAATATTGAGACGCAATGGCCAAGCCAAGCCTAGCAAGAGCCATGTTTGTAGGGGTATTGTTGGAGTCAATGCAATAAAAGTTCCCATGCAAAAAGACGCAGCAAGTACATGAATAGACTTTTCCTTGAGCAAGAGCTCTTCAAACTTCTTACGTAGATACTGTTTCATCAATAGTAACTCCTGTATAGCACAGAAGTATATCTTATAATCACCTATAAAGAAAACAGTTTTACTGTGATAGCACATTTGTTTTGAGAACTATGTAGCGATGACACTGAATGTACCGAATAGATGCATAGAAAAAAAGTAGAATCTATCAAACCCCTCAAATATGGTACTTTTATGATTGATATAACGATTGTAAGCAAATTCAACCTACATGCCCCACTAAGTTATATGACAATAGGAGCATTTTTACCAGTATGCTATACTGGTATAGAAAAACCGTAAGATCCAAAAAAGGACTTTTATGAAACATACTCTTTTTTTATGTATTGCTTACACCACCTTCACCCTCCACGCTATGGAGCCACTAGTAAAAAAACAAAAAGAATTCGATCGCAGCGGCTATCCACCGACATTTTCTGAGGAGCTTCTTGCACACTTTGAAAAGAGTGATACCCTTTCTTACGAAACTGTCCAACGCCTTCTTAATTCGGGCGCCAAACCAAATCAATTAGTAAACGAGATCTCCCTTGTAACACATGCTGCAAGAAAAGGTCGGCTCGATATATGCAAAGCCCTTATAAGCGCCGGTGCCGGTAAAGATGAGTGCTTGAATGGTAGAACAGATACCATCAATGATTACATGACCGCCTATAGTGCTGCAACATCTTGTGGCCATAAAGAACTATGCTACTACTTTACTGAAACATGGCTACCTTCTTTGCTCAAAACACATCATTGGGAGGCTTTATATTATGCTAGAAATAATAAAAATGAAGCGTTCTTCGAGGAAATAGTTGCTATCCAGCCTGCACTTGACATACGTGGAGATATTCGAGATCTACCACGTCAACTTCTACGAGATAACAATATGTCATGGTGTCAAACTTTTTTTGAGAAAACTTTTCTTATCCCTCGATATAATAGATATGAATTTAAGGCAACTATTTATGGTGTTAACAAAGTACAAACTATACAAACTGTTATATTATCTCTTCGTCGACGGGGGCTTACGTATTATATTATCTACCATATCTTGAGATCGCAGCCTGATTTTCACAAAGTTCTCACTTACTTATTACTAAGGCACCTCGAAAGATCAAACAACAGCCACATTAACGACATTCTTTTAAGATTTTTACACGGTGAATTGTACCATCTTACTATCGATACATGGGTCAAAGCTACATTAACTTTTGAAAAAGAAGGAGATACTTTGGAAGACAGATTTGGCGAACATATTTGGAATTCAATTGGGAACTGGATTGCAAGAAAAAAATTGAACATCGGACCAACACATGAAACAATTTGGTAAGCACTTCATGAGTATGGATATTGCCATACTCGGTATTGAAACTTCATGTGACGAAACAGCAGCGGCTATCTATACAACAGCAGATGGCGTGCTTTCCAATGAGCTTTTTTCTCAAGTTGATCTTCACGCTCTGTATGGCGGTGTTGTACCAGAAATAGCCTCTCGCTCTCATCTAGAAAAAATAAGACCAATCGTTGAGTCAGCGCTTCTTAAGGCTGGCAAAAAGCTAGAGCAGATATCAGCTGTTGCGGTTACGTCTAAACCGGGTCTCCCAGGCTCTTTATTGGTGGGGCTGAGCTTTGCCAAAGCCATTGCCTGGGCATCAGGCACCCGTCTCATTGGCGTAAATCACTTAGAAGGTCATATATTCTCTGCGTGCATTGAACATACTATCCCGTTTCCTTTTACCTGCTTAACAGCTTCAGGGGGCCATACTGCTCTGTATATGGTGCAAGATTTTGGAGACTATGCTCTGCTTGGCCAAACATTAGATGATGCGGCAGGAGAAGCTTTTGATAAAATAGCTAAATTGATGAATTTACCCTATCCTGGTGGTCCAGTCATAGAACAATTAGCACAAGAAGCACAATTTCAGGACTTCTTTCACTATCCTCGGCCCATGGAACATACGCTTGACTTTAGCTTTTCTGGATTAAAGACGGCGGTTCTTTATGATATGGTTAAACGAGGCGCTTATGATCTTAAGAAAAAAGAGTTCCTCAAAGAAGACGATCTTGAATTTAAACAAAAAGTTGCGAGCTCCTTACTTGTATGCATGGGAGATATTTTTGAACATAAACTAGCTCGTATTTTCAACTATCATCCAACAGAAGCTGTGGCCTTTGTTGGAGGCGTTGCCTGCAATAAGTACCTGCGTGAACGTCTCAAGGCATTTACCGAATCAAAAGGTAAGCACTTTTTTGTACCATCACCACGCTATTGTACAGATAATGGTGCTATGATCGCTTTTGTCGGTCACTATAAGGCCCATAAGAACGAATTCTCTCCCTGGACACTTGATCTTTTTGAGTAATGTTCCGTATTAAGACTTAGATCCGTTAGAACCGCCATTTTTCTTCATTGAATCAAGAAACTCTTCATTTGTTTTAAATTTCTTGATCTTATCGATCATGAATTCAGTTGCTTCTACGGTATTCATATTTGAAAGAAACTTGCGAAGTACCCATATTTTATTGAGTTTGTCTTCATCCATAAGAAGATCTTCTCGTCTGGTTCCTGAAAGGAGCAGATCAAATGCCGGGAATGTGCGCCTATTAGCAAGCTTACGGTTCATATGCATTTCCATATTACCTGTTCCCTTAAACTCTTCATAAATGACTTCATCCATGCGAGAACCTGTCTCTACAAGAGCTGTTCCAATGATAGTAAGAGACCCAGCTTCTTCAGTATTACGTGCTGCACCAAAGAAACGCTTTGGATGCTGTAAAGCAGTGGCATCAATACCACCGGTAAGAACCTTACCTGATGCCGGAGCTACCGTATTATATGACCGCGCTAGCCTGGTAATAGAATCAAGAAGAACAACAACATCATAGCCTGCTTCAACCATGCGTTTAGCTTTCTCGATAACAATCTCAGCAACTTGAACATCTCGTTCAGCTGGTTCATCAAACGTTGAACTGATTACTTCAGCGTTCATATTAACAACTGCTTTTTTCATATCCGTTACTTCTTCAGGACGCTCATCAACAAGAAGCACTATTAAATAGACTTCAGGATGATTTGCTGAAATAGCCCGGGTTACTTCTTTAAGAAGAACGGTTTTACCTGTTTTAGGTGGAGCTACAATCAGACCACGCTGTCCTTTACCAATGGGGGTAAATAGATCCATAATACGAGTTGAAATCCCCGTAGGTTTATCTTCTAGATTAAATTTTTCTGTAGGAAAACAGGGAGTAAGTCTATCAAAAAAAACCCTATCAGCTAAAAAACTAGGATCTCTATAATTAACTTTATCTATTTTTAAGAGGGCAAAGTACTTCTCACCATCTTTTGGTTTTCTAATAACACCAGAAACAGTATCACCCGATCGTAGCCCAAAGCGCCTAATCTGTGACGGTGATACATAGATATCATCAGGTCCTGATACATAGTCAAAGCTTGCTGAACGTAAAAACCCGAACCCATCTGGTAGTCGCTCAAGAACACCTTCAACATGGATCTCTTTTTCTGGATTTTCAATAAGTTCGGTAATTTCTGTAATAAGTTGCTCTTTTGATTTAAGCGTCGAGCCTACAATACCAAGACGACGAGCTTGGACTTGTAAGTCATTAAGTCCCATCTGTTTTATATTTGGTTTTTCTTTCATAGAATAAATCCTTCCCCCCAAGGGGTCCTCGCGGCACGAAAGGCCACGTATCATACGTATAGTGAAATTAAAATCTTTTTACCCTTTAACGATGCTGTTAAAGGGTAATTTTTTGGTTTTCTTAGTCAAACCTAGTTTACTTATTCAGCACTTTTTTTAGTATAGAGTGCATAAAGAACTGGTGTTGCAATAAAGATCGTTGAGTAGATACCAAACAGGATACCAATCAATAACGTAGTAGAAAGATCTCTCAATGTTTCTCCACCAAAGAAGAATAAAGACAGAACTACGAGTAAGGTTGATACCGTGGTAAGTACCGTACGACTTAATGTTTCGGTAATACTAATATTTATTATGTCATACATAGATTTGCCAGGCAACTTAGCCAAATTCTCACGAACCTTAGAAAAGATCACAATCGTGTCATTTACTGAATACCCAAGAACAGCTAATACCGCACCCATAACATTCATCGATATTTCTTTATCAAAGAGTAAAAAGAAGGCTAACATAACTACTGCATCATGAAATAAGGATACAATAGCACCCATAGCATAGGCAAATGACCAAAATCTGAGGGCAATATAAAACAGCATAAGGAGTAAACTTATGAGTACTGCCCAGAGAGATTGCGTTCTCAAGGTTGAACCGGTTGCAACACCCACGCTATCTGTCTGTAAAATCTTTATCTGATTGTCTTCGCCTAGACCTTTTTGAAGCGATTCTCTAATTAACTCCGCTTCTTTAGCGACATCTTTTGCTTCTTTTTTAACCCGCACTAAGTGTTCTGTTGGTGAAAACTCACGAGTCACGGTACCAGGCCAGCCATCAGTATCTAAGATAGACACCAATTGAGAGCCCTTAACCGGCTTATTAAATGAAAGAAGTGTTTGAATACCACCCGTAAAATCAACACTGTAATTAAAGGTCCGGCCATCTGGATTGGTAAATCGTTTGTAAAAATACGTACCAAAAAATGTTCCAAGAATAATCAAGGAAACAGCTAACGATATATAGCGTAAGCTAAGAAAATCTATTGGCTGTACAGAACCATCGGGATTGCGTCGAACGCGAAAGATGTTAAACATAAGTACTCTACCTTCGGAAAGTTATGTTCATTAAGGGTAAAATGTTGTGCTACAAAAGAAACTATAGCGGAAAAATTAAGAAGCAGCAAGTACCGAAACGTACTTACGTCCCTTAGGGCCATAATGAAACTTAACCGTACCCTGTCCTATAGCAAATATAGTATGATCATTACCAAGACCTACATTATTGCCAGGATGAATACGAGTCCCTCGTTGACGAATAATAATTTCGCCACCAAATACACGCTCACCATCATATTTTTTGACGCCTAAACGTCTGCCAATACTATCTCTACCATTCTGGGTGGAACCACCCGACTTACTAGTTGCCATGTTCAGTCCTTCAAGTGATATTTCTTATCAAATACACCCTATACCACTTCCCACTCACTTAACTCAGAAAATGTATAGGAACCTTGATGAAACTCATCAGTTTTAAGTATGCCCTTTTTACACCCAAATGTCAAAGCTTGTCAATTAGGCTTTTAACTTACCTACACTTATTGAGCAGTGACTATGCATCTAGGTATAATGGACTCCCGAATTAGGACCATTTTTTAGCCCTTGATAAAGGCTAATTTTTCCCCCAAAATAATATTATAGGGTCAAAGATGAAAAGACGAAGATTTAAAGCTGAATACAAAGCAAAGATTGCTCTAGAAGCAATCCAGAGTAATTTGACGATTGCCGAGCTCTCCACTAAGTACTCGATTGGGCCAACCCAGATAAAAGAGTGGAAAGCTGAGCTTCTGGCAAAGGCACCCGCAGTAAGGTTAAGCGTTTTACCAAAACGTCTCGGTCGTGGCATGAGAATAACCTTACCACATTCAAAAAGCTCTTTGATAAGTAATGTCTTATCGACGTAGTAATAGCCTTCGTCAATCAACTCTTTATAATCACTAATACCGAGCGGTAATTTTTTCATAGCCTACCAATTCTTTTCTCGTAGATATGTATAAGTATAAAAAATATCCACAAGTTCACAACCTACAAAAACCACTGGACAAAGCATTAGCTCTACCGTACAATTAAATTATACATAAAACCGTAGTGAGAATCATGCAAAAGCTTCTAGCATTCATTATTATTAACACTTCACTTGCTGCCATGGAGTCTAACACAAAAAGACGCAGAAAAGCAGCTTTAAATGAGCAAATCCACACAGACCTCTTTAAAACAGGTATGAATGCTGCTCTAAGAGGAGATAGTAAAAGTATACAAATACTCTTACCTTCTCTTAATCTCAATCAAGAAAATGAACTCCATGAAACAATCCTCACCAAAGCAGCACAAGCAAACAGCTTAGCACTCATAGAGCTTCTTCTTGCTACGAGAAGCATCTTTATGAACAGCCAAGGATCCATTCAAGCAGTGCTCTGGGCAGCTCAACTTGGCAATGTATCTATAGTACGTACACTCATAGACGCAGGTATTTCTGTTAATTGCCAAGATGCAGCTACCGGCTATACCCCTCTTATGATAGCCATTTTTAAAAACCATACTGACGTAATAGCCTTATTATTAAGTCATTCATCTATTGATATAAGCCTATTAAACGGTGATGGCGACACTGCGTACTCATTAGCAGTTAACCTCAATCGGCCATGCATTTCTCACATACTTACCTTGCTGCTTCAAGAAAAAATAGAGGAACACCAGCGACTCTATTGAGCCCTTTTTAAGAAAAGATCATGTATCTTCAAGTCTTGCTGCAAGTAATTATATATGATACTATATATTAGACAGACAAATATGTGCCATACTATATAAAGAAACATGAATCCAACGATACACCATATTGGAGCAGCATTAAAAAAAGCTCGACAAGAAAAAGGCATTACTCAAGCAGCTCTGGCAGTACGGGTTGGCTTGCCACAAAGTCATCTTTCAAAAATTGAACGTGGCTTAGTTGATCTGCGACTTTCAAGCCTGATTGAGCTTGCTCGCACCCTTGATTTAGATGTTATATTGCTCCCTCCTTTGTTGATCCATATGGTAAAAGAATTGCAGAGACCGCGTACATCGACTGAACAAAGACCTCTGTATCAACTTGAGGATGACCATGAAGGGTAAACTTGCTGCTCTAGAGATTTTTCTTCATGGCGAGCCTATAGGAACGCTCACACGCTTTCCCGACGATAGGAACCTGTTTAGCTTTAATAAGGACTATATTGATAATCCTGATCGTCCAACACTCAGCCTTTCATATAAGGATACGTATGGTAACGTACTAACGGAGACAAGATCAACAAAAACACGCTTATCACCTTTCTTTTCAAATGTGCTACCGGAAGGATTTATGCGCACCTACTTAGCACAGCGAGCCGGTGTTAATCCGGATAGAGAATTTTATCTGCTCGCTGCCTTAGGACATGATCTTCCTGGCGCAATTACTACAAACAACCTCATGGATGATTCTTCTTTCACTTCTGCGTCTGGCATTGAAAAGCAAGATCATATAACCCATACGGGGTTCCGCTTTTCACTTACTGGGTACCAGCACAAATTTTCAGCGATATGGGAACAAGAAAAAAAATTAACTATACCGATCGATGGCACGGGTGGTTCATGGATTGTTAAATTACCTTCACCTACCTTTCCAGAACTGCCACAAAACGAATATGTTATGATGGAGCTGGCAAGACGAATTGGTATCAATGTTCCTCAAACAGCCCTTATTGCTCTGGAAGATATACAGGGCATTCCGACTAACCTAGAACAGTTTGGCTCGCATGCTTTTGCCATCAAGCGCTTTGATCGGAAAGAAAATGGTGAAAAAGTACATATAGAGGACTTTGCTCAAGTATTTTCGATCTATCCAGAGAAAAAATATACCGCAGCAAACTACTCTACGATTATCAAGGTGATATGGACTGAGCTTGGCTCTCAAGGACTTTCCTCATTTCTTCGACGCTTTGTATTCTCTATCTTAATTGGTAATGGGGATATGCATAGCAAAAACTGGTCTCTCATATACCCAGACAAAAAAACAGCTCAGCTTGCACCAGCGTATGATTACATTACCACACTTCCCTATTTACCAAGTGACACCATGGCACTCAACTTTATGCACAATAAGGCATATAATGCCATAACATTAAAGCACTTTGAAAAGCTAGCTCAGACCTACGGTCTACCCAAAAGGCTGATTCTTGATACCGTACAAGAAACGGTGAGCTCATTCGCTCACGCGTGGAACACCAAATCCACTCTTCCCCTTGATGAACGAATAGCTGAGAGTATTGAAGTACATGTACAAAAACTCCCTCTGTGGTCTCTACGTTAACTCGATAAGACTTCCTAAAGCCATACGTATGGCACTTATTTAACATCGATCGAAAAAAAATACACAAACTCTTGTTTTTTGCCTACTCCCTATGGTACCCTAGTGACGATTTGAAGCATTGTAGGTTATTCACAACAGGAGAGTACGGTGAAACGCTATCTTATATCTTTATTACTTATCTGTTCTTCATTGGTCCATGCAGCAAAAAGTCCGTTATTAGTAGTGCTCATTATGGTAAAAAATGAGGAAGGCGTTATCGCGCCCACCTTAGAATCTTTCTTACCTATTGAGCTTGCCGTAGGAAATGATGACCCTGAAGATGTTGCCTACATTGTCTATGATACCGGGTCAACTGATGAAACAATGAAAGAGGCCCAACAATTTTTTGTCGATCATAACATTGCTCATTACCAGGTGATACAAGAACAACATGCTATGCCATTTGATTACGGTAAAGGAAGAAATAGAGCCCTTGAGATAGCGCGTACTACCTATAAAGATGCTACGTTTATTCTCTTTCCTGATGCTGAATGGTACATGGATGATATGGATAGGTTGGTAAACTTTTGTAAGGAGGAGCAGCAGTCCTATAATCGAGGAACACTACCACCATCTCATTACTATATAACGCTCATTTCCGCCTCGGGAACTATCATGCCTCAAGCTCGCCTATTTTTGACTGCAGATGATATTCACTTTACTGGTCAACTTCATGAGTTGCCAAATAAGACTACTGATCAGTGGGTCCCCAGCGATATTTTTATGAGGTATAACACCAGTAAAAAAGGTGGTGAAAAAAGCGTGCAACGATGGTATACCGATCGTAATATATGGTTAAAAAAGTATAGAGAAGATAACAGTGATACGCGGGCGCTCTTCTATCTTGGCCTCACTGAAGGATGGCTTGGCCACAATGAAATTGCTCATATCTATCTTAAAAAAAGCGCTCAAATTGACCTCTATCCTGATGAACAATTTGAAGCATGGTATCACCTGGGCATGGTAACCCATTGTCTTGTCTATGAAGACCCTGAAAATTATACCTGGGAAGAAGCTCTTGGCTACTATCTGAAAGCCTATGCCATGAAGCCCCATCGCGCTGAACCGCTTATTCGTATCGCTGAATATTATCTAGATCAGCAAGACTATGAAATTAGCTATCTCTTTGCACGCCGAGCGGTAGAATTACCATTACCAGATATTGGCCAAGAACTATTACCCTTGAATATGATTAACTATACCTTTGACCGTTGGGAAGTGCTCTCCCGCTGTGCCTGGTATGTTGGTGATTTTAAGCTAGGTGAACAGGCAGCTAAACAAGCAATTGAAGCTCGCCCAAATGATGCGTATTTGTATGCTAACCTTGCTACCTACTGGGATAAATAATGAACTATTATCTTATTCTTGCATTCAGCTTCTTTAGCTCATTACAGAGTTCACCGATCCAGTTCGTGATACTCATTACCTCATTTAACAATGAGAAGTACGTAACGCGTAACCTTGATTACGCTATGAGCCAGCAATCAACGGTGCCCTATCAAGTTATCTATGTCAATGACCAATCAACTGATAACACGGCAGCCCTTGTTAACGACTATAAACGAACGTATGACCTACCTGATAGCAGACTTCTCGTAATCAACAATGAAGAGCGATTAGGATCAGGTGGCGGCAATATTTATAGAACGGTGCATACTCATATAGAAGACTATAAGGTAGTGGTGTGTGTGGATGGTGATGATTATCTTGCGCATACCCAAGTACTTAAGCATCTAGAGAAGGTCTACGCTAACCCGGATGTCTGGATGACCTACGGAAGCTTTGTGGTCATTCCTGAGGGAATTCATTGGACTATATGCGGGGGCTACCCTGATGACGTTATACAGCAACGAAGCTTTAGAAAGCATTATAATGTACCTTCCCATCTTAAAACATTCCGTGCCGCCCTTTATAAGCGCATAAAACGGGAAGACCTTATTAATGATGAAACCGGAACATTTTATGATAAGGCATGGGATATGGCAATGATGTTTCCTCTGCTTGAGATGTGTGCACCGTATGACGCAGAATCACCCAACCATAGTTATTATATTGATGATATTTTATATATGTATAACTATGACAACCCCTTAAGTGATTATCAAGATACCGGCAGAGAAGAACAAATGCGACTTGATCGAAAAATAAGAAGGCTGAAACCCTATGAACCGTTAGACAGTCTCTTTGAGGAGGAATGGTAGTGAAGAAGTTACTAGCGCTCTTGTTGTGTAGTTCAGTGTATGCCCATGACCTTAAATTTGTGGTGGTCATTCCGTCATACAATAATGAACGATATGTACGAAGGAATCTAGAATCAGTCATCTCACAAAAAACTGAGGTACCTTTTTCAATTATCTATGTTAACGACTGCTCACAAGACAATACCCTACAACTCGTTCATGACATCAAGAAAGAATATAACCTGAGCGATTCATTTTTAAAGATTATTGATAATCAAACACGCATTGGCGCTCTTGCTAACATCTATTATACGGTTCATGACCACGTAAAAGACCACCACATTGTTGTCCATCTTGATGGTGATGATGCCCTTGCCCATACGGGGGTACTGACGCGCCTAGCAAACGCCTATAAAGATCCACAAGTGTGGATGACCTATGGCCAATTTGTGTTTGTTCCTGAAGGACCCATAGGGTACGATGGGCACAGGCGCCTGATTGGCACCACCTATGATATGCATGAAGAAGCTGCCCTACAGGGCAAAACCCTGAGAGAACTTACGTATGTTGCACAGCATCTGCGTACCTATAAAGCCGGACTCTTTAAGCGAATTAACAAAGAGCATTTGCAGCTCAATGGTGAATTTTATGAGATGAACGCTGATATGGCTACGATGATACCGATGCTAGAAATGGCAGGGCCAAAACACAGTATGTTTATCTCTGATATATTGTGCATGTATACCTATGATAATCCAATAAATGATCACAAAGTAAATAGAAATCTACAACTATACCTTGAGGACATAATTAGAGCTATCGAGCCCTATGAACCAATAAACTCATTATAAGGGAGATATGATGAAAAAACTACTCGTACTTGCTAGTGTTGCCTTCATAGCAGCGCAAGCAAAAGAAATTAACCTGATAACCGATGTTATTGTTAAGAAAAACTATATCAAAGTTAAAGTAGATAAGAACTTTAAGAGTAGGTATCTCTATAGCGACTTCTTTGCGCGCTATGATGATAATGTAGATCTATCACAGCTTGATTATTCAGTGCAGATTTTGCCCTTTATCTCGAATGTAATCTCTATCATTTGGATCTCCGGTAAAACCTATTATATCGATGCACTTGATGAAGAATTTTATCATTCGATGAATACCGTAAAAAAAGTATTTAAGCGCATGTATCCTAGAACTAAATGGAACGGCGAGCTTATTCCACGTAAGCTGGTGAAGAATACGTTTACTCCTCAGTATGAACCAGACGGTAGAGAACGTATCGCATTACTCTTCAGTGGTGGCCTTGATTCAGTAACCTCTTCCTTGTATCATCGGGATAAAAAACAGCTGCTCGTCACCCTCAATGGCCACTGGGATCTACCACTTAATGACAAGGAATTAGTACGAGCTCGGAACAAAGAGCTGCGTGCCTGGGGTAAAAAACATGGTCATGACAATACGTTCATTGATTCAAACTACTATGAATTTCTCAACAGATATGAACTTGATCATCTTTCACGTGAAATTAGCTCATGGCGTATTTTTACCGTTGAGGGCATCGGCTGGGCTGGCGTAGCCGCACCGGTAATGGCGTTAAAAGGGTATCAAACGCTATTACATGGCTCAACAATTACCTGGGAATATAATTTCCCGGCAGCAGCAAATCCTTTCATCGATGACAATATCTATTTTTCTGGCATGCGATTAAAGCATGATCTGTTTGATATGCATCGCTTAGGGAAATGTGAGTATATTGCTCAGCTATGTAAGACTGAAGGTATCGAGCGGCCTTATATCAGGGTTTGTGAAGAAAAAAAGGTAAAAAATTGTTGTTGGCGCTGTCAAAAATGTATTCGTACCATCATTGAACTCTTCGTAGCCGGCGAAGATCCCCGTGATTATGGCTTTAACTGTGATGTTGACAAGGTTCTCAAGAAATCAAAACAGTTCATGAAAGACCATGGTACTGGATCTACAACCGTATGGCATTTTATGCATATACAGGATCGACTCAAAGAGATGGCTGCTAACGGACACGATATACATCCGGGTCTTAGATGGCTTTTATCCTATAACTTAAAAAATAAAATAACGAGCGAAATTGCAAACCAACGCAAAATAGATTGGCGAGAGTATGTAGATCTCTTGCCAGATATAGTGGTACCAGACAATATTGAGCCGGCTTTCTAGGAAAAAACGTATGAAAAGAGCAGTAAGTATTCTAATCATGCTAAGCTGGGGTGTTATTGCACCAATACCCCAGCTCATAGAGTCAGTACAGGTGAATCACAATATTCTTAACATACAGGTCAATAAAGCCTTTAAAAAAGAATATCTTGAAAGTGACTTTTTTGTAAAATACGAATCTGATATCAACCTAGAACAGTTTGACTACTCAATTACTACTATGCCCTTTATCTTAAATGTTATTAGCCTCGTCTGGATCTCCGGCAAAACCTACTATGTAGATGAAATGGATGCAGAACTGCATGAATCACTTAAACGGGTTAAGAAGGTATTTAACACTATGTACCCAAATACGTCATGGGAAGGAGAGTTAAAGGTTGGCAGACTCATTAAGCATACAATACCTCGTGATAGCTCAAAAACAGCTTTACTCTTTAGTGGTGGGATCGATTCTATGGCTACAGCATTGAACCACCTAGATAAACAACAACTCTTAATAACTGCCTGGGGCCACTGGGATCTACCACTTGGTAATACAGACTTATGGCACACTCGCTCAAAGAAAATTAAACAGTTTGCTAACCAGTTTGGTAATGAAAGTAGTATCTTACGTTCTAACTATACGTCAATGCTCAACTATCTACACTTGAGTACGCTCTCTCCTGAGATTAATAAGTGGCGCTTAGGAGCCGTTGAAGGACTTGGCTGGGCAGGCCTTACTGCTCCTATCTTACTCAGTAAGGGGTATGATACACTGCGCATCGCTTCATCACATACCTGGAGCTATCCTTACCCGTCAGCAGCGAGTCCGTTTATTGACAACAACCTCCGATTCTGTGGATTGCGCATACTACATGATCAGTTTGACTATACCCGCCTGATGAAGATACAGTTTATTCATCAGATGGTGTGCACAACCGGCATCAAAAAGCCGTTTTTGAAGATATGCTCTCTTGAAAAGCAGGAAGATCGTAATTGCCATGGGTGTAGAAAATGCCTTACCACCATTCTTTGTTTTAGGGCACTTGGTATCGATCCAAGACCCTATGGCCTGAACTACTCTAAAAAGCTCTATAAAAAGATCATTAACACCTTTAGGGAACCTGCATTAAACTACTACTCGATACTTATTGGTAAAGAAGTGCAAGAGGTTCTTAAACACCGCCAAGCAGGTGGAGAACCTATTGATGCAGAGCTGATACCATTTCTTTCCATAGACTTTAACAAAACAAAAGCATTCGATATCACTCATCAGAAAAAACTAGATTGGGCTACCATGATCTCACTCTTACCTGATGATCATGGTCTCACGATACCACAGGAACTCATATGAAAAAGTTATGTGTTGCACTCACTTTCCTACATTCATGCCTCTCAGCAACCCCCATACCACTTATTCGCACGGTGCGTGTAAGAAACAATCGAGTGGATATAGCAATAAACAAACAGTTTAAGCGAGCATACCTAAAAGAAGACTTTTTTGTAGAGTACAAGGATGTTAACCTTGAGCAGTTTGACTATTCTATCGTAACACTACCCTTTATTATGAATGTGATATCACTCGTATGGATATCGGGTAAAGACTATGAAGTAGATGAGATGGATACAGAAGTATACGCCTCATTGCAAACCCTGAAAGAAGTATTCAAGCTGTTTCATCCTGAAACGCCTTGGGAAGGTCGCCTCATCCCGAAAAAGCTCGTAAATCACCACTTTACTCATACTTCAGATAGCATAGCATTATTGTTTAGTGGTGGCGTAGATTCAACCACTTCATCACTTGTTCATCGCGATAAAAAACAGCTCCTAGTAACGGCCTGGGGCCAAAGTTGCTTGCCGCTTACTAACACAACTCTCTGGAATAAGGTATACAAAAGAATTACCTCATTTGCTCAAGATTACGGTCATGAGACAACCTATCTTACCTCAAACTACTATTACTTTATGAACTTTTCAGTGCTCAAGGATCTCTCTCCAGAAATTACCAGCTGGCGCATGGATACTGTAGAAGATATCGGATGGGCAGGGCTCATTGCCCCCATCATGCTTTCTCGAGGCATCTCAACCCTTCGTATCGGCTCTTCTGAAAACTGGAACATTCCCTATAGTTCAGCAGCGCATCCCTATATCGATAGCAACATCTCGTTCATGGGCTTAAAGTTTTATCATGATCTATTTTCGATGTCCCGCTATGATAAGATTGCCTACATAGTCAATCAAGCAAACAAGAACCTCATCAAAAAACCGCAACTCATTATATGCCAACGCCCGGGAAATATCATCTCCTGCGGTACCTGTGAAAAATGCATACTCACCCTTGCATTGTTACTTAGTGTTGAGGCAGACCCACGTGACTATGGCTATGCACTCTCACCCAAAAAAGCCGCACACAACATACACAAAACACTAAAAAGGGAAAAAGAGTTTGGTAGTAGCATCCTCTGGGAATACAAAAATCTTCAACAAAAGCTCTACTCAAAGCCCGTTACCCTGCTTTCCTGGCTTCCGGACATAGATTTTTCCAAAAAGAAAGCATATGACATGAAGGTCTATACCGAACTTGATTGGGATGAGCTCCATAGGCGTTATCCTCATGTAAAAGGTGAAACAACCTAAATGCCCTGCTTCTTACCCTAAGAAATTGGCAGTTGCCTTTCGCTATTTTTTACCAACAAAACTCTTGTTTTTTGCTGATAAAATACGTCATACTTTTGTTAGAATAAAAAAAGGAGGGAGTTACTCATGATCAGTCATTATATACTTGTATGTGTACTCGGCACATCATGCCTTATAAGTGGAATGGTTGAAGAACATTCATCACTGTATACAGGCACATATACAGAAAACTATGTTAATAGATGGGCATTTCAAAAGCTCAGTGACCATTGCTATGATCCCCATACTAATACCTATGCATGGCCCACTAACCAAGAAGGCGTTAGCTTTAATCCTAACAATGTCCAGCCAGGAGATATAGTCTTTGTGCGACAAGTACACAAGTTTATGAAAAAAGTACATCCGCAGATTACTCACCCTTATATCATGATTACTGCCGGTGAAATGAGAGATCAGGTAACAAAGGAACATCTTGCCTATCTTGATGATGAAAACATTATTGCCTGGTTTGCGGTACATCATGATTGTTATGAAACTCATCCTAAGTTTCACCAGCTTCCGTTGGGAATCTACCAAGACAAAAAGTACTATAAGCCTCGCAAGAAGCTTACTAAGACATTTGCACGCTGGCGAGCACAACCAAAAGAGCAGCTGTTATATAGCAACTACGGTGACTTGAAAGGAGCTAAACCAGAACGAGCTGAGCTAGATGCGTACTTACAAGACAAAGACTTCTGCTATACGGTAAAGAACCGTATGCCATTCTTAGAATATATGGAGCAGATGGCATCCTTTAAGTTTTCCTTGTCGCCTCGTGGTTATGGACCAGATACCTATCGAACCTGGGAAGCATTATTGGTTGGGAGTATCCCTATCATAAAAAGCTCGCAGTTAGATAGCCTCTACGCTGATTTGCCTGTATTAATTATTGATGATTGGCAGTGCATAACGAAAGAGTTTCTTGAGCAAAAATATCTCGAATTGACTGCTAAAAAATGGTCACTTGAGAAGTTGTTCGTTGAGTATTGGCAGCGTCAGATACATCTCATTCGAGATGCGTTTTTAAGGAGGAACTCATGAAGGTCCTTATGCTGTGTATGCTCGTGACGTCATCAATCAGCGCAAGCCTAACGTTTGATATTCCGGTGGGAGATCATCTCTTTGCGCCAACGAATCATTCGTCTAATTTTGTCATCCGTTGGGAGTATCAGCATGCTTGTGATCATGTGTATGATCCTCGTACTGATATCTGGCGATGGCCAACAAATGAAGAACATGGGGTAACCTTTGATACTGATAAGGTGCAACCGGGCGACACGATATTTGTACGTAATATCCCGCGATTTTTTGAGAAAATGGCTCCTCATATTGGGTATCCCTATATTATTGTTACCGCCGGTGAGTGCCTTGATAAGATGCGAAAGCGTTATATTGAGTATCTTGATGATGACATGATTATTGCCTGGTACGGTATTCATGCAAATGAGATGGCAATAGAGCACCCTAAGTTTCGCCCAATTCCCTTAGGAGTACTGCAACGACCTGACATTTATGAAGAGAGAAAGCGGTACGATACGTTCTTTAGAAATCTTCGTGCAACTACTAAGAAAAAGCATTTAGTGTATATGAATTTTGCTGATTTTGGCAAACCTGAGCGCAAAAAGCTCAAGAAGTTTATGAAGAATAAGCCCTTTTGTAAGCGCGGTAAAAAAGTAGATTTTAGAGACTATCTAAAAAAGACGGCAGAATCGGTCTTTACTCTCTCACCAATTGGACTCGGGCCTGACTGTTATCGCACCTGGGAAGCACTCTTGTGTGGTAGCATTCCAATTGTGCGGTCATGCCATCTTGATCCCTTATATGAAGGGTTACCGGTACTCATTGTTGATACATGGACCGATATAACAGAAGAGTTTCTTAAACAGAAGTATTACGAGATAACCGCAAAGAAGTATGATATCTCGAAGCTCTACAGCGAATATTGGCTTGATAAGATCAAGCAAGAACAAAAAGCATATAGGGAGAGACGATGAAAAAACTACTCGCTCTTATTATTGTAAGTTGGAGCCTGCATGCAGTAGATTTTTATGAAGGAGAACCGTCAGGAAACTTTATTATTCGCTGGGCTTTTCAGGAGTTGTGCGATCATTGTTTTGATTTCCGAACGGTATGGCCTACACCTGGCAACCATAATTTTGACTCGGCGAAAGTCCAAGCGGGAGATATGATTTTTGTCAGAGATATAAAAGCATTTTTTAGGGATAAGCATCCAAAAATTACAGTACCATACTTTATTCTTACAAGCGGTGAATACCTTGATAAGGTAAAAAAGAAACATTTTAAGTATGTAGAAGATGAGAAGGTACTTGCCTGGTTTACCATTCATCCTTGCGAGGAACCTCACGAAAAAATTGTTCCTCTGCCCCTTGGCATTGTACAGTATGAACATTTATATGACAAACGGAAAAAGGTTCATAGGCAGCTTATGGACTTTAGAAACACCCCTAAGAAAAAATTAGTCTATATGAATTTTACTGACTGGAATATGCCATTTCGCACTAAAATAATGAACTATTTTAAAAAGAAATCATTTGTCACGTATCGTGAACGATGTCGCTTTAAAGAGTATATATCAGAGCTTGCCAAGCATAAGTTTGTTATCTCGCCCCCGGGACTTGGTCCTGATTGTTACCGTGTGTGGGAAAGCTGTCTCGTAGGCACCATACCAATTGTTAAACATTCTCATATGGATAGTATGTATGAAGGGCTTCCCATACTCTTTATTGATGACTGGAAAGAAGTAACCGAAGAGTTTCTCATTGAAAAATATGAAGAGATGACTGCCGTGACCTACTCACAAGAAAAGCTCTATATGGAATATTGGATAGCGATAATAGAGCAAACCCGTAAAAAGCTCTGGCCACCCAAATAAGAAAAACAACAAAGCTTTTAAAGATATTTTTAGCGGTCACTAGCAGTTTCTGTCAGTGTCAACGCAAAGTGATTATTTCCGGTTTCCAGCAAAGTAATAATTTCCTGTCAGGGCAATCTTGGAAATTGGTACAGCTGGTAAGATGCCTCCGGCGGGCTTCACCCTACCTCCTTTTCTTTTACTGCGATATGCGCTATTTTTCATGTTAATTTCCTTCAATAGATTCTGGGTTGATGTATGAATGGTTTTTTCCTACAGATGCCATTATTGTTCCACCGCTTAGAAGAAGGTACAGGCTTGGGCTTCTGATTATTATATATTTTCTCTTTCACAAACTTTTGAGGTCGTTGCTGTAGCTCTTTATATTCAAGTTCATATCCTCGTATAAAGATAGCTATAGAGCCACTAAACGATTCTTTTATAGTTACTTCATCTTTGGGCCTATATTTAACATTTCGCTTATCTTTAAGCTGCAGAATGCGTTTCTTATACTGCACAGTGTAATCGTTTTGTATCTTTCTCTTTTCATGAATACAGAATATATTATCAAGATTGAAGTTTTGGAGAGATTGATGAGCATCACCTTGTTCAGCCGCCTCAACTGAGTACTTTCTATTATGCTCTTCAATATACTTTGGAAGAAACTGATTGGCTTTTTCTAAGCTCCGTATACCTAAAAGCCTCATCTCTTTAACAAGGCGATCCTGATGAGTTTGGTGAGATTTTTCAACCCGACCTTTAGCTTGAGGGCTGCCAGCATGATGAACTATTGTTCCTAGTTCATTCATAGCTCGTTCCCACTGACTGAGTTTTTCATCGTCAGCATTGTTCACTGAAACTTTAAATACCGAACCATGATCAACATAGAAAGACCTAGGACGGCCATAGTTCTCCATATACTTTCTTGTCGCAAGCATAATACTCTTGAGAGATTCACTTTCTGCAAACTCAAGATGAACAAGTTTTTTTGTTGCATCATCAATGAAGACAAGTAATGTATAATATTGACCATCCTCGAACCATTTATGTTTTGAACCATCAAGCTGAATCATTATACCGAATACTCTTTTCTGTTCACGCTTCTTTCGTCTATTAGGTGTAGATTTTCTTGGAACCCAAAGACCATGCTTGATCATGCTTTGACGCAGAGTCTCTCGATTTATAGTAATATGATGGTATTCTTGTAATTTTTCTGATGCAAACGTTGGGCCAAAATCATTCCATATCTCATCTCGTAATTGTACTATGACAAATGCCTCTTCTTCTTTACACCACTTTTTCTTACTAACTTTACCACGATTCTTATGGACGAGGCTCGCAGCACCATCTAATCTATAAATACGTAATTTATTTCGAATTTGGCGTTCTGTTAAATTCAGCATCTCAGACGCGGCTTTTTGAGTAATTTCTCTTCTTACTAATTGTTCGAACACTTTTACCTGTTCTTTTTCTTTAATACTCATGCTAATATATTCCATAGTTGCTTCCGTGTTTTTGAGAATTGAGATATTTACACAAATCAATTATATCAAAAACCGGAAGTTATTATTTTGCACTACTATAGGAAATTATCATATTGCTCTAACACTAGCAGTTTCTGTCAGTTGACCATTATTTTTAAAAATCGTACTCTTTTGAAAAAAGAAAGGACACATATGCTTAAAATAGCTTTTCTCTTTTTAACTATTGGCGCCATCTATCACGAACTACCCTGGATAAACTATCTCAAAGGCCACGAACAGAACTATTCTCTCTATGTTCATCCTAAAGAACCGTTTGCAGCATCTTTCTTTTCGTCTGCTATAGTACCACAAAGGAAAAAAACAACCTGGGCTAACACCATGAAGGCCCAAATAGCGCTGTTAAAAGAAGCATTGCAAGATCCCCATAATACTAAGTTCGTGTTCGTTTCTGAATCTACGCTGCCACTTACGACCTTTGATGAAATGTATCAACGGCTCACCAGCGATGAGCGCAGTCAGTTTTTTTACCGCAAAAATCCTTTTGGCAATCGCACGTTCAAGGGGCTCCCGCCTTCCCAGGTATACAACAATCCTCAATGGATCATTCTTAACAGAAAGCATGCTCACCTGATGGTAGAAGATACGAAACTCATTAAAATACTGGCAAAGCGCCCCCATGATCAAGAACATTATCCTTCAACACTCCTTGCATACCATCACGAACTTGACCAGGTCATTAAAAAAGACGCTACGCTTTGTATATGGGAGGGTCACGCTCATCCCCATGAGTTTAAAGACTTAGCAACCGATCCCCATACGAAAAGATTATATACCTTGATCAAAAAAAAGAGATTTCTCTTTGGGCGTAAGTTTCATAAAAACTGCGATCTTACGCTATTGCAGCCTTATTTGCCCCATCTTTTTTAGGATTCATGCGAAAGTATGGTACCTTTATTCTGGGCATAAGCAAGAATCTCATCACGTTTAGCTACAATAATCTCGCATAATTCTGCAGCGTGATCTTGATTATCTTCGGCAAGTCCTTCCCAAAAAGTAGCTACCGTCTCTGCATCAAGAGCACGGTAGGCATCTAACGTCTCTTCATAAAATGTCTTAGTAAAACGTGCTTTGAGACGCTTGCTTAACTTGAGATACAAGCGATGATTCCAGATAACATAGGCACATTTTCCATAACGAGAAAGTCGATGGCGTTCCGCACTACCTACATACGGCTTAAATACTGAGTGCACCTTACGACCTGGAATAACTTCAACAGCATCATACGGAAATTCTGTGCCGGTAACAGAAGGCAGGTCAAAGTTTTTCCCCTTTGAGGTAAAAGTAGCTCCACCATAGGTATCATAGGTTCTATGAAGCATGACTGAGTTATCTATCAGCGCCAAATAGTCTTTACCATCATAGGATGCAACCAACTGATTCCCTGCATGAATATCCCATTGACCAAATACATAGTAAAACAGTTTCATATCACATACTGCCTTTTTGCCCACCTTTTTTTCAAGCCGCTTCATAGTAGATACACCGCTTATCGATGGTGCCTCAATAAGAAATTGTAAGCTCCCCTTTTTACCTTTAATAGTGCGATATACGGTAGGAGGAACCAAGCGAAGCCCAAGTGCTTTACTTGCACGATAGGCAGCTACTTCACCATGCCGATAGGCGCCTTGTTTAAAGACTCCTTTAAGACCATTTTCGAGTTGAACAAAGAATACCTGATGGGTCGGTCGTGCATGAACACCTTTTTTTGCTAAGTACTCTCTCAGATCCATAACTTTCATAATCTTGCCAGTAGTAAGTTGCTGCTCTACGAGTTCATGGTCAAGCGTGTCATCCCATCGAGGCTGTGCTCCTATTGCTATGCTTATAAGTACGAAAACAAAGAAATGCTTCATATTATTTCCCCTATTTAATTTAATATGAATTATTTATACTTTTATTTTAGCAAAATAATTCATTCCATTACAAGAGATGGAGAACTATTTGGTAAAAGATTGCATTGGCAAGCGCTAATGTAGTATGCTCAAAAAAAAAGGAAGGATTATGAAGTACCGCACAATCATACTACTATGTACGCTCGTAAGCATCCGCTGCGGACGCTCCGCATCCTATTATATCGATACATATGCAGTTGACCCGTCAATAGAAGTGTTATTAGATGCTCATGCTCATACTCTTGCTCGCAAAATTGATAAGCTTCATGGAAAGCGATTACGGCATGCTTTAGGGGTCTGGCAGTTTGACTGGCTTCCCGGTTATTATGTTAAGTATGGCGTTGAGCGAATAAAAGGCGTTGATAGACTTAAACGTTGTATCGACAACTATAATCTTACGCTTCTTGCCGTGCCCGACAAACGACTGTATCATATCCCTGGTCGGTCAAAGGCGTTAACGAATGATAATTATGTTATTGTCGTGCCAGCTATTGAAAAACATCCCGTTCATCAACCGCTATCGGTCGAAGAAGTTACCCAGCTTTGTACCCTTATTAAAAAAACGGGCTATATGGATATGACCGACACGAATTATCGTCGAGCCCCTGATGGCAAGATTTACCTAACAGATACCGAAGGGTTTAATAAAGATCGTATCATTAAAGGATTTCTGCGTATGGTAGGAACTGAGCACGACCTGAACAACGATTATACCATACCAGCTCTTAAGTATCTATTCTCTGAAATTAAACATCATCTACAGAATAATCCTCATTTGGTGCGTTTTACGCTCAGCCTATTAGATGAATTCATCGGCTGGCAAGACGGTCCTCCAGCATGGGATTATCGCGGCTATGCTGATACTTACTTTGCCGAATATTATACCAATCTTGCTGACTATGCGCACTTTCCTAAAAATCCCTTCACCGGAAAATGATCTCGAGCTCTACAAACTTGGTATTTTGTTAGTATAACACCTTATACTTCTTTCCTGTGTTCTATACATGAACTCGTACTCCCTATATTCTTTGAAACTTCTCTATGTTTATTCATACATGGAAATCTCAAACAATTACTCCCAGCTATTTATGAGAATCAGCATCAGACAAAGAACCTTTCAATAAAAATAATAATTTTTTAAAAAAATATTGATTAAATATTTCAAATAATACTATACTAGAAATAATAGATACCTATAATATTCAGGTAAGGGGGAAATTCATGAAGTATCGTACTATTTGGTATATAGCGCTATTAGCGCACTCATGCCTACCTCAGGTAACATGGTTAACAGAAAAAAAACTCGCATCATATATGGTACCAGTAGAACTGCAAGAACTACTTGATGACCATAGTGAAGAGCTTACAGCACTGGTAAAAAAAGTGCATAAGACACGATACCAGAAACATGGCGTCTGGCAATTTGATTGGCTACCGGGATACTATGTAAAATATAACATTGCTCGCGTTATTAACCGAGAAGTAGTGGCACGTTGCATAGAAGAGCATGATCTTGACCTGTTACATATACCCCCAAAACAGCTGTATCATATAAAAGGCAGGCCAACAAAGCTCTCCAATAAAAATTATGTCGTTGTCATTAAAGAGCTAACGCATCATCCTACCGATGAGCCAATGGGCTTAGAACAGGTACAACAATTTATTCGCCTTATAGAGACTTCAGGCCATTGCAGCACCTTTTCACACAACTATGTACGATTAGAGGATGGTCGAATTTCTTTCATTGATACCGATGGCACATTTAATGTAGAGAACCCTCTACGGGGTATTATTTGGTTATTAGATGAAGATCTTACGACCTATTATACCCAAGAAGCTGCAGCTGCTATTCTTGATAAGATAGCCTATCATTATGTGAGACAATCACCTGCTGACAAAGATCGATATAAGAAACAGCTGGATACCTTCCTCCCCTTACAAAAACCATACATAGAGAACCTCTTACGCAAACGTATACATCACCATAGCAAAAAGGATAAACGATGAAAAAGTATATTACACTCACACTCCTCTTGATAGCAAGCACCCAGGCTTCAAAAACAGATTTTATAGAAAAATACTCAGTTGATTCTGAGCTTCAAGCGCTTCTTGATGACCATGTTGATGAAATTGCACGGCGCTTAAAAAAAGTCCACAAAGGCCAACAAAAACATGGTGTTTGGAAGTTTGATTGGCTTCCTGGTTATTATGTTAAGTATGGTCTTGCACGAATCAGAGGCATGGAAAAAATGAAAAAGTGCATAGAGACACATGACTTACATCTCTTAACCGTTCCAGATAAAAAAATCTACCATCTTAAAGGTAGACCTACCGAGCTCTCAGGTGATAATTACGCTGTTATTATTAGGAAAGTGGAGCGGATATCAGATCCTGAACCGTTAACTCTTGAGCAGGTGCAGCAACTCTGCACAATTATCCGTGAAACAAAGTATATTAGTATGACCAGTAGTAACTTTATCAGAGGAACTGATGGATTATTGCATTTAATTGATACCGAAGCGACATTTAGCAAAAACCTATTAGTTGGCTTTGTACGCATGATAACTACACGCCCTAATCTCAATACACAATATACCAAAGAAGCACTTATGTATGTCTTTGAGGAAATTAAAGAATGTCTAAAAAAAGCGTCTAATGGGAAAAAAAATGAAACCCTAAAAAAGATTGCAGCTGCTCTAAAACGACAAAAAAAGCCATATGCTTGGGATTATAGGGAATATGTTAAGGACCTGTTTGCCAAAGAGCTCGCTTGATAAACACGTTCTACATTATATACGATACCTCCCATCACTGCATGGGAAGACACTAGGTATGGTGCATCTGTAAGTAGGTATCACGGACATGATATATGGTATCTAACCAATATTCCATAAAGAGCTTTTCTATATGATAGCGCTGAGCCCTATAGTCTTCCCATTTTTTCTCAAGGAACTCTTGCGTTATCTCTTGCCAGTCATCGATAATCAAGACGGGCAATCCTTCAAAAAGAGGCTCAGTTGCGGTTCGTTTAACGATAGGAATGCTGCCAACCAAAAGAGCTTCCCAGGTGCGATAACAATCAGGCCCAAGGCCTTCGGGAGATACAACGAATTTGCATTCAGCCATGTTCTTTGCAAACTTCTTAAAGCTCTTTCTTTTAGCTCTATAGACATACGGTTCATTCTTAAATAACTCATATACCTCATCTCTATCTGGATACTTTTCACCCTCTTTAAAGGGAATAGTCCTAAAGTTCATATACAAAAGATGCTTTTTGGGAATCTGGCGTAATTGAGCAAAATACTCGTTATATGCTGCAATGTTTTCATAGCGATGCTTACCTTGCAACATCCCAAGAGGAAGCGGGAAAAACTTCTCAGAAAACCAGGGACAACACGGATGAACGCTAAACCAGGCAATAATATTTTTTTCGCGGAGTATTCGTTCGTGATCGGGAAGCACCTGATCAAGAAATACTCCCGCGGTGATCATTAAAAAAGGTTGATCAATCTTAGGAAATAACGTATTCATAAATGCATCGACATCACGTACAAAAATAAGATCCCCCTTTTTCACCTCTTGTGGATCAAAGGTTACCCCACCATCAGGATTGGTAGGATGGTTTTCTGTTCGTGGATCAAACACATGATCACATATATGTTGAAAGTCCCAGCGAATAATGATAGTTCCTGAATACTCTCCATAAAAGAGTGGCGAGTCTTCAATGTGCGCATATACACTTACACCTAGGCTCAGTAGACATGCAAATAGCGTATAGTTCATAACAGTCCCCTTCAATTAACAGTTATATCTCTTCCAGACCGATAACGTCAACGTTCCAAGAAAAACTCTTGCATGAGTAGTAGATCATTTTTTATACTAACAAGCAGTAGTATAACAACTACAAAGGAGTCCATAGTATGAACTTTTATTCGTGCCTGGCAGCAGTACTTGTACTTATGCAAGGATATTCTTTAGCTCATAGCCCTAAAAAACGCCTTAAAATACTGGTTTCAGTATTCAATTTTCCAAAGCTTTCAGAACCATTTGTCCTAAATCAGATTATTGGCATGCTCAACCATGGGCATGAAGTAGCTATCTATGCAAAACACAAGGAAGAAATCGATAAAATTCATGAGGACATTCTCTCCTACAACCTCCTTGATAAGGTCTATTATAATACACTTCCTGAAGATATCGAAACCTATGATATTCTCTTGGGGCAGTTTGGTACCGGTGGATCCCGTATGATCAACTGTAAGAAACAACATAACCTTTCTGCTAAAGTAGTATCATTTTTTAGAGGATTTGATATTACTAAGCACCTAGCTCATCACCCTCACTGCTATGACGACCTACTTGCACAGGGAGACTTCTTTCTTACGAACTGCGAATTCTTCAGAAAGAAGATCATAGCGCTCGGTATACCACCAGAAAAAGTCATGGTGAACTTCTCTTCTCTTAATCTCAAGCGGTTTTCCTTCAAGGAAAGGTCTCCTCATTTTGAAAAAGAAATTAGGCTCATAACTACGGGGCGTATAGTTGAAAAGAAAGGAATACATGTCGCACTTAAAGCCCTTGCGCTGCTTGTTGAGCAGTATCCTCAGATTCGCTATACAATAGCTGGCGATGGCTCATATAAAGAAATAATTACACAACAAGTCCAAGATTTGAAACTTGAAGAGTATGTCACCTTTACCGGACCATACACTGCAGATGAGCTTCCAGGACTTCTTGATCAAGCAGATATATTTGTTGGGCCTTCAGTCACCGCTTCCTCAAAAGATCAAGACGCCATTCCCAACACTCTCAAGGAAGCTATGGCTGTTGGCATTCCTGTGGTCACCACCTATCATGGCGGCATACCTGAAATGATTACCAATGGAGTCAACGGTCTACTTGCAGAAGAGTATGATGCTCAAGGACTAGCTAAGAATATTACCTATCTGATTAACCATCCTGAAGCACTACCTAGGCTCACTAAAGCTGCACGAAAAACAGTTGAGGATACCTTTGAGTTATGCGTCAATAATAATCTGTTGGTAGATATTTTAGAAAGAGTCGCTGCTAACGAGCTATGATGCCACTAAGAACTCATCTCTCACTGAGAGAATTTTTTGTATCCAATACTCACTAAACAGGCGTGTAATATCAAAACGCTTCGAAGTGAACTCATGCCATGTTTGCTCAAGAAGCTCCTCAGTTACGTCAGTCCAATCATTCACGATTAGAACCGGTAGATCCTTATAGAGTTCATCAGTAGCCGCATGCTTAACAATTGGAATCGTTCCTACCAGCAGGGCTTCCCAGGTGCGGTAACAGTCAGGCCCTAACCCAGTAGGTGAAAGCGTAAATTTATAGCGGGACATGTGCGTTACATAGTCATTAAAGGGACGTCTACGCTGATAGCGACAAAATGGTTTATCGCTAAAGTATTCATGCACCATCATTCTATCATGATAGCATACTCCTTCTTTACAGCGCTTTTTTGCGAAGTTCATACAAAGAAGCCCTTCCTTAGGATTTTTTCTCAGTTCGGCAAAAAACCTAGTAACCTCATTACGCTCATCATATCGCTCTTTGTCTTGCCTAACCCCAAGTGGCAGCGCATAAAACTTATTGGGAAACCATTCGCAACAGGGATGTACACTAAACCAAGCAATGATTTTTTCATCAGTAAGAAAATTCTCATGCATTGGACATACGCGATCTCTAAACTCTCCTGCCGTTACAATAATATAGGGATGCTCAATATTAGGATGAATCTCATTCATAAAACTCATCATTTCCCGAACAAACACAATATCTCCCCTCTTGACTGCTTTAGGGTCTATGGTGACGCCGCCAGGTTCGGTGCAATAAGAGATTGTCCTCATATCATATACATGATGACAAATGTCTTGATATGCCCAACGGATAACAAAGGTATCTGAATACTCACCATAAAAAAGAGCAGAGTCTTCAGTATAAGCATGCAAGGGACAGAACGTCCCAAGGAAAAGTACCGTCTGGTAGATTATTTTCTTCATTATGCTTACCTCATAACCCCTACTACCATCTCATCAAGAAGAATGGTCCTTTACTCAGACTTATAAACCGTTATGCTCTTACGCACAACACCCCTCCTAAAATTACCACCCGTTACGCGAATGGTAATTTGTTGAGTAGCTAAGTCACCAATATTTTCAAGAGAACAGGCTTTAACCGTAAAAGTAACCGTTGCAACGTCTGATGAAGCTAAGAATTTTCCAAAGGCTTCTAGCTGAGTAGTTCCATCAACCGTATGTGAAAAGATCTCAAGTGTAGCTGAATCAGCGCTAAGAAACTGTAAGCCACGTGCATTGAGACCCTCAATAGCAATCACCATATCCTCGTAATCCTTATCAAGAGTATTCTGAACCGTTACCTGATACGTTGCCTCAGTTCCTTCACGCAAAATGGTATCACCATGAAGACGTATCCTATGAGGTCCTGCATGCATAAGGCCAGTAAAAGTAAATCCTACCAGTACCCATTTTCTATGCCTCCTCATAGCAATCTCCACTAAGGATTTTTAATCCCTTGCGCTTATAGAGCTCAGCATCTTCACCATTTTTGCCAAATACGCAAAACATAAAATAAGAAGGTGCGTCTTCTTCTTCAACAAAACTCTCACATGCCCGCATGGTTAGCCCAACAGAAATAGCTTTCTCTCTGTTGAGTTTGACACCTTCACCATAGATTCTCCTCAAATCGTGTTCATATCTAACATCAAAAAGATCTTTATCTGGGCTTTCTGCAGCAATAAATTCTAACTGTTTTGGTGGTATATAATACATGAGAACTGAACAATCTTCTTCCTCAGGCGGTTGTACTATATGTATTTTATATTCAAAATCTTGGCCAGCGATTACTTCTTGTGGCCCTTCAACTGCTACACGCAACGTAGCATGAGCAGATAGCGTAATCAGGCATACAAATAATGCAGCCCCTAAATGGCTCTTCATAACAACTTTCTCCCCCTTTTTCTAGTTGTTTTTTTATTCTATTTAAGCATACTAATTTCTGAAAGAAAAATGCAAGGGTCTACGCACCGTAAGTCTAAAGAAAATCTTTAGTAACTACCTTATCATAGAAGACACATGCTAGGTGATGTAGATGTATCTATACTTCAAGAGCCAAGCGAAGGTCTTGAAAGTCAATAACTATATCTGAAACTACTCCAATCAAGAAAGGGGGGAATTATTAGAGCTTCACAAAGTTTGATCTCTAAAAAATTGTTTACCCCACTCATTTTTCGTAAGAGCCTTTAGCCTTTTTAAATATGAAAAAAATCACAAAACCCTTGCATTTCTCTTTATCGGTATAGTAGTATTAATTTGTACATGTTGTACAGAAAGATTGAAAGTTAGCAAATAAGCAAGATTCCGCAAATCTAAGCTTACTATGTTCTCCAAAGATAGGTTTGTGGAATGTGGAGGAACGGCTACTATCGGTGTAGATAAATAGTTACGTTTTATGTGTTTCAAGAAAATTAATGCACGTAAATATATGAAGGAGTGAGTATGTTGGAAAGGATTTTGATCTTAGCTTCTATGGTAGTTATACCTTTAAGTTGTTTTGAATACGATTTAACTATGCTTGGTCAAGTAAAATATAGAGGAAGCGTTGATAGATTTCCAATAGCTTTTGCTCGGTTATTCAAAGATGAATTGCGAATTAATCATATTCCTACCCCTGGCTGGTATGACTTTACCGACGTAGAAAAAGAGATTGTCTCTATTATAGATAATCCAGATAAATCAGCAGGACGCGTAGCACTTTTTTTTGGTGAGCTTTCCACGTATAAAGATGGAGTTATAGCTGATCTTGTTCCTCAAGAATCTCAAATAAAAATTGCTTATTCGTTGCTTGAAAGCTCAGCTTTACCAAAAAGTTGGGTAAATATATTGAATAATAAGTTTGATTTAGCGATAGTAGCTGATGAATATTATGTTGGAATTCATAAAGTGTGCGGAGTAACTATACCTGTCTATGTGCAACCTCATGGAGTATACCTTGAAGATTTTTTAGTACGTGAAGTGCGAGAACAAACGGGTGCACCTTTTATATTTGGTATGACAGGAGCTTTTTGGGAGAGAAAGAATCAAGACCTTTTAATAAGAGCTTTTATTGAAGAATTTGGTGATGATCCACAGGTGAAACTTAAAATACACGGGCGTCCTTTTCGAACGAAATCTTATTTGAACAAAGTGAAAAAGATCATTAAGAAAAGTGGTTGCCACAACATTGAGCTTTTACATGAGGCTCTCCCTGAAAATGAATTTATTGATTTTATGTATTCACTTGATTGTTACGTGCTTTTATCTAAGGGTGAAGGTTTTTCAATAACACCTAGAGAGGCATTGGCATTAGGTATACCAACAGTAATTTCAGATAATACTGCCCATGGTACACTATGTAACACTGGCTTTGTGTATTCTGTGCCCTCCACCATTAAGAAAAAAGTAGGGAAGCATGGTTATCGATTCGAGAGCACTCTTGAAGATGCTAGAAAAGCCCTGCGGGAGGTATATGAAAATTATGGTACCTATAAAGAAAAGGCCAAAGAAGGCCGCGAGTGGGTTAAGAGTTTTTTGTGGCCTAAGGTTAAGCTTAGATTTAGTAACTTTTTTAAACCTAAGCTCGTCATATTAGGCAATGAGAATAGAGTAACTGATGAATATATTATGACAAGCTCATCTGAGCTTTACAAAAAATATTCATCTTTAACTGCTAAAGAAGGAAAATGAAGAAAACAATACTCTTCGGGTTATGTCTCTGGACGTTCTATGGAAACTCTGATGTTGATGTAACATTGATTGGTCGCGTGAAATATGCTGATGGTATAGGAAGACTCGTTATTGGTGTCGCAGATTGTATAAAAGATTCATTATCATTTAATCATCGACGGTTGCCGAAAAAAGATTGTTTTGATTTTTCTGATGTACCGACTGATATTGAAGTTGCGTTAAAAAATCCTGATACAACTCCCGGAAACGTGTCTTTATTATTATTTCCTCTCTGGTGGAAAAATTTTTCTGCTGTTGATTTAGTTCCCAAGGAGAGTGCTATTAAGATTGCATATTCAATGGTTGAAAGCACAAAAGTACCAGATAAATGGGTAAACATCTTAAATGAACAGTTTGATGCAGCAGTTGTTCCTGATAGTTTTTATAAAGAAGTATATGCAACTAGTGGCGTAACTATCCCGGTCTTTGTACTACCTCATGGCGTATATCTTGCAGATTTTTTAGCTGAGCCTTCATCAGTTCGTGATGCGGGCCGTCCTTTTACCTTTGGTATAAGTGCCGGTTTTTGGCAACGAAAGAATCAGACAGTTTTGTTAGAGGCTTTTTGTGCCGAGTTTAAGAATAATCCAGCGGTACATTTAGTGATGCACGGGCGATCTGGAAATCATAGTTATGAAAAACTATTACAGCAAAAGCTAAGTGAAATGAATGCAACAAATGTTTACCTTATTAAGTCGACACTGAGTGATAAAGAGTATAAGGATCTTTTAAAGTCTTTTGATTGTTATGTGTTGTTATCTAAGGCCGAAGGTTTCTCAGTGACTCCTAAGGAAACGATTGCTTTAGGAATCCCTACTATAATTACGAACAATACTGCTCATAGGACTATCTGTGAAAGTGGCTATGTGTATGGAGTACCTTCAGAATTAAGGCAAACAGCTACTTATAGCGGTCTCGGGTTAGGAGATTGTGGAGATGACTTTAACTGTACTGTTGAAGATGCAAGAAAAGCTTTGAGAGAGGTATATGAGAACTATGCCTACTATAAAGAAAAAGCATTACAAGGAAGAGTGTGGGTTCAGAAATATTTATGGTCAAGTGTAAAAAACAGATTTATTACCTTGCTTAAGCCTCATGAAGTAGTGTTAGGCGATGAAGATAGAGTGACCGAAGACTACTTGATGACAAGCTCAAAAACTCTCTATGATAAGTATCAGCAACTAGGAGTTGCATCTGATGAATAAGATGATAGGCCTATGTTTACTATTACTCGCGCCGCCAATAATTGCTCTACGTAAAAAGGGCGCTGATATACCAAAAGTTAATCAGGTACTAGTCTTTGCACCCCATCCTGATGATGATATTTTGGGATGTGGTGGAGCTCTAATTCGCCATGGGAGTGAAGGAGCTCATTGTTCTATAGTCTATATGACTTCCGGAGAGGCTCCAGGAAATAAGAAGGATAAAAAGGTATTTGCTAATCGTCGTGAAGATGAGGCGCGAAAGGGCGCTAAAAAACTTGGTATTACAGACATTAATTTTTTGCTTGAACCGGACGGAAAGTTGATGCTTTCTGATGAAGTTATAGAAAAAGTCTTCACAATACTCTCACTTTATAAGCCTGATCTTATTTATATTCCTCATGTTTGGATGCCCATAAGGACCATCGAGCAACCTACCTGACGGTAATAGAAGCGGTGAAAAAGTTGAAAGATCGACCTATTATCTTGGCCTATGAAGTATGGACTCCACTTCAAAAAATCACCCACTTGCTGCCTTTCGGGGAAGAAGTTATGCGTAAAAAGCTTGAAGCGTTAGCTGAGCATACTTCTCAGGTACGCAGTATCAACTTCGCAGATGCTATATCCGCATTAAACAGATATAGAGGAATTCTTATGTGTCGATCTTCCTATGCTGAATGTTTTCGTCGTGTCATTGTTGAGTGAAAAAACTCTTGCATTTCTTATTTCTACTATGCTATCATTCACTTAGTGAAACGTTGTAGTTGATAAAGAGAGGTTTGGCCAATGCGATCATTTCTATACACTAAATTCATGACAATCGCTTTAGTAGGAGCAAGTACTTTGTTGGGGAATATGTCGTTTGAAAGAGTTGATTTTGATGTGTCTATGGATTTTGCAAAGCAAGATGGTTTAGAAAAAAAACGTTTAGCAAAAAAAAGATCATACAATAACCAATTTTGCAAGAATTTATATAACCGAACAAGCTTTTCCAACCATGTGTTGAGCCGATCATTCCAAAAATAATTCATATTATATGGATTGGCCCCAAAACACCTCCACCTGTACTAGATGAGCTTTTTGAGAGATAAATGCTCTGATGCCTAGCTGGGAAATTAAAATGTGGACAGATATAGAGGTTTCTCAGCTGGTCCTAGAAAATCAACAATACTATGAGGAAGAAACCAATTATGGTGCTAAATCTGATATTCTTAGATATGAGTTGCTCTACCGTTTCGGGGGAGTCTATTTAGATGTTGACTTTGTTATGAGGAAGCCTCTTGATGTATTACACCATACCTATGAATTTTATACAGCATTGATGCCGAGTTATACAAGAGATGTTCTCGCTAACGGCATAATTGCTTGTGTTCCAGGCCATCCAGTTATGCGCCACTGTATAGATACGATTAAAGATCATAGAAAATATAGCAAAGACATTATTAAACGAACTGGTCCCATCCATTTCCAGCAGTCTTTTTACCATGTCGTCCGGCATATGACTGATAGTAAAATCATAGCATTTCCTAAAAGTTATTTTTTGCCACTTGATGAGCATGATATTTATACAACACCTGAAGAGCAGGAGGCTAATGTAATGCCGGAAGCTTTTGGCGTCCATTATTGGGCAAATACGTGGAGTGTAAAGGCTGAGAAAAAAGCTAACCAAACACATTAAGGAGTGAAAGTTGTGAAAAAAAGTATAGCACTATTCTTGGTGACAATTCCTTGCGGACTACAGGCTAAGCTATTTGATGTCTCATTTGATGAATCAATGCAGTATGCTTCAGTAGTTGAGTCACAAAATTATCTCAGAAATTTTTGCAAGCAGCTCTATAACGAAAAGAATCTTTTGGTTTCACAAGATACACCAATTATTCCCAAAATAGTGCATCTTATATGGATAGGTCCTCTTGATCCTCCTCCCATTTTCAATGAATGTGTAAAAAGTATTAAAAAGCATCTTCCTGATTGGACCTGCATGATATGGGGAAACAAGGAAATTGCTGAATTTGGCTTATTTAATCAACGTTACTATGATGAAGAGCATAATTATGGTGCAAAAGCAGACATTGCGCGCTATGAAATACTTTACCGTCATGGCGGTGTATACCTGGATGTTGATTTTGTATTGTTGAAACCTCTAGATATATTGCATCATACGTATGAATTTTATACAGGAATGATGCCAGCAAACTGTAAAGCAGTGGTTACTAATGGTATAATTGGTTCTATTGCTGGGCACCCTATATTAAAAGATACTATTGAAACAATTAAAGACCATAGAAAACCGGTAAGCATAGAAAGACGCACTGGTCCTATTCATTTTCAAAAATCATTTGTTACTATCACTGAGCAGTACCCTAATAGAAGAATAATTTCACTACCAAGAAGTTTCTTTTTCCCGCTAGATCAAACCCATTCTGGATTAAGTCAAGAGCAAATTGATACATTACTGCAGCCGGAAACATTTGCCGTGCATTTTTGGTCTGGTAGTTGGAAAAAAGGTAATTGGAAGCAGCGGCCAAGCTCGTAACTCTTACTATGGATCCTCCTCTACTTAAAATCGAGGATTGCTATAGCAGTACGTAGCGTAGATTTCAGGACATCGCCATCCGTACATTGTGTAGTCGAATTTCTAAGGCACACTTCTTATGCCTTGGTAATGGGTAAATTCTTTTTTGAAAGCCCGTGTCTTGCAATGAAGTTCACTAGATGGAAAATACGAATCATACCCTGTACAGTGAGATTTTCTATAGTGCGACTTGAATGAGTTATACCGAGCGGAACAAAAATTTCAAGCTTGCATGCGGGAAGTCCTCCCTGAGAGCCATGGATGGCTGGATAAGGCATGAACTCAGGTTCTATACCTATAAAACAGCTTTAGAGACAACCTACATCCGAGTCTAAACGCTTATATCCACGTGATTGTCTGGATGCCTGTCCTCCTGTTTGGTAAGGGTATCTAGAATAATCAAGCGGCTAATCTTTGCTGGCGCAAAAAGTCTATCCGACAGGTACCTGTATTTTATAATGGTCAGGAAAGCATCGTATACGAGGACGTATCTACGAAGATGATTGGGTAGGCTGGAGTTAACTCATGTCCTACCCGATTGTGTTTATCTTTGCTACGATGTTGCATCGGTTGACTGTTCAAAAGGATTAGGGTAATGTTCCTTGAAGTAGGCATAATAATCCCAGGCAAAAGTATCTGGCTCTTCACGTAAATGAGCTTCTATCCGTTCGTAAATCCGAGGATAAGAAAACTTTCCTTTGCGAGCAATTAGGCCATTTGGTATGTTATGGACATCCTCGGGAATATAATTTTTCAAGTTTTCTAACACGAATCTGAAAGCCTCTTCCGTAAAGTTAAAGGGATAATGACTCATAAGAAAACGCGCTAAAGCCTTAAAGCGTCTATAGCCAAAAGAACGTCTTTCAGTATCAATAATGACTATTTTCCCGTCAGCAATAAATAAATAATTTCCATCATGCATGTCATTGTACCCCGTTTCTTCGACAAGGGTCCACAGTTGTTTGACTTGCTTCAAGGTAAGAGGCGGCCTACCAATAGGTTCTACCTTAGACACAATGATGAACACATCACCCTCTACTTCGTATATTCTTTTGTCTGGAATTACAATAAGATCAAGCTTATTCTCGTTTATGCATTCCAAAAGGCGCTCAACACCAACAATTCGACTAATATATTTTTTAACCAAGTAGCCTGGCAGCCAAGGAAATTCATATACTCTGCGTTTTTTCATACAAATAGCAGGCTCACATTCATTAAATGCTTGGATAATTTCATCTTTGTGTTCGTCTAAGAGGACTTTCATAGAATCATCTACCCTATATCGCTCATAGACTTCGTGTTCTAGATGAGGTGGTCCACTTACCAGTGTTTTACACGCAATTATTGCTATTAATATTATCTTCTTCATGGTAACTCCCTTTTTACCTTTTTTTAGTTGCTCTCAGCTGGAGACGGAAAGAGCTCATTGAAATAAGCTGTATAGTCCCTACTAAAATCATTTTCACCGTTTAACACATTAACTATTGCCTGATATATGCGAGGATAAGAAAACTTTCCTTTCTTTGCAATTGCTCTGCTTGATATGTTTTGAGGATCATTTGGCGCATATTGAGCAATCTTTTCCAATAAATAGCCAAAAGCATCCTCTTCAAAATCAATAAGTCTATGACTGGTTAAAATAAGCGAAAGTGCTTTAAACCTTCTATTGCCAAAGGAACGACTTTCGGTGTCAATAAGGGCAATTCTTCCATCCTGAAGACGTAAATAGTTCTTCGCTGAGAAGTCGTTATATCCTGTTTCTTCTACGAACATACAGAGTTGCTGTATCTCTCGTAAATCAAGTCGTTTATATTCACCGACTTCGAATTTAGGAACAATGATATAGGCTATACCATTAGCCTCGTATACTCTTTTTTCAGCTATGACCAAGCAGTCTAGGTTATGTGCAACAACAGCTCTCTTAGCTTTCTCCATTCCTAATATTCTGCTTGGATGTGTCTTAATTAAATAACCAGGCAACCAGGGGAACGAATAAACTCGATGTTTTTTTAAGCAGCTATCTCCCAGACAGTGTCTAAATGCTTGAGCTATTTCATCAACATGTTCGTCAAGAATAGCTGCTATAGAGCTATCAACGGTAAAGCTTTTAAGATAATTCTCATCTACCTGATATTTATTTACAAAGCCTTCGTTAGACAATACACCAGCATTGGCGCAAAATCCAATATATACTACCTGCAGATGCAGAAAGGTTTTCTTCATATTAATTTCCCCCTAAATGTTTTATTTATGTTTAGCTGCAATAATATAAGTAGTTACTTCTTTAACCATAGCACTTTTTCCAACGCTTGGTCAATATTTTTATAAATTATTGTCAAGTTGTAAAAAGTTGTTTCGTACCTGCTCTATTTTTTTCCACCAATATTCCGTAAAAAGCTTTTCAATACTATACTTCTTTGCACCAAGTTCCCTATACTTGCTTTCAAGAAACTCTGGAGTTACCTCTTCCCAAGAATCGACAAAAAGTACTGGCAATTCTTCATAGAGGCTATCAAGGTAGCACCTCTGAAGAATTGGTATACAGCCAACAAGTAGTGCTTCCCATGTGCGGTAACAGTCAGGCCCCAGCCCTCGTGGAGAAAGAGTAAATTTATACTCGGACATCTCCTTCATATACTCAAGAAACGGTTTTCTTTCAGCCTTATAACAAAACTCAGCATTTTCAAATAGATCAAATATGGCATTGCGTTCTGGCTTAAACTTAGGCCGTAGGCCAAAATTACAGCACAACAGTTTGTCTTTTGGTGCTTTGCGCCACAGTGTAAATAGTTGGTTCAAGTCCCGCTTTTTATCACTCAACTCTTTTGCTTGAAAAATGCCCAAGGGGAGCCAATGGTATTTCGGGTGAGACCGATTGCATGGATGTACACAAAACCATGCTATAATCATATCATCATCGAGAAAATCAATATACTCCGGGAGCATTCTATCCTTATAATCTCCTGCAGTGAGCATAATATATGGCTGCTTAATTGCAGGATGAAGCTCTTTCATAAATCGACATACATCTCGGACAAAGATAATATCACCCTTTTTGACCTGTGCAGGATTCAACGTAGCAACCTCGTTGGGATTGGTTGGAAAAGCCTCCAAGCGTGGATCAAAAACATGCTGAGCTAACGCTTGGATGCCCCATCTATGAACAAAGTTATCAGAATAGTTACCACGGTATAAAGCAGAATCTTCCTTATAATGCCCATGTGTGCCTAATAAGCCAAAAAACAATGACCATAATATATATAACTTACTATTCATCGGTTTTCTCCTTTCATTCTTTTTTTTCTATAATACCATGTGCATTTTAGAAAAAACAATAGTTTTACCGACGACTACCAAGGTTATAGCTTACACTGAGTCTATGAAAAGCAAAAAGGAGTATATTTTCGGCTGGATTTACACTTTCTCTAGTCAATTCTTATCTATCTCTTGCGCTTTCTTTGTAAAAACAGGCATACTAAAAATAAAAAGAGGGGGAAATTATGAAACAATATATTATATTAGTGAGCACAGTTTTTTTTGGATTCAGTTGGCTGTATGCAAGGCCTACTAAAGAGGACTTGGGGATCTTAACAGATTACCACACGAAACGAGAGTATAGAGAAGATTCGCCACTATTCTCTGGTACCTATAGTGAAAATTTCGTAAATCGGTGGGGATATCAGGGATTTTGCACTCATTGGTACGATATCCAAAATAGATGGGCGACGGTGAGTGGTGGAGTAACGCTTGATCTAGAAAACATCCAGCCGGGTGATATTATTTTTGTACGAAAAGCTACCCAGTTCTTTAAAAAGATTCATCCTCATATTAAAGTACCTTATATTATGGTTACCGCAGGAGAATTCTATGATAGGGTGCTCGAAGAGCATCTATCATATCTTGATGATGAAAAAATAATAGCCTGGTTTAGCGTTCATCCCTGTAAAAAAGCACATCCAAAACTTACCCCTCTTCCTTTAGGGATTTTGCAAAAAAAAGAACTTTATGATGATCGGCTTGCACTTACGGAGTATTTTGCAACACTACGAAGCACTGAGAAAAATGATCTGCTTTACATGAACTTTACCGGAGGCAGCAAACCACCATTTAAAGCGGATCGTGAACTTGTGTATGACATGTTCAAAGATGTTGAATATTGCACAAAAGGGAAGAAGACAAACTTCCATGGTTATTTGAGAGATATGGCAAAGGCTAAGTTCGCGCTTTCACCTGGTGGTACGGGTCCTGATACCTATAGAACCTGGGAAGCTCTTTTAGTTGGCACAATACCCATCGTAAAAACATCTCAACTTGATAATCTCTATAGTGACTTGCCGATACTGATAATTAAAGACTGGAATGAAATCACTCCAGAACTTCTCGAAAGAACCTGGAATGCCTATACCCAGAAAAAGTGGAACCTTGAAAAAATGTTTCTCGATTATTGGTGGCAAAAAATTGAAGCAGTACGGCAACAATTTTTGGCATCCAATCCCCGTTAGCCATACCTTAAACATGGTAAAGAAAACTATGGGAATGTTTGTTGCATGATACACCATCACTGAAAGCTTTCCGTTAATAATAGGACTCAGTATGGGCCACAATGTGTATGCGAGTAGATTAATGACGTGATATGAAGACATATCCTTCAAGTTTTATTTTTTCAAGCTCTGAAGGAGAAATGGTGTCATTCCATACTGGGTGATTTTTATTGATGTTTGCCCATCGTAACGTTCGTATGTGCGCTTGTTTTGCTGAGCTTGCCATAAAATAGTTGAAATAAATTTCATACTCTGACAGTCCAGTTGAGTGAATTTCGCCGTTGTCTCGTAATTCTACACAATCGCAGATAGCTTCCCACGCAGGTTTATTATGCAGCGACTCAATAAGTTCAAATAATTGCTCAATAACGTCTCGCTGGATAAGCATATGATGAGCAATGCCAGAGGTTTTTGGTATAACCCTTTTAAAGCCTGGCAGGAGTCTTTTCCCATGCCTGAAATAAGGAGCGTGATACTGTTTTCCTTTACAAAAAAACGGTTCATTATTTTCATTCATAAAGCTAATAGGTTGCAAGAAAATGACATCAGAGTCTAGCAGTAATACGTTTGAAGAGATACCAGGGATGACAAGTGGAGAGTAGAGTTTTAATAACTGCTGGAGGTACCAGCCGATCCTTCTTCTGCCACGGCTAAGATAATCCTGTGCTCTTTCTGCACTGTTAAATATGTGTGTGGCAACATCAAGATCGCTAAAAGGAAACATGTTTTCATCTATCCAAATAGCATTATCGGTAAACTGAGTTGGTGATATGATATATACATTTCGCACAGAATGACCATATTTACGAATACTATCTATGCAATATTCCGATCGACCTTTATTGCGTGCAGTAATTACCACATCAACGGGTTCATCGGTTAGATTAAATACCTTTTCTTCACCAAATGAACCGCTGATATTACTACTGGTAACGAGGCAGAGTAAATACAGAAACATCATTGTTTTTCCTACAAGTTTAAATAATTGCGTAAAATTTGCAGGTAGCCTGAATCAGGAGATGATCTATAGGTCTTATCATTATGCAAGATAACTGCTTCATCAATACTGAGCTTATTGAGTTGCCACGAATACTCTTTAGGATAGATAGTAAAAGTATAGGTTTTAAGCTTACCAGCAATAATGGAGAAGTTAGATTCGGGTCGGATAAGAGAATCAAACTGGAGCAACCCATACATATCATCTAGTACATTAGCGTCAAACCGATTACCCTCTTTTCGATAATCAAATTCGATATTTGGCTTGTTTACCTCTTTCTCTAAGTACTCAGCTATTGCTGCTATTTCAGAACTATCACTGAACACATATACATACATTGGTGCATCTTCTAAGATCTCTGAGAGCACCTTGAGCTGCTCTACGTAGTAGCTATTCGGGGGAAATTTGCAGGGGTGCAATCTATCGGCGAATTTTGACTTACCTGCTTCACGTAAATGTGTGCGTGACTGGAGTTTTAGCTGCTTGTTTAGCTTCTTTTCTTCTTCAGACTCTTGAATATCTGAATGTGATGCTTTACAAACCGGTTCAGTTGATGTAGCCATGGTTGTTGTTTCTCTCATTTGGAATACTTTATCAAACCCAGCACCAGTGCGCACATGTACTGCAACATGATGTTTCCCCTGCGGGAGGTCAAACTGCATAATAGGATCAACCGGTACAATTTCCTCATGGAGAATCTTTTGAAAACCGGGATTTTTCCAATCTACATCAAAATGGAATCTGCCCTTAATATCGGATTCAACGGCAGGAAAATAGGGAACAATGTAGAGCGTATTTGAGTCTTTGTCGATAGGTAAATCGTTATGCTTACCTTCAAGTTCAGAAAATTTGACTATGGCATCAAATTCTGACGCATCTCCTAGTTCAAAATAATGATGCCTAAAATGCAAACCAAACTTATCCGAATAGTTAAATGGCCTATAAAGTAGGGGGATGTCATACTTATATGAAATCCAGCGAGCATGGCTAAAGGCGATAATATTATCACCAAGACGCCCGCCACTAAAGTCATAGGTAACAGCTGCTGGTTTAAGAGTGCATACGCTCAACGCGAGTATGAAAAGTTTTTTCACAGTATTCCTTTTTTTGTACACATGCTTCACTGATTAAGACTCTACCATAGTTAGTCTAGGAAAAACAAGAGTTTATTCTCTTTACCTTGAAAATGATTATTAGTTAACTACATAGCAATCTTCATATTTCACCATCTAGAGGGACAATTAAAGTTATAAGTTGTTGGAAAATTTACCTTGCGTGCTTTTGTTAGTTAGAGAGACTTCGTCTAACTAAGGGATATATGTTTGTGCTTATAACTATTATGATGTCAGTTTTTTTCGAGAACCTAGTGGATCTCCCAAGTTCACATCCTTACCATCTTATATCGTGCCACTGCCTCAAACTCCGATAGAGCTATCGTAATTTACTTTAGCGATACAATCAATACTGCCTTTCACTTTTTGCACAGCGTCGGCCTCTACCCTCAACATGAAGATCACTTTCGAACTGTTGGTTAGACTTTTGTTCGGACCTAATTCCCACCGACTGGTAATGATGCGCTTCGTTTGGCGCCCTCATAAGAACCTACTCATATATTGATGATAAATGTGTAATAATACTAAAATAGAATAACCGAAAATAATGATTAAGCCATTTTCATGCTTATTTGAGAGAAGGAGTGATCATGGGTATTTTTTTGAAATAAAAACCCTTGATTTTTGTTATTCGGAAATAGTATTCTAAAAATAAGAGATAAAAATGACAAAAGGGGAGAGTATTGTAATGAAAATAAACTTTTTCAGTTTAGGGATAGCATTGTCTATCTGTTTTTCAGCGCATACTGAATTGCGCGTTGCTGTTGACGGACCTACACAGGTATGTGCTGGACAAGATTTTGAGTATACAATTCGTGTCGTCAGTCCCCCAGATGAGAAAAATTCTATGGTATTAATGTATTATGTCCCACCTCAACAACTTGAATGTGTTGAAACTGAGAGCAGGGCACCCGCTCTGTTTAAGGTAGCCTATGCTCCAGATTTAAGACGAGTATATGGACAAGGAACACATCTCACCGAGGATGAACCGGTAACAGTAAGCCTCACCATGAAAGCATGCGATACCGTCTCCTGTGAAGAGCTTGCACCATCTTATTTTATCTTTTTAGTATGTGATGAAGCAGGCAATGAGACTGAGTTTTATAAACGTCAAGGGCTTAGGATTATCGATACTGGTACGGCATGAAGAATTCTAGCTAGCAGTCCACTTGTTGTTTCTGTTATTCTAGGAGTCTGTCGGGCAACGTTGGGAATATAGTTTCGCTGGAGCATGATTTTAAGATTTTTGGCAATTTAGCATAAATATTTTAGGAATATATTTTTGATGAGCAATATAAAAGAATGAATATATTATGAGAATTACTTTTAAAGAGCGCATCCTGGGGCATATTAATCAGGCAGGACAGATTGATATGGGTTGATTATGTTGGGATGCATCCTTTATTTGCTTCTTCCTTAGTAAAGTGAACATCCTCTTAAGATTCCATGCTATTGATACTAGCTTCCATTCACCCGATACCGCATCAAGCCCTCTCAGAGAGAACTTCCTGAAGCCCATTACGTTCTTAATGATACCAAACACAGGCTCTACTGTTGACTTTCGCTTAGCATACAGCTCTTTTCCCTCCTTAGTTTTCATATAGTGCTTCATTTGCTTTACAGGGTCCTCTATTTCAGGACATTCAATATCTGCATGTTCGAATCTTGAAGTTAGTGATTTATTATGCTTATCTCGCTTGTCTGCTATCAGTGGTGTTTTCCCTGCTTGTACACAATGTCTTACATTTGCTTCGCTATAATAGCCAGCATCAGCGAGAACATGTGATACTTCTTGGCCAAGAACATTCTCTGCTTTCATTATTTCCTCAAGGGTAGGAACTATTTCTTGTTTATCATTGGTACTTTGGGTTACATGATTTGCAATAATAAGGTGAGTATCTTCATCAACACTGGCCTGAACATTAAACGCTTGAACAAACCCGCCACCAGACTTAGGCATGATGCGGGATTCTTTGTCTGTTAAGTTGACTTGGTCTTTCTTTTGAGGCTCTCTAGTTGGAGGTTGCGGAATCTTACCGGCTTTTTTTTTACCGGTTTGCTTTTGCCACTCATTACGCTCTTTCATTTTTTCATCATAGGCAGCTTTTTCGGCGATATATCTTTCTTCAGCTCTCTTATCAATTTCTTCTTGTGCCGATTTAATCGCCTCTAACCGCTTCTCTCGACGAGCTAGTTCTTCTGGAATATTCATATCTTTAGGAATGTTGTCTGCCTCTTCAGCCAATTTGTGTAATTGGTTCAACTCTTCCCTCAATTGAGCTTCAAGTTTTTTGGCATACTCCCAACTAAGAGCTTTATGCTTACTTGCGTTAGCCAAGACTTTACTCCCATCCGTTGATACATTTCCGAGCTTCACAATACCCATTTCTGATGCAATTATTAAGATCTGTAGAAAGATAGCATCCAGTTGCTTCAAGAACTGTTTTCTGAAACTAGCTATAGTATCATGATCTGGATGGAGATTTGCTGCAATATATCTAAACGGAACTGATTCATAGGTTGCTTCTTCTAGTTTGCGGCTTGAATAAACGCCTGTTATGTAACCATAAAAGATCGTGGCTAAGAGAACTCTTACAGGATAAGCTTTCCTACCTGTTTCGGAATAGCTCTTTTCAATAGCTGATAGATCAAGCTGATCAACTATATCTACAACAAAACGTGCCTGATGGTTTTTAGGAAGCCAATCATCAACAGAAGGAGGCATTATATACAAAGTATCTCTGTCACATTGCATAAACTTTGACTTCATTACGATCCTATGGTTTAGATGATTCAATCAATATATAAGACTGAAATAGTATAGCATTTTTATGATTAGTTGGGAATCGAAAATTACGAAAAAGTTTGAAATGTCATAGGTGGCTAGTTCGTTTTCCGACAGACTCCTAGACTCTTCTTACCGCGAGTTCTCACAAAATTTGCATCAAAGATGATAGCATAGTACGTGAAGGACCCCTAGTAACCTATACTATTTCTGTGGAAAATACCCATAATGCTTCCCATAAGAAATATGGTGTGGTTACTATAGATGAGGCCTTCTGCAGAAAGCATTATATTTTGTTCTGCTCATTCTTCTGATATAGAACTTGACACTTCTACGCTAAATAAATGGCGTGACCCACATTTTAAGGCAGGGCCCTTCGTTAACGATCAGTGACAGCACGAGCCCTGTCTATTGCGTCACGAGCAAGCGATTTTGAGTAGACTGGAGCTCTCCAACCATCTCAACTTGTCGTCATGGTAAATTTCCGCAGAGGTGTTGTTCGAATGCTACGATTTATAAAAGTTGATTAAACACTGAGATACCAATCGTATATAAGCTATGTGATATATTACTTCTCGCCCTGTACTCAGTTAGATAGCGTCTTCACCAAACAGCATCCTAAAATATCGTCTATAGGACCACGAATACTGCTTCTTTTGCAATGTGAGGGCAGTAGATAGTTTATTCAGCCTAAATACAACGTCAAATGCATAATTAGGTTTCTCTTACCAGAGGCCTTAAATTTCAATTCCGAACTATTAGTTAGACGTTGTTCGGACCGGATTCCCACCAGCTGGTAATGATGCGCTTCGCGTGGCGCCCTAGCAGACATCTTTGCAACTAAAGTATCATCAATTAACAACCAACCATTCTTGGATAATGAGCATCTCTTAGCTTTCTCAATAAGCACCATAGATAGCTCCTCAATATCTAAAGGTGTCCTATATCCTAGGGACTTCCTTGGTCGTGCATATATTAATTCAAGGTCTCCTACTCGTATTTTTGCATCAACAATTTCTGGCCTGTCTTCTATGCCCCTTAGATTAGGTATAACCCCTCGACCAACAGATTTCTTCCCTCGCGATTTATAACTTCTTACTACCGCACCTTAGATGCTAAAAAAGAGTACCACCATTTTTTGTCTTCCTAGATATACTCATAGATTCTTTTATGGCTGATTTTGACTCCATATTTCTTCTCCATATCTCTTCCGCTTATCAGCTCAGGGCTCCATAGCATTACCTGGAGGCAAGGATCAATAGTATGCCTTTGCATCTATAGTGAGTTTTATATTCTTGGCTGAACGGCTGAACTTGCCTTACTTCGTCGTATTTCAGTTTTGCGCTGTGCTTCATTTGGATCGTACCCGTCTCTCCCAGAGTTTCTTTGAAGTTCCCTGCTAATTGCTGATTTATCTACTCTAATAAATCTAGCGATCTCAGCTTGCGAATAATAATATTTGCCATTTTGCAAAAATGCTGCAATCTGGCATCTTTGTTTATAAGTCAGGTGTTGGTAGCCTTTAGCCATGCGACGATCCTTTTGTTTTGGATATATAAAAGATCATCTTACCAAGATCTGGCTTTTTTGCCACCCTATCTAATCACGTTATGCACTTCGCGATATAATGTGCGTATTTTTCCTTAGTAGAGAACCTCATTGTCTATATCAGGATTCAATAATAGAACAGCAGTTGAAACATTTGAGCGAGTATGAACAAACAATTCACAACGTGCAAGAAGAGAAACCTCAACTAAAACTTCTTCACCTAGTTGAGCTTTATTATAGCTATGTTCACTGTCATGAATTGGCTCACCATTTATTGATCTATATGAATCATAATATACAACAGGACCATTTAACAGATTAATAGCCTCTTTCAAAAGATTTTCTTCATCAGTAGCTACAAAAAACTGACAACCTGGCATCTGTTTTGCTAATTCATTTGCTTTCTTACATATTGATATATTTGTTGCTTCAGAGATAACCTCAAGATGCTTATCCGTACCTCTCAGATGTATCCCTATAGTTTTGTTACCCTTTAAATACTGCTCATAAAAGGAATCAACTTTACTGAGAATCACAGGCTTAATCTTTATATATTTCTTAATAAGATCATGATTGCATGCTTCCGATAGGTTTATCTAATACTTCATAATACTGCTTACTGAATGGTTCAGGTATTCTTTCTTTATCTGGCGCAGGATATTTTTCCCAGATACGTTCTCCCTTATAAGCAGTTGTAGACAACGGTTCAAAATAATACTCCCATACTTAGTTGAACCATTATGACCCGTTGGACTATAATACAAAGATTTACTCTCCCAGTAAATAACAGGCTCTAAACCTTTCTTCTCACAATATTTAAGACCATTAAGTGCTGCAAGTAAACATGAAAAGAGTCCTCCATCAGTTCTCCCCATTACAAACTTTTCTGATAGCACTACTTGATACTGATCCTAATATCATTAATAGCAAAACACTATATATGTGCTTTTCATTTGCTCCCCCATCACATTAGCTGCTCCTTTGGCCATACTAGCACGAATACCAATACAAAATCAATAATGTATAGGATACTCTCTAAAGTAACAACAAACAGCTTTCTTACCCTTTATTATGAATGCAGAAAGCTCAATAAGACTTCTGGCAAGGATATACTAGATGTAACTTAGAATACAGCCTGAACAACAAATATATACAAAGATTCATTTTCCATTTAATCCAGCATCATTAGCAGAAAAATACAGTTCCTATAATTACGTCTCACAAAAATGAATTAAGGTATTGTTGAGAAAGGACTGAAAAATTTGCTTGGAAAGATATTACGTTTAAGGTTTATGAAATAAGAGTAATGATCATAAGCTTTAACTAATTCAGTTCAATGCATTCACAGCTTGTGAAAACAACTATAACTTCATGACCTATCTTTAAGATAGCCGGTGGCCACTAGAAATACTAGTGGCCACCGAGACTATTAATGTCTCTTCTTGTCGATAGGCTTACGTGTGTAGCGGAATGAAACACCTGCAAGATAGACATCTCCACGATACTCATTATCGATCGCTACACGATCAAGTACGAGTATTGCTAGATCTTGTGGTTCGATCAACGATGGTCGTAACGGAATCGTTACGCGATAATGCTTCAGTTTTTCACATTTCGCATCACATGGTTCATCAACACACACTACTTTCTCTGCGATTCCTGGCAATCTGCAGCCAAGATCTTGCATGTTTCCTTTAAAGTCTGACCGTAGTCGTACATTCACCTTGCTGTTACGCTGAGGCTCTGAGCCTTGGCGTTGCACAAGAAGATGAAGGTCGACAGCGACTTTACCATCATGGTTGAAGTCTTTCGGCACTTCAAAGTACAGGCTGATCGGCTCTTGTGTAACCATATCAGGATTGATAGCAGGTCTCATAGACCACGCTCGTATCGCTATAGCTGGATCAGCGTCATACACTTGGAAGAACGGCTGTAGTTCAGGTATTTGCTTAGTCATATCAAACGGTGTGAATGCTAGCTCACCAAACTTCGCACAGTCTTTACCGCGTGGACCAGTTACACCAGTAGACCCTTTAGGACCAGTTGGACCGGTACATCCTCGAGGACCCTTAGGACCGACTTTACCTCTTGGACCACATGGACCGCGTTCACCAGTTGGACCAGTGTCACCCTCAAATCCGCGTTTACCGCGAGGACCACGATCACCCGTGCACCCTTGAGGACCAGTTGGGCCATGTTTACCACGTCTACCTTCAGGACCTTGTGGGCCAGTATGACCGCGTTCACCAGTTGGACCTGTTGGACCTTCTACGCCTCGTTTACCACGAGGACCGGTAGAACCGCGTTCACCAGTTGGACCGGTTGGACCTTCTTTACCTTGATGACCACGTGGGCCTGTTTGTCCTTGAGGGCCTGTAGGACCTTCTGGACCTGGTTTACCTTTACGCCCTTCTTTACCTTCTTTACCTCGAGGGCCACGTTCACCAGTTGGACCAACGTCACCTTTTTTACCTCTTGGACCTTCTGGACCTTCTGGTCCTTTAGGACCTGTTGGACCTTCTTTTCCATCTTTACCACGGAAACCACGTTTACCTTCTGGACCTTGTGGGCCGGTTACGCCTGTTGGACCACGTTCACCAGTTGGACCTTGTGGACCGACACAACCACGATAACCACGTTCACCAGTTATACCAGTATCACCTTCGATACCTCGTTTACCACGAACACCTCTTGGCCCAGTTGCACCCGTTAACCCTTCAGGTCCGCGTTTACCACGCTCACCAGTTGGCCCTTGCTCACCCTGTTTACCAGGTTTACCGGGCTTACCTTGTAGACCAGTTGGACCTGTAGGACCTGTGCATCCTGGAGGACCTTGCTTACCGCGTTTACCTTGTGGACCAGTTGCTCCCGGATCACCGGTACAACCTTGCGGTCCTCTTGGACCTGTTGGACCAGTATCACCTTTACAACCTTTTCGACCTGTTTTACCACGTCGTCCTTGTTCACCTTCACAACCACGCTTACCTTGTGGACCGCATGGACCTGTCACACCTTGCTCACCTTGCTTACCTTGCTTACCTTGTGGACCGGTTGCTCCAGTATCTCCTGGCTTACCTGGTTTGCCTGGATCACCTTGTTTACCTTGTGGACCGGTTGCCCCTGTATAACCGCGAGGACCCCTTACTCCAGTAAACCCACGTGGACCTCTTGCTCCAGTAGCTCCTTTTTGACCTGGCTTACCTGGTTTGCCTGGATCTCCTTGTTGTCCAGGATCCCCTTTGTCACCTTGCGGTCCTTGTGGACCTACTGATCCTGGCTCACCTTGTGGACCGGTTACTCCAGTAAACCCACGTGGACCTCTTGCTCCAGTAGCTCCTTTTTGACCTGGCTTACCTGGTTTGCCTGGATCTCCTTGTTGTCCAGGATCCCCTTTATCGCCTTGCGGTCCTTGTGGACCTACTGATCCTGGCTCACCTTGTGGACCGGTTGCTCCAGCAAAACCGCGTGGTCCTGTTGCCCCGGTAGCTCCTTGATGACCTCGCTTACCTGGCTCACCTTGCGGTCCTTGTGGACCTACTGATCCTGGCTCACCTGGAGCACCTGGATCACCTTGATCTCCTTTGTCACCTTGCGGTCCTTGTGGACCTACTGCTCCAGTATACCCGCGAGGGCCTCTTGGACCGGTGACGCCGGTTGCACCTAAACTAATTTTTTCACCATGTAAAGAGCCCCCGATCTTTCTAGATCGAAGTTGTTGATTTGACTCTTCTGCGAAAGCTAATGAACTACTGAGCAAGACAGCTACAGATAGTTTCATAAGCGACCCTAAAGTATGCTTCATTCCTTCTCCTTCTTGTAGGGTGTTATCATATTCTTTTTTTTTGCGAGTAAGCGCTACAAACTCTCTTTTGTAGTACACACTTTTTCTCGTCTACTCCACGATAACAAAAAAGATACTCAAAAAACAAGAGTTTGCTCAAAAAAAGTTTACTTCCTAAAAACTGTTTACTATTCAAGTTTCAGAACGTATACTTTTTAGAAAAAGGGAGTGATATGTCAAAAAAAAAGTTAACATCATATCAAGAGAAACGAGATTTCTCAAAAACAACTGAGCCATCTGGGAATCAGTCAACACCCTCTTCGGGTAAGCATCCACTATTTGTTATCCAGGAACATTCTGCGCATGCGCTCCACTATGATCTCAGATTAGAAGCTGATGGCGTATTAAAATCATGGGCAGTACCGAAAGGACCTTCCACTAACCCGGCAGACAAGCAACTTGCTATTCAAACAGAAGATCATCCCCTTGATTATGCCTCGTTTGAGGGTGTGATTCCTCAAGGAGAGTATGGGGCTGGCCCTGTTATTGTTTGGGATACCGGTACCTATCAGAATCTTAAAAAAGAATCAATTGAGCAGTGTATACACAATGGAGAACTTACTTTTTGGCTTGAGGGCAAAAAACTCCATGGTGGTTTTGCTCTTATTAAGACTCCTTATGAAGGAAAAGATAATACCTGGCTGCTTGTTAAAATGAATGATGAGGATGCTGATCGCACAACAAACATAACAAAAGAAGAACCAGCATCAGTGCTTTCAGGCAAGACCATCAAGGAGATCAAATGAAAAAAACATATGGACCATATACGGTATCGCTCTCTAATCTTACTAAACCCTTAATAGGTTCAATAACTAAAGGTGATATAATTGCCTACTATGAAATGATAGCAGATACTATGCTACCTTATACAAAGAATCATCCACTCATGATGCACCGGTTTCCGGAAGGAATCACGGGCGAATCATTTTACCAAAAAGATGCAAGTAATTATTTCCCTGACTGGATTAAAAAGGTTCATATTAAGAAAAAGGGAGGCTATTATGATGCGGTAATTGCCCAAAATACTGCAACGCTTGTCTATCTTGCAAACCAGGCATGCATCACCCCTCATCTTTGGCTATCACAGTATGACGAGCTTAATAAACCGGATAAAATCATCTTTGATCTTGACCCCAGCATTAAGGACTTTAGCATGATACAGGATACGGCACTTGCTATCAAAGAGTTACTTGATACCTTAGGGTTAACGTCATTTGTTATGACTAGTGGTTCTAGAGGATTACACGTCTATATCCCCTTAAGAAGAACCGCTGACTTTAAACAAACAAAAGCCTTTGCAACAGCATGCGCAAAGGTAATCATCGATAAACACCCAACAATGACTACTCTTGAGATCAGAAAAGATAAGCGAGGAAAAAAAGTTTTCATCGATACCCTGCGGAATGAACATGGTGCGACATCAGTAGCACCCTACGCTATTCGAGCAAAACCTCATGCACCGGTAGCGACGCCCATTTACTGGTCAGCTGTAGGAAGTGCTGAATTAAATCCACAGCTCTATACGATTAACAATATAGCTGATCATCTTGCTCAAGGCGATCCATGGAAGGATTATACTGCTCGACAAACCCTTACCGAGGCAATTAAGTTACTTCGTAACATCCTGCCAGTCTGAACCGGTCCTGGTGGTTACTTTAAGTGGTACGTTCCAGTCAACAATCGACTCAAGTACCTGAGTAACTAGTTCCTTGGTTTGTTCAACTTCCTCATGAGGCACCTCAATAAGAAGTTCATCATGAATTTGTAGCAACATCTGAGCATGGGATCCTGCTGTTGTAAAGGCAGTAGCAAGACGTATCATACCTTTCTTCATGAGCTCGGCAGCGGTACCTTGGGCAACGGTATTAATAGCAACACGCCGCGCCATATCATAAAGCGTTCTATTGCGCTCATAAATACCAGGCAAATAGCGACGACGCCCTAAGACTGTTTCCACATAGCCATGCTCTTTGGTAAAGTCTACTACTGATTCCATCCAAGAAAGAACTCCTGGATACTGAGCCATAAACGTTTCTATATAAGACTTTGCTACACTATGAGACACATCAAGATCTTTAGATAACCCGTGAGCAGTCAAACCATAGAGTATACTAAAATTTATGCGTTTACCAATTTGGCGCTGATGTGAAGAAACCTTATCCTGATCAATTGAAAATAGGCCTGCTGCCGTTAAGGCATGAATATCCTTATCTTCTTTAAAAGCGGTAAGAAGCGTTTCATCTTGTGAAACATAAGCAAGAACACGCAACTCAATCTGTGAGTAGTCAGCTGAAAGAAAGACATTGCCCTCTCGTGGCTTAAATGCTGAACGAATATTAAATTGATCAACCGGAATATTTTGCAGGTTTGGGTTTGAACTAGCAAGCCTTCCTGTGGCAACACCTGTTTGACTGTATGTGGTATGAATTGCTTTAGTTTCAGGATGTACATAGGTACCAAGGGCATCAAGGTAGGTACTTTTAAGCTTATAATATTCTCGATATTTCATCACAAGACCAGGTACCGGATGAACCTTCGCAAGTTGTTCAAGCACTTCTTGATCAGTTGAATACCCTGTCTTTTTTGCGGTCTTTTTCATCACCGGCAACTGAAGGTGCTCAAATAAAAGAATGCCTAACTGTTTTGGTGAGTTTAGATTAAGAGCAGCATGTTCATCACCAATAAATTCTATAATCTGTCCCCTGATGCTTTCAAGTTCAAGCGATACAAGCCTATTAATTTCCTCAAGTACCTCAATATCAAGAAGAATACCGCGACGCTCCATTGAGGAGAGCACTTCCATTACCGGCATTTCAAGATCTTCAAATAAGGACGTCAGTCCTTTTTCTGCAAGAAGTTTTTTGCACACTGCTACCAGCTTCAATGTTTGATGTGCATCAGCAGCGGCATAATCAGTTGCTTCTTGTAGCGGAACTTGAGCAAATGTTTTGTAGCCTTTTCTCTTAACAACATCCTCAAAGGTCAGCATAGGTTCATCAAGAAAATCTTCTGATAATGCTTTTAAGCTTATCCGTTGATTAGCATCAACACCAAGACTTGCGGCAAGCAATGTATCATAGGTTACTCCGGTAAGATGAATACCAAGCTGTGACAACATGAGCTCATCAAATTTTGAATGATGTAAATACTTCTCAATTGCTGGGTCTTCAAATATCGGCTTTAGCTGCTCAATTACCTGCTCCTTTGAAAGTTGCTGCTCTGAAGTTGTATGACCAAAAGGAATATAATAGGCTTTACCTACCATTGAACACACTGAGATACCCACAATAGCAGATTCTACAGGATCAAGACCAGTAGTCTCTGTATCTAATGCACAGATTCCGGCTTCTTTTATTTCCTTGCACACAGCAGCTAACTGTTCTTGAGAGGTAACTAACTGAAAATCATATGTTTCATGTAGGGTCACCTTCTTGGTGATTGACACGCCTTTTAGTAATGATTTAAAGCCATATTTTTCAAACAAGGGTATCGCTTTGCCCCACCCTTCTTTTTGAAATGTATACTTGTTTTTTTCAGCTTGCGTATCATACATCTGGAGCGTAAATAACTGTTTACTTAAAAGCGCATTATCTTTTGAAGCTTCAAGAAGCCCCCTAATTCTTTCAGAAGAAACCTGGTCAAGATGTTGGTACAAATCTTCCAATGAGCTAAATTGCTGAACTAGTGTTGTGGCCCCTTTTGGCCCAATACCTTTAACGCCTGGAATATTATCTGAACTATCACCTACTAAGGCAAAATAAAAAGGCAGCTTCTCAAGAGGAAATCCTAGTTTTTCTTCAAGCGATTCTTTGGTGATAATAGTATCTTTAAAAGGATCCAAAATGGTAATACGCCCACTTAAAACCTGGCCTAGATCTTTGTCAGAAGAAATCACAATAGAGTCAGATCCTTGCTGCTCAAGTTGCTTTGCCACGGAAAACATTAAGTCATCTGCTTCAATGGCGTCCATAGATAATTGCTTGAGACCAATAATATCAGCGAACTCTTGGATCAATTCTTTTTGGGCCATGAGATCATTTGGCGTAGCCTGTCGTGTTTCTTTATAGGCAGGATAGAGCTCATGACGAACAGTTTTTCCCTTACTGTCCCAAACCAGTACCACATGGGATGGATCATAAGAATCTATAAGCTTTTTGATCATGCGGCAAAAACCATATACGGCATTAACCTGCACTCCCTGCTTAGTAGTCAGGGGCCTAACACTATAATAGGCTCGGTATAAAAATGATGAGCCATCGATGATATATACGGGAGTTTCAGACTTATTCACCGGCATTCCTCTTTCTATAAATGGTACTCTTTTAGTGTAGCAAAAATAAAAAAATTTGCAATACGGCCAATATAACCAATAAGACTTCTAAAAGGGCTTCTTCATACAGAATGCAAAAATCAGATTTTGACAGAAATGCCTAAATCGGAGATACTACTGATAGCTACTAAACTACGGTTTAGCCTTATAAACTTCTCTGCTTCTCAATCATAAGGAGACTCTCATGAAACATATAAAAAATGATAAAACAACCACGGTAGAAGATCTCAAACAAAGCATGAAAACATTTGTGAATGAGCGAGATTGGGGTCAATTTCATTCCCCCAAGAATCTAGCTATGGCTATGGCTATTGAAGCAGGGGAACTCATGGAACATTTTCAGTGGGTGACCACCGAAGAATCTTTTAAAGTACTTGAAGATAAAAAAGAAGAAATAGAAAACGAACTTGCAGATGTTGTAGCCTACGTACTCTCAATGTGTAACTTTTATGATATCGATCTTACTGAAGCCTTTGAGAGAAAAAAGAAACATAATCAAGAGAAATATCCTGTTGAAAAATGTAGCGGAAAATCAACGAAGTATACCGAACTATAATGTACATTCAAGTCAAATTGTTAAATGGTTTAGAAAAATCACTTACCTATAAAATACCTGACGATTGGCCTAAAAAAGATATTGAAGGAGCAGTAATAAAGGTACCGCTCCAAAATCGACATGAGTTTGCCTATGTTGAAAAAGTTTTTCCTACCCTCGATGGGCCGGTACCCTATGAAATACGGGAAGCTGAAAGTTCAGACATTATCCCATCAGATGAATATTACCTACCCTTTTTGCAAAAGCTCAGCGCTTATTACGCCCTTGATAAAATTGTATTTTTAAAGCGCTTAAAAAGCTTTTTAAAAGAAAAAGAACACAAAACTCCTCGATCGAACAACGAAGAAGCTAGTTCACCTAAAGAAACCTCCCTTACTGATGAGCAGGAACATATTGTTGCTACTATAACACCACAGATAACCAAAGGAACGTATTACCCATCCGTCATTCATGGAGTAACGGGATCAGGCAAAACAGAGATCTACAAAAAACTTATTGAACATGCGTGGCAGGAAGGTAAAGGTGCTCTGTTGCTTTTTCCGGAGGTATCACTTGCCGTAAGATTCGCCGAGCTGTTATCACGCCAGTTACCAAGCTCAATTGCATTATTTAGCTTTCATTCAGCAACGAGCATTACCCAAAAGCGAGCCCTTTGGAAACACCTGATGGCTGGTAAGCCGGCTGTTATTCTTGGCGTTCACTTACCTATGCTTCTCCCGTTGCCTAAGCTTGGGCTTATTATCTTAGATGAAGAACATGATGCGGGCTATCAAGAGAAAAAACATCCTCGCGTAAATACCAAAGAAGCTGCTTTTTTACGTGCACAATGCTCTTCAATTCCTATTGTTGCTGGTTCAGCGACACCATCTATTACCTCTCTTTATAACGTAGAGCAGAAAGGATGGCATCTCTTTGAATTAAAGAATCGTTTTGCCGGTGCCTTTCCAACCATAGAAGTCGTTAAACTGACGCATAACAAATCACGAAAGTATTTCTTTATTAGTGATGAACTAAAAAAGGCACTCAAAGAACAGCTCGAGAAAAAAGAACAGACTATTTTATTTTTAAATAGGCGCGGATATAGTTTCTTTATCCAATGCACCTCATGTGGCCATGTTCCCCATTGTGAGAATTGTGCCGTTAGCTTAACGCTCCATAAGACTGGTAAGCTTCTTTGCCACTATTGCTCGTATAGTATTCCGGTTCTAACTGCTTGTCCTTCATGCAAAAACGAGAAGTTCCTCAAAAAAGGTATTGGCACACAACAAGTGGTTACTATCTTAGAGAAACTATTTCCTGAAGCACGCATTGAACGTGCTGACCTGGATACCACCGTAAACAAAAAAAAATGGACCGAAACAATGACCGCCTTTGAAAAAGGTGAACTAGATATTCTTGTCGGAACCCAAACAATCACTAAGGGATATCACTTTCCCAAAGTAACCCTGGTCGGTATTTTGTGGGCAGATATCAACCTGAGCATACCAATGTACAACGCCTCAGAAATCACCCTACAACAACTCATTCAAGTTGCTGGTAGAGCGGGACGTCAATCTGCTGATAGTAAAGTTATTGTACAAACGATGATTAATCACCCAATATTTAATCATATTAATGAAAAAGATTATAGAGCCTTTTATCAGCAAGAGCTCCTTAATAGACAGCGGGTAGTATATCCACCTTGCATACGATTTGCTGAAATAGAGTGTAAACATGAAGATGAAGCGCAACTTGAAAAAGATGTCTATAATTTAGCTCGCGACTTACGAAAAGCAGCGCTCAGGCTCACTAAAAAACTTACCATACTAGGTCCGGCAGAGCCACCCGTTGCAAAGATCAAGAAGGTGCATTCTCGGAAAATATATATTAAAGCCGAGCATATTGGATCAATCATTGATGTATACAATTGCATCAATACAAATTTTTATCAATCAGCAATATTTTTCACACCAAACCCACTTTCATGATCTAGGTCAGCATGCGCAAATAATCAAGCTGAGCTTCGTAGACCATTTCGACAATGAACTTAATAAAGTCAGTATCATCATCTCGCGACTTCTCAAGGGCACGAATGTACTCGGGACGTCTGACAGGCGGAATGAGAGTAATCGGATATCCCTCTTGCATCAAAATCACATTCATGAGCAATCGAGCTACGCGCCCATTGCCATCTATAAACGGATGGATACACACAAATATAGAACGTCAACTATCTTTGCCGCTTAGCGACAATTATCTTTGCCTCTTTTTTATGATGAATCTTGATACATAATTTTGTTTCCTTGCATATAGTTTTAAGATTGATTTTTAGATTTTATTGATTGAGAGTTTTTTCGATAGCTTTGTTCATCTATACTAATAATTGTCGCATGATGAATTATTCTATCTATTGCAGCAACTGCAGTTATTTCATTGGGGAACAAAGCACTCCATTTATCAAACGGTTGATTAGCAGTTATAAGAAGGCTTTTGGATTCATATCTATCGCTAATAAGCTCAAACAGAACACTTGTCTCATTTTTTGATTTCTGCACATAGCCTATATCATCAAGAATAAGAAGGTCATATCTGCTGAGCTTATCAAGCATTTCTGCTAGCTTTTTATCCTTATAAGCTCGTTGCAACTTTTGAACAAGCAATGTTGTTTTTGCAAAGAGAACTCTAACCCCATGCTCAACAAGCCTCCTTCCTATAGCTGCTGCCAGATGAGTTTTTCCAACTCCACTAGGGCCAAACAGAATGAGATTCTGTGCTTCATTAATCCAGCGTGTTGTTTCTGCAAACGCGTTTAATTGAGTTCTATGTACGGATGATATTTTGTCGAATTCAAATGTGCTAAGAGCTTTGCCAATTGGTAGCTCTGCTTCTTTGAGGTGGCGCTGAATTCTATTTTGCTGCCTCCAGCCAAGTTGCTGATCACAAAGAGCAAGTAGATACTGCTGATACGTCCAACCATCTTTCTCTGCTCGTTGAGCTGTCTCATCATATGATGATCGAATAGCATTTAAGCGAAGCTGTTTAAGTAAGGATGGTAAGCTTGTAACATCTAACATAACCTTCCTCCTGGAATCAGCTCATTATATTCAGATAATGTATGCTGCTTAACTGATACTTCTGGTGTACTTTCTTCTTTTGACAGATACATGGCCTGAAGCTTTTTCAAACTGAGCTTTTCTTTGCTATGGATCTTATCAATAACGGTATTAGCTAACTCATCTAGAATATCTTCTTTTGCAGCTAGATAAAGCAAGCCGACTATAAATTTGCATGCCGCATTATTATCCATCGTCTTATCAACATGGTTCCAGATATAGGTATAATTGTCGTTTGGCAATAGATCGTCTCTAAGACATGAATGGCGAAACGCCTGAGGCTTCTTCATGAGACTCGAGATAATATGTCTGAAGTCTACTAGACGTGCCTTTTTTTCTCCTGAACTATGTATGCGCTTGAGAGTAATAACATGATTCATTCCCAGATAGCATTCAAGCCTATCATGGTAGACTCTAACCGAAAGCTTTTCTTTTATGAGCTTGCTCGGTACCGTATACATAACTTTTTTAACCTGTATAGTGCTCGTACTACTTACAACAGCAACAACTTGTTCATGGTCGATGCCCTTTGTTGATGGAAGTGGTTGCAGTTTGAGCTGTTCTATTTCTAAGTTTTTAACATTGTGTTGATTATGCTCATCTATAACTTCGAAGATGAACTGTTGATACTCTTCAAAAGAGACGAAGTCAACACTTCCTCTTATTGCAAGGCATTGACGAATACGATCCTTTACATGCCTATGAGCAGATTCTATACTGCCGTTCTCATGACCCTTGCCACGATTGTTGCGGCGAGGCTCCATACTATAATGTTCCATAAGAGCTGCATGGCGAGCAGTGAGATCTTCTTGTCCATCTTTGCTCAGATTCTTATAGCAAGCAGACAAACTATCTGTTTTATGTGTTTCAGGAGAACCGCCAACACGTGCCAATGCCGCTTCTAATCCCTGTGCAAAGTTGGTAAATGATTCGCCGCTACCCTTAAAGACGTGAACATAACTATAGCCACTATATGGTAACCTGAAGTGAAAGAAGATATGTTTGAGCACTTTACCTTGAATAGTAACCTGAATATCCTTTGGATGCGTAAAGTCAGATATACCCTCTCTGCCCGGCTCATGCTCTTGCATAAACATAACTTCTTTGTCTTCACCATAGAGAGCTCTCCACTCTTTCATACGACGCTGTAATGTTCGCAGCAAAGACGTAGGATACTTGCCAGGAAACTGTTTTTGAAGTTCCAGCAGTACTTTTGTTGCCTGATAAACTGGTTTCTTCAGCAAGGGAATGACAACTGCTTCCCAAACTTCATTAAAAGGATCTTTTCGCGTTTTCCAATCTCGTTCTTTTCTTCTTCTCATATTCTTCTCTATGTTACGACCACTACGCACAGATATTCCAGCCCTATCTGCAGAAACAACTTGTGTTTTGTTGTCTTTTCGGTTATTCATATATCGTGTTACCTGTTTTGCAGTTAACATTTTTCCGGGCATGAGATCTCCTTTTTTCCTTAGGGTTCTCATGCCATTTTATATGTTATTTAAAACAGGCAAAGATAATTGTCGTCAACCGGTAAAGATAATTGTCGCACAATACACAAAGTCCTTATGGGCTAGAGCAGCAAATATAATAGGGTGAAGCTCTTTTCTTACTAGCTGCATTTCAGCTACCCATTCTTGCATAAGACGTGATATTTCTTCAGGATAAGGCAATGGAAACTTAGATCCATAAATGAATACCTTTACTTTTCTATAGCGACCAGCTCTCATTGCATCAATTTGGTTATTAAAAATCCAATGAAGCTGCTTGATCATATCTTCAGTAATGACTTTTTCATCTTTTAACGTGTACATAAAATCATAAGCATTACTCATGCCAACTGCTTCAAGATGATGTATGAGAGGCTTCCCGCTTACAGTAATTCCCTCTTCTAAAATAATCCTTGTTTCAGACTCAGTAAGTGTATTGCCCTCTAAGGCATTACTCGTATAGGTCAGACCAATGCGATAATAATGCCTCAACTGCATCAACAGATCTTCTGACAAAGGTTTATAGTGATCAATATCTTGCTGTAAGTTATCAATCTTTTCAAGAAGGTTATCTATCTCTTTCACAAAACACTCTCTTTCTTAAAGTCAACAACATTAATTATACGCTAATTGAGCGCTTATAGCTATAATAAACCAAAATAGATTCAAACAAAGGATAACCTTTCATCTATGGTTTAAAAGCCGTCCGTTAGTGTTACGGTTATGAAATAAATCACGAGTTGAGCATCTGGGAGTGATTGATCGTATTGCAAACTTTGATACAGTATTCTCACTGCTTTCGATAGCCCGCCGTTATGGAATTCTTCCACGCAGCAATCTGCTATAGCCCTATTTAATGGATATATTTGGTTGGTGAAGAGTTTTGCTTTAATGTAAAAAACTAACAACTAATAGGTGCGCCTTAGGGTTTATCACTTATATTTGAGGTATGACATAGTTCTTATTACCTAAGACGACTCTAAGCTCGCAGCAGAGTATATTCTACGATTAATGAGGCGATCGAAGTTCTCAACACCCGCCTTATCTCTACTCATCAAAACAATAGTATATGTCTATTGACGTTCATATTGAGCGCTATTCAAATCCCCATTCAGCATATACTTTACCTTTTTGTATACATTCAATAATATACCTATGACGTAGCAATAGCGTTTCAGGCAGTTCGGTAAGTGCAACCCAGGTTATTGACTCATGCTTTTCATGCTCCAGATTAACTGGTTCACCATGAAAACTATCTATAGAGAACGTGAAGGCAACACAAGTAGTGCTAGCCCCTTTAAAATACAACGTATTCTTAATTGTGCCATCAACATCACAGCCCACTTCTTCTTTAACTTCTCTTTTTAACGCTTCAGTAGGAGACTCATTGCTTGCTATTTTGCCACCAATAAGGGCATACTGATTCGCTCCAAACTGAGCAGAACTCTTTCTTAACGATAATAATACTTTATTATCACGCACAAAATAGGCAAGTACATAGGGAACTATGAGTACAGATTCTGTCATGAGCATCTCCTGGTTAAGCTGTATAATAGGCTAGTTTATCAAGAAATACTTCTTGTGATAGAGGCGCTCTAAAAAGGTGGCTATTAATCGTAAGGCATTCCTTCTTGAGCGATAGTACCTGCTGCTTTTTCTGCTTAATAGATTTTTCTAGATCAGCTACTGTTGAAAACTGTTCCCCTTTAGTAGCCTGATTTTTCTTGATAATAGCTACCTGCTTTTCAAGCATATCAACCTCAAAGATGGCCGCTAAAAGTTTTTTCTCATTTTCTAATTTTTTCAGCAAATTACCCGCACGTTGTACCGCTTCATCAAGAACCTGCTGAGGCACTTCATCATTTTGTAGTTGAGGTAACTGCTTTTCTGCGTAGGTTATAACGCGTGACAACTCATCAATGTAGCTTGGATACAGAAGTTCTTTTAGTTTACAGTGATATGTCTCAAGATCATTTGAAGCTTTTTCCGCTGTTCCCGTTAAACAAGCAGTAAGCTCTTTTTTTAATTCTTGAATCTCGAGCTTTGCATTTCTATGTTTATTTCTTATGATAAACTCACCTTCTACAAGCGCAGGACGAGTAGCAGCACCAAGTGCTACTGTTCCGTATAGTACACTGATAAAAATGGTATAATTCATCACATTCCCCATAAGATCCCTTTATGTTAAGGATACACAATTGCTTTATGCCCTGTAAACAATAGATTATGATAGGACAATACGAGCCCGTTCTTCAAGGTAAAACAATAAGACCCCAATAAAAGTTATCCCGCATGCTATAAAGAAACTGAGCGAGAGCGACTCTGCCAAGAATAGCCACCCAAAAAACTGTACGAGTAAGGGAATTGTAAATCCTGCAAGAGGAATAAATGTTGTTGAGTGCCGCTTAAGTGCATAGCCAAAAAGTGTGTATCCTAGCACGTTACCTATAATAACAGTCCACGCAACGAAAAGTCCTAACTGAGTCGATGGCTCAAATGGTAGCAATGTAACTATTGGCAACTCAGGCAGGGTACCAATAGTGGTTACTCCAAGAAGATAAGCGGCTACAAGCGAGCCTATACCACTTATGGACATGAGAAGAATATTGAGTTGCACAGGACTAAACAGTTCTTTTTTTAAAAGCTGCTGTGCCTGAATCCAGCCAAAGCGGCTCAGCACTATTGCAAAAAAGGCAGCACACTCAGGATAGGAAACAATGCTGAAGAACGTCTCTTCTTGTTGTGTAGAGCCATAAATCAACACCATCATACCGACAAACCCAAGAAGTATGCCGAGCCATTGTTTCTTAGTAAGTCGCTCTTTAAACCAAAAAAAGGAATAAAGAGCCGTAATAAAAGGATCTAAGGTGCCAAAGAAGGCCATCTTAGATGAAGGCATACGGGTAAGTGCATAGGCCTTTAAGTTTGAAGGAAAATAGGTGGTAAACAAGGCAATAACTAAAATCAATGAAAAAAAGGAGGCAACGCGAGACCAATCAAAGAGCTTACGGGTCCTTAGATACAAAAAGAGTGCTAATAAGGCAGCTCCGAGTGTCATACGAATGCCTACAAGAAATTGGGCATTAAGTGCATAGAGGATTATTTTGTTGGCGGTAATAGCGCTTGCAAGAAGTGAAAAGGCTAGAAAGATGAGCATCACTCATTCTCACAAAAGAAAAAGGTTCGATAATGCTTTAATTCTTCAATAGACTGCAAAATATCTTCTAATGCTCTATGGTTTTGGGTCTTTACAAATGACGTATGAGGATTATTAGGATACCACCGTCGAGCTGCTTCTTTAATTGAGCTTACATCGATAATTCGATAATTTAAAAAATGATCGATTTTTGGCATCTGCCGTCTTAAAAAATTGCGGTCTTGCCACACAGAATTACCACAGAGCGGTGAAATGCCCCGTTGAGCAAACTGTTCAAGGAACATTAAGGTCATATCTTCTGCTTGTTCCATGGTAGTTTTTGAGGATCGTATCTTGTTTACTAATCCTGATCGAGTATGATGAGTGGTATTCCATTCATCCATTCCTTCTAAGAAAGACTCATCAGTTTTAATTGCTAAATTAGGTCCTTCAGCAACAATATCTAAATTATTTGTTGTAACAATGCTAGCAATCTCAATAATGGTTTCTGTGTCAGGATTGAGACCAGTCATCTCCAAATCAATCCATACGAGATTACTTTGATAGCGATCCATTGGCTTCTTTCGTCTTTATCAATAATAGGTTACCAGTATACGAGGTTTATGATAAAAGGCTAGCATGATCTTGTAAGGCAGAAAGCAATCATTCTCAATCTTTCTACATGTAATCATTTTTTGACCTTAATTTCAAATTTGATAAAATCAAATAAAGAAGACTTGCTCTCATCTATTCTTATACAGGTCACGGGGGACTTAATCATGAGCACATTGCGCGTTGGTGTTTTAATGGGTGGTCGTGGTGCTGAACGAGAGGTCTCTCTTAACTCTGGCAGAACTATTTGTGATCATCTTGACACCTTCACCTACACTATCATACCCCTTTTTCAAACAAAAACCGGCTCATTGTATATCTTACCATGGCGCTTTGTCCATCGTGGAAAAACAACAGACTTTGAACATCGTCTTGAGCATGAAGCCGACAGAATCTCGTGGGATACCCTTAAGGACCATGTCGACTTTATATACCTTGCGATGCATGGCAGGTTTGCTGAAGATGGTACCTTACAAGGACTCCTTGAAGTCCTCCAAATCCCCTACCTTGGCTCTAAAGTGCTTGCTAGCGCTCTTGGCATGGATAAAGTTATACAAAAAAAAGTACTCACGCAACACGGCATAGCTGTACCAAAATTTATCACCCTTACTGCTCATGACATTCCCACCACTGATAATCCTCTAGGCTATCCCTGCATAGTAAAACCTAACAATGAAGGATCAAGCATTGGCATAACGGTAGTACAAAATGAGAAAGACTTTAAACCTGCTTTAGAGAAAGCAGCACAGTATGATGCCCAAACAATAGTGGTTGAAAAGCTAATTAGAGGTATGGAATTCTGTTGTGTGGTCATTACCGACAATACAACAGGTGAGCTTATCGCCTTACCACCAACAGAAATTGTTCCTGAAACTGAGTTTTTAGATTATGAGCAAAAGTATATGCCAGGGAGGGCTACTAAATTCACCCCGGCCCGCTGCTCAAAAGAACTTCTCCTAAGAATTCAGCAAACAGCCGTTGCCGCTACCAAGGCCTTAGGATTTAAGACCCTTGGACGTATTGATGGATTTGTTACCACGGAAGGTGCCGTAATAATCACTGACCCAAATTCACTTGCAGGAATGGCGCCTTCAAGCTTTGTGTTCCGGCAAGCTGCAGAAATAGGTATGAGTCATACCAGCTTTATTAATCATCTTATTGAAACTGAACTTCTCAATTATGGTATTACCAACAACAAACAAGAGATACGGATGAATGAACATACCAAGAAAAAAATTGGCGTATTATTTGGCGGCCGCAGTAACGAAAAAGAAATTTCGTTAGAATCAGGACGCAATATCATCTATAAACTATCTCCACATAAATATGAACCTATCGCTTTATTTGTCTCTGATGATCTTAAGCTGTATGCTATTGACCAACACCTTCTTGTCCGGAATTCGACGAAAGAAGTAGCCCACGGCCTAACCCCAGATATGAGGGTTGCATGGAATGATCTTCATGAGCTCGTTGACTTTGTCTTTATTGGTCTTCATGGCGATGTTGGCGAAAATGGAAGTATTCAAGGAACCCTTGAGATGCTGAATATCCCCTATAATGGTTCATCTGTCTTGACAAGTGCATTATGCAATAATAAACATGCTACCGCTGAATTTTTGCGAAGTGAAGGGTTTGATGTTCCTACTCAGTATCTTGTAGAAAAAGCATCATGGAAATCCCACAAAGAACAAGAACTTGCTAACATTTCACAGCAGTTTACCAGTAAAGAGCTTATTGTTAAACCAGCTGATGATGGGTGTAGCACCTTGGTAACAAAAGTAGCAACCCAACAAGAACTTATCAATGCAATAGATGCTATCTTAGCTACTGAAAAAGACTGTGCTCTCATTGAGGAGCATCTTACGGGTATGGAGCTTACGGTAGGGATAATTGGCAATACCAATGTTCAAGCGCTTCCTCCAAGCCAGGCGATTTCAGCAGATCACATCCTTTCAATTGAAGAAAAGTTTCTCCCCGGTGCTGGAGAAAATCAAACACCCGCGCCTTTACCTCAAACAGCTATAACTTTCATTCAAAAAACTCTTGAACATGCCTACAAAGCATTAGGCTGTAAAGGCTATGTACGCATTGATTGTTTTTACCAAACAGCTCAAGAAAGCCTGACCAATCATGAACGACTTGTTATCCTTGAAGTTAATACACTTCCTGGCCTCACACCAGCGACCTGTATTTTTCATCAGGCAGCTGAAATTGGCCTTAAGCCTATGGAATTTATAGACCTTATTATTGCATTAGGATTTGAAGAATTTAGCCGGCGGAGTAGTGTAGTGGCAGATTCTCACGAACATAGCCGTTCTAGAATAGCTATGGCCCCGCCGGCCCTCGAGACTGTATAGCACAACGCGCGCATTGCAATGAGGTTGAAGGGAGAGAAACACTCATCAAACACGCGCTGTGTATTCTTAATAAAAATAATTTGAACATTTTTACTCACAAGCATAATCCTGCATAAGAAGGTACACAACCTACTTATCAGCCTTTCCTGCCTGATCTTTTCTACACGTATAGAAATTTCCAAAGCATACTCCCTTTGACAAATATAAAATAAACTCTCTCCCAATATTACTGGAAGAAAGTATATAGATTCTCCGTAACTTGTCCAGTAAAACTCAGATACTCGATGCATAGTCTCACATTAAAAAAAATGAGCTTCACCATGAGATGATATGAAGTTGCATCAACAGAGGTTCAATCTAGCAGTCTATGAATTTCGCCAATTAGGTAAAATGGTAGTGAACGCAGCTCATAGGTAATGCTTTCACCTTTCACCTTGCGCATTTTTCACTTCAACATTTACGATACTTGGGATATCTGAGTTTATCCGTAGTGCTTTCTCAAGTTTTTTGAGTCCCATAAACTGTTGCAGTGATTTTAAAGTTCCAGTTTTTCCAGCTTTCACTTCTATTGGAACCACATTACCTCTATGTTGAATAACATAGTCAATTTCAGCGGATGATTTTTTTGAAGTATTAACCCAGTAGTACAGTGCAGGATTTTTATGGAATGGGTATACCGTTCTTAATAATTGCCCAACAAGTTGCTCTGAAATGCCACCTTTATTAATTAGATCGATCTCTTTAGAAAGTACTTGGTCTAAAGAAAGATCTAGTGCAGCTGAACAAAGCCCAACATCCAAAAGAATAACCTTTATATATCTTGGCTTCAGCTCTGCTTTCAACGGAATCCCATTTGCACTTGTCGCTGTAACTTTGTGGCATACCCTCGCTCTACACAACAATGTTAATGCTGTTTTTACTGGCTCGGTTTTAACATCTGGGTTAACTGCGGCATACACAAACTTTTCACCTAACATCTTAGGCACTGTTGTTAGAACGTCTTCAAATACTGAGGAATCAATGCGGGAACCATATTTTGAAAAATCATTTTGATAGGTGGTAATAAGATTATCATGAATACGAGCTAGTTCTTGCAGCGATTTTTTGTGGACCCAACTCTTAACAGCAGCAGGCATCCCACCAATAATAAGATATTCCTTAACATATCTCATCAATTCTTCATGAACAACCTGAGTAATACCTTGCTTCCAGGTAAACGTTTGCATAATTTTTACGAGTTGCATTTTGTTTGAAGCCATTAGAAACTCTTCAAAAGAAAAAGGCTCAATGTACAAATATTCGATCCTTCCAACAGGCATACTCATAGAATAATTTTCAAGAGCAAACTCCAACAAAGAACCCGCGGCCACAACAGGAAGCTCCGGCATTTTTTCTGCAAACCATCTAAGTTTTGAAATAAGTTCTGGTGCTGCTTGAATCTCATCTACAAAGAGAAGACTTCTTTTAGGATCAATATCTTTGCCAAGAACAGCACTTAAACTTGCGAGAACTAGTGTTACATCATTTGTAGAAAAATGTGTTGCTAAAGAACGCCTGTCCTCAATATTTAGTTCAACAAGATCACGATTTTGGCTCTTTGCAAGATGCCTGACAAGCCATGTTTTTCCTACCTGTCTAGCTCCTTGGATTATCAGTGGTAATCTATCAGCTGAATCAATCCACTCTACAAGAAATTTCATGCAAGATCGTTCCATAACCTCCTCCTATAATTTCTGCAATATAGTAATCAAGGCAAAAGTCAATAAAACACCTAGGTATTTTACCGACCAACCTAGAAAAACACCCCCGTATTTTACCGACTTTGCGTCAAAACCTAAATAGAGTCAAAGAGAAAAACTAACAAAACTCTTGAATTACGTTCCCTATATATAGTAAGATGCATACAAGCATTTAACAAAACAGGGAGACACAATGAATCAACTACGATTACTATTATGCTTATCGCTAGTAGCACCATCATGTATGGCACATCTTGATATTAGATCCTATAAAAACTTTTCAGCATCTGAAGAACAGGGCTGGCATTTTCTTAAAGAGGTCCTTATTACCCAGCCTACCAAGAAAGTACATACCCTGATTGGACAACAAGGGGCAAGTCTTCTAGCAGCGGCTGGCAGTGGGCTTCTTTGTTATGCTGCTGGTAAGAAAATCACCGGCCATTATCATACAACAGCTAAACTCTGTTCATTAGGAGCGGCACTCATGACAAGCACATTCACCTATACTGCTCTTCAAGAATATCTTCTTGAACAAGAAGAGCATAAGCAGCTCACAAAAATACTAGAAATGTGGGATCTTTTTTATGATAAGCTTCCGCATGATGCCCTTACCGCTCTAGAAGCACTTCACGCTACCTGGTCAACACATCCTGAAGCGTATGCTATACATGCGGAAAAAGTTCTCTCTTTCATAAAGCTAGAACTACGTAATCGATATCCCTCTAAGCCTGAGCCATTTTTTAACTCAAGGACTATGCAGGTTCGTTTACATCTTGATCTATATGAGACAGCCGTAAGTCTACTTACCATTGGGAAGCATGTTCTCGAAGCGCTTAATTAGTTTGTTCGAATTTCATGACATCAGGATAGGTAAAGGCAAGATAGAGAAGCCCAAAAAGATTGGGTACCGCAACCATGGTTATGATAACATCCATTAGGTTCCATATAAAGGGCACCTCAACTAAACAACCACTAAAAGCAATAGCTGCTGCGATAACATAGTAGAGCTTAACATATTTATAGTTTGTAAACGAAGCAAAACTCTGACTACCATTATAGGTATTACCAATAAGAGCAGTAATAACAAAAAGCAGCACGGCAACCATGAGAGCATACTGTGCACCGCTTACTGGTGAATGAATCTTAAATGCCTCAAAAATAAGAGTATTACTGAGCTTACCGGTTAATAACCAGACCCCGGTAACAAGCGTAAGTAGCCCTGATATGGTACATAAGATCATATCTGCAAGGCCAGAATACAGCGCTAAAATACCCTGATCAGTAGGATACTCAACATTCGCAAGAGCATGGGGTATAGAAGCAGTTCCCAAGCCAGATTCAGTAATAAAGATACTTTTATAAATGCCCTCTCTAAGTGCTGTAAAGAAGGTTATTCCTACAAGCCCACCACAGGCTGCAGTACCGGTAAAAGCACAGCTAAACATTTGCTTGATAGCTATCCATACAGCATAGGGATCTTTTGCTAAGATAAGCAAGGCAAACCCTACATAGAGAAAAAACTTAAGCGGTACTGTTCTACTTGCAAAATACCCTATACGATCTACCCCGCCAAATACCACCGCCAAGAGAATAGTTACCGCAAGCAATCCGGTGATCACTGGTGGCACTCCTTCTTGAGCCCACATACAGGAAAGCGTATTAACCTGTACGCTTGACCAACACGTAAACAGTAAAATTGTTAAACCAGCGTACCATGGGCCCAACCAGGGACGTACCATTTTAAGATACTGCGTTGGACCACCTATAATGTCGCCCTTTGAAGAGGTAGTACGAGAATAGACTGCAAACGTAACTTCTGTAAACTTAGTCACGATCCCAAAACAAATATAGACCAAAATCCAAAAAAGAGCACCAGGACCACCAATACTTATGGCCATCGAAGGGCCGACAATATTACCCATACCAAGAGTTGTTGCCATCGCACTCAGAAGGGCTCGCACTGAGCTTATAGTATGAGCACCGGTATGACCCTTTTCCACACCGCCCGTAATAAGATGCCAAAATCGGGGCCATGCCCGAAACTGAATAAACCGTGTCTTCAACGTAAGAATGATGCCTGTAGAGAGAAACAGCACCATAGTAGGAATTGCTAACTTTTCATTTAAGACAAATACGGCATCATAACACGTTGCAACTATATTCATATGCTATCCAATGCTTAAAAAAAAGAGATGTATCACAAATTCTTAGCAAGAGCCGAAAGCGCCTGCTTTAACAGATCATCAAATGAACTCTTTTCAATACTGGCATGTTTATTAAGAAAGTCAAGGGCAACCGCTATCTCTGACTGCTTATAATGCAGTGCTGCAAGGGCTTGAGAGACTTGCTTGATATGCTGAAGCCCTGTAGATGTTGCGGGGTAGATATCCTCAGGAGCTAATTTAGCCACTTTGTCTTTTAGCTGCATAATCATGAGCTCAGCCTTTTTAGGACCAATACCATTTACTTGACTTAACGCTTTACTATCTGCTGATGAAACAATCTGTAAAAAATGGGATGCTGGCATACTAACTAAGACTGCCAATGCTATCTTCGGACCACATCCAGAACAACTCACCACCAGGCCAAAGACCTTTTTTGAAAGAGCATTTTCAAAGCCATATAAGGTAGGCCCATTATCTTGGTGCCAATGAGTATAAATATGCAGCACAATCTGCTGATCTTTTTTATATAGACGGTCATCATGTACCGAAACAGCGTACCCCACACCGTGAACTTCAACGGTCAATAATTGGTGAGACTTATCGGTAATGGTACCGTTTAAATGGGCAATCATGAACGTCCTTCATAATAAGAGATCTTACTATGATAATACCAGGCTATAGTCTGAAAATCAAACTCACTCGCCCTTCTCACATAGCCCTTTTTTAAACCAATATTCAATCAACTTTACGTTCTCATTGACCAAAGCCCCTCGTTATGGTACGTTTTAACATATGCGCGGGAATAGCTCAGCTGGTAGAGCGTTGCCTTGCCAAGGCAAAGGTCGCGGGTTCGAATCCCGTTTCCCGCTCCAGAATATTTGTTCCCCTAGTTATTATGATCTAAGGAGCCCCCTATGAAATCTCTCATGGAAGAAGCTTCATCTATTAGTAAGGCAATAGAAAATGGATGGACGAACGCCGGTAAACCAAAAGAATTTACCGTAAAAATTTTTGAAGAACCGGAAAAGAATTTTTTTGGCTTCACTTCAAAGCCAGCAAAAATTGGCATCTTTTTTACTGAGCCTAAAAAAGCTGAAGAAAAACGTAAAAAACCTAAAAAAGAGCGTAGCAAACCTCCTCGCGAAAAGGTTGCCCCTAAAAAACCGGAAGAGTTGGGACCTATTTGGGATGATGAAATGATCAACTCAACCAACGAATGGGTTGGCGCGCTTTTACAACATATGGGATTAAATGCTCCCTATACCGTAACCCCTTCGCGGTTTCATCTACGCGTAGAGTTCACCGGAAGTGTTCTGGCTGATAAAGATCGACAAAAGCATCTTTTTGCGGTACTTTCTGGTCTTATCATGACGATGCTTAAACGTAAATATAAGCGGCCGTTGCGCGGCTACAAGATTGTTTTGACTGAGGTATAATGCTTGCACATACAGAGGAGTGTATTATTGCGCAGTGCACTCCAGAGGGACCTGGTGCTCTTGCGCTTTTACGACTCTGTGGTAGTTCAGCACGAACCATTATGGATAGTATGTCACGCCTTGCTTCAGGTAAAAAGGTTTTACAGGTTCCGAGCCATACTATTCATTATGGCGCTATATGCGATACTACTGGTGCTACCATAGATCAAGTCATGATCATTGTTATGGATGGCCCAAGGACTTTTACCGGACAAAATACCATAGAGATTACCTGTCACAATAACCGCTTTATTATAGAAGCTATCATTGGACAGGCTATTGCTCATGGAGCACGTCTTGCACAAGAAGGTGAATTTACTCGTAGAGCCTTTGAACAGGGCAAACTTGATCTTATTCAAGCGGAATCTATCCATGAACTTATTGCTGCACAAACGCAGCATGCCCTTAAAAAATCACTCGCCCAGCTTGAAGGAAGCTTCTCTCAATGGATAGAAGATCTAGAGCAGGATCTTCTTACTATTATTGCCTGGTGTGAAGCAAGCTTTGAGTTCTTGGATGAAGAGCGAGAATTCGGTGGTCAAATAAAGGAGCGCCTTACTCATCTTCTTACCAACATAGAGTCCTTAAAGCGAACCTTTAGTGCTCAACAACAAATAAGACAAGGCATAAAGATTGCCTTCTTAGGCTCAGTAAATGCCGGAAAATCGTCTCTCTTTAATACCCTTCTTGATCAAAAAAGAGCTATAGTCACTGATATTGCAGGAACGACTCGAGATGTAATCGAAGCAGGCCTTGCCATAAACGGAAACTACTGGACCATCATAGATACAGCGGGACTACGGCAAACAGATGACACCATTGAATTACAAGGCATAAAAAAATCCTTAGAGGAAGCCCATAAAGCAGATATCATCCTTCTTATAGTAGATGGAAGCAGGGCCCTCAGTGCTGCTGAACTTGAGGCCTATACCACTATTCAAAAAAAATATCCTACTAAATGCATTCTCGTACACACAAAAGCTGACTGCATAGCCTCACCGGACAATCAACTTATTGCTGACTGCGCCATAAAAGTATCTTCTATTACCGGTGAGAATAAAGAACAATTGCAAACCTTAATGGAAAAGAAGATCTCTGAGCTCTTTAGCCAACTCGATACTCCCTATCTTCTTAATAAAAGGCAACATGCTCTTCTATTAGACATTGAAAAAAAGATACAGTTCATTCTTACACAGATGAATGAGTCACCACAGTATGAGTTAATCTCCTATCATCTCCAAGATGCCTTGACAAGCCTAAGCGAACTCACAGGCAAAACAATCTCAGAAGCCAGCCTTGACAAGGTATTTAAAGAGTTCTGTGTAGGTAAATAATAAAAAATGGGAATTGTATTCAAATTGAAAATATTGTTAAACATGCTATATTGATAGTATCTGTAATTTAGACAACTTAAAAGGTAGATCATGAATAACGTTAAATATCTTGCTCTTATAGCATCACTTATATCATCCACAGGTCTCTTTGCTCCTCTTCCCCTAGTACGCGAGCAGCCTACAGCCACTCTTAGAGCACCTATTAAAGGAGACTATCTAAAACTTTCTCATGAACAACTAGAAAGCCAATTAAACCTTCATCAATCGCTACTTAACGAAGGAGTCAACTACCGTGCCTTAAAAGGCACAGCTTGCAAAAGCTTATGTTGACCAGCTTTAGCCAGGACCTAGTTGTAGGTTACCGGGCTACATTAAAGAGGAGTGCTCCAGTACACACCTTGGAATGCTTGCCAGTTCCAAGCTCTGTTACTTAAAAGTTAAACAAGCTGAAGGTATAAGCTCGTGCTTTTAAGATAAGCCGCTCTTTAATATTAGCGAGGCATACTTAACCCCAGCAATGGGAGACATTACCTATTAGAGGTGTAATATGCGACATGTATTAGTTATAGATAAAAACAAAAAGCCATGTAATCCGTGCCATCCAGGTAAAGCACGTTCATTGCTTAAAGAAGGTAGGGCTGCTGTCTTTAGACAGTATCCCTTTACCATAATCCTTAAGGAGGAATCACACGAGAACGTACAACCACTACGTCTTAAAATAGATCCTGGGAGTAAAAAAACGGGCTTTGCTCTTGTTGATGACACCACTGGCAAGGTACCGTTTATGATTGAGCTTGAACATAGAAGTCTTTCCATTTCTACTTCTATGACGAGCCGTAGAGCTTTGCGTAGCTCACGAAGATCTAGAAAGACTCGCTATCGAAAGCCACGGTTTAACAATAGAACAAGTAAACAGTTACCACCATCTATAGAAAGCAGAATAGCTCATATACTCACCTGGATATCACGGCTGAGACAACATAGTCCTATTGATGCTCTGAGTATAGAGGTTGCAAAATTTGATACGCAGAAAATGGAACGACCAGAAATATCTGGTATTGAGTATCAACAGGGTGAACTTCTTGGTTTTGAAGTAAGAGAGTATCTTCTTGAGAAGTACAACAGAACCTGTGTGTACTGCAAGGCTAAGAATGTTCCCGTTGAGATAGATCATATTGTCCCTAAGAGTAAGGGTGGTAGCAACAGGGTATCAAACCTTACCCTCGCTTGCCGGTCATGTAACCAAAGAAAAGGAAACCAAACAGCAGAAGAGCTTGGTCACCCTGAGGTACACAAGACAGCCAAAAAGCCCCTGAGAGATGCAGCTGCTATGAACATAACACGGCCGCTACTTGTGCGTCACTTACAGGCTCTTGGTCTTTCTCTTGAAACAGGGACCGGAGCTCAAACTAAGTATAATAGAACGAAAAGAGGTCTTGAAAAAACTCACTGGCATGATGCTGCATGTGTAGGATCATCTACACCCACAAAGCTTATTATATTAGGTACCCCACTTCTGGTAAAAGCTACCGGTCATGGATCACGACAAATGTGTCGTGTTGATAGATATGGCTTTCCACGAACAGGGCCTAAGAAAGCAAAAAAGCAGTTTGGGTATCAAACTGGTGATATGGTAAAAGCCTATGTTCCATCAGGCAAAAAACAAGGTACCTATAGAGGTAAAGTTGCCGTACGTTCAAATGGCTATTTTAATATTACAACGCCATCGAGCATAGTACAGGGAATTAAGCATTCACACTGCAAGATTATTCATAAAAGTGATGGATATACCTATAGCAATGCTTAACAAGCGCTTCCTCTCTGCCCTAAAGGACAGAGTTTCCGCGCTTTAGAAGGATGAACAAGGACTAGAATATTTTGAACAAGCATTAAGTATTGCTCCTCAAAGCATGCGAAGAACTACTATCTACGATAAAATCGCTAAAACTAAAGAGTTTATTAAGAAAGGTAGCTCAAGCAGAAATCCTCAGAGAAGAAAAAGGAGCACTTCAAAAGAAGAAGAAAGAAGTAAGCGGTCACATTCTCGAGGTAAGCAGCAACATGAGCGTGATTCTAACTATTCTAAGCGACGCTATGAACCACCTTATAGAGAATCATCACGACGTCGTAAAGATCATGATGAAAAACCAGCAAGAAAGCATCGTAAAAGGGAAGGTAGCCCACGAGATTAAGACTTTGGTGGGTACCACCGTAGATGCCATGGTTCATACACAAATTGTGTTTGATTTTTGTGATGACTGATGGTGAAATTAAAACGAGAAGCGTTTTTTTCAAGCCATTCTATATACTTAAGCTTAGGGTTATCTAAAGAAAATGAGTAGCCATTTTCAGCTGAGAGGACATCCACGGTTGTCCCAAGCTGATGTTCAGAATGACCAGGCCTCGCTGAATAGGTATTAGCTTTCTCTTCAGCTTGCTTTCTTGAAAGCTTGGGATTTAGCCTCCTCTCTTTCTCAGTCCACCTATTAAAGACCGTTGTTTGATACTGATAGCTTCTATATCCTGACACTGGCTTAAGGGTAAGTCCATCTTTTTTAGCTGCAGTGAGGAGACGTTTAAGATCTGGAATAATACGCTTAGACATGTACGTTCCCATGAATTTATCAATATCATGAGGCTTATACTTTCCTAGCGAAACATGCTTATTAACAATCTTAAACGCAGGATCTTCTTTCGTTGCAGAATATATCGTTCCTACTGTTAACAGTGCAAGTAATCGTTTCATACGATTATTCTGGCAATGCTTCATCTGGAAGATACGCATATATTTCTACCCGTCTATTTGGTGCTTGCTGTCTTTTATCTCCTGTTGGCACAATAAGATGCTCACATCCATACCCAACATAGAGAATCTCGCCACGAACACCTTTCTGTACAAGTGCTTGTTTTACTTCACGTGCACGATCTTCAGAAAGCATCATATTATATTCTGTTGAGCCAGCTGAATCACATGAGTGACCTTCTACGCTAATACGATAGCCTTTATCAGCTAATCGCTTAAGTACCTGCACATTATGTTCAAGTACCGGTTTTTGGTCCGGCTGAAGGTCCTGTACCCGATACTTATTAAATTCAAAGTAGATAGGCTTTAAGCCGTACTGAGTGCTATCTGAGTGCGTATCTCCTATACCTGTTGCTTCGGAAGTAAGTAGATCCGTTTCATGGGCTTGCGCAGCTACTGCAGCACTAAACTTATTGTCATCATTAGAAACCACAAAGGCGCCAAGTTCTTCATCATACTGCGCTTGCTCAACAGGAGCAGTATGTTGTGAGGTAATACGTGAAGAGTAACCGCTCTTATTTCTACCACAGGAGGGGAGCAATAATAAACCAAGAAATAAGAACATAGATTTTTGTAGCGTAGTCATAGACTTCTCCAGAAAATGATTAGAGATAACATTATTTGTCGTGATATTACCAAATTATAGCATAACTACACTGAATTGCTACTCATATTCATCAGATGAACTATCACCATGCAGTAAATATGCAGCTTACGCGTTATGTAAGAACGATCTTTAGCAAGACCGCCCTTAACAGTATGTAGTGAACGTACGTGGAGAATATTTTTTATCGGCTATTAAAAATCCCGTTAATAGCTATGGCTAAAGCTATCCCTACAAAAGACTAAAAAAATGTAAAGAACTATTCTTTGAATCCTAAAAGATGTGGTATACTAGATAACATATAAAAATTTGTGGCTCTATCCCTAGTATATTTTAAGGCCAGATGAAAAAAATACTTATTAACGTCACCCCGTGGCAGACGCGTGTTGCAACAACCAGAGATGACGTCTTACAAAATATTTATTTCGGTTCACATACAACCGAAAGACTAGAACGTTCCTTTTTTAAAGGTAAGGTAACCAAGGTGCTTCCTGGTATCCAAACTGCTTTTGTAGATATTGGTCAGGAACGAGCTGGATTTCTACATATCTCAGAAATTGATCGAGTTCTTGCCCTCCAAAAAATGGGGGTAAGTTTTGATGATGAAGAAGAGACTAAACCACGTAAAGCACCAAAGCCGGACATTAAAAAGATTGTTAGAGAAGGCGAAACTATTTTAGTTCAAGTGAGCAAAGAGCCCGTGAATGAAAAGGGAGCTAAACTCACTACTTGCTTTACCCTTCCTGGACGTTTTTTAGTATTAATGCCAAATATCCCTCGGATTGGAATATCAAAAAAAATCGAGTCTCGTGAAGAGAGAGCCCGTTTAAAAGAATTATTAAAGGCAAATCTACCAGAAGGTATGGGAGCTATTATTCGCACAACTTGTGATAATAAAGACTCCCATGATATTTTACAGGACCTTCACTATTTAGTATCAACTTGGCGCTCAATTGAAGCTAAGGCAAAAGATGCTGAACCAAAGGAAAAAATTTATCAAGATATTGACCTTTCACTGCAAGCAGTAAGAGATCACCTAGATACTGATGTTGAATTAGTTATCAGTGATAATGAAGAGAATCAGAAAAAGATCTATAAGTTTGTTAAGATTATTGCTCCGGAGCATGCACATAAAGTCAAACTCTATGCCGGACCTCCTCCGCTTTTTGAGCGATATGATATTGAAAAACAAATTGATCAGGCATTAAAACGCAAAGTACATCTAAAGTCTGGTGGTTCTATCGTTATTGATTCTACCGAGGCTATGACCGTAGTTGACGTAAATACTGGTAGGTTTACCGGCAAGTCAGATATGGAAGAGACCATATTAAAGACAAACTTAGAAGCTGCTGAAGAAATTGTGAGACAACTACGGTTGCGTAATATTGGTGGCCTTATAGTTATAGACTTTATTGATATGGCAAGCGGCGCAAATAAACAAAAATTGTTTAGATTCTTTGATAAAACACTTAAAGAGCGTGATCGATTCCAATCAGTAGTACTAAAAGTATCAGAATTTGGGCTTGTGCAGATGACAAGAAAGCGTTCAGGCAAAACGTTGACCCATGAACTGATGCGACCATGCTATGAGTGTAAAGGCTTAGGCGTTATTAAGTCTACTGCTAACGAAACCTACACTATATTACGGGCTCTTGATGAAGAACTCTCTCATAAACATAAAGAAACACAAACAGCTAAGCTATCGGTTCATATTTCCATTTTTAATTTTATAACGACACATGAATATGACGCAATACTTCAACTTGAGAAGAAGTATCGCGTCAAAATAGTTTTAATTAGTAAAGAAGATGTTCCGCTTCATACGTTCAAAGTAAAGCTTAGCTAACAGGTCGTCCACCACGTAATTTGTGATGTTTCCTTTGTGGAAATGGTTCACCACGCTCCTCTTCAAGAGTATCAATTGCATCAGTAAATGCTTCTTCAGCAAACCCTGCAACGGTCAACCCTGGCTCCCAATATACTGCATTTTTTATACGATCCACTAGCTCAGTTGAGATATGGAGAGTAATGCGTTGCTTTGCAGGACGTTCTTTTTTCTCCTCAGGAACTTTAGTACCTTTAATGGCAAACTGACCCTGCTCATCAACTTCAACATTCTCATCTATATCAACTTGAGGTTCTACAATTTTTTGTTGAACACTTTGTTCCACTTGAACTGTATTTTCATCAAGGATCGGTGAAGTAAGCTCTTGCAGAGGTTTGCTTGCTGGTTCAACCGGTGCCGGTTCCTTTTGAGGTCTTTTAGGGGCTGATAGATACTCCTCAAGAGGATTCAGTCCAATTGTTTTTTTACTCATGTGCCTATGCCCTTACTGCGCTTGTTCTTGTTTTATTACTTCCTTTGCCAGACTAATATAGTCTAGAGCGCCATTACTACCAGCATCATATTCAGTTATCGGCTTACCAAATGATGGAGCCTCTGAAAGACGCACATTCTCCCTAATTGCAGTTTTATATACTAACTCATTGAAGTTGCTTCGCAACTCATCAACAACCTCACGCGCATGGCGTGTGCGATTATCAAGACGACATGGTACTATACCAGCAATCTTAAGACCAGCGTTAAGACGATGGCGAACAACATCAATTGTTTGTAATAACTGTACTAAACCATTAACGGCCATGATACGCGCTTCAACAGGAACAATAACTTCTTCACTTGCCGTCAATGCATTGATCGTTAAAATACCAAGCGTTGGTGGACAGTCAATCAGTATATAGTCCCACGTATCTTTTAAGGTGAGAAGCTTCTCCTTTAATAAAGTTTCAGCACCCACTTCATTGGCGAGCGTTTTCTCAAGGCCAATAAGCCAAGAAGAAGAAGGGATAACGTCTACGCCAGGCGTGGATGTTTTCGTGATAACCGATTCAATTGGGGTTTTTTCGGTAAAGACACTTAAAAGGCCTTTCTCAATCGGCTCACGATCAAACCACTGTGAAGTGGATGCTTGAGGATCCAAATCTATAACAAGTACGGTACGCTTTTTTTTAGCAAGAGACGCAGCTAAATTAACAGTTGTCGTTGTCTTACCACTGCCACCTTTTTGATTAATAATAGCAATTCTTCTCATTGAAGTCTCCATCATACCTTTATAAGAGGACTTAGTTTAGCATGCAATGTAGACAATAACAACTTTTATGCTAATAAAGTAATCATAAGCAACACTGCTAATGTAAGCATACAATACAAAGCATAATATATGTCAAATATATACGTTACCAATATTGTAAGTAATGTAAGCAACGTAACCATATCACGCAATTGAAAACTATGCAAGTTTTTAAATAAACCATGTCAATACCATCAAATACATAGTATACTTATTTTAAGTAAATGCAAACAATACTTACATTAACATAATTACCCTCTTTATAATAATTACATTAAATAAGCAGTTTTAATAAAAAGCACGAATTGCATTAATTACAAACAATTGCTGAAATACGTAAAAAGGTATTTTTTAGTTATTTTACCTAATTACTTGAAATGCAATCATTTGTTACATTTATAACTTTTAATAAAATGTATACAATAGTGCTAATACAACACTTTACACTATTTACCTATTTTTATTAATTAACCACATAGTAAGCTTTTCATGTATTTATTTAAAAATAATAAAAACCTCCTATGTAACCATTGTATTCATTAACATATTTTATTATATAAACATCAAATCATACATTGATTGCATATACATAATTGCATTAAATTAAACAAATAGAACCATTTAACTAATAGCTGCTATTTACACACAAGTTGTTAATTAATACAAAGTAGCCATTTATTACATTTATTAAATATATGAAAAGTATGCAATTATGTCATTTATGCAATTACCTTAAAGGTAGCTAAGTAGGCAATGATTACATTTAATACTTTATACGTCTAATTTAACTAAGATGTGTAACTCAGGACTATTTCAGTTTTACCTGATCAATTAATTCGCTTTACATAGGCAAGAAACCAGTTCTACATTGAGAATTTGGTGTATTTTTAAACTACTTATGTTTTGTTGTCTTTTCGGTTATTCATATGTCGTGTTACCTGTGTTTTGCAGTTAACATTTTTCCGGGCATGAGATCTCCTTTTTTCCTTAGAGTTCTCATGCCATTTTATATGTTATTTAAAAGAGGCAAAGATAATTGTCGTCAACCGGTAAAGATAATTGTCGCACAATACAGAAATTCATGAATTTCTTTAAACCAAAAAACGTATTGCTTGGAGATAAAAATACGGTAACTAATTCGTATATTATGACAAATTCTAGAAAGTTGTATTCTAAATATCTTAATATTGCGAAAAGCACCAAGGAGTAAAGGTTCGCACTGCTAAAAACTTAACAATATTTAGAATATAATAATCTGCGCATAAATAGCAAAAATACTTTCCAAATCCGCCAATCAACCACGATTGCAAACCTTGTTCAGTTTTTTGCCAATTTTCGTAATCGAAGTAATACCGTTAATTATTTTACCCTAAGGCATTAAGACTCGAAATATCTAACAGACTGAGTCTATAGAGTTGTATTTTTGATTTCTTGCAACTCATACAACTCACTTTCAACTCATGAGTGGTATATTCAACTCATTGATCATAGCCCAGAAAAATGATCTACAAGAAAAAGTATATCAAAACAATGGGGCTGACAAAGACTTATGATGTTGAATGATGCAAAAAAAGGTACGCAAAAACAGCTAATAAAGAGAAAAAAGAAAGAGAATTGGGCTATCCTACGTACCTTATTATGTTAATTGCAGAGCTGGCACATACCAAAGGCACTGCATTCTCTACCTGGTCCACAATCGCTATCCAGGTTACATCTTCCATCACCTCGTTCCCATGAACCTGAACGACCGAAAGGATGAGACCTAAACACTTCTTCTCCACAACATGCACCATAGAGAGATATGGCAACAGGTATACAAAGTAATGCAATAAAAGCTGGTATCGTAAATTTAGACATAATGATTCTCCTCATAACGTTATATCCTTTTGAGCAGTAAATCCTGCTCTTACTATTAGCTAGTATAACAAATATTTCTATTTGAAATCAATAGTTTTGTAATTTGGTAAATTACTTTTCAGAATAAAACAATCTTATTTTGGAGACCGGTATTATTTAAGGCGTAACAGGGTATACGAAGAGCAGCTTTTTTGATATAGTAGTGACAAATGATTATATGGATCTGTGAGGAATTCTGTGAAAAAGACACCTTCTGTTTTAGATAAGTATCCTGCGTATGAAGTCTGTATTGGTATGGAAGTACACGTTCAGTTAACTACCGCCACAAAGCTATTCTGCGCAAGCTCAAATGAAGTATGTGATCAACCCAATACCTGCATTTGCCAGATATGTACCGGACAACCCGGCGTACTTCCGGTGTTAAATGACGCTGTTGTTCATTCTGCAGTTATGGCAGGCCTTGCTGTTCATTGTGACTTACAACCACGTTCAGTCTTTGCACGGAAACACTATTTTTATCCTGATTTGCCAAAAAACTATCAAATCACCCAAAATGATTATCCCATTTGCTTAAATGGTTATGTACCAATTAGACTAGAAGATGGCTCAATAAAAAAGGTGGGTCTTACCAGAATTCATATTGAGGAAGATGCCGGGAAAAACATTCACAGTACCTATGCTCAATCAAGCTTTGTTGACTTTAATAGGGCAGGAACACCGCTTCTTGAGATTGTGAGTCATCCGGATCTTTCAAGTGCTTATGAAACACGAGAATACTTAAAACACCTAAGACTCATTGTACAATACCTCGGCATTGGTACTGGCAATATGGAAGAGGGTGCTTTTAGAGCTGACACCAATATATCGGTACGTAAAAAGGGCACCACCACTCTTGGAACCAAATGTGAACTTAAGAACATTAACTCATTTAAATTCATTGCTGATGCCATTGAATATGAAATAGAGCGACAAATAACTGCCCTAGAGCAAGGAAAAACAATTTCTCAAGAAACACGTCTTTGGGATACTAAAGAAGGCGTTACTAAGGTTATGAGATCAAAAGAAGAAGCGGTGGATTATCGATACCTTGCCGATCCTGATCTTCCCTATATAGATATTGACCAATCATTTATTGATACTATAAAAGCCTCAATGCCTGAACTTCCCTTTGATCGATTTAATCGATATGTCTCTGAGGGGCTTTCTGAGTATGAAGCTGATATATTGATCAATGACCCTGAAGTTGGCTCATTTTATGAGAAGGCCCGCACTCTAACTCAAAGCAAACATCTCATTAATTGGATACTACGAGATCTTCTTGGCCTCCTTAAACATGAAAAAATTACGTTATCTCACTGCAAGATCACTCCTGAGCTACTCAGTAAAATGGTTGATATGCTTGATACGGGAGTTATTAATAATCGTGCGGCACAGGAAATATTTGCAGAAATGGCTCTTTCGGCAAAAGACCCAGAAGTCATCATGCAAGAAAAAGGCTTACAGCAGATGGGTGACGCTGCAGAGCTTGAAGCGATTATTCAAGCAATTGTGTCAGCAAATCCGGATAAGGTTGCTGCCTATAAATCTGGCAAAGACCGCTTATTTGGGTTCTTTGTAGGCCAAGCTATGCAAAAAACCAAAGGAAAGGGTGATCCTAAGGTTATTAATGACATCCTGAAAAAAATACTCTCCTAAAACTATTGCATTTGGTAATCATTTCTTCGTATACTGATAGTATAAAAGTATGATAGTTAAAGGAGATGATAATGAAACAATTACTTGCCCTAGCTGCCTTAGTTGCTGCTGCTGTATTAGGCTATGCACTTTTTGTGCGTATGCGTACGCCACAGCCAGTACCACGTCAAGGTGAAACTAAATACATTTGTTCTATGTCTGGTCCAGATGAAATTTACACTACTGAGTTTGCGACCAAAGAAGAATGTGAAAAGAACTGTAAAGGCGGTGCTGTTGTTTGTGAAGAAACAGGCATAAAAACTACTGTCACGAATACAGACAACTAATTTTACCACATAAGAATTAAAAGGGGTCCCTATTAAGGGGATCCTTTTTGCGTGTAAATAAAGGTATAACAACATGAAATATAGCTACTTTCTTATTCTACTATCCCTGTCTGCCTATGCTGAAGAGACGCGTTGGTATTGCACTTATAAAGGAGTCGTAATAGCTTCCCACAATACTGAACAACAATGTTTACATGAATGTATACAAGGCTCATGTAATATGGTAACACGAAGACCTACTAACTGGAAGAGTATCAATAACGGTGATTTACCAACTAAAGAGCAGCAGGATAATGAAGCACTCCTCCTTCAACAAAAAACCAATGATATTGAAGAAGCAAAAAAGAAAGCCATGTCAAGAGGATCAAATGAGAAGGGTCCACCCAGTAGAGAAACGTATGCAAAGCTCATGTAAATTGGAGAATACTATGAAAAAACTAACACTATGCTTAATATCCATGTTAGGATTCGCATTGACTGCACAAATAGATACCACAGAACTCTTTCTCAGCACAGAAGACCGGCAAACCTATTGTGAAAAAAAATGTCTCGATGATGGTGACTGCGTAGAAAAATGCATGACCCATGATAGAGAAGATAGAGAGTTTAGCTAGATGCTGGTGGAGCTCAATCTATCATATTGAAGGTTCACTTTGACAAATGGACCAAACAATTAGTAGTAACATTAAAGGAGAAATACTATGAAACGCTATATTATAATTGCATTATTATCATTCGCCACAGTAGGAGCTATGAAAGCTGAAACTGAAAAAGATATATGGTGCTTTGTAAATTGCAAAATTGCACAAAATACTGAGGAAGAATGTCGCATGCTTTGCAGCGAAAGCAAAGATATTCCCATTCCGGAACCGAGTCCAGGCGTTATTAATTAACCGATAGGGCTCTCACGAGCCCCAATCACAGTTTTGAAAAATGGATACACCAAACAACTAGTATTAACATAAAAGGAGAATACTATGAAACACTATATCATAATTGCACTGCTATCATTCGCCACAGTAGGCGCTATGAAAGCTGAAACTGAAAAAGATCCATGGTGCTTTGTAAATTGCAAAATTGCACAAAATACTGAGGAAGAATGTCGCAAGCTTTGCAGCGAAAGCAAAGATATTCCCATTCCGGAACCGAGTCCAGGCGTTATTAATTAATCGATAGGGCTCTCACGAGCCCTCATCAATAACAGTTTTGAAAAATGGATACACCAAACAACTAGTATTAACATAAAAGGAGAATTACTATGAAACACTATATTATAATTGCATTATTATCATTCGCCACAGTAGGCGCTATGAAAGCTGAAACTGGAAAAGATAAGTGCCTTGAAAATTGCAAAACTGCACAAAATCCTGAGGAATGTCGCAAGCTTTGCAGCGAAACCGAAGACATTTCCGTTCCAGTTAGGGAAGCTGTTAGTGTTGTTACCCCAGGCGATATTCCTAGACAAGACATTAGTCCAGGCGCTATTAATTAACCGATAAGGCTCGTGAGAGCCCTCATCAATCACCTTTTTGAAAAATGGATAAACCAAACAACTAGTATTAACATTAAAGGAGAATACTATGAAACACTATATTATAATTGCACTATTGTCATTCGCCACAGTAGGCGCTATAAGAGCTGAGATAACTCAAGAGGATCTTGGTCTTATTGGTGAAAATGGATTAGGAGGAGTGTATGAAGGGGCCATGAAGGAGGAGTGTATGAGGGCTTGTACTTCTTCAACAGCAATACCAAAGCGAACTACTGAGCAATGTCGCGAATATTGCGGGGCTTCGTCAACTACGACTGGACCGAATTAACCAGAGGGCTCTCACGAGCCCTCCTCTTTATTTATCACTTCAAGGCCATACTCAGCGAGCTTTTCAGGAGCTACTGGCGTTGGAGCATGCATAAGGGGATCGAAACCACTTTGTGTCTTAGGAAACGCAATAACGTCTCTGATTGACTTACAATGAGCTAGCAGCATTACGAATCTATCTATTCCTAGCGCTATGCCACCATGAGGTGGAAAGCCAAGTTCCTGGGCCTCTAAGAGGAATGAAAAATGTTGTTCCATTTCATCTTTTTTGAGTCCTAGAAAATCAAATACTTTACGTTGAACCTCTGGATTATGAATACGAATAGAACCACCACCAAGCTCAATACCATTAAAAACAATATCATAGGCGCGAGCTTTGATATCTCCCGGCTCTTTTCCTTCCCAGCCAGGCTGGGGAGCAGTAAACGGATGATGTACGGAGAACCATTGTCCTTCATCATACTCAAGCAATGGAAAGTCGGTAACCCAGAGAAGATTGATTTCTTGCTCATTAATGAGCCCCAGTTCGTGCCCTAACTGCACTCTCAACCTTCCTAGCTGCGTCCAAGCATCTTTATAAGGGGCAGCTACTAAAAAGAGAGTATCTCCTTCCTCAAGCTCTGGAATTAGCTCTTTTGCTTGAGAGAAAAAATCAGGTGGTAAAAACTTGGCAATAGGAGCCTCAAAGCTTGCATCCTCTTTAAACTTAATCCAAACCATACCTTTAGCACCGTTAGCAAGCGCTTTACTTACCCACGACTCAAGTTCTGAACGGGTAAATGGTTTTTGGGAAATGCGTAGTGCACCAATCTTGCCACCTTTATCAAGTACTGATTTTAAGAAAGATAATGTGGTATCTTCAAAAAGGCTCGTGATATCTGCTATCGGCATCCCAAATCTAAGATCAGGCTTATCTGAACCATACCTACTCATTGCTTCATCATAGGTTATATGGGGCAATGGTAGCGTAAGCGTATGATCAAAGAGTGTACTAAAGATATGTTGAAGCAAGCCTTCTATGGTATGCATTACATCGCCTTCTTTAACAAAAGACATTTCCATATCAAGCTGAGTAAACTCAGGTTGTCTATCTGCTCGTAGATCTTCATCCCTAAAGCAGCGAGCTATTTGGAAGTAGCGCTCTATCCCGCCAGCCATTAAAAGCTGTTTATATACTTGCGGTGATTGGGGTAATGCATAAAACGACCCCTGATGTTGGCGTGAAGGTACTAAGAATTCTCGGGCACCTTCAGCGGTATTTTTAGTAAGTATAGGGGTTTCTATTTCATAAAATCCATAATTATTAAAAAACTGACGCATTGCAAAAATAATATGATGTCGCAGAGCGATTCTCTCTAACATTTCTGGGGTACGAAGATCGAGATAGCGATATGTTAAGCGTAACTCCTCATCAACATGAGAAGCTTCTGAGAGTGCAAAGGGAAGCCCCTTACACTTATTTAAAATGGTAATCTCAGTAACTTGAAGTTCATAGCGTCCGGTTGGAATCTCAGTGTTCACCGTTTCTGGGGTGCGATGAACTACCATACCTGTTACCTGAATGACATATTCAGAACGTAGTTGATCAGCAATCTTATGAGCTTCTTTTGAATATTCTGGACTAAACACTAATTGCATAAGACCGGTTCTGTCTCGAAGATCAACAAAAATAATCGTGCCATGGTCACGACGCTTATTTACCCATCCAGAAAGTGATATAGTTTTACCTTCCCAGTCCTGATTTACTTGCCCACAACCAACAGTACGTTCATAAAATTGCATAGTTCCCTCATGATTTTAACTAAGTCTAAACCAATTAGAACAACCATGCAAAAAAAAGCTAGGTACGAACACCGGCATATTCAAGCACTCTTCTTAATCCTGCGCCTAATATCTGAAATAGCATTCCAGCCAATAACCTTACCAAGAGACCATGCTTGATTCTTCGTACCTTCATATACTACAAAGCCATTCTTTGGATCAGCGTTAGTAAGCTCATTCCAAAAATTCAGTTTCTTAAAAAAGCTCGCAGATATTGTCTTACCAACATTAACTTCAATGGGGAACAATTCTTGTTGGTCTTGCAATAAGATAGGTAGTTCATGACCAGCTATATCACGCCAATAGGTAATTTGGGGGGTAACCCCATCATTATAATAGCTCTTCAAAATCTCAGACAGCACAAGGGCCTCTAAAAATTCCCTCCGGAGATAATGCCTAGAAAAGGAAACATGTTTGATTCGTAGAAGATATGCAGCCAATCCTGTATCATAAAAATACAGCTTTGGCTTCTTTTCTAAACGCTTTCCATAGTTTTTTGTAGAGGGCCACAATAAAAAAACAATATAGCGCTCTTCAAGAAATTGAATCCAGCGATACACTTCCTCCTGAGAAATACCACAATCATCAGCTAATGATCCATAATTAAGCAGGCTACCCATCCTCCCTGCAACCAATCGTAAAAAAAGAGTAAATACTTCAGTATCTACACTATCCGGCTTACGATTCTTCAGGATCAATTGAATATAGTTAGCATACCACTCCTTTGCATCTACTGGGTGGTAGAGCGCTGGAAAAAAACCTTGGTAAATCAGATCATCTAGGTATTCTTGCTTATGGCCCGTATGAGCTAACTCATTGACCGAAAAAGGCAATACTACAAACTCCCGTATGTTGTTAACTTCTGGTAACGTTCTTGAACTTACAAGAATAATCTTCTCAGTACCCCAAGAATATCCGTCAATTTTTGAGATCAATTCAGGCACACTATCTATATCATCTATGATTAGATTTTTCTCTGTGCAAGAGGTTTGCAAAAAAGCATCTGGATCATTTCGTGCAAAGATTTGAAGATCCCGGTCCTTCATAGATACATAGGTATACTCTTTAAATAAGTGCTTCACCAATGTGGTCTTACCTGAACCTATTGGACCAGAAAGTGCTAAAAGATGATGCTTCTTATGTCCCGTCAACACTGCATCAGAAATATCCCGGTAGATATACATTTTTTATGTCCTTACGGCTACAACTCCACTATTCTTCCCATATCTCTCTTCATTTTTTTTACTTTTACTGCTGCTGTATCAATAATAGTATCAATATCACGCCAGGGAACAACATGACCTTTCCGCCACGTCTGATGAGTTTCACCACCATATACAAGAAAACTCCTATCTGGATCTCCACTGGTGCTTACATTCCATTTATCAATTCCACGAAATAGACTTGGCCCTATCTGATTACTGGTCTTGATCTCAACAGGAAAATTATTGCTCCTCAACTTAACAATAGCATCAACTTCATAGGTCCCACTAGTATCACGCCAAAAGGTAATAGCAGGCTCATTCCCCCTATGGTAAAAACCTTTCATCATTTCAGTAATAGCAAATGATTCAAAGAAATGTCCACGATCTGAAAAGGTCTCTACATCATCCCGTTCAAGTCCACGAAGAAAACATGCTAAGCCGGTATCATAAAAGTAGAGTTTTGGGCTTTTAGTAATACGTTTTCGAGACGTATCCGTATAAGAGCCTATAGTATATACGATATATGTTTTCTCCAAAAGATCTATCCAATCTCTTACCGTTTGATCACTAATAGTACAATCAGCGGCTAATCTTGTGTAGTTAACTGTTTGCCCAACACGTGTAGCGCAAAGTCGTACAAACTTTTTAAATTTAGCGGTGTCAATATTCCGAATACTTTTTATATCCTGCTCCACATATGTCTTTTCGTAATTTGCATACCAGTGTTCAGGCTCATCTTTATGCCGATGTACAAATGGATAGAACCCACGATATAAGATCTCATCAAGCGATTCAGGGAGCATATCTGCTTTCTTTAGCTCACTAATAGATAACGGCAAGAGCGTATTTAGAGAAACTCTTCCAGCAAGCGACTGTTGTACGGTCCTATTAAGCAAAAAATTCTGAGAACCAGTAAGTACAAATTGTGCCATCTTTTTATCTCGATCAACAACCGTCATGATATCTGATAACAGCTCAGGAACTACTTGAAATTCATCAATAATTACTCCATGACGTGATGAATATTCAGCTAAAAAACCACGAGGATCGTTTTGAGCATACAATTTCATCTCTGAATTTTCTAAATTAACGTATTGATGGTTAGCAAATGTATACTGAGCCAGCGTTGACTTTCCCGACTGACGCGGACCAATAATAGAAAGTATTGGATACGATTTTGCACGACGAAGTAGTACTGATTCTAAATCTCGAATAATATACATAACATCCCTTCAATAAGCGTTGAATTTCGAAATCAATCTCGAATTTAACATTCAGCAACATGAAAGTCAATAATTAATAATAATTCGACCAGATAGACACTTTAAAAAAATTTAACCTACTACCATTATTAGCCTAAAAGTCGACTAAAAAGGCTATTTGATTAAAAAAAGACATAATATGTCAAATTCGAGTTTCAATTTCGAATTTGACATACTAATACCTTAAAATTTCGATGAAATTCGAAGTAGAGATAGCTATAAAAAGCTTTCTGAAATACGTAAAACATCCTTCTAGAGAGCTAAATCTAGAAGGATGTTTTACCAAAAGCTTCTTAATTAATACTTGCTAAAAAGTCTTCACGTAAGCGCTTAGATCGGTTCAAAAGCTCCTCAAATACTTCCTGAAACTCCCCAGCTGTTGGCAGGGATGAATCGTTTTTTAATGTTTTCATAAACCCAGCAAGTTCTGCTGCTGACGATCCGTTAAGCTCACGCGCTAACACCGTAATTGCTTCTTCGCTAAGCACGTGCTGAACGTCATCTGAAAGCTTATCAAAATATTCATCTCTATAGTGACGAAGAATCTTGACGCGCTCATCATGGGCTGGACGAACTATAGGAATGATACGATAGGGATCTATCACTGAACTGTTATAGTTATTAAGCAGCGGTTTTTCAGGTATACCAAAAATCACTAAATACTGATTTGTTTGCTTTTGCGTATGGGTAATAAGAGTATTCAATACAACGTTTCTCATATCAGTTAAAGAACTAAACAGCATTTGTGCATTATCGATATAGATGACCACACCATTTTTTGATTTCAGGACATCTGTTTTAAAAAAACGATCAAGAGCTGAACCATCAGCATCTTTGGTAAGCTCAGTCCAGGGAATCTCACAATAATCCATATGAGCATACAAGGCTAACTGATTAGCAAACATACGTTTACCTGATCGAGGAGGACCATACAGAAGCACGTTTTTGAAAGGCTCACGTTGAATGCGCGCATTTCTTGTACTTTCAAATACTTCTCTTAGCTTCTTACTTGTGTCCTCATCAAAAATCATTTTGCGAGCAACACGTCCATCAGATTCAGCACTATCTGCTCTCTTAATAGTAACGTCAAGGTATCGCCTGTTTATATAAGCCTCTACTTGATTCTTAAGGATACCTCCTGCATACCATACACCAATTAACACGGGCAAGGCGTACAATGATCTTTTTAGAAACTGTTTAACATCTTCGTATCCCGCCTTTATTTCCTCAATTTTTGGAGAAAGCTCATTTACTTTTTCTTCAATTTTTTCAATGGTGGGATCAGTTAAATTCTCTCGCAATCCTTCACCACCACCACCAAAAATTTCTTTACCAAATTCATGTAAGAGCCCTTTAAGACCACCTCTATTTCCTTCTCTATTAACAATAGAAGCAGTATCAGTAAAAATACGACGAGCTGCTGTTGCTTCCGCTTCATTATTTTTCATAAAATGAGCAGCCCCAACCCCAAGTGCTCCTACCGTTGCTGGAACCATAATGCTCGTTTCTGGAAAGAGCCAGCTAAAGACAGAATATAAACCAATGGCTGAAATACCACCGGTGTAATGGCGCCATTTAAAACAGCCATATTTAACCTTCTGATAGCGAGTAAGTTCTTCATAGGGCATTTCTTCCTGCGCATCTTCCTGATCAGCTTGTGCAAGAGGTTCAACGTCAGCTTCACGGTCTTGGACAGCTACCTCGTGTAGCACTGCTTCTTGCATTGCATACACATTTCTTGCAAGGAAGCATCCACCAAACATGAGGGTGAACAGTATAGTACGAATATTCATATCATTATTCCTTCAGTTATTATCAGGCAATATCCTGATACTCCATTTCTTATCCTACTCTAATTATAGTTCAAATTTCTTCTGCGATGCATATTTGTATGCTTTTCAGTTTCTACGATATGCCCATTCTTCACTTCATTTCTCTTTACTTGTGCCCTTCTCATCATAGTCTGAACTAATGTTTCTCTATTAAACCAATTAAAAAAAGATTGAACAAAAAATAGCTTCTCCAAAAAATCTATACTGAGCAACGCTGCATAATTTACCTGAGAAAACTGTTTGCGCTGGCGACTTACGTGGTGATGACATGGGTCGAAATATGCTCGGCTTACACTATTGGCCATTTTCTGTCCTCGATCATGGCGCCTGTTATAACCGTTAGTTCTTTGAGAAAGAAAAGCTTCAGTGGATTCTTTCTTTCGGCGAGAACAACATTGGATAAAAAGCCATTGTTTAATTGATCCACAGATCCTTCCTCTTTTTTCAGAGGTAGTTTCACCAGGTTCTATAGCGTATTCTTCATCTTTACCTATCTCTTCACTATCAGTGCTTTCCACTCGTGCTTTAAAAGGGCTTAATATGTCAGTACCATATTCAACAAGAAGATCGTGTAGTCGACTCCTATCTTTCATTTTTTCCTTGGTTTGCATGGCATATACGCCTGAACAGATACTAAGAAGAAGAAAAAGTACGTTATGCATCATAGATACTGTTTGTAGCCTAGTAAGTATTATCTTCATCATTGAATGGTTTCCAAGTAAAAATACATCATTCTATTGTTTATTTGTAGTATACCCTGTTTGAGGGAATAATCCAAAAGGTCCCTATTAACAGTTCTATGCTGCTGGAGCTGCATGTGCAAAACGTGTCGCAAATGATTGATGTTTATCAATAGCACGTTGCACAACCTGTTTAACTAGAGCATCGGTAATTAGACCATCATCCGTGATTGAAGCATCAGAAACAAGGGTATTAATAATACCCTGAAGTTCACCACCTGAAAATCCATCAGTTTTACGGGCAATATCCTCAATAACTTCATTAGTTAGATAATCAGTTGCAGCCTGTACAAAGGTGGGACTATTATCCGAAGGATCAAGAAGTAAGGCATTTCTATATACCTTAAGAATTCCGGCTCGCTGATCCATTTCTGGTAATCTAAGGTGGACTGCATCATCAATACGCCTACTCATAGCAGGGTCAAGTACATCTGCTCTATTGGTACAGAACACAAGCATAATTTTGTTGCTTCGCTCACCAGTGAGTTGTAAAAAGTTGGTTAGAAGCTGATAGGACTGTTTTGTTACTGAAGCAACTGAAGTTTCTTGCATACGTGCACCTAAGAATGACTCCGCTTCATCTATAATAATAAGTAAGCCATTTGCACTTCTTTCGCCCCAAGAAAAGAGCCTATTCATCTCAGTGATACCTTCACCGTTTACAAACTGGGCAAAACTAGATCCGGCGATAATAACATAGTCCATACCCGACTCTTGGGCCAAAATACGGGCAAACATGGTCTTACCAGTACCTGGCTCACCTTGCAAGAGAAGGTTCCGATATTTGACATTCTCATATCCTTTATTGATCTTTTCTCGAATATTGCACGTAGCTTTTTTTATAGACTTAAGGCGCTCTTGTAGGTCAGGAGCAAACACAAGTCGTGGAAATACCTTCTTGGTACTAAACCAAGGAGAAGGATTTAAGAATGATCTAAATGATGATTCTTGTATTAAACTTGGTCTTCCCAAGATACGATCAAGGTGACTCCAGGTTACCTTTGAACCAAACCAAAACGTTACCATAATAATACCACCAAGAGCCAATATAACTGTTGCTCTCTTTATAGTTGTTTCAAGATGCTCGCTTGTCTTTTTAAGTGATTTATGAGCTGCACCATTTTCATCAAACAAATTATTAAGTACATTTGTAAGCAATGCCTCAAAATCTTCAGCAGCATACGTACTTAAGTTTTTTAGACCTTGTCGTAATTTCCCGTCTTCTTGTAATAGCTGTTCAATGATAAAATCAACAGCCTTTTTCACTTCACCTTCATTTTTGTATTCTTCCACTGCTAATTTAGCAAGATTTCGAAGAACTCTTCTCATGGCGGGTAGATGCATATCTTCTTCATTAAGCTCATCAGACACTTCAGTTTGATCTGCCATTGCTTGAGCTAATTGAGCAACAACTTCCTTGGGGTTTATTGCTTCGGCAACGTGCTTAATAATGGTATTAGATGGGTTATATTCAGAACCCGCAGCTACAGATCCAATATAGGCACTCGGCAGCGCTAATATGAAATCATTTGGTAAAAGAGGACCAATAAAGGGAAGTTTTCTGAGTAAAGACGCTACTGCAAAGGAACCTGAAAACCCAAGCCATCCTCGTACCTCTGGGGTGCAGTATCGTGCTTTCTTGTGCTCTTGCTCAAGCACTTCCTCGTCTTGCACAGGTACTTCCACTTCTCTTTCTATTACTTCCTCCATAGAAATGCATGATACTGAGAAGAGCACTGCAATCAAGATACTTTTTATGTTCATATGTATTTCCTCATTCTCAACTACTTATCATCAATTATACCTCTATTAAGGTAGCAGGTTGATACAAGAGATGCAAGGGTTGGCAACCACTAAAAGGTGTACATGAGACCCATATTACAGAAGTAAGAATTGTCATCACCAAGAAGCGGCACTCTATCATTGATAATTCCCGTTTTATCAAGATTATCAATGAATGAGAGCTGGGCCTTGTTAAGAGGGCGTCCTTTAATATCCCGATAGTGATTACCGGGCACAAAGATAGACCCAATGGCATAGAATTTAAGATCGGGAAGGAGTTCAGATTCTACAAAAATATTATACTCAACCCCAAGGAACGCTCGAGCAAACCTATTGACTGAATTCATCAAGGTGTCTGCATTGAAAAAAGGTGTTGGAAAATCATTCCAGTATGCCAAGATATTAGGATTAAAAGACCATTTTTTTGTGCTCCATTTCGGTCGGTAATAGGCACTTGCACCAACATAGAGCAAGTTCGTAAAACGAGAAACCGCTGTAGGAAATGGGTTAAATGCATCCTCTGCTGGGAACGTAAGAATGCGAGGAATTCTTCCGGCACCAGCTAATAAAAAGGCACTTCGAATACGCGTCCCAGAATACACTTCTTGAAGACCAATAAATCCTTCATATTCTTCATCCATAACACTATCACCAGCAAACTGCTCATCTCTATTTGGATTTGCATCACCGCTTGCATAACCCATACCAGCACACACTTTTAAGTCTGGTTTACAGATGGTGTAGCCCATATCAAAAACCATCATTGATCCACGGAACTTATTTACAAATCTATCAGAAAAACGGTTACTATCATTTATCAGGCGACCATCATCATTGCTCCCTATGACCTTTCCATTTTGCTGAGAAGTTTGGGGAGAAGTATCAATAATTGTTTGATTTGCAGGGGTGACTAATGCATTAGGGAAACGTTGATCTTCTTGCTCGCCTGGAGGTTCCTGCATCACTCTACTGTTTTCAATAACAGCCATTCCATCACGATTGGCAACACGGGTGATATTACGATCCCACCCATATACTGTTTGGTTTCCGTAATTAAATGCTGTATCAAAACCCCACTCAAATCTGCCCCATTCGCTTTCACTTGCAATACCTAAAGTAACAAGATCACTCTTTGCATCGGCTCTAAATTCGACACGCTGTTCGGGATTATGGTTGTATAACATATAGGGTTCTATTCGCGTGGTCGATTCCTTAAAACGAAGCTTAGGGAAAAATCGCATACGAGCTGCTACAAGATAATTAATTATCCCAAAGCCCCGCGCTTGGTTATTTCTATGATGATATTGTTGACCACGAATCGTCTGATTCGTTTGAGAAAAGGTAGCTGACTTATTATCTAAAATAGCCCCATATAAATCATAGGTTAATACATCCTTAACGAGCTCACCAGATAGCTTTGCACCAAATGCATATTGATCTACCGCATACTCTGAAATAAACCCAAGATCAGTAACATCAATAGCATATGCTGCCCCTAATGCAATACCTCGACCTAACTCGAAGGGAAAAGCACCGACGGTTAAGGTATGCACAGTACAGAATGGTAAGCATAAAAGATCATTAAGAGCAAACTGAATCCAGAGCTCTCTAATCCACAGAAAATGTAGAGGTATGCCATGCGTGTGATTACCAAATGATGTACCCAGTTCACTAATAGGTGTAGCATTTGTAGAAGCAATAGATTCAGGGTCACCCCAGACCCCTTTATTACGAATAGTCATTTTAAGGTAGACCATATCATAGGGAACTTTAGGTTGCCCATAGCGATACTGCAACATAAAGTCTGCAATATGCCTAAAATAGATTACGCGATCAGTCGGATTAGCATCATTAAGAAGTCTGAGATTCTTGCCATAAAAAAATTCAGGAAGTCTTAAACGTAGACCAAATTTGAGCTCACTATCACCCGGCGTACATAATACCCCATTTTTTTTTGGCAGATCTACGCTAAACCCATCATCCCTTTTTTCAAGAACAGTATCATCTTTTAAGGCTTGATCATCTGTTTCAACAAAGGCATCTTCATCATCATAGCCTACCTGCACATTATCACCATATGTTTCGCGCAGTTCTTTAGGGAGGACAATCTTAACGAGGTGCTGCTGAGCAGCACCATTTTGTACCACGGTTACTGGCTGCTCATTCGCGAACATTATCATAAAGGAACAGAATAATAGAAAAACTAACAAGCGTAGACGCTCGTACATAACAACCCCTTAAGTAGGAACGATATTAGCTGCTTACATTACCTACCTTAGCATATTTGCTAATGAACTTCTTTTTTGAGGTGACAATCGTTCATAGTTTATGCTAATATTCATTTGAGATCAACCTGCTTTTTCTCATTGATATGATTTAACCAGTTTCTATACAACAAACGAGAAATCCTATGCCTAAACAGACTTTATTACTTGGAGCACATATGTCAATTGCCGGCGGTATTAAAAATGCCTACCTCAGAGGGGCCTCAATAGACTGCACTGCCATACAATATTTTACCCATAGTAATAGACAATGGAAAATAACACCCCTTAAAAAAGATGAAATAGAAGCAGCGAAAGAAGCTCGCAAAAAGACCGGCATTACCCATGACGTAGTCCATGCTAGTTATCTCATAAATGTCGCTTCTACTAGCAAAGAAACGTGCAAAAAATCATATGATATGTTGGGCACAGAGCTAGAACATTGTGCCGACCTTGGCGTTAACCATCTTGTCCTTCATCCTGGTACACGTCCAGATGCAGAAGAAGGTATATCCATGATTAGCGAAGCACTTACTAGTCTTTTAAAAGAACATGATGTTCCCGTCATGATCCTACTTGAAAATACAGCGGGAGCAGGATCTCAAGTAGGACATACTTTTGACCAGCTTGCTACAATTAGAAAAGGAATAACACATAAAAAGAGAATTGGGTTTTGTATAGATACCTGTCATTTATGGGCAGCAGGATACGACTTTTCAAGTAAGAAAGGATATGAGAAGGTTTGGAAAGAATGCGATGATAAACTTGATCTAAAACATATTAAAGTAATTCATCTGAATGATTCTAAACAAGGACTTGGTTCCAATGTTGATCGACATGCCGATATAGGAAAGGGAACCATTGGCCTTGAAGCCTTCAGGCTCATCATGAATGATGACAGATTCACCTCTGTTCCGAAAATCCTAGAAACACCAGCTGAAGATATTCAGCAATATGCAGATAATATGAAAATTTTAAAAGGGCTACTTGCATAAGAATGTGTAGTTAAAGACCCGTAGCATAGCTAAGAAGGAATTGTAGTATAGTTTACGAGTCCTTAACTAACACTTTCTTACAAGCAGTGCCTCACCGAAGTACAGTTATGGTTTGACAACCATTGAAGGGAGAGAAAGATAGATGTCAAAGCCACACTCACCATGAGACACTTCTTAGTTTGTATGAAAATGAGGCAAAAAACAACAGTTCCCACAAATAACTTTTTTGCAACAACAAAAACACGTGGCAAACACCTTATTTTTCATATTTTATAGTATTTTATTTTAAAAAACAACTAAAAAGCAACATTTAGATAGATGCAACAATAACCACAACCTGTAAACTTAAAAGTAGGATTGTGCTGATAAATTTACAATTACGATGCTTCTTCTGGGCTCTCTCTTTGGAAATCTGATCAGATATACTATGTATTGCTATATAAGAACCGGTATTATTAGACGATGGTGCACTTTTCATACAACATTAACCTTCTTTCTCAGCTTCCATTACGATTTATTTCTCTGTTGGCTAGAATCCTCATATAAGAACATATACAAGGAAAGAAAACGCAAGAAGTGTAGTTAAGGGCCCGTGAATAGCTAAGAAGGAATTGTAGTACGAATTTGTACGAGTCCTTAACTAACACTTTCTTACAAGCAGTGTCTCAGTGATATTAGGTGAATTAATAACCATTGAAGGGAGAGAAAGACAGTTATTAATGTCACACTAACTATGAGACAATGTTAAGTTTCTACTATTTTAAGAGAAATAACAACACTATACCCTAAACATTTTTTTGCAACAACAAAAAAATGAATGATAATGCATCATATTTTTAAAAATTCGTGTTTATTTTGATAAAACCCTTTAAAAGCAACAAGTGTATTACTATCTATAACTTCTGTCTTAAATTTTCACAATAAAGCGATTTAGCAAAGGTATCGCTTAACATAATAGGAATTAACAATACTGCGAGATTACCGTGCATAACAGATAGCAGATACCTAATACTCACTTAACAAGGTATTACGATGAGTCCAAAACAATATGTTTACGCCTGTTACTAGAAAATAGACCATAGATACGCATTTTTAACAATCTGTATTTGAGTAAAGCTGCGATCTTGGATGAGGCTGGAGAATAGGAAAGAAACATAGCGCAAGAAGTGTTTAGTTAAGGGCCCGCGAATAGCTAAGAAGGAATTGTAGTACGAATTTGTACGAGTCCTTAACTAACACTTTCTTACAAGCAGTGCCTCAATGACATTAGGTGAATTAATAACTATTGAAGGGAGAGAAAGAAAGTTATTAATGTCACACTAACTATGAGACAATGTTAAGTTTCTACTATTTTAAGAGAAAAAACAACACTATACTTCAAATATTTTTTTGCAACAACAAAAAAATGTGGACAACAAGGGCTTTTTTGGTATCTTTAGTGTTTTTATAAGAAAAACAACTAAAAAACAACACATTTGAAATCGCAGCGTTGTTATTAGAGTATAGCTTTATATAATAGACTTATCGGAGTTTTTAACACTACTTTTTGTAGTAATTGAGACATGTTACTTTTTAGTTTCAGGGGACAGGAACTTCTTGATAACATTCAACACGATCATCAACTTCCCATGCATCAAACCCGTCTACTAAGAAGCCACATTCAAATCCTTTGTGCACTTCTTTTACCGCTTTGCGTGCACGCTGCAATCCTTTAATTTTCCCTTCACCAACTTTCACTTTGCCACGGTACACTATTACCTTGCCATCACGCACAAAGCGGCCATCATTAACTATTGATCCGGCGATTATCCCTAAGTTTTTAATATCAAAGACTTTAAGTACCGTTGCTTCGCCAATCTTCTTCAACATCATTTCAACTGGCTTACGAGATTCAATGAGTTCTTCAACTTCTTCAATAAGCTTATAAATAATATCAAATGTTTTAACAAACACATTCTTCTTATGGATAAGCTCAACAGCATTTGGTTGCACTTTGACATGTAATCCGTAAATCCGTGCTCCCGTATCTTCAGCAAAAATAACATCGCTTTCTGTGATATCACCAATTCCTGATTGAATAACCGAGACAGAACCATGTGGTGAGGTAATTCGAGAAAGGGCATCCACCACTGCTTCTCGAGAAGAAGCATTATCCGCTTTTACAATGACATAGAGATCACCTTCTCCTTTTTGTGCAGCTTTACGTTTTAATAGATCGGCTCGCTGGGCACTTGGCACTCCTTTTCTTATCACTCTTTGCGGATGCACTTCAAAAAGGTCACCAGAATGGGCAAGTCCGGAAAGGCCCGCAATTTGTACAGGAACTGAGGGGCCAACTTCTTTAACCCGTTCCCCTATAGAATTAACAAGAGAACTGACACGTCCTGTGGTTTCTCCGGCAGCAAAATAATCTCCAACGCGCAACATGCCATGTAAACAAAGTACGGTTGCGACAGGACCTCTACCTTTCTCTAAATGAGATTCTAATATATACCCACGAGCAGGTACGGTGTTATTTGCTTTAAGATCCATAAGTTGTGCTTGTAATACCAGCACCTCAAGCAACTCGTCAACTCCAGTACCATCTTTAGCAGAAATGGGCATAACAATTGTTTCGCCACCCCATTCCTCAGGGACGAGCTCATATTGTGAAAGTTGACTCTTAACCGTTTCAACCTGTGCTGGTGATACTTTGTCAATTTTATTAATCGCAACAACCATCGGTATGCCAGCTTGTTTTGCTGCATTAATTGCCTCGATTGTTTGTGGTTTAATACCATCGTCTGCCGCAATAATTAATACTGCAATATCAGCAACTTTTATACCTCTAACACGAATAAGTGAAAAGGCTTCATGTCCTGGTGTATCAAGAAAAACAATACCACCATGGTTTGTTGGCACTTCATAAGCACCAAGATGCTGAGTAATACCGCCTTTTTCTCGAGAAGCTACGCGCGTCTTACGAATAAAATCTAGGAGTGTTGTCTTACCGTGATCAACATGTCCTATAACTACAACTACAGGCAAACGTTCTTTCCATTCACCGGTTTGCTCCTTTGAGAGAACTTCAATTTCTTCAACACCAACTTTAGGTTTTTCTTCAATTGGTAACTCATAGATACTTGCAAGCTCTATGACCGTCTCTTCTGGAAGTAATTGATTAATTGTAGCTACAATGCCTTTTCTAAGAAGCGTTATAATAATATCACTTGCGGGAACGCCGGCTGCAGTTGCCACCGCTCCGACCGTCATCGGCTCTTTAAAAATAATGCCTTGAGTAACGGCTTTCTTCAGTTTTTGAGTGCGAACAAACTTTTTTGCCAGCTCAATAAGTTCAGGAGTCAGTTCAGTATCGTGCGATACATCATGGCCATGTTCCTTAAAAAGAGTAAGAAGTTTTGTGTCAGAAACACCCAGTTGTTTTGCCACGGTATGCAATCGCAATGCCATTATTTGTTACTCCGCATGTTCTTGTTCTATTTCCTCAACGATAACTTCTTCATTTTCTCCATCAAGTTCTTGCTCAGCCTCCTGACTAGCTGCCATTTGTTCTTCTTCAGACATGAAGAGATCTTCTTCAGTAGGAATTTCATTTTTCACAAGATGCAGTTCAAGACCTGTTAATTGTGAAGCAAGAGCAATATTTTTCCCCATCTTACCGATAGCCACCGAGCGTTGATCTTCATCAACCCAAACATTGGCAGAACCATCAAGAATTTCAACTTTATTAACTTCTGCTGGCTTCAGAGATTTCACGATAAGCTCATTCAGTGAATCAGTATCTTGAATAATATCGATTTTTTCAAGACCTAACTCCCGTAAAATCGGCTTAATACGAGCACCACCAACACCAACACAGGTACCTACTGGATCAATATTAGGATCATTAGATGCCACAACTATCTTTGATTTATAGCCAGGAGCTCGAACAATTCGTTTAATCTCAACCAGCCCTTCATAAATTTCAGGTACTTCAAGTTCAAAGAGCTGTTTAAGAAACTCAGCTGAAGAACGATCCAATATCAACTGATTTTCATTACGAGGCTCAGGAAGAACTTCTTTAAGTAATGCTCTAATTGAATAGCCCACCATAGCTTTTTCTCCAGGAATCTGCAATGAACGAGGAAGGAAGGCTAACGCATCGCCAACTTTAACGATAACACCATGACGATCAATTTTATGAATCACCCCATGTACAATAGTGCCTTCTTTTGGCTTGAATTCTTCATATACCGCCGCATATTCAATTGCTCTAATCTTTTGAGCAATAATTTGCTTAGCTTTCAATATTTCAATGCGACCAATTGGCCCTTCAAAAGGCACCGTCACCGTGTCGCCAATCTCAGCATCTTTGTTATATACACGAGCCTTACGAACAGTAATCTCAGCTAAATCATCTTCAACCGTCTGAACAACATTTTTGGTTACCGATACCTGAAGTTCATCGGTGTTTTTATCATAGTCAACTGAAAGATCTAAGTCTGGATATTTTTTCATATAAGCAGCCAAAAGACCTTCACAGATTATACTGCTCAACACAGACCGGTCTAGACCTCTCTCCTCAACGAGTTCTTCAATAACTTGAGAAAGTTTCACGTGCTATATTCCTTGTAACAAATAAAGATACGGTATTTTAGACTTTCCTTTAGTGTATCACGTTTTAATAAAAACAAAACCTTTGGTTTTATGTTTTCTTTCTGAAGTACCGTCTATATTTAGTATAGTATATAATTATATATATAGTAGTTATAGAAGAGCATTGTTTTGGTGGATAACTTTTGCAGTAGGAACTCATACATTTCTACTATAGGTCTTTTTAGAATGTTATAAGGTGTGAATAGCATGTGGATGAAAGGTGAATTACTGGTGGATAACTTTTTGGGACTTACTGTTATCAACCAAAGGTTCACGTTCAATTCACCACTTATCCACCGTTCATTCACAGCTGAATTTTTCAAACAATTTCAATCGGAAATTACTCCGTTTCTTCTTTTTCAAGCTCTTTTTTGATGACCTTAAAGTCCTCTATCCAGGCTTTGCCCTGCGTTTGATTTCGTAAAATGTAGGCAGGGTGATAGATGGGGATAATGCGTATACCTTCCCACTTTATTATTTTACCTTTCATCTTACCAATCGAGCTTGGCGAGCCCAGAAGATTATTTAAAGCGATTGAGCCAAGCGTGCAAATAAGTTTGGGTCTGATGATTTTTAGTTGATTGTAAAGTAGGAGGTTCATGCAAGTTGTAGCTTCTAAAGGAGTTGGAGCCCTATTATTTGGAGGCCGACATTTAACAATATTGGTAATATAAACAATATCTCGATCAATACCTACATGATTGAGAGCTCTATTTAGTAGTTTTCCTGATCTGCCTACGAATGGCTTACCTTGTAAGTCCTCTTCACGCCCTGGTCCTTCTCCGATGAAGAGAAGATCGGCATCGGGATTGCCATCTCCAAATACAACATTTTTCCTACCAAGGCCACCAAGAGGGCACATCATGCACTGTTTGTATGGCGCATATAATGCCTGAAGAAGTTGTCCTTTATACTCTTTTGGGTCCATAATTACCTCGTGTTGAGATCACCTGTTTTTCTAGTCTAGCAAAAAAAGGTGTGCTTACAAGAACATTACGTGACGCGATGATTATTAAAGCGCGACATACTGCTGTAAGAATTCTAGCCAGTGAGTACGTCGTGCAAATCCATTCTTCTTGTAGGACCGATGAATAACAAACTCTGGAAAATATATTGAAATGCCTGAAGCATCTTCATGTTTACTACCAACTTCATTTGCTTTCACTGCTTTGGTAATAAGATTCAGCCCTTCGGTAAGGATCATAGATAATTTTTGCCTAAAGATATCTTCTTCATCATTCATGAGTGAACAACTTTCTATATGGGTAAGGAGGTTCGTATAAAAATTCCCAAGATCTATGTAGGTCGGTTCATTAAATCGGATACAGTATTTTTTGTGTCTACTTAACCGTATAGCTTCTTTGACGGTTTTATTCTGTTGATGTCGAAGGCCATAAATGAGGAGCTTAGCAAGTGAATCAAGGTTATGTTCAAGCTCTTCACCATAGGATAAATCAATAGCAACATGAGTGAAGAAATCGATTTTAGGACTATAATATTCTTTAAATGCGTGCACAAAATGACAAGCGAGCTCTTCGCCGCAACAGATTTCATCATGAACAAGTGGCTCCACAATAGCATCATATTTATACCCAACCCCAAGCTCTACTTCTTGGGATGCTACGTAGTAATTAACATATGGGGCAAATCCGGTAAATACATCTGCTCCTGCCATAAGGCAGGCATCACAGGCGAGTATGCTAAATTTTTTGTGTATTACCTGGTTAGCTATATGGGAGATTGCTTCAGTCAATTCATTAGTAGTAAGGTAATGCCCGGTAGCATCATCAAAACAAATGCCCTTTGTTTCATTAAATGAACCTTCCCCGGGGGCAAACCTATCAAGATAGCCAATTGACTGATCAAGATCTATTTTCCCTGAATCAGTATCAATATGCCAAAGCTCCCACTGATTAATGGTTGGTGACACTTTTGGTTCAATTGGGCCCGTTCCATGATTCCATAACACCAATACAACTTCGTCAGCAGGGAACTGCTCATAGGCTAACGTTGCTGCTTCAATGAGTGTTTCTTTTTTCCCACTATCCTTGGGTAGCTTAGATCCGACGTTAAGGAGTTTGCCTTTTTCCACAAAAAAGTTTCTTGTTAGCACTGACTCATCTTCTTTTTGTAGATCTACATGCACAAAAAGCTTTACTCTATCAGAGGATCCTAGATCAAGTAATTGCCTAATATGGCTTTCAGCATACATAGATAAATCATTCCTTGCTGCCATATAAATAATGACCAATACAGAACGTGCAGAAAGAGGTGTACGGTAAAGTTGCTGCTGTCCATGGATAAAAAATCCGAGCAGACAGGCAATAACTGTTTTTATATGCTTCATTATGTTGTCCCTTCTATTCTAGATTACTAAAATATTCATAAAAAAAGCAATATTTTTACTTATGTGTAACGTTTAAAGGTAAAGGAAAGAATAATGGGAAACTACTAAATACTCGTAGGCGTTGCTCGAGCTCGTTGATGATTAATTTCACGAAGCAGGGCAAGAAGGAATGTGATGCCAAAGCTGAGCTGAAAATCTATAAAGAACAATGATGTAGGGTTACCAATAAGAAGAATAATAGTGGTCATAGCTATCATATGAAGCATGTTAGGAGATCTACCAATAATAAAATAACCTTGGTACATATAAAACAGTATAATGGCTCGCATAAAAGAAATACTTGTCCATGACAATAGATAATAAAAGCACATGCCTAATGCCAGTATGGCCTGTCGACATAACGAGGAAAGAGAGAATGCCGTAAGTAAGGAGATCCATAGACCAACTAAGACTACGACATGAATACCTGATCGAGCAAGATAATGCACAATTCCCCAATAAGTACAATATCTTCTAATGCTAACATAGCTATAGCTCGCTTCTTTTTTGCCAAGAAACAGGGCTAAAAAAAGAGTATGAGCTCGTTGAGATAATGAGGATGCGATAGTAGCGGCAATTACTCTTTTTTTTGTTTCACAATAGCGCTTGATACTTACTAAAGGTCTATACAGAAGGCGAAATGACACCTTTTTTTTGTAGGAGCAACCGATGACGTTTTCTTTACACAGGTGCCAGTTACTGTTTTTATTTTTTTGTTTCTTGAACATGAGATTGGTAAAAGAAATAATGTCATCAGGTTGTAAGGTACATTTTTCCTTAAGGTAGAGTCGCACGATTGCTGGTGCTGGAAGATCTCGATCCTGAAGCTCGGTAATAGTTATGGTAAGGCATGTCTTAAATTGTTTAGCGCTGGTAGTGCATTGTTCTACTCGTGCAAAGCCAGTTAGTGATTTGTTACAGAGAAATGCTTGAGATTTTTGGTAGTGACGCAGGTAGGAAGCGTACCGATAAAAACCGCCAAAGAAAAAACTAGCAATAAGGAAGATATAGGTGAGCTTCTTATACAGAAATGCAACTATGATGAGACAACTTAGTGCAAGGACCACGAAATAATACCACTGAATTCTACTCGTTGGATCAAGTGAGGAAATACCAATACCAATAAGCATAAGCATTGCGCACCAGCACAATGGTGGTAGGGGAATATATACAATATGATTTTTAATCATAGATAGCCTCTATACGAGGCAATGATATCTTAGAATAGAATTGGTTAATAAAGATGTCAAATGTATTGCGTGAGTTGTCTTTTAGCATTTATCGACAACAAGATAGGCAGGTTGCTGGTTATACTGTTTGGGACACTTAAAAAGTACGAATGAACTATTGTTTGAGAGAGCATTATGGCATTAAAACTTCCTATTGGGAAAAGTGATTTCAATGTTAGAAGCGACATCTAATATTGCCCGAATCATTTCATCACGGATCTCAAAGAAAGGTATCGTCTGGTAATGTCCAGAGCTCAAGCGCAACATCCATTACGGCTTTTTCTTTATTAAACGTATACTTTGCTAGAACCGTTTCTAGTCTTCTCATAGCAGATCGAGCGATTTTAATATTCCACTTCATGCGTAAGCCGACGTGAGTGACCTTCGTCTATCTTTTCCTGCAGCTTGGAAATTTGGTCCTTAAATTCTTGAAACACCTCACCGAAAGTAAATTCATGCGTTCTTACTTTATAGCATCGCTTATATGCTTCTCTGATTTTAGCAGCGTCTTTCTCTAATGACCTTGGGCCTCTAAAATATTGATCTACTAGGTGGGCACAACCTGACCAAAGATATAAATTGCTGCCATTGAAGCTTTCCTTACTTCAATATCATCAACTGTACTATTTTGAAACTCACGTGCATGAGGCATTATTTCGCTTAATAGATCATGCATCATGAAAAAGTTGCCTTTCTCTTCAGCGGTGGTCCTATCAGCAGCAGATTCGATAAGAAGATGAAAACCTCCATCAACCTTAGTTTCTTCTTCTTGCAACAAAGCAAGAAGCTTTTTGAACAACTTCCAGATTTAGGCCTCGCCGGACATTTTCCATTTGGTGGCATTATGCTATACAAAAACAAGAGAGTTATTTGGTCTTTTCACAACCGTTAAACAATCAACAATTGCATTGAGGGTAAGGGAAAAGTCATCAGCATGAAGCAGGGAGAAAGCAAGATGTTCATGGCGGATATGCTCCATAAAGGTTGATATAACGCTAACACATACCCGTCCATTACTTCAAAATACTAGGTCTTCTTTCAAATGTAGTATCCGAGGGAGACTGCTATGCTGATGTTGCCTAATTCGCTATATTGAGCTATTCTTATAATCATACACAATTACTCATAAAGGTGCTTATGCAGTCCACAGTCAAAAAGTATGTTCTTTCAAACGGTCTCACGGTATTAATCAAACATTCATCTCTCTTGCCAAAAGTATCAGTTCAATTGTGGTACAATGTTGGCTCAAAGGACGAAAAGACGGGAGAAAAGGGTATAGCTCATTTAATAGAGCATATGATCTTTAAGGGAACCAAAAAATTTTCTGAATGTGATATTAGTATGATCACGCAAAAGCTTTCTGGCTATACGAATGCGTTTACCTCATATGATTATACCGGCTATCTTTTTGATTTTCCCTCACAACAATGGCAAGAGTCTCTTACTATGCTTGCCGATTGTATGCATAATGCCACCTTTAAACAAGGCCATCTCAATTCAGAATTAAAAGCAGTTATTCAAGAACTAAAGATGTATAAGGATAATTATACCTCAAGTTTAGTTGAAGAACTTGTAGGAACGATGTTTCCCGACCATCCCTATCATCATCCTATTATTGGCTATAAACAAGATCTATGGAACTTGGAACGAGATTCTTTGGTAAACTTTTATAAAAAGCATTATATACCAAATAATGCAACGCTTGTTTTGGTAGGTGATCTTGATGAAGACACAGCTTTAGAACAGGTAAAAGATAAGTTTGGCAAGCTCGTACCAAACTATGACTATAAAAAAGAAGTGTTTTATCATGGTAAGGATCTGCAACGAAAGTCGGTAACGTTATATCGTGATGTTAAAGTCCCAACCTATATGTTAGCATGGGAGATTCCTGGTGCAATAGCAAGAGAAACATATGCTGTTGATGCTGCTTCATGGATCATTGCCCTTGGTAAAGGATCACGGTTGTATAAGAAGCTTGTACATGATAAACAGCTGATAACAGATCTTGATATATTTTCTTACGATTTGTTTGATGCAGGAATTCTTTTTATATATGTGCAGCCAAAAGAAGGAGTTGATGTTTCTCACATTGCAGATCTTATCCAGGCTGAATTGACTGATATTGCAAAAAATGGGGTTACTGATGCTGAGCTTACCAGAGCCATTAAGCAAGTTGAGTCTGAGCATATAAGTTTACTGGAAAGTTTTTCAAAGCAGGCATACGCTCTAGGTAAATATTATCTTGCAACCGGTGATGAGAATTATCTCTATACGATGACAGACGAACCTAAGGAGGCTCTTGCAAAAGACATTCAAGTACTTGTCAGAGACTATTTACGACCTTCACTTCGTTATGAAGGTGCCATAGTACCACTTGCTGAAGATGAAAAAGAGCAATGGCTTGCCATCCAAGAGTTGTCAGATGAAGAAGATGCTCGCATTCTTGAAGGAAAAACAAGAGAAGAAGCTGTAGAAGAACCTTGCTACGTAAAAGATATCGAAGTTCATCCACCTAAGCCGTTTGCCTATCCAAAAGCAACGACTATTGAGCTAGCAAATGGTCTTAAAGTTCTGTATTACCAAAATGATGAGATTCCTAAAGTTGATATAGCAATTGATTTCATGGCAGATCAACAATATGACCCATCTGGTAAAGAAGGGCTCAGTGCGATGGTAGCTGCTCTTCTTTTAGAAGGAACTACCACTTATCCGGGTACTTCATTTGCTGATACAGTTGAATCTCTAGGAATGAGTATCGAAAGTACTCCTGGCTATCTTCAAGTAAGTTGCTTGTCAGAGGATTTACCAAAAGCATTAGTGTTTCTTTCTGAAATGCTTACCAAAGCTTCATTAACCAAGGAATCATTGGAAAAAATTCGCCACCAAATGCTGGCAGGCCTTGAAGAGTTTTGGGACACCCCGATGCAGATAGCTGGGCAAGTAACGAGAGAAGCTCTATATAAAAATCATCCTTATGCTAAACTTCCTGGTGGCACTAAAGAAGGAGTGAAGGCTATTACCTTAGAAGATGTGCAGGCTTTTTATAAAAAATATATAAGCCCGAAAGGAGCGCGCCTTGCTATTGTAGGAGATATAGGTTCATATACTATTAAAGATTCGTTAGATAAGGCACTCAAAACGTGGCAGGGTGAGCCCGTCAAAGAACTTAGCTACCCTGAAATTGAGAAAGTACACTGGCATGAGGTTGACTATCCCATGCTCAGGGATCAAACAGTACTGTCCTATGGTGCGTTATCAGTGGCCCGCGATAATCCTGATTTTGATAAATTATTACTATTTGATCAGATATTCACTGGTGGTGTCCTCGGAGGAATGGCATCAAGATTGTTTGACTTAAGAGAAGCTACCGGTTTATTTTATACTATTGGCGGTTCATTGTTATCTCGCGTAGATACTGAACCTGGTTTAATTATCATCCGAACTATTGTATCAAATGATCGTCTTAAAGAGGCTGAAGTTGCTATAGAACGTGTAATAAATACTGCTATTCTTGAAGTGTCTGATGAAGAATTTGAAACGGCACAGCAAGCAATCATTAATTCATTGGTAAATACTTTTTCTACTAATCAACATACTGCAGCAACGTTGCTTCAAGTAGATAAATATGGTCTTCCGCAGGATTATTTTGATAAACGAGCAGCACAGCTTGCACAGATCTCTAAGCAGGAAATGCAAGACGTGGTAAAAAACTATCTTACAACTGATCGATTTGTGCTGGTAAGAGTTGGCAGAAGTACTCCTGAAAAGCGTAAACAATAGCATACGATTATGACCAAGATACCCAAACATGTTCTGAAGAGCTTTCAGCAGAAGGTGTATGATTTTTATGCATCAAATAAGCGAGAATTTGCATGGCGTACTACTGATAATCCCTATTATATAGTAGTTTCTGAAATCATGCTTCAACAAACACAAACGCATCGTGTGGTCGATAAATTTGACCAATGGATTAATCTATTTCCGACCCTTACTTCACTCTCAAAAGCGCCACAAGATAAGGTATTAGCTGCATGGCAGGGACTTGGTTATAATAGACGTGCATTAGCCTTAAAAGCATTTGCAGAACGTGTAGTGAATGAGTTTGATGATACCATACCGAATGATCCTAGTGTATTACAAACCTTTAGAGGAATTGGGCCATATACTGCTTCAGCAATTTGTACATTTGCTTTTAATAAACCCAGCGTGTTTATTGAAACGAATATACGGGCTGTGTATATTCATGAGTTTTTCCCAAAAGAGAAAGAGGTACATGATAAGCAACTTATGCCCCTTATTGAGAGGACTCTTGATACTGAAGAACCTCGAGAATGGTACTATGCCCTTATGGATTATGGCGTAATGCTCAAAAAGACTCATAAAAACCCAAGCAGAAAGAGTGCTCATCATGCAAAGCAATCTGCGTTTGAAGGATCAGATAGACAAGTACGTGGTGCCATTCTGAAAATGCTGCTCTTAGACAGATCGCTTTCTGAACAGGACTTTATACATACTATTTCTCGAGAGGCCGCTAAGATAAAAAAAATTCTTGCTGGTCTTGAACAAGAAGGGTTTATTCGGTATAACAATGGCTACTATTATTTGAGTTCCTAACAAAGGAGATCTACGATGTACGAAGCATTATTACTTTATGGAAACATGTTTTTATCTCTTATTGGTAGTGCAGTAATACTCTATGCATCACTTAAAGCCAGTTTCATGATCATTAAGGGCATACTATCAGATACCCTTGCTATCAATCGAGTTCGCTCTGAACTTGGTTATGGTATTATTCTAGGGCTCGAGTTTATGATTGGTGCTGATATTATAGAATCTATGGCAAAACCAACCTACTATGATATTGGCATACTCGCGTCGCTCGTAGTAATAAGAACATTTCTGAGCTACTTTCTTGGCAAGGAATTAGAGGCGCTCAATCTTGAGGTAGAGCACCCTAAATAATTGAGTTTATCTTCTAGCGTTCTTTTGTGACGTGACCAGAAATCATTCAGTGAAGAAAGAGTACTTGATGAGAAACTTCGCTGTTCGGTGTCTTGTCGTACCATATGTTGCCTTTCAATAAAGTTTTGCTGCAAGATTATTTCGTCAAGTTTATCTTTGATATTTGTTGCATATATGTCCTTCTTGAGTTCATCAATTTTACCTCGTTCTTCAGTAGATGAGGTAATGATGTGTATACTGTTTTTCAACAGATGGAGATTTTCAATACGTTGTTCAATGAGGACTTTCTTGATACCTAGTTGCTTGCGAAATTCTTTCTGAGCAGCAGTTAAGAATGTTTGTTCGATACCATCTAAATCAGCAATTATGTGGGGTGTGCTAAAAAGTGAGAGCTTTTTTGTAACCAATTGTTTCTGGCGCTCTAACATATATTCGGTTTGTTGTATGAGCTTTTTATATCTATGTGGTTCATATGCATTACAAGTAATAGCGATGAACCCAAAAAAGAGTAGAATATAGGGTAACATACTAGTAGTTCCTCCTCATGAGATAAGTATAACGTAGAGAAAAGGTCCTTTGCAACAGTTAAAAAGTATGCTCTAAAAAATATACCAGCTGGGTAATGATATATATGAGGCCACGTCTAAATGGTTCTACGAAACTTAATAACAGGATAAGAGCAATAAAAGAGATGCGCTGAAACTGATTATAATAGGGAAGGAGGCTTTCTGGTAAGAGAGCTCGTAGTAAATGACTGCCATCTAAAGGAGGAATGGGCAACATATTAAATACACCGAGCATCACATTTATCCATACCATTGTCTTAAAAAATTGTATCGCTAAAGACCCCAAGGGAACATGATGAAGAACGATAATACTTATGATTGCCAAGAGCAGATTAGATAGTGGCCCTGCGAAACCAACTAGAACAGAGTAGATTCGCGGGTATCTAAAATAGCGTGGATCAAAAGGAACGGGTTTTGCCCACCCAAATCGTATAAGAATCAGCAGAAGTAAGCCAAGTGGATCTATGTGAGCGAGTGGGTTAAGCGTCAATCGTCCCAATCGTTTTGCGGTGGGATCGCCTAAAAGATAGGCACATGCTGCATGGGAAAACTCATGGAACGTAAGTGCTATGATAAAGGCACTAATTGATAAAAGAGCGGGATATATACTAGTTATGTCCATGTGTTTTACCTTTAAGAAAATCAGTAAGAAATGTATTACCTATGTTGATATGATGCTTCAGTTTTTGGTGATTCATGTTGTTGAGTAATGAATTCATGAATCTCATCCGAGGAATGCCTTTAAGCTGTTTTTCATGTTTTGCCATGAACCGCCAGCATAATGCATCAAATACTTCGGTCCAGGGGCCTGAGGGATAGTTGCTCATTTTTTTGATGTAATGTGAGCTTGAAAAATAAGGTTTCGTTATCATACTGCCACCATCAGCATATTGACTCATGCCATAGACATTAGGAATCATTACCCAATCATACGCATCGATAAAGAGCTCCATAAACCAGTGATATACCTGATGAGGATTGATTTCGCATAACAGCATAAAATTACCTAGAAGCATAAGTCGCTCAATATGATTAGCATATCCTGTCTGTAATATTCGTTGTATGGTTACATCAATCGGCGCGATACCAGTAGTACCGCTCCACATAGTAGCAGGAAGATCATTAGTATTGCTAAAGAAATTACTTTTTTGTTGGTTAGTGCCATGATACCTATATATCCCATAGATGTATTCTCGCCATCCTATTATTTGGCGTACGAAGCCTTCTAGCGAATTAAGAGGTACGTTATGCTCTTCAGCATACTCAAGCGTTTTTTCAATGACATATGCTGGCGTCAATAATCCGACATTAAGAAGGGGACTGAGCACGGAATGAAAAAGCATTGATTCTTCAGATTGTATAGCATCTTGATAGGGCCCGAAGCTAGGTAATCGTTCATGTAAAAAACTTGTTAACCACCGTTTTGCACTGACAAACGTGACGGGGTAATACCACTGTTTTAGTGAGCCTGGATGATGTTCAAAAGAGGCTGCCCATGCGAGTGCTTCTTGTATGGATGGTCTATCTGAAACTGAAGGTAGTGAAGGAATAGCTAGATTCTTTGGTATTGTAAGACGATTTTCAGGATCATAGCTAAAAGTGCCACCTTTTGGTTTACCATTAACCATAAGTATATTAAGTTCTGATCGTTGTTCATGATAAAAGCTGGTAAAGTAATACTTCTTTTTTTTCTGAGCAAACTGTTTGGTAAGAAGCTCATCAGAGCTCATAAAAGAGGGCGTTGTATAGAATGTTAGTGTAATGGCATGTTTTTTACTAGCAGTAATCAAATTATCATGCAGTACTTTATCCACGACTTTACACAGATGAAGCTCCTGTATATCATTTTTTTTAAGTACCTTAAATAGATCTGCTTTTAATTCAATATAATGTACCTTATAGCCCGCTTTGTGTAAGAACAGTTGGTATTCAAGCATTGTTGCTTTATGAAAGGCTAGTTTTTGTTTGTGAAAGGTATATCTTGTGAAGAAATAGGCATCTTCAACAAGGTAAATAGACCTTTCAGGTTTACAAGCCGGATGATGCTCAAAAAGCTGATGAGGATAAATAAGCGTTGCATTATTCATGAGCTTGCTGCTTTTTTATATAATTCTTTAGCTTTCGCTGCCTGTTCTTTATGATCAACCATTGGCAAAGGATAGTCATTACGAGCTCTTGTTTGCTTAAACCAATTATGTATGGTGATGCAATCGGTTTCTTTAAGCTCGGGTACCCACGATTTTATATAGGTGCATTGAGGGTCATATTGCTTTTGTTGAAGCCAAGGATTAAAAATTCTAAAATAGGGCTGAGAATCACAGCCAGTTGAAGCTACCCATTGCCAATTACCATTATTTACGCAAGGGTCATAATCTGCCAGTGTTTGAGCAAAATACTGCTCTCCCCAGAGCCAACTAAGGTGTAAATCTTTCGTTAAAAAGGAACCGACAATAAGCCGAGCTCGGTTATGCATATAACCTGTTGCATTCATTTGCCTCATGCCAGCATCAATGATAGGAAACCCGGTCGTGCCGGTACACCACCGTTCAAAATCTTTTTTACTAGTACGCCATTCGAGATTATCATATTTTTCCTGAAATGGCTTGCCAAATACATAGGGGTAGTGCCAGGCTACATGGTAAAAAAAATCACGCCAATACAGTTGTCGTAAGAGCCCATTCTCTGGGCCAACTTTTTCTAGCATGGCATAAGCAACTTCGCGTATAGATACTGTCCCAAACTTATTGTGGGCAGATAAACCGGTAGTATGCTCAGAAAGGTCATTTCTTATAGTATTGTAGTTTTCAAAGGTAGCTAATCCGTCGAGTACCTTCTTGCCAACTGACCTGCCACCATGAGAGTAGAGATCAACAGCCTTTGGATAGAGCGTATCAAGAAATGAGAGTTTTTTTTCATGCCCAATTGAGTGAGTAGCATAGTTAGCGCGCCGATGATAGATTGGCTTTGCAATTGGCTGTTGCTTATTTTTCCGATAAAAAGGAGTGAATACCTTGTAAGGAGTTCCCTGATCAGTAAGACCATCTTCCGGCTCGACGAGTAAGACATCTGGCATGCAGGTAAAATTTACGCCATAGCTATTGCACAGCTGTGCAATAGCGGCATCTCTGTTACGACTGTAGGGAGTATAATCTTTGTTGACAAACACAGCAGTTATTTTTTCGTCAATAATAAGCCTTTTTACGGCATCAATGGGATGTTCATGAAAGAGGTACAATTTGCCACCATGTTCATCAAGCGAAGCGGCAAGTTCTTTGAGTGACTCAACCATGAACTGAATGGCATGAACACTTCTATAGGGATTAAGATCACTTACCTGTTCGGGGGTTATTAAGAAACATGCAATAACCTTTTCCGATTGTTCAAGAGCTGTTCTTAGGCCGGTATTATCTTCAATTCTTAGGTCTCTGCGGAACATAAACAAACTTGTGCCGTATGTCTTTACCATACCTCTCCAAAACCTTGCATCAACATCGCGTAATTGAGTACACTTAAGTATAGGAGGGAAATATTTTTTTAAAAGGAGTAAAGATGAAACTTAAGCTTAATTATCTCATGATACCTCTTATGGTAGTTGGCGTACTGCTTATTGGTAAATGGTTTTCTCATACTGGTATGGTCTGGTATGATACCCTTGTTTTGCCAAGCTTAACACCAACTAAGTTAGCGTTTCCCGTGATTTGGCATATCTTAGCTATTTTTACTTCAGTTGCTCTGCTACTGTTCTATAATAGAAGTGAGCGGGACCTGATGTTTTGGATTATTCTTATATTGTTTGGTACCAATGGGATCCTTAATCTTGCGTGGACGAAGGTATTCTTTGGCCTACATAACATTGGGGTGGCATTTTTAATAGCAGTCGCTCTTGAGTTTAATCTTATAGCCCTTGTATCACTAATGTACAAGCGACATAAATTGGCTGCTCTCTTATTAGTGCCCTATATGCTTTGGGTACTCTTTGCTGTCTACCTTAATTGGCGCGTCTGGGTCCTTAATTAGTATACAAAGAAGGATGATTAAGATATTCTTAAGCATGATAACTATCATTCGTAATCAAGGAATAGTTAACATGAAAAATGTTCTAATATTTATCCTTTTACTATGCTCACCTGTTCTCTATGCTGAAGGCCCAAAAAACCCTAACCTTGTGTTAGGGCAACAAGAAATGGAGAATCTAGCAGAAAAAAGTGAGCCACTCTTTCGTTCACTTATGCAGAGTGCAAAATCGCTCCTTCTTACCTTAACGCCAGATGAGGTCAATCCTGAAGAAGGCATTCTTGTTGTCGATGCTTGGGTTACTACCTGTGGTACCCTTGATGAATCATTTATCATGGCATGTTCCTATTATGCTAAAGAAGGACCATCACTCTATGAGTTTACTATCACAGAAGCACAAGATGGTACAGCTACAGCTCGTTATGATCTTACTCAAGATGATCTGAATCAAGAAGGTTCACTCTATAAAATGCTCTATTATGCAGTGAAGGATAGTTACTTTGCGCATCAGAGAGATGGTGAAAGTCCTAGTAGGTTAACTCTAGTAATATCATTGAGCAAGTATTGTACCTTAGAGCAAGAATGCCTAATACATTTTTTACTTGAAGCGGCTGGTATTCAACCAGTTCAATGCTGGGTAACGGAAGTAGGCATCCCACCATTTTCACGCATTACGGTGAGTTATGTTCCACCATCTTCTTTTTATGATGAAGAGTACGAGGAATTTGATGATGTGTCTTAACTAAAACTTACTAGGAATGGTATACTCTGCACTATGAAAATGCTTATTCTTATTACCTTACTTTTACCCTCACAGGTGAAAGCGTGGCGCATGCAAGCAGTGGTTACTGTGCCGGTTGCTGATGTTACGGGTCATACTATTAGAGCGTTTGGTAATCCTGGAAGTTGTTATCGTACCATTCCCTGTGCTCCTGATAAAGGGAAAACTGCCTGTATACGCTTACATCAATTAATGTTTAATCAGCAAGTAACCATGACGCGAGAATTTTTTTCAGGAGAAGTTATTATAGAGTTGCCGAGCCTGTACTATTTTGATGGAAAGCAAAAACGACGTAACGACTTTTGGACACTTAAAAAGTATCTTATGCCGCTAACAAGCCTGAAAAAAGAGCTTCGACAATATATTCCTCCAGCTATTGATCACCAGCATCATAGACAGTCATATGAAAATGTTCTTACGCTTAAACGTCCCTGGTATTATCATAAACATCTCTATTCGGTAGGAACTCGATTTATGAGAGATATGAATGCTGACACACCCGATGCATATGGCGTGTTTGTTATTGACTATACCACGCAAACCGTTTCTACTGCTCTGGTCCCTAAGCAATGCGCCATTATCCGGTATTATAAAGACTTTACTAAAGCTCGTCAGGTATTTCTTTCGCTGTTACGTGAATGGTCCGAGCTATCACGAGGTTATATTCCATATGTATGGGGCGGTTTTAGTTATAGAGAGCCATGTATTGGTGAAGGATTTATGAAAAAAAAGGGAAAGTTATGTGGTCATGCGGTTACCTATTGGGAACAACATGGCTTTACGCTTACTCCTCGCAGTGGGTTTGATTGTTCAAATATGATCTTATGTGCTGCTCACATTGTAGGGCTGCCCTATTATTGTAAAAATTCTAATGTTATTGTCAGAACATTACGGCCACTTGCTTCAGGTGAAAAAATAGAAGAAGGTGATATTATCTGGTACTCTGGCCATGTCTTAGTGGTAAGTGATGTTGCTAAGAATCTGGTTATTGAGGCCATAGGTTACGATTCAGGGTATGGATGTGTTCATGAGATTCATATACATGATGTATTTGAAGGAATCTATAATTTTAATGGACTAAGACCTTGCCACTTTCGCAAAAAATTCACCAGACGCTTACGAAAAGATGGTACTCCGTGGCGCTCAATATATCAGCTTAAGATCCTTAAGCTTTCAAGTATCCTGGATCGTTCCCCTTAATGTTTAGCGCTTTTTCTGCAGTATTTTCCTAATGTTATATAATGATTATCGTAGATTTCCGTAGAAGTAAGTTCCTTTGTTGCTTGTGGAATGACCTAAGCTTTAAATTTTCTTAGAATGTTGCGTAGAGTTTGTAAAATTAGTTCACTTTTGAGTTATGTTATTGCTTAGCACAAAGACGACTAAGCATATCAGCCATGTATGTCAGTAAAAGAAATCAATGAAGAGCTCTTAAGATGAAAGAACTATTCAGGCACACATTTTTTCTATGATAGACTCTATCTTTTTAGCACAGAAATAAGGTAGTCTTAAGAGATGGTTACAACAAGGAGGAACCTATGAAAATAGAGCATATCACTGCACATGAATTGTATAACGCCCAAGGATGGCCTACCGTCCAATGTGAAATTTTTCTTGATACTGGTGCATATGTTTCTGCTTTGGTTCCATCTGGTAGCTCAGTTGGGAGGCATGAAGCATCAGAAATGCGAGATGAAGATGATCGTTTGTATGGTATGGGTGTGCACAAATCTCTTGCTATTATCCAGAATATTATTGAACCAGAGCTTATCGGACTCGAGCCAAAAGCATATGAGCTTGATATGAGGCTTATTGAGCTTGATGGCACTGCTAATAAATCCCGTCTTGGAGCAAACACTATGCTTGCGGTGAGTAAGGCATTATACCGAGCTGAAGCATTATGGCATGACATGGAATTATATGAGTTATTTGCAGCTCTTTATGAAACAGATACTGTCTCAATGCCGGTTCCTCTTTTAAATGTCATTAATGGTGGACTTCATGCAACCAACTCATTACAAATTCAAGAATTTATGATTGTCCCTATTGGGACATCTTCTTTTAGGCATGCATTTGAAATTGGTGTGGTTGCCTACCATGAGCTTGGGCGGATCCTTAAAGAACGAGGGAAATCATTAGGAGTAGGCTACGAGGGAGGATATGCTTCTTCATTTGAACATGATTTTGAGGCGCTAGATATTCTTCAGGAAGTTGTTGATATTGTTAATCAAGCATTTCCCGTTACGTGCATGATAGCTCTTGATATGGCAGCTTCTTCATGGTCTCAGTCCCAAAAAGGACTGTATGCTTGGCAGGGGCAACTTCGTACCACGGAAGAGATGATTGAATTCTATACAGAACTTATTTCTCGCTATGCAATCTATTCTCTTGAAGATCCGCTTGGACAAGATGACTGGCAAGGATGGCAAGACCTAACAGCAGCTCTAGGTTCCCACATACAAATTGTTGGTGATGATTTATTTGTTACCGATCCAGCAAGAATTGCTCAAGGTATTCAATTGGAAGCAGCAACAGCATCTATTATTAAACCAAACCAGATAGGGACTGTTTCTGAAGCACTCCAGGCCATAGCAATTTGTAAAAACAATGGCATTAATCCTATTGTTTCTCATCGGTCAGGTGATACTGAAGATACCTTCATAGCAGATCTTGCTGTTGGCACCAGTGCTGGACAAATAAAAGCAGGTGCACCTTGTCGATCAGAGCGTGTCGCTAAATACAATAGGTTGCTCCTTATAGAAGATAATCTTAAAATGGACCAGGATTAATTATACTAAGTTATTGCATTAAAATTGCTATATTTGCTATTATAAAATAAAGAAGGATCTTTTTAAACATAGAAAGAGTACAATTCATGAAAGGGGGGAAATTCTCATGAAGAAACATTATTTGTTAGTAGCACTACTAAGCCTGGTTGGTTCACTCTCAGCAGATGAAGTGTGTGGAGTGACAGTTGACGTAGAAGTATATGGTTCATGTTCTAATAAAAATACAGGATTAGCTTTTATTACCATGAACCCTCATGGTACTTTTTTTTCATATCAGGTTTCTGGACCATCATTGAGTCCTCCGGCCACTGGGTTTGGATCAGATACAATAATAATTGGGCTAATAGATTTAGCTGCGGAGATGATTACTATAGACATAATTGCAGGCGCATGTGAAGGTAGTACTTCATTTATCGTGCCAAACTTGGATATTACTGATATAACAACTAGTACAACACCAACAACCTGTCCAGATTCTAATGATGGGACAATAACTGTCAAAGCAACATCGAATGATCTTCCATTAACTTTTACCTTAGGTTCAGATGTCAAAACTGATAATGAATCGGCAACATTTATGCGACCTGCTGGAATGTATACGATTCAAATTACCAATGATGCTGGCTGTCAGGCTATGGCTACTAATACTATTAAGTCACCACCATCTCTTCAAGTTACGACAATGACAACAGGTACCTGTGAAAATGAAGCAGATGGCTCGTTAGAGGTTGCTGTTACTGGTGGAACAGGTCCTTATACAGGATGTATAACAGGAATAACAGATCAGATGTTCGCGCAATGTAAAGAAGTACCTGGTACTTTTACAGAGCTTCCGGTAGGTTCATATCATTTACAGGTGACTGATGCTCATGGTTGCCTGCTAACACGTGATGTTACTATTGAGCAGTTAACGAGCGTAATGATTAAAGCAATTTCATCTATGTCTCCGGAATGTCACGGATATGCTACTGGTGAAATTAGATTGATTGCTGCTTCGGGAGAAGAACAACTATCTTTTGCATTATATAAAGGTAGTACGCTTATAGATACACAGTATGATGTAGCAGCAGCCGATTTTAAAGATCTAAATGCAGGAACATACAAAATAGTGGTGACTAATTTGGAGAGTGGCTGCACCGCAGAAGCACAGGTGATGTTACTTGAACCAATGCCACTTAGAGTTGTTACAGAGGTAACTGATACAAGCTGTGGAAAAGACAATGGTACAATAGTGTGCAATCAAGTTTTTGGAGGAACTCCTCCTTATCTGTTTAGTATTGGCGGCGCCTTTCAATCTGAACCTCTGTTTCTTAATTTACCAGGTGGACCCTATTTATTGGTGGTAAAAGATGCTAACAACTGTACTAAAGAGATCCCTCTGTATGTAAACCCATCAGAACCGGTGGTTATTACAAAGGTTGAAACCGAATCACCTACTTGTCCAAAATACAAAGATGGTTCGTTGATAATCTATGCTCAATCACCAGAACAACCATTGAAGTATACTATTTCGGGTCGAGCATCTGATGAACAGACTACCAATTCTGGATTTGCTGAGTTTACTGGTCTGCCAGCAGGGGATTACACGGTTCAAGTTAGCGATCCTCGTCCATGTATTGCTCAAACGAATGCTATCATAGAGCCAATAAGTCCTATTGTGTTTAGGGAGCCTCATCTAACGCCCGTGAGTTGCTGTGGGGCGAAGAATGGCATGATTTTACTTACACGAGAGCAGGTAATTGGTGGTACGCCTCCTTATACTTATTCAATAGGAACTCAATTAGGGTTTATACCCGTTGGTGAGCCATTTACGAATCTAAAAGCTGGTACCTATAGTATTACGGTTGAAGATGCACATGGTTGTGATTCAGTCAGCAAATGGGTGAAAGTTGATCCAGCTGAATCGATAAAGATTTGCAAGGTGTTTACCACACCAGCTCGTTGCCCTAGAGAAGATGGTACGATACGAGTATTTGCAAAGTCTAAGGCTGAATTGCAGTATGCATTAGATGATGGTCCATTTCAAACCTCACCATTATTTACTGATCTTGCACCCGGCACGTATAAAGTAACGGTAAACAGAAAAGGTGACTATACGAGTGAATGTACCTGCACCTATGTTAAGGTTAAGAAAAGTAAGCATAGAACATGCAACTAATTTCTCAATAGAATCGAAAGAGTAGAGAATAACTTTCTCTACTCTTCAAAATGCTTTAGGAAATTTCACCATGTTTCTGGCTGGCAGATGATTTTGGGATATAGGCGTTTCCTGCATGTGCGTGATAGCGATCACTTCTTTATGATCTCAGTCCACAAAAGGACACTGGGTCAACTTCTTACTCTATGGTTGAGTAAAATACTGAGCTTATTTTTTGCTATGCTATCTGAAGATCCAACTTTCGTGATTGATAAGGGTCTACTGCAACTTTAGATTTCTACAAATTGTAGTGGACGATTTACTTGTTACCTATCGAGCAAGGCGACTGTTTTTACAGCGTTTTAGGCGCTAGCAATTGATAAAAACAATCGGCATTAATTCTCTTGTTTCTCATCAGGTAATACTGAAGAAATCTTACTGTTGGCACCAGTATTTCAAAAAAAGTGTACTCTCTTTAATCAGAGCGTGTTGCTAAATACAATAGATTGCTCAATTGTACTGAGGTGTTGCATTAAAAGTACTATATTTGTTAGTATGAAACTAAGAAGACATTTTAAAAGTAGAAAGAGTTATAATCAATCAATTCATGAAGGGGGGAAATCTCATGAAAAAAAATTATTTGATAATAGCATTGTTAAGTTTGTTTGGTTCATTGTCAGCAGATGAAGTGTGTGGAGTTCCTATTGAATATAAACTAATGGGTTCATGCTCTAGCCAAAATACTGGAAAAGCTATAATTACCTTTTATCCACCTGCAGGAGTTAATTTTTTTTGTAGCGCTCATTCGGAGATGACTCAAAAATACGATTTTAATCAAACTCTAGGTACTGATGGATCACCTATAATATTATCATTGAGCGATTTAGCTGCCGGTGAAATGATTAATGTAAATATTACGATAGAGGATACTACTATATGTGTTGGCAAGTCATCAACTATCATACCGATTGGTGATATTACTGATATAATTACCAATACTACGCCAGCAACCTGCTCAGATTCTACAGATGGGACTATAACTGTCAATGCTACCTCAGATGTTCTACCATTAACTTTTACCTTAGGTTCAGATGTCAAAACTGATAATGAATCGGCAACATTTATGCGACCTGCTGGAATGTATACGATTCAAATTACCAATGATGCTGGCTGTCAGGCTATGGCTACTAATACTATTAAGTCACCACCATCTCTTCAAGTTACGACAATGACAACAGGTACCTGTGAAAATGAAGCAGATGGCTCGTTAGAGGTTGCTGTTACTGGTGGAACAGGTCCTTATACAGGATGTATAACAGGAATAACAGATCAGATGTTCGCGCAATGTAAAGAAGTACCTGGTACTTTTACAGAGCTTCCGGTAGGTTCATATCATTTACAGGTGACTGATGCTCATGGTTGCCTGCTAACACGTGATGTTACTATTGAGCAGTTAACGAGCGTAATGATTAAAGCAATTTCATCTATGTCTCCGGAATGTCACGGATATGCTACTGGTGAAATTAGATTGATTGCTGCTTCGGGAGAAGAACAACTATCTTTTGCATTATATAAAGGTAGTACGCTTATAGATACACAGTATGATGTAGCAGCAGCCGATTTTAAAGATCTAAATGCAGGAACATACAAAATAGTGGTGACTAATTTGGAGAGTGGCTGCACCGCAGAAGCACAGGTGATGTTACTTGAACCAATGCCACTTAGAGTTGTTACAGAGGTAACTGATACAAGCTGTGGAAAAGACAATGGTACAATAGTGTGCAATCAAGTTTTTGGAGGAACTCCTCCTTATCTGTTTAGTATTGGCGGCGCCTTTCAATCTGAACCTCTGTTTCTTAATTTACCAGGTGGAGATTATTCATTGGTGGTAAAAGATGCTCATGATTGTACTAAAGAGATTGCTCTATATGTAAAACCATCAGAACCGGTGGTTATTACAAAGGTTGAAACCGAATCACCTACTTGTCCAAAATACAAAGATGGTTCGTTGATAATCTATGCTCAATCACCAGAACAACCATTGAAGTATACTATTTCGGGTCGAGCATCTGATGAACAGACTACCAATTCTGGATTTGCTGAGTTTACTGGTCTGCCAGCAGGGGATTACACGGTTCAAGTTAGCGATCCTCGTCCATGTATTGCTCAAACGAATGCTATCATAGAGCCAATAAGTCCTATTGTGTTTAGGGAGCCTCATCTAACGCCCGTGAGTTGCTGTGGGGCGAAGAATGGCATGATTTTACTTACACGAGAGCAGGTAATTGGTGGTACGCCTCCTTATACTTATTCAATAGGAACTCAATTAGGGTTTATACCCGTTGGTGAGCCATTTACGAATCTAAAAGCTGGTACCTATAGTATTACGGTTGAAGATGCACATGGTTGTGATTCAGTCAGCAAATGGGTGAAAGTTGATCCAGCTGAATCGATAAAGATTTGCAAGGTGTTTACCACACCAGCTCGTTGCCCTAGAGAAGATGGTACGATACGAGTATTTGCAAAGTCTAAGGCTGAATTGCAGTATGCATTAGATGATGGTCCATTTCAAACCTCACCATTATTTACTGATCTTGCACCCGGCACGTATAAAGTAACGGTAAACAGAAAAGGTGACTATACGAGTGAATGTACCTGCACCTATGTTACGGTCAAGAAAAGTAAGTATAGACCATACAGCTAAAAATATTCGAGGGATAGAGAATAATTATTCTTTTATCCCTCAAATGCTTCAGGAGCATCCCAGCTCGTTTCCCACCAGTGAATGGCCAATGTTTCAGGTTTTAATACTGCTTTTTTGATAGTTTCAAAGGGGTCATTTCCAGCTACTAAGTGGGATAATTCGTTTTCAATTTGGTACATACCTAAGGGATAAAAATAACTGCATGGTAAAATAACGTCTCGGTATCCTGTATGGGCATGACTAATAACGGATTGTGCAAAATGAGCAGGTCCACGGTAGATAAGATTTTCAGGATGCTCTAGTGAGCATTGAATAGAAGGATCGATATCCTGTAGTGAATCTATATAGGCTTTCAAAATAGGATGACCCGGTACTGATGCTATTATTGCATTGTTAATTAACAGTGCCTTTCCATCAAGTGGTGACATGCCGCAATAGAAGTCATAAGTTTTATGTAACCGTTCAAACTCAGAAGGATTGATGCACTCAAAATCGGTATCTATATAAAGTCCCCCAATATGAAAGAGAAGTTCTATCCTGAGAATATCTGCACGTGCTCCGTAATTTTTTTCAGCATAGTATAACTTTTTATTGATGAGAGAAAATGAGGCAACATCTTTATCAGTCCAGAGCTTGTAATCCCATCCAAGAGCTTGCCACGTTTCCTGCCATTTTTGATAGCGCTTAGGAAATGGCCGTGGTCCAACCCAGATTTGATGAATGATTTTTGGAATACGAGTATGCGTAGCCTGTGCAGTCTGAAATAAGTGATAGCCTTTTTTGCACACCTCAAGCGCATACTCTGGTTTATGCGTTCCTATAAACCTAAACCAAGAACTTTGTTGATCAGTAAGTTGTTCGATCATTTCTTGGTAGAGCTTTTGGGTCGTAGGATTATCACATCCTAGAGATGTTTCAAAAGATATATTAGCAGCCAAACTATTGATGGAAAGTGCACATAAAAGAGAAAGGTAGTACTTCATATGGATCCTTTTAGAAAAAGCGTTCTATATGCTAAAAAAGTGTAATAGTGGTTGGCTGTTATTGCAAGTAGTTTTTCACATAGCTCTCATGTCAATTAATGTAGCTTCTCCTCATAAGGAGTGATGTTCTGTGAGGATACATCGTTGGTATACTCATCAAAATTTTATGCATGCAATGATAGAATTTCTATTTAGCGGCCGGTTAAAGGATTGATGATCATATGTACGTGTCAGCAACAATTAATATCCACGACCCATCTAGTATGAAGTTGGATGGACTGCCTGCTTAGGATAGGAATGCTGGGTAGCTGTGTCCCAAAAGAAATAGGTAAATTTTTGTATACTGTTCTTTTTTTCATTCACCGTCGTACATGATCCCAATTTTGTTAGGGAGGAATATAAGAATTTTATAGTTCTCCCTAATATTGTCTGTTTTTAAAGTAAGGGATAGCTATAACGTGTTGAATTCTATTCTTAATTTGATCAAGGTGACTTTTCTTTTAAACGTTAGATAGAATAATTATACTTTTCGTGGGCAGGCTATGCATTTGAGGCTATTTGTTATAAGCATATTTACCAGATAGTGCGAGCTCTAGGCATTACTTCTGTTCGAGAGTATGTACCATGGAGCTATAAGCCTAAAAATTCTGATGAGCAGGGAGCTCAGATAGATATGGTGATAGTGCGAGGTGATGATGCTATTACCCTTGCGGAAATTAAGTATACAGAAAAGCCTTTCTCTATTCAGAAAGACTATGCTGCCCAGTTAATTCGTAAGGTTGAGGTTTTCAAGGCGCAAACAAAAACTGATAAACAGCTTTTTCAGGTACTTATATCATCAAATGGTTTACAGGAAACTATGTATTCAAAAGAGCTTGTCAGTAGTGTAGTTACGCTTCAAGACCTTTTTAAGCCATATGGTAGTTAACGTTAGTATACTGTGTATTTTCTTCTGAGGTTCTTAACGTTCGACATGTATCAGTCAAGGATGATAAAGCAAGGAACTAGTAAACTAGATAGCCCAGATACCTACCGCTTTGAACGTTGACAAATCATACATCATGCTCCAACTTGAGAATGTTGTATATGTTGAGGCCGTCCACCCATGGCAAGTATTTCATGGAGTTCATCAATAGGTTTCTGCGGTCGAAGCTTCGGTTTTACTGCTTTAAGAAGTTTCGGTTCTTCACAATCAAGATCTGAAAGATTTGCTCCTTCTGCTATCATAGCATGAAGTTGTTCTCTATTTGTTTTACCAAGAAATAGACGGACAATCGGTTCTCGTTGGTCAAATACGTCCTGCAGTGCTGCATCCTGATTTTCACAAATAAGATCTTTGGTTTTTTCTGTCCATAGGGATTGTGTATTTAGGATGGTTGGCATCACAAAAAGAGAAAGATTTCTCATGATAGATGTATCATTTGTTCGTCTAAAGAAGTTTCCAAGGATTGGTACATTGCCTAAAATTGGCGTATTGGTTTTTTCATCAAGAGCTTCTATTCTCATAAGCCCGCCCATAGCAAGAATTTGGCCAGAACGGAGCGTAGCGGTTGTTTTGAGTTCTCTGGTTGATCGAGTAAGGGTACTATTGGTTCGAAATTCATCAATGGTAAAACCTATATTAAGTCTGAGTCTATCTTCGGAGATAATATGTGGTATCGCTGTTATATTAAATGTTGCAGGTACCTCATCAACAGGAATGATAAACGACCCATCAGGCCCTTGTACTAATTCTCCTGTGCTTTGTCGTGTCTCAGTTGAGTCGATGCTTGCTTCTTTATTATTGGTAATAGTAAAATAAGGATATGCCCTTAGTTGTGTATCTAGGACACGATCAAGAACTTCAAGTAATCCAAAAATGCCGGGGGTTTTTACATCATTTAAAGACATAAGAAGTGCTCCTTGTGGCGCTTGTGAAGCAACGCTTCCAGCACCGACAACCTGTAATAAATCTTCTGCTAATTGGCTTGGGGTATTTCCTAAGACAGAATTTACGGGCGTAATATGGGATGCTAAATATTGGACACCTTCGGGGAGCATGGGAGTATCAGTTTTGCTTCGGATGGTTCCTGATAGTTCAGTGGTATGATCAAAGGCAAATTCAACAATAAGAATTTCAAGTAATACTTGTGGTTGCGGGGTATCTAGTTTTTGGAGTAGTCCTTTAATGATGCGCCAGTCATCCTTGCGGGCAGCAATTATGAGGCGATTGCCTGCATTGGTAGCAACCTCTTCAAGATTTACTACTTCGCCCTCAAATCCATGTTGCTCGATGACAATAGGTTCTGTCTCTACTGATGGCTTTCTAATGGTCGATTTTTCAGCAACGATTGCTACTCCTTTGAATCTATGTTCTGTTTCCAGTGTTGCTTGATTATTTGCTAACGTTGAGGAAACGATTCGTTGTAAAATAGGTGCAATGTCTTCATTGTTTAAATAATCAAGAGTATAATAATGAAGAATTGATTCACCTGTTTCTGGCGGAGTATCTATCAGTTCAGTAATAAATTCGCTTACTCGTCCAACATGATTTTTAGAACCCATGAGTATTATGCCATTTCGTAGTGGATCTGCAACCAGTGTTGTGTCTTGGTCAAAAAATGGTCTATCATCTTCAGCACTAATAAATATTTTTCGTTGGGTGTCACTACCTGCAGCTAATTTGAGTTGCTCAAAAATAGTAACGACTTCAGTTGCCGGCACATGATAGAGTTGTACATAGGCAACTTCTTCTTTGATGCCCTGCGAGTCAAATTCTTCTAATAGATGTGCAATGGTTTGAAGATGGAATGCTTTGTCAGTCATGATAATAGCATTTGATTTAGGAGCAAATAGAAGCTGTCCCGTATCTGATAAAAAAGTTTTTAGCATGGTGGTGAGTGGGTGCTTATCTTTTTCTGCAAGATCAGGAACCTTGAGATTGCGAAGATAGTGAATATACCTAATTTGTGTGTTATCGGTTGGCGCCCCTTCAAGGGTTCCTGCAAAAACAGGAAGAGGTTCTCGATTTACTGCGCCACCTTGCACACTTTTTTGATCTACTATGAGGTAAGTATTATCTTTCTTTGCCATACTATAGCCGGAAAGTTCAAGGTAGGTCTTTATTAAACTCCAGGTATCTTTTGGCGGCTCTGGCGCTAAGTAGCTCATAGTTTGCTTTTTAAGTATTTCAAGATCAGCAGCTCTTTGTGGTAATATTACCTGTGTACCTGAAGGTACGACCCGTTCAAGTACCTCAAGTAACGGCTTTTTCCTAAACGAAAACCATGTATGAGGTGCTGTCGCATGAAGGGCACCGGTAAGCACAAATACAATACCAAGTTTCTTCATATGATCATCCTATGCAGGAAGCGGTAGCACTGGTCCTGCCTGTGGAGGACCGAACTTTTTAGGCTCTGGCTGTTTTTTAGGTTGCAATCGTTGCCGTCGTCTCTCTTTTGCCGTTTTAATGAGTTCTGCATCTGGCGGATTATCAACTTCAGATACATAGTTTCTAAGCAATGTATCTGTTGGAAGATCATTCTGGAAAAAGAGGCGAGTAATCGGATCCTTATTATCTCCAAATACCACATAATCATCAGTGTCTCTTCGTGCTTTACGAATCTTATCTGCTGTATAGACATTAAGGCCGCCTCGGAGTTTCGGTTGCACAATTGTGGGGCAGATAAAAATTGCTATATTATTATTGGTTGTAGTTCTACTCTTACGGCTGAAGAAGTTCCCTATAAATGGTATTCGTTCAAGGACAGGGGTACCTGCAGTTGTATCAGTTTGGTCAGTTCTGGTGAGCCCGCCAATGGCTAATATTTGGCCCGTTTGCATATTTGCATTGGTGTTTACACGTCGTGTTAAACGCGTATTACTAGTTGGGTCAATAAACTCATTGATGTCCACGGCAACTTGTAGGCTTAGGCGTTCAAGTGAGCTTAAGCGGGGTATCATTTGTACCTGTAAGGTAGCAGGCAAGTCAACAATTTCGACAGTTATAACTCCAGCAGCTCCAGGAACAGCATCACCACGAACACGACGGAGCTCTTGAGAGGCAATAGTCGCTTTCTGATTATTCGTGGTTATCAAATATGGATGTGAAAGAATCTTACTATTCAGCACGGTATCAAGTATTTGTAGTAGGCCAAATATTCCTGGCGTATTGGGATCATTGATTGACATGATTAATGACCCTGGTGCTAATAAGGAAGTAACTGAGGTGGTATCACCAGTGTTAGGTACTAATCTAAGAAGATCTTCAGCTAACTCTCGTGGTTGAGCACCAAGAAGGGCATTTACGTCAGAAATATTGCTTGAAAGAAACTGAAACCCTTCAGTAGGAAGATTGGTAACCGTTCTGTTGCGTACCGATCCAGCAATAAGCTTCTGTTTTATACCGCGAATATCAACAACAAGTACCTCAAGAATAACATAGGGTTGCGGCTTATCTATTTCTTCAATCAATGCTTTAATGCGGATCCAATCATCATGACGAGCAGCAATAATAAGGCGATTTCCTCCGGTAATAGTTTGTTGTTGACCAAGGCCAGTTGGTAAAAAACCTCCCCGTGCTTCAAGGGTAATTTCTTCAGTTGTTGTTTTAATATCCTGAACTTTTACTCCTTCTGCCATAACGACGACTCCTTGGAAATAGCGTTCAGGACCCGCGGTAGCCTCACCAGTAGCTTGCGTACCAGTGGTTACTAATGGGGCGACAATACGAGAAAGCACTTCTGCAAACTCTGTAGCATCGAGGTATTGTAAATCATACGAGTGAAGAATAGATTTTCCGCTTTCTTGTGGCATATCCATATAATCTTTGACAAAGTCAGAAATGCGCTCGATAGCAGCTTGACGCCCCATAAGAATAAGATTATTTTGTCGTGGATCGGCAATGACACTGGTGTCTTCAGCAAAAAAGTTTAAAGAGTTGCCTTTTTCACCACCTCTGATAAAGGAAGCACCATCACCACCAGCAGCAGCTTTTAGATTCTCAAATATTTTGACGACATCAGTTACGGGCACATTATTTAACCGGATAACTTCAATCGCTTCTTTAAAGCCACTTTGGTCAAGTTCTTGAATGATATGCATTACTGAAGCAATAGTATTTGATTTGTCAGTAATGATGATAGCATTCGTACGTGGCTCAAATACTACCGGGGCTCCTGGCGTGAGCATATCTGCCAAAATACGTGCAATAGGATTATCTTTATCCTGTGGGCCAGGCACCTTAAGATTTTCTAGATAATAGATATATCTAATGCGTTCCTCGCTATCTGGGAGTTTATCTGGTGGCACATTGGCATACACCGGTAATACAGATCTGTTTATGCCTGGTTCTTTTGGTGTGCCAATTGGCTCAATGGCATAGAGGTCTTCTTTTTTCTTGCTAAGGCCAAACCCGGAGAGCTCTAAAAAGGTATGAAAGAGATTCCATGCTTCTGATACCGGAATATCAATGCGGTTTGTGGGAAGATACGTAATTGTTTGTTGTTTGAGTTCTTCTAACTGTGCTGCATTCTGGGGTAAAATGATATTAATACCCTTTTTTAGAGCGAGATCATTGATAATATCGGTGAGTGGTTTTTTTTCAAATGAAAAGGGTATGGTATCTTTGTTAGTATATTTTTGTGAGTTATCTTTTGCACTACTGGTAAAGAGAAGGCAACTTATGAGTATGATATGAGATATTTTCATGATACTCCTTAATATTAGGTGCTTGCTTCTAGGGTAGCAACAACGATATCTATATCAACTGTTGAGCGCCCAGGAACTTTTTTAATGGTTAATTCTTTAGTATATAACTGTGGTACCTTGGCAATAAGCAGCAGAAAGTCGGCTACCTCTTTCATTGAAAGACCCCTGAGCGTTGCAGAGATTTGTACTTCAGTTTTTCCACTGATAGATTCACCGGTACGGGGTGCTGATCTATCAACAAGCTTAGCTTGGAGTTTTCCTTGCTGTATAATTGACTGAAATGCTTCGCCAATACGAAAGTCTCTATTTTGAGCAAGTATATCTTCAACTTCTTGTTGTTGGGCTTTTACTAATTTTGCGTCTCGTAAGATGGTGCGTGTTTTAAGACGTTCACTATCCAATTTTTTTAGTTGAGCAGTATACCAGCTTACCTGGCTATAGTGATAATAAAAAAGAAGGCCAAGCAACAGAAGAAAGATACCACCAACGATCCCGGCATACTTAAGAAGCTCCGACTCATCGGCTTGTTTAATCATATCTACTATAGGGTCTAAGAACGACATTAGAGTTCCTCTTGTTGTATCGTAAGCGTAATAGGTTCAGTCTTAAAGTTTGTGTCCTGTAGCTTTGGTACGCCTAAAAAAGGTCTACAATTGAGTTGCTTTTGTAATTTGGGTAAATTGTGATACTCAGGGACACTGCCATAGAGCTTAATAGTATCATCTTTTATGATGATGCTTTCTAGCTGTAAGCGAGATTCTTTTTTATCAATGCATTTAGTAAGTTCTGCTAAATAGTTGAGATACGCATAACGATTATGAGGCGAAATTCTACGCCAGGCTGTTTCTTGTTTATCAAGCTCTGCTCGCGCAGCTTTATTGGCAGCCATGAGAGATTGTGTTTGTGTCCCTTTTAGCGTAAAGTTACGTTGTAATTCAGCTATCGCTTCTTTTTCTCCTGCGGTATAGGCAACCCGTAGTGTTCGTACCCTAAAAAAACTGTAGAGTGTAAATGAAAGAAAGATTGTGCCAATTATTGTACCCATTGCTATCAGCTGCCGAGTAATACGTTGCTGTTCTTTGGCAGCAGCTTGTTCTTGTAAAAGCGTAAATTCGTCAGTAAGTTGTGGGCACCATGCCGTGGCCAGACTGACCATAGCATGAGCAGGAATGGCTACATTGGCGGTTATACCTTGCAGCTCAGTTGGTGTGAAAAATTCAACAGGATAATTAAATTGATCAGCGATGCCGTCTGTAATGGCTCCAGATAGTATGACTTTTTCAAGAGTAGCGCCTGGCTGGTGCTTAGTAAGTGTTGTTTCTGCCGTAAGTATAACTTTTTCAGCAAGGCCTTTTGGCGACTGTGTTCCTTGGGGAAAGCTTCTAATATAGGTTAAAATGCCGTCTGTTAATAAGGCCATATGGGAACTTGCTATGCCAACATCTAGCAAAATGCTTGTTGTTTTCTTTTTATGCTGTTCTTGATACAGACCATATAGCTCAAACATATCAACGGTTAAACAATCAAGTTGAAAACCAGCATCTAAGAAATAGCCAACATAGCGATCTCGGATCTCTTTTTTAATGGCAGCTACCAGAAGTGACGTTTGGTTGTCTGCTTCGTTGGTAACGATACTATCAATAAGTCCCTGTTCAAGGTTGAAAGGAAGGAGTGGTTCAACCTCAAAAGGAATGGCAAGTTCTATTTTTTTGCGTCCAATAAATGGCATAGTAATTTCTTTAAAAATGACCAGACTACTTGAAAGGGCACATCGCACCTCATCAATTGATTCAATCTGCGCCTTTACTGCTTTTAAGGCAGAAATGATTGCTTCTTCGTTCCCTTGTTGTTCAATCGGTTGCTCAATAAACTTGTTTACTGTACGAGTAGTACCTTTTATTGTCATATAGACAACATAGATGGCCTCTTTGGTGATTTGGATGCCAACCACGTTCTTAGAAAGAAGGAAATAGTTCCCAAACCTTTCAGGTAAAAAGAGTCCTATCATGCGCTAACTCCTTCATGTTGGTCAATAAAGTCAAGTATACTTTCTCGCTTAACTGGCTTAGGTTGCTCTGCCTGGGCAAGCTTATGTTTGCGCTGAGATGCATCGATATATCGCTGTTGCATAGCAACAAATTTATCGATGGTGCTCGCCTCTTTGTCTTTATGATCCCTAAAGAACCAACGATGTATCGGGTCTCGGTCTTCTGATCTACTGCGCATTGAGTAGAGGGTATCTTTCGAATCGGTAATTTTTGTGTAAGTAAATGTTGTTGCCACTTGTGGCTCTTCAGGTTTAATAATCTCTGGAGAGATCAAGATCAACAGACTGGTACGCTCAACAGTTTTCGATTTGTTTTTAAAGAACCAGCCAACAAGAGGTAGATTGCCAAGAACGGGCACTTTTTGCTCGGATTCGATAACACGATCACGAATAAGCCCGCCAAGTGCAAGCACTTCTTTATTAGCAAGAAGAGCTTCGGTACTGATTTTTCTGATAATACGATTCTGAGTAGTCTCATTAATGAACTGACCAAGTTCAATATAGATATTGAGAGCTACCATATCATCATAACTTATTTGTGGGGTCAATACGATACGGAGATCAGCAGATATATCACCTTGAGCCTGTGTTTCACGCTGACCCGTAACAATAGCAGAGGTAGTCCTACGAGTTTCCCCAACTTTAAATTCAGCTTTATATTTATGGGTAGTTACCAAGTAAGGGTTAGCAATTACGCTTGTTCTGGTGTACGTTTCAAGAACACGTAAGAGTCCCCAAAAGCCAAACATATCCTTACCAAGGGTAACCAACGTTGATCCGATATCAAATGGTGAAACACCATTGTCGGTGTACGTGAGTCGAATGAGGTTACCTAGTAAGCGCTTGGCACCATTAATTTGATCAGTATTTGTTACCCCTGCTGGCGGTCTAGTAATGATCGGTCCAAGCATTGATGTCTGGAAATTCACATTATCACCAAGAAGACTATCAAGGCCGCCCGTACCGTCACAGCAGGCAACACTATTGCGAAGTTGGACACCCAGCTGATTCATATTGGTGAGATCAACATTAAGAATAAGCATCTTGATAGCAACCTGTGGTTGTTCCACATCAAGCTTCTCGATAATTTCTCGAAGTTTGAGATAATCTTCATAATCAGCATTAATAATAAGTCTATTGCCAGATGGTTCTTCGGTGATTCGTACGGTTGTTTTGAAGAATTTATTGCCATCACGAACCCCACCAACTAAGGCAGCAGCGGTATTTGCAGGATCAGCATTGAATTTTTGGATAATATCATTAAGTATCTTTGCAATAGATCCTGCATCGATAAAGCGTAGTTGGATAATGTGTAAGGGCGAAAAGGGAATTTCTATAGATTTATCTATGTATTTAACGATAAAGTTCTCAAATCGCTTAATATTTTCACGAGAGCCAAGAACAATTAATGAGTTGGTATACGGCTCTTCAAAGACGCGTGTTTCTTCTGAAAAATAGTGGGTTGTTGATGCTTTTCGTTGTCTTGCGTAGGGATTGAAGGTGGGGTTTTTCGGATCTTTACCAATCAACCGATAATAAATCTCTCGTACCTCTCGTGCATCAGTATGTTTTAACCTAATGATCGCCAATTCTTCAGGCATGGTGGTACGATCGATTTCCTTTAAAATAGTCATCATAGACCGAATATTGGCAGCTTTATCAGTTACAATCACCGCTTTAAGAGGTGGTACTTCAATGAGCGGACCTGCAGAGCCACTTTTCATGTTTTCTATGATTTGTACAATAGTTGAGAGTTCTGCATTTTCTGCAAAATAGACATACCGGATCTTTGCATCAGTATCAGGGAGCATTTCAGGATCAATACCTATAAAGGTTGGTAGTGGTTCTCGATTAGCAGACGGTTTATCCCGTGATGCTGCGGCGGTTACCCGGTAGGTACGGGGCTGTGTCCCAGGAATGACAGAAAAACCAGCCATCTCGATGAAGGTTAGGCCAATTTCCCAAGCTTGGCGCAGCGTTAAGGGAACTGTTGATTTAAACGTAATTTTGGTACCAGCTAATGGTTGCAGACCATCAGCTCTTTGGGGTCCAATATAATCATCCAAAATAAAAGTTATATCAAGGGCATTTGAAAGGAATTTAAGTAATTCAGAGAGTTCCTTATTATCAAAATTCATCTCAACCCGCTCGTGAGGGTCGGCTCCTTTCCAAGGCTCCAGATAGCTCCCAAGATAAATAGCTCCGGCCTTTGTTAAGCGGTCCACGACTTCATGTTCAGCTTGCTCTTTCTCAATTTGAGTAAGCGTTGGTGGTGCTGGAATATCAACATCTGCCATAGAAAGTGGCTGCTCTTCTGGTAAACGATTATGCCAAGTTGGTAATGGTTGTACACTCGTCTGGGCATCTTCTAATTGTTCTTCTTGGTGTGGAACATCTTTGTGTTCAGCTATATTAATAATTTCTTGAGGAACATCAGCACCTTCTGGTGCAATGATGGAAGGTTCTATTTCTTCTGGTTGTTCAGCTGGCTCTTGTTCTTCCGGTTCTTGGTCTTCTGGTAATGGTATTATAGTGGTTTCATCCTCAGCTGCTGGCCCTTTTTGGGTAAGAGGCTCGGTTGTTGCATTAACTGGTTGGTTGTTTTGTGAAGGAGCAAGGCAAATGCTGCTCCATAGTACTATGATTAATATGCTTATTCGTTTCATATCATTCCTTTATCTGGACGGCCACCAAACATTCTCATGGCATCGAGATCTCGCTTACGTTGATCAAAAACGGGACGTTGTGGCCGTTGAGGTTCTTTATGGGTGATATCCGATACTTGTTGAGGTAGCTCTTGTCGTACTGAAGGATCAGCTAAATTAAAGAGCTTATAGGTACGTAGCACTGTTTTATTATTTCTTACGAGTTCTACTGGCAGCTGTGCACCAAGTTCTAAGCCAGCAAGGGTATTAAAGATAGCTATTCGTTTCTTTGTTGAGGTAGGAGTTTCATCACCAATTTTTAGGATAATATCTCCTGGTATAAACCCAAGAGCAAAACCAAGTGAGGTGGTTTGCATCGTACCTATTCGTATCCCGAGTGGTTCACCATGCTTTGAAGCTGTGGTGAGGTCGAGCATGTCAATAAATTCTGCTAACGAGTTTACGCGAGATACAAAGGCTGTGGGATTGACTAAGTAGATTTCTCCTTGTCGTTGAACGACATCAGACCAACTCGTATCTTGCATTCGCGTGGTAGCAAGTTTTGCTTCTTCAGGATACATATACAGTGTTTCTTGTTGGCCATTTGATCGGATAATAATGACTTTGTGGGGAAATATTCTTACGATAGAGGCATCAAGAATGCTATCACCTACCCTGAGAGATTCTGTTTTTAATGAATTATTATTAAGCAATGATACTTGTGATTTAGCTTCATCAGTTGATGCAATAATACCGGTTATCTTTAATGGCAGAGGAGGTAAAAATTGAACAGGTGGTGTTTGAATCGGTTGTACAGCAATGGGCCGTGGAGGTTGAGGAATGGCTGGCAGGGTATCTACTGGTTTTACTGGCTTAATAGCTTGTCGATAGGTACCAAATAGATCATGCTCACCATAGATGATATTCAGATTTTGCGGGATCGCTTCTTCTTTTTTATCAACTACAGGAAGTGCCCTAACTTTTATGGGGGTAGTTTTTGGTTGCACAAACAGTGATCTCATAGATACCGCCATAAATATACCTAAGGCCATCAGGATAAGAGCAAGGGTGCTTGTCGCTATCCATAAAGGGCTTTTCATCAAATTTCCTTACAACATATTAAGCATAATTACGCATTCTTCCATAGCATAGTCTAATACAAGATATATTTTTGTAAACGACTTATGGTGCTTATTGCTGTTTGGATTTAAGGAGTTGGTAAGGTTAAAAGTAATTTTTTAATAATTGAATCTGCACTCATTTGCTCTGCCTCAGCATCAACCGTCAATACAAGACGATGACGTAAAATAGGCAAGGAGACTGCTTTGACATCATCCGGGGTAACAAATGTTCTTTTTTCTAAAAAGGCATGGGCACGACTTGCTTTATGCAGCGCTAACGTTGCACGAGGTGAAACACCGTAGAGAATATATTTGTTAAGCTCATTGAGCTGATAAAGCTCAGGAGCTCGAGTAGCTGATACGATGCTTACAATATAGTCAATAATTTTTTCATCACAATAAATTTGCTCTACCGTATGCTGTGCTTGTAGTATCTGCTCTTTGGAGATCACTGGTTGAATGGCATCAACATTAGGCCTTTTTATGATTATTTCTTTTTCTTCTTTTTTGCTTGGATACCCAATCAATAGCTTAAACATGAAACGATCTATCTGTGCCTCTGGTAATCGGTAGGTACCTTCTTGCTCAAGAGGATTTTGGGTTGCAAAGACTAAAAATGGCTTATCGAGGCTATAGGTTTTAGAGCCAATGGTAACTTGGTGTTCTTGCATGGCCTCTAAAAGTGCAGCTTGTACCTTAGCAGGGGCACGATTAATCTCATCTGCTAAGATTATGTTAGCAAAAATTGGTCCTTTTTTTGTCTCAAACTCGGTAGTCTTAGGATTATAGATGAGTGTACCAATTAAGTCTGAGGGAAGTAAATCTGGCGTAAATTGAATTCGTTTAAAAGAAAGATCCATAGCTTTGGTAAGAGCTTTAATCATGGTAGTTTTTGCAACGCCAGGCACCCCTTCAAGAAGAAGATGTCCATTACAAAGAATGCCAATCAGCATAAACTGAATAGTATCATGCTGCCCAATAATGACTTTACTTACTTCTTCACTCAGTTTTTGAAATTGAACACTTTGTTCTGTTATGCCATCAGCCATTAAAAACTCCTTACTTGCCAAACATGAGTGCCTAGTATACCACAAAAATATCGTGGATTCTAATACTCGTTATTCTCTACCGGGCGTAGGAGGTAATGGTTTTTTTGGTGGAAATTCAGGTAATGGATGAGTTGGCCGCACTAAATCATCAGTATTGCCATGACCTCTGCGTGGCGGGGGAAGTGGCGGTAATTCGCTTTCACTATCTTCTTGATCTACAAGATCCTGCTTTCTTTGGTATTCGCATGATGTACAATAGATAGCTGCCTGAGTCATTTCTTGTTCGCATCCTTGACAGTAAAAAAGAGAACCATCAATTGAACTCAGTGAGTCATTTTCATCATCATCATACGCGCTGTCAGAATCTGATCTATAGTCTGGAATACGTTCTAGTGCTAATGGCGGCAGAGGCTCTTCTGGCGGCTGTGTTGTGGTAGCAGTGCGTTTTTTTGCACGCTGCCAGCCAACGTGTGGTGATGATGGGAGTGATCCTGTCCCACTTTTTTTAGCTATTGTTTTCACTGCTGAGAGTGATTGTGTCATGTGAGCAGGTTCTTTTTGGACATCCTGTGCAGAGCTACGTTGTCGCGGGGATTTTTTTAATTCTCCCTCATCTCTTACATAGGGGTTATAGCCGAACGTCCCAAAAAATTCCATATTAGCTTGTGTAGGTTTCGTTCGATTTTGAATTTGTTTTTCCTTTTTCTTCAAACGATTCGTAAGAAAACTTTCAACAATTTGCTTTGGTGTTCTGTTTTTTAAAAACTCTTCTGATTTGGTATGGACTTCAGTGATAGTATCATTTAGCAGATCAATAAGTTCTTCGCTAAATAACGCTTCGTTGTCATCAAGTGTCGCCCATTCTTGAATATAAATCAGGTATCGCATAAGTTTTTCTTTAGTAGATTTATGCTTTACATAGGTTTCTTTAATTATTTGTACAAATTGTTCTTGCTCCATGGGAGTAGCTTTGCCATGTCTTTCAATATGTTCAAGTTTTTGTTCTCTCAAGTATAATTCAAATTCTTTTTTTTGTGTTTCTTCGAATTTACTTAATGTTTTTTTGGCATAGAAGACAAGGATATAGCGTAATCGTTCTTCTGGTTCCTGTTTCTTAGTTTTTTTTCTGGCGCTTAAAAAGCCTCTTTTTTTCTCTTTTTTCTCAGATTCACTACCACGTGCCGACTTACTTTCGTTACGAGATTTTAACGTAATACGAGGGCTTTTTTTCTCACGAGGAGATTTTTTGATGCCTCGTGGAGATTTGTTTTTACTGCCAAATGATCGAGGAGAACGGGGTGCTTCTTCGATCAGTTCTTCTTGTTCATCATCAGCAGTTTCAACTCCTGAAAGGGTAATAATGGGATCTTTCTTTTTAAATCGTCCTCGTGATTTTTTTCCAGAAGAAACTTTTTGGTCTAGTAGGAGTGAGGCAATTTTTGCATCAACTTGATGCTCTTCATTTTTTTTAGAGGAAGCCGGCATAGTGTTGAGTTCGCCATCAAGGCCGCAGATAGCGGCTATTTTTTCCTCATTAAGGTCAGACGATTGAGGAACTCCTGCAGCCTCTAAGCTTCTTTTTGAAAAAGGGGTAGGTTTTTCTTCTTTTTCTAGTGTTTTATCCATTGAATAAAGTGCGCTACTGCATAGGAGAAGGGTGATAAGAAAATGCTTCATGATGTCCTCACTTTGGCTAAGAAGGTAGAACCTTATTTTTTTACGCAACTGAGGCGTAATTGTTACCTTGCAATTTTTTACATATATTACTTTTAGTATACTATTGACTAATAAAAAATCAAGAGCTCTTCTATTTAGCATTGCGGGATTTAGTGTTCTTCTGTAGAATCTTCACCATTAAAGGTCATATCAACAGCGGTTTTTGTTTTTAGGAAAGCCCATGCGTTCTGAAGAGCTGCATGGCCGTTTTCGTCTTGTAAGAGCTCTTGGGTCATTCTTTTTTTAGACTCTTCGGTTCCATGCTGAAGTATAGAAATGAATTTGAAGGCCATAGGTGCCTCTTCAAGAGCTCTTTTCTTAATTTTTTCATCTTCCTTAAAGCGGATAAATTCTTTAAAGAATTCTTCATGTTCTAATCTAATAAATCGCTCTATTGTCTCTCTATCTTTAAAGATATAAAGGGCGGCCTGCACAGAAAGACTATCTTCGGGGTCATCCTTAAACAATGTAATACAATCGTATGCCCTTTGTGCTTCTTCTTGTGCTTTTCGCTGCTGTTTATCTGTTTTGTATTGCATGAATTCTTGTATAAGCTCTTCGTTTTTTAGTTGAAAGAAAGTGATGAGCTGTGGAACGTCACTATACAGGATTTTCTCAGTAATAAAGCTTTCAATCTGTTCATCTTCTTGTTTAGGTAGAAGTTTTTGTAATCGAAACCGAGCGAATTCTTTCCAATAATCTCTTTGTTCACATTGAATAGACTGTTCATAGGTTGCTGTATCGTAAAAGAATGTGCTGATGAATTTTTCAACAAGTGTTTCCTCTATACCTAACAGTTCAAGTGAACTGAGTACCATAAATTGAACATACTGTTGTATGAGCTCGGCTTGTTGATATCTTTCTTCAGCAGTAAAGGCGTTATCTTCAATGAAATGTCCACAACTTTCTTCATTTGCTCCTAGTTTTGTGAGCAGTTCATAGCGATCTTCACTGCAATACAATTTCTCATCTTCTCTTGGTATTTCTTCTGAATAACCAAATTCATACAGCGTTGATTCGCTTTCTTCGTCGAGAATGGCTGATTTTATGTGAGAGTTGTTATAGCCTGGAGGCAGTGGTAAAAATACTCTGTACGGCGTGGTGAGTAAAGATGCTCGAGACGTGGTTCTTGGGGAAGTCTTTTTTAGATGGCTAGATTGAACGCTTTTCTGTGCCGGTATCACAGTTTTAATTGATCTTCCAGAAGAGGAATATGAAGTATCAATTTCTGCAGAATCTGAAAGATTGTCATCTTCAATTGACGACTGAAGGCTGGTGGTGCTATCTGTATAGAGTTTTTCTTTAGGAGTAGGCAATATCGTAACATCTGAACTACTTGAGTCACTCTCTACTGATTCAACAGTAAAAAGTGAATCGGTAGAAGAACGATGATCTTGTACCTTTCCTCGCGTTCCAAGGGCAAACTTACTATTTTTTGTTAAACGCTCTGTAGGAGCATGTGGATGGAAATTGTCAGTTCTTCTTAGCTGAGTTAAGAGATAAGGCTTTGCTAAAGGATTTGATGTTGTTTGACGATGGGATGCTTCAACTTGTGTTTTGACATATTCATCTGTAAATGTTGCTTCGTCAAGTTCACATTCCGAAGCGAGTTTATGCACTTCTCTCATTTTGCGCATTAATTCTTTTGGGGATGTCGGTGAAGAACTTGAGGATGAATTTGTAGAAACTCTATCAATATCGTCTGGTAAAAGCTCGAGGGCTTCATCTTTCGTTAATGCTATGCCGCTTTCAAGTTGTAAAACATTTTTTTGACGCCATGTTGGTTCGTGTTCGGGGAAGGTATTGGGTTGGCTTTCTTTAGGGGTTTTACTACGCCAGCTTCGTGTTTTTTTTGCTGTTTGATTTCGTGTTATAAAAGAAGCTCCAGGATGAGATTCATCTTTACGGAGTTTAAACCTGGGTGAGCGATTTATCTTTGAAAAAGGTGATTTTTGCTTGAGCGCAACCTCTTCTGCCGCTTGCAAGGATCCAATAAAGATTATGATACTGGAAAAAATAAGTAGATTCTTCATAATATAATGCCAATGGTAGAAGGGTGGCACTCCTAATTTTATTTTGTTGTTACTTTTTATTACATTATTTTATTACTAATATTTTATACTAGAAAAGTAAGTGTGTCAAGCTTGAAAAAAATATATCTGATTGTATAAGTAGAAGAGAATGAACGTTTCAAGACTGAAAACAGTATGAAATTAAGATATTCACATTTTCTTCTTTTCTATGTATAAATAGGGCACAAGGAGGGTCCGTGAGAAAAAAAATAACACTTGGCTTCGCCGTGATCGAATTATGTATGTTGTCTGTTATACCAAAAGGTTGCAATCAATGAATTACCATCTATTAGTACCACAGTTTGTTTTTGTTAGTGGCTTATTGGTCTCTTTCCGTTTAATTGGATCTCAGCAGAAAACAACACTTACTCTCGGACGTCACAGAGGAGCACAGGTTATAGCTGTGTGTGATACTAGTGACTCGGAAGATGATGAGTTGGTACGCCAACTGCTTAAAGGGGAGATAGAAAGAGAAGATTTTAATGATCATCAGAGTATTGAAGAGGATGTTGCTGTCAAAGTTAAAAAGCTTTCTGTATCCCAACGAATAAAACTTTCATTAGTAAAAAACCGTGATGTTGCAGGTAGATCAGGACTTTCAGTAAGTCCAAGAGGAAGTGGCAGGAAATCACCGCGAAGTCAACGAAATAAATCCCCACGCGAAGAAAAATCTCCCCGAACAGACGTAAAAAAATCTCCAAGGGCAAAGCGAGTGAAAAAATCAAGATTTCCCGATACAATTTTTACGCATTCCTGTGGTGGTTTGCGAACAATTGCAGCAGTAGAAGGCCAAGCAGCTCTATGCAATAAAACACCTGAAATGATATTTAGGATGTATAATACAGATATTGAGACAATTGAAGAAATTGAACGTCGTGATGCTGAGCTTGTGAAATTACTCAGGAGATATGTGGATGAAAATAACTGGGAGGTTAAAAAAAGAAGGTTCAATGGTACGCGTCAATGGGTAATTACTACTGACGCAACCACAATGACTGCGAAAGAGTTTAGACAGGCTTTTGGTGAAGATGATCCGATACCAGGAAGCCAGGCAATAGCAGTACGCACAATCCATCCTGCTATTGACATGGGAAAAGCGGAGTCTGAGTATGATATTATTGTTGCAATGAGTGAAGAGGTATCACAACTTGATGAAAAAACCTTTAAGAGCGTTTTTGGTTCATGGCGTACTGAGCAAGAGCAGTTTCATTTTACTGCTACGCGCCAAAAACAAATTAAAAATGTTTATTCGGCTATTATTGATCTTTGTTCAGAGGAAAGCGTTCGACAAACAGTGCAAGCATCACCTAAAACTACAAAAGCGGTAATGAGGTTTGTTGACTGGTATGCTCGTAAGCGGCGAAAGAAAAAACACTCATATCAGCATGAAATTTCTGCTATGCCTAATTTCCAGATGCTTGATGCTCTTTATGATGATGAAGAGGTCACCATATTGCCTTCTGTTCAAAATTCTTCAAATTCAAGTGAAGATATCATTATTGAGTCTCTTGAGCCTGAAGTATCTTTACACATCGATCATAGTACTGCACTAGAAACACCATCGCATGAACTTCCATTATCTAAAAGAAGAACAGTATATCTTGAAGATCCTGAAGAAAGTTCCTATTTCCCTGATGAGATTGTCGATACCTTTGCTGATGAATTGCAGCGATCTCTTGTTGGCTATGCAAAAAAGTCGCTTGTTGATAGTGATGGTGAATCGGCAGGGGATGATTCTTCGCGTGATGACGATATGCAAGAATCTTCAAACCAACAATGGGAGGATCTAGTATTTGGTGAATCAGAAGATAGTGAAAAAGAAGTCCAGATTCTTATTGAGCTTGATAAGGTACTTGCTAAACGTTGCATGGAAGTAAGAAGAAGAACTATGCACTATGATGCTTTAGTAAATGAAGAGACAGGAGAAGATCTGTATGTATTTGGTATTACTGAAGAAAGTGAAGTTCCGGTATATCGAGGCAGACGAGAAATTGCCCTTAGTGGTATCTTTTCTAAAAAAATCTATAAGGATATAGCGGAAGATGAATTTATAAATCTTTCGGAGTTTATCAGTGTTGATGAAGATGATGAAGATAGGACTGCATTTGAAGGAGTCGCCCAAGTACTACCAGAACTAGCTGAACTTTCGCCGGAGCAATTTGCACAGGAATATGCTGAATGTGAGTTGCAGAAGAAAGAAGAAGAGATTGAAAAGGTAAGTGGTCGAGTGTATCAACTTTTACGTCGAGTGCGTGAATATGAAGAGAGTCAGCAAGAAAGTACCTTTGGTGATATTTATGATGAGTCAGAAGGAGTTCTTGTGCTTGATATAATAGACCGAACATTCCGTGGTAAGATAGCGCAATTTCATGAGCGACTCAAAGCTAAAGTGCGAAGAGGTGCTTCATAGTTATTCGTAACTAATATATTTGATTCTCGCTTACGTATCGTCTTGTCAGCTGTTAGCAAAATCGATCCATAAATGAGCATAGCAAAAAAAATAAGTAGATTTTTATAACACAAGAATTGTATCCACTTATGTATTTGCTATTACTTAATAGTATTTGCTAGTAGGGTGTTGAGATATGTATCAATCTGTCGAGTTTGGCAAAGTATTTCTGATTAGAAGGTAAAGATACTGAATCTTTTCAATGATGAAAAATTGATGAACTATTGAAATTTCAGTAAATAATGTAGTATAGTAGTGCTGGTGATCATCGGAGACCACCTTACATATACATTACAAAGGAGTTAGTATGCACGTTCATAGTAAAATGATACTGCTTGTGAGTTGCTTATACCTCTTAGGAGCTCAAGGGAAAACTATTAGGGTAACTACTACTGATGATCATGGAAAAGGATCACTAAGGCAGGCCCTCATAGCAGCAAATGAAAGTTGTGAAGCTACGGAGATTACTTTTAATTTAGGAGATAATGATCGTGGGTATGATAACAGGAGAAAATGTTGGGTTTTTACCGTGCAAAAACCTTTGCCTTCTATAACTTCAGAGGTTCATATCGATGGCTATACACAAAAATCCTCTTATCCAAATACTCAGCCAATGGATAAACCTAATGATGCTACTATACTCATTGAGCTCTGTGGTGCTTCTAACGAGTTGAATGGCCTACATTTTGCTCATGGTTCTGCTAATTCTTCTCTCTCTGGTGTTGCCCTCTGTTCTTTTTCTACTGCCATTACAGTTGAATCGGCCGATGTCCATATTCATGGATGCTTTCTTGGGGTAGATGCTAAAGGACGAAAGGCTAAGAATACTATTGTTTCAATCTATATCACTCCTGATGCTGAAGGTGTTTCTCTTGGGGGAGGATATCCCGATGAGCGGAATCTCATAGCTGGTGATGGAAAGATCTATGATACTGACATATGGGGTGCTATTACGAATTTTGGTAAGGATACAACCATACAAGGAACTACCATAAATCTTTCTAAAGATGGTACTTCTGCACTATCCTCTTCAGCAGCAATTGGTATTTTTTCTTGCCTGTGTAATGGCACTGTTATAGGTGGGTCAGAGCTTAATCAACGGGTTGTATCTTCAGGTCATTGTAAAGCGAATATTCTGTTTGATACTACTTGTTCTGATACACTATGTAACGTCTTTGCTGGTACTGATATTACAGGTACAAAAGCTATTGGTGGCAAACATGGCTTGGTATTTGTTCATACAAAATCAGGAGAAACATTTAGCCATACCGTTAAGGATTGTCTCTTTTCTGCTCATAGAAAAAATGGTGTTATTCTTGGTAAGATAGGAGATAGTCAACGAATAATTGATGCTTATTTTGAGCGAGTAAAAGCTGGTTCAGATATGACCGGGACCATGAATTTGGGAAATGGCAACTATGGTTTTTACCTAAGATACGCTCAAAATACCTTCATGGATGACATATGCAGCAATTTCAATAAAATTGCTGGTGTTTACCATGGACTTAAGTCTTTTGGTACGAGAATTCCAACTTTGGAGATATGTTATAATGAACTCAATGGCATAACTATCGAAGGGGAGATACGTCCAATAGATGAATTTGAAGGACAGATGACGAATACGCGCATAACCGGAAATGGTAATAATGCAGTCACTACCCCGTGTGGTATTGTAAGGACATTAGATCAAAAAAAGGATGAACGATGAAAAAGCTCTTATTTATTTTACTTGCACTCTGTAGTACGGAAGCATCTTTTGCGGTAAAGCGTAAGAAGATATTGGTTACCACGACAAAAAATGACGGTCCAGGTTCTTTGCGAACTGCTTTACTGAAGGCTAATACCTACAAAAAACCATCGCGGATTATATTTAAGCTTTCTACTCATGATAAAGGCTATCATGAAGCTACAGGTACATGGGTGTTTAAGCCATGCGCTGAATTACCACGTATTTCTGCTAATGTACTGATAGATGGTTATTCCCAATTAGGTAGCGGACCAAATAATCACTCAATAGAGCAAGGAAATAATGCAGTAATTGTGTTGGAACTTCATGGGGGTGCGATTGATACTAATGGATCCCCAGGGTTTATTTTTGGTGCTGAAGCCTGTGGAGCATCATTAAAAGGATTTTCAGTTACTGGATTACCAGTAGGGATTGAAATTTCAGGTAAGGATATTAGTGTGCTTGGAAATTATATAGGTATTGCGCCTGATGGAAAGACACCATATCCAAATGATATTGGCATAATGATACATGAAAGAGCACAATGTGCTACCATTGGTTCGCAAAAACCCCAAGATAGTAATATCATTGTATCATGCAATATAGGCATTGATGACCAAGGGACCTGCACACGGATTCAACATACTACTGTAGGACTTGATGCATCTGGAGATAAGGCGATCGGAAACGGTGCTATTGGTATACGTGTAACGGATACAGTGGGCACATGCATAGGAGGAGATTTACCAGATCACAAAGTGGTTTCTTCAGGTCACCTCGATGCTAATATTTTTCTTGATTCAGTAGATCAAGTTACGGTTAGAAACGTCTTTGGTGGTACAAATACCAAAGGAACTGCAGCATGTGGCGGCGGCTCTGGTATTACGATTTGTAACAGTAAGAATAGAGAATATTGTTGCGATAAAAAGAAGCCACGGCTTACGATACAAGATTGTCTCTTTTCAGGAAATGATCAAAGTGGTGTAATAGTTGGTTGCAAAAGTGATGAGTTACGTGTTTGTAATACACATATTATTACTACCTATTGTGGTACTGATGTAACCGGAGAACTGAGCTTGCCAAATGGTAGGCACGGCTTAGTCATTGATTTTGCAAAAGAGACCTGGCTTATTAATTCAAAATTTAACTATAATCAAGAGCATGGTGTTCATGCTCGGTTTTCACTCTGTGCTCATTTTGATGGATGTGATATAAGCTTTAACCTAAACGATGGCATAAATATGTGCCCTGATGTTGCCAGTGCCTTTGAAACATTATCTGTTGTTCTAGGAACCACAACTACTCTTTGCACCTGTGATGGGTATACTGGTTGCGTCTGTACTACAATTAACAATAAAGGTAATAAGGTTTGCTGTTAGGAAGGATCCCTTGTGTGGTTAATCATTAATTCCCACATAAGAGACCTACAGAGTTCTGTGTCTGTTGTTTTACTCAACCAAAATAAAAGACAGCCTTAGCTCATAGTCTTCTGTTAAAGAGCTCTCTATTTCATCTTGTTTTGTTGCAGGCTCTATGATAAGCTAATCCAAATAACTTTTACCTATAAGTAAGCAGCATGAAACAGTTATTAGCTTTCTGTATTTTTCTGACAACAACCTGCTCAGCTATGGAAACCAAGGTTTTTTGTCACGAACAGTTTTTTGGGATACTCAAGATCTTTGATTTACATAAGCCAAGCGAGATTCATACAACCAAACAAACTATTTTGCAGCAAAGAGCAGTCGGTCTCGTTGCGCATTTACTGAAAGAATGTCTGATAACACACGAAGATAGTATGTTGTTATTATCCTGCATTGAAGGACACTCTATTGGGATTATCCCTTCCACAATTGTAATTAGGGACTTGTGTGTTTACTTTGCAGCCATAGGTTCCCATGATGAACTAGCTACTTCTTTATATCGTTCAATAGAAGAAAGCAAGACGCGTATTGCCGGCATTATACCGCAGTTATTTTTTGTTGCGAGTGTGCGAGGTTGCCCCGTTCTTGCAAAACGGATATTGCGTGGATGCACCTTGCTCTATAACAAATATAAAGTCACCACCTTTTTTGTTCAGATAGCACCTGTGTTTTTTTACCTCAATGATAGAGAGCTCTTGATAACTATGGGAAATGCATTAGGTAAGGCATATGTAGATGAAGATTGTTTATGTGCGTTGGTTGCAGGAATTGATGGTGACTTATCAAAACTTAAGGAACATCTGAAGGAGCATACTATGCTTTATCAAGCAATCGTTAAAGCTCTTCTTGTTGGCTGCGCTAGTCAGCCTCAAACTAATCGGATTGACATCATACAGTATCTAGGTAGTACCTTAGAAAAAGACCTGCGAAATAAGCCCCTGAGTAAATTTACGAGAATGCTCATTGCGAAAGCGAAACAAGCAAAAAATACCGAAATTGTAGCTTATTTGCAACGAACCTAATTCATGCAGAAGGTGTGATTACTTCTGTAGTGTGGTATTCTAGTGATACAGGTACTCTAATAACTATGGTAAGGTTTTTTTATGAATGTCAGACTATCATGTGCTCTACTCTTTTTGTTGATCATTCCCGCCCATGCATGTGCTATGGAGATCTCTTTAGTAAAAAAAACAAGGGGGGGCTCGGTTTGTGAAGCTGCTGCACGGTATGTTAAGGAGCTCATTTTTGGTGTACCGAAGCCTAAGGTTAAAAGACAGCTGAGTCCTCAAGAGCTTAAAGAACGTATTTATGATTGGGAAGATATAGGTGTACACGAGGTGCTCAGATGTTATGTGCAATTGCTAGCAACTTCTGAAAATCAAGAGGTAGCCAAAGAGTTTGAAACACACATTATTCCTGCCTGTTTGATTTCTTGTATAGCCCGCTTTATATACAATGTTAGAGTGGCAGATTCCTGTCTCTACTTTCCTTTACTAGTTCGTTTGCTTGATTCTCCATGGGTAGCAGAATCTGATAAAACAGCGTTGCGTGTTAGTGCACGGTTGTCAGGACTAGCAGGTTGCTTCATTGCGGTTAATGCACGCTTCTTTCTTACTATGGATATTCTTGAATTGAAGCTCTGTATATCATTACTTGAGCAATATTTTGAGCATGAGGAACAGCTGTTGAAGCAACATATATTTCTCAGACGAGGCCTTGCCTATTGTTTTGCCTATGGAGCTCGTCGTCTTACTGACTCTGGTGATTATGAATATGCTGAGAGAATACTCGGCACATTGAATTCTTTACTTCATTTTGGCTACCAGTCAGGAAAAAAGGATACTTTTTTACTTAAAAAATTTGTTGATATAGCTTGTTGTATACAGGTAATCCTTATGTTGGAACGTAACATGTTGCAACGAGCAATCGATCTTGTGCAAACGACATTAGAGAAAAACAAAAAGTATCTATCTGCAGATAAAGTTCATGATCTGAATACGCTGCTGCTAGAAATATTCATCGAAAAGTATACTAAAGAAGGACTGACACAACGTGATCTTGAACGGGCAGCTTCTCTTGCGCGTACCGTTAACGCATCGTACAAAGAGCTGTTTCTACGTTTGCCACTTGCCACTCTCTATACAAATGAGGGACGACTCAAGAAAGCTATCGATACCTATGTGCGATCACTCCAGCTTGCCAGTGCTATTTCCCTGCAACTGAATGCTGAGATATATAGGAATTTACAGGTGCTATCTTACTGGTATGCTGAGCAGCTGTTACAAGACGATAAAGCACATGACGCTCTTTCTTATTATGGTGCGTCGATACGTTATGGCATCGTAAATAAAGAGTCATCGTTATTGATTACTGCTTCTATATGGAGAGTTGCTCAGATTCGCTATGATATGGCCAAAAAAAATGAGCGAGAAGTGCAAGAGCTTATACATGGGTTATTATGCGAAGGTCCGCTTGCAGAGGACCAAGAAGAAGTGCAGCGGGTTGAAGTTATAGATGAGGATGAGAGAGCATCCCATTTCCCTGACATGCCTGTTGAGCGTCAAATGATGAATACGCAGAAATATTTTGGGGATAAATGGCGGCGCTATGAATCATTGATACATCTGCAAGATGATAATGAGCGAGACGAAAAAGATACTGTCCCTGTAAAACAGTTAAAAGGTAAGCACCGAAAAACCTTTGAAGACCTCTGGGAGAGATCTTCTCAAATTCCCTTAGCTAAAGTTGAGTCAATGTTCCAAGCCCTTGGTGGAGAAATCGATCCTTCTAAAAAAGGTTCAGCGCGTGGCTATTCATATCGTGGAAGATCTATTGTTATTGATGCGCCCCACAGAGGTCCTTTACAACAAGGTAGGCAGCAGCTTTTCAGGGACTTTTTTGAGCAGATGGAACTGACCCCAGAGCAGCTTTGTTCTCAACAGCCAAATGAAGAGCTTGAATAAGCTTCTAAGATTGTCGTCTCCTAATGCATTTTCAATAATTTTCATGAGATGAAGCTAGGTAGTACATATTCCATATTATAGAGGAGGTAGATCGATATTAATAGGTCCCCTTGTTAGTCCCCGAATAAACTGATAAATATAAGGATTGTCAGATTCCCATATAGTGCGAGCTTCTCCAAAGAATTTAATATGACCTTCATGAAGAAGGGCTACATAATCAACAAACTTAAAGATTTCTGGGTCATGACTAATTACTACTGAGGTTACCTGAAAGCGTTTTTGCATATCAGCCATCAACTGATGAACAATATGCGTAGTTATAGGATCAAGACCGGTTGTGGGTTCATCATAGAGAATGATTTTTGGGTTGGTTATGAGTGTTCGTGCAATACCAGCTCGCTTACGCATGCCACCAGAAAGATCTGATGGATATTGATCAAGTACCTCAGGTCCTAGTTGTACGAGTGAGAGCTTTTCAGTAACAATAGGGAGTACATTTTCTTTAGGGATTCCTTTTTCTAGTAAGGTAATGCCAACATTTTCAAAGATGGTGAGACTATCAAGTAATGCTGCAAATTGAAAGACATAACCACATTTTCTAAAGACTTCTTCTTTTTGATGATCGGTAAGCGTGGTGATTTCTGTTCCATCTATATTTATTGATCCTGAGGAAGGTTTAATAAGGCCGATAATAGATTTAAGGAGAACTGACTTTCCTTCTCCTGAACGGCCAACAATAGCAGTCATTTTTCCTTCAGGAATCGTAAGGTTGAGATTATTGAGCACGGTATGGCCATTAAAGGATTTGGTAAGATCGGTAATGTTTATCATAAGCCGACCTTGTATAACAGTACACTTAAGAAATAGTTTGATACTAAGATGAGAATGCCACCAAGAACAACAGAGCTGGTGGTTGCTTTACCAACTCCTTTAGCGCCACCCTTGGTTCGGTAGCCTTTATAGCAACCGACAAAGGCTAAAATTAATCCAAATACTGATGACTTTATGAGCCCTCCCATAATATCACCGAGCGTAAGATAACTCTTAATGATTGATGTATAGATCTCGGGGTTACTGGTGAGGTTTGTTGCCGCAAAAAGGTAGCCACCAAAAATGCCAAAGAACATAGCAAATATGGTTAAAAACGGCAGGATAAGCATTCCTGCTATGATACGTGGTACCAAGAGATATTGAAACGGATTAATGCAAAGCGTTTTTAAGGCATCAATTTGTTCAGTAATTTTCATAGTACCTAATTCAGCGGCTATTGCGGACCCTGAACGGCCACATACCATGATTGCTGTCATTACCGGTCCTAGTTCTCTTGTCATACCCCAAGCTACGACGACACCAAGCATTTCCTCGCCACCTATACGTGAGAGACCAGCATAGGTTTGTAACGCAAGGGCAAAACCGGAAGAAAGACTGCTAATGAAAATAATGGTTGAAGAGTCTACCCCAATACGGTTCATTTGAGTAAACAGTTCGCTTATACGTAAGCGTGTGGTGAAGAGCGTTTTTAGCGATCTAAATAGAAAGAAGAACGCTCCACCAATTTCAGTGAAGAACTGAATAAACCAGCTCCCAACACGGGTAACTAGATACACAATTATTGCGGTGTTTTTTGTGCAGTTTTCGCTTGTTGTTGGGCAAGAGCCGTCATAAGCTGTGATTCAGTTGGTCGTTTTAGCAGAGCAAGACCAAGTGACCCACCCATAAAGATTGCTCCCATAATCCAGGTGACTTTCTGAAAAAGATCTTGTCCTCCAGAACCACCAAATAGGAGTTGTGTACCCCCGCCCATGCCGCCAAGTCCCATACTACTTTTACCTTTTTGCAGTAAAATAAGAAAGACCATGGTGACACTAAGAAGTACAAATAATAGTATCATTACGTTATATAAGAAAGTCATTGTCATCTCCTTGAGGATATTTTTTCAACCATAATAGCCATAGTTTAGCACGAAAGAATTATTTTTTTAAGTAGCTCTGAGTTTAAACTAGCAGATCCTATCATGAACCCATCAACAAAGGAGCTAAATTGTGTTGCAATCTGTTGGTTTACACTGCCACCATAGAGTATAAGCGGATTATACTCAGAAGTACAATCTCGTATATAGTCTAGTACTTCTTGGAGTTCTTTTTTGTGTGGAGTGATGCCCGAGCCAATTGCCCAAGCTGGTTCGTAGGCAATAATTGGTCTAAGGGGGGCCTCAAAATGCTTAAATGTGTACGTAATTTCTTCTAGTTGTCTACGTAGGACGTTCTTATAGTTCTCTCGTTCTTCTTCTGTTTCGCCAATACAGATGATAGGAATAATTCCCTGCGAAAAAAGAGCATATGCTTTAAGCCCTACGTCTTCATCAGTTTCGTCATAGTACTGCCTTCGCTCACTATGGCCAACGATAGTATAGTGTATGCCAAGCTCAGCGAGTGAAATAGCTGAAACCTCTCCTGTGTAAGGACCACGAGTACACGCACAACAGTTTTGAGCACCCCAGGGATCATCAGGATAGGTTTCTACGGCGTAGTTAAGCTCGGTAAATGAAGGGCATATAACCAATTCATGTGATGAGCTTTCTGCAAGCAGGCGAACCGTAGGGTAATCTTCTGAAAGCCAGGTTAGTGCTTCAGTATGAGTAAGTTGCATCTTCCAGTTAGCGACAATCAGTTTACCCATGCGTTACCACAAGAATATCTTTTTTACGATCAACGGTTAGTTGTTTCTCATCAGGATATTCAAGCAGATGGCGTGAAACAGGGACACTCACATACTGCTGAATTGCCCGTTTAAGTGGTCGAGCACCAAACTCTTTTTCATAGCCAAGCTCAGCAAGCATATCAAGTGCTTTATCAGTTACGGTAAGGGCAACGTGCTGGTCAGCAAGCCTCTTTTGTAACTGTTTAATTTGTAGTCGTGCAATTTTCTTAACATCGTCATGAGTAAGCATAGTAAAGTAGACTATCGCATCAATTCGATTGAGAAATTCAGGCCTAAAGTGCTTATGCAATAGTTCATCTATATCTCGTTTTACCTTGTCATCGATGGTACCTGCTTTCAAAATAAGCTGAGAACCAATATTTGAGGTCATAATGATGATACAGTTTTTAAATGAAACGGTCCGTCCTTGACCGTCAGTGAGATGGCCTTCATCAAGAATTTGTAAAAATAGATTAAACACATCAGGATGTGCTTTCTCAATTTCATCAATAAGTAGTACACAGTAAGGCTGTCTTCTAACCGCTTCAGTCAGTTGACCACCTTCTTCATACCCAACATACCCAGGAGGGGCCCCTATAAGTCGAGCGACCGCGTGTTTTTCCATATATTCAGACATATCAATCCGTACCAAACGATTGGGATCGTCAAACAAAAAGTCTGCCAATGTCTTAGCAACTTCAGTTTTACCTACTCCCGTTGGTCCTAAGAAGAGAAAAGAACCGATAGGCCTATTAGGATCAGCGAGGCCCGCACGATGCATCTGTATAGCGTTACTAATCACCTCAAGGGCCTCTTTTTGCCCAATAACGCGCTCTTTAAGAATCTCAGGCATACGAAGAAGTTTTTCAGATTCACTTGTTTGCAGTTTTTCTACTGGAATACCGGTCCAGCGAGCAAGTACCTTAGCAATATCATGCTCATCAACTTCCTCTTTAATAAGATGGGTGGTTATAGTCTTCAGCTTTTCTTGCTGTTGTTCAATTTCTTGCTCGAGTCGTGCAATGGTGCCATATTTAATTTCTGATGCTTTTGCGAAGTCACCCATTCGCTCGGCGGTAGCATACTGCACTTGTGCATCATCAATCTGCTCTTTGAGTTTGCTAATAGTCTCTAAAGGTGCTTTTTCAGCTTTCCATTGATTGAGTAGGGTTTGGTACTGTTCTTTTATTTTGTTGAGCTCCTGCTCAAGTTCCTCGAGTCTTTGTTTGGCAGTACCATTTTTTTCTTTTTCGAGCGCTACTTTTTCAATCTCAAGTTGTCTAATTTTTCTCTCTAATTGATCAAGCTCAATTGGTTGAGAATCAATGGCCATCTTTACCATTGCTGCGGCTTCATCTACTAAGTCGATTGCTTTGTCGGGTAGAAAGCGCTCAGGGATATTTTTAGCTGATAACAATACTGCATCAACCAGTGCTTGATCCTTAATTCTAATACCATGATGAAGTTCGTAGCGTTCTTTAAGCCCTCGTAATATGGAGACGGCATCTTCAATTGAAGGTTCTTGTACAAGAACTTTCTGGAATCTCCTTTCAAGGGCCGCATCTTTTTCTATATACTTTTTATACTCTTTAATCGTGGTTGCCCCAATGCAATGAAGTACTCCTCGCGCAAGAGCGGGTTTAAGTAAATTTGAGGCGTCCATACCGCCACCTGAAGCACCAGCTCCGACAAGCATATGAAGTTCATCAATAAAGAGAATAATGCTATCTGAACTGTCTTCAATTTCTTTAAGTATACCTTTTAACCGCTCTTCAAATTCACCTTGGTATTTTGTTCCTGCTATTAACAGGCCAAGATCAAGGGCATAGATGATATTATTTTTTAGGCTTTCTGGAACATCATTGTTCACAATTCTTTGGGCTATTCCTTCAACGATTGCGGTTTTACCTACGCCAGGTTCTCCAATAAGAACAGGATTGTTCTTGGTTCTACGTGAGAGTATCTGAATGACGCGCCGTATTTCATCATGTCTGCCAATAACGGGATCAAGCCTCCCATCTTGAGCTTGCTGCGTCATGTTAATACAATATTTTTCAAGAAGTTGATAGGTTTTTTCGGCGTTTTTAGTAGTCACGTTTTTTCCTTTTCTAATTATCTTCATGTGAGCTAGAAGCTGATCTTTAGTAACACCAGTTTGAGCAAAGAAGTTTCGTATCGACTCTGGTAAGTGACTTGTTTGCCACCATTCTACTATAAGATGTTCTAACGTAATATACTTATCATCAAGTGCATCAGCCTGTTTTTTACATCCTTGTAAGAAGTCTTGTAAGGCATAGCCGCCCTGTAATTGACCTCCTTCAACAGAGGGAAGTTTGGTGAGCTCTTGGTCGATTAATTTTCGCAGGCGAGGTATGTCAATATCAAAAACGGTAAGAAATGAAACAATGAACTCATTGTCAAGGCCTACTGCTAATAGATGAAGAGGTTCCAAGGTAGAGTTATTGCGGGATTGAGCTAGCGAAATACCAGCATTCATGAGTTCTTGTACGGAGTTAGAAAACAGTTCTTGTATCATAGTAAAATACCTTCCTACATCCTAATGGGTGGTAGATGTACTCTCATAGAGTATACCAAGCGCTACTATGAGTGCAAGGGTTTGAGCAGTAGAATGAGTCGGTCAATTTTTCCATTGATAGAGAATGAGCGTATGTTACGTCCAAGATAGAGCAGAGATTGAATTTTAGGTGTCTGTCGGATGAAAGTGCTATCATAGCTCACGTACTATGCCTTGATTGGCACATCTAAGAGACGGTATTTAGAATAAGTCTGATAATGTCACTACCTGTGAAATCATGCTCTCAAGATAGAATGTTTCTTTTGCTCCCGCAGATGCAATGAGCGCCCAAAAAATCTGCTTTTGAGAGTCTGTTTGTTTAAGAAAAACGGCTTCTTTCCTCTGGAGTGCTTGAGCTGATGCTTTATCAAGAACGTACGGTTTGTCGGTATATTTAATCTCGCAGAGAGTGATTGCTCCATCTTCTCGATTAAGCACCAAATCTATTTGTGCTCCATCTTCTTGTGTTGTTTGGGGTATATAGCGCCAGGTGCTTACTGGTCCATCTATACGTATATTAAGTGCTCTAACGATTTTTTCAATATGCTTTATACATATTGTTTCAAAGGTATATCCAGACCATGCATAATAGGCTGGTTTTTTTGATTGAGTTAGCCAATAATCTGACAAAAAGGTAGCATTCTTATATTTCTCCACCCAAGAAAGATAAAATAAGCAATATTCATCAGTAAGTCTATAGTATTCTCCTTTCTTTTTTCTTCCCCAAGGAATATAGGATTGGATAAACCCAGCTTCACTGAGGCTGCTAAGTTTCTTTGAAAGTGTTCCTCCTGAAGAAGAGAGTTTTGTTTTTTGTTCAATGGCAGTTCTGTCCATCCCCTCTCTTTTTTGCGCAATTATTTTTACGAGCTCCTTGTAAGATTCGGCATGCTCAAATAATGAATCAAAGAGTCTATCAAATTCATGCCGAAGAGGGCTATTTGCTTCAAAAAATAGTGATTGTATATTTTGTGATGCGCTAAGACCTTTTTTTATATAATTTAGGTAATAAGGAATGCCTCCAACTGCCATATAGAGTGTTAAAACTTGATCATGGTTTAGATTAATATGTCTACTTAATAGATATTCTTGGGCTTCCTGAAGTAAAAATGGCGGCAAGTTGATCTGTCCGGTTATCCTATTGTGAAGTCCTCCCTTATTATCAAGTATTTTATTAATAATCCATGAGGCTGATGATCCACATACGATTAGTTTCAATTCTGGCATATATGCCCAATGCTGATTCCAATAATAGGCTAGTGCATCTAAAAGCCCAGATTTTCTTGTTGCAAGCCACGGAAGTTCATCAAGAAAGATCACCACTTTACCAGTGGTTTTTTGTAGGCTAGTGTTAAGGTAATTGAATGCTTCTTCCCAAGAAGCAGGTTCTTTGATTGGGAGTCCCGGGGGAAACGCCTCAAGTAGTGCTGTAGTAAAATGGCGCAGCTGAATAGCCATAGAGCCTCTTTGTTGGCCAGTTACGCGTAAAAAAGTACATTTCTTTTTTTCAAAAAATGTTTTAATGAGGAACGTTTTTCCAACTCTTCTCCTTCCATAGAGGGCAATAAATTCTGCAGTAGATGAATTGTAGGCCTCCTCTAGAATTCGCTTTTCTTTTTCTCTTCCAATAATCATTGGGATATATCCTTTGGTATTTTTATGGAAAATTGTATATGTAGCTCTAATATATCATTTTTAAAAAAATAAGGCTACATATATATTTTTTATATGCAGCCTTATTTTTGTTTTCCATATAATTCTGTGAATCGTGTTTATGCGGTCAATAAATATACTTTAAAAGATAGGGCTATTTATAAATATGTTATATATAGCCTAATTTTACCACTTTCTAAAAGATAGGGCTATTTATAGGGTGCGCTATGTATTAAGAAATCTTGGCAGTATATTTAGCCCAAAATTAACAATAATTTTCCTTAATTTAAAGAAGGCTAGCCCAGAATAGTCTCAAGAAGATATTGAAAGGAGTGCATGAAAAGGGCGTGCACTAAATTAAAATGGGCAATCGGCGGTTTAATGTTTATCTGGCAAATGCAAAGTGGGCTAAGTATGGATTTTTATACTCAGCCCAAAAATTAACAATAATTTTCCTTAATTTAAAGAAGGCTAGCCCAGAATAGTCTCAAGAAGATATTGAAAGGAGTGCATGAAAAGGGCGTGCACTAAATTAAAATGGGCAATCGGCGGTTTAATATTTATCTGGCAAATGCAAAGTGGGCTAAGTATGGATTTTTATACTCAGCCCAAAAATTAACAATAATTTTCCTTAATTTAAAGAAGGCTAGCCCAGAATAGTCTCAAGAAGATATTGAAAGGAGTGCATGAAAAGGGCGTGCACTAAATTAATATGGGTAACCCGCGGTTTAATATTTATCTGGCAAATGCAAAGTGGGCTATGTATAGATTTTTATACTCAGCCCGAAATTAACAATATTGTTATGTAAATAAAAAAGGGCCAGCCCAGAATAGTCTAAAGAAGACATTGTAAGGAAATGTGCGAAAAGTGTGATTTGTTAATTTGAATGGGCAGTCCGCTGTTTAATGGTTATGTGCCAAATGTAAAGTGGGCTAAGTATAGATTTTTATACTCAGCCCAAAATTAACGATAATTTTACGTAAATTAAAAAGGATAGCCCAGAATTGTCTAAAGAAAATATTGGAAGAAATGTACGAAAATCACTTTAATTAGACGCAGATGGAAGCAATGAGATTTGATGTATGTGTGCCAAATGTAAACTGGGCTAAGTATGGTATTTATACTCAGCCCACAAAAAATCTTGATTTTTTCAATAAGTAGCGCTATGCTTAGTTGTGATGAATAATAAGGTAGGAATTGAATTTTTATGATTGTTGGTCGAAAAAGAGAATTAAAGCTGCTTGAAAGAGCTTTCAGTTCTCGAAAGTCAGAATTTATTACTGTTTATGGAAGAAGACGCGTAGGAAAAACATATTTAATTCGGGAATTTTTCAACGATAAGAAGTGCCATTTTTTTCATGCCACAGGTATCCAGGGTAAGGGTCGCCATTATCAACTTGAGAAATTTACTGAAGCGTTTTCTGAGGCATTTTTTCATGGTGCTGCTTTAGACGTGCCAAATAATTGGCGATTGGCTCTTGAGAGGCTGCATAGGAAAATAGAAGTTCTTGAGGGTAATGTAGTAATTTTTCTTGATGAACTTCCCTGGCTTGCAACTCAAAGATCTGATTTAATGGTTGAGTTAGATTATTATTGGAATAGGTATTGGGTAGCAATGCCTAATGTAATATTGGTGGTATGTGGTTCTTCGGCCTCTTGGATGATAAAGAAGATCATCAATAATAAGGGTGGTTTTCATAACCGGACCACTTTAACTATTAATCTACAACCTTTTAACTTGTCTGAAACAAGGCAATACCTAAGATATAATGGTTTTAAGTTAAGCAATAAACATATTCTTTCTTTATATATGGCCGTTGGTGGTATACCCTACTATCTTAATTTGCTACATAAAAATTATACTGCACAGCAAAACATTCAAATGCTCTTTTTTGATGAAAATTCAGTGATGCGGGATGAGTTTAATATCTTATTTAATTCTTTATTTAAATCTGCAGAACATTATAAAGAAATAATACAGGTTGTCTCTAAAAGACAGGATGGCTTGACTCAGGCAGAAATAGGACGCATGACTAAAGGCTCTGAGCGTGGTGGAACGCTATCTCAGAGATTATATGATCTAGCTGCCTCGGGTTTTATTCAAACCTTAGTTACCTGGGGTAATAATAAGCAGACTTTCTACAAGGTTAGCGATGAATTTTGCCTATTTTACCTAAGATGGGTTGAACCTCATAAAGGCTTAATCTTTGAATCAGATTACTGGATTGTTCATAGTAAAAGTCAGGAATATGCTACCTGGTCAGGATATGCTTTTGAAGCTGTATGTAGAAAACATATACATCTTATTTTGCGTGCGTTACATATAAGAGGCGCATCGCCTATGGCATCATGGAGATTCACTCCTGGACCTCTATCAAATGAACTAGGAGCTCAAATAGATCTCGTAGTTGATAGGCAAGATGATGCTATTACTTTAATTGAAATGAAATACACCCGGAAGCCTTTCATACTTGATAAGCGTTATGCTGAAGACCTTATAAGGAAGAAAGAAGTATTCAAAAAAAAGACACAAACGGACAAAGATATCTTTTTTGCTATGGTCTCGGCAAATGGCATAAGAAAGACGATTTATTCTGATGAATTAATCAGCGCTGTGGCGACACTTGAAGATCTTTTTAACACAACTTAATTGTTTGATTTAAGAAGGTTAGAATGAGATGAACTTCTTAGAGCGTACTACTTTATGATATGACACCGCAAAGTGATGAGCATAGTCCCTTAAGCAAATAAGCAATTGTCCCATAGGTGTTTGTATATCAAGAGGGACCCCGTCAGGATGCTCTGGTGTATGTAACAGTTCTTCTTTTTTGGCTAAACTGACACATAGGAGTTGAGGAAAGAGGTGCTTCACACTGGAGAGTTGTCCCTTACCACCATCAATAAGTACTACGTCAGGAGCTTCGTTGATATTACGATATCTTCGGCTTACGATCTCTTGCAGAGCAGCATAATCATTTTGGTCAGTGAGCGTCTTGATTTTGAAGCGTCTGAATTTATTTTTATCTGGTAAGCCATTGGTGAATCTAATACAAGAGCCAACGATGTGGCTTCCTTGGAAATGTGAAATATCAAAGCAGTCAATCGTTATGGGCCGTCCATTAGTGTTAAGTAATTTGCCAAGGTCTTCTAAGGCTTTAATCGGTTTTTCAACTTTGGCGCTGAGCGGCGCAGTGACAATATTGATGTCTTTAACATATTTACGTTCAGAAAATCCTGTTTTAAGTGATGCAAAGAGCGATTCAAGAGCATAGAGATACTGGTTGAGTCGCTTTGACTTTTCAAACTCAAGTTTTTCATTATGCTTTTTTATTTGCGCAAGAAGGTGAGCTTCACATTCTTCATAATTGCCTTCAAGAAGCTTACGTGCAATTGAGAGTCTCTCAAGATAATCTTCTTTATCAAAGTCGGTACGGCAATTTCCTGCGCAAAGACCCATATGATAGTCAAGACATCCCTGATCTACCGTAACTTTACATAATCGTAATCTTAAATTTCTCATGAGATATTCATAGGATGATCGTGCGCGTTTTTTATAAAGAAATGGACCAAAGAAGGTTCCCTTTCCTTTTTTTAGGCGAATAAGTTCTAGCCGAGGAAGTTCTGTATTGGTGATTACAAGATATACAAATGGATTTGAGTTCTTCATCAGAACATTGTATTTTGGCTTGTAGGTACGTATCATCTGAGCTTCTAGGAGAAGCGCTTCAATCTCATTTTTGGTGAGGATATGCTCTATGGATGCATGCTCCTTAATGAGTTCCCGTACCTTCCAGTCAGTTGTTTTGTTAAAATAGGAAGATACACGGATTTTGAGTTCTTTCGCTTTACCAATATAGATTACCTCATTGTGCTTGTTTTTGAACACATAGATGCCAGGAAGCTTTGGTAAGGCTTTTACGTAATCTGGAGTAGCCATAAATATCTTTATTTGTTGAAGTATTCTTTTAGTATAACATATTTGTATCTTTTTTATAGGTGGTAGGAATCACGATTCTTACGTTGTTGACACACCATTTCCCTTATACGATTGAAGATCGAGTATTTCGGAATCTTTTTTCTTGTAAGAGCTCATAATATCGGTTTAACGAGTAGTTTATAACCTTTTACAGTGCACGGAATTTTGGGTATACTACTCTATATCGTCTTTTATATAATTATTTTTTCTGAAGGATCCTCTCATGATGAACTACCTAAAAGCAGGTGCGGCACTTATTGTTCTCGGCATCGGCTCATATGTTGGCTGGAATTATTATCTGTATTCCACAAATGAAACACCTCCTACCATTGAAGTTGTTGGCCTTAATCCGGATGGCGGAGCTGCTGGTGATGTAAAAGTGACGATAAAGGGATCTGATTCCTATAAAATTGATACGTTTAAGGTCGATCTTGATGGCGAGCCATTGATAAAAGAAACCTCTGTTGGTAAGAGTTCCTTTGAATATCCCTTTACTCTTTCAACTAGTTCTCTTGAACAGGGTTCTCATGTACTTCGTGTACGTATCTCAAATAGTGCTGCGCGCAAACAAACCTCAGAAGAAGATATATTTTTTTATGTTGATAACTTGCCTCTTCATGCAGCTATTACAAAAAATGAAACTGATGCTCGTGTATATCAAGGAAGAACGCTTCATGTAGAGTTTCAGGCAAATAAGGCTCTTAAAGATGCAACACTTAAGACCCTATCAGAAAGCTATCCCTGCTTTTTACAATCTAATCGTGGGTATATCTATGAATGCTTTGTACCTATCGAATGCGAAGAGATCGCTCAGGAATATCCTTATGTTATAGAGGTATCAGACTATGCTGGGGATACTCTCAATCTAGATGGCAAGTTTAAAGTAGTGGAATTTCCCTTTAAGAAGCAAACGATACGAGTTGATAAAGATAAACTAGCAGAAGAAGCTGAGCTTGGGTTACCAGAGCAACAACTTGAAGATGATATTGTTCGTATTACGAAAGCTTCTCCTAAGGAAAAACTGTGGCATGGTAAATTTATTATTCCTCTAGAGCTCAAAGAAAAGCAGCAAATCACTTCAGATTTTGGTGTCATTCGTGCAACACAAGAGCGAGGTCTTAAGCAACATAAAGCGCTCGATATTATTGCTCCTCCAAAAAGTGTGGTATGGGCTACCCAAGATGGCATTGTTGCTTTGAAAGAGCGCTATGCGCATAGTGGAAATACGGTGGCTATTGATCATGGTCATGGCATCATTTCATTGTTTTTTCATCTAGATGACTTTGCTAACATTTCTGTTGGTGATAAGATTAAAAAAGGCAATCCAGTAGGTACGCTAGGTAAGACTGGTTATGCAACTGGGTATCATTTACATTGGGAACTCAGAGTTAACACCGTACCAGTAGAACCTTCAGAGTGGACAAAACCAAACTTTTAACAGTAGTGTGCTCTAAACAAGTTCTTGTTTAGAGTACCATTTCTTTTCTAGATCTTTTTTAGAAACCTTAGTAACATAGAGAGGTAATCTAAAGGTAAGTATGTATACATTACAACTCAATGCTTTTCTGCGGCGAGTTTCTGATACTACTCTTATCTGCCTCACATTAAGTATCGTTGGAACTCTTGCCGGTTGTTGGTATCTTTGGTGGTATGTACCACTAAGGACATCATATGCTGTTCTAAGTAAACAAGCAGCAGATATACATAAGCGAACTAATTCCCTTAAGAAACGTCTTGAGCGGTCTTCCTGGGTTTCTCAAGAGTTGGATATTATAGAGAAACGCTGTTTACAACAAGCAGAACAGCTATCAGAAGAAGTTGCTATGCTTATTCATCTTCTTGACACTATTAAGCAGAGTGGGGTACATCTGCTTACGTGGCAACCAGAGCAATTGAAGATCTATGAATATTATGTAATAAAACCTGTTGTAAGTGAACTGCTCGGAACATATGAAGAACTCATAAAAATAGTGAGCGAAGTTTCCTGTCAGCATCTTACATTCACAAAAACTGCTCAGGGCATTCATGCAACATGCATCTTTGAACTATTCTGTAGAAAAGAGCGGCCCAAGCGAAGCGTCTAAGTATCAATAGATTTTTTTGCAAAAATTTGATTTAGTGGCGGATTATACATGTTCTATAATCCGCCACTCATTTTTTTGGATTTCAGACTTGATGAGAACTTGGCTACTTGAAAGTCCCGCTTTCCCCAATCAAGAAGGCTTTTTTCTATTTTGTTAGTAAGTTTTGAACAAATCTTTAGTTGTGACGACTTTACTAATCAATTCTTCTGAATAGAGGGTTTTCTTGATGCCATTTGCCGAAATTATGGCAAAAAACAGTTGGCTTTTTGTTTGGGTTTGTTTTTGGAAAACGCGCGCTTTTCGGCTGAGTGCAATTGCAAAATTTTTATCTACAACAAAAGGGTTTTCTGTGTATTTTATCTCACATAAGGTTATTGAGTCGTCTCCCCGCACAATAACGAGATCAATTTGGGCCCCATCTTCTATTTTTGTTTTGGGTAGGTATCTCCATGAAGTAATGAAGCGTGCATTTTTTATATCCAGTCCCCTTATTATTTCATGGATATGGTTAGAGCATACAGCCTCAAAGGCATATCCTGACCAGGCATAATATGTAGGACGTTGACTTTCAATGAGCCAGTGATCGTGTGAGTATTTTGTTTGTGAGAAATTCTGGACCCAATAAATATAGAAGAGGCAATACTCATCTATTACTTTGTAATAAGCTCCTCGTTCTCTTTTCCAGGGTATATATTTCTCTATAAACCCTGAGTCGGACAGCTTTTGTAGTCGTTCTGTAAGAAGCCCGCCAACCGTTGAATGTACAAGAGTTTTTGCTAGCTCTTTGCTCGATATTCCTTCTCTCCGCTTTGCTATGGTTTCTACAAGTTCTTTGTAAGCGTCGGCATTGTTAAAAAGAGATTCAAAGAGTTTATTGTACTCGCCTCTAAGAGGCGCATTTTTACTAAAAAAGAGCTCTTGGATAGTTTCGTGAGCAGAGGTACCTGGCATCACATAATCTAAATAGTAGGGAACACCTCCTATCGCCATATACAGGGATAATATTTGTTTTTCGTTGAGCGATACCTTCTGATATCTTAGATATTCCTGTGTTTCATGGAGGTTAAATGGGCTAAGGTTGATTTCTATATTGGTTCGATTATGCAAACCGCCTTTGTTATAGATGATATTTTTAAGTATCCATGATGCAGATGACCCGCATGCAATAAATATGATATTTCGATTGTTGTACCAACTATTATTCCAATGATAATCTATGACATTTAGTAGTCCTGATCGAGGTGTAGCCATCCATGGGAGTTCATCAAAGAAAAGGACAATTTTTTCTTCTGAACTTTCGATTTTTTTGGTCAAGAGATTGAATGCTTCTTTCCAGTTTTTAGGTGTCTTAACCTGGAGCCCACCAAAAAGCATTTCGGATATTTTGTCCGCAAAGTTCTCAAGTTGTTCCTGCATAGTACCGTGATGAAGGCCTGTAAGATGCAAGAATTGACAGTCCTTTGTTTTGAAAAACTCTGAGATCAAATACGTTTTTCCAATACGCCTTCGACCGTATATTGTTATAAATTGGTTTTTCTTGGCTTTAAAGGCCCGTTCGAGCAGGTCTTGTTCTCGTTTTCTTCCGATTATCATGCCAAGCCTTTTTCTAAATATTTGGTTCATTTTCTTATTATTATAATCCGCCACTAAATTAAGTCAAATGTTATTTAGTGGCGGATTATATTGTTGCTATAATCCGCCACTACATTAAAATTTCTAATAAATGTTTCATTTGTTGAGTCTGGAAATAGTTGACTGGTTTACTAGGTATTTAATTTTTATAAACTTTCCTGCTTTTATAATCCGCCACTACATTGAGCTATGTGTTATTTAGTGGCGGATTATACTGTTGCTATAATCCGCCACTACATTTTTGACAGAAGATGTGGGCTTCGAATTGCCCTATCATTGGGTCTTTTAAATGTAAGATGTAAGAGTAGGATGTATTCTTATCTGCCACCATCATGTATAACAAAAATAGTTCAATGTCCTATATATATCCTGGGTAGCCACTTTTGTGGTTTGCTCTTAAACAATGACAAATTTTCTATGAGATAAAGATGAATAAATATTTGCGCTATTGATGAATATAGTGTACGTTTGTTGCTAAACCTCACCATTGGTATATGTTTCTTAGTGAGGTTTTTATGTACAACGTTATCTCTTTTCTTAACATACTCAAGCTCATTTTCCATATCAGACATCTTTTAGCTGTGGCATGAAGATGAATTTTCAGAAATTGATCGTTTTATGCTGTTTTTTTTCTTATGGTCGTGATCCCTTTTACTATGCTGATGGCCATCATATGTTAGTATGTACTTCCTTAGGAGGTATACATAATCGGTGTATTGTCGCACAGATACTTCTTGATGGGGTAATGTATCAAGTTAAAGAAGGTGATACCATTGGTGACTATACGGTGGTTGCTCTATCAATGCATGGGGTAAGCTTACAAGAAGGTGACGGCACTATTCGCGTACTTGAATTATCATCAAAAAAAGGGCCCTTCAACTTGGGTAAGCTGAAGGGTTAGGGGGGTGAACAATACTATGTATTGTTCGTTTAGGGACGTTTTATTGGTCAATTTTGATAGCACAACTTACCATGCAAATAATAAAAAGTCAAGTATTTTGTAAATTAATTCATGTGGTATCTCGAGAGGTGTCTAGGTACCTTCAATGAACTGTTTAATGAGAGGATAGGCATCTGGATTTTTGTTATAGTCCTCAGAGGTAGCCGATTGAGGTGCCGCTCCTTTTTCTTTCATTACATAAATAGTGCAGTGGAGCTGTGTAAGCAATGCAATATCATGCGAGGCGACAAGGACTATATAGCCTGCGTTAGCAAGGTCCTGAATCGCTTGGGCTACATAATTGGTGAGTAATGGATCAAGAGCAGATGTTGGCTCATCAAGGCACATAATATGCGGCTTCATCGCTAAAGAGCGAGCAATAGCGAGACGTTGTTTTTGGCCCCCTGATAGTTGAGTAACGTAATCACGGGCTTTATCTGCAAGGCCATATTTCTTAAGAAGATCATACGCTATTTTTTGAGCCTCTTTTGGCGTCTTTTTAGCAACTTTTATAAGCGGAAAGGTAATATTTTTTTCAACCGACATATTTTCAAATAAGTTAAACTGCTGAAATACCATGCCAACCTCTGAAGAATTAAGAGGATGGTTGTTAAGAGTAATGGTCCCACTGTCTATGGTTTCAAGACCATTAAGGATGCGAAGTAGGGTAGATTTCCCGACACCTGATGGTCCTAACAGAAAGGCAATTTCGCCTGGTTTCACCGAAAGGGAGAGATTGTTTAGAATCTTTTTTCCCCCAAATTTTTTTGTTACATTTTTAATGTCGAGCATGGGATTTTCTATAATAATGTTCTAGGTTATAAAAGAGCAGCGAAATTGCTGATGTTATTATAAGATAGCATATACCAATAAGAGTATACGTAAATAACGCCTTATATGTTTGTGAAATAATGATCTCGCCTTGTCTAAACAGCTCTGTTACACCAATAATTGACGCAAGAGCAGAGTCTTTTATCAGGGTAATAAATTCACTGCTTAATGCAGGAAGTACTATACTTAATGCTTGTGGTAATACAATATATCTCGTAATGTCATACCGAGAAAGACCAAGCGTTGTAGCTGCTTCTATTTGGCCTTTAGATACTGAGGCGATTCCTGATTTAACAATTTGACTTATATAGGCACTACTATTCACTCCAATCGCAAGAATGGCTGTCCAAAATGGTGAAAGAGCAGTTCCCATGATTAACGAGAAAAAAACAATCTGGAGCAGCATAGGAGTTCCGCGAATGATGGTAACATAGATCCAGACAAAGAAATTAGCCCATTTCGAAGTGCCAGATTGTATAATACCAAGAAAAATGCCGCCAGCAAAACCTAAAAGAGATCCAAACAATGCTATTTGTAGTGTAATCCAAATGCCAGCAAAAAGCCGTGGAAGCGAAGCGTAAATAAACGTAGTATCTATCATAGTACGTTCCACTTGTGCTTAAACGCTTCAAGGGTGCCATCGGCTTCCATATCATCAAGTGCTTGTTGAGCTTCAGCAACAAATTCTTCTGGCAGTAAAAGAGAGAATGCTAAGGCATTTTGCTCATCAGTTTCCATAATTCTTTTTGTTCTAAAGCGTGTATCTCCCTCAGGAATGTATGGTTGTAAGGTAAATCTTGCCGTGACGTAGGCATCACCTTTACCTTGTTCAAGAGCAAGCAACGCATCTGAAACTTTAGGTAGGCGAAGAAGTTGTACTGGTTTATCAGACATAAAGAGATCTGCCGTGTAGCCAGTATTGACGATAACTTCCTTACCGTTAAGGTCTTCTATAGTTTCTATAGGGGCATCACTTGCACGGGTAACTATAAGAAGTGGGTTGCTGCTTAAGTATACTTTTGAGAAACGTACAACATTCCTTCGCTCTGGTGTAGGGGTCATGCCAGCGGCAATGGCGTGTATTTGGCCAAGCTCTATCTGCGGAATAAGTATAGTAAATGGCTTATCTTGGATCTCAACCTTTTTGTCTAAGCGCTTTGCTACTTCTTTAACAACATCAATATCAAAACCAATAATTTGATCGTCGGGACCTCTAAAAGAAAATGGTGGAAAGTCAGCACTGGTACCCACAATTAATGTGTCACTAAGCGGCTTTGCTTCTCCTGTTTTTTTAAACCAAAAGAATACTCCAACGCCAAGAGCAATAACAATTAAGGCAACAAGTAATTTTTTCATAGATAGATCCCTTTGCAAAAAATAAGAGTGTCAACAGGCATAGTATAGCTGCTAGCTCCCTTTAATGCAAACTAAAGCTCTTTTTGAGTTGCCGTAGCTGGTCGTATCTGAGGAAGTGATGTGTCACGTGATGAAGCGTAATGAGCGAGTCCTTTAGTAAGCACATAGAGTGCGACTTCGTTAAGGGTGGCATCATGTTCTTTTGCTATCTTTGTAAGTGCTTTTATCGTGGTTTGAGAAAGATTAAGTGATATGTTAGACATTGAGACCTCCTTAGTATTTATATAGTTAGCATAGCATAAAGTTGTCAGCACGTTAAGCTCATTTTTCTAGTGAGGTTATAATGTCATTTTTAGGATTATCTAAAGAAGTTTTTGAGCAGATATCTCATGATTATGAGATGATTACTTCATCGAGGTGGTGTTTTGCTTATTGATAAGGTTGTATATGGGTAACCTATTTTACTAAATCGATAATTTACTGCTTGGGTAAGCAAGAGCCATGCAAAATTTTCTATGAATCTATATTTTGTAGAGAATTAATATTAAGGTGTCGCCAAATGGGCCTTATAATATATCTATTCCATTATTGAGGTATGTTTGATAATCGATGATTATACCCTTAATGCCAAGTTCTTTTTCAGCCTCTCTAAGTGCACGCTCTTCTCGTTCTCTGGTTACTGGATCATCAAGTTCCCAACAAACTTGGATCAGTTTTGGGGGGCTCTGTTTTGAGGTAACCACAAAATCTATTTCAAGATCATTATATGTTTTATAGTAGTAGATATTGTGTGCTTGACGTCTTATCTCAAGAAAAATGAGATTTTCAAAGAGCTTCCCGAAATTTTTTGATAGACTGAAGGTGTTTGCTAATAAAAGGCCATCATCAATAACATACATCTTTTTTGGAGCAGTTGACAGTGTTCTAACAGATTCGCTGAAATGGGGAACGGCAAAGAGTAGATATGCATCTTCTAGATAGCCCAGGTAGTTATAGAGGGTATCTTTACCTACCTTGTGTCCTTGGCTCTTTATGTCATTATAAAATTTATTGATTGAAAATGGCGCAGCAGTATTTTTCAGGAGCGTGATGATCATATACCGAAGTAACGTAATATTGGTGACATGATGGCGCTCAACAATATCTCGAATAATCACTGTTTCTACATAGCCTTGCAATGTTTGCAATCTATCGGGAGGGGTAAGGAATTGAACTGCCGGAAAGCCCCCAATAGTCATGTAATCTAATAGGTGCTTTCTCAGTTGGTCAGAAGCCTTTTTCCCTAGCGGAGAGACTGGTGTATCAACAGAATGTGCCGATAAAAATTCAGTAAAACTAAAAGGCCAAATTTCTCGTTCTATTGATCTTCCGCGCAAAGAAGTTGCAATTTCTTTACTTAACAGTTTTGCTGAAGAACCTGTTAAGTAGAGTTGGACCTTTTTTGTATCGAAGATTCTTCTGACCACTACTGCCCAATCAGGAATGTTTTGCACTTCATCTAGAACAATATGGCATTCGCGAGTATGATTCTCAGGATAAAGGGTATAGAACGTATCAATTAAAGTCCCCATTTTCTTGTAATCCATGGGTAGAAGACGGTCATCCTCAAAATTGATATAGAGGATGCTCTCAAGCGGTATACCTTTCTTGAGAAGCTTAAGCATCTGTTGAAGAACAAAAAAAGTCTTACCTGTTCTTCTCATGCCGATAGCAACCTTTATCAGGTTTTTTGCCTCTGGAAATGATGCTTTACGGGGTATACCGCTTGCCTTAATGATTTCAAGCTTTTCTCTGAATTCTTCCAGTAGTGTTGCGAGGAGTGTTTTCATGTGCATCCTTTATCTTATGCTTCAAGGTTATCATTGCAAATCAGGAAAGAATAGTCAATAGTGTCCTTGTTTAAAAGGAAAGATTTTTGTATTCAGAAATTAAGTGTTAGGTTATCGTTGACCTTATTCTGGAATATAGATTCCCTTTATCCTATGTTTCTAATAGTATCGTTATAAACAAGGAAAGAATTGCCAATAGTATACTTGTTTAAAAGGAAAGTTTCATCAGGGATTGATACGGAGTATCTCGAATGTCAGTTTTTATGGAGATGAATAGAAAAAAACTATGAGGATGAATCAGCAGCGCTTTTTTTTTGTGCCTTTTTTTGAAGAATGCGGGCATAGATAGGATCATCTTCAATACGATCAAGCTGAGATAAGGTTTTATAGGTTTGCCAACTTGTTCGTATAATTGGTAGAGGTTCTTTACGATGATGCCAAACAAATAAGCGTGTCTTGGGATCAGCAGGACTTCCACTCCCAAAATCTCCGTATTGCTCTTTATATTCAACGTACTGAAGATCAGAATGCACCTTTGCAAGTATAGAGGCTGCTGATACAACCGTATAGGTTTCATCAGCATAGTGTTCAGCAATATACTCAAACTGTCTCAAGACATCTCGATCTAAAGAAACATTGTGTTCCTGTAAGAAATTCTGCATTGATTCATCAAGAAGACTATTTAATCGATCATGAAAGTGCTTTTCTGTAACTTCCCAATTATCGATGTATATCTGATGAAAAACGTCACTGGCTTTCTGAAGGTCCTGAATAGCATGACATACAACTATCATTTCCCATTGATTAAGATTCAGAGCCTTATTATCAATCATAGAAGGAGTAACTTCTTGTATAGTGTATGATTGGGCGGTCTTTTGAATGATTTTAGCAAGTTCAGTTCTTTTTTTAGGCGTGACAAGTTTACTATCCTTAACACCAAGCTTTTTCCATCGCTTAATAGTTTTAGGATCAGCAACTACACCGGCTACAAAAATACTTCCAATACATGGACATTTTGTAGCGTCATCAATACCTGCAATAAATGAATTCATATGACGAGTTCCTACTTAATATAACAAGTATACCCTATAGATGCTATTCAGCAAAAAGGTCCTGATTGATCTGGTTTACCCTATTTACTATCGTGGTAAGAGCAGAAGGAAGTGGAATCTATCACACCTTTTCCTACAAATGTTTTTCTGAATGATACCTATAATGATCTCAAGAGATATAGAGCACTTCACGTGAAGGGAGATGCCTTTTTTAGACAATTCTATTTCTTAGCATAAGTCCCCATAATCTTTGCAGTTCCTAGAATATGTCCTTTCATTGCAGTTTCTAGATCTTTTTTTGTGCTACTAGCTTTTAAGGGTAAAAGTGTATCAAGCGCATAGAGCGTAAAATAGTATCTGTGGGTTCCCGAAGGAGGACGAGGGCCACCATAGCCTTGTGTGCCATAGGAATTGCTTCCCTGAATCGCTTGAGCCGCATCTAACTTCTGTTGTGAAGCCGGTATATTAAATACAACCCAATGTACCCATGGCTCTTTACTTGGTGCATCAGGGTCATCCATAATTAAGGCAAATGACTTTGTGCCTTGAGGTGCATTACTCCATGAGATCTGGGGAGCTTTATTTCCCGCTTCAAGGCCACTATCTAATGGTAAAGGTTTTGTATCAATAAAGGAGCTAGATTTCATTGAAAATTCTGCTGATACCGTCATAGGAAGACTCACTATAAGAAAAAATAAAATGTTATTCATGCCATACTCAAATGTTCTTACCCTGTTGATGAGATGTAGGACTACTGTATCATAATCCCTATAACAATATCAAGATATGTCGCTGATACTTCTCATCATAGTTCTCACCTGCTTTATTCTTTCAAAGATATTATAGTGTCTTAAATAGGCACAATGCTGAGTTCTTGCACGTTTTATTTTTTTATATCTAAGTATAAAGCACTGTTCAAGAAATACTTAGAACATGTCTTCAATGAGTTTTTCAACCGGTCTTACTGCCATGGTGTGCATCATTGCTTTATAGAATTTTTCGTCATATTCTCGTGTTTGAATAACAACTGGCATTGATACTGCATGACCAAGGAGTACCACCTGTTTTTTAGATTCTAAACCGCCAAGAACGGTGCGTAATTGCGACGCATTATTTACTCCTGTAAGCGTGGCACCAATATCCTTTTCATCATTTAGCTGGGCAACTATTTTGGTACCAATTTGTGAGAGAACTTCTGCATCAATCCCTGATGGTCGTTGATCAACTACCAGAAGTGAAACATAATATTTACGCATTTCCCTGGCAATGGTGCCAAATATTGTTTGCTTTGCAGCAGATGGGTTAAGAAACTTGTGGGCTTCTTCGATAGTTATCATAAGCTTTTTAGGTTCATCAACAGTTCGTTGAGAGCCAAGAAACTGTTCAGTCTTTTTGATATACAGACCATGAATTCTTCGGGTGATAATATTAGCTATAAGAAGATAGCAAAAGGTAGAAGTGAAGTTGCCAAACTCTATAATGATTGATTTGCCGGCATCTATATAGTCCATCATATGGGTAATAACATCTGTTTTTACGTCTGCAGAAATAAAGGGAAGTCGTTCAATAGATTTTAATTTTCTATACAATGCCGCTATTGATTCAGGATGGGCACCAACCTCATTTGCAAACTCTTTGAGCGTTTCCCCTTTAGAGAGTAATGTTGCTAACCAGTTCTTTTTATATTTTGCAGCTATTAAGTAAGCAGCTTCATAAGCAGTAGGGTTCAATGTTAATTCGGCATCTAATGAGATAATATCTTCTACTGCTATTGAGCTATATGAGAGAGTAAGGTCAACATCTGCTTGACCACCGCGCCTTCTTGTTGATGCTGGATCTAAGGAAAAAATCACTACTTTTTCGGGAAACAGTGTTTTTAGGCCTTTGACAAACGATTCATTATTCCCTTCTTTTCGGGCTTGTAAGCCATATTCACTATGCATATCAAAGATAAGGTTAACTGCTTTATCTTGATGAATAAGACCGGCTAGTACCAACCGTGTAAGAAAAGTTTTACCGGTCCCTGTTTTACCAAATATACCGTTGCTCCGCTCAGTTAATTTTTCAAGATCTAAACAAACGGCCGCATCCATATCAAGAGGATTGCCTATGGTGAAGTATTTTTTACTGGCATCGTTTTCATCTCCAAAAATGGTGGCAATATCGGCACGGGTTGCTTCCATTACTGGCGCAAAGTGCGGAGGTATTGTTTTTACCGGGGCTATGGTACCATCTTGATTAAGTACGAGCATTGGTCGTAAGGTTGCCGTAGCATAGATATCTTTAGCGCTTAACAGTTCCTTAAGAAGAGGCTCATCTTCAGTGGGGGGAAATAGAAGAATATCGGGATGGGTAACTGCTAAACTAACATTAGTGAGCATACAAAAGAACCGTTGTTTGCTTCCTTGAATTGAGACAAATTTACCTGTTTTACTCTGTTCAAGCTGATGAGGAGCAATCCTCATAGTTAGTCCTTCAACGAGTGATCCTGCAACAATATGGCCGAGCTTATTCATGAGTTATCAGTAGGGTTATAGTGTTGCGGGTGATTTCTAAGATGCCACCGGCGATAGTCATTACCGTTCTTGTGCAATCCCAGAGCTCAATTGAAAGCTCTTTATTAGGAGCTAGTAGGACTACCATTGGAGTATGCCCAGGCATGATAACCAGGTTTCCTTGTTCTGTTTGCGCTTCTAGCCAATTAATAGTAAGTTTTTGGGAGTTCGTTGGGCGTACGATGGTGAGTTCCATAAATTACCCCTTAAGCATTTGGTCAGCTTTCTTAAAGACATCTTTTAGGGTGCCAACCATATAAAATGCTTGCTCAGGAAGCGTATCAACTTCTCCTGAGATAATCCGTTCAATATCATCAACGGTTTGCTTCATTGATACATAGACACCAGGTATACCACTTGTGTACTCAGCAGAGAAAAGAGGTTGGGTTAAGAATTTCTGAATTCGTTTTGCACGCTTGACCAGCTGCTTATCTTCGTCACTTAATTCATCTATGCCAAGAATAGCAATGATATCTTGGAGTTCTTTATAGCGCTGTAAAATAGATCGCACTTTTCTTGCCGTAGCATAGTGCTTTTCTCCAACAATCGCGACATCAAGTCCTTTAGAGTTTGACTCAAGCGGGTCAATTGCAGGATATAAACCAAGCTCAACGAGTTTACGAGAAAGTACGGTGCTTGCATCTAAATGTAAAAAGGTGGTAGCTGGTGCAGGATCAGTTATATCATCAGCAGGAACATATACTGCTTGGATTGAGGTAATTGAACCATATATAGTACTGGTAATACGCTCTTGAAAGGCGCCCATTTCCGAAGCAAGAGTTGGTTGGTACCCTACGGCAGATGGCATTCTTCCTAAAATAGCAGATACTTCTGAGCCGGCTTGGACGAACCTAAATATATTATCTATAAAAAGAAGTACGTCTTTTTTTTCTTTATCTCTGAAATACTCAGCCATGGTAAGACCCGAAAGACCAACTCGCAATCGAGCACCAGGCATCTCACCCATTTGGCCAAACACTAATACTGCTTTATTAAGAACATCAAATCGTTTCATATCAAGCCAGAGCTCATTTCCTTCACGAGTACGCTCTCCTACGCCGGTAAAGACTGATACTCCTTTATGTTCAATAGCAATATTGCGAATGAGCTCAGTTACTAAAATTGTTTTACCAACACCTGCACCGCCAAAAAGACCAATTTTTGTTCCTTTTAAGAATGGGCACATTAAGTCAATAACTTTAATGCCGGTTTCTTGCACTTCGTTTTCAATTTTCTGTTCTACAAGGGTAGGAGCATCTCTATGAATTGGCAATGTTGGAGGATCCTGGAGCTTTTCTTCACCGTCAATGGGTCTACCAAGTACATCAAACATACGGCCCAAGGTTTGCTTGCCTACAGGAACTCGTATAGGGCCACCAGTATCAATTACCTTAAGACCACGAGAAATACCAAAAATACTCTCAAGGCAAATACAACGAACTACACCATCTCCGAGCTGTTGCTCGACTTCTACACAGGCGGTACGTTCGGGCTGACCATTTCGCGGAGGGATAATAATCTTGAGTTCATTAAAAATTGAAGGAACCTGTTGTTGAGGGAATTGCACATCAATAACTGTTCCACTAACTTCAATAATGGTGCCTTCTAGGGGTTGACTTGAATTGCTCTGTTGAGTAATCATATGCGCCTTAATTTATAGAGCCAATAGGAGTAGTATAGCCCAAACATATCAAGAGGACAAGGGTGCTTTGGTATGAGAGCACCCTTGAATTATTTCAAAAATCTTTCTACTTACTATTGTGGCTGTTCCTTAGGGAGCAGTACTTGACTGAGTACTTCAGTTGCATGCTTAACAAAGATAATATCAATTCCTTTTGTGAGATCTTCAATGCCAACAAGATCTCTCTTGTTTTGTTCAGGAAGAATAAGGTGACGTATTTCATTGCGCTTGGCAGCAAGTAGCTTTTCTTTTACGCCGCCAATTGGCATGACGTTGCCACGAAGATTGATTTCACCGGTCATAGCATAATCAGCATTTATTTTTCTTTCGGTGAGTGCAGAAACAATTGAGGAGAGAAGCGCGATACCTGCTGAAGGACCATCTTTTTTCTGGGCACCTGCAGGGAAATGTATATGCATATCGTTTTCCTTAAACACTTCAGGAGCAATAGCATACTCGTGAGCATGAGCTCGTGCATAGCTAAGTGCAGCATTTGCTGATTCTTTCATGACATCACCGATTGAACCGGTTAGGATAAGCTTGCCGGTACCTGGCATAATAAGCGCTTCAACTTTCGTAATCTTACCACCAAATGAGTTTGCAGCAAGTCCATTGGCAATACCTACTTGGCTTTGTTCGGTAACATCGCTTTTAATGTATTTATAGGGCCCTAAATATTGCTCAAGGTTTTCTTGAGTGAAGCTAATGAGGGTATTGTCCTCTATAAGAGCTCGAGCAGCCTTAGCACAGAGTTTTTTAAGAACACGTTCTAATTCTCTAACGCCAGACTCAAACGTGTAATGTTCTATGAGGTCAATTAAAGTTTCACGTGAGAACGTAAGCGGATGACCTTCAATGCCAGCTGAAGACATAGCTTTTTTAATGAGGTAGTTTCGCGCGATAGCAATCTTTTCATCAATATCATACCCTGACACTTCAATAATTTCCATGCGATCAAGAAGTGGACGTGGCATCGTGCTTAACGTATTTGCTGTGGCAATAAAAAGTACATTTGACAGATCGAAGGTTGTGCCTAGATAATGGTCTCTAAAAGCATTGTTCTGTTCAGGATCAAGTACTTCAAGAAGCGCGGAAGAAGGATCACCATGGATACTGTTGTGCCCAACTTTATCGATTTCATCAATGAGTATTACAGGATTGATGGAGCCCGCTTTCCGAATGCTATCAATAATTCTTCCCGGCATAGCAGCAACATATGTTCGTCGATGGCCACGAATTTCAGACTCATCATGTACACCACCAACTGATATACGTTGGAAATTTCTCCCTAGGCTCCGTGCAATAGATTTAGCAAGGGACGTCTTGCCAGTGCCCGGTGGCCCTACAAAGCATAAGATTGGTGCAGCATTGTCTTTGGTAAGTTTGCGAATGGCAATATAATCTAATATTCGCTCCTTAATATCCTTGAGCCCAAAATGATCATCATCTAAGATAGTCTTAGCATGAAATATATCGAGATTATCATCTGTTTCTACGCCCCAGGGTAATTCAGTAATCCACTCGAGATATCCTTGTATAATAGAATATTCAGGCATTGTTGATGGCATTTGATCAAGGCGTGCCAGCTGCCGGTCTACCTCTTTACGAATTTCTTGTGGTAGTGGTAATGCGGTCAGTATGGTTGCAAGATCATCAGGATCGTTTTGATTAAGCTTCTTTTTAATAGCCTTTAGCTGCTCTTGGAGAATATATTTTTTCTCATTCTCCTTCATAGCCACCATAGAATCATTCATAATAACATCTTGCATGACAAGCGAACCAAGCTGATAAGAGAGTATATTATACAATTCTTGCATAAGTTGATCATAATTAGAAGCTTCAAGAAGTTTTTGTGCTTGTTCAATAGATATGCTTAAATACTTAGTAACGATAGCAGCCAGCTTTTCAGGGTTAGCTACTTCATGAACAAGTGATGCAAATTCTCCAAGATTATATTTTGATGCTTTATTGACTAATTCTTTGATATTTTTGAAGAGCTCTTGCACCCGGTACTCATCATAGGTGCCGTAAGTAAGATGCTCAATATCGGCATAGATGATCTGTTGCTGCACAAAGAGGTCATGCACTAAAGCACGGGAAATTCCCTGCACTAACACTTTAAAGGTACCATCAGATAAGGGAGTTACTTGGAGTACCATGCCAACTGTACCGATTTCATAAAGGTTGGCAGCATCATTTGAAGAGCGTAAGATGTTAGTTTGAGGTTTTGCTGCTAATACGAGCACGAAACCATCTGTTGAGATGGCTTTATCTACACCTCGAATAATATGATCATTGTCTATGTAGAAGGTAGTAATTTGCTCAGGAAACAGAACGATTTCCTGTGAAGCAATGATTGGTAAGGTGTCTGAAAGGTTATTTGTAGCTGCAAGTGATGGAGCACTGCAAACGATAGAAAGTACTAATAGCGAATGTTTCATAATGTTAAAAACCCCATAATAGTAAAAGTTAATTTAATGTTTACAATATCCTGAATTAATCAACATGTCAAAGGCTTATTGGGGTTGTTGCTGGCTATACTGTTTTACCTAAACACTGGTATAATGAGAAAACATCCACTTTTTACTAAGAAATAGTGGTCTTCATCTAATAATCAAAATGTGACTACAATATCTTTAGTTATTATAGTGATACTCTGTTGAACTATTATCAGCGAAGTTTACGATCCGTATGCTTAAAGCGGTTTAAAAAGATCTTTGAGTAGTACAACTGAGTGAACGAGATTTTGAAGGTATACACTATTCTTCACTCCATTGGAGACTATCAAGGCCTGAAACACAACTTTCTCCGTTTCAGTTTGCTGCTTGAACACCTGCATCTTACGTTGCAGTGCTTGCGCATAGGACTTATCAACGGTAAATGGCTTATCAACATATTTTATCTCGCAAAGTGTAATTGCATCATCATCTCTATCTATAACAAGATCTATTTGAGCTCCATCTTCATTGGCTGACGGTATATACCGCCAAGTACTAGCTAAAGCAGCTGCTTTTATATTGAGTGCTCGCGCAATCTCCTGTATGTGCGAAAGACAGATAGTTTCAAAAGTATAACCAGACCAAGCTCTGTACTCGGGAGTTTTGTGCTTTTGCACCCAATAGTCATCCATTATCGTTGATTGCGCTTCATTAACCCAATAGAGATAAAATGCACAGAACTCATCAGTCAGTCTATAATATTCGCCTTTTTTCTTATACCCTAAAGGCACGTAGGAGGTTATGAAACCTGCTTCTTCAAGATTTTTTAGTTTTGCAGTTAACGCACCTCCCATTGTAACCTCTTTTACATTTTCTACGATAAATGCTCTATGTACACCAGCTCTCTTTGTAGCTATAGTACGGACGATCGACATATAAGTAGACGCTTTTTCAAACAGTGATTCAAAAAGCTTATGAAATTCATATTTTAGAGGTGCATTCTTCACAAAAAACATATGTTGGATATTTTCAGCAGCACTTTGTCCAGGCTCTACATATTCCAGATAATAAGGTATTCCTCCAATAGCCATGTATAAGGCAAGAACTTGCTTATCTGTATATTCTATATTTTTCATCTCTTTGAGATACTCTTTAGCTTCATGCAAATTGAAGGGGCTGACGCGAATTTCGCAAGTTGTTCGATTATGTAGTCCACCTTTGTTAAAGATTATTTTTTTCAGAATCCACGAAGCGGATGAGCCACACACAACAAAAATAACGTGTGGCATTCTGGAGAAATAACGATTCCAGTCATGCTCAAATACTCGCATGAATCCCGATTTTTTTGAAGCCAGCCAGGGGAGTTCATCAAGAAAGACGACCACCTTTTCACTCGTTTTATCAAGCTCCTGCCTAAGAAGGTTAAATGCATGTCGCCAATCCTGGAGAGGTCCTATAGGAACGTTATCCAAGAAAGTCTCTGAAAATGCCTTGGCGAAATTATAAAGCTGTTCCTTCATAACTCCATCTTTTGTACCTGCTACCTGCATTAGCTTACAGTTCTTTTCACTAAAGAACTGATCTATGAGATAGGTTTTACCCACCCTTCTGCGGCCATAAACGGTTACTAGCTGAGCCTTTCTTGACTCAAATACCCTTTCAAGAAGCTCTTTTTCTCGTCTTCTCCCAACGATCATAATAATTCTCCCTCTGTTTTTTTATAGGCTGCCTGAAAAACAGAAAAGCTAAACTTTGCGGCAACCTATAAAATATTATAGGTTGCCATATATTTAAGTCAAGTCACTTTTACGGCAACGTATAAAATCGTTATATGTTGCCGAATATTGAAGATCGCATGCATTTGCGGCAACCTATACGTCGCACTCTTTCACTTTTCTCCCGGAAAGTCCTTTCCGGATGGCTATAGCCTGTATATCCGAAAAACTCCTTTTTTAGTGGGTCAACGAAGTGATGAAGTGTAAAAAATGAGCTTTTTTATGCCTTCTCTCAGTACTAGTTGTCCTTCACAATTTGTATAAACTGCCTGAAAAACAGAAATACCAAGTTTTATGGCAACCTATACAAACGTTATAGGTTGCCGGATACTAGATTTATATTTTTGCGGCTTATCAATTTTTCACTTTCCAGGTTCAAGCACTGATTATGTATAGAGCTACCCAGTATTAGAGTGGCATTCTATATAATAGTGTTTTATCGAGTTTTGAGGCTCGTTGTCTAAGTTCATCTAAGGTAAGCAGACCTTCTTTTGCATCAGGATATTGAATAACAGAACTTGCATTGATGATGCCATGAATGAGCGCTGTTTCAAGAGAGGTGTCTTGTAGGTATGACCCAAGAAATCCAGAAGTGAACGCATCACCAGCACCGAGACTATACACAGGATTTGTTGGAATGCTCGGATAAAAATACAACATTTCCGTTGTTGCAAGATAGACGCCTTCAGCATCATTGGTGATGATAACTATCTCTGGACCACAGGCAAGTGCTTGTTTCATAACTTCATTGATAGTATAGGGGATATCACCCACAGAGATATATGGCCTAAGAAGTGATGGCCCATTCGTATGCTGAAACATGAAAGTCGGTTCTTGCGATTCTTTAAGAAGTGCTTGCATTAAAAGGCCCGATTCTTTGGTGTTAATCACCAAAATGTTTACATGCTGAAGTGCTTGTACGAATTGTGAAGTATCTAAGGTAAGCTGCTGATTACTTGGATTAATAGTTACCGTTGCTCCTGCATGTGATGCTGCGGGTGCTAAGAAGGGTAATAATTTTCGAGACTGACCACCTAAAGGACCTATGAAGAGTAGATCAAGGTCTTTTAAAAGGCTGAGAGGAAAATCTTCTTTTTTCTGTTGCCTGTTTGCTGCCCGGTAACAAAATGCTGCATGATCTTGTTCTATGGATGGGATGATAATAGAAAGGGCGGTGTGATGTTCAGAATCAATAGGGCAATGAGAGATGCCGATATTTTGGCATGAAAGGGTATCTCGAATAAAAATACCTGCTGGATCATTCCCTGTTCTAAAAAATGCTTCTACTGAGATACCCATAGTATGAAGACCAACTGCGGCATTAGTCCCGCCTCCTCCCGTTGCATAATGAACATCGGGCACATCAATTTTTGTCCCTTGTTCAAGAAGCATATAGGTGCAGCTACTCTTCTTTAGATGAAGGTGCAGGGTATCTGCACCTTCATAAATAATAAACATGTCTTGTGTTGCACTACCGATCGTGCAAGCAGTTTTATTTTTTGCGTCGCGCATCTTTCTTTTTCTCTTCAGGCATAAGGACATGGTTGAGCACTTCAGTAGCATGGTCAACATATATCACTTCTATGCCTTCTGTTATATCTTCAGCACCAAGAAGATCATTCTTGTTTTTTTGTGGTAGTATAACATGAGAAATAGCGTTTCGTTTAGCAGCAAGTATTTTTTCCTTGACACCACCGATTGGCATGACGTTACCACGCAAGTTCAGCTCTCCGGTCATCGCATACCCAGCATTAATCTTTCTGCCAGTGAGGGCGGACAAGATTGATGAGAGTAAAGTTACGCCGGCAGATGGACCATCTTTAGGTGTTGCCCCTGCGGGCACATGGATATGAAGGTCAAACTTAGTAAACATCTCCGGCTTTACACTAAATTCTTCCGCATGAGCACGGACATAACTTAAAGCTGCTCGTGCTGATTCACGCATAACATTACCAAGTGATCCCGTGAGAATGAGTTTCCCTTTGCCCGGCATAGTAACGGCTTCAACTTTGAGCATTTCGCCTCCATAAGCGGTCCATGCAAGACCATTTGTAATGCCAACTTGACTGTCATGCATGGTGTCAATTTGTAAGAATTTTCGAGGCCCTAAATAGGTTTCTACATTCGCATTATCAAATGAAATTAATTCACTGGTTTCAACCAATGAGCGAGCTGCTTTTGAGCATAATTTCTTAAGTAGTCGATCTAATTCACGAACACCCGACTCTCTCGTATAACTTTGAATGAGATCTCCAAGTAATTCATCATCAAAATTGATAGGATGCATTTCAAGACCAGAATCATTTACTGCACGTTTTGCTAAGTAATTACGCGCTATATGGACCTTCTCTTCCATAGTATAGCCAGACAGTTCAATAATTTCCATACGGTCTCTTAATGGGCCAGAAATTGCTTCAATATTGTTAGCTGTTGCAATAAATATAACCCGAGACAGATCAAAGGGAACACCAAGATAATTATCATAAAAGGTTTTATTTTGTTGAGGATCAAGCACTTCAAGCATGGCGGCAGAAGGATCACCTCTGAAGTCAGCACCAATTTTATCAAGCTCATCAATGATGATAACCGGATTCATTGAAGAGGCTTTTCTCATACCTTGGATAAATCGTCCTGGCATTGCACCGACATAGGTTCTTCTATGACCACGAATCTCTGCTTCATCTTTTACGCCACCTAATGATACTCTGAAGAAATTTCTACCCAGGCTGCGAGCGATTGACTTACCAAGTGAGGTTTTACCTGTTCCCGGTGGCCCTGCAAGGCAAAGAATGGGTGAATATCCATCAGTTTTTAATTGGCGAATCGAAATAAAGTCTAAAATTCGATCTTTAATATCCTTAAGGCCATAATGATCTTCATCAAGAATTTGCTTAGCGTGTTCTAGATTGAGATTATCTGCAGTTTCTATGCCCCATGGCAAGGCGGATACCCATTCGAGATAATTGCGAATAACTGAAGATTCCATTGAATCAGGTGAGGTCTTTTCAAGACGACTAATCTGCCGGTTAACTTCAGTTCGTACCTCATCATTGAGTGGTAACAGAGCAATTTTTTCTCGTATGACATCTATTTCATCCCCTTCATCATCGCCCAGTTCCTTTCTGATAGCCTTTAATTGCTCTCGTAGGTAAAACTCTTTTTGTGATGCATTCATCGATTCGCGAGCTCGATTTTTGATATTTTCTTGCATTTCGCTGACTTCGAACTCTTTTGAGAGGTGGGTATAGAGTTCCTCAAGAAGTGCCCGATGTGTTCTACATTCAAGCAAGCGCTGGGCTTGATCTACCTGAAGATTTAAATGACTTAAGATAAAGTCAGCAACCTTTTCTGGATCATTCATTTTTGATAAAATGATATGGAAATCTGGACTTAAGGAATGTCCTGACGCGGAAATTGTTTCAGCGATATCTTTTATGTTTTTCATTTGTGCAACCAGCTCGGTGTCAGAAGATTCATCTTCATAGGCTACTTGCTCAATATCTGAAAGCAATATGCCATCTTCAGCGATGATATCATGTACAAATGCTCGTGAAATACCTTGTACAAGAATTTTAATGCCACCATCCGGTACTTTAATAATTCTCATAATGGATGCAACGGTACCAACATCATATAAATCTTTGGTGCCGATGATACCCTGATGAGTATCAGATTGCTTTTTTGAAGCAAGTAAGAGGACCATTTTGTGACCATCTTCTACCGCTTTATTTATTCCGTTAATAATTCGCTCATCGAGAACCAATAATGGTACTATCTGATTTGGAAATACCACAATGTCCATGGTAGGTACAACAGGGAGCATATCTGGTACAGTATCATGTATCATAGTGTTAGTAGGTTTCATATCTCTCCCCCTTCTACTTCTACTCATTAATAATTTTTCCCTTATCTGTAGTCTACCTAAATTAGTGCAGAAACTTCAAGGGTTTGGCAAAAGTTTTTTTTAAGGTATTCTAAAAAAGTACTGATAAAGGATTTGCCTATGCCACAAGCTCTTACCCTCTCTCACGTTACGAAGCTGTTTTCCCAAACGCCTCTTTTTGCGAATATTAATTTTACGTTTATCCAAGGGCAATCATACGCTTTATCTGGTCCATCAGGAGCAGGTAAGTCGACTCTTCTGCATATGCTTGCTGGATTTGATACTCCGCAGGAGGGGATTATTTCTTTTTCTGGGACTGATATTAGAGGGCTTAATGCACAGTGCTATGTAAGAGAGCATATTGGGTTTATTCACCAAGTGCCTCATCTTCTTGATGAGCTTTCTATTGTAGAGAATGTGATGATTAAAGGCCTTATTGCGCAGCAATCATACAATGAATGCCGACAAAAAGCTCTTGAATTACTCGCATTAGTGGGACTGGCTGATAAAGCATCTGTGCGTCCTCGAACACTTTCTGGTGGTGAACAACAGCGTGTAGCGGTAGTTCGTGCTCTTTTTGCTGAGCCGACGTTTATTTTAGCAGATGAGCCAACAGCTCATCTTGATCAGGTTACGGCACAGATTCTTGTTGATCTTATTCGTTCGTATAAGTCTTCTGGTCTTATTATGGTATCCCATGATCCTCAGGTGACAATTCAACTTGATCACCTTCTTTATCTTTCTGATGGTACGCTGCACGAGGTGCAGGTAACCCAATCACCAATTAAAGAGCAGTATGTCTAAGAAACTTCAAAAATCTTCAATTATAAAAAAAACGGCAAGTGTTTCACTGTCGCTTCTTCTGAGTAAGTTTCTTGGAGTAATACGTGAAGTAGCTCAAGTAAGCTATTTTGGGGTAGGCCCTCTTTCAGATGCGTTTAATACGGCTATGAAAATTCCCTCAGTATTGCGAAAGCTTTTTGCAGAAGGTGCATTAAGTGCGGCCTTTGTTCCAACTATTATTAATGTCACCTCTAAGGATTCTCAAGATCAGGCAAGTAAGCTTATGAGCGTAACGTTTATGGTTTTTGGTGCGTTTCTTTTAAGTCTGTGTCTTATTATTTCATTATATCCTAAGCCATTTATTTTGCTTATAGCAAAAGGATTTATTGATAAGCCTGCTGAGCTTCATACAGCAATGAGTATTCTTCAAATTCTTATCTATTTTGTATTTTTTATTTTTACGAGTGCTTTGCTTGCAAGTGCTTTGCAGGCTAAGATGCATTTCACCGTGCCTGCATGGGGGCCAGCGTTGCTTAATGTGTTTTACATAGCAGGGTTATTGCTTGCCAAAAAATTTGGGCTTTCTGCGAAGTCATTTTGTTATTTTTTACTCATGGGTGGCCTTGTGCAAACATTACTCTATACCTATGTGTATCTAAATCTTAATTTTAAGATTCTGTGGCCCGATGCAAAAACCTATACCTATTTTAAAGAAGTGGTATCGAAGTTTATTCCTTGCCTCATGAGTTTCAGTGTCATTGAGATTAATCTTATCATAGATAATAGATTTGCTTCAACATTGCCAGCTGGTTCGGTAACGTTACTCTCATTATCATCTAAGTTTATGACCATAGCATTAGGTGCATTTGCAGTAGCATTATCAACGATATTATTGCCCCAATTTTCTCGTATATCAACATATGCCCCTAAGAGGTTAAGCTACTATCTTTTAGAAGCAGCTAAACTGATTTTTTGGGTAACAGTTCCGGTTGCCTTCTTAATGAGTTTCTTTGCTTATGACATTTTTTACACGATCTTTTATCGCCTAGCAGGAAACTTTACTCTTGAACAGGTATCATTAGCCTCTTCGCTGCTTATCGCCTTTTTACCAGGATTGTTCTTTTTTTCTCTTAATAAAATGCTGCTTAATATGTATTATGCATTGCATGAAACTCGCTATACGATGTACATAACCATAGCGGGGGCAGTTTCTAATGTACTTCTCAATAGAATTCTTATGCCGATCTATGGTCCTTTGGGTATAGCATTGGCAACTGCTACTGCCGGGGTTATTCAAAGTCTTTTACTAATGGCAGTACTCGATATAAAGTTAGGATTTACGATATATGCAAAGCAGTTTGGAGAATTTTTGATCAAGTTTGCAGTGCAATTTGTCCTTTTTGTAGCTCTTTTTTATGGATTGTATCGCATAGGATTGCTCGCAATCATGACCATTGTTCCGCAATGGTCTGATCTGCTGCTTAAACAGATAGGACTCTGGTTTTGGGTGGGGCCAATCTGCTTGATTGCCATGGCTCTGCTCTATTATCTGCGCAATAAAGGTGGTATTCATTTATATTTTTTGGAATGATATGATAAACGAACATTCAGCCGGTATTTTAGTGTATTCTATACAAATAATTGAAAAGGTTCCTGTTAGATTATATTTGCTACTCTATTATCCAAAAGGTTATTGGGCATTGGTAAAGGGACATTTAGACCCAGGCGAGACGCCCCTTGAGGCTGCCCATAGAGAGGTGATGGAAGAAACCGGCCTTACCGCCATCGTTGATGAGGGCTTTGTTGACGTCTTGCGCTATATTTTTACCAATAAGCATGGCCAAAAAGTAGCAAAAGAAGTCACCTTTTATGTAGGGCAAGCTATCTCTACCGACGTGCAATTATCCCATGAGCACGAGGCTTACGCGTGGTTACCCTTTGAAGAAGCATATGAACGTCTTACGTATGATAATGCCAAACAGCTGTTGAAGGCTGCTGAATCATTTCTTGAAAAAAAATAAGGAAATTGGTTGCGGGGGCTGGATTTGAACCAGCGACCTTTGGGTTATGAGCCCAACGAGCTACCAGGCTGCTCTACCCCGCGTCGATTATCTTATATTATTTAGTATACGGGTATCTAAGGGTCTGTCAACCCCCATGTCATGCTTTTTTGTAAACTCTTTAATCAGTGATAATTACCAGTGCCGTTGCTATGGTAGATGTATGAGTCAATGATACCTCTACTTGGTACTCAGGAAGCTCTAGTTTTTGCCATACAACCTCCAGGGAAGGGTTCCCGTCGTGGTGCTTGGTTATGCTACATACAGGGCCAACAGATGAAAAGGGTAGTGGTTTTTTTAATAATGATGATACGGCTTTATAAAAAGCTTCTTTTGCAGCAAAGCGAACAGCCATACGTTCGGGCGCTTTAATGGGTTCTTTAAGACAATAGGTAATTTCTTGTTCAGTAAAGATTCGTGAGAGTCGCTGGGGTGAATAGGTTGGCCATTCATTAAAGCGCGTAATGTCTACTGAGTCTATGCCTATGGTTAACATGTTTTTTCTTATGATATAAGATGTTAGTTAAAAGAGTTGATTAGAGTATGGCTTGATTTGCAGAGCTTGTCTATAATGAGGAACCCGTTTGCAGAAAGTAGCGAGTTACCATGTTTTTGTAAACATACCTCATAAAAAAGTAGATAAAAAGGGTAGTCATTGTGAGTTCTAAGCGCTATTTGTAGGTGATTTGACTTCTCAATTAATAACTATGCATTTTATAAGCCATCTTCATTGAGATCCAGAGTACTCTCTTCGTACATGGCCCCATCTTCCTTAGGTGTACTACTAAAGTATGTTTCAGGTTTTGCAAGACTCACCGTACAAAATCGAATATTACCAGACCTATTTAGAAATACCACCTTATCCTCATCACTCCACCACATATCCTCAATTGCATACTCCTTCACAAGACGATCCAGTACATAGCAAGCGCCATCATGTATATCAATAAGATACACAGTCCCTTGGGTGCCACCAAGCAACAGAATAGTGCTATAGGGAGTTGTCCTCAGGACATTCATGATCTCAACTTCCTCAGATCCTTCCTGCTCTAATGATGGTACCACAAAACATTCCTCAAGACGCTGCGTGAATAGTTCATACCTATAGATCTTGTCATTGGACAAAAGCCAGAGATACTTACCGTCATTACTTAGTTCAATATCATCAATTCGTTGTTCAAGGTTAACCGGAAATGGTTCTGCTCGCCAATAGCCTTCTCTTGTGGAGATATCACCACACGCATAGTAGCTAAAAAGCTTTCCCGAACTTGTACCGCTATAAAAGATCACAAATTCTTCGCTCATTGCTACACAGGTTACTGCATCATACTCATAATCTTTCCACTCTACATTATCTTTATAGGTCCTCAATTCTGGCCCACACCACCAATCACAATCATCATTCCATTCAGATGAACCTCGAGCAGCTCCTTGATCTCCTTTTTTACTATGCTCAAATCCATTAAAGAAATAGGACGTCGCTGAATTTGTAGTAAGATCTTCTTCTTTCTCTTGCGCACTTCGCATACAAAGCGCTTCACTATAATGAGAATCCGTCCAACCCACATGTACTAATGCGCGACACTTTATTTCTCCAGGATACGTTGGGTCGTCCGATGGATATACCATAAGGCTGCTAGGACCAACGCATACATTTTGAGGTAGTCCCCCATATAACTGCAAATCATACGAAACACCTCGAACTTCGTCGTAGTATTTGGAAAAGTATCTTTCATGTCGTTCTTTAATAATATAGGCAAACTGTGGCGTTCCATCCAGCATGGATGCTAAGATGAAAGGATTCTTTTTATGCTTAGTCGGTCGTAAGTGATCAATATCGATTGAATCTGTTTGAAGAAAGAAGTAAGTTTCTTCCACTTGAAAATCACTTTTTACGTACAAGCATGTTGCTCCAGTCAAACTGCCTAATGGCTTATAACCTTCCTTCGTAAAATAGAAATCTAAAATAAAGTATCGCAGCTCTTTAGGTAATGAAAGAATTCTATCCACTAGTAGTTGCTGATCTGTTGATTCAACTTTAGAAGTAATTTCTTCGGATAAACTTTTCTTTTGTATAAGTGATGAACAGGAAAGTACGCTGGGCAGCAGCAGAACTGACGTAAACAGTGGGCGAAGAAAGCGCATAGAAACTCCAGTGGTAGGTGACACTAGCATTCCTTCTGTAGTTTAAGTATAAACTCATTATCAGTTCTGTCTACCTTTTACACCATAGCTCGTCTTCGTTTTAAGGCCTCGGTGATAGCATGCTTAATATTGCCAACCGTTTGGCTGTCCTCAAAAATATATTGCGTAAGCCCAGACAGCAGACCAAACTGATCGGCGGAGTAATTAAAATTCTTTGTATCCGTAAACCTTGCTTGAGAAGCATCAGGATTGAACGTGCCGCCTCGATACGTAGGATGAGTTTTGCCCTTCATATAGATAACAATAGTTCTCCCTTCCTCAATAAATATACTGGAGGTTTCAACATGAGCTCGTTTGATAGTATCATCATGCATGCTACCAATATGTATCTGAGGAAACGGATAACCAAGTGCTATCGCCTCTTGAGATGCTGCTTGAAGGTGATTTGATTCTACGTCTTTATCAGGGTCCGCTGGACTATCACATATAATTAAAATATCTGCACCTCGTGCCATGGCTGGAATAGTTGCTAAGTTATGTCTATATTTATCTTCTTTGGTTATACCAGCATCAATCAAGCAGAGATGGGTGTTATCTACAAGACCTGGATACTGATTTTTTTCCTCCAGCTTATAACTGAAGTTAGGAACTTGTCCCACAGCGGGACGATCTTTACATACGATAGGTGTTGGTTCAATACCAAACACCTTGTTGTATACATTGGTAACAGCCGTAGTAATAGCTCGCATCGCATGTGCAACTATACCAGCAGGCTGCTTAGATTTTTCTATATCTTCCGGAGTAAGGGCAAAGGCTGAACCCCATATGCCCAGATACTGAGCAAGAGGATACTCAGGCACCATATGTTTAATTTCCCCTCCTTCAAACGTACAACCAAACACGGGAGAGATCACCCAATTTCCTGACTCTTGCCATGTTCCAATATAAAACGGGCTAAACTCATACCAACGTCTATCTTTAATGCTTTGTGTAGTACCAGCATCTACGGCAACGCTTATTGGTAGAGGATACATATAACCTTCTAGCCGACTTTTCAAGTCAGATAAGCGAATATCATGCATTCTTCTTCCATTGAGAACAAATCCATCGAGTAGTTGCTGGGCAAGAGTATGGCCATACAAGCCGACGGGACTATGATATTGGCCATACCTTGATTGGATAAAACGCCGACGGCGATAATCTTCATTCGCAATGGTAAGATTCATAAGCTCACGTAGGCTTCCATGGCCTACTTTGGGCTTCTGTCGCACTGAAAAATTTGACGGTCGCTTACCAGATACAACTAGTGGAATGATGGCCCAAGTAGACCCGGAAAGGCCACACATGTACTGACAGCAATTAAATACTCCTGTTTGTTCTGCACCACACAAATAGCCTATCGTCTCAATCATCGCACGGTAGCCTCCGCCACTAAAGACTAGTGCTATCTTAGGTACATATTCACCTGGCTTAATTAGCTCGTCATCTTCCATAAACTTATTGATGGCTTTACGAACAAATTCTGTTCTGTTCTGAGTATAGTCCTCCTCCAGTCCAAGCTTTGAGGGTTGAAGTAAAGTTGTGTTATCTTTCTTTTCCCGTTCCTTGATAATTTCTTCGCTCGGCATAAATAGTGGGTCTCTTTGTATTATCATTTCCTCAAAAGCGTGTATCTGTTCTTCTGTAAATGGGGGTATATCAAATGCCCGGGTAACAGCTCGAACCAAGCCGCCACCACCAACAGAGACCACCTGTAATTTTAGTGGTTTACCGATAACGTCATATAACACATAATACGAACCTTCCAAGTACCAGTTGATAAGGTTCGTCTTTGAAAAATCTTTCATGTAGACCCGATCAAGATCAGCTCCTTCCAATACATTTTGTCGAAGAAGGTGCTTAAACTCTTTCGGCACAATAAAAAGTTTAATACTCATACCTTCACGATGCTCAGGATACTGTAGTTCCGCTCTTAATTGTGGTGCTATTTCAATTTCAATATCTGGAAAAGCCTTTTTGGCTTGGTCATCTTTATGATAGTACATAGCACAAAAGAGTGGTTCATTGAGCGTATTAATTACCTTTATGCGTCTATTGAGGGGCAGGAGTGTCGGTGTATGATCTTGCTCAACAATATACCATTGTCGTGATACATTAAGTTTGTGACGCGTAAATGCTGCAAGCGGTGGCGCCACCATCTGTTCTTGTGGAGACTCTATTCTATCTCGCAGCATATTTTGATCAAATGAACAGACCAACTGTCGTTGTGAAGAGGCTTCCTGCTTATCAGGCAAGCTAATACGCTTCGTCTCATGCGGTTTAATGGATATGATAACCATTTCTCTCATAGCTTGCGGGTTAGCGAAACGCTCCTGCTCAGAAACATACGGAGCTTCATACCATCGCAGGTACACGGGAATATCAGTCTTATTTTCAAAGGACCATCCTGCCTTCTTACTAGATGCATCACCTACAGAAAAAAGAGCTTGTCCTGGTTTTGTCCTGAGATATATTGTCTTAACATTTCGCTGATGTGATTCGTATTGATCGCCAAGCTGGTGTTTATCCGTAACAACAATAGCTCCTCTGAGTAACTCATTGATAATGGTACCATCATCACCTGCTTCGATACGACGATCTAACAGACTTGGGCCGCTCTGTGTCATAAGCAGCTGTCTTCTCTTGCCTGATTCAGCCTCTGGCCAAAATGGCACAAATCGACGCTCATCTGGCTCTAACGTAATAGCCTCACTCAGTTTGATTTTATCACCATATGCATAGGACCTGCCGGTCCATGAAATCCCTATAGCAGATGAATACCAGGCCATAGAAATAGGAAGTTCAGTTTGATTCTCGATATACCAACCTTCACCTTGAGGTAAGCGTACTCCTCTCATGGGTTCTTCAGAACCTGGTTTAAGCATGGCAAGCATGGTACCAGATAGTACGTAGAATAATAATAAGAGTAGACGCTTCATAATTTTCCTTTGACAAGTGACCTTTGTACATAGTCTATCAAATACTCGTAGCTCATTGCAATAATTGGCATCAATCTGCCAAATGTTTGGATGAGGAAAAGGATATTTTCTGCTGACTACTCTCATCGTAATGGTTGAGCAGAAATATGCCATAAGTTTATTTCATAACCCGAAAACTAACGGCTTTTAAGCGCTTTTAAGCCGGTGAGGGTCAATTACATAGAAGGAACCTGATACACCTGAGTGATGTTCTGAAATCTTTTGGAAAGAAGTGAGTTTTTTCTGTATACTAAGGAAAAAATAAGATAACTAACAACGCTTTCTACTAACTTCAGGGAAGATATGATACGAAAACAATTCTTATTTCTTGCGTTAATTGGTTCACTACAGGCACAGTCTGACATCCCGTTACATAAACCGGTTATCTACCAACCTGATGGCCGTGTCTACACGGCGGCTCAGAAGGCGGTACAAAAGAATGATGCTGCTATTGCTGTGCAAGGAAGAACATCCGATCAGCTGTTTGGCATAACTCCTGAAAAAGTTACTCTAAACGGGAAGGAAGATCAACTCAATCCCTTGTTTGGCGCAAAAATAGATCATCTTGTGATGCTTGCACGGCGGCCGTTAGCAGCAATAGGTTCAACGATATATCTCACTGATGAACGTGTTAATCCCTTATTAGTATTTGAGTCACCAAAGATACGAAATGCGTACGCACAAGAAGTGAGTGAGCTACTGGCACTTACAAGTAATGCGTCTGATGTTACTATAGGATTGCCAGCTGGCGCAGGACTTGCGGCGTTTGCAGCGGTACCTAATAGCCAAGGTCAGTTTGATGGTAATGGTTCAGGAATAGCGAGTGCATTGTTTAGATCAGTACTTAATCGAGAAACAACTACCTCATTTATGGCATGGGATGTCATCGATGCTACCACCGGAGCCTCATCCTTTACCAGAGATGGAAAGCCAAGTTTAAAGGGAAACAAGGCGGCCCCTTTTGGTAAAGATACCCAAGCTCTCTTTATTGGAGAGCCAGTGACGGCAATACGTAATGACATTGATCTTCATTTTGATCGTGATATTGGGCGCTTATATATGGCCCTCGATGTTGACGCATCCGTTGGAGCTCGGGCCATTGTTGCCGTAGCCTTAAGTGAACAGGGTAAAGTACTGTATGTACCTATAGCCCCTGAAAGTGCCTTTAGTGAAGAGTCAGCGATTGTGGGCAAGAAAGCCCCTGGCCAGATTGGTATCTCCTTTGTTCGTACGATGCAAACACGAACCTATGTGAGGTATCTTATTGTTGTTGATTCAGAAAATGGTGTCTACGCTCTTCCCTTAGTAGATAATATCGCCTCTGTAGCTCATGGCACCCTAGCTAATGTAAAAAAGCCGCCGGTTCCAGGCTTTTCTCGCGTAGCTCCTCATAGATTTGAGAGTCGCGTTTTTATTGAACCCGCTACTGAGCCGGATCAACTGTTTACCACACATTCTGTACAAGCTAAGGTTGGTGGTAATGGATCATTGCCGGGAAGAATAACTGATATTACCGTATCGAGTGAAAGCGTTATGGTAGCGACAAAAGAAGACAGCATTCAGAAAGGCCAGATAGCTCAGGGTATGTTCTTTTCGCAGCCGGTATTTGATAGGTATGGTGCAATTTCAAGCTGGACCGAATGGCAACGAGTAGCTGGGGATCAGTCAGTAAAAGGCTTTGCCTATGATAGCGGTACGGCACAGCATTCCTATGTCTCCCTTGAAGATGATACGCGGATTAAGCGTACATCTTGGACCGTCGGTGATGATGGACTTGATCGCTTGATTTCTGGCAACTTTCCAAAGGAGCAGGGTGGTGTTCTGGGGCTTATTGATTTTCCTTTTAGCACTAAAGGATTTAGCCAAGACGTAGGTACAAGGATTGGAATACAAGTATTTACTGGTGCCCATGGTGTTGCACTTATACAAACCGGTGCTGATTATAATGGGGTATTTAGACCACGCATTGACGCTCGTACTGTCCTACAATCAACAAATGGAACCCTTCAAGGATTTAATAATCAGCCATCACTCGTTATTTCAGGCGGCGATCTTGATGCTATTGGTCCTCTTACGACAGCAGCGGTTGTATCTGGTGAGAGCACCTGGTTTGTCGTAGGTGGCTCATATGGTCTTGCAGTGCTCGCCGACTCTACCGGTCATGGTTGGACATCGCTTACAAAAGGATTTGGTGGCTTGACACAAGATCATGCATGGCGTCGTATTAGTACCACGAGAAACGTACGTAAGCTAGAGGTGGTTGGCAACTATGTATTTGTGCTTACCCCCTGCTCGGTTGAACGGATTGAAATTACTCCTGAATCAATTGTTGCAGGGCATGTGCCAGCAACATCTGTGATGCAGCTTACCTCATTACAAGCTCAGCAAGAAAAGTCTTTTTCTGATCTGTATGTAAGCGAATCGTTAGCGCTTATTGCTTCAAGCTTTGGATTACTTCGTACCACTAATGCTATTTTTTCAGATGAGTGGCAATGGCACAAGATAGATCTTCCCGAAGCTATTGGTTCACCATGCAATGAGCCGGTAAGTAGATTGTTTCCTATTTCAGCTGCGCAGGACAATCTCTATCTGCTTAATGCTCATGTAAGCACAAGTCAGACGCTTATATATAGAGTTATTGTTGATGATGATACGGTGGAATTATTTCCGGATATGTTTATTAGTGGGACCCCATCATTTTTCTTAGATCTTGGTACCTATCGTAATTACCTGTTTACTGATGGGGCGTTCATAGCAGTATCCCGTAGTGCCTTTGGTACTAATCCTGCATTTTTGCAGATACTTCATCCTTCAATAAAAAGTAATGAGGGAGTGGAGCGTGTCCCAACCTTGCTGTTGCCAAACATTCGCAACGCTACTACCATGGGACGAGTGGTTCGTAATTCTTCATCTGGTGCTTTGACGGTAACGGGTGATTTTGGTGTACGTCAACTTAAAGGTAATAATTCATGAAAGTACGCTTACTAGTGTTGGTTCTCACTGCTATGGCTTGCCAAGCAGTTCCTCGTATTAATTTATTTAGGCCAAGTGATAGGCCATTGATGCCTGAGCCGGGTGTCCCTTGTTGGGGGCACACCTTTAGTATTGGCTATGAAGGAGCTTTTAATATTCGAGCCTTTAGAGGAGATGATGATGAGCTTATGACGTTTGATCCTCGCGATTGTTTGACCTGCAAAAAATCAGACTGTGTTTTACAGTTATTTCAGGAAGATCAGAATGCATTAGCGGCTCTTAAAGGTTTTGGACCTGAGTCAAAAGAAGGTCAGCTTTCAAACTTGTTTAACATAAATGACGAAGCGGGTAGTATTGGTAGCTTTTGTCCTTGTGGTGATCTGAGCGTGCCATTGAATTTGTTGCTGTCTTATCGATGGTATTTCAATCATGGCCTGCGGCTTGAACTTCATTTGCCGGTTATTCATGCTGAGCTTAAGGATGTCTGCTGGGAAAACGTCGATGATGTTTCATCGCCTGAGCAGCACCTTGATACTCAGCTGCTTGATACCATTGAAGAAGTATCAGGTATGCATCTTGGTGGCTGGAAACGAACTGGGGTAGGTGACTTTGTTATGCAAGGTGTCTGGATGAGAAACTATATACAGCATCGTCCTTTGCTAAATGATGTGGCCGTGCAAGCACGTCTTGGTCTCATGTTTCCAACAGGTCTTGAAAAGGATGATGATAAGTTGTTAGCCTTTCCGTTTGGTAATGATGGTGCTTGGGCATTACAGTTTGCTGGGGGGATAGATTTAACGTTTTGTTATACTCTGCGATGTGGTATTGATGCTGAGTTTATCTATGCATTTGGTAACACCCGCTGTCGCCGTATTAAAACAGCCCCAAATCAAACTGATCTATTCTTTTTGCAGAAAGTGCCGGTGTATCGTGAATTTGGTCTTGGTCAGCAATATAATATCTATCTTGAATCATGTGACTTTTTCAAGGGTGCGTCTTTTAAGGTTAACTACCAGTTTCTTAAGAGAAATGATGATCGTATTGATGTAGGAAGTGATCGTATTGATTCTACTATAGCAAATAGTGCATTAAATCTCTTTGACTGGACTGCTCATAGTCTTATTTTTATGGCTAGATATGAGCCATGGAAGCACTATGATACGTCTCCAGTGTATCCATCATTTCTTGCTTGGGTAAAGTATGGCTTTAACGGTAAACGAGCATTTCTTGCGAATACTATTGGTTTACAGTTTAATCTAGCTTTTTAAGGCAGGTCGTCAAAGCCTAAAATTATCTCAAGTATAACAAAAGTGCACTTTGTCTCTTTGACCAAAGGGTTAATCCAACAATGGACATTAGTGCGCTCTACGTTATTTGTTTTTTACCGAGCCAACTATCAAATAGGGTGTCTTTACCCGCTTCAAAGCCAATAAGTAAGATAGGTAGACTAGAAGAGGTAAATGAACATGGCGGCACAAATATTGATTCTGATACTTCCTCATAGTAGCATGATTGAGCTACCCTGTCAATTTGTGCCGCCATCTCCCCAATATTTGGTGGCACAAATTGATAATTTGGGGGATGATTTGTGCCAGGACTTATGGTGTTGGGTGTGATTAGGGCGAAAGTTGGAACCAAAAAATTAGCTGAGCGTAATCATACAAATGACTTTCTGGTCGGCACTTAGAGAATGGTCTACTGCATAAGGGTCTGTAAAAATTTGTGCCGCGATCTGCCTAATATTTAGCGGCACAAATCAGCAAATCGATTGACAATTTGTGCCGCCATTGATATGATATTTGGTGGCACAAATCTAAAAAATGAGGTAAATATGGCACGAATAATTGGCAGATTAACTCAGAAGAATCTCCTTGAAGAGGCATATAATTCAGAAATTGCAGAATTTATAGCGGTGTATGGAAGACGGCGTGTGGGCAAAACATACTTAGTGAAACAATTATTTGAGAACAAGCATAATGAAGATATGTTATTTTTCAGCACGACTGGTATAAAAGACGCACCTATGAAAGAGCAGACTAAGGCTTTTTCTCGAAGGATTGGTGATGTTTTTTATCGAGAAGGAGCACCGATAACAATACAAGAAAACTGGTTTGACACCTTTCAAATGCTCACAGAAGAAATCCATAGATGTTCACAAAAGAAGATTATACTTTTTCTTGATGAGTTTCCATGGATGTCAACGCGTGGTGCTAGGCTTATAAGAACGTTGGAATACTTTTGGAACCAGTTTTGGTCAAGTGACTCGCGTATCAAGCTCATTGTGTGTGGATCTGCTTCAAGTTGGATATTAAATAATATCGTCAACAATAAAGGAGGTCTTTACAATAGGGTTACGAGAAGTATGTTATTAAGCCCATTTAATCTTCACGATACTAAGGCATACCTCACCTATAAGAAGGTTAAGCTCCTCGATAGAGACATTACTGACCTCTACATGGTACTTGGTGGAATACCATTTTATCTAAATAAAATATCTTCTGGACTATCTGTTGTTCAGATTATTGAAGAGCTCGCTTTTCAAAAAGATAGTTTCCTTTTACGAGAATTTTCCAATCTCTATGCTACGTTATTTGACGCAGAGGGTAAACACATAGAACTGGCGCGCGCTATTTCAAAGCATCGCTATGGTATTGGGCTTGATGATCTTACTGATGAGCTTGATTTATCTCGTGGAGGAAGGATCACTACTTGGCTCAAAGAACTTGAGGAAGCAGGGTTCATTACGTCTTTTACTCCCTATGGAAAAGCTTATGGCAAGTTTTACAAAATGACTGATGAATATAGCCTTTTTTATTTTAGCTGGATAGAGCCAATACGACAAACATTAATCGAGGAACAAAAAAAAGCTGGTTACTGGGATCAATTGCAGAATTCTCATGGCTGGTATAGCTGGGCAGGGTATTCATTTGAAGCTGTTTGTTATAAGCATATTGGTCAGATAAGAACGGCTCTTTCTATAAGTCCCGCAGCACTTGCCTATAGCTGGCGGCATGTTCCCTTGAGAGGAACAGAAGAACGGGGAGCTCAAATTGACCTTCTTTTTGATAGAAATGACAATAGCATATCTCTTTGTGAAATCAAGTATACCAGAAAGCCCTATATCCTTGATAAATCTGCAGCAGATAACTTGAATCGGCAAGTTGAAGTTTTTAAGAAGTATTCAAAAACGAAAAAGAACATCTTCATATACTTTGTTTCGGCAGCAGGATTGAAAAAAACTCTCTATACTGAAGAGTACGTATCAGGAGTAGCTACTTTGCAAGATTTATTCCAGCCGGCATAAAACGGTAATATAATAGCATTGATCAGTTGCTTTTTAATGTGCGACATCTATTTTGAATGATGTGACTTTTTCAAGGGTGCATCTTTTAAGGATAACTACTAGTTTCTTAAGAGAAATGATGATCGTATTGATTCTACTATAGCGAGTAGTGCATTAAACCTCTTTGACTGGACTGCTCATAGTCTTATTTTTATGGCTAGATATGAGCCATGGAAGCACTATGATACGTCTCCAGTATATCCCTCATTTCTTGCTTGGGTATTACCAAAGAAAGAATTTCTAAAAGCAGATGATCTAGAGTCAAACAAAATGTTGCCAGCTCACTACTTGTCTGTATGGGCGATATTTTTGATAACAAACTGGTCTTAATTGTTAAAAAACACCCCACACAAGCAGTAGCATTCGTAGGTGGCGTTGCGTGCAACACCTACCTATCTAAGAGAACGCCTGAAAGCATTTAGTGAACGGCATGCTAAGCAGTTTTTTGTACCTGCACGACAATACTGCACCGATAATGGTGCCATGATCGCTTACATTGGCTATTATAGCATTTGAAAAAGAATACGAGCTGCTAACCCTCGATATTTTTGAAGAATAGGCTAAAAAAATACCTAACGATCAACTAACATTGGATCACATCTAGGCTCAGTTACTAAATAAACTGCTAGATAGCTTTTATCATCACCTATTACTTCGGAGAGAGGTATTTATACACAACTTCCCAACCACTGACACTATTACTTTCTTGCTGCTTGGCATTTTGGATATGTTTCCACACTTCTTTGCTATCTGATTCCGACATGGGCAAAGAAGTATCCCATATAGATATACTATTATCTTTAGACCCTAAGGCTACTATACCCTTATAGGTTGCTGCAATTGCCGAAGTATGGCGAGAGTTTTGACAGCGCGCCAACAGTAATCCACTCGTATCCCAAACCCGGGCATAACTATTCTTGGTTCCAAATATTATTTTGCCATCTCGCAACCTAATCGCAGGAAATGTATCTTTTGCATTAACTTTAAACTCATCAAGATGCTGGCCTTTCAAATTCCAAACATGAGCTACATGATCAATAGAAAGTGAAACAATTTTGGCATCAGGGGTTATGGTAAGTGCCTTGAACCGTTTTTTATGTGCCTTACATTGACCAACCTGATTACCTCTCATGTCCCAAATACGAATAGTCGTATCTGCAGAACATGAAACAATTCTATTATCAAGAGTTAGTGCAATATCTTCAACACTTTTTTCGTGGCCTTTCCAACACCGCAACAGCTCACCGTCAGCACGCCAAATGCTAATAATACCTTCTGATGAACCAGTAACAATCTCACCGGCTGAATTAATGGCAATAGAAATAACTAAGCCTTCATGCTGACACAAAGCTTTTTGTTGTCCTTGCATAGTCCAAATTCGGACTGTTCGATCATATGAGGAGGAAACAATAATATCATCCGGCAATTCAGCAAGATAGCTTAGTTGATTTTCGTGCCCTTGACATGTCGCAAGATGTCGACCATCTCCGCTCCAAACATACAGATTATTATCTGAGGAACTTGAGATAATAAGACCATTTAATAAGACTATAACCTTATAAACAAGGCCAGTGTGCTGGCAAAGCGCTAATTGTTTGCCATCTGCAGCCCAAATGCGCATTGTTCCATCATAAGAACCAGAAACAATTCTGCCATCTGGTAAAATGGCAACAGAAGATATTTGAGCTCCATGTCCTATACATTGCGCAAGCAATCGACCTGGGTATGGGCCAAATACTCTTACCCCAGCAAAAAAGATCAACTTATTTCTAAGATGAGCGGGTAGAGTTTCCAGCTTCTCCCATGAAAGTTCAAAAAGATGGTCAGCATGGCACGCTATCGACAATGCTGCATCAAATAATGCTGTTATTTCAAGATAGTTAGCAGTAGATACGCAGCTAACGAGTTCATCTATTGATAACGCTTTTAATAAATCAACAAGTCGCTCAAATGCAGCAGAATCATTTTCTTGCATGTTTTTCACAACACCTAGTAATGGTGTCACTAGGTTCCAGCTATTCCTATCAACTGTCTCCAGCGGGATCACTTGATCTTGAAATCCTTCTGCATGAAGGTTGCTAATAGTTTTTGAAACGAGGGCAATCTCCAATGGTATCTCTAAAACTTCCCCTTCAATTTCTACCTTGACCACTTGATCGCTTTCTATGTTAGGTATAGCCATACCCCACAACATAACTGGGTAAAACAAAAAAAATATAACATGTCTCGTATTCATTTTAAGACTCCTGGCGCAGCCCGGAAACTCCGTTCTTTAGAAAGGAGAGGATGCGCTGATAAATAAGTTTTACTATATCAATCGGATTGTTGAATGCATTTGCAGTGGGTATACGTGCTACCCGGTATCACCCCGTAAATTGTCTGTACATTGTAGATCTTACTTACACCTGATGATGATAACCTAAAGCGCACCCCATTGTCAACACCAATTTATAGCTATAACCAGGGCTGACGCATTAAAGAATGATTAAAACTGATTTATTCGATACATTCTTCGTATTCACAAAAAAAGAAGTCGCAAAATGGCAACAAAGCTGGAGTTCAATACAGTCTTATTCTTATCTCATTTTTCTCAGCTACAGGACTTCTGCAGGCACTCGAAAGATCTGAACTGATTTGACTTCTGACAATAGAAATGCTCTCTTAGTTTGAAGTATTACCACAAACAAGGAGAGCGAGCATTATGTTGCAAAACAACACATCTTTAAAGTATTCAATTCTTACGATTCTGTCTACCGGCAAAAAAAGATTTGAATCCATGGGGAGATTAGTTGGCAAGAGTGGTAGTACGATAAGTCGAATACTACCTCACCATGATCTAATCTTATCTTTGCTTGCCTTTATTGCCTGTCGGCTCTTTTCTCGGAAAAAGCAGGTCATTCTAGTTATTGATGATACGCTAATAAAAAAGATCTATTCACGCTTTATGCAGGGATCTGGCCTGTTCTATGATACAGCTATAGGAAGAAGGATTCTCGCATACAAACTGCTTACTTGTGGAGTGACTGACGGGAAGTACTTTATCCCTCTCATGTTTCACTTCTTATATTCAAAAGAAGTTTGCCCCAATCCGAAGTATTCAAAGGACTCATTGGTGAAACAGATCATTCTTACGACAAAACAGCTGTTTGAACAACTTTGTTATCAATTCTCGTTCCTGCTGATGGCGCATTCGCAACTAAGTCTCTCTTGAGCTGGTGCTAGAAACATAGGATCAGTATACAAGTGAGAATGCACAGCAATAGAAAAGTGCTGTATAAAGGATGTTTTCTCACTATTCGTAATATAAGCAAACTTCAACCCAAATGGCGGCAAATGGCTCGCACTATAGCTATTATTTGGCATGGCATACCTCCATACCTCACAGCAGAACGAAGAATAAACAGACGAAGAGAAGAATCTATTGTCTATCTATGCGCTACGTATCGAGTGAAGCCAAGTCAGCATGTGGTAGACTATAGAAAGAGATGGCCCATAGAGAAGTTCTTTCGAACGGCCAAACAACATCTGGGACTGCAAGAATGTTACTCGAGAAAGCTGATTATCAAAAGAAATCATATAGCTTCTGTCTTCTTGGCCTACGCTCTTCTGGAAATTGTCCGCAAATCCTTGAAACTTAAGACTCCAGAGGAAGCTATCAGGCGTCTTAAATCACAAAAAGTATCACTTGCAGAATCCCGAATATGCAGACTAGTCAAGAACTTTGAGATTGCTTATGCATAAGTCCTGAATATATCCTTCTGTAGGCTGTTTTTTAATCCGGAACCGTTTTTTGTTTTTCAGTGTTTAAAAATTGCATAAATCGAGGATGGGAAAATAGCTGAATTTGTATTTTTCTAGAAGGTGTTTTTGTCCAAAAATCAGGCTATGATTTTAGTGAGAAAACATTTTTGTTTTTTTGCATAAAGCTTTTAGTAAGTGTTATCGATTGTTATCAAATTCTTAGATGTCTTCTTTGGTGATATTTGTCCCGCCAGGTTGAGAAAAATAAAGGTGGCGGGACAAGTCCAAAATTTGCACCTGTCCCGCCGCTTTCTTTTTGTTTTTGGTGGCGGGACAAAATTTAGCTATGAAAAATATGATTAGAAAGTGATTTTGAAAATTTCAAATTATTGGGAAGTTGAATGAGTTGACTTAATAGTATTATCGCTTCTTTGGCTCCTTAAGTGGCCCGTCCCATGCTGTTTTATGGGTTCCTTAAGTTCCGGGAATAAGGTGGTTAATTCGCCATAGGCAAGGGGGCCCGATGCCTTATAGGGAGAGCCAAGTTTATGATGTACAGGAGTATACCAACAGGTTCCGTGTTGGTCAGTATAATACATACCGGTCATGGTATTATGCCGTAGCCCTTCAGTTGTAGGTACGTTTCGTAATACTACCACATCGGTGATCATTGAGTTTTCGCTGGTAAACGGTATTATTGAGCTGCTTTTGCATTCAATTTCTTTAACATAAAATACCTTTGAGGAGCTGAGTGATGGTAAGGTTAAGCATGCATCAGCTAGTTCAGAGAGTGTTGTTTTTGGTGCTCGTACTGAGGACATCATATGGCATGCAGCTCCAGGGAGTAATGAAATGATACTTGCTATTGGATTGTTTACTATAATGTTGCCCATTTTGGCATGTTTTACACATACTACCTCTGAAGACTCAGGTAATACCGTGGTATCATGTTGGGATACCGTGTGAATTGCAGGAGCTGGTATGATAGTAAATTGGGAACTTCCAGCGGGTCGTACGTGAGCAATGTTTTCATGATAGCGCTGACGCACCCCATGCTCAATGGTAACATAAGGATGTAATAGTTGTGCTAAGGTGCCAGTGTTTCGGTTGGGTTTTCTTGCTTCAGCAAAATACTTATCAAAGTGGCAGGTGGTTCGTAACGTAAGGCACTTACGCTTGGTATCAAATGAATCGCTAGAAATGCCCTCCACATGGATAGTATCACCTTTTCTAAAGCTTGCGTAGGGAGGAATGAGAAGCATAATAGGATCCTGAAATGATTCAGCGTCTGATACCGAACCGACAATGATATCGTAAGTATATGTTTTATTTCGGTAAGGTGTATCAAGATGATCACCCCCAGCAAAACAGCAGGTGTAATACAGAAGAGAAACATCAATCTCAGTGTTGAAAAAACTAAGTGTTTTTTGGAATTCAGCACATGAAGTTGAGCAGATTACGCGCTCATGCGTTGGGGGAAGTCCACGTAATCGCCTTAGTGTATGTTCAAGCCGTTCTAGAATAGAGTTGAGCCGATTTTTGAGTGTCTGTTGAGTTCGGTAGGATTGATTGCTAGGTGCCTTTATTTGTTTTTCATAAAATAGTTTGAGTTTTTCAAGGAAATCTACTTGTTGACGCTCAGGATAGGCCGGTAGGCCATGTCCTGCCATATAGAGTGCCCAGACTGCCGTAGAGCCTTCAGCCTTGGTTACCATGATGTGTTTAATAAGAGCACTCAACGGGGTATCAAATCTAATGGGTGTTTTCTTACGAAGATCTTCGATCGTAAGATCATTAAGGTGCTGCAGTTTGAGGCCACAAGCTTTTTCAGCTGGCGTTATTTCAGTAAGGTTTGGGATGTAAGTAGCATCGTTCGTGTGAGGTACCAAGAGTGCTGCTTCAGGTGAAACGTCTTTAATGGCATACTGTTCAAGTGGTGCCAAGTAGCAGAGCAGGTAGACTTGTAGCTCCCGATGAAGCCGGTCATTATATGACTGATGGGATGAGTAAATCTGCAATGATCGGGGTGCTGATGCTTCTAAATAGGTCTTGTTTGAGGTTAAGGTATCAATTGCTTTTCTTATTTCCTCTTCAGATCCGGTGTTAAAGATCTTTTCTAAGTCGGCTTTAATGTTTTGGTACATTGATAGAGCATAGCGGCAGTGCTGCTTAAATAGGCCTAGAGAAGGAGCCCTGGTGATCGGTTGATGACGATAAGTGTTTTTTAAGTAGCTCAAATCTTGTTCAATAAAGTCTTTAAATATCTTTTTTCTGCAGGCTATGGATTTTAAGATAGATTTGCTAATCAGAATAGGTGCTGCTTGTTGAAATAGGGCTGGTAAAGCGGTGCTGGTGATGGCACCCAAACTTGTTGAAGGATGTAAGGTACCTGCTTCGGTGTGCGCAGGAACGCTTCCTATCCTTTGTAGTTCTTCTGATTGACCGTAGTCAAGAAGCACAATAAGGTTATGTGTAGGTGTTTTTGCGCCAAACAATGGCACAAAGGTGAGTAGTGCTATAAGTTTTTTCATGAGTAGTATTCTTATTTTGAGTTAGTTTTATATCATATATAGCCTACTATTCTTTTAATTGCCCTGCAAAAGCCCCCCCATGTAAAAAAGTGCCAAACTCTTGCAATATTCGTTTTAATTATTGTAGGCTTACCTTTATTGGAAAATATTATGAAAGGATGAGAGTATGAAGCTCCAATGGATAATTATTCTATTTGGTACTATGTTAATGATAGATAGTGCCACTACACTAATAGTAGAAACTGCTCCGTCAGTTGATGAGCAGAACAGTTTAATGTTCTCTAAGTCTATTTTCTAAAAGAAAAGCTTTTGTTTTTTCAATGCAAAACTTGCATTTTAGGTAGAAATTGGTGTATCCTTCAGGTAAGAGATCTAATCTGGTAGATCTTATGTAGCTTGGGAGAATACCATGAAAAAACTATTTGTTATAGGTCTACTGACTATCAGTAGCTTAGCCTATGCCACACCTGAGCATGATACCCGCTCAATTAATGTCTTGGGGACAGAAGTGACTGAAAGTTGTTCTATTACGCCTGATTGTACACCTCTCTCAGCTTTTGGGCGAGCGGGTTGTCTTTTGAAGGGTGCTGTATGGTGCAGTACGAGTTTTTATACTGCTGCATTATGCGGATATACCTTAAAAAATTACGTGTCTGGGAAGAATTCCTTTTGGGATAAAGCTTCCCGGGGAGTTATTATGTCGCTAGTTTTTGCAGCTGTTGCTATAGAGGCCGGCAAAACTGGTTCAGTAAATATTGTTAATGCACTTAGTTAGGTATTAATTATGAAAAAACTTATTTCAGGCACATATATTTTACTTTCTTGTGCATCTGCTATTGGAGCTGATGATGCTGCTAAAGGTCTCAATCTTTCAGCTCCTGAAACTTCATTGAAACAAGAGCGATATGAGAGTCGTTCTTCTCAACTAGCAAAAGGATTAGGATATGCAACTGCAACAATAGCCTCTGGGATTGCCATAGTTTGGCTAATGAGAAATTTGATTGCGAATGTATCTAAGGTAAATAAAATTACAGAGCTTTATAACCTTTCAAAAAGAAAAAGAGAGAGATTAGTGCAATGTGGTAAAACATATGATGATCAAGATGAAATTGATCGTGAGTTTTATAATGATCGAATTGGCGAAGCTTGGCAAGGAGAAATCACAAGATGGCTACTCGTGACTCTAGGCTCAGGATTTACCGGTTATATAGTTTATTTTAATCGTCAATATCAGGTTCCTCAAAACGCCTTTGCCTATTTTAAAAAAGCTATTTCCTAGAGGGCTTATTTATATATGTTAGATCTGAACTTTGTGTTAGCGGTATTAATCGGTTCCCAGGCTGCTCCAAGTAACCTTTATACTATTGTAGAGGCTGAAGCTGAAGTGTATGAGCTCGTCCAACATTGGTATCGCAAACACGAGATGCCGGAACTCATTTCTACTATTTCAAGATTAGTCTGGGACCACTCAAAAAAAAATAGGCTAGATGAATTGGCTATTAATGCTATTGTTAAACAGATAATTAAAGAACTGCTAATTTCAGACGAAGGTGATTTGATTCCTATAGAAGGTCCGATCAGAGAGCTTCGTGTCGGAGAGATTCCCGTTAAGGGACTCAACTATATTTTTCACGTTAGGCAATTAAGAAACCAACGGGAAATCGATTCTTCATTGGGGCTTTGGCGTTGTGGCTGGTTGGCTGCTTTTAATGTTGTAGCCCAACACACTTGTCTTCAAGATGAACTTCCTCCAGGCAGTCGTTTTGTTTTGTCTCATCGAGAAATCGGGCGAAGAGCTAATGCATTTTGTGATGAACAACCCACTATTGAAGGCGTTATAGCCAACTTGCGTACTCAAGCTAAAATTGGTGCTGTGATTGATCTTTTTAAAAAGGAACAACAAGTGCTTAATGATGCAATAGCATTACTTAAACAGTATAGGTGTGCGCAAGCATTAGTAATGCTTAATCCTGACTATTACCTTTTAGATGTTATTAAGCAACTATGTGAAAATGAGCCTAATCTTGAACTTATATTCCGTATGTTCAGTGCTTGTAGTAGTAAAAGAGATTCTTCTTTGCAGGCTATTATGAGGATTCTTATAGATCACGTTCTTGCTGATCTTGAAGGGGACCAATTACGAGAGCTTGAAGGATTAGTTGTAGAGATTGAGAAAGCATTGCGTCTGGTCCACGGGAGACCCAATATTGTTTCTGCTGCAACATGTCTTGCAGGTGAAGATCGATTGCTACAAGCATGTACTTTAGCACTAGGGGTTGGTAATATATGTCTAGAAACATATCTAGAAGCATGCGTGACTAAATCTATTAAAAATGAACGATTAAAACATCTTTATCAAAGCATGCAGGCACAAGTATCGTCTATTATGCGTTGTGCACGCATTGAAGAAGAAGTTGCATTAGAAATTGGTGAACTTCTTGATACTCTGGTTCCTGAAGAGCTTATTGACTTTTATGAGTTGGTGAATGAATGTGATGCAACTAATAAAAAACGGGCTGAAGTTCTTCACCTAAACTTTGAACCTGCGCTTAAATGTATTCTTGCCCTGTTATATTCTCCTCATGTAGAAATTCAAGATCTTATTACATTTGCTCGAATAATTAAGTTTGAAGGTAAAGAAGAGTTGATGAAACGGGTACATGAATCTAACCATGAAACATATGCTTCAGCAATTGATTGTCTGAAATTACATGATCAATCAAATATTGCCAAAGCCATAGCAAAACTTCGTCATGTAGAAGATTCCCAGATTGAAGAAATTTTGGGGCTTTTAGAAGGTAGCTATGAAACAGTTATCAAAGCATACAAAAAGCTAAAAGAGCTTGATCGTGAACAAATGGAGCATAATATTCAACGGTATATTGAAGAGCTTCTTGTGTTGAGCCAGCAAGAAGGAGAGAATGATAGGGAAGGAGCTGACCAAGCTTGTCGCATATTAGAAGCTTCAAAAAATAGGGAGGTTCAGGAAGTTATTACTCTGCTCCAGGAGTCTCCTGACAATATACCAATTTGCGTAAGACGGCTTAATGATATAGCTCATCCGCTCGTGCCAGATGTTATTGCACTACTTGAGGCTGATATGTTAAATGTAGAAGACGCTATCGCTGATCTTAAAGAGCATCATCCTGAGAGACGACGAGCTATCCAGGCTATTATGGCGCTATCGAGAAACCTACCTAAAATAGGGGCCTATGCAACAGTTGATCAACTAGTAGAACTGTGTAATTTGCCTAGTTTTGACTTGCCTGAAGGCTCGGTCCACTTCGTTGGAAATTTTTATGGTGACGTTCTTTCACTGTATGTTAGTGATGCGATACCATTAGATATATCAGAGCAACAGTTTTCTGAGATGGAGACTGCTGCGCAGTCAGAACTCATTGCAACTACGATTGCTGAAGACTTTGATCGCAAATATGTCCAAGAGAATATACGTGGTGCTCATCACTTTATTTGTAATATTAATCGACCTGGTGAACACTGGATTATGGCATCGCTCATTAATATTCCTGATTTTCATCCCATACTAGTCATTATGGACTCGTTAAATGGTAAAATTCATTTGTATGATGATTATAATGATGATAAAGTTGGCGCAGAGGAAGTGCTCACCTTTCTTTACAATAACTTCTTAAAGCGCTATTGCACGGATGAGGATCTTCAGCATTGATGACCTGTTGCTCCTACGATTCCTTTTGGTATACTCAAAGAGAATTATTAAAAGGATCGCCGATGAAAAAATATCTATTATTGCTCCCATTACTTGCTATTTGTGTTTCAGTGTTGCCAAGCCAAAAAGGTGAGGAACAAGATAAAGATAATCGTAACTTCATCAGTAAACTAGTAGAAAACAGTGAGTCGCTTTCATGGGAACAGCTCATGGAGCTCTTGGCGGATGAAAACATAACAGAAGCGCAACAGCAGCTTCTGCTTATGAAATATAAAGGTGCATCTCGTAATTCAAATGCTTTATTTGACGCATACGGCAAAATGGAGGTTATTAAAACACTTCTAGAGCCTAAAAATATCGTTATAGCAACACTCTTTGGCTTAGGAATTTTTGGTTCATGGCATCTGACCTCCGGTATTAGAGAAGTAGTAACCCATAAATTGCTTATACCGCCGTTGGCTACTGAAACTAATATTACTCCCTGGTATAGCTTTAAGAAGAACCAGAAAGAGCCTCGTGTGCTTGAGGATGTAATTCTCTCACAAGAGCTTACGCTACAAGTACAGGATCTGCTTGAATCTATTCGGACGAGTACCCAGTATGATCTTACATTACGTAATTATTTTTTCTATGGGATACCGGGAACGGGTAAAACGCTTCTTGCTAAAACGCTTGCCGATCAGGCCGGTATGAAGTATATGTTTTTCCCGGCATCAAAACTTCTTCAATATTCAGAAGAAGAAGGGCAGCGACAAATTAATCGTTTATTTGAATACGCATCTGATTATCCAGAAAAACTGATGATTATCATGGATGAGTTTGATGCTATTTCACAAAATAGAGACACGTGCCCACCGAAAGTATACGTTTTTCTTGACACTATTTTGAGCCATATGGGTACAGAATCTCCTGATTTTATGGTTATTGCTATGAGTAATAGGCCTGGTGATATGGATAATGCAGCGCTTAGTAGATATGGTGAGAAACTGCACATAGCTCCTCCCGGTCAGCATGAGCGCGAAAGGATTTTTAAACTATATGTTGATAAAAGCTGTCCTCGGTATAGCATTCAACTGGAAGATACCCGATCATGGTATAAAAAGCTCTTTAGTACCAATACCCGGTTTAGAGATCCTCTTGTTAAGTCACCTGATCTTACTGATCCAGTTTTTGCTCAGCTTGCACAACTGGCAGAGACTATGGTTGGTCGTGATATTGCTGATATAGTATATTCAGTTGCACCAAAGGCCTATCGGCGACCAGATATGACTATTACTAAAGATTTACTCTTTGACGCTGTTGCTCACAAAAAAGCTCAAAATGCCGCAATGCAACTTTTTGCACAATCACATAAGCATCGTCCGTAATAGGTACATACAGGTTGATTGCTCCTTGTAGCATCCTTGTTGCTACAAGGAGCAATCTATCTTTCATTAGTTGAGCATATAAGTAAGTCCTACGTTTCTTTTTTTTCAACATGCTATTGACTTTAATCATTCCTTTTTCTACTCTTTGGTAACAGTTTTTCAACCAATGGAGTAGTATGAAGAAACACCTTGTAGGCATTTTGCTTAGTATTTCTGCAGCACAAGCAGAAACGAATATTACCTTATCTAAAGATACAACAATTATTGGTCGCCTCTCTCAGGAAAAGAACAAGCTTATTATTCATTCAACTACGGGCCACAAGCTTATTGTACCAACGGGTACCTGTTGGGATCTTTCTAAAGAAGCAGCTGAAATAGAATTAACTGGTACCGTAGAACTCGTTGTTGAGCAGGGCGCCAAGATTAGTGGCAATGGTGGCATATTACGATGTAAAGATGCAGCAAAGTTTATCGTGAAAAGGAGTAATTAATGAAGAAGCTACTCGTAGTGCTAACGTTGTTAGCAGCAGGAACCTGTGTTGCAGAAGGGATGATCGTTACTGACGGTTTTGAAAGCCAGTTTGTCCCACGCTCTCCTGATAATCCTGATGAAACTGATTGTAGAAGACTCTTTGATGTCTATCTTCCTGAACAATTTTTGGCTAATCCCCAGATGACTTTCCCCATTGTATATTTCCTGGTAGGGCTTGGTGGAAATTATACGTCTTTTGATACTCAAAATAAAATTGTTCTTGATAGAATGATTGCTCAACATGAAGTAGTACCGATGATTGTCATTGCTGTTGACCCTCGTGTGATTACCTATGATGGTAGTTTCTATGTAGACTCAATACTTAACGGCTTTTTTGAACGCTATATTGTTGAAGAGTTGATTCCCTATGTTGATCAAAAATATCGCCAAAAGACTACACAGTCTGGTGACGCTGCACCATTTAGGGCTATAACAGGTCATTCTATGGGTGGGTATGGTACCTTATACTATGGCGTTAAACATCCAGAGCTTTTTAGCTCGTGGGGCGGTTTGAGTCCTACTGGCTTTTGGACCACAACTACTAATTTAGCAAGTCCACCAACTCTAGAGCAGCCTAATGGTAATCCCATGTATACCTTGAATAAGCTTCTTCTAGGTGAGCTTAACAGAAATACATTTACTCAGCTCAGTCCTGGTGATTATATGGCAACTGTTCTTGAAAGCGGTGGTTCTCAGGCAAGTCTTAATGCTACGCTTATACACATTGAAGACCAAAATGATAAGTCACTTCGTTTGTCACGAGTGACGAGCAGAAGACAGCAAGAAGATGATACGATTGACATATCAATTGCTATTGCAGGTGGTCAAGCACCATATTCTTATACCATTACTTCAGTAAATTCTGGCCAATCTAGGCAAATGATAAGTGAAGACCAATCAGTTACATTCGCCGGGCTAACACATGACTTCTTAGGAGTTGATCCTGCAAGTATTGATATTAACATTTTTGATTCTCTCGGTGTAGCATTTACCGCGACACTAGGTGGTGCTCTTCAAGGAGTATTTGATTTCTTGACATTTACTCTTACCCATCCGACTGATACCAATGGATCTATCACGATCAACCAAACAGGAGGATTGGCGCCATTTTCTTACTTTATTAATGGTATGCCGGGTACTGGCGTTCTTATGCCCCAGAATGGTGATATTACCTTTGGGTTTTATGCATGGGCTGCCGCTTTCAGTCCAATAAATGAAGGACAAGAAGATCCATGCAGTGTAATACCGCCGCCCTGTTTACAAGAACCACCATATTGCGTTGATTATCCATTTGAAACTACGATTGTAGGTGATGAACTGAGGCCAACCATTGTGCAAACATCTGCTGGACCAAGCTTCGTGCCTGTTTTTCCGATACTTGCTCTCTGGCAGACCTTTGATCCTTTTTTCTTACTTGATACTACTGACCCAGCGGTACTCAAACGGCAAAATATCTACTTTGACTCGGGTGCTGATTTACTGTTAGAGCCAGTTGATAATGTGAGCTCTCGCTATTTTTCTGATAAGCTGACCAGCTTTGATGTAAATCATGAATATTTTCTTTTTAATGGTGGACATACGACATTTCTTAGTTTACCTCAGATTGAATTTTATCGTTTCACTACCACCTTTAAGTTTTTTTCAGGAGCTTTTGCTGCTGCCGGGGTGTATGTTCCTGATGTTATTACGACCATTGTGGGAACTCAAACAATAGAACTTGCCGATAGCTCGGTAATGTCGATTGCTGACAAAGCACTTGTTGGCATAGAGACCGATGACACTATTTCTACTACAGCGGTTACTATACGTATTTTAGATCAGGCACGATTCGAAATTGGCACAAAAGAAGTGATTGGTGGTGCCTTACAAGTTGGTAATCGTTTTGGTAAAGCTAATCTGTTATTTGATCCATCGCGTGTAAATGATACCATTAACTTTACGCTAGAAGTAAATGGTCCGCAAGCGACCTTCTTTGTTGGTAAGCAAGGAGTCCTAGGGTTTGGCCTTGGGGTAACGGGTAATCAAACTGACGTGCCTAACTTTTTTGGCATAAGCACGCTTACCAATGTGAACAACATTGTCATCAATCTCAATCAAGGTCGGTTTGATCATAGCCAGATAGCTTCTTCGTTAGATGAAAATGGATCATTATTAGCTATCGGTGCAGCAAATGGCTACACTCTAACCATTAATGATGATGCAGTACTTGCTGGAGGAGCTAATATGGCAACCATTACCGAAGGTAATCTCATTCATCCTACCGTGCAAGATACAGCAGGAGTTATCGATCCAGGTGGTGTTCGACCACAATTAGTGGTAATTCCGAATCCTGATAGTGCCTTTGATGATTTTTATGGGCCGCCTAAAGGACTCTATGCATCACAGACGTTTTCTCGTAATGATATGATGGTGAATGTTCTTTCTTCATCAGAAATGCTCAAGGATACCAATAAGCAGCCTATTAATCCTCATGCTACGCAGCAAGAATTTTTTGAGTATCTTCAAGTTGCACCATATGCTGCACAAGGAAGAAAAAGGGCACCAATAACTGAGTTAGATAATGAATGTCTCATTGATTTTCTTACTTCTAATGAGAATGCTGGTGATACCATTAATCGACCAGTAGTGGGACCTGTATCGCCATGTAGTCCATTAAGTTCAACCTTACAGACTTCATCAGGTAAAGATAAGGTTATTAACGACGGAGCGGTGGGTGTTAAAGTTGCTAACGTTAATGGTGTGCCAACCGTTATTCGTGTGTATGATCTTGATCCAGAGTTGTAAGCGTTTAGTTATGGTAGTACTAGCGCTTAGTTGATGGTTTTGACCTGATAATAGAATTATTGTTGATTTTTGATAATTACTTAATACAGGTTGTGGCCTGCTTTATGAGTATTTTTTCAGAAGCACTCCTTTCGATCTTTGCTCTTAGGTAGTTGGTTCTTCTTGTGCACCAATAATGTGCCCTGTTATGGTGGCGGTATCATCTTTTTCTATGATACCTTTAACACCATTAAACGTAATTGAGCCATCAACAGTGGTATCTCCTTTAAGTATGACACGGAGAGCTTTTGGTTGTTGGGTAGTAAAGAAATAGCTAAAAAAGCCAGGCTTTGTTGTTGTGCCACTTCTAATGGTGATGGTAATGTTTTTAACAGACGTATCAGTAAGGATAATGGTTGCAGCAAAGTTTTCTTCTACGATGAGATCACTCTTAAATGTGCAGTTAGATGCGCTTACATCACCATATACCTTTGTTCTCCCATTAAATGTTGAGTTAGAGGTGTTAAGAGGACCATGAATAGTAAGAGCACCTACGGTAGATGTATCAATAGATGCGGGACCAAATACGTTACCATCTTGTATAATACTGTTACTGGCAACCAGTGGCCCCATAATATATAATGATTCATTAATGTTAGTATCATAAAAGGTTCCAGGTCCAAAAACAGTTTTTCCTTGTATAGATGTTGCGAGGCATAGCAATGCGATGATATACATTTTCATAACAATTCCTTTATATTCTTTATACTTATTATTATTAGTATGGCTTATAATGCTTCTAATAGTCAACAGTTTGAGAGGTTGCCATTCTTTGTTTGACGAAAAGTGTTGTCAGGGGGATGTATGCGAAAAGCATTCCACCATTTTGTCTATAAAATGGCTTTATTGGCAATGGCAAAAATATGGGCACAGTATAAAGGTGCTATACTATGCCCTTAACAAAAGCCGGATTAAGGGCACGATATAATCTTTAGTCTACTATCTCTTGCTAGATGAGTTATTGAGTCTTTTGTAAGTGTTTCTCGTATTCTTGAGTTCATTATGATGCAAGTGAAGTTACGGTACTCGTCGTATCAATATAGCCGTTATACCGATAGGCTACATAGAGTATTGGTCGCTGCCATTCAAGGGCTTTAAAGCGTGCTGCTAAGAACATCAGGCGGTGGATGTATGGCATTGTTGTCCAGGTATCTTTACACAGTGCAATTATGGTAGCCTGCGGGAACGAATCATCAGGCTTATCGTTAAAGAAGAGCTCTGAGCAGATATAGGGAACAAAGGATGTGCCATCAAAAAGAGTGAAGGGTTTACGATCATTGGTACTTACTGACACCGGTGGAAGTTCTGCATGGTACAGTGAAGTGAATGCTTTAATATTATACCAATTGCTGACACCTTCAATAAGAGGCATGATGTGTCGTTTATTAAAAAGTTGTTGTATTTTTCCGTCATATATCAGATAGAAGGCGTTATGTAATGAATCTCCTTCCCAATTGTGGGCACCCATAATTACCTGTACCGGTTTACCAACATGGCGAGCATCCCAAAAGGTTGCAAGTTCTGAAAGGCTAGCTAGGTTGATGCGTAAGGCATACTCTGGTAATACAATGAGCTCTGTTTCTGGGTGGTGCTCAATAAGTGTTTTCATATCATTGCCCATTAATTTAGCTAATGGCGATAGAAGGATGTCTGTGCGATATTGTTGTGCAAGTACGGCCACTTTGCTGAGCCAGGCAGGAGGGGGTGGTGCTACAGGAGCAGTTGTATAACTGAGTAGCCATGGTACAAAGCTAAGTGCTGCTGGCCACCACGTTCTTTTTTGCAGTGAAAAGGTAATGGCGGCATTGGTGCCAAAAAGTAAGAGAGTAACTACCTCTTTTGATAAAGGGGGTACGAATGACAAAAGCTTACTATGCTCAGTGAGGGGAAGTAACGGATGCATAAGGAAGTATCCTTCCCAATGTTGAGAAAAGCTTAAGCTATAATGAACGACCCAATAAAAATATAAAGCAGTCGTTATGATCCATACGGTTAATGTACTCAGCTTACTGGTAAGCTTTAAGCTGGTAATGATTTTGGAGGTAAGCCAAAACCAAAGGCCTACAAAAAGGCTTTGCGCAAGAAGAATGCCTATGATAGGTATTATTTTGAGAGCAAGAGGCCCTGTGGCTAATTGATACATAGCATAAAACACGCCACTTGCAGCGCTACCCCATAGGAGAATGCCATAGAATATCCCTTCCTTAAATGAGAGACGTTTTGTGGTCCCGAGGTACCATAAGGGCACCAAGAAAAAGAACATGAGCCACCAAAACCAGGAACTCAAGATGAAGGCCAGCCCATACCCGAGGGCTGAGCTGGCTAGAAGGAAAGAATGCTTTCTGGTCATGGTTTCCTTTGACCAAGATCTTTCTTAGTAATGGGAAAGACTTCAGGTTCCTTGGTAGCTGGATCGACCCATATGGCTGAACCATCTGTCTTAAAGGTCACTGGCACCATTCTTTGTTCAACTTTTTTACCTTGCACTTCGATTCTGCCAACTTCAATCCATGGAGAATCTGGTGCAATAGGTTTAAAATGGCGTGCTATTCTGATAAACGCTTGTCCAGCGAGTCGGCTTCCCGGTCGCTGTTTTAGGTTTTCAAATACCACCAGTGTTTCTACGCCTTTAGACTCACCAGTAGATGGTACCAGGCTATAAGCTGTTGAGGTGCCAACTTCAGTTGGTAAGGTGATATCTACTTTCTTCTCGGCGGCAATGGTACCAAGATCAGTGATCTTTAAGCTGGAGACATCGATCATCACCGGATCGCCCATTGCATTTACAATGGCACTACAGCCAACTGATTCAGCACCGCAGTTAACTACGGCAGTTTTTACTTCCTTGGCCTCTGCTTTAGTAGTGAATGTACTTAAGGCGAGAGTAAAAACACAAATAACTAATACGTGTTTCATGGTATTCTCCTTATTGATCTTTTCGTGGATCCTTAGCAAGCTCAAACGTCAATGTTTTTTGTGTTGTTGGATCAGCGAGCACCATGTCACCATTTGGTTTCAAGGTTACCAGTAATGCTTTTGGGAATCCTGTCTTAGGTTCAATTTCCCAATAACCAACTCGATACCACTCACCGTTCGGTTTATCAAAGTTTTGGCGAAAAACATTAATTAACTCTTTACCAGCAGTTCTTTGACCAGGTTTACCTTCAGCATAGCGCTTAAAAGCAAATGGTACTTTTTTATTAGCGTACTTACCTTCAGTTGGGGTAAGGGTATAGACCATTATGCCATCGGCTTTTGATGGAAGGCTGATCTGCACTTGCGTATCTTTTGCTATCTTACCAGCGTCAACGGGTTTAACCGTTGCAAGATTTAGGTAGAAAGGATTGCCAAGTGCATTCATGGTACCCACTGAAACTGAGCATGTTGCATTATCGCCTGTGCAAGTACCTGAAGCAGCTTGTATCTTAGATACAATAAAGCTTATGTCGCCCACGCTTGCAGTAATATCGCCAATTCCTGCTCTTATATCACCAACTTCAATATCTCCTGTTGTCACCCCGACATTGCCAGCAGGTAATGTAGTACCTGATATCGATATGATGAGAGCAAAAGCGAATGCTATTGCTTGATTGTTACGTTTCATACTGTCTCTCCTTACGTTTAGTATGCATGAACATCTTATTTGCGCAAGAAGAAGGAGTACTCTATCATACTCCTTTCTTCTAGTGCTTATCGTTTACGCTTCTGTGGATCGTGGATCTTCACCAAGTTCAAACTTCAGCGTTTTTTGTGTTGTTGGATCTTCAAACACCATATCACCATTTGGTTTCAAGGTTACCACAAGTGCTTGAGGGAATGTCTTAGGATTTATTTCCCAGTATCCAATGCGATACCACTCACCCTTAGGGTTGTCAAAGTTCTGGCGGAAAATATTGACTAACACTTTACCAGCTGCTCTTGAGCCTGCACGACCTTCGGCATAGCGCTTAAAAGCAAAAGGTACTTTTTTGTTAGCGTACTTACCTTGAGTTGGGGTAAGGGTATAGACCATTACACCACCAGCTTTTGATGGAAGGGTGATTCTTACCTGAGTATCTTTGGTGATCTTACCAGCATCAACGGGTTTAACCGAGGCAACATTGAGATAGAATGGTTCACCAAGTGCATTCATGGTTCCTATTGAAACTGGGCATGAGGCATTTGGACCGGTGCAGGTACCAGAAGCGGCTTGTATTTGTGATACAATTCCTGAGACATCACCAATTGTTGCGGTAATATCACCTACTTGAGCTGATATATCACCAATTTCAATATCACCAGTTGTCACGTCAACACCACCGGTGGGTAGCCCACCGAACATGCTGCCTGATATGAGTAGAGCAAAAGCGAGTGCCATTGCTTGGTTGTTACGTTTCATAATCTCTCCTTTTGTTTATTATGATTATGCGTTAACATCTTTTTTGCCAAGCACAAAGAGTACATCTTTTGATTGGCCTTTTTCATCAATACTTTTTGTGAGTATGTTGCCATTTTTCTTGATAACAACTGGATACTCTTTGGGGAACTTTTCACTAGTAGAAACCGAGATTTCTCCTACATCAATCCATTTATTTGGCGCATCACCTTCAAGTTGCCGATACCAGGTAATAACTTTTTTGCTACCTAATCGCGTTCCTGGACGTGGCTTTTTATTGTCAAAGGCCAGGTAGATAGCTGTATTAGCAAGTTCTCCTTCTGAAGGTATATAACTATATATCTTTTGTGTGCCTTCTTCTAACGGCAATGGTAGCAGCAGGGGAGTATCTTTAGCGATGATACCCAACTTCTTAACTGGCAGTGCTGCAACATCAAGAGTAATTTCTTCACCAAGCGCATTCATGACGATACTGCAAGTTGATCCAGCACCCGTGCAGGTTTGTGAAGCCGTTTTATAGGTAAAAGAAAAAACTGAATAGTCATCATCTGCAAACAACGTTGGTGCTACCAATACTAAACCAAGTAATGCATTAATATATTTCATGATTTATCTCCTTTTGTAGGCCCTGGTGCTTTTACTTTTGCATAGCATGTTTCGCCAACAATGGTGCACTGAGCTCGTTTGTCACCTATTTGCATAACAGCAGTACATTCCTTACCTTTAGGAGCTGTACAGGTTGCTACCCAATAGGGATCTTCAAAATAGGTTTCTCTAATACATTCCCCTTGTTCATTTTTTTCAAGGCATTGGTATTGTTCTTTTTTAGTTTCAGCAGTGACTGTTCCTAGTGTCAGTAATAATGCTGCTAAACTATAGTTGCTAAACTTTAGGTACATAGTGATGTTCCTTTCTTTTTTGGTGCTTCAGTTTGTCCACTTAGTTGTTTTGCTTGTTCACGCTTTTTCTCTTCAATACCCATTATGTCACAGCCAACTGGTGAACTAAACTCACCACATGCTGTTTTTTGTATCTCTGGATCACAACTGCGAGCGAGTGTCTTATAGGTGACAACACCCATCTCTTTTGATTGGCAGGTAACCATGGCATCATTGAGATATTCGCCTACCCACTCTTTAAGCTTATCTGGTGCCATCGTTTCACATGAAACTACTTTTCCGTCTTGCGGCTTGCAGAGCTTATTTTTTACTGCTTCACTACAATCTGCTGCTGCGGTACGATAACCAGTACCACCTACGTTAAGTAAACATTCTAAACCGGAGGTTTTTGGCAGCTTCGCTAGTTCATCCGAAACTTGTTTGTCAGTAGGATAAAAGGTACATGCAATAGGATCAGCTATGTCATTTGCAGTCTCACATGCTGCTTGCTGTACTTGTTGTTGGCAATTGTTTCCTTTTACTCCATATACTTTTTGCTCTCCTCGCGTTTTACAGGAAACCACCGAACCGCCAAGTCCAGGAAATCTCCCTTGTTCTACAGCGCAGCCCAATGTTTTCTTTAGTTCTGCTACATCAGTAAAGGATTGGCAGTCGCCCGCAACAGAAGGACCAATTTGTGGAGCTGATTTATAACGATCACATGCCTTTTGTTTAGCTGCGGGCTCACAACTACCACCTAGTGCTATAAAACTTGCAGAACCTCCTGTAGGGTTGCTGCGGTTACAGGTAACAAGAACCGGCAGTCTTTGTGGAACAGCTTGACCAGCTTGTGCGGGCTGCTGCGCGAGTACTGACTTTTGTTTTGGGTTTTGGCGTGACTTAATTGCTTCACCTGCAGCCTTAACAAATTCACTCAGATTATCAAAAGTCTTGCAGCCAATCGGCTTAGAAGGGCCAAGGTTAGGTTCTTTTAGACCAATATCACAGGCTGATGCCTGTTCAGCGGCATCACAATTTCTCGCCTTTGCACTAAATAAGAGATTTTTTCCTGTCACTTCACAATCAACAATACTGCCCAGTGGTTTAGCCATAATGACGCCAGCAGTGAATGTGAGACACATGATTTGTAGTATAGTACGTAGTTTCATACCTACTCCTCGTTTATTTTTTCTATAATACGCTATTTATACTTTTAGTATGCGTGATTTTGTTTCTATTTGTCAACAGTTTTGCGTGAATAGATTCTCTGTTCTTTAAAGCATTAATTTGAAGATGTTTGGAAATGGTTTGTTTATGTATAGACCTGGGTGATTATGGCTTTGAAGTGCTGAGCTCTTAATATTGTTGTAGGAGTCGTTTGTTTGACATTAAGCATAAATTACTTTGCCTGTTTTATGATGAGTCGATGGTCATAAGTCATAATATGTATGTCGCATGGTTGTTTACCTCTTGATGATTGATCGGGTTGATACAAGATCCTGAAAAAACCGTAATATTTCGTCATTATGATCATATTGATACACATTTAAGAGTATAGTGCGATTACTCTCTGATGTACTGAAAGTTAGAAAAAGAACTTGCAAACCACTTGCCTCTCTATTACTATTAGAGAAATTTGGTAGGAGAAATCATAAGCAATAAACTATACCTTAAGGTTAATGCTAACCAATTTTTGTCCAAATAAATGGGTAGGACATCATTGTGCATTGCTATGGCGTGCTAAATGTAACCAAATTGAAATGATTTATGCTGTATTTATTAACCTACTTCTACAGGAGATAGTAGATATGAAGGAGTCTAAGATGAAAAGAATAGTATACATTGCGGTAGCCTTGATTGGTTTTGTATCAGTAGTGAATGGCTCATTATGGGCTATGCAGGAGAAGGTCACACCATTGACTGCTGTACGGGACGTGATAATCAAGACATCTGATGGTGCGTATTTTGTACTACCTGGTGCTTATGTAAAGCATATACAGTGGGTTGCTGATGCTTGCATGAATGATGAGACGTTAGGTTCTAAAGGCAATGAATTACTAGTGCCACTTACAGGGAGTCAGTTTGCGTTGATCAGGAAGTTAGTGAAAAAAGTCATCAAGGAAACTTCTTTTACCCTAGAGAACGAGACCTTTAATAGCATGAGCTTAGAGCAATTGGTGGAGGTAATCAAGATAAGTAAAACATTACACATTGCGGTAGTGTATGAGTATGCTACGCGGCAGTTTGTTGAGAAGCTCAAAGGAACACTGGATGATTTTGTTGCTACCAGAGACTGGATTAATAAAGTTGGCTTTGAAGAGGATATTCTTGTTGATCTTGGTGAGTTGATAGTAAAAGATGAAGATCGTCGTGTGGTGCGAGCATCACTTTATCAAGACCTGGGAGGGCAAAGCGGTCTCCATGGCATGCGTTTTAATGTAACTGGTGATTCATTAATTACCTGGGGTGCTTGCCAGGATGGTGCAGGGTCTTGCACGGTGTGGGATGCTGAGACAGCGACAAAAATAGCTTCCATTGCTTCTCCAAAGTGCCTAGAGGATATACTTTTTTCAGGGAGATCACTTATTGGGCATACCGGTGATGAACTTGTCGGGTATGATTTGCTGAGGCCAGAAAAAAGAGGAACGAGTCTTCTTGCAACGGGTGATGCATCAATACAGTTGCAGACGTTAGATAGGGTAGCCCCGAAAATTTGGGGAATAGCAAAGAGCTTAGATAATACCAAGATTGTTGCTGGTATTGGTGAGGTGCTTCTAGTAAGAGATATGCGACTCAAGAACAATAGAGTGCTTGATGCCGGTAGCGCACCCTCAGAACCGTTAGGATTGGGACAGCATATCCTCGTAACGCCAGATAACTCAATGGTTATTGAATGTCGTTCGACAGGGTTAATTAGGTTTTGGAGTTTAGATGCCGGTAGTAAATTGCGTGAAGTGAATGAACATCATGCACCAATTACAATGGTTCGCTGTACGTCAGATCAGAAACTGCTTACGGGGAGCGCTAATGGTCTACTCATCAAATGGAATATAAATCCAACAATGGGTGGAGAGATTGAACAGCGTTGGGATACAAAAAAAGGTATTCTTTGTACAAATGAAACTGGTATGTCGGTTGCCCTTGCTGATGGTGACCAGGGAGGTGCCATTCTTTCTCTTGTAGAAGGGGCTACGCCTGAACTGCTCAAATATCCTTCTACCTTTATTACCGGTTGTTATCATCCTAATGAGCCAACTTTAGCTACGTTAACAAGCGATGAAGAGGTATGTTTGTGGAATACACAGTCTCGTGAGCTGCTTACTCGATTACCTATTGGGTCTCATACGGGTCTACTCAAATTTAGTCCAAATGGAGACGTTCTAGTAGCTGGTCAAAAAGAGGGAGTTGCCCGTCTGCTGCGCTATACTGATAGAGAAATACAAGCATTCTTAGAAGGTGGTACCATAACGCTAGACCAAGCCCTTCTATTGCTGGCTTATGTTCAGAAAAATGGTAATGATCTTTTTGCACATAAACAGTTTGCTTCTCTTATAAATACCTTTCCCAAAAAGATTATCCGAACATTATTTTTACGAGGTATAGCGGTGCATGAGAAAGATAAAAAGGGCTTTACCCCACTTCACTACGCCGCAAGGAATGGCCAAGATAGGGTTGCTGAAGTATTGATAGATATGGGTGCACCCATAAATGAGAAAGGTGGCAAGCTTGGAGGAACACCACTTCATGATGCCGTTGCGAGTGGTCATGAATCTGTGGTGAGGGTCTTACTTGATCATGAAGCAAATGTGAATGCCAGAGCAGATAATGGATTGACCCCTATTTGTTGTATATCGTACAGAGCATGTCGCAATGCCAGCGTGATGGTTGAGTTATTAGCAGCGCATGGCGCTCACCTAGAAATAGATGGCGTGTGCTTGATGGCGCATGCGGCTCTTTCTGGTGATAAAGAAGCAATCTTAGGCTTGCTTGATCGTGGGCTTTCAGTACATGATGCTACTGCTGAAGGTATTACTGCCTTACATAATGCCGCTGGGAAAGGGTATAAAGAGGTAGTGGAAGTATTGCTTGATCGCAGAGCACTTGTTACGGCAAAGACAAAAGATGGGATTACGCCACTTCATGTTGCGGTAAACAAAGCTAATAGGATGGATGCACTTGATGAAGATCGTCTAGAAATAGTGCAGCTACTTCTTGATAATGGTGCTGACTATACTAGTAAAACATCTAAGGGCCTAAAAGCGATTCATATTGCAGCTGCATGCGGATTTACTGAAATGGTACAATTTTTGCATAAGCAAGGTGCTAAACTAACCTCAAAAACAGATGGTGGAATGACTCTACTTCATTTTGCTTCTTCAGGTGGTCACATTGATCTGGTTGAGCTGTTAGTGCTGGCTAATATACCAGTAGATGAGAAAGCCTCTAAAGATAGAACATCACTTCATGTAGCGGCAAGTCAAGGGCATGCTTATGTTGTTGAGCTGTTGCTTAAACATGATGCACGTATTGATGCAGTAGATAGTGAGGGCAACACGCCACTTCATGTAGCGGCAGGTCAGGGGCATGCTCATGTTGTTGATTTGTTGCTTAAGCATAACGCAGCTATTGATGCTGTAAATAGTGTTGGTGTTACGCCACTGATGCATGCAATGCTTGGTGGGCACTCAGAAGCTGCATTATGCTTGTTAGCTAATGGAGCAGATGCTGCCAGGCGTTCTATGGGAGGGCTTACGTCTCTTATGTTTGCTGTTCAATCGGACAACAGCGAAGTAGCTTCATTGTTGCTTACCCATGCGCCTGATTTGATTGATGATGTTGACGAACAAGGGTTATCAGCCTTGCATTATGCGGTATTGAGGGGTCATGTTGAGTGTGTGAAGCTATTATTGAGTAGGGGCGCTAACCGAAGACTGCAAGCAAAACATGGCATTACACCATTGCATTATGCTGCGTTGAGTGATTCATTAGAGATAATGGATGTGCTGGGAATTGAGAGCTTAGTAGAAAGCACTGAGTTTGGTGAACCACTACATAGTGCTGCGTATTGTGGAAAGGTTAGAGCGGTAGAAAAATTGTTAGATATGGGAGTATCAGTAGATAGCAGGGTGTCTGGCATTATACCGATATTTCCTCCTTTAGTAAGCCTAAATACATCGCTTAATTCGACCCAATATAAGATTGAAGATGGGGTAGAACTGATGCTTGATGAAAAAGAATCTCAAGAAATAGATAGAGAAGCGAGACTAGTAAGCAACATAGAAGGAATAAGTTTAGAAGCGGCTTCTCAACAAGTGGTACAGGGTACATTTGAGGCTATGCAAGGAATGACTGCTTTGCATCTAGCTGTATCTAGGGGACACAGAGAGGTAGTAGAGCTGCTCTTAAGGCACGGAGCAGATATTACTGCTCTTTCTAAAGAAGGACTTTCTGTATTAGCAGTTGCTGAAGATGATAAAATCGCTCAATATTTGTTAGAACATGGTGCGGATTCTGTTCTCAAGACGACTGTTGATGGCATTACACTACTACACGCAGCAGTGACTAAATCATTAAAATTGGTCAAGTTATACAGAAAGGCAGGTCTTTCTGTTAGTGAGGTTGATAATAAGGGTAGGTCAGTATTGGCTTTTGCAGTCACTTTTAGTGATGATCCAGCTATAGTACGATATCTTCTTAAAAAAGGTGCCGATGGTGAGCTTGCTGATAAGAGTCACAGTAATCCTCTTCTATTGGCTGCTAGACTAGGTAGGACATCCTTTGTTGATCTTCTTATTGAAGTAGATGTAAGGAATGATCTTGCTGCTGAAATGAAGTATAAAGCTTTGCATAGCGCATGCCAGGAAGGTCACCAGGAGGTAGTTGAGTTGTTATTGAAAAAAGGCGTAGATATGTTTGCTAAATCCTCTGCTGGATGGAAACCTCCTATTCATGTTGCGCTAACTGCGGGCCATATACCTATAGTTGAACTATTGTTGGCTCATGATCCTCGATGCCTTGAGGCAGTGGATTCCCAGAAACTTACACCTCTTCATCTTGCTTGTTCAATGGGAAATGTAGAAATGGTCAAGTTTCTACTGAGTAAAAATGCTAATACCAAGGCTACCGACAAGCTAGGTAAAACTCCAGCTAATGATGTAAGGGGACCAAATAGGAGTGAAATATGGAAGCTTTTACATGGAAAAAACTGATAGCTGTTTCTTATCTACCTCGCGGTAGAACAGAAAAGTATGCAGTATGCTTACGATGTTTGCAAAGAAACGATGTGAAAAGTGTTTTGCGACTCTTCTTTGCCTAATTAAATTTATATGGAGACAAAAATATGTTTAGAATGTGTGATGGAGATTGTGGTTTACAAGCAGATCTGCTCTATGCGAACAAGTCCATAGCTATGACAGTGATAAGGAGGTGGCAACGCTTTCTTGCAGTAGGAATTTTGGCAGCAACTGTTTGCGGTACAGCGGTGCCAATGAATAGGGTTGTAAGTGATCTGGTATCTCCCGAGGACGTACAAAGAATTAAAGATGGTGAATTGACTACACTGAACCTTTCAAATAAGCAGCTAGTTGAAGTTCCCAGCGATATTGGTACTATGACAGCTCTTGTTGAACTTTGGCTATCAGAAAATCAGCTAAGAGGCGTCTCAAGGGATGTATATAATCTTACAAATCTACAAAGGCTCTATGCACACAAAAATAGATGCGAGCAACTGCCTGAGGGCATTGAGAGGCTTAAGAACTTGGAAGTTCTCGGGTTTTCACACAATCAGCTTGTTCAAGTACCACCTCTCTTGGGGAGTCTCGCTAACTTAGTAAAGCTTTGGTTGTCGGGTAATAAGTTAATCGAGGTTCCTGCAGAGCTTGGTACACTCAGTAATCTGCAAGAACTTGATCTATCGGTTAATCAATTGCGCATGGTGCCCGCCGAGTTAGGAAACTTAAGTAAGTTGCTACGGCTCGATATATCAAATAATCAGCTTGAAGCTTTTCCTGAGCTCAGTGGGCTTAGAAATTTGCAAACTCTTGATCTAGGACGCAATCAATTGCGTGTGATACCTGTCACGTTAGCTGAATTAACTAATTTGCGAAATCTTAACGTAGCAGTGAATCTACTTGAAGTTCTTCCTGTTGAAATTGGCAATCTGACAAATCTTGAGCTACTTTGGTTACCCATGAATCAGTTATCCGAGCTTCCAGAGACCATTGGAAACCTGGTGAATTTACAACGTTTGGGTCTTACTCATAATAAAATAGAAGAGTTGCCAAAAACTATAGGGAACCTAAGAAGTTTAAGAAGTGCAGATTTAAGCTGTAATCGATTAGTGTTGGTGCCAGAAGCAATTGGAAAGCTAAGTTGTTTGGAAAAGCTTGATCTTACGGGTAATGTCTTAGAAGAGCTGCCCATTGAATTAGGAAATCTGGTCAAATTAGAAGAACTATATCTTAGTTTAAATGGTACTGCTCAGATTCCCCATGAGATACTCGTTCTCACGAATTTAACTTCATTATTTTTGTCTTCACTAAGATTACCAGACGTATCGATACGTGGATTGAGTAATTTGAAAGATATCAGTCTTAAAGGTTGTCAACTTTCTGAAGTACCCCTGTATGTCAGTAATCTTACTAATCTTACTTCTCTTAGTCTCGATGATAATCAATTAGTGACGATTCCGTCACTTGTAGGTGGCTTAGTAAAATTAAGATGGCTATCTCTGAAGAATAACCAACTTTCCGAGTTGCCTGATGAGACTGTCAACTTAACAAATTTGACATCTTTATTTCTAGTAGAAAATCTTTTTTATGAGATTCCTCCTGCTATTTTCCATCTCACCACTCTTACGAATCTATATTTGGGAGGGAATCAACTGAGAAAAGTACCAACTGACATAAGTCGCATGAAAAGCTTAGATGATCTTTCACTTGCAGGTAATCAACTTTCTGAACTTCCTTCAGAAATTGGAGAGTTGAGCAATTTGGGTTGGGTCAACTTGACCGATAATCATTTAGACCAGTTACCGAATTCAATGGGTAATTTGATGCAATTACGTATGATGCTAATCGAGAACAATCCATTTGGGCGTCATAAGTTACATAAGGCAAGAAGTTTACCTTATATGCTTTTTATATTGGCTGGGAGGGATATTCTCAGGAAAGCTAAAATGGTTATTGCCCGAAAAAGTGGATTGCTTACGTGCGGTACCGAAAGCTTACTGCAAGAGGATCTCCTGTTGAATGAGCAGGTGTCCGCGAAACAGTTATTCGCTAAGATTGCTCTCGTTGTGCAAAATACACGAGTTATCGAAAAACAGATTAATCAATTAGAGGACACGCTGGATCCAAATGATCTTAGAAATATCTTGATTGACTTACGCGATCATAGTAGGTTATATCAACTTTTGTGTAGTGTAGAACTGAGGCTAGGAAATGCTGAAGATTCCGAGCATTGGACTTTTAGTACAGAAGAAGGAGCCGAAATTTCGATTAATCTACCAAGAGATATTCGTATGAAAATACTAAGAATAGTGAGTAGAGTTGGTTATTAAGCTATGATTTGCTAGTTTGAGGTGATTGATGCTGTATTTGTTAACCTACTTCTACAGGAGATAGTAGATATGAAGGAATCTAAGATGAAAAGAATAGTATACATTGCGGTAACCTTGTTTGGTTTTGTATCAGTAATGAATGGCTCATTATGGGCTATGCAAGAGAAGGTCACGTCTACTGTACGGGACGTGATAATCAAGACATCTGATGGTGCGTATTTTGTACTACCTGGTGCCTATGTAAAGCATATACAATGGGTTGCTGATGCTTGCATGAATGATGAGATGTTAGGCTCTAAAGGCAATGAATTACTGGTGCCACTTACAGGGAGCCAGTTTGCGTTGATCAGGAAGTTAGTGAAAAAAGTCATCAAGGAAACTTCTTTTACCCTAGAGAACGAGACCTTTAATAGTATGAGCTTAGAGCAACTGGCCGAGGTAATCAAGATAAGTAAAACATTACACATTGAGGTAGTGTATGAGTATGCTACGCGGCAGTTTGTTGAGAAGCTCAAAGGAGCACTTGATGATTTTGTGGCTACCAAAGATTGGATTAATAAAGTTGGCTTTGAGGAGGATATTCTTGTTGATCTTGGTGAGTTGATAGTAAGAGATGAAGATCGTCGTGTGGTGCGGTCATCACTTTATGAAGACCTGATAGGTCTAGATGCTTACGATCGTTGGGCGGCCGTAGGTCAAAACTATAAAGCCCGTTTTAATGGTACCGGTGATTCATTAATTACCTGGGGTGCTTGGATGGGTGGCCTTTCTTGTACTGTTTGGGATACTGAAACAGCGACAAAAATAGGTTCTATTACTTCTGTAACGTGCCGCCTAGATGATATACTTTTTGCTGAGAATTCACTTGTTGGTCATAGCGGTGAAGAACTTATCGTCTATGATTTGCTAAGACCAAAAAAAAGAGGAACCAGTGTTCTTGAAACGCGTTTTACGGCCCCGAAAATTTGGGGAATAGCAAAGAGCTCTGATAATACCAAGATTGTTGCTGGTATTGGTGAGATGCTTATGGTAAGAGATATGATACTCAAGAACAATAGGGTGCTTGATGCTGGTAGCGCACCTTCAGAACCGTTAGGCTTAGGAGAGCATCTTCTGGTAACGCCAGATAACTCAATGGTTATTGAATGTCGTTCGACAGGGTTAATTAGGTTTTGGAGTTTAGATGCTGGTATATTACGTGAAATGAATGAACATCATGCACCAATTACGATGGTTCGTTGTACGTCAGATCAGAAACTGCTTACGGGGAGTGCTAATGGTGTACTGATCAAATGGAATATAAATCCAACAATGGGTGGAGAGATCGAAAAGCGGTGGGATACTAAAAAAGGGATTCTTTGCGCAGATGAGACCGGTACGTCGGTTGCCCTTGCTGACGCTGACCAAGGAGGCGCCATTCTTTCTCTTGTAGAGGGGACTACCCCTGAACTGCTCAAATGTCCTTCTACCTTTATTACCGGTTGTTATCATCCTAATGAGCCAACTTTAGCTACGTTAACAAGCGATGAAGAAGTGTGTTTGTGGAATACACAGTCTCGTGAGCTGCTTACTCGATTACCTATCGGGCCGAATGCAGGTCTACTCGAATTTAGTCCAAATGGAGATGTCCTCGTAGCTGGCAAAAAAGATGGATTTGTTCGTCTGTTGCATTATACTGATAGAGAAATACAAGCATTCTTAGAAGGTGGTAACATAACGCTCGAGCAAGCCCTTCTGTTGCTGGCTTATGTTCAGAAACATGGTAATGATCTTTTTGCACAGAAACAGTTTGCTTCTCTTATAAATACCTTTCCCAAAAAGATTATACGCACATTATTTTTACGAGGCATAGATGTACATAAGAAGGATAAAGAGGGCTTTACCCCACTTCACTACGCTGCAATGAATGGCCAAGATAGAGTTGTTGAAGTATTGATAGATATGGGTGCACCCATAGATGGAAAAGGTGGCAAACTTGGAGGAACACCACTTCACGATGCGGTTGCAAGAGGTCATGAATCTGTGGTGAGGATCTTGCTTGATCATCAGGCAAATGTAAATGCCAGAGCAGATAATGGGGTGACCCCTATTTGTTGTATTTCGTGCGGGGCATGTCGCAATGTCTGTGCAATGGTTGAGTTGTTAGTAGCACATGGCGCTCACTTAGAAATAGATGGTGTGTGCTTGATGGCTTATGCAGCTCTTTTTGGTGATAAAGAAGTAATCTTAGAATTGCTTGACCGTGGGCTTTCAGTACATGATGCTACCGCTAAAGGAACTACTGCCTTACATAATGCCGCTGGGCAAGGGTATAAGGAGGTAGTGGGCGTATTGCTTGATCGAGGAGCTCTCGTTACGGCACAGACTAAAGGGGGACTAACTCCATTGCATTATGCCGTGGACAAGTCAAAGGGGATGGATGCACTTAATCAAGATCGCCTAGAAATAGTTCAGCTGCTCCTTGATAATGGTGCTGACTATACTAGTAGAACATCTAAGGGCCTAAAAGCGATCCATGTTGCAGCTCGCTGCGGATTTACTGAAATGGTACAATTTTTGCATAAGAAAGGGGCTAAGCTAACCTCAAAAACCGATGATGGAATGACTGCGCTTCATTTTGCTTCTTTAGGTGGTCATAGTGATCTGGTTGAGCTGTTAGTGCAGGCCAATATATCGGTAGATGAGAAAGCCTCTAAAGATAGAACATCACTTCATGTAGCGGCAGGTCAAGGGCATGTCAATGTTGTAGAGCTGTTGTTAAAGCATAATGCCCGTATTGATGCAGTAGATAGTGACGGTAGAACACCACTTCATTATGCGTCAGGTAATGGGCATTTGCCAGTTGTTGAATTATTGCTTAAGTATAACGCGAGTATTGATGCAGCAGGTAGTGAGGGTGGTACGTCACTTCATGTAGCGGCAGATCGAGGGCATGTTACTGTTGTTGAATTGTTGCTTAAGCATAACGCACGTATTGATGCAACAAATAGTAATGATGCTACACCACTAATGTTTGCAATAATTGGGGGACACTCAGATGCGGTAAGGTGCTTGCTATCTAATGGAGCAGATGCTGCCAGGCGTTCTAAGAGGGGCCTTACGCCACTTATGTTTGCTGTTGTTATGGGACGCACCGGAGTAGCCTCGTTGTTGCTTGTTCGTGCGCCCGATCTGATTGATAATGTTAACGAGGACGGTTGGTCAGCCTTGCATTATGCGGTGTTGAAAGGCCGTATTGAGTGTGTGAATCTACTATTGAGTAAGGGTGCTAACCGAAGGCTTCAAGCGAAACATGGCATTACACCGTTGCATTATGCTGCTTTAAGTGATTATTTGGAGATAATGGATTTACTGGGGGTTGAGAGTTTAGTTGAAAGCTCCGAATGTGCTGGACCACTACTCAGTGCTGCGTATTGTGGAAACGTGAGGGCGGTAGAAAAATTGCTAGATATGGGAGTATCAGTAGATAGCAGAGTGTCTGGTTTTATACCGATGTTGCCTTCTTCTTACCAAAATACATCGGTCAAGTCGTATAAGGGAGAAGATGGGGTAGAGGTGATGCTTGATGAAAAAGAATGTCAAAAATTAGATAGAGAGGCGAGACTGCTAAGTAACAGTGAGGGAATTAGCTTTGAAGCGGCTTCTCAACAAGTGGTAAAGGGTTTAGTTGCGAGCATGCAAGGAATGACTGCTTTGCATGTAGCGGTATCTAAGGGGCATAAAGAGGTAGTAGAGCTGCTCTTAAGGCGAGGAGCAGATAGTACTGCTCTTTCTAAAGAAGGACTTTCTGTATTAGCAGTTGCTGAAGATGATGATATCGCTCAACTTTTGTTAGAAAATGGTGCTGATTCTGTTCTCAAGACGACAGTTGATGGCATTACACTACTACACGCAGCAGTGACTAAATCATTAAAATTGGTCAAGTTATACAGAAAGGCAGGTCTATCTATTAATGAAGTTGATAATAAGGGTAGGTCAGTATTAGCTTATGCAGTCGAGTTTAGTGATGATCCAGCTATTATACGATATCTCCTTAAAAAGGGTGCCAATGGTGAGCTTGCTGATACTAGTGGCATGACTCCCCTTTATTTGGCGGCTAAATTAGGAAAGGCATCCTTTGTTGATCTTCTTCTTGAAGCTGGTGTACGGGTTGATTATACCAATCTCTGTACATCAACCCTAGAGGGACATACGGGGCCTGTTATGTCAGCCAGTTTCAGTCCTGATGGTACCACACTCGTAACCGCATCACATGATAGCACTGCCAAGATCTGGGATGTACTGACAGGCAACTGTCTGCATACCCTACAGGGCCATACGGGTGATGTTAATTTAGCCAGATTCAGTCCTGATGGCACCACCCTCGTAACCGCATCACATGATGCGACTGCGAAGATCTGGGATGTACTGACAGGCAACTGCCTGCATATCCTGCAGGGCCATACGGGGCCTGTTATGTCAGCCAGTTTCAGTCCTGATGGTACCACACTCGTAACCGCATCACATGATGCGACTGCGAAGATCTGGGATGTACTGACAGGCAACTGTCTGCATACCCTACAGGGCCATACGGGTGATGTTAATTTAGCCAGATTCAGTCCTGATGGCACCACCCTCGTAACCGCATCACATGATGCGACTGCGAAGATCTGGGATGTACTGACAGGCAACTGCCTGCATATCCTGCAGGGCCATACGCGTGATGTTTTTTCAGCCAGATTCAGTCCTGATGGCACCACCCTCGTAACCGCATCAGATGATGCGACTGCGAAGATCTGGGATGTACTGACAGGCAACTGTCTGCATACCCTACAGGGCCATACGAGTGATGTTAATTTAGCCAGATTCAGCCCTGATGGCACCACTCTCGTAACCGCATCTTGGGATGCAACTGCAAAGATCTGGGATGTGCTGACAGGCAACTGCCTGCATACCCTGCGGGGCCATACAAGTGGTGTTTATTCAGCCAGTTTCAGTCCTGATAGCACCACACTCGTAACCGCATCTCCTGATGCAACTGCAAAGATCTGGGATGTGCTGACAGGTAATTGCCTGCATACCCTGCAGGGCCATACGGATATTGTTCATTCACCCAGTTTCAGTCCTGATGGTACCATACTCGTAACCACATCTAATGATAAAACTCCAATGATCTGGGATGTGCTGACTGGCAAATGCTTGCATACCCTAGAAGGCCATACTGGTAATGTTTGGTCAGCCAGTTTCAGTCCTGATGGCACCACTCTCGTAACCGCATCTGCTGATAGAACTGCAAAGATCTGGGATGTCTCCTTAGAACAATTTTTACATGGGAGAGCACGTTTGCTCAACCGGCATTGAGCCAACCTAAATCAGAACTTTTTGAGAAACTCCCTGCAGGGTTACAAGAAATGGGAGCTCTTTGGATATTTAAAGACAACCCTATGATTGATTATATCAAAAGATCAGCTGGTTTCTGTGTATCAACCCTACAGGGCCATGCGAGGCCTGTTATATCAGCCAGATTCAGTCCTAATGGCACCACACGCGTAACCGCATCTTTGGATAGAACCTCAAAGATCTGGGATGTACAGACAGGTAATTGCCTACATACCCTACAGGGCCATACAAGTGATGTTTGGTTAGCCAGTTACAGTCCTGATGGCACCACTCTCGTAACTGTATCTTGGGATGAGACTGCAAAGATTTGGGATGTAACCTCCTTAGCATGATTTTTTACGCGGGAGAGCGCTTTGGGCTTAAGCTGTACTTTTAAATGCAGTCTATGAGATTGTTATTATTCGCGCATTGGTTAAAAAATGCCCATGATCATTCTGCTCTCAAATAAGCATGAAAATTGATTAATCAGTTATTTTCGAGTATTCGATCTTTAGTTACCAAAGAATGTGTGATGAAGTTTGTGTAGACAAGCATATTAGCTATTAATATAGATAGAGAGTTTTGAGCACCTTTTTTTGGTAAGCTACCACAAGTTGCTAGGTCGGATATGATTAAAACAGTGCAAAGTATTGACATGCACTTTAAAGAGTTATATTATAGCGCTATTGTAGAGTGTACAATATGTCTAACCTGCTAAACAGAAAGGAAAAAGCAGATGATGAAGAAAGCTCTCTTATTATGTATTCTTGGTATTTCAGGATATGCAACTGCAGGTGAATTGCGTTTCACTTTTGAGATTGAAAATCCTGCTAATTGTCAGGGAGAAGATGATGGTGAAATCACCGTAAATGTACAAGGTGGTGTCGCACCTTATACAGTAAACGTTACAGGTCAAGCTCCTCAAACCGGAGCAAGTCCATTTACGTTTGACGATCTTGCAGCTGGCAGCTACCAAATTAACGTGACTGACTCTGCAGGTAATGCTGCTGGACCTGAAACAGCGCTAGTTCCTCTTTTCTTAGTTGAAACATCAACTACTCCTGCTAATTCTTCTGGCACAGGTGGTTCAATTACCATTACTGTTGAAAATGGTATAGCTCCTTATGTATTTACTCTTAATGGTGAAGCTTCTGATCCACAAAATGATCCATCAATTACATTTGGTGATTTAGCGGCTGGTGATTATACAATTACTGCTCTTGATGGCAATGGTTGTTTTGATTCTAATCCAATTGTTATAGTTGAAAGTAGCCTCTCGTTAGTTATTGACAGTATCACACCAGCTAACTGTTCATCAGCTTCTGCAAATGATGGCACGATTACCGTGACAGCTGTTGACGGTATTGCACCCTATACTTTTGCAATTGATAACAATGTACAACCATCAACTGATGATCCAACATTTACTTTTGTAGGAGTTGCTGCTGGAGATCATAGTGTATCAGTAACTGATGCATCTGGAGAGTTTATTTTAATAGATGTAACTGTTCCTGCTAGTGATTTAGCGTTCACTTCAAGTGTAGTGAATGTAAACTTTGCGAATGATACTCTTGGTAGCATTACTGTAGTGGTAACGGGTGGTGAGCCTCCTTATACCGTAGAAGTTAATGGTGAAATCCAAACTTCAGCACCATTTGTTTTTGATGGACTGAATGTTGCTGATTATACTATTACGGTAACTGACAGCAATGGATGTGTACGTACCGGTTGTAATACTGTATTAAGTGATAACGATCTACGTAATGCCACATTCCTAAAATATTGCTCTAATTGCTAATTAGGCACTCTAAAAAGTAAATATAGCCGGCTAATATTTGTTAGTCGGCTTTTTACTTTGCTCTTTTTTTTATCAAATTATTGACTTATCTAGATATCTTTTTTACTATCAATTTCGTATGAGCAGCTATAAAGAATTATAGCGCTAGTGAGTGCCTGCTAAAAAAGAAAGGAAAAAGCAGATGATTAAGAAAGCTCTCTTATTATGTATTCTTGGTATTTCAGGATATGCTTCGGCGGGTAAATTGCGATTCACTATTGAGATCGAGAAGCCTGATAATAGTAAGGGTGGTGAAATTAGAATACATGTGCAAGGTGGTGTCCCTCCTTATACAGTAAACGTTACGGGTCAGGCTCCTCAAACCGGTACAGGCCCCTTTACGTTTGGTGGTCTTGCTGCTGTCAGCTACCAAATGAACGTGAATGATGCTGAAGGAAATTCTGCTTTACTATCAATTTTGTATGACCAGCTATAAAGAATTATAACGCTGTATAATATGAATCCTGCTAAGCAGAAAGGAAAAAAGCAGATGATGAAGAAAGCTCTTTTATTTCCATGCCAGGAAACCCCATAGCTTATCAAGACTGGGGAGGAATGGCATCCATACTTCAGCACCATTTGTTTTTGATGGACTGAATGTTACTGATTATACTATTTCAGTGACTGACAGCAATGGATGTGTACCGGTTGTAACACGGTATTAAGTGATAACGATCTACGTAATGCCACATTCCTAAAATATTGCTCTAATTGCTAATTAGGCACTCTAAAAAGTAAGTATAGCCGGCTAATATTTGTTAGTCGGCTTTTTATTTTTCTCTTTTTTTATCAAACTATTGACTTATCTAGATATCTTTTTTTATTATCAGTGAGAATCAGCTATAAAGAGTTATAGCGCTTGAGTGTATAACATGTCTAACCTGCTAAAACAGAAAGGAAAAAGCAGATGATGAAGAAAGCTCTCTTATTATGTATTCTTGGTATTTCAGGATATGCTTCGGCAGGTGAATTGCGATTCACTTTTGAAGTCAATAATCCTGCGAATTGTCAAGGTGAAAATGATGGTAAAATAACAATAAATGTGCAAGGTGGTAATGTGCCCTATACGGTAACTGTCACCGGTCAACCTACTCAAATAGAAGTTGGGCCTGCATTTACATTTGATGGTCTTGCCGCTGGTAGCTATCAAATTAACGTATCTGATCCTTTTGGTGATTCTGCTGGACCTGAAACTGCTGTAGTTTCTAGCTTCCTGGTTTCTACCTCAACTACTCCTGCTACTTCTTCAATGGGCGGTTCAATTACCATAACAGTAGAAAATGGTAAAGCTCCTTACGTATTTACTCTTGATGGTGTAGCTTCTGATCCACAAGATGATCCATCGATAACGTATAGCGATTTAGCTGCAGGTACCTATGCAATCACTGTTCTTGATGGCAATGGCTGTACGTCTAACCAAACAATAGTAGTTGAACAAAGTACACTTTCGTTAATTGTTGATAGTATCACGATAGCTAACTGTTCATCAGCTACGGCAAATGATGGTACGATTACCGTGACTGCCGTTGGTGGTGTTGCGCCGTATACCTTTGCAATTGATAATAATGTTCAACCAGCAACTGATGATACAACATTTACCTTTGTAGGGGTAGCTGCTGGAGACCATACTGTATCAGTAACTGATGCATCTGGAGAGTTTGTTATCATAGATGTAACTGTTCCTGCAAGTGATTTAGCATTTACTTCAAGTGTAGTAAATGTGAATTTTGCGAATGATACTCTTGGTAGCATCACTGTAGTGGTAACGGGTGGCGAGCCTCCTTATACCGTAGAAGTTAATGATGAAATTCAAACTTCAGCACCATTTGTTTTTAATGGACTGAATGTTGCTGATTATACTATTATCGTAACTGACAGCAATGGATGTGTACGTACCGGTTGTAATACTGTATTAAGTGACAATGATCTACGTAATGCCATATTCCTAAAATATTGCTCTAATTGCTAATTGAGCACTTCAATGAGTAAAGTATAGCCGGCTAACATGTTAGTCGGCTATGTGCTTTTTTTTCCAAACTATTGACTTAGCTCTGCTATCTTTTTTATCCTCAAGCTAATGATTGGCTTATACGTTGCTGATAAACAAAAAAAGGATAAAAGATGAAGAAAGTTCTGATGTTAGCATTATTCTTATGCTCATGGTGTACGGCAAGTGAATTATCATTTACGGTCCAAACAGCATTGCCCTGTGAAGGTGCAAGCAATGGTATTATTACCATTACCGTAACAGGGGGCATTGCTCCATATACGGTGTCAGTAGGTGCAGATAGCCGAGAAGGTCAGCTACCTGATGACCCGATTCCCTTTGGAGGACTCGCAGCAGGTGACTATATTGTTTCTGTCTCAGATAGTAGTTTTCCACCAATTACGGAAATTCGAGAGGTATCTCTTGCAGAGTCAGATCTTGTGGTTACGGTAGTAAGTAGCCCATTTAATTGTAAGCCTTCAGAAGGCGGAACTATTTTTGTACGGGCGACAGGAAGTAATGTGCCGTATAGCTATAGCATCGTTAGCGTAGAACCGCCAGTGGAAAGTGATGCAACAGGATTTCTGTTTACTGATTTAGTGCCGAGTGACTATATTGTACTTGTGTCTGATAGCAATGGTTGTACTATCACCGAGAGAACGACGGTTGGCGCATCTATCGGGCTTACGGTAGAGAGCATAGTGCCAGCAAACTGCTTTTCTACAGAAAATGGTAGCGTTACCGTGACTGTTACGCAAGCACGAGCACCATTCAGGTTTAGTATTGATGGAGGCACTCTCTCAGATCCACAAGATGATCCTTCATTTACATTTGAAAATGTTCCTCCTGGAGAGCATATGATACGAGTGGAAGATAGTTCTGTTCCTGTGTGCTCTCGCATCATTACCGTTGAGGTGCCAACATTCGCGCTTACCGCAATTGCAACGCGTTCATCATGTTCTTCTGAAGGGGCACATGATGGCACCATTACCGCTACCGTGAGTGGTGGTACCGGGCCATATGTATTTTCACTTAATGGAGATGCCAGTGAGCCCCAAGATGCTCCTGAAATTATCTATGACGGTCTTGCTGCAGGAATCTACCTGGTAGCGGTAGAAGATGATCAGGGATGTAGCGCTGACCAAATGCTAGAGGTACTAGCGAGTACCCTGGATCTTATGGTTACTGCAACACCATCTTCTTGTTCCTTTGAAGGAGCAGATGATGGTACCATCATGGCTGTCGCGAGTGGTGGTGAGCTGCCTTATGTCTTTTCATTAAATGGAGAAGCGAGTGAGCCTCAAGATGACCATGAAATTACCTATGAAGGGCTTGCAGCGGGTGACTATACCGTAGCAGTAGAAGATGGTCTTGGGTGTACTGTTACGCGTAGCATTAATGTTGCCCCGAGTGATCTCATGATTGCTATCAAGACGACGCCACAACGTTTTGAAACTGGTACTGATGGAAGCATTACGGTGATAATATCTGGTGGGCAGGCGCCTTATACCGTGCAAGTAGATGGTCAGACAATGTCTGGTCAAACTGTTACGTTTAGTGATCTTGTGTTAGGGGATTATATCGTTATGGTAACTGATGCCTTTGGCTGTAGAAAGCAAGAATGTATTACGGTGCTGAGTGATAATGAACTGAGAAACTGCACCTTTGTGAAATATTGCTCTGAATGTTAACTAAATAAGGTTACAAGCTCATATACATGGGATAAGCGTGTCACGTGACAGGTAGTAGAAATCTTTTGGTTTTGGGCAAGTAAGAGTTGTTTCATGCCAAACTTTTCAGCTTCTGCAGCATGAATGGCAAGCTGGTTGATCGGTTTTATTTGGCCCGTGAGGCTTACTTCTCCTAAGGCAAGAGTTTTCTCAGGAAGAGGTTTTTGAAAGTAACTTGAGAGTAATGCAAGAGCGATACCAAGATCAGCACCGGCGGTCTTTATCTTAAAGCTTCCAGATATCTTAAAGAAGATATCATAAGCGCTTAGTTTTATTTTTAAGTATTTCTCTAATATGGCAGCAATAAGCACGACTTGGGTATGATCGATACCAGAAACGATGCGCTGCGGGTTATTGTATTTTGATTGTAACGCTAATGCCTGGAGTTCAATAAGCAATGGTCTTGAGCCTTCAATAAAGCTTATGAGCACTGATCCTGGAGAATGAGAAAGATCTTCAAGCAGATGTTCATTAATATTTGGTAACTCTTTAAGTCCTTCTTCATGCATGGTAAAAAAGCCAAGTTCTGAAACCGTACCAAATCTGTTTTTAACAGAACGGAGAACACGCGTCTGCCAACGATCTTCACCTTGTAGATAAAATACGGCATCAACTAGATGTTCAAGCGTCTTAGGCCCTGCCATGACTCCTTCTTTAGTAATATGACCACTGGCAAGGACAGAGATGGTATGCTCTTTGGCAAGGCGCATCAACTTAAATGCTGCCTCTTTTAACTGGGCAACACTTCCTGAAAGGGCAGGGCTATCAGTAAGATAACAGTTTTGAATGGAGTCAAGAATGATTATCTGAGGTTTTTCTTGTATGCAGGTCGCTAACAACGCCTCTAAGTTTGGGTCATCAGAAAATAAGAGCCCTTCTGATAGGGTATTAAGTCGTTGTGCGCGAGACTTAACTTGCTCTAATGATTCTTCTGAAGAAAAATAAAATACCTTATAGGACTCGGAAAGTTTATGAGCAATGGAAAGCAAAAGGGTTGATTTGCCAATACCTGGATCACCCGTAAGAATCATAAAACTTCCAGGGACAATGCCACCACCCGTCACGCGATCCCATTCTTCAATGCCGGTAGTCATGCGTTGTAATGGTTTAGTATCGACGGTGCTGAGGTCACTTAGTTGAGAGACAGCCATAGCTGTTTTTTTGGCAGGAACCAACGTAATGGTATCAAACTTGTTACATTTGGGGCAACAGCCGAGCCACTTTATGGTTTGATAAGTGCAATTTGAGCAACGGTAAAGATTTTGCTGTTTTGCCATTATGCCAACTGAGGTTCAGTTGGAGCCCAGTGAATTTTGTCGATGATGAAACAATCCCGGCATCGTGCTTGATATTTATCATCTGCACCAACCATGATCACGGGGTCATTAAATTTAGCGGCCCGTCCATCAATGAGACGCTGGCTATAGTGAGCATCATTACCACAGGTCATACACACGGCAAAAAGCTTAGTGATTTTATCAGCAATTGCCATGAGGGGAGGAATAGGTCCAAAAGGAACACCTCTAAAATCAAGATCAAGACCCGCTACGATAACTTTTTTACCATTTTCGACAAGCTCCAAAATGAGAGGGATGATGTTCATTGAAAAAAATTGTACTTCGTCAATGGCGACAAGCTGAGTCTCTTCAGTGACAAAGTGCTTAATAGCATCTGGTTGTTCTATAGCAATAGCTTTTACTTTGTCTCCAGCATGGGTATTGATAAATTCAATTGACATACGGTCATCAACACGATGCTTGAAAGTAGCAATTTTCATTTGGGCATAGTCAGCCCGTCTAATGCGACGAATAAGCTCTTCAGATTTACCTGAGAACATTGATCCGCAAATAACTTCAAGTTTTCCTTTTATAGAACGCTTCTGCATAGTGATATCCTTTACGTCCCCCTTCAAGGATGACATTGAACTGAAAACCTTTACTTAGGATACCAGGAAAATCTATCGCTGAACATCTTTTTTTCTAGATTCTTGTAGGATGCTCAGTATAGGTACCAGCAGCCTGTAATCGATTGTTGGTTTCAGCGTTAATCAGTACCTGAGCAATATAATCGCTTTTAGTAGTGATATAGACCTCACGTTCATCAGCATCAAAAATGGCATGATGTTCTGTTTGAAGGGAATGACGTGCTGCTTCAAAAAATGAAGGAGCTAGCTCTGTTGCTGCAATGGTAACAAATGAGCCAAACTTTCTTAGTAGGGTCCAATTAAGATCATCAAGCATATGAGTATCAATGAGATTACGCAATGCGCATTCTTCAAGAGCTGATGCGAGAGAAACCATAATATGCCAGGCATCTTCTTGATCATCGGGGTTCCAGATAAGAAGACTCAGTGCCTTAGTTAAGAAATAGTGGACACTGTGCTGAAACTCTCTAATAGAGATGTCACGCTCATCTGCAGACGCTATATAGGTATGCAGGTCAGCGGCAAAGTCTTCAAGTACCTGTTCGGTTCGTATTTGAAAGCGATCAAAGTCTTGAACTAAATAGGTGGCAAGAATATCTTTGCATGATTGAATGAATGCTTTACGTTCAGTCTCAACATTGGTGTGTGGACTGCAGAACGCGATGACATCTTCGATAAGTCCATGCAATGCATATGGATTAACATAAACATCATGTAATTTTAAGAAAAAGAGATTAAGAATTTTTTTGCTGAACCTACGTGGATGGTCATGTTGAGAAGCAAAGGCAAGACCTTGACTTATATGGTCAAACTTAAGAGCCATCCAGTGTTGAGGATACTGACTATGATTAAAGGTGTCTTTAAGAAATGAGATGACCCCTTTTCGTGAAAATTCCAAAGGGCGTGCAAAGCAAGATGGTAATCGCTGTTGATTAGCCAAGAAAATTGGGGTATCTTGTGGGTAAGCAAACAAACAGATGGTGCTTATTATTGCACAGGTGAGTGCTATTATGCGTTTGTTCATGAGCTGCTCCATTAAGTAATTCATCATACATTGGTGGTTACTATACCATGTAGCAGGGCGAATAGCAAGAGGGAATTAGGTCGCGATGGCATTATTTTTTTATCAAGCAGTAAACAAACAAGGCAAAAAAGTATCAGGTCATATTGATGCTTCCACGGCTCAGGGTGCTCGTGAGCAGCTCTCACGGCAGGGATTGTATCCAACAAAAATAACCCAGGCTACCTCTGAAACATCTGTTATTCCCTGGTATCGCCGGCTCTTTCAACGAAAAGTAAGCCTCAAAGATAAGATCTTTTTTACTAAACAACTCAGTGTGCTTCTTAAAGCAGGCATTCCCCTGGTCCAGGCGCTTGAATTATTAATAGAGCAAACCTCAGGCCCCTTAGAACGAATCATAATTACGCTACGAGATGGTATCAAGGAAGGTAAGTCACTTGCCGATGGCCTCGGACGATTTCCTGATACGTTTGATTCTATTTATATTCAGCTGGTGAGAGCGGGAGAAGCTACGGGTAATTTAGAGCGAATTTTAATCCGGTTAACAGATTTTCTTGAACGGCGTGATGAGCTGAAGAAAAAGATAACAGGAGCGTTGCGGTATCCGTTAATACAGTTGGTGGTTATTACGTTAGTAGTTGTAGGGCTGCTTGCCTTTGTTGTTCCCCAGATAGCTAATGTCTTTTCTGGCCAAAATATTACCATTCCACTCCCTACTCGTATTCTTATGGGAGCTTCAGACTTCTTGCTTAATCACTATATTATTTTATTGGTTAGTGTGGCACTCGTGATCACCTTGTTTTTTGCCTGGAAGGCTACGCCGCAGGGTGCCTATATGATTGATAAATGGAAGCTTAAGCTTCCTATAGTTGGCTATTTTGCGCGAACTGGCGCGATTGTACAATTCTGTAATACCCTTGGCATGCTCGTTGAAGGTGGTGTAAATTTAGCAGAGTCACTTAACATTGTGACAAAAATAGTTGATAATAGAGTGCTAAGAGATGCGCTTGAAAAAGCCAAAGAAAATATCATTAAGCAAGGTAGAATTGCACAATACCTCAAAGAAGCAAACGTGTTTCCCCCGGTAGCAATTCATTTGATTAACACTGGTGAGCAAAGTGGTGAACTTGGTCCTATGCTGCTCACGGTTGGACGGTATTTTGAAGATGATTTACGAGAGCGTTCAGATGGTCTTGCTGCTATGCTTGGCCCCATTATGCTGATCGTAATGTTTGTAGTTGTTGGATTTGTGATTGCCGCAGTTCTGTTACCTATTGCAGAAATACAGAGTCGGGCAGATAAACTGTAACAAAGGAAAGGAGTTACATGATTCATACACGTAAGGGATTCACTATCATTGAAATCATGATTGTAATCATGATTATTGGCGTGCTTGCTGCTATGGCGTTTCAAGGGTTTAGGTATTTGCAAGGTGTCAAATTACGACAAACCCAAACCAAGCTTGCAGCCCTTGATACGATGCTTGAGCAGTATAATACTGATATCAGGGAATATCCAACTGAATTGCAAGAGCTTATTGATGGGCCATCTAAGCCACAACTTCAACGTCGTTGGGCCCGTCCATTAGCGTCTCAAGATGATCTTGAAGATGCGTGGGGACAGCCATTTATGTATACCCTCAATCCTCGTGGATCTCGGCCACCATATGACTTATATTCTGTTGGCCCACGGGGTGAGGATATGATTTATTCTCCGGTATCTCAGGAAGCTAGTTAGTTTTTCATGAATGCCAGAGGGTTTACTCTCATAGAGCTTATGGTTGTTATACTTCTCATTGGAATTATAACAGCCATAGGCATTCCTCGTTTTTTACGATCTCCTGTTCCTGAAACACAACTATTTATAGGTAAGCTTAACACCCTTACTACCCAAGCAGTAGAACAAGCTTTAGAGAATACAGAAGCGCGACGTGTCTTTTTTAATCTATCTAGCTTTCAAGTGGAGATCCAGACCATAGAAGGCCGCCCAACGGGCCCTTCAATTACCATACCTGATGAAATTCAGTTTAAGGATGTCGTGATTAATGGTAAAAGTCAGTTTGCTACAGGTACCGGCAGAACGGTATACTTTTTAATTAATGCTGAAGGAATAAGTCAGGAAGTTAGGCTTCTGCTTGCTGAGCAAACTCCTCAGGGTCCACGAACCTTTGAATTTCTCTTGAATCCATTTACTCATGTGTTTAGAGTTACGTAGTGTTTACTCTTCTAAGTTCTGTTGATAGAGCTTATTTAGCTCTATAATAACATCGATAGAGAAGAGGAATGATGCAACGTTCTTTTCAAAACTGAGAATAACTGTTCTTCATCTGCAAGAAAAAGAACTGTGTGTCTCTATGTGTGTGTATATCCCTTTGCAAAGGTGAAGTGCATGCATTACCTAACTATAACTGATTGTGTCGACAATTATCTTTTATCTTTGCCGGCTCATTATTCATATTGAAGTATTAATTTAGATAATTCATTGACTTGTTTTCATATTGTATGCTATGATGAAAGTATAGTAAGCTATCATCCATATATGGAATATGAGCCTTTTAAACTATGCTTTTGTTGCATCGATGAGTCTGTTTGTGGGCTCTATATTCCCAGTGAATCCTGATTTTTTGCAGCTGGGAGATTATGGTGTTGTGATACATTCTCAGGATGACGAGCGTTTTGCTTTAAATTCTCCCATGGTTCAACGTTCTCAGGCTATAATGTGTCTAATTAAAGACAGTGGTGTACATACCGGCATTCCATTACGAAATCTTACGGGAGCAGAGCTTGAGAATATTCTTATGTTGATTCGCACAGGAGATATTGCGGAAGATCTAACGGTAGATCAACTTGTTAGCTTGCTTAATGGTCTAAACTATCTAGACATCGAAGGTGACATGAAATTGAAAAAAAGCAGATCATGTCATAAATTGGATGATAAATCGATGACATGAAATGGGAAAAAGTCTATTTCCTGTCATAAAATCGAAGGGTTTTTTGTGACATGAAATAGGAAAAAGTCAGATTCATGTCACAAATATTGATGCTCATGTAAGAAACATGTTTGGCATTCTGAGTCACTCACGGTACACTAAGGGCGTAGTGTAACTCAATTTTGGTAATCTATGAAACATCTTAAGCCTGGTCTTACCATTTTAGAAGTTGTGTTAGCAGTAATCATACTTGCTGCAGCGGGCACTTCGCTCATGGGATTGCAAGGAGTATTACTTCGAGGAGTTGCTGCGGCACATGGTATTATAGAACGACTTGGCTTTATTCGAAGTTTTTTTGTGGTTGCCCAAAAGGATCGATTGTTTAAATCTGTTGAGCAAACTTCTGAACGAGATGATCCTCCAATGACCCTTGTTTATCAACAGAAAAAAACGGTAAGCCCCGGTTTATCACGACAAGAATTTTTGTTTAGCCAAGAAGTCGCTGCAGAGTGGCAAGGGCCCTTTGGTCAAAAGAAAGACATTTATGCGCGTCTGCACTTTGCGCCGAAAGGGCAGCGATGAACAAAGGCTTCACGATCATGGAGGTGGTGATGGCGATTTTCTTGGCGTCGCTTGTGTCGCTGAGTTTGTTTCAGTTGCTTCGTGTAGCAAGTAGGGGAGTAAAAAATATAGAGAAAGTGGTTACTATTGATGCCCCATTGAGTGGTTTTTATGATCAGGTTGAAAAAGACGTTACCGGCATGTTTGCGCCGTATAGTTCAGTGCAACAATATGCTCAAAAAGACTTTGAAGCACGTAAAGAAAAAAACTTTCCTTTTAAACGAGATGACAAAAAAGAACAAGAGCCTACAGTGACTCTTGATATGGAGCCTATTGAGAATGTCTTTGTATTGGAAGCTTCAGGAGATCAGTTTTTTCTTTCATTTATTACCACTGGTGGCCTTCAACAACTAGAAGCTAATGGTACCATTACGCCTACCCCCTTTGTGCGTAGGGTTGCCTATGTTCTTGAGCCTGACCCACAACAGTCCGGTGTGCAAAGAATACTCTATCGTTTTAGCGGTGCTAAGCTTGATCTCGGAGCTATGCGTTCAGCTGGTGCTGTTTCGTATGAGCTAGTGTCTGGCATTACTGCCCTATCTATTGAGCTTACTTTGTTAGAAATTGAGAATAGGCAAAAAGAAGGTGAAGAGAAAGAGCAAAAGGCCGTAGCTACCACGAGAGCAGTGACGCTTAAAGAGTGGAAGGTGCAAGAGATATGGGATACGTACAAGACACTTATTCCCGCCTATGTGAAGCTATCTGGTATACGTGTTGATATCTATGGAGCAGAATATCCCTTTGAGATTGTGTGCAAAGTATATGCCTATGGTCCCTATGTTGAGAAAAAGAAAACCCTCTTTGAAGCTCTTGAGGGGATAGCGAGCAAAATATGGAAAAAGTAGCCCGTGAGGGATATATCATTATTCTTACTCTCTTAGTTATTTCTTCAATAACGGTATTGCTTACCTCGGTTGTGCAGCAATCAGTTAGTTTCCAGGCACAGGTTCGTTTGGCTACTGAGAAGGCTCGGGCTCGTCTTTTAGCATTGAGTTCACTTGAGCTTGCTATGAGTCAGTTATCTACGGTAGTTCCCAAAGAGGAACAAAAAGAAGAGAAAGAAGGTGATAAAAAAGCTGAGCAAACAAAAGAGGTGCTTGAGCCAGTACAAAAATGGTTATTAAAAGTTCTTCCTTCCATTAATCGCTGGCAGACCATAGAAATTACTGAACCTGGACTTGAGGGTACGATAAAGATGTATCTTGCGTGTGAAGAAGGAAAGTTTAATTTAGCAGCATTTGAAGAAGAAGGAAAAAAGAAAGAAGAGCCGGAAAAAGTGCAAAAAGAAGAGGGTACTGCTACACCAGAGCAGCCTGCCAAGAAAGATGTCAGGAAAGATGCTACGAAAGGCGCCAAGAAAGAAACGAAGAAAGAAGAGCAGCCTGAGCAAGGTCCGTTAGCAGCCCTTGATGATCTCTTTAAAAAGATTCATGATGTAAGTATGAAAGAAGCATTTAAGCGATTCTTAACAGAACAAAAGAGGTTGCCAGAAGATGCTACTGAGTTGCTGCGGGTCCCCTATTTTGCAAAATTGAAAGATAGATTATTTACGCCTTTGGTAAAAGAGCATCGTGGGTTGTATATTATGGATCTATTTACGGTGCGACCACGAGGCAGTGATACCGTAAATCCCTGGCTACTTACTACGTCTGCAAAAACGCTGCTGGGTATTAGAGAGCAGGGTGATCTTGATGAAGAGTTTGTAAAAAAGATTAAACCTACGATGAATTGGGAAAAAGATTGGGATGAAGTGTTGGCGCCGCGGTATGGCAAAAATTTTGCCGCCTTTGATCCGGCAATTCAGAAGGTTTTTGCATCTGCATTTGAAGCAAAGGCATTTTCTGTGGTATCTTATTGTACTGTTGGTTCAGTGACACAAAAATTGTACGCGGTACTCGAAGTAACAGAACCTGATAATGAATTATCGTCAAAGAGTGTGATATTTAAAGTAACGAAGCTCTATTGGCTTTAGGATGATGCATGAAAACTGAAACAATTGTTGGCGGCTTTATTATTCTTGCGTTGAGCTTATTTGCTTATATGACGTTCCAACTTGGCAGTGTGAGGTTGAACCTTGCACGCTATTCTACCTATACTATAGGCTTTAAAGATGTGTCTGGCTTACTGCCACAATCTGACGTTAAAATTGCTGGCGTAAAAGTTGGCTGGGTCGATGGCGTTGAGCTTATTCCAGAAGATATTTATGTGCGGGTAACCGTTAAAATTAAAAAACAAATTCGGCTTGCTAACGACTCTACTGCCCACGTTCGCCAGGAAGGCTTGCTTGGCCAGAAATACTTAGAAGTCGTTCCTGGCAATCAGGATACCGGTTGGATTGAACCTCATGGTCGCTTCCAGTTTCAAGATCATACCCCTGCAGGTATAGATGAAGTGCTCGAAGGGGTTGATGCACTTGTTAAACAAGTAGAGACCTTAGGTAAGACCCTCCAGGAATCAACAGATGAAGCTCGCGATTTAATGCGTGCTATTAAAAAGCGTCTTGAAGGAGTTGATAGAGTATTTACCGATCTTGGTAAAGCAAGTGATATGTTCCAAGAAACAGCTGATGTAGTGAAAAAAGCAGGAGTCAAAGTTTCTGGGCTCTTAGGAACCGCTGAAGCAACATTTGGGCATGAGTCTTCTGAAACAGGTGGATCAACTTTGGGAAAGCTGCTTAGTGATGATCAACTTTATAGAGATATACGAACGACCTCTGACTATGCACGGAGCTGTATTGAAAGAATACAGGGGTTTGGTATTGGCGTCGATAGTCATCTTGAACTATTGCCAAATTCATACTATGAAGAGCATCATGAGAAAAAAACCAATGTTAAATGGTATGTTGCCGGGTATCTCGCGAATTGTTCTGGCTATTTTGGCAAGCTTGGGTTTACCTACAATCAAAAAGGCTATGCAAAACATTTTGGTGATATCTGTTGTGAAGATAGTATTGGTGGACATCGTAATAGCGTTCGCTTAAACTTTCAGTTTGGTAAGTATTGGTATCCCTACTTTGCTCTTAGGGGTGGAATCTTTGAAGGTACCGCAGGAGTTGCCTGCGATGTGTGGCTAGCGTACAATCGCTTTAAATGGTTATGCACATTTGAAGCGTTTGATTTTAAAGGATACAATCGTTTTTATAATGATCGTAGTGCTCACCTTAAGCTGCTCAATCGTGTATTCTTCAATGATACTGTCTATCTTGTGTTTGGTGCCGATGACTTTATTAGTCGCTGCAATAAAAGTGGTTTCATAGGTGCTGGTGCTTACTTCTCGCTCCCTAACTTATTTGGTAGTTGCTAACAAGATTCTTTTACGGTATGTTAGATCACATACAAAGATCAATCAAGTAAGGATGTCCTCTCATGAACAAAAAAATCATTCTCCTTTTATCACTGCTTTCAACTACTTTATGTGCTACTGAGGGCTTTATCCCCTATGATAGTGGCAACCTTTTTGCCTTTGATACTCGTTTAGAGGGTAATTTTGGCTTGCATAAGGAGTTTTATCAGGAAATGAAGCAAAGTTTAACCTGGCACTTGGATGGTTATATTGTCTCCGAAACTGGGTATTTTTTTCGTGGTGGTTTTATTCTTAATCGCTTTCGGGATGTGGATTGTACTGAAGTAAGACCTAATGTACAAGTAGGCGCCTACTGGTATGGTACTGGCGCCATACGGTTTGGGGTATTTCAGGGAGGCCCAGGTGCTGCTGTTGATTACTGGTTATCCTTTGATCGTTTACAATGGCTTACTACGCTCGAACTTTTTGGGTTTAAAGAAGATGATGATATTCGTCACTTTTGGCGAGAACTTGACCGCCGCCCATTTGTGAGATGGCTAAACCGGATATTTCTGACAGATAATCTCTATTTTTCGTTTGGGATACGCCATTTTTATGATAACACCGGCTTTGCTGGTATTGGTTATACTTTTTAATTGGCAAGGAACATATCATGAAAAGTCATATACTCATTTTTTTACTGTTAGGTACATCTTGTTCTGCTGATACCTTTTTTGCTCCCTATGAAGGACCATTTCCCGTTGCACTAGATACCCGATTTGATGGCGTAGTTATTCATCGACCACGATATGATGATGACGTGAAAGATGTCTTTAATTTTTCATTTAAGGGTTATATACGATTAGGAAAAGGCTTTTTTGAAAAGATTGGCACTGAAATCATTTCTTTAAAAGTGCCTGATAGAGGCTGGCACGAACGTTGCCTTATTCAGCGAGCAGGAGTAGATCTTCAATTTGGTTATTACTGGCAAAATGTCGGTGCTCTTCGTCTTGGTCTATTTGCTAATGGTCCTGGTATAGGCGGTGATTACTGGTTGATGCACAATCGTTTTAAGTGGTTAACGACGTTAGAATTATCAGGTAATTCTTTGCATGGTGCCTTTGATTATGATACTAAATTGCGCTTTTTGGTAAAATGGCTCAATAGAGTATTTGTCTTTGGTGGCACCTATATTTCGTTTGGGGTATATCATATTGGCGATGCAAAAGGAATTGATCGAGCACAGACTCAAGCGTTTTTGGGATTTGGTGCTGCTATTTAGCAGGAATTTCTTTAGAAACCATGTGGCTATAGTACGAGATGCAGTGCTAACGTTTGCACCACTCACTATGAGTCGCTTTGAGTACCCTAGATATTTTTTGTATACTAATTATCTTCGATTTGTTTAAGTGTTTCTTCTGTACTTCCATCTAATTTATATTCAAAGATATGTATTCTTACTTCATAAACTCTTGCAGATTATCTGTTAACTTTCGTATACTTAGCCAAAGGAGATGTTCATGACAAAACGTTGCGCAGAGTATCCGGTACTTGATCTCATAAAAGATAGGTGGTCACCCCGCTCAATGACCGGTGAACCATTATCAAGAGAAGACCTTTTTTCATTGTTTGAGGCAGCGAGATGGGCACCCTCATCGTATAATAACCAACCGTGGCGATTTATTTACGCTCTGAAGTAATGAAGCCGGCATTTAAAACGTTTTGTTCATTATTGGTACCCAAAAATGGATGGGCAAAACATGCAGGAGCACTTATTCTTGTGATCTCAAGAACGCTTTTTGAGTATGATGGTTCCAATGCCCGTACCCATAGCTTTGATGCAGGAGCAGCAACAGAAAATATGGCATTGCAAGCTTTTTCAATGGGTTTGGCTATGAGAGGTATGGAAGGATTTGATTATGAGCGTGCTCGCAAGGAGCTTAAGGTACCTCAAGAATACGCTATTGAAGCGCTCTTTGCTGTAGGATATAAAGCACCAGATGAGCAGCTTGAAGAAAAGTATCGACTCAAAGATCAACCAACGGAACGGAAGCCTCTTGATGAGCTTGTTTTTAATGGGGAATTTGGTAACCCCTAAGCAATTGCATTTGGCTACATATTAGGGTATGCTGCATATGATAGTTAAAGATGGAGTCAATTATGAATTATAAAACACTACTATTAGCATGTTTAGTAACAACATCGGTATGCGCAAAATCTGACAAAATTCTTGATATGATTCGTCGTATCGATCCCTATGGTCTTAATGAATTACATATTCCTGGCTTTTTTATTAAAGCTGCTGAAAAAAAGCGGTATGAAGAGGCTGCACGGGAAGTGACTGATAAAGCCTATCGTTATTTACATACTATTGCGCTATATGACTTTGTACGTTTGGTGAAAGGTGCCTTAAAGGGTGCGACAAGTGCAGGTGCGCTTTATGGTTTATATTTGTATGCAACGGGGAAACTAGATGCATCTTGGCTTGCTCCGGGACACGATAAGAGTGTCAGCAACTGCAAAACATATACTTTAACCGATGGCCGTACCTATCCATGGTTAAACAAATGGTCTGTTTCTGGCGCACTAGCAGGCCTTGCTACCTATTTTTTCTTAGATGCAAAAAATGAATTTGCTAATATTTATAGTAAACAGCAGCGTGTACTTGCTTATCATAATGCTCTTGCGCAAGAAGCCTATATTAGGCGTTTGCCGGTATGCGATGTTGGTGCATGTGAAACTGTCTTAGACGATTAATAGGATATCTAGATGACATGGGAGAGTATCAAAGCCTATTATCCTCATCGTGTTGCCTATATTCTGCTCATTCTCGTGCTGTGGTTCGTTCCATATGGTATATCTGTTTCAAGTTACTGGAAATATCTACCACTGGCATTAGCCTTTATTCCTATCGCCTATGAAGGTGTGGCTCAGTTGCTGGAAGGGCACATAAGCTCAGAGTTTTTTTTTATTATAGCGACAGGTATTGCCCTGGTGGGTGGTGAAGAGTCTGCTATTTTTGTCGTACTTCTTATTATGTTAGTTGCGCAATACATTGACACGCTTATTAAGCAGCGAACTGAAGAGGCCCTTACGGGACTCATCTCGCTTATTCCCTCTGATGTACTCATAAAAAAAGATGATAAAGAGTTGCTGGTACCTCTTGACGATGTAAAAACTGGCATGCATGTTATCATAAAAGAAGGAGGAAGGATACCGGTTGATGGTACCATCATTGATGGTCAGGCAAGTATTCAAGAAGCGGTTCTTACCGGTGAAAGTGTTCCTCTTGAAAAAAGTGTTGGGCAGCTGGTGTTTGCTGGTACCTATGTTGATGCAGGTAGTATTATTATTGAGGTAAAATCTATAGGGGAAAAAACACTCTTTGGTAAAATTAAGACGTTGCTTGATCAAGCAAGTAAGCGCAAAGCACCGGTGGTATTTTTAGCAGATCGCATTACGCGTATCTTTACCCCTTCTTTTTTGGCATTTATTGGTCTTGTATGGTTGTTTACGGGTAACGCAAAAATGGTTATCACGTTGCTTATTTTTGGTTCACCATTAGAATTGTCACTCGTGACCCCACTTACCATGCTTGCTGCAATAGTAGCTGCCTTCAGGAAAGGTATTTTGGTAAAAGGTGGTGCTTCATTACAGTCACTTGCTGCAACTGATACCATGATTTTTGACAAAACGGGGACTCTTACCATGGGATCACCTGAGGTGATATCATTGGAAAGTGTTCATAAGGATTATACTAGGAAAGATATCTTACTCTTAGCGGCAATAGCTGAGAAAAAATCAGGTCATATTCTCGCTAAAGCCATCATGGATGAAGCAACCCGAGAAAACCTTGAAGTGCCTGATCCTGAGAAGTATGTTTCTCTTACTGGTCATGGTATTACCATGACCTATAAAGGTACAACCTATTTGCTTGGTAATAAGCATTTTATTGAAGCTGAAGAGCATGGCAATCTTGTCTTGCCTCCAGGATGTGTAGAACGAGAACGTTTAACAACCTTTTATCTTGCTACTGTTCAAGAGGTAATAGGTGAAATATGCTTGGCAGACAGAATAAAGCCTGATGCGCGTAGGACAATAACAACTCTTAAACAGCGGGGTATAGAATCGTTTATGTTGCTCAGCGGTGATAAGCAGACAGTTGCTCAAAGTGTGGCTGAAAAACTGGGCATATCAAAAGCTTTTGGGGAAATTATGCCAGATAAAAAGCTTGAGATGCTTAAACGACTTCAGGATACCGGTCTTCAGGTGACAATGGTTGGGGATGGGGTTAATGATGCTCCTGCTTTAAAGCAAGCTAATGTAGGGATAGCAATGGGAAGTATGGGCATGGAACCTGCTATTGCTGCTGCTGATATTGTGCTTATGTCTGGGCACTTAGATCAGATTGTCTTTTTATATGATCTTTCATTAGCTACTATGAGGACAATCAAACAGAATCTGATTGTAGGGTTTGCATTTACCCATGCGGTGGGCATTAGCCTGGCATTATTGTCTTTGATAACACCTATTCAAGCTGCACTCTTTCACGCTATTCCAGATTTTCTCATCATGCTTAATGGTGCTCGTCTGATTAATTTTGGTAAGGAACCTCGTTAGCAGCACAAGCCGAGAGCTCGAGCTTTTCTTCGTGATTGCCAATAGGTAGACCGAGGAACATACTTACCTTTTAGGTCAGCTGGCTTAAGAAACTCTAATGGCAAGTTACATAATGGTATGTTTATGATGTAGAAATTTCGTGTATCTTCATAGCCACCGTTTTGTGCACGTGTATGTACCATATCAAGAAGACAAGGCATATGCTTCATGAAGCCCTGTAGCATAAAGTAGAGATGCCCAGGACTTTGACGATCTGCTAAAATGCGTGTTTGATAAATAGTTGGTGCAGGATCAAAGGTTCGCTTAGAGAAGAAAGGAACTTGTGTTTCATCTGGTGTAAAGGCATAGGATTCCCAATAGATACCTTGAGGGTCGCCGACTTGCATAAAATCAGCAGTTGAATAGAAGGTAAATACTTCCTTAAATATTGGTGCATGAGCATAGTGTTTGGTGGCTACTTGTACTGGCGGTGCTAATAAAATCAATCTATCAATAGAGAAATCAGCGTTGTTATCACGTTGAGCAAACTCAGCAAGAAAGAGAGCAACGCCACATCCGTGACTATGAGTAATAATTGTAATAGGCCCTTTGTGATCTTTGAGAATATCATAAAGGCGCTGCGCCCCAGTATATCGTGAGCGAAAATTAAGCTTGCCATGCCAGCCATAAAAGAAAAATCTAGTAAGATCAAATTCTTCTGGGGCCACTTCATTGAGATATCTTGGGATGCGCGACAGAACTGAATTTGCTTCAACCGTATTTGCGGCAACAATTCCATACGGATAATCTAATTTATGCACCATTTTAGAGATGATAGATTCTTTAGTACCATGAATGAAGATGGTCACTGGCCCATCAGGAATGGGACCGGCAAAAAATACCTTCTTTAGGTACTGTTTGCGTTGTCGATAATACTGGGAAAACTGACCACATCCCGGCACTACACTCAAAATAACCAATAAACCTACAACTCTTTTTTTCACGCGAACAACCGTTTTTCTCCATGACAGGTACAACTTTTCACTCTTCTTGGTACATAGCCGCCAGCTACATCATCGGCAGTGAGTAGTTGTGGCATATGTGGGTATCGTGGAATATTCACAATATTATGATCAGTTCCTTTTGCGTGAGCTGTATCAGCTATCGCTAACAATTGTGGAATTCTTCTCATAAAACGGGGCATAATAAATTCTCGGTGTCCTAAACTACGCCTATCAAAGAGTACCCGTGTTTGAATGAGGTTCGCTCCTTTTTTATAGGTGCGCGTAGAAAAAAAAGGACCAGTAGTATGACCATTTTTTTTCGTTTCACTATACATTCCCTGTGGATCTGCTACTTGCATAATATCTCCGCTGGAATAAAATGAATATACTTTTTTAAAGACCGGTGAATGGACAAAGTTTTCAGTAGCTTGTTGCACCGGCGGTGCTAATAAAATAAGCCTATCAATAGATAGCGTATCAGAAAGCTGGGAAAGATAGAGGGCTACATTACAGCCATGACTATGAGCTATAAGAGTAATTTCCCCTTGATGATTCTGTATATACTGCAAAAGATCTTTAGCCGCTTTTTTGCGATCTTCAAAGCCAAGATGGCCTGACCAGTAGAATTTATAAAAAGATTCTCCTGGAAAAGAGACGGCATCTTCATCATGAAGAACTTTGGCTAGTCGTTCTCTTCCTGTAGTAGGGCCAAAGGTGTAGCGATACATACCGCGACGCTTTGGGTTATGAAGAAGTAATCGTGAAATGCCTGGAAAGGTCGTTCCATGCACAAAGATAGTTGCTTTACCCTTAGTAAGCTCTGAGCAGCGTATATGTCGTATACAGTTGTTTGAAAAAGTTCGTATTCTTCTGTGTGGACGCTGTGCAGTCAGAGTACTGCTTAGTGCTACCAACAAAAGAACATAGCGAAACGACATGGCTGAGGTCTCCAAATAAGCTGTTTATTAATATAGCATATAGTGTAAGCTATAACAGAAGAAATCTCAACTGCATATGTAGGATATCCCATGAGTAGTTTTGCACAAAAACAGGCTCTCTTTGATGAGATTGCCCAAAGTATTTCTCAAGAACGTAAAGAGCGCTTCATGGCCGTCGCGCAGGAAAGAACGAACTATATAAACATTGTTCTTGAGGATGTGTATCAAGCACATAATATAAGCGCGGTATTGAGGTCAGCCGATTGTTTTGGTATTCAAGATGTTACCGTCATTGAAGAGAAACACTTTTTCTCAGTCACTAAGGAAATAGCCAAAGGAGCTTCCCAATGGCTTTCTATTAACAGATATACTCAACGAGATGGGCATGATACTACTCGCTGCGTAGAAGATCTTAAAAAACAAGGGTACAAAGTTGTAGCGACGACACCGCATACTGATGATATGCTTATTCAAGAATTGCCTCTTGATCAAAAAGTAGCCCTTATTTTTGGTACAGAGCGAGAGGGTATTAGTAGCTCTGCACTTGCGCAGGCAGATGCATTTGTTAAAATTCCCTTGTATGGCTTTACCGAAAGTTTTAATATTTCTGTTGCCGCAGCAATTTGTATGTTTGAGCTTACCAAGAGGTTGCGAGAATCCACTATTGATTGGCGTCTTACCGATGAACAGCGTATAGATCTGCTACTTGAATGGCTGGGTAAAACAACGGCACTTGGTGATATCATTAATAAACGACTTGATGAGATTTCCTGATGGTTTATCTCTGTAGTTTTTGAGGTAATGACATAAGCAATTCTTTTTCAAGAGTATGCATCAATACATAGTCTTCATCAGTTTCATGATCATACCCAAGCACGTGACACAGACCATGAATCAGGAGTATTAGTAAGCGATGTTCAAATGGGATTTTTTCCTTGACGGTATATGTGTGTATATAGGCAGGAGCAAGAATCAGATCGCCAAGGTTTTTGTCTTCCTCAGTAAGAGGCCTAATGCGCTCCCCAGGTGAGAGTTCATGATAAGCAAATGACAAAATATCGGTCGGTCCTTTTTTGTGACGGTATGTTTCATTATAAGAGCCCATTTCTTCATTTGACGTCAGAAGTATACCTAGATCATATCCTTGGTAATTAAGCACATGTAATAGATGGTCTGCTACCGCCGTAAGCCAATCCGTATCAATGGAAATAGCTTCCTGCTGATTGAGTACTGTTATCATACGGCTACGTGGGCTTTCAAGGTGTCAGGTGATAAGCTACTTTCTTGTTGTGGCCCTTCGGCGATAGTAAGCGCTAGAGCTCTTGTTACCCCCTTAATCAGTGATGCTTGATCATGCAATTGCTGAGCAAGAGATGCATCGTTGGTCGCAATAACCAGCTCAGAAAGATCAGTTTTAAGGGAAAGCTGATGTTCAGATTTAAGCTTACGTACTTTGCTAATGATCTCTAAGATAGAAGCCATTGTTTGGGCCGCTTGATCAAAGGCATAATCTTGCTGATATGTAGCAAATTTGGTCATGTGAAGTGAGGGAACGCCTACCTGTTCTTTATAGAGCGAGCAATACAGTTTTTCAGTTACATGGGGTACAAACGGTGCATACAATTGTAAGATGCGCATACCAATCTGAGTGAGCGTCCATTGTGTTGCTGCCACTTCTTGCTGATCATAGTGCTCTGGATTGAGTAATTGATTTTTGATGATTTCAAGGTAGTTATCGCAAAAATCATGCCAGAAAACATGTTCAACTGTTTGTAGCGCAAGGCTAAACTCATTGTTGGTAAAGTAGTTGCCATATTTGACGTAGCACCGACTGGCTGCAGTGAGAATCCACTTGTTTACCAAACCTAGTTCTTCGGGCTCTGGGGCTGAAAGGGTAGTCATATGTGGTTCAATAAACCGAAAGGCATTCCACAGCTTTACGAGCAGTTTACGGCCAATCGTAATCTGACTTTCAGAAAATGAAATGTCATGGCCCAGGTTTCCTGAAGCAGTCCAGTACCTAATAGCATCGGCTGGATATTTTTCAAGAAGATTATCTGGCGCTAACGGACTATTACCCTTAGATTTTGAGAGCTTTTCTTGTGTATCTGAAAGCACGTGGCCAGAGATGACTATAGTATGCCAGGGAATGGTGGTATTATGCATCCATACTTTAATGATGGTATCAAAAGCCCAGGTTCTGATAATATCATGAGCTTGCGGCCTCATCATCATGGGAATAAAATCTTTCCCTGCATCCTCAAATATTGTCTCTGAAAGGGGTAAGCGTAAGCTTGCACAAATATACGGCGTTAAGCTTGAGGTGTTCCAGGTATCCATGACATCAGTATCAGCTCTAAATGAAGTGCTACCGCAAGGGCAGGTTCCTTTGTAAGGTGTTTCTTGGGGATCGATGGGCAACTGATCAGGTGTTGCTAGGACTACCTTTTCACACGAAGTACAGTGCCATGCAGGAAAGGGGATCCCATAAAAGCGCTGTCGTGATAGACACCAGTCCCATGAAACATTTTCTACCCAATTGATATAGCGGGATTTCATAAAATAAGGATACCAGGTTATCTGTTCACCAAGCTGAATGAAGGTTTCTTTATGTGGCATAATGGCAAGAAACCATTGCGGTAATACAAGATATTCGATTTCTTTTTTGCATCGTTCATGCACATTAACGGCATGAGTATGGGGCTCTTTTTTAACAAGAGATCCTTCTTGCTCAAGAAGATCGAGTATCGTTTTACGCGCAGTTGGTACCCGCATACCCTCAAGTGGCCCTGCTTTAGAAGTGAGTTTACCATCAAGCCCAATGAGTGCGGTATAAGGGAGGTTATGTTTTTTAAACCAGAGAACGTCTGTTTTGTCACCAAACGTTGCACACATGACAAGGCCCGTTCCTTTTTCCGGATTAACAAGGTCATCAGGGAGAATCGGGACTTCAAAGTGATAATAGGGTACCGTGGCTTTTTTGCCCTGTAAGTGCTTATACCGTTCATCTTCAGGATGATATAATACAGCTGCTACCGCAGCAAGCAATTCTGGTCGTGTTGTTGCAATAATAAGATCGGTACCACCGGACGTAAAGATAAGATCATTAAAGGTGGTAGTTTTTTCAAGATCATCAAGTTCTGCTTGTGCTACGGTTGTTCTACACGTGGTGCAGTATAGCGCTGGCTCATCTTTACGATAAATATGTCCTTTGTTATAGAGTTTTATAAATGAAAGCTGCGAGATATAGCGTGATCGCTCATCTATAGTAGAGTAACATGCTGACCAATCTACGGACAAACCGATTCTGCGCCACAAATATTCAAACTGATGTTCTACTTCTACGGTTTGCTCTAAACAGAGCTTAATGAACTCTGAGCGTTTCATTTCATGAGCTTTAACGTCAAGTTTTTTCTCAACATATTTTTCAGTAGGCAGGCCATTATCATCAAACCCAAAAGGATAAAATACGCTGTTACCTTGCATGCGGGCATAGCGTGCAATAATGTCTGTTTGCGTATAAGAAAATATATGCCCTATATGTAAGGAACCTGATACTGTTGGCGGTGGGGTATCAATGCTATAGGATGGACCAGGGTTGTTATCCGTATGGTAGACGTTTTCTTGTTCCCAGATCTGTTGGGCTTCTGCTTCAGCTGCTAATGAGTCGTATTTTTTTTCCATAGGGCTTTTTGTTAAGGGTTCATTAATGCTCTATTCTAGTATACCGCTCTTTTGAATAGAGTTCTAGCGCGGGCTAGAGTTTATTTTTTTTGTTCATAAAGTATACTAAATAGCTATAGAGCCCTAAGTGGGCAAATAGCGATGTATGAAAAAAACACTACTTATAGTTATCGCCATTGGTGGTATAGGCTCTTCAGTGGGCCATACCCGTAGGTTTAGACGCCGTTCTTGGTTGCATCCGGATAAACCAATGAGGAACCTTGGCCAAAAAGTAGGCCAGAAATTTAAGCGACCAGCTCCTGTGCCCGAGAAACCTCTCTCATTAAAGAAAAAGATACTGGTGCTCACCAGTGATGGCGGAGGAGGGCACACCTCGGTATGCAAAGGACTCAGTAGCTATTTAGGTAATACGTATGAACTGAAGATCATTAATTCGATGAAGACGATATTAGCACCGGTAGATACACTTGGTACCGTAACGTTTGGTAAAGTTACTGCTGAAGAGCTCTATAATTTTTTCTTACGATGTGGATGGACTAATCTCATTGGAAACTACTCGGAGAGTGGTCACTCGTATATGACCTATCGTCATGGCTCACTCGTTAAGCTCTTTCGCAAATGTATTTTACGAGAAAAACCGGCTCTGGTGATTTCTGTAATACCTCATACTAACCGAGCATATTATGAGGTATGTAAAGAGCAGGATATACCCTTTCTCATACTTACCAATGATCTTGATAGCGCAAACTACATGTTTGGCTTTAAACCGCCTTATTATAAAAAGTTTAAGTATGCTATTCCTTTTGATTATCCTGGTATTCATGAAAAAATTAAGGCTGCTCAATTTACCAAGGACCAGCTTGTTATAACGGGCTTTCCCTTACGTCCAGCATTTTTTTTCAAGAAAAAGGTTGCCAAGCTAAAAAAAGAATGGGATATTCCTGAAGATAAGCCCGTGGTAATGGTCTTTATGGGGGGTGCTGGTTCTCAAGCAAGCTACCGGTACGTACGAGTGCTTTCTAAACTCGGTATGCCGATGCATATTATTGCCTGCCTTGGCCGCAATGAGCGTTTAAAAAGAAATATTAAGAAGATTCTTCTGCCTCACGAGGTAACGATCACCATTATGGGCTTTACAGATCGTATAGCAGATCTGATGGCAATTTCTGACGTGCTTATTACCAAGCCAGGACCAAATTCAGTGTGCGAAGGATTACAGTCGCACGTCCCCATGATTCTTGATCAAACCAATGGTACTATCCCATGGGAACTGCTTAACATTGATTTTATGGTGGATAACGGATTTGCTGAACCTCTTATGCAAACGGCTGATCTTGAGTCTTTGCTGCCAAAATATTTTGTGGATGATGCTTATATTTCAGGGGTGAAAAAGAACATGGCTGCCTTTGATGGTCTTCGTTTTGACCACATGATTGGGCCACTGGTGGAGAATATGATTGCTTTGAATGAACAGGCACCTTAGCATATACCATTGTGAAGCCATGTAAAAGTTATCTATTTAGTGTTATATTGAGTATTATTAAATAAATCATTTTCGGAGAATAACACATGAAAAAACGTATCTATATACTTTTTATCTGCCTATCAACACCTCTTATGTCGATGGAAGTTCGTGAAAAGGAACCTGAAGTAAAAGCCCTTCTTCTTGATTTGGGTGGCGTGTTTTTTTTCAAATCAGAGAAGAGCTATATGCGGCAGCTAGGCATTGAAGGAGTTAAAAATGCCGTTGGTTACCTGCTCCTCGATTGGCGAGCTCCATGGAAGCTGAGGCAGTTGATCTTTGATGTTCTTGATGAAGCAGATGTAGAGAAAGATGAAGAATTTAAGGTTGCACATGATGACCATCGGCCTATACCGTATCTCCTGTCAGCATATCAAGCTGGGAGATTTTCTTTAAAGGAAGCAAAAGATACTACGTTACGTTCATTTGAACAGCTTAAGGAAGATGGGCGCTATTGCTCAGAGCGAGAGGCCTATCTAGTTCAACGGGGTATTGAGCTTATGTTTAGTCCACGAATTTACGCTGAAGAAATTATTACCAAAGATGTAGCTGCCCTTACGATTCTGAAAGCATTGCGGGATGCACAAAATGTACTCGGTGAACCACGGTTTAGACTTGTTGCAATTTCAAATTGGGATAAGGATTCATTTGAGTATATGCGTGAGCGATTTGCTGAAGAGTTAGGCTGGTTTGATGAGCTTGTCATTTCAGGCACATCTGACTCACACAGTGTAAAACCAAATAAAGAGCTCTACGATGAATCAGTAGAGAAAGCTGGCGTTAGCCGAGAAGAATGCCTCTTTGTTGATGATCAACATGTCAATACAGTGGCATCTCAGGCATTTGGTATTCAATCGTTATTGTATAGCAATGCTACAGAATTTCGCAAAGAACTTGAAGAGCGTGGATTGCTTGCTGCGCCCCCACAACAAGACCTATCGCCTATGATCGCCACTACTCTTTTTGTGACGAGTGGTGCATGGCTACTTTTCAATGTACTAAAACGATGAAGAAGATCCATAGGTGCTAAGAATCTTCAAGAAAGCTCTCTCACCTCTTGTATTAGATTCTTGAACTGCGTGTGAATATCATGAGGCAGCGATGAGATTAATGAAGCAATCAGTGATAGTGAGGTAAGTGCATAGGTACGCCATACTGATGTTTGCCTGTTAGTTATTATTGCTTGGTGGAACATTGGCATTACTGAAAAATATCTTTCTTAAATAAAAGACTCTTCCGATCAATAGGTATTTTCTTTCGAACGGAAGAGGGGTTTTGATACTAGTTGATTATTAATAGGTCGAATTATTACTTTCTCACTTTGGAGAACGACCGATTTTTTTCGTATTTTTCTCATTTGGAGGACTGATTTTTTTCGCAAGATCCACCATTCTCTTAACTTCTGCGTCTTGTTCGTCTGTGAGAAATGTTATCATGTTGCTCTTGAGCAAGCCTTGTAGCATTATCTTCATGAGGGCCGTTTGTTGTGCCGGTGGGAGATCTCTAAAGATCTGTGCTAACGTTTCAGCATAGGTGTCAACGGACCCTTCGGCAAGTGTTTCCGGCAGGGCTTCACCCGTTATAACCTTAAATTCTTCTTTTTCCTTAGACATTGGATATGCAGTAATAGAGCATCCCAGAATTCCTACGAATATGAGTGTTTTGTTCATCATGACTCCTTTTATATAAGAAGGTTAACAATTGCTTTAAAATATAGTCAAATATTCTTAGTTGTCAAGATGGGTATGGGCAAGTCATTTCTTGCAAGTTATTGCGAGGCCTTGAAATGGCTTTTAACGTCATCGCCCAGTTTTAGAGAGAGTGAATTAATGGTATACTTGTAATAATGTATAACGTAAGATGGAGAAAAAATACGATGAAAAAGTTTATATGTATCGCATTACTAGGGCTATCGACACCGTTGATAGCGATGGAAACTCGTGAAAAAGAACAATCTGAGGTAAAAGCCCTGCTGTTCGATCTTGGCGGGATATTTTTTGATAAATCTATGAAGAACTATGTGACCCAGCTTGGCGTAGAAGGCGCAAAAAAGTCGATCGGGTATCTATTGCTCGATTGGAAGGCGCCATGGAATCTTAAATCATTGATTTTTGAGGTTCTTAATAATGCTGATGTTGTGAAAGATGAAGACTTTCAGGTGGCCCATGATAAAGGTAAACCTATGCCCTATCTTCTTTCAGCATATCAAGCAGGATTATACTCGTTAGAAGATGCAAAAAGGCTCACTTTTGAGTCATTTGAACAACTAAAGCAGAGCGGCCGCTACGTTTCAGAGCGACAAGTATATTTAATCCAGCGTGGTATTGAGCTCATGTTTAGTCCCAAAATCTATGCAGAAGAGATTATTGAACAATATCCTGCTGCATTGCGCCTCTTGAAAGAGCTACGTATGGCCAAAAATGAACAGGGTGAACCACGGTTTAGGCTTGTTGCTCTGTCAAATTGGGACAAAGACTCATTTGCGTATATGCGTCAACGTTTTGCTGAAGAACTTGGCTGGTTTGACGATCTTGTTATTTCTGGTGAATCAGGAAGTGTAAAGCCAAATAAAGCGCTTTATGACCTAGCGGTTGAAAAAGCCGGTGTAGCAAAAGAGGAATGTCTCTTTGTTGATGATCAACAAGAAAACGTAGAGGCTGCCGAGAAGCTGGGAATCCCTTCAGTGCTATTTAAAAATACCAAACAATTTCGTAAGGCCATTGAAGAGCGAGAGCTCCTTGCTGAGTCAGAAATAACAGATTCTTCACCCCTTTCACTCGTGATGGCATCAGCCATTTTCATAGGTAGTGGAGCATGGCTTTTATTTAATGCGCAGTGGTAAACGTATACTGTTAAAAAAACAAGGGGGCCCTGATTGGCCCCCTGCTCATTAAATTGGCTTAGATTGTTGGTACTCTATTGAATGGGTTTGAGGGTCATAATAACCTGATGAAATAAAGAGGTTTCTGCCAGCATGCATTAATGTTACATCAGCTATGATATTTTTTTTACCAGGTAGAGGAGTACAGCCTGTGGTATCCATTATTACTTTGCCTCCTGGATTGCTTGTACGTGCTATACTTATGTGAGGTATAGTTTCATAGCCATAATACATCCAAGCGTTTGGATACTTTTGTAAGAACTCATTAATAATATGTGCATAAGCTTCTAAGAATTGGCATCGCATGTGAGTGTCTTTGAATCTAAAATGGGCAGCAATGTGCTTGTTGGTCCCAATACTTTCAAGAGACATAAATCGGTAAGTTATGCCGTTTAACTGCTGTTTGTACTGCTTAATGATAGTCCGTAGATCAGCCATAGCTTTTTGTGCTTCTCGCTTCATGTTTGGGCTTGAGAAGGGTACGGCAAGAACCATAGTAGAAATGTGCCAGTCTTGATCGGCTGTTTTTTTGTACCCGTAAGGGAATCTTTTGCTGTTAAAAAGATAGTTAACGCATCGATTGAGACTAGCATAGCCGTTGGTTGGCTGCATTACGCAGAGAGTAACATATGGCTGCTTCTGGTAGCGAGCTTTATTTTTATCGGTAAGAGCCTTATTTTGACGGTGAAGCTGTAATGCAGCTTGAGATTGGCTTTTTTGGGGTCTCATGCCAAGCAATGATCCTATTACTAGGACTGCTGCTGATAAGGTAAGTGCTTTGTATGGTATTTTCATGCTAAATTTCCTTTTATATATGCTTTATCTGCTTCTTATTATTGCAAAATGTTTTCAATTTGTCAAGAGTGATTAAGAGTGATTAGTAGGGTGTGATTAAAAGTGTAGCATTTTATTGTTAATAGAAGATGGTAGGTATGACTGAAAGGTGAAGTTTGTTGGAATCCGGACGCTTTTGAAGGTATCCTTCTAGAGGCCGTATTAATGACAAACTATTTATGCCTCTCTGAATAAAATTTTATTCGGAGAGGCATAATTATAAAATTTGAGTTATCCCTCTTATTATGTTAATTTATTGAGAGAGGTATAAATATAAAAAATGGTTTATACCTCTGGATATAATATTTTATTGAGAGAGGGATACATTAAAAAGCTGTATTATCGCTCTCTCAATAACTCTCTAAGAGGAATGGGCCTATGTTGCCAATAATAGCGCGAGAGCGAGAGGTAGGTGCTCTTGAAAATGCCTTCTCTTCTCAAATGCCAGAATTTGTTACCGTTTTTGGTAGGCGCCGTGTCGGTAAAACCTATCTCGTCCGAAACACTTTTTTAGGAAAAAAGAACACGGCTTTTTTTTACGTTACCGGAAAAAAACGTGGAAAAATTGCCGATCAGATTAAGCATTTTGTCAATGAAATAGGGCCTGCATTTTTTGGGCGCCAGATGAATTTTGCGGTTCCCACATCATGGGACGATGCTTTTCGCCTTTTAACTGAGCAGATTGAGGCTTCTTCTCATAAGAAGATCGTCCTTTTCTTCGATGAGTTTCCCTGGATGGTGACGCGAAAGTCTGGTCTGCTTCAGGTTCTTGATGACTACTGGAATCATCGATGGTCACGAGATCCCCGTATTAAACTCATTGTATGTGGATCATCTGCTTGCTGGATCTTGAAGCATATTATCAATGATAAAGGTGGATTTTATAATCGCGTTACAAGCCAGATTCGTCTACAGCCTTTTACTCTTTGTCAAGCTAAGATGTATCTTAAGTTTCTCAAAATTAAACTTTCAAACAAGCAGATCGGTCACCTCTATATGGTTCTTGGTGGGATTCCTCACTATCTTAATCAAGTGAAGCCAGGTCTCTCTGCTATGCAAGCAGTTGAAGAGCTCGCATTTGGAAAGCGAAGCTTCTTAATGACCGAATTTGAGAATCTCTATTCTATTCTATTTAGCAGCGGAAATGGACATATAGAGCTTGCACGTATTATTGCAAGTCATCCCTACGGAATTGGGCAAGAAGCTCTAAGTGATGAGGCAGAAGGTATATCTAGTGGATCGGGCCTTCTGAGTCGTTTAAAAGATCTTACAGAAGCCGGCTTTATTGAGCGGTTCAAGCCGTATGAACACAAAAAGAAAGGTATCTTCTACAAAATGGTTGATGAGTATAGCATCTTCTATTTTAGATGGATTGAGCCGATAAAGAACACGCTTATTGCCGCGGGTATGCGCAAGGGCCACTGGGAACAGGTTCAGCATACTCCGGCTTGGCATACCTGGGCCGGTTACGCCTTTGAGTCTATGTGCTATAAGCATATTCCTCAGATTAGCCAAGCTCTTGGCCTAAACCCAACGGCATTACCCTATACCTGGCGATTTGTACCAACGAAGGGTGCTAAGGAGCGGGGTGCCCAAATAGATCTATTTTTTGATCGAAATGATGACTCAATAACCTTGTGTGAAATTAAATATACCGACGCCCCCTTCGCAGTCGACAAAGACTATGCCTATGTACTTGCAAGAAAAGCGCGTGTTTTTAAAGAAAAGACACGCACGCCGAAGGCGATTTTTTGGGCGCTTGTATCTGCAAGTGGCGTGAAAAAGACGCTGTACTCAGAAGAGATGATTTCTGGGGTAGCTTCGCTTGATGATCTTTTCAATCCTGTTCTGTAGGCTATAGATATAAAAATCGTTTCCGAGTGATTCCTCTTTAAAGAGCCTCTACTTACAGAGGGATAACCATAAAATTTAAGATATCCCTCCCTCTTACTATAATTTTTTATTGAGAGATATATATCTTTTTCGCGTGTTATCCCTCTGCAAAAAATGGAGGGCAAAAGTTGAAGGTCTTAGCTGCTTCAATCCTCTTGGAGGAACTTATGGGCATATTTTGCTTGGCGAGTGCTTTGAGGAAATACAAGCGCAAATCGGTAAAAGCTCAAAAATGTTTGTTCTGATATTAACAAGTTCTGAGTTTCAAACTCCACGCTACACCAAGACCATCGCCGGTATCACTAGTAAACATTGGAAGGCAGGTTATCTCATGATCGTTAGAAGAATCCAACGTGAGTTCCAAGGCCGGTTCCCTCATGAGTAAAGTCGTATTCTACCAAAAAGTATATAATGCTGCGTGACCACTTTTGAAAGCGTTGGTCTTTAGGTTAATGAACATCAACTCTCACGTTTTTCGCATCCAGCCATGAATTGACAATTTGTCTAATAGTGATATCGTTATGATCTTACCTGCCGCAGATAAGAGTTTTCCACTACTCTGAGCACGAGTTAGGGATATAACCGCTAAGCAAATGAAGATTACCTGCAGTACCAAGGAACCTCTATGAAAAAAATTGTACCATTTCTTCTTATTCTGACATCGATTTCTTCAACATATGCCATGGAAAAAATACGAATCCATGAGGCAGAAGGCATAGAGCCTCTTCAAAAAAAAGCTAAAAACAACCTGGATGGCCTTTTAGAAGAAGCCGCACAACAGTTGGTTTTAACAGAGGAGCAAGACGCAATTCTTCAAGAAGACGACGCTTATGGGGAACTCAAAACATATGTTGCAAAATGTATCATGAAAGGAAATCATGAGCTACTTGCAAGACTCTTGCAAAACGATAGGAGAGAAAATCTCGCGAACGAAAAAGTAACATTTAGTCTAACCAACCTTAATACATCTAGAGGAATATTCACTGGCAGCGCAGTAGAGCTCGAGAAAGAAGTAGATATGCTTCATTTTGCGATACTCATGGACCAACCTGAATGCGCATTAGCAGCACTCAAAGCGGGTGCTCGCCAAGAACATTCAGATTTTTTTGATATGTATGAAGTTGTTGCGGCAAAAATCCAATCATGCACTGAAGGTGATCCTTATTATCGCCTAATACAACAGCTTATAGAGCCTGAAGAGATCCTCGCTCCAAGCGTGGAAATAGTGCAAACGTGGGAATCTAGATTACAGAATTCACTTCTACTCACATCTGCTTTTAGAGGAAGTATCGTAGGTGTCAAGCATTGCCTCGAAGCAGGAGTATCGGTGCATTGTAGATTTGACGGTACAAATGACACGCCATTACATTTTGCCGCTCGGCATAATTATCCAGTACTCCTCAAGGAGCTTGTAGAAGCTGGTGCAGATATAACAGCTCTTAATGTAAATGAAGAAACACCAGAAGATGTATACTTGGCCATTTTGTATAAGAATCTTACCAAATACCTCATCCCTTGTGCATGTCACTATAATAGGTCTTCAGAGGTAAAAGCTTGCCTAGAACAGCTCAATCCTCAACCAACTCCTCATGTGCGGATTCAGCTTACGGATGGCGTTGCTCAGCTTCCTCAATTTTATAGCGTAAGCTCATTGTTAAAACATTTTGTTAAAAAATTCCCTGAAGGTACCGTCGAAATACCATGTGACATGGCTACATGGCAGGTTGTTTCTGCAAACTTTTGGTTAGTATATTTTATAGAGCATATATTTGGGGCAATTAATCTTGGGCTGGAAACAGCTTCGGATGAAGATAAGGACATGGGACATAATATAGTAGCCGAATGTAAGAACTACTCACTCTTTACTGCACCTAGGAGCAAGTTGGAAGCTATTGCCCGTTGCATAAAGGCGGCAGATTTTCTTAATTGTTCGCTTTTGGTTGATATCTTTTCACTGTACTATAGAGAGAAGCTGACTGAAAAAATGATTAACTATGGTGCTAAGGCTATAGAAAGAGACATACCGCAGGGTGTACGGCAAAACTTCGTCGATGAATTTAGATCTATTATTGAAGAAGGTGACTATACCCAGGAATTTGGCGAAATGCTTCTTGAGGAAATCAGATTGTCCTAAAGCTTTTATAGAAAAACCATTCAGATATCTGAAGGACAAAAATGTACTGACATTTTTGTGCTGATGTTCTCAGGAAGCGCTATTAAAGAGTACTAAGACATCTTGTATTGCAGGGGAAGTTTTTTTAGAATGTTACATGAAAGGTGATGTTATGAATCAGATCGTGGGTTTGAAATTGATAGCTGTTTTGTCAAATTTGATGCTTGGACAAAGTCTCGGTAGTCTCATTACTAGGTGTTCAGATACCAAACGATATCGTGTTCTTATTTTTTTGTTGCTCAGCATTATAGTAGTATTACCACTCGTGATACAATGGTATGTAGGTGGTGCCGAGGCATCTAGTCTCAGATATTTGGCTATTATTAGTGTGGTACTGACTGCAATTGCTGCTTTTGTCGTTTTTGTTTTTCCTCATATCTATAAAGATGCTTTCGAGAAAACATCTAAGAGAAACAAAGCTCTTATAGAGGGAATACTTTCTTTTTTTTCAGGGCTCTATGCAAGTGATATGTTGAAATTATTTGAGTCACTCGGCATCCCTTCATACGTGCGTTCAATTATTTCAGGCGTGTTAGTCTTATTACTTGTGATACTTGCTCTCTATGTTGAAAGAAAAAGGAGACGTAACAGTTAGTCTTATCAACGTACATTAAGAGGTCAGTGAGCGTAAGAGAGAATCGATCTGTTTTACCGAAGCAATCGCCTCTTCATGAGTGAGTCCTTTAGCGGTCTCTGCAAGGGTGCCCAGGCGAATCCCGCTGGTTATGTAGGGTTTTTGGGTATCAAAGGGAATCGCGCTTCTACTTACAAGAATATGATTCTTTTCAAGAATCTTTTCTGCTGAGCGTCCTGTGAGGCCCTTATTTGTTAGGTCAACGACAAAAAGGTGAGTGTCAGTCCCGCCAGAAACTATACGATACTCAAGTTGTTCAAAGGTCCGGGCCATGGTATGTGCTCGAGCGACAGCAGTTTTTATATAGTCAATGTAATCGGGCTTGCTTGCTAAGTGAAATGCTATAGCCTTTCCCGCAATTGCATTCATAGCAGGCCCTCCTTGAATGCCAGGAAATACGGCACGATCAATCCGTTCTTTGTACTCTTCTTTGCATAAGATCCATCCTCCTCGGGGCCCACGGAGAGTCTTATGGGTAGTGCCGGTTACAAAGTCAGCATAGGGCGTTGGATTGGGATACATACCTGAAATAATAAGACCTGCAGTATGAGCGACATCTACTAACAGGAGTGCTCCTGCTGCGTGGGCACTATCTCGTAGTTGTTCAATATCCATAGTTCTGCTATATGCACTACCACCTACAATAAGTACTTTAGGCTTGTGTTGTTGAGCAAGTTGCTTTATAGCTTCATAATCGATACGTTCGCTGATAGGATCGACGCAGTATTGAATGCTTTTATAAATGGTTCCAGAAAAGTTGACTCCATGTCCATGGGTAAGGTGTCCGCCGGCTGCAAGACACATACCCATAAAGGTATCTCCTGGATCGAGGGTAGCAAATAACACAGCCATATTAGCTTGAGTTCCTGAATGGGGTTGAACATTGGCATGTTCAGCATTAAAGAGGCTTTTTAATCGGTCTATGGCAAGATGTTCTATTTCATCAACTTGCTGACAACCAGGATAGTATCTCTTGCCGGGATAGCCTTCTGCATAGATGTCAGTAAGTACCGAACCAAGTGCTTCTTTAACGGCAGGATAAGCGATATTCTCGGAGGCTATAAAGTTTCGTATGGTTTGTTGTGTTTCTTGCTCCTGATGTATGAGTTGTGCAATCTGAGGGTCTTTTGTGTTCAAAGAAGCCATGTAAACCTCCCATAAATAGTACTATACTTCTGTAAGAGTACGGGCCGATTGTGTAACTGTCAAGGTACGTAACGTTTTGTTTGCTTCTTTTAGTAGATAGAATTATACTAAAATTAAGTTGAATGTACTTTATTAATGAAGGAACGACGTGGTTATAGCTGGAGACTTACGAAAAGGTACCAAAATTCTCTATAAGGGTGACCCTTTTTCTGTGATTGATTATCAACATGTGAAACCTGGAAAAGGTGGTGCATACATTCGTACTAAAATGAAAAGCCTCATTACTGGTAATGTGCAGGAAGATACCTTCCGTTCAGATGAAAAGCTACCAACGCCTGATTTAGCCTATAAAGAAATGCTGTATGTCTATGAGTCTGATGGACTGTATGAGTTTCTTGACCAAGATAGTTATGAGCAGGTCTCGTTTAATAAAGATCAAGTCAGTGATGTACTTGATTACCTTAAAGAACAGACAGTCTACAATGTACTCTATTTTAATGATAAACCTATTGCCGTAAACCCACCACTCTTTATGGAATTGGCTGTGATAGAAACGCCACCAGGGGTAAAGGGTGATACAGCACAAGGCGGCGGCTCTAAACCAGCAACTCTCGAGTCTGGTTTAGTATTACAGGTCCCTTTGTTTATCAATGAAGGTGATATTCTCAAAGTAGATACGCGTGAAGGCAAATATATTGAACGTGTTGATAAAAAATAGCCATGGATGACCAGTATCGTGAGTCTTGTCTAAAAGCATCTGAGCTGACGTTAACCGAGCAGCGGGCATTAATATTTCAGTTATTGTATACCTGTTATGCTTTTGATTATGATGTTTCACTTGACTCAATAGTACAAGGCTATGATCTTGGTTTTGGTATTAAGATTGATCCTGATAGCCAGGTATTTAAAACGGTCCAAGCTGTTTCACAGGATCGAGAAGATCTTGATAAAAAAATCATCCCTCTCTTAGAAAACTGGCGTTATGAACGTTTAGGTGTTCCCACCATTCTGATATTGCGTCTTGCTGTTTGGGAACTGACGTATACGACCATCGATCCGGTGGTAATAATTAATGAAGCAGTAGAGCTCGCTAAATGCTTTGCCGAGAAAGACTCATTCAAGTTTATTAATGGTGTTCTTGATGAGTATGTGCGCCGTTCTACAAGCTAACTCTTGAAAAATTTTTGTATTATGGTACGTTATTGAGGTAGTGGTTTGATAAACTAAGGCAGCTTAGTTCTTTTTTCTGAGCTGTCGAGCATAAGGATATTCTTATGAAAAAATCACTCATTATTACTTCTACCCAATCCATAGCAGACCTGGTCCATGTTATAGCAGCTACCGAAGATGAACCTTCAGATTGCAGTACTGAGGATGATCTTTTGGTAACATTGAGAGACTATGTGCTGTCGCTTGATATGTCTCTTATCTTAGTGGGCCAACACTACCCTCTAACGGTAGATAATGATATGATTATTATTGATTTGCTGTTTTATCATCATATCTTTCACTGTTATTTTGTGGTAGAAGTTATGACCTGTACTTGCTCACCAAAAGATGCCAGTCAGCTGGTGTATAATTTGGCGGTCGTTGATCATTTATTAGCAAGCCCTGCTGATAAGCCCTCAATAGGGCTTTTTATCCATCAAAAAAGAAAGAAAGTTACGGCGCGGTATGCCATAAGAACAGAGGAAACTGCGCTTACGTGTACATTAGTAAATGATCAAGGGTTGCCAGAGGTCGTGAGAGGGCTCTTGCCCTCAACGTTTCAATTAGAAGCTGCCCTTCGTAAAAAGTAGGGGGCTTTAAAGCCCCCTAGATTGGTCCATTATTGAGAGTTGCTCATCTGAGAGTTTTTGTTTGGATCCTGTTGTGCCGCATAATAGCGTTCACGGGAAGAGCTTCCTTCAATAGCTTTGAGAGCAATCTGTTGCACCTGGTTTGTTGAAGCATCAGCTTTTTGTGTGAGTTGTCTAATAAGGGCATCTTGATCACTAATTTTTGCTTGAAGTGTTTCAATGGTTTGACGATATAATTTGCTCTCGCTTTCATGTTCCTTAGACGAGAGTTCAATCGTATGGTTAAACTGGGTTTCTAGTTGTGTTGTTGTTTCACGTTGAGCAGTTGCTATTGCCTTTTCTAGCTGGGTAGGAAAGGCGCTTACCTGCTCTCTGAGGGTTTTAAGTTCTTCTTCTTGCGCAATGATAGCTGATTCTCGTTCAGCAAATTCCTTTTCAAAGGCAGCTTTTTTCTGTGTAAGGCCAGCTTCAAGTTCATGTTTTTTTGCCTCGTACTGATCAAGATCTTTTTTGCGTTCAAGATTAATTTTGTAGTCGTATTCTTCTTCTTCACGTGCCCATTCTTTCTTGGTACGAGCTTTGTATTCTTTCACTTGTTGATCATAGGCTTCTTTTTCTCGCTCCCAAATGGTTTTGGTAGCGAGCATTTCTTGCTCAAATGATGTCTTTTGCTGTTTCTGTGCAAGAATAAGGGCTGCAAGGCTGTCAGCATTATGCTTTATGCCATAAAGCTCTTCAATAGTTTCTGACTCTATAGCGATTGATTCTTGCAAGTCGCCAAGCTTGCGATGTTCCGTATCCATTTGTTGAGCAAGAGAGTCAAGCTCTTTAGTGAGAGCATACTTAAGATCAAGAATGCTTTTGGCGATCTTGTTGCTATCTAGATTTCCCGCGCGCTTCAGGGTTTCTACTTTTTCTTTTTGTTGTTTAACTTCCTGGAGCGTTTGATGCTTTTCTTTTTTCACTTGATCAAGCAGCTCATTATAGGCATCAAGAATTTCGCTTTTCTTGTTTTTTTCGGAGACTTCTTGGATTTTGTTCTTAGTCATGAGTGCTTTCTCCTGCGGTAAGGTGAGTTTCTAATACGTTGGTAATGGTTGTTGCTTGCTTCTTGAGATCCTGCTTTCTTTGGTGGGCCTTATAGGTGCCAAGGCCAAACATCGCTGCTATTGCTGTAGTTACTTTTCCTATACTGCTAAAGCGATTTTTAACGGTCCAAGCGGTGAAAAGAGTAGCGGTCAAACAGCCAAGCCCTGCAACATAAGCTTTCCAATTTCTGCTATTCAGAATGTTTTTTTCAATCGAATGTGCTCGTGAGATCATTTCATGCAGACGAGCTTCTTGCTTCTCAGTGCGAGAACCCAGCTCTTCAATGAGAGTAAGTTGATTAGTTACAACATCATCAAACGATACGTCAATGGCTTCCCCAAGAAGCCATATCACCTGATCTGTGAGCTTTTTTCTTACTCGTTCATGATCATTATCTTCCAATGCTTGTTGTATCTTGATCCAACGCTTATAAGAAGGGTCTGATGTTTTGACTGACGCAGGTAGTGCATCAAGAACTAACTGATCTGATACTAAGGAAAGAGCACTGATATACTCGATACCATGTACCGTATACCCTTTTGCTGCTACTTGTAGAAGCGCGGTCATTGCATATGCATCGACATTTAGATTCCCATGAGCTGATGTCATGATGGCGATACTCATACCGATGAGGAGTTTTTTCATAGTAATATCCTTTTGATGTTGATAACTACAGAGTTCTGTAGACGATATTGATTCAAGGCAATATATATTTTTTTAAGACGTTTCTCTCTCATGAGAGGTCTTCTTTTGTTAGTTCAGCTGTTAATAGCTTAGTTATTTTTGGTGCTGCGCTTAGTTGTTGTTGTTTGAGCTTATACATTCCATAGGTAGCAAGGCCAAAAATACCCGTACTACCTAATCCAGTAGCAATACCAGACCAATATTTTTTATCGGTGAGCGAATGCAGGGTAAAAAGGACACCTGTCCAGGTTAATCCTGCAAAGGTGAATGTGCGCCAGTCTGTGCTGCTCAACACGTTTTGTTCGATAGTTTGAGCTATTGTTACTGTTTTTTGTAAACGCTTCTTTTGTTTGATAGTAAGTGAGCCCAATTTTTTTAGGGCAGTTAGATAGATAGTTACCTGGTCATACTGAGACGCTTCTATGGATTGCTCTAGGCGCCATAGCGTATGCTCTATAAGTTTTTTTCTAACAGTTTTATGATCATTATCCCGTACTGCTTTTTGTATCTTGAGCCAGGATTTAATATAGTATGATGAGCTATGAAAAGATGCAGGTATCGTGTCTACCTCTATATTTGATCGTGAAAAGACCTCGCTCACGCCTTTAATGCCCTGTTCGGTATATGCAGTTATAGCCGATTCAAGGAAATGGTAGATTTTGTGCACTTCACGGTGCATGCCATGTGCTGATGCCATCGTTAGACTTAGAGCAATAAGGAGTTTTTTCATTCTATACCCCTTCAAATAAGGTATCTACCTGTAGCTGGAGATATGATTCAATAGACCGGGCTTGAGAAAGGGTAGTATGAGCTTTTTTTAACGAGTTCCTGTAGTAATAAAAACCACAAGCTCCTATTGCTGCTCTGAGTAGCGATCTACTGTCAATGGAAATAGAAGGAAAAGAACGTGAAGCTGGGTGGAATAATAGCTCCATGCCAAGCATGAGTGCAAGGACATTAGAAAGAGATTGACCGTAGAATAATCTATTTGTGTAATCTTTTTTCAATTTTGTCGTGAGTTTTGCTGCGTTGAGAATGACAAGGAGATCTTTTATAGTCAGGTTATGTTGTTCCTCAAAGGCAGTAACAAATCCCTTATAATCTGATTGTTCTATAGTGCTGTGTAGATCAGCAAGATCAGCACCGATAGTGAATGAGCCCCAGACGAGTGCTATAAAGAGTAGTTTTTTCATCATAATGTTCCTATTAAAGAGTGTTAAGGTATGTTTCAATAGTAGCAGCATTACGCTTTTTCTTCAAGTGAGTAAGGTAGTCTTGTAGAGTTAAGGCAATGAACAAGCCGCTTAAGCCGGTTAAGAAATACCGGTAAGGTTTTTCGTTGTATATCGCTAAAAGTGACGCTCCAGTGATACCGAGAGTGATTCCTGCGACATAATGAAGGTTGGTGTGGATAGTTGATGTAAGTTCAGTGTTTCTGTGGGCAGCCTTTGTACACTGGGCAAGTCGTTTTTGCTGTTTTGGCGTAAGACCAAGTACTGAAATAGAAGTGGTGAGATACTGAACCTTTTTGAAATCTGCAGATTCTATAGCGGATTCAAGTCGCCAGAGCATATGGCCAACGAGTCGTTTCTTAACCGTGCTGAAATCATTATTTGCAGCAGCTTCTTTGATTCGCCGCCACCGTTTAACCATTTTATCAGTATATATCCGCTCTGAGGCATAACGCGTACCAAGACCATAGGAAGCTAGGAGTTCCCTTACTGTTTCGGTATCATCAGCAAGTATGGGATCAATAAGAGCATCTAGCTCATGAGCAAGGCGTGTAACCATTTTATGATCAAAACTAAAAAAATGTGAGGCTTGTAGATTGCTTTGCAAAGAAATAATGAGAAGAAAAGATAAAAGACGCATAGTACTCCAAAAAATGTAGGGCCCTCGAAAGGGCCCTATCGTAAATTACGCAGTTAGTTCAGGAAAGAAGAATGTTAATTCTACCTTTGCTGTTTCAGGAGCATCAGAGCCATGGACCGCATTATGGCCAATATCTCTACCAAACATCTTACGGAGACTGCCAAGGTTGGCTTCCGCAGGATTAGTAGCTCCCATAAGTTCACGCCAGGCAGAGATAGCATTCTCTCTTTCTAGTGCCATGACAATCACGGGACCATCTGTCATAGTGCTTACGAGTTCTTGATAGAATGGCCTGTCTTTATGCACAGCATAGAACTCTTCAGCTTGCTGTTTAGTGAGCTGTAGTTTTTGCAGGTGTTTAATGGTAAATGTATTCTGCTCAATGAGCGAAATAATGATCCCACTATAGCCATCTCGTACAGCACCTGGTTTAATGATACCTAACGTCATTTGCATAGTTACTCCTCGTCTTTACGAGCTGCATGCTTTTCAAGCTCGAGTTGTAATTGTGATTTAGGCGCTTCTGCTTTCTTCTCAGCGCGTGCTGCCGCAGCTTCTTTGCGCGCTTTATCCTTCGCCACTGTTTTGGCTACTTCTGCATCGCTACGCATACTCAGGCCAAGTTTGTGATCTTCAGGGCTTACTTTAATAACCTTGAATGCACGTTTTTCACCGACTTTAAGTACGTCTTCAGCTTTTTCACCGTTACCAGCAAATTCTGATATATGTACTAAGCCTTCAACACCTGAAGGAAGTTTAATAAAGGCACCAAATGTGGTGAGTTTACTTACTTCACCTTCTACCGTAGAGCCCACTGGGTATTGCTTTTCAATCTCTTCCCATGGGTTTGGGGTGAGTTGTTTAATACCAAGAGAGATTTTCTTCTCTTCAGGGCTAATACTCGTGATGACTGCTGTAACTTCTTCGCCTTTTTTATAGCGATCAGCAGGATGCTCAATATGCTCTGTCCATGAAAAATCTGAAATATGCACAAGCCCGTCAATGCCAGGAGCAAGTTGAATAAATATCCCAAACTCGGTGACATTGCTTACTTTGCCAGAGATCTTTTGACCTACGTTGTACTGTTCGCTAATGACTTCCCAGGGGTTTTGCTCAAGTTGTTTAATGCTGAGAGACATGCGTCGGTTCTCTTTATCAAGAGACACGACAAGCGCTTCAACCTCATCACCTACTTTAAAGTGGCGATGTAGGTCGGCAATGCGATCAGTCCATGATACTTCAGAGATATGTATGAGTCCTTCAACACCCGGTTGTACTTCTACAAACAGCCCATAATCGGTGATACTGGAGATCTTGCCTTTAATACGTTCACCAACTTTAATTTCAGGCTTGATAGTTTCCCACGGATTATCGGTAAGTTGCTTCATACCAAGTGAAATCTTCTCAGTATCTTTATCAAAGGAAAGTACTTTGACTTTTATTGTTTCACCGATTCTTACGAGTTCACTTGGGTGACCAATTCGGCCCCAGGTCATATCGGTAATATGCAACAATCCGTCAAGGCCACCGCCTATTTCGATGAAGGCTCCATACTTCGTGATATTTTTTACAATACCATCCATTATTGCACCCGCTTCAAGCGTATCAAGTACCACTTTGCGGCTTTCTGCACGCTCTTCATTGAGGTACTTACGACGAGAGATGATCACGTTGCCTCGTTTCTGGTTTACCTTAATGATATGGGCAGTGATCGGTTTACCAACAAACTGATCAAAATCAGCAACACGTTGTGTATCTACTTGTGAACCTGGTAAGAACGCAGGGATGCCAATGTCAACACTTAAGCCACCCTTCACTTTATGACTAACAATACCTTCTACCGGTTTGCCTTCATCATAGAGTTTCATGATTTCTTTCCACGCCTTCTCTGCTTTAGCTTTTTCATACGAGAGGATTACTCGTCCCTCGAAATTTTCAAGCATATCAAGCATAACTTCTATTGGGGCGCCTACTGTTAATTTTTTAAGCTCATGCGGAGAAAATTCATACAGAGGAATAAGACCATCAGATTTATAGCCGATGTCAATAAGAACACCATCTGAGTCTACTTTTTGTACTTTACCGGTTATAATTGTGCCCGGTTTGAAATGTGCATCAATGTCACCATAGAGTGATGCAAGTTCTTTTTGTTGCTCTTTATTGAGTGATAACATATCCTCATTGAGAGCGAGTTCAACTGAACGATATTGCGTTGGACGCAATTGCTCTTTAGCCATGTAAATGCTCCTAAATACGATCTACGAACAAGGACTGTTCGTAACGGTTAAGGGGTTAAACATATTAAATACGTTTATAGTATAGCAGATTTAGAAAGAGATGCAACGATTGTATCAGTATTACTGCTTCTTCTGATATTCATCATATAAGGTCTCAACACGATCTTTATAGCTGGGAAACTTGGCAAAAACCTTGGATGCGTATGGCAAGAACGAGAGGGCAATATGAGGCAATGATATGCCATCATCAAATGCTTTGCCGGGAGCTAATGAAAAAAATGTAGTGGGAAGATGCTCTAAAGCTGGTGGTCGTAGATAGGTTGTGTCCCCAAGAGAACGAGATGTTTCAAGCTCGTGTAGTTGAGGAAATTTTGTCATCAACGGCCTTTTGAAATAGGTTTCAAGGTACCATGGTAAAACATATGTTTTAAGGAAGTACCAGACAACAGGATATGATTCAGCCGCAAAGTGAGATGCCCGCGCAAGATAGTTAATCCCTCCACCATAGCAATGGAGCTGTTGGGCCGTAGCCAGATCAAGCGTTGTTTCATTTTTATGAATGAAGTAGCGAGACAAGAGGGTTCCTAAGACGGAGATGCCAATAGGGTAGGCAAGCTCTTTTGTGTGGCGAGGGAGTGCCGTGAGTTGTTGTAGAGAATCATCATAGCCATCAAATCCACAAAAAGCCTTTGCCCGCATAAAGAGTGCTTTTGTGAGCAAGAATGGAGTCTCAAGCAAAAGTGATGTATAGCTCCGGTGCGCGTCCCGCTCTTCAGCAGTTGTTTGTTGTTCATACAATAAAAACAGCAGATAAGGTATAACGTAATGAGATAGCACATAACTATGTTTGTGGGTTAAGGTCGTAAGGCTTCTTCCAATAACAAATCGTTGTTCAGCTTCAGGTAATTTATCGATATCTTCATCAAGAATCACATAGTTAAGATAGGGCAGCGCAAGGGTATTATTCTTGCCAAAGAGATACCGCCCAATACCATTGAAGTTTCTTACTCCTACGAGCTCTTGTGAAGGGTCAAGGTGGTGTAAGAGTGTCTGTGCGTACGCAGTTGTTTTTTCAGAAGCGTCAGATGATGCAATTACATAAAAGAGCCCATTTAATATAAAGCGAGCAGCACTTCGTAACGGCTGTGCCTGTATAGGTGCAGCAAGGAGGAGTGTTCCGCTAAGAAGATACTTTTTTATCATGCAGCAATCTCAGGTTCTTGATGAATCGTTTCTTCTGGTATGTTGTTCAAGGATTGAGACTCAAGCGCAGCAATTCGTTCAGTGGCCCACGGAGCTGATTTACTCAGCCGACAAAGGTAGGGCAGAATGATGAATATTGACAAATCGCTGAATATGTTTTTCGAGTTGTTTTGACCCGGTAGGTATCTGGGTAATAGGTTGAGATAGCTCAACGTTGTTGCGATGTTACTATAGCCTTGAGCTTCTTGAACGAGATGGTTATCGTTTATTTCTTTCGCTTGTTGTGAGAGTCTGCTTGCGATGCTAGCAAGTATGGAAGGCCCCCAGTTGAGTGCAAAAAGACCAAGGGTTCTACCAAGTGAGGAGGTTTCGATGTTTGATAAATAGGTTGTGGCACCTTCAGCACAGTTAAATGTCTGCACTGTTTTGGCGTCAAGTTCAAACTCTACCTTTCGTGCGAAATAATTAGTGATCATGGTGCTTGCAGCCCAGCTGCTGTGTGATATCAATACTTCTAGAGTCAACTGTCGACATTCATCTTTAAGTTTTTTTTGAGTGTCGTCGTGGGCGTTTTGTGCTAATTGGGAAAGGCGTTTATCATGAAATAAAGCCCTTGTTGTATGCTCTCGTTGAAGATATTCATTCTCATTGTTCATTAGTTGTAGTGCTGAAGACATAAGTTTTGAAGGCCCTTCTTTTTCTTCTTTAGTTAAGAGACGCTCATAGAGTTGATTACCCAAGAAAGGCAGCATATAGCGAAAGGCAAGATATTTTTTAGGATCACTCAGCATCATCATACAGCGACCTAAAGCGAAGGTGCTGGCACCTTTTGGGAGCTCATTTAGGGCATCGTCAACGATTACATAATTAAGATAGGGGATGGCAACGGTATTGTTTTGACCAAAAATAAATCTACCAAATGCATTAAACTTTCGTACCGCTAACAGCTCTTGGTTAGGTGCAACATGGTGTAATAATTCTTGAGCATGGGAAACAGTGTCCTTAGAAGCATCAGACGATGCAATGAGGTAAAAGAGTCCGTTAGTGAGCGTGCGGGTTATGCTATTATGGAGCAATCCAGCCTGGGCAGGTAATCCTGTGCCAATACTAAGTATGAGAAGGAGTTTCTTCATGATAAGTTATCCTATTTTCTTGTTAAGTTTATCTATTCTTCTATATGCATAGGGCTGCGTCCCCATGAATGATAACCAATGTAATACGGGAACCTTTCTTCCAAGAGAGCCAAATAGATACCCGAATCCTGTTTTAAAGTAGCTGGTATTTTGGCCAGGAAGATATTTAATAGCTTTGATACCTAGACTTATTGGCTTATGCAGATAAGCAACATATGTTTCTGTATTGTCTGAATAATCTTTTATTTTGTTTGCAGCAATGATGAGACCGATTGTAGCAAGGAGATGTATCAATGGTTGTTGTTCAACTTTTTGTAAATATTCAAGGGCACCATCTTTGCAGGTGAGCTGCGTTGCGGTTAACGTGTCCAGTTCATACTCTATACTTCGCGCGAGGTATCCGGTTATGCTCTTTACAGCAGCTGTTTTGCCAAAAAATGGTAGTGACTTGAAAAGAACTGACTTACAAATCTCCCGTTGTCGCTGTTGAATTTCAGTCCGCTCTTTTTCTGAAAGAGTATGATTATTGCGTTGTTCCTTTAAGAAAGCATATTCTTTTCTCGAGTTTTTGGCGTATTCTATAGATTCTTTTTCCTTTTCTGTGAGTAGTTTGCCGAGAAGCTCATTGCCTAATGCTGGAATGAGATACTTAAGAGCAGTATATTTATGGCTTGACCTGAGGGTCATCATACAGCGTCCAAGAGCAAATCGCTGGGCTTCTTCAGAGAGGTTCTCCATGTTTGAGTCATCAACAATAACATAATTAAGATAGGGAATGGCAACGGTGCTATAGTCACCAAACATGAAGCGCCCAAGCCAGTTAAAATTTCGTACGGCAAGAAGCTCTTTTGATGGGGCTACTTTTTCTAGAAGTGCACGAGCTTTTTCGGTGGTCTCTTGAGACGCATCAGATGATGCGATGGCATATAGAGCCCCATTGGTGATGGTTCGTAATGCTTTTTTGTAAAATGGGAGAGGGTAGCTATACCCAGCAAATAGTACTGCTATACATAAGAGCTTTTTCATATAAATCCTTTACAAAAAGAAGCTCATGTTGAGCTCTAAGATAAGTATATACTAGCAGATCAAAAAGAGAAAGTGGCCCTAAATCAGGGCATGTTGTGACTTGTGTATTTTCACAGGTAGGGTATAGTAGGAATATGCGTATGATATTTCTCAGGTGGCGAGCTACCTAGTTCCTGGGCGGTATCATCAAGATGAACTAATATAACCTCTAATTAATGGATGATATGCCTACTTTTAAAGAACTATCTCTAGCAGAGCCGATACAGGCTACCCTTGAAACACTTGGCTTTACCGAACCGACCGAAATTCAAAAAAAAGCGATTCCCCTTTTAATGGAACCCAAAAAACAGGATTTTCATGGGCAAGCCCAAACAGGCACCGGAAAGACCCTTGCATTTGGTATTCCGCTGCTCCATAGAATTGATCCTAGCAAGAAAAAGCCTCAAGCGCTGATTGTGGCACCCACACGAGAGCTGGCTTTACAAATTAGGGACAGTATAAAGCCCTTTGCTAAAGCAATGGGTTTGCAGATGGAAGCGATTTATGGTGGCGTCTCCATGGATGCTCAGATTCAGGCACTTAAGAAAGGATGCCATATCGTAGTAGGAACTCCAGGCAGAGTAAATGATCACTTGCGGAGAAAAAATCTCAACATCGAGGCAATGCAAACGCTTATTTTAGATGAAGCAGATATTATGCTTGATATGGGTTTTAGAGAAGATATGGAAGAAATTATGTCCTATGCGCCTAAGGATAGAGAGATCTGGCTTTTTTCAGCAACGGTGAAAGCGGGCATTACTGACTTAATTAAATCCCACATGCTCGATACGGTGTCCGTTCGTGTGAGTAAAAAACAGGTGGCTGGTTCACTTACCAAGCAGTACTTTTGTATAGTGCCGGGAAGAAGTCGCATGAGAGTATTAAGTCGTTTTATTGAAAGCGCGCCAGAATTTTATGGTTTTATATTTTGCCAAACAAAAATCCTGACAGGTGATATTGCCGAAAAACTTATTCGCCAAGGGTATAACGTTGGAGCTCTTCACGGTGATATGAGTCAGGTGCAACGTAACTTAGTTATTAAGAAATTTAAGAATAAAGAGATCTCTATTTTAGTAGCTACTGATGTTGCAGCGCGTGGTATTGATGTTGCTAACTTAACTCATGTGATTAATTACTCAGTTCCCGAGGATCATGAAGCCTATATTCATCGTATTGGTAGAACCGGTAGGGCAGGAAATGATGGTATAGCAATCACTTTGTTAGGTAAATCAGAGGTGCGCTTACTTAAATATCTGATGAAAAAGTTTAGCGTTAGTATTGAACCAATAGATGTGCCTGATCGAGATTCTATTGTTAAAGCACGCTTAGCTCTAACGTCGCGTTTTGTTGCAAAAATGAGTGAGCATGTGGCTCCTGAAACTCTTTCAGAAGCTGACCAACAACTAGAAGCAATGGTTAATCAATTATCTCCTGATGAGCAGCGCGTAGTGCTTGTACGTGTGCTTCATGAAAAATTTTTACGTTCACTTGGACCTGACGATCTTAATTTTGCCGCATCAAGCTTAGCGATGACGCCTGACGATGTACAAGAGGTATTTCTTAATGTTGGATCTGATGATGGCGTTACGTATGAGCAGGTCCGTGATACATTACTTAAATCAGGATGTGTTACGAAAGAGCAGATTCACAAGATACGCGTTATTAAACGACGCTCATTTATTCAATTACCAGGTTCTTGTACAGGACCACTTATGGGTGCTCTACGTGGGAAGAATATAGGCGGAAGGCGAGTTCGTATAGCTGTTATAGATGATGAACAATCACGTCCTGCACGACGCCATGGCCGTAGAAAACGATAGTAAGGAATGCTTGTGCTTAGTATTATAGTACACTCATTTATTATGGTTGTTGGGGTGATGACTTTTGCGTTTATTATCTCACTCCTTTCACGTAACAATTCCGTCGTTGATATCTTTTGGGGCCTTGGGTTTGTTCTGATAGCATGGCTTACCTTGTATGCTAATACTATGTATTTGCCTCGACAAATTCTGACCACCATACTGGTTACTCTGTGGGGACTGAGGCTTTCAGGATATCTGTTATATCGCAATTGGGGCAAGGGGGAAGACCCGCGTTATGAAGCAATCTCCCAAAAGTGGGGAGCATGGTTTTATCTGCGAAGCTTTTTCCAGATATTTATGGTTCAGGCAGTTCTGCTGTTTATTATAGCGACGCCCGTTATTGCGATAAATATCAGCAAGACTGAAGGGCTTTTTAGGCTCTTTGATTATTTTGTGGTGCTTTGTTGGATGATAGGTTTTGCCTTTGAGGTCATTGGTGATTATCAGTTGACCAAATTCTTGGCAAAAAAAGAACATACAGGAAAAATTCTTACTACAGGGATTTGGCGTTATACGCGCCATCCAAACTACTTTGGTGAAATCGTTATGTGGTTCTCTTTATACTTATTAGCCATACCGGTCCCCTTCGGCATCTATACCATACTCAGTCCTTTAACCATTTTAAGTATCTTCTTGTTCATCTCATTACCGGCAACTGAAAAACTGTTTGCCAATAATGAGGAATTTCAAGAATATAAGAAAAAGACGAGCGCTATTATACCGATGCGCTCTTTATAAGATCAAACACCATCTGACTCCATGTTTCCATGTGAGGGTAAAAGGCTCCACATTCTTCAAGGGTATACAAGGCACCGCTTTTCAGTTCTGATTTAATGGCAATGTCAGATGATTGTCCTTCAACTAAGAGCACAAAACCAATATGAACTTGGCCTACGGCATCACTATCATCATTGAGGATGCCAAGTGGCGTTACGGTATAAGATCCTGTGTAGGAGACCTCTTCATTAAATTCCCGTTCTGCCCAGCTCATAATATCTGCGTGCGTGAGATCCTCTTTGCGTATATGGCCACCAATACCTAGAGAGTATTTGCTTTTAAGGCGCTGTTCACTCGCTTTTGCCTGCCGTTGCATCAAAAAGTACGTATCATTATGTCTAAAGACTAAATAGGGAATAATTTGTTTGTAGGTAGGATCTTGCTCCATCAATGACCGTGGATGAAACTCCTGATGTTGCTCTACGAGTGTGAAAAGTTGGTCGAATGCCGTACTATTGACCCCATGCCAGGGCTCAATGTCATCAAATAATATGGAGCGCTTTACGACCAATATCTGTTCATCATGTTTCTTGTTTTGTTGCTGTTTTTGTAACATTGAGGTACTCCTTACGATTAGAGTTTCAGCATAACGTATATTCTATGCTCTGCAAACCCTTGTCTATATGTAATGATTTATGCTATAGTAATAGTAGGTATAATTACATATAGAAATATTTAGGAGAATGTATGAAAAAGATGTTAAGTATAGTAATGCTTTTGTCTGGAGGACTTATTGCTCGTGAAACTGCGCAATTGACTCCTGAGTTTGTGCGAGAATGGTTTGCCTATACTTCTCAAAAAATGGCTCTTGCACAGCAAGAATTTGCCTCAATGGCTAACCTCAATGAGCAGGATGATTTTACTGATGCCCTTGATGAGATTGCTGAGGAATTTGAGGAGCTTGCTGAAGAGTTTAAAAAGATTAAGGTGCCAAACGAAGGTATTGTAGTTTCCAAGGCAAACGAAGAACGATGGGCTGCTCTAAAAAAAGAGGGTCAAGCTCTTTATGAAAGAAAACGAGCGCAATTAGACCAACCACAGGTTAAAGAAGTTGTTCTAACAATAGTTGAAGACTAAGCAAGATAGGGTCCCGTTGTTTTAACAGGACCCTTAAGGAAATGTCTTTATGCCCAATTTTTCCCAATCTTCATCAAAGAGCTTCATGCCTTTATCAGTTAAAGGATGTTCGAGTAATTTTTCATAGATCTCAACAGGTAGGGTAGCTATGTCAGCCCCAGCAAGAGCAGCTTCATGTACCTGTGGAATGTTTCTTATCGATGCAGCGAGCAGCTGTGTAGGATACTGATAGGTATCAAGCACTACACGCAAATCACGAATCAGTTCCATACCATTACTATCTATGTCATCAAGTCTCCCAATAAAGGGGGAGATATACTTTACGTGCAGCTTTGCCATGCATAGTCCCTGTACGACTGAAAAAACAAGCGTAACATTTATGGGGATACCTTCTTGAACGAGCGCATGTATTACGGGAACATATGGTTTTGAGCAGGGTATTTTTACCACAATGTTTGGGGCTAACTGGGCGATTTCTTTTGCTTGATTATATACAGCTTCAGGAGTTTTTTCGGTAACTTCTACACTAATGTCACAGTGAGGGAGAAGTTGAGCAATTTGTGTAACCAGTTGCGTACCTTTACCTTCTTTACTCAAGTGGCTCGGATTGGTGGTTACGCCATCAATGAGCCCTGTTTTTTTAGCATCAACAAGAACCTGGTAATGAGCGGTATCTAAGAAAAACTTCATGGTAACTCCTTTTTTTATAGTGTAGCGGACTTGAGGTTTCAAGAGCAATGGTTTGTAGGTTGTTGCTCTTTCTGCAGAGGTAGACTAATAAACGTTAGCTCGTACGTTCCTTCTCTAAGTGTTAGTGGTGCTTGATTAAAAGAATAAGGTCTTGGATCCTTGCTGGAAGCACAAATTAGGGTTACACTACTTATAAGAAGATCTGCAAACTGTGGTGAGAAGATATGTCTTTAAAGTTACCCATTGGTACAAGCGATTTTAAGAAGCTGAGACAAGGTGATTACTTTTACAGTGATAAGTCTCTTTTTATCGATGAGCTGATGAAAACTGATGGAGAAGTTATTCTCATTGCGCGTCCCCGACGGTTTGGTAAAACGCTCAATCTTTCTATGCTAAAATACTTTTTTGAGAACACAAAAAAGAGTAATGCAGCGTTATTTGAAGGCACAGCGATTTGGGATTCTAAAAAATATCAAGAGCTTCAAGGAAGCTTTCCGGTTATTTTCATCTCATTCAAAAATTGTAAAAGCAGTAGCTGGGATTATGTGTTATCTGCTATAGTTAAAGTGATTAGTCGAGAGTTTGCACGTCATTTTAGTATAGTGAAGCCTTTTTTGACAGATATTGAACTCAGGGATTATACAAGAATACTTGATCGATCTGCTCCATATGATGAAGTAGCTACGAGCCTTCTTTTTCTTTCAGAAGTTCTTGAGAGAGCATATGGGAAAAATGTTATTGTCCTGATTGATGAGTATGATGCACCCATTCATGCAGGATATATGGGGGGCTTTTATGAGACTGTTGTTGAGTTTATGAGGTTGCTATTAACTGATGTGTTTAAGGATAATGAGGTTCTTGAGCGGGGTGTTTTAACCGGTATCTTGCGTGCTGCTAAAGAAGGAATATTTTGACTCAATAATTTGAGAGTTTTTACCTTGCTTGATAAGCAATTTCAAGATAAGTTTGGTTTTACGGCAACTGAAGTTGATCATGTGCTCACTAAAGCTCATCTAGAGGGGAAAAATAAAGATATTACCTCTTGGTATAATGGCTATAGAAGCGGAGAGACTTTGATCTATAATCCGTGGTCACTGCTTGAATGTATTGGCAATAAGGGAAGACTTGGCTCATATTGGGCAAATACGAGTGATAATGCCTTGGTGAAAAAGCTGATTGCTCAGGCTGATAACATTGTAAAATCAGATCTTGAGGAGTTGCTCAATGGTAACCCGATTACGAAAGAAATAGATTCTACGTTGATATTTCCAGGTATCGAACAGAATCATAAAGCGGTATGGAGCTTACTTCTTTTTGCTGGCTATCTTACCTTTGAGCATGTTACCACAAAAGGGGGAGTTGCTCGGTATAGTCTTGTATTGCCTAACGAAGAAATTAAGCTGTTATATAGGCAGTTAATTACGAGCATTTTTGAGCGGTCACTTGGGATAGCCACGTTGAAGCACTTAGCTGATGCATTGGATAACTTAGATGAACAACGTCTTAATGCTATGCTCCAAACGTTCATTATGAGAAGTATGAGCACGTTTGATATTACCTCAAAAGAACCAGAAATAAGTTATCATATGTTTGTACTTGGTCTCTTAGTGGTGCTTTCTGATATCTATGAAGTCCATTCAAACAAAGAAAGCGGCTATGGGAGATATGATATTCTTCTAGTCCCAAAAGATACAAAGAAAAGAGGTCTTGTGCTTGAATTCAAGAAAGTAGACCCTTCAGATAAAACCTTAGAAATTGCCGCTCGCAGAGCTCTTGGCCAAATTGTTCACAAGGAATATGCACAAACGCTTAAAGAGCGAGGCGCTAAAAGAATTAGCGCTTTTGGTATTGCCTGCAAAGGCAAAAAGGTCCATGTGACCTCTGCTGAATTGTCCTAACAGCTATTTTTTAAGGATAAAGTTAATGGTTCTTCCTGGTACGAAGATAACTCGCACTATCTCCTGCCCTTCAAGCCATTTTTCAACGTTATGGCGTGCTGCGTGCTCAACTTCCTGTTGTGAAGCATCCTTACTTACTTCGATTGTACCTCTATGCTTAGCATTGACTTGAATCGAAATAGGTATCTGATCAAGTGCTGCAAGCTGCGGGTCATAGGCAGGCCAGCTACACGCTTGCAGCTGTTTGCGTAGAAGAACTTCAAGGAGCTCACTTGCCATATGAGGAGCCATAGAAGAAAGGAGAACGCATATCTTTTCTACATTTTCCTTTGAGAGCTTCATATCGTTGTTGATAGCTTCATGAAGGAACTCCATGAATGCTGAGATGGCGGTATTAGGTTTAAAGCGATCAACACGCTCTTGAAACTCTTTTATAAGTCTGTGTACCCGTTTAGTGGTTTGTTCGTCTTCATTGGTAACAATGATCCCTTCTGTAGTGAGATAGTGCCATAGTCTATTGAGGAATCTCTTGATTCCCTCAAGGCCGGTATCCTGCCATTCAGCATCAAGCTCAGGTGGTCCCATAAAGAGAATATACAGACGAAGCACATCTGAGCCATAGCGTCTTACAATATCATCAGGGTTGACGACATTTCCTTTTGATTTTGACATTTTTTCAACATGCCCTGATTGTTCTGAGTATCTGGTGATCATGCCTTGATTAAACAAATGGGTAAAGGGCTCATCAAAAGGTAGATGACCCAAGTCGTAGAGCACCTTCACATAAAATCGTGCGTATAATAAATGCAAGATTGCATGTTCAACACCACCTACATAAAGATCTACGGGCAACCAATATTCCATATCTTCTTGAGCAAATGGCTTGTCGATAAGATGGGGATTCGGGTAGCGTAAAAAATACCAACATGAACCAGCCCATTGAGGCATCGTGTTTGTTTCCCGCTTTGCTGATCCTTTACAGGTTGGACAGGTTGTATTAACCCATTCATCAATGGCTGCAAGAGGTGATTCTCCCGTGCCGGTAGGTTGATAGTTTTCTACATAAGGAAGCTCTACCGGGAGTTGATCTTCAGGTACTGGTACGATACCACAACATGAGCAATGAATGAGCGGTATTGGCTCACCCCAGTACCGTTGTCGTGAGAATATCCAATCACGTAACTTATAGGCAGTTTTACGCTCACCTTGATTGTGCTGTATTAAATAATCAGTGATAACTTCTTTAGCTTGGGTATGCAGCTCAAGGCCATCAAATTGGCCGCTATTAATAAGGGTGCCATCTCCTTCATAGGCATACTTCTCTATGCCTTCAGCAGGCATAGATGGTGAGGTGACGACCTGGCGAATAGGAATATCATATCCTTTTGCGAACTCAAAATCACGTTGGTCATGGCCGGGAACGCCCATAACTATGCCAGTACCATAGTCTTTAAGTACATAGTTTGCTAAAAAGATGGGAATCGGTTCCTTGGTAACCGGATTAATTGCTGAAGTTCCGGTAAAAAAGCCGTTTTTTTCCGCCATGTTTTCAAGGCGCTGTGTGCCGGTCATTGAACCAAACTGTTCTTGGTATTCTGTAGCTGCCGCTAACCGATCAGGAGTAATGAGCCGCTCTGAAAGTTCATGATCTGGGGCGATAGCCAAGAACGTTACGCCGCAGATAGTGCCGGGTGTGGTGGTATAGGCAGCAAGCTCTAGCCTGGTATCGCCTACTGTTGTAGTAAAGAGAATTTCGGTACCTTCACTTTTGCCAATCCAGTGCTGTTGCATAAGTTTGACTTTTTCAGGCCAGTCAAGACGTTCAAGTCCTTCAAGAAGTTTGTCAGCGTAATCGGTAATCTTGAGAACCCATTGACGTATATCTCGTTGTTCAATTGTTGAGCCACATCGTTCGCAGGCGCTGTTAATAACTTCTTCATTTGCTAATCCCGTTAAACAGGAGGTGCACCAATTAATAGGAAGGACTGATTCATAGGCAAGGCCAGCTTTGAACATTTGTAGGAAGATCCACTGGGTCCATTTATAATATGATGGATCAGTAGTATTAAGCTCTTTTGACCAGTCATAGATAGCTGCAATAGCCGTAAGCTGTTTTTTAAAATGAGCAATATTTTGAGCGGTGCTTACTGCAGGATTAAGACCTTTTTTGATAGCATCATTTTCTGCAGGGAGACCAAAGGCATCCCATCCCATGGGGTGCAGAATGTTATAGCCTTCAAGCCATTTTATACGAGCATAGACATCTGATAGTACATAACCGCGCCAGTGACCAACGTGTAGTCCAGAACCAGAAGGGTAGGGAAACATATCAAGAACGTAATATTTCTTTCCTGAACCAGTAGGTTTACTCTGGCCAACGGGATGCGCTGCCCAGATATCTTGCCACTTTTTTTCGATGTCATGAACGTTGTATTGCATAGAAGTTCCTACAGTTGTGAGTAGCTATGAGTTATCAGTGTATCACAACATGAAGACAACCTAAAGAGAGAAGTTTTTGTAACAATGGAGGCCGATGTAGTCAGGCCAATGTGCTGCAGTAAGACCTTTTCAAGAATGTACTATTCTGCCGGTAATTTCTGATATAATATATGCTTCGTTTCCTCTAGAAAATCAACGAGCTTCTTTCATCCTTCAACCATTCAACCATTGACTCTGCTTGTAGAGATTTGATAGACTAATTAGGAGGGAGTAGAGATAAAAAAAGGATATATAATGACATTTAAAGATCTCCCTTTATCGGCTGATATGGAAAAAGCCCTTGATAAATTGGGCTTTATCGAACCTACCGAAATTCAAGCACAAGCGATTCCCCTATTGCTTGATCAAGCAATAGATTTTCATGGCCAAGCACAAACAGGAACGGGTAAGACCCTTGCCTTTGGGATACCTCTTTTAGAGCGTATTGATAAAAAGAATACTCATTCTCAAGCGCTTGTTGTTGCCCCAACGCGCGAACTTGCTGTTCAGATCTATGAGAGTCTTAAAAAGTTAGCCTCTGATATGGGGATTTCAATAGCGGTGATCTACGGTGGGGTATCAATAGAAGACCAAATCAGAACCTTAAAAAAGGGTGTACAGATACTGGTAGGAACTCCAGGACGATTAAATGATCATCTAAGAAGAAAAACCATTAATCCAAAAGATATTACTATGTTGGTATTAGATGAAGCTGATATTATGCTTGATATGGGATTTAAGCAGGAAATCGAAGCTATTATTGCCAGCTTACCTAAAAAACGACAAATCTGGCTTTTTTCGGCTACGGTAAAGGTCGGCATCTCTCAAATCATGAAGAAGCATATGAAAGATACGGTATCGGTAAAGATTAGTCCTAAAGTAGCTACTTCACAAACAAAGCAATATTATTGCATTGTACCTTTTAAGGCTCGCCTGCATGCTATTACTCGTTTCATTCAAGCGGCGCCAGATTTTTATGGCATCATTTTTTGTCAGACAAAAATACTAGCGAGTGAGATAGCAGATGAGCTGACCAAAAGAGGATATAATGTTGCGGCGCTCCATGGTGATTTAAGCCAACAACATAGAAATAGAGTAATCAAAAAGTTTAGGGCGGGTGAGAATACCATTTTAGTTGCTACTGACGTAGCTGCACGTGGCATTGATATACCAGATATTACCCATGTTATCAATTACTCTGTTCCAGAAGATCTTGAGAGTTATGTGCATCGTATAGGCAGAACAGGACGCGCGGGTAAAAAAGGCGTAGCAATAACCTTTATTAACAAATCAGAACAGCGTATTATTCGCCATATTGAACGTAAGTTTGGGGCTGCGATTGAGCCAATCGATGTGCCTTCTGCTCAAGAAGTTATCAAAAAGCGCCTTGATGAGATACCGAAGTATCTTCTGCAAGCGGAGAATAGGAACGTGCCAGAGTCTCATACGCTCAAAGCTCTTATTACACATCTGAAGGATGAACAGCTAAGAAAAATAATCATTGCTCTTTTATATGATCAGTTCCTCTCAAAACTTGATCTTGAAGAGATTCCCTATACCCATGTTGAGGAAGATGATCAGTTTCAAGAGATCTATCTTGATGTGGGTGCTAATGAAGGGATTACTGAAGAACAAGTGCGAGACTATATTCTTCAGTCTCCGGTAGTTAAACCTGAGCACATTAAAAAGATACGTGTTATCAAAAAACGCAGTTATGTTAAACTATCATCAGATTGTAGTCCAGATCTGATACACTCGCTACGGGGTAAACGACTAAATGGACTGAAAGTCCGACTTAACGTAACATGTATGATACGTGACAGAGGTGGACGTCCTGGGCGTAGGCCACATAGAAGAGACAGGCGATCTGGTCGTAGAGGAAAATAACTCATAACTAAAGGTATGTTTCTATGAAAACACGTGTTGCGCTACTTCTATTAGTAGCAGTTCCTGTATATGCAGATTGGATGGATGATGTATGTCAATATGTAGATATAAAAGAACGAACGATTGATCTAGGACAAACAAAAGAACTACTTCAACGATTAGTTGAGGAAGATAATAAAGCACTAAAGCAACATGAAGAAGATACCGAAGCTACTGATGCTAGTTTCTGGGGAAATGTAGCCGGCTACCTTAATGTAGCTAAATGGGGTACTGCAAAAGTAACGACCATGAAGCATGAAAAAGTCCTTGAGGTGATGCAAGGTCTTCAAGATGATCAAGAAGCGTATGATACATTGGTGACAGATCTTATTTATCTCATTAATAGAAATGCTGAACGTGAAAACTTGCGTAGTGAGTATACGGCAGCTCGTACCTGGAAAGAAAAAGTAACCTTGAGAACACAGGTTGCGGCAAAAACGGCGCTTATTACCGCCCGAAAAGCAAAAATTGAAGGGGCGATTATCATTTCTTGATGAGCAGGTAGATTGTTTTTGTTTTTCCTATGAATACAGAAATATACATAGCTAAAAGAATATGCCAGCAGAGTTTCCTGCTGGCATATGTCCTTAAACGTAGTCAAGACGCTTTTTAAGTCGTCGCAAACCATGCCATGTACAAAGTAGCGTAAACAGCGTAAGCATAACTGCACATACCCAAAAGTTAAGTGAGCCTTCTTGACCAAGGATAGCTGCTCTAGCACCTTCCATGACATACATCATAGGGTTTATTAGGCTGGCGTAGGCCAATGTTGGACTGGTATCGTAGAGTACCTGCCAGGAGTATTGAAACCCACCGAGGAACCACAAGGGATACACAAAGCGCATCCATACGCTACCTATTTGTTCAATACCAGGAACCCTACTTGTTATCCACAAGGTAAAAGCACCATAGAAAATGTTAGCAAGCATGAAGATTAGGCTAAACTTCATAATACTAAATTGACTCAGGTCAAGCATATTCCATACGAGCAGCTTACTAATAGGTAAGACCAAGATACCCATTGCAGCAGTATTGATGGTAAAATAGATCATTTTCTCTATAAACACTAACCATGAGGGCATGGGAAGGATTAGATAAAATGAGGTGATGTTAGTTCCATCAAAGTCACTAATTAAATTAGTGACACTTGAATAGACTTCAAACAGCCCCGCACTTACCACCAGGCTTGCAATTAAAAACCCGGTGTAGGCCGTGGTTAACCCAAATGATGGCATGAGATAAGCGGTAACTAATACCATCGTTATGATCCAAATAAATAGATCAATCAGTTTACCGCCAATTGTTTGCTTAAAGATCTCCAAGTCAGTTTGTAATAGCTTCCATACTAATGAACTATATGATTGCATGGTTACTCCTTCTCGTTTGTCAGTTCAATGAACACATCTTCAAGGCGTCCTTTTTCAAAAGACTGCATGAGGTTCTGTGGTGTATCGATGAGTTTTACCTCACCTGCATGGAGCACAACAACACGATCTGAGAGGCGTTCAGCTTCATCAAGATAGTGAGTGGTGAGCAATACACATACACCTTCAGCTTTGATATGTTCAATATAGTGCCATAATTGGTTACGTATATCAGGGTCTAAAGCTACTGTTGGCTCATCCAAGATGACCAATTGAGGCGAATGCATGAGCGTACGAGCTATCATAATCCGCTGCTTCCAACCACCAGAAAGTTGAGTAGGGAGCGCATCATAGTAGAGGCTAATGCCTAATCGCTGATCAAGTTCCTCAAGCCGTTTTTCAATCTGCTCTGAAGTCATACCATAGTATTCACCTGCAAATGTAAGATTCTTCTTTACTGAAAGAAGTGGATTGAGGTTTGCTTTTTGAGGGCAGTACCCAATAATAGAGCGATAGGATGATATGTCCTCATAGATAGATCGCCCTTTATACAAAATATCACCTTCTGTCGGTGGATGAAGGGTGCCAACAATGGTTGACAGGGTAGTCTTACCTGCCCCATTAATACCAAGAAGGCCAACAACTTCACCTGGATAGAGGTCAAACGATACGCCCTTAAGGGCCTCAACTGAACCATACTTTTTTTTGAGATGCTGTATGGTTAGCAAAGATATACTCATAGCAGAGTCCTTTACTTTAAGAATAAAAAAACAGATTATTAGTATAAAATGGAAATTGTTACTGAAAAGTTTTATAGAATAAACAGGATATATGCTTGACCACAAAACTTAGGCAGATTTGCCAGACATGGCAGTGGTTATCATTATTTTCATGCGAAAATCCTCCTGTTAATATACCCCTATTGTATCATCAGGCATGATCTTGTCAAGCATGCTTACTGAAATGGAGGACATATGGCCTAACACTTGAACTACGAGTTAAGTGTACCATATATTCAGATGGTGTGTTTTCCTAAAAATATGAGAGTCTGGAAGAGGCTATTTAGTAAACCGAGCCTCATAACCAGGCAATTGATTGGTCTGCAGGAAGGCAGGCTATGTATACAGATGAGATCTGATCAAGAAGGGGATGTGAAATATACTTAATAAAAAAGGGCCACTGCCTCATGGCGTGACCCTCTGTATTATGTGGTGAAGAATTGATTTAGAATTTCTTTTGTTAATAGCCCATTTGCCATTTGAATAGCCGTCAATCCATCTGTATTTTTAATAGTAGGATCAATGCTAGCAGAACATATAAGTTCCAGTAGTTCGGGATATTCCTGGGATTCCATATATTCTTCTGAACTCGTCTTTTCAAATTCAGCAGCAACGGATTCATTTATATTCATAACCTCAACGAGTCTGTGCAGTACCGTATACCCATGTTCATCCTGACTATTAATACATTCCCATGGTGTAACTTCAAGCAAAAGCTCAAGTGTATCTTTATTCAGACCACATCTTACTGCACTGAGTAGTGGTATGCAACCTTGTGCGTTCACTGTTTGCATTACCCCGCATTGTGCAGCACCTAATAATACCAGCTTTAAGAGTTCGGGAGTTGAACGTGCTAGATAGTGAACGGGTGTATTGCCTGCATCATCCTGAGCACACAGCTGATTAAGATCGTCTTCAATAAGAAGCTCAATTATCTGCTTATTCTGTCGTCTACAAGCAATATGAAGTGGTAAGCTTCCAGACCTGTCGGCAATAAATTTTTTTGCACCATAATTTAGTAGTAAATTAACTACTGCAGCATTGTCATATTGTACTGCTTTATGCAGTGCTGTTTCGCCATAGCTATTGGTGCAATTAGGAGATGTGCCTCCTTGTAGAAGCAACATAATGATGTTTTCATCTCCACCTTTTGCAGCTGCAAGAAGTGGTACGATACCTCTAAAGTTTGGCTCTGTTGGGCTTGCTCCTAATTTGAGGTTTTCACCTACTGCTTCAAGATTATTTTTTTCTATAGCTATGACTAAAGCATTTTGTAGTGCAGTGATTTTCGGTTCTTGTGAACAATAGAGTGTTCCTAGAGCACTAGCCAGTACACTGGCGACGATTAATTGTTTCATACCATTCCTTCTTCTATGTATGGTTTTTTAGTATATGTATTTTATTGTATAGAGTATTTTCTAAATGTCAATATTTGTTAAATGTTTTTACCCATTTGATTCAATGAGCTAGTTGTCGAGTAGATTTCTTAGTGAATACTTCATCCGAAGATACTTTTGTACTGTAGGGGAGAAGGATGAAAAAGTCTCCTTAAATTGCAAGATATGTTCTTCGGTGATGGGAGAGGTGTCATTTTTTCTTACTGTTATACGTGTTGTATACCGCGGCAGCGGAGCTAGTCCATCGTTAGTTAAGGTGACACCGTTCGCATTCAATGCATGCAGGAAGCGCATAAAGAAGTATTGCTTGAAAGATAATGGCTTTGCAAAATCGCGAGCTAGCTCATACCAAAGAGGGTTAGTCTTATATAGATAAACCCCAGGTGCACCATTTCTCGGACTATTTTTAACAATGAAGTATTTTCCAGTAGGGCTGAATACTGGATCTTCAAATGCACAGATGCCCACAAAAGCTCCTGTCTCAATTGAGTAGAAACATTGTCCATTCCGCATATATCCAGAAAAGGCAGAAGAAGCTACCATAAACTTACTATCTGGTGTAATAGTAAAATTAGTTCGGCTTTCTATTTTTTGTATTTGTTGTTGCTTTTTCAGGTCCCATACGTAGATATAGTATTCACCTTTTGGTCTAATGAGAAGTTTTTGGCCATCTGGTGTAAGGCGCAGACTTGTATAAGGACCAATTGAGTTGCCTACTTCAATAGTTACATAAAACCAACTTCTTGTTCCAACATCAAAGACCTTAATATAAGGTGGTTCTTCGACAAGAAAGTATATCTTGGAGCAGTCAGGGCTAACGGAAAAAGTTCCGCCACTTTGTTCCTCTGGATTAAGTTCTTCAAAAGTCCAGCTGCAGGGATCTGCCAAATATATGGCTTTATCGCGATTTATAGCGAGAACTTTATTATCTGGTGTATAGCTAAGTCTCGTGGTACCAACCAGGAGAGCAGGCGGACGTGCTATCTGTTTACGAACAATCTCTTTGAAGCCTGCGAGAGTACTATGTTCTAAGTTATCACGTCGCAAACAGAAAAATTCAGTATCATCTGGGCTAAAGATTATATCTTCTGTACATGTAGCGCTATCCCATCTGAGGGTATTTATATGTTTACCGTCAATGCTGACTAGGGCTACCGGTGTTCCATTTCCATTATCGGTGTCTCTATATGAAATGGCTACGTGAGATTCATCATTTGAAAAAACGTAATTCATCCTTATATAGTCATACTTTGGATCTTCGTGAATCCAGAATAAACGCTCGGGGAAACTTTTAAGAGGCCGAAAAGGATTAGGGAGCATGCTGACTATTTTTCTTTGGACATCAAGCGGTAGAGTAAACAGTTCTGGCAAATCTTCTAGTTGATAATATCTCTTGAGGACTTCGGAAGATTGTAGGGGAGATATAACGAATAAGCTAAGTAGTATAAGAGATACTATTTTTTTGTGCATAGTGCTCCTCTCTTCTTAGCTCCATTCAGTATAGCTTATTTAGAAAGAAGTTGCCAGGAAAAATAGATTTGGACTAAATATCCTGGTTAAAAATATACACTAAAACCAAGATGCCAGGCGGTTGTGTTTGGGACATTTTCACCACCTACTACGGTTGTTCCACCGCCGTAAAGCTGTAACCACTCACAGGCATCTATAAATGCTTCACCTCTAATTTTGTGTCCAATAACGCGAGTATCTTCTTCAAGTGGGCAAGGATCAAGTAGTGCAATCATGCCAAGACAATCTGTTGCGGCATTCTGGCAGAAGCGTATGTCATCCTGGGATTTATAGTAGAGCTCATACCCAAGAACACCGCCTACATTATATTGCCAGCATGGTGGCGTAAAAAACAGGTCTGCATGAAATAGTAGATAATTCCATTTAACATCTGCTACTACCGGTAAGCCAATGTTTTTGACGGTTGCTCCCTTGAATGAGGTGGCAACACATTCTTTGTTTCTGGTGAGTATAAAGCCGGTTATATCTGCATGAAATGATACCCATTCATGAGCTTCCCAGAGAAGCTGACCACCCAATTTAAACTCATAGTGTCCATTGTTACCTAGTGATTGTCGCAACACAAAGAGAGGATCTCGGTCACGTTTACCGGTGGGCCATCGCATACCTATAAATCCTTCAAGATATAAGCATGGTGAATAAAAATACCCTGCATAGAGCTCGGTGTTAAGGTCTCCTGCTCCAGAAAAGCATTGATCTTCAAAACAGATACCGCAATCACCAAACGCATCTTCTGCTTCCTGATTGATGCATGCAAGAAGTTCATTTACTTGTTGCGCTATAACACGTGCTTGTGATGTAGTATTCTCATCGCTGACTGAAGGGACAATAAACAGCTCACCTTGGTTTTCTTGTGAGTTGCCAAGAGGTGTATAGTCTGTATCAGAGGTAAATCGTCCTCTGTTTTGAACTAATGAACCATCAGCACTAATCGGTGCTAACTGCTGTGCTTCAGCTTGCTCTATCGCCCATGGTTGGCTGGGTATGGATCCATTTGAGCTTTTTAGGGCTGATACTTGCGTGCCTTGCTGTTCAGTTATATCTTCGTTTGAGATGGTAATCGGGTTGTTAGGAAAGGTTTCATCGCTGTAATCTACAATACAGATGTTGCTTCCTGGGCAGTTTTGTTCACAGGTATACGGAAGAAGCGAAAGAAAATCTAGCCGGTATGCATAACTTTGAACAGTAGCGCCATCGACTGTTTCTGGTCCTTGAGCAACAAAATCGTTGACGGTTGAACCGCCAAGCTGGCTTGCGCCATCTCTACCATTTTTACAGCGGGTAATGTTCATTTTACGGGCAGGTATTGTTGCTCTAAACCCAACACGCCAGCAGTCATTGTAATAGCGTTGAATATCAGCACCAAAGTAAGCGCCTGATTCTTTATAACGTACTCGTGGACTGAGGCACGAAAGCATTAATAGTGGGTTAAGTTTAGATCTGCTTTCTGGAAATGCTTCTTGGCCTTTAAAGTCTGCCTTACCAAAGAGTAAGGCACTAAGTGGTTCTTTACAGCCTTCATTATTATATGCTTCATCAGCAGATCGCTGGTAGCCTGCAACCCACACATTATAGCACCAGTCTGGATCATTAATATCTTTATAGGGTTTAATGAGAGCGCCTCTACGCATCTCAAGGGGGGTAAAGAGCGTGCGTGCTTGTAATGCTGAACCAATAAGAACCAGTAGGAGGCTAATTTTTTTGTGCATACTCTTCCTTTTTTTGCATATAAAACGTTATTCGCAATTCTAGTTGAGGATGGTTGTACTGTCAAGCTGTATGTGCTGGAGTACTCCCGTGGCAACAAAGAAATAATCTCTTTTTTCTGATTGGTGTAGAGACTTGTCACAACATCTTGTTTAGGGAAGATACACTCATAAGCCTCTTGCTGTATGATTTGTGTATGTCTTAGTGTAATGTAGTGTCAGGTAGGCACCCTTTTGACGTGAAGTGATTGTTATGCCATGCTGAAAGGTATAACAGAAAGGAATTTTTCATGATGCTGAAAAACATTTTACTTTCACTCCTGTGTTGTTTCACGCAGTGTCATGGTGCTGAAATGTTACTATCACCTACAAAGCCGGTAGCTCTGTATGCTGCTCTTAAAGAAGGTAACGTTGAAGAAGTGGCGCTTCTTTGCGCCGATCCTACGGTAGACATTAACTATCAAGGGACTATAAAAATGCCCGAACAAACACCTTTGGCGGTGGCAGTTGACGTTGGTTGTTGTCCTGAGATTATTAAGCTGCTCTTATATACGCCGGGTATCAATGTTAATCTGCGTGATAAAAATGGACATGCTGTGTTTCCTGATATTTGCCGCCACCCACAAGCCAACGAAGTATTAACGGTCTTTTTGGAAGCACAGCAAGAAGGTGTCCTGTCACCAGCTCTTGATGTCACTGGACCTTGGTTCGGCAATCGTAACGCATTACACTATGCGTTGCATGCAGGTAATTGGTCTATGCTTCATAGGTTGAGTAGCATGGACGGTATCGCTATAAATAGTCGACTCTCTTATACAAATTCACATTTTCTTCATGAGCTCGTCGAAGAAGTGGTGCCGGAAAACATGGAGGATTACCTGTTCTTTGAGTTGTTTTTTAATTTAGTTGAACAGGGTATGCATATTACGCCGGCTGATGCAGGTAATAATACGCCTTTTGACATGACGGTGGGAGATGTTCGGTTTCTTAGGCTTCTTGCCCTATTTGGCGACCCACATGATCTAAGGTATGAGATAATATGGCCTATAGTAGGCTGTACATTTGCCCATGCTTCACTGGGTGATAGAGAAGAGCTCATGCGTGTCATAGCCACTGAAAAGACTTGTGGATCATCATGCGGCATTAATAATAGGACGTATAACGGATGGCATATGTTGCATTTTGCTGCATACAATGATCATCCAGAAATGGTGGGCTATCTGTTGAGTTTGCCTGAAGTTGACCCCATTCCGTATACGGATTCAGAGCTCACACCATACCAAATTGGTGAAATTGGTGCACAGGCTCGAGATCAGGAATGTAGATCACTGCCTATTTTTGAAGACTTTTATAGGGCTCGTTTCATAGTTCTTATGTGTCTTGAAAAAGGAAGCATACCAAGGTTACCGGTAGAATTGCTGGAAAGAATCGTAAATAGCTATCGATGTGCTTCTGATGCTGAGGAAGTATAATAATAGGGTTATTAAAAGGTGCGTTGAATGATGGTAGAAGTTGTATAGTGTATCTACTGTGCTTTGCCATACGCATATCTCGAGCCCATGAGAAAAAGTCAGTTCCGCATACATAAAAGGCGTTGCTATAGCTCTATGAGGGTTTTGCTCTAGCTGAAAACATAAAAAACGTCAGAGTAGTGATCTATCCACTAAATCAATAAATGGCTATCAGGTCACGTCAGACCGAAGAATTGAAGATACCTAGAGAAAATGCCCAAAAAGGGCGATTTACCAACATGCCCATTTTCTCTGCAGAATCTTAAGAATGCCAGGTTGTCTACGAAAAATTGGATTATGTATTATTTGAAAAAAAAGTACAATTTGATACAATGTTTCTAATAAAGATATTCTGTTAATATATGGTAATAGATATCACTAATTTTGGAGAATATACATGACTTACAAAACAGCTCTTATCTTAACACTTATTTCCTTGGTTGGCTGTTACACTAAACCCATGGAAAAAACCTTACAATTACAATCACTGCCTGAAGGCGTAAAAGAGTCTATTCTTGGGTACAGTTTAGCAGGAGGCACGTATAAAGAGACGTTACAACGAATTGCCGAACTTCGCACTGTTACAAAAGAGTGGAACGAATTGCTGCGGAAACAAAGAGTTGTATACACATCGTTGCTTCACGCTACAGTAGATGATGAACTTGAAGCTGCTGAACTAACAAAAGCTCCACTAGCTCGTTATATAGCAAAATTGGCAACGCAGAGTGATCTTACTCCTGAAAAAAAACAACTTTTAGTACAGTTGTGTCGACCAGGATCGTCCTATTATGAGTTATTTGAAAGCCTATCTTATATAGATGAAGCAGAGTTTACCCAAGATGAGTTTTTGGTTGGATGGCCACTCCTATTTTGTATAAGTACCATACCCGAAGTAAAAAAGAAGACTGTCGAACTGTTAGACAGCAGCGGAATTTTACTAAAATTGTTATCGGCCTCATTTATGCAGCAAAACGAATTATTGCAAGAGTTCGTAAAAGTGTTTACTCGTGCAAAAGAGTACGTTGCAAATGAAAATTTTGATCGGTTCCCGCTCAGTCTGCTAGTGGACAAATGGGAAGTGCTTGATGGTGGGTGTCAACTACGAAATAATGCTACGTTATTTGATAGAGCTCTTTCTGAAATGCTTGGCTTGAAAACAACCCACGTTTTATCAGTGATCAATGCTGAAAAAGATTACAAAGGTCTCTCCGCATCTCATTTCTTTAAGAAAGTGCAAGCTACTTTTGACTTAACACATGCGGAACGAACATTTCTTACTGAAGTATTCGAGGGAAATAGTGAGACGATTGAGCAGAACTATAGAGCTCCTAAAAATCCGGTACTTATTGATATAGCACTCATCATTGCCCTGAAAGCTGAGCATGATCATTGCATTCATGCGCTAATAGCTAAAGAGCTTACTTGCCCTAGAGATTTCCGGATGATGGAAGGTATGCTTCTGGTTCTCATACAAGCAGCAACAAGATCGGAATCAGTATGCAGTACGCTAGGTAACTATTATGCAGATACTTTTAAATTAGATGAAAATCCCTTAGTTCCAGCTATGTTATTCCGCAGTATTGTCCACAGCTCATTACTAGAAGAAGTACAATGCGTAAATGTTTTCTTGAGGAATCTATTTAAGAATTCTAACTTAAGAGAACACATTCCCTTTGACTTATTCATTGCTTGCGTTAATCAGGACGAAGAAGAAATTACTGTTCTGGTAAGGCAGTTAGCTCCTGGTTCTGATGATTTGACATGCGGTATCTTTTCCACTTCAAGAAATGCTTTATATACAGCTCTTGAAGCATCCATGTTCAATCAATGGTATAAGGCAGTCATGGCACTATGTACACATGAATTCGGAACTAATCTATTTGAGAGAGAACCATTTCGCGGCTTATGTAGTGCTGATCCGAAACTCAACGAAATAGTTTCTACAATCTCGGCATCTAGGGGCTTGGATGATGAGTCGAATATAGATCCTAAAAACGTTCATAGCGTGAATATTACCAAGGTTGTCTCATTGGTTGCATTGGCTACAGCACTCATCTATCTTATTGTGAAGTATGATTTACATAAAGTACCACTGCATAAAATACAGAGTTTGCTCGGCAAGCCATTAGAAGCTAAATAAAAATGATATAGCTTTTACCGGTCTCCGTAACTGCTCAATAAATGTCAGGTAGCTATGTGTTTAGGCACACAAGAGATGCTGGACTTTGAAGTCCAACTGACGCAGACACGAACGAGTTAAGATTATTTTAGGGGCCTGAGGGTTGCAGTACTTTCTGTTTTAATATATCGGGTAAAAGAGGAATGCCGTTTTTTTCCAGTAATTCTATCAAGCAGATACTCGTAGAAAGAGATCCCAAGTTTCTTGCATGTCTTATCTAAGGAAGTATACGTATCTCTGGCATCACGGCCTTTGTTGCTTCTTGTCCCACCGGATATTTTCCGCTTTATGACATATTCCCTGATATCACGTTCACTACCATTGTTATGCAGTGGAACCGTAGGATACTCAAGAACTTTTAAATATTCGCTTTTCTTGTTATAGATGGCTTTTAGCGCCTCATTGAGTTGAGGACTCGTCGTTGTTTTACCAAAGATACGGTCAAACTCAAGCAGGATATGACTTTTGAGTCTTTCTGTTGGGTTCTTTTGATATTCTTTCATCTTAGAATAGAGTTTCCATATGTGCTTTCGCACTTCTTCAATAAGCTTACTTTCAAAGCTATTTAAGGGAACCAGTTTCTTTAAATTTAAATGGTGGCTATCTGTTGAGTTTGCCTGAAGTTGACCCCATTCCGTATACGGATTCAGAGCTCACGCCATGCCAAATTGGTGAAATTGGTGCACAGGCTCGAGATCAGGAATGTAGATCACTGCCTATTTTTGAAGACTTTTATAGGGCTCGTTTCATAGTTCTATGTGTCTTGAAAAAGGAAGCATACCAAGGTTACCGGTAGAATTGCTGGAAAGAATCGTAAATAGCTATCGATCTGCTTCTGATGCTGAGGAAGTATAATAATAGGGTTATTAAAAGGTGCGTTGAATGATGGTAGAAGTTGTATAGTGTATCTACTGTGCTTTGCCATACGCATATCTCGAGCCCATGAGAAAAAGTCAGTTCTGCATACATAAAAGGCGTTGCTATAGCTTTATGAGGGGTTTTGCTCTAGCTGAAAACATAAAAAACGTCAGAGTAGTGATCTATCCACTAAATCAATAAATGGCTATCAGGTCACGTCAGACCGAAGAATTGAAGATACCTAGAGAAAGTGCCCAAAAAGGGCGATATACCAACATGCCCATTTTCTCTGCAGAATCTTAAGAATGCCAGGTTGTCTACGAAAAATTGGATTATGTATTATTTGAAAAAAAAGTACAATTTGATACAATGTTTCTAATAAAGATATTCTGTTAATATATGGTAATAGATATCACTAATTTTGGAGAATATACATGACTTACAAAACAGCTCTTATCTTAACACTTATTTCCTTGGTTGGCTGTTACACTAAACCCATGGAAAAAACCTTACAATTACAATCACTGCCTGAAGGCGTAAAAGAGTCTATTCTTGGGTACAGTTTAGCAGGAGGCACGTATAAAGAGACGTTACAACGAATTGCCGAACTTCGCACTGTTACAAAAGAGTGGAACGAATTACTGCGGAAACAAAGAGTTGTATACACATCGTTGCTTCACGCTACAGTAGATGATGAATTTGAAGCTGCTGAACTAACAAAAGCTCCACTAGCTCGTTATGTAGCAAAATTGGCAACGCAGAGTGATCTTACTCCTGAAAAAAAACAACTTTTAGTACAGTTGTGTCGACCAGGATCGTCCTATTATGAGTTATTTGAAAGCCTATCTTATATAGATGAAGCAGAGTTTACCCAAGATGAGTTTTTGGTTGGATGGCCACTCTTACTTTGTATATTAGGTAGTACTACCATACCCGAAGAGAAAATGAAGAATGCCAAACTGTTACAAAGCAGCGGAATCTTACTAAAATTGGTATCGCACTCATTTATGCTGCAAAACGAGTTATTGCAAGAGTTCGTAAAAGTGTTGACTCGTGCAAAAGAGTACGTTGCAAAAGAAGTTTCTGATCGGTGGCGGTTCAGTCTGATATTGAATGTGTATGGTTATGATAAAGTGTTTGATGGTGGGTGTCAACTACGAAATAATGCTACGTTATTTGGTAGCGCTCTTTCTGAAATGCTTGGCTTGAAAACAGCCGAAATGCTTGGCTTGAAAACAACCGACGTTTTATCAGTGATCAATGCTGAAAAAGATTACAAAGGTCTCTCCGCATCTCATTTCTTTCAGATAGTGCAAGCTACTTTTGATTTAACACATACGGAACGAGCATTTCTTACTGAAGTATTCGAGGGAAATAGTGAAGCGATTAAGCAGAACTATCTAACCCCGAAAAATCCCGTGCTTATTGATATAGCACTCATCATTGCCCTGAAAGCTGAGCATGATCATTGCGTTCATGCGCTAATAGCTAAGGAGCTTACTTGCCCAAGAGATTTCCGGAAGATGGCAGATGTAGTTCTGGTTCTAATACAAGCAGCAACAAGATCGGAATCAGTATGCAGTACGCTAGGTAACTATTATGCACATACTTTTGAATTAGATGAAAATCCCTTATTTCCAGCTATGTTATTCCGCAGTATTGTCCACAGCTCATTACTAGAAGAAGTACAATGCGTAAATGTTTTCTTGAGGAATCTATTTAAGAATTCTAACTTAAGAGAACACATTCCCTTTGACTTATTCATTGCTTGCGTTAATCAGGACGAAGAAGAAATTACTGTTCTGGTAAGGCAGTTAGCTGCTGGTTCTGCTGATTTGACATACGATATCTTTTCCACTCCAGTGTGTGCTGTATATACAGCTCTTGAAGCATCCATGTTCAATCAACGGTATAAGGCAGTCATGGCACTATGTACACATGAATTCGGAACTAATCTATTTGAGAGAGAACCATTTCGCGGCTTATGTAGTGCTGATCCGATACTCAACGAAATAGTTTCTACAATCTCGGCATCTAGGGGCTTGGATAATGAGTCGAATATAGATCCTAAAAACGTTCATAGCGTGAATATTACCAAGGTTGTCTCATTGGTTGCTTTGGCTACAGCACTCATCTATCTTATTGTGAAGTATGATTTACATAAAGTACCCCTGCATAAAATACAGAGTTTGGTCGGCAAGCCATTAGAAGCTAAATAAAAATGATATAGCTTTTACCGGTCTCCTTAATCTCGGCATCTTAAATACTTCCAAAAGTCATGTACTTCTGCGAGCAGTCTCGAAATCTTCTTAAGGCGGAAGTCGTTACGAATTTCCTAAACCAAACTGGCGTACCTGGTATCGACACCGTAGTACAAGCAGCTTGTAGGGATGAATTGGAAACTTTGCAGCGTGAACCTGAACCATATTTCTGGGACCTTGCTCTTCTCTATGCTCTCGTCACAAATGAGACAGCAGCTATTGGCCCACTACTCAACAAGCGAACGTTCTTTGCTGCTGATGACGAATCGAACGATGCACGTCTACAGAAAGAACGCATCATGTGGCAGATAAGATTAGCTTTTGATCGGAAAGAGAAAGAGTGCGCTAGCTTTGTCTTTGCCTGCACTGAGCTTTATTCAAATGCGGCATCCCCATCACTTGAACTAATCGATTGGCTTACTGCATGCTGGAATGAAAATAAAGTGATCATTGATATTGATAATATAGTCCCTTCTAATGTTCGTTTTTCATTCCTTTGTGCTATTGCCCTGTGGGCATGCAAAACAGGTCGGATGAGTTTGTTGGCGAGTCTATTTAGCAAGTCGGCCTCAGGTGAAATCCAATCGTTTGGCCCACTAGAAATAAAATATATGCTAAATTTAGAAGAGAAATATAACCAGTACGAAGTAATAGAGTATATAAACAGCAAGCTTAAGCAATAGGGATGAACGCGGATAATCCTAACAAAGCGACAGTTTTTGTTCGAATAGATAATGCTATTGGCTGCCGGCATGAGAGCTCTTATGCCGGCAGCTGTGAATATACAAATGTGAGAAATTCAGGACGAGTGACCATTTTCTAGGGAAAAATTTGACTATGTATTATTTGAGAAAAAGTGCAATTTGACAATATTTATATAAAAATATATGCTGATTGTTAATATGTGACAATGTATATCACTACATAATGGAGAATATATGATTTACACAAATAAAACAGCTCTTATCTTAACACTTATTTCCTTGATTGGCTGTTACACTAAACCCATGGAAAGAACCTTACAATCACTGCCTGAAGGCGTAAAAGAGTCTATTCTTGAGTACAGTTTAACAGGAGGCACGTATAAAGAGACGTTACAACGAATTGCCGAACTTCGCACTGTTACAAAGGAGTGGAACGAATTACTGCGGAAACAAAGAGTTGTACACATACCGTTGCTTAATGCGACAGTAGATGATGAACTTGAAGCTGCTGAACTAATAAAAGCTCCACTAGCTCGTTATTTAGCAAGGTTGGCAACGCAGAGTGATCTTACTCCTGAAAAAAAACAACTTTTAGTACAGTTGTGTCGACCAGGATCGTCCTATTATGAGTTGCTTGAAAGCCTATCTTACCTAGATGAAGCAGAGTTTACCCAAGATGAGTTTTTGGTTGGATGGCCACTCTTTCTTTGTGTATTAGTTGCCTTACCCGAAGAAAAAATGGAGACTGCCAACCTGGTATTCCGCAGAATCTTTAAAAAATTGGCATCGCACTCATTTATGCAGCAAGACGAGTTATTGCAAGAGCTCATAGAAGTGTTGACTCGTGGAAAAGAGTATGATGAAAAAAACCGGTTTGATCGGTTACGCCTCAATGAGTTATTGAAAATGCTTGATGGTGCTAGGTGTCAACTACCAAATAATGGTACATTAAGTGATGGCGCTCTTTCTGAGATGTTTGGCTTGTTAGAAACAACCGATTTATCAGTGACCAATGCTCGAGTAAAAGATTACAAAGGTCTCTCCGCATCTCATTTTTTTGAGAAAGTGCAAGCTACTTTTGACTTAACACATGCGGAACGAGCATTTCTTACAGATGTATTCGAGGGAAATAGTGAAGCTATAGAGCAGAACTATCTAACCCCGAAAAATCCCGTCCTTATTGATATAGCACTCATCATCGCCCTGAAAGCTGAGCATGATCATTGCATTCATGCGCTAATAGCTAAAGAGCTTACTGGTTCAAGAGATTTCCAGGTGATGCAAGGTGTATTTCTGGTTCTCATACAAGCAGCAACAAGATCGGCATCAGTATGCAGTACGCTAGGTAACTATTATGCATATATCATTGAATTAGATGAACATCCCATGATTCCCGTCATGTTATTCAGCAGTATTGCCTATTGCTCATTACTAGAAGAAGTACAATGCGTAAACATTTTCTTGAGGAATCTATTTAAGAATTCTAACTTGGAAAAGCACATTCCATGTGAGTTATTCATAGCATGTGTGAATCAGGATGAAGAAGAAATTGCTGCTTTGGTAAAGCAGTTAGCTGATGATCTGAAGTTCGAAAATCCGTTCTTTGTAGCGGGTGCTTTAGGGGTGGCTCTTCAATTGTGCATTCTCAATCAATGGTATATGTCAGTCAAAGCAATAAGTAGACATGAGTTGGGAGTTATTTTATTAGCCGAAGAACCATTTCGCCACCTTTGTAGTGCTGATCAGGTACTCAACGAAATAGTTTCTACAATCTCGGCATCTTAAATACTTCCAAAAGTCATGCACTTCTGCGAGCAGTCTCGGATGAATGATCTTCTAAAGGCGGAAGTCGTAATGAATTTCCTAAATCAAACAGGCGTACCTGGTATCGACACCGTAGTTCAAGCTGCTTGTACTGGTGAATGGGAAACTTTGCAGCGCGAACCTGAACCATATTTCTGGGACCTTGCTCTTCTCTATGCTCTCGCCACAAATGAGACAGCTGCTATCAGTCCACTACTCAACAAGCGAACAGTCTTTGCAGCTGATGATGAATCGAGCAATGCAACTCTACAAGAAGAACTCATCCAGTGGCAGATAAGATTAGCTTTTGATCGGAAAGAGAAAGACTGCGCTACAACTCTTCTATCTCAATGTCCTCTTGCCGTCGCTTCCTTCAAACATGAGTCAATGGCAGATCTCATTATTATGAATGAGACAACCTGTGAAGGCTTTGTCTTTGCCTGCAATGAGCTCTATTCTGATAAGGAATTGCCTTCGATTGAACTAGCTGACTGGCTTACGGCATGCTGGAGTGAAGATGAAGCGATCATTGATAAGATATTCCCTTCTAATGTTCGTTTTTCATACCTTTGTATTCTTGCCAAGTGGGCATGCAAAACAGGTCGGATGCGTGTGTTGGCGAGTCTATTTGAAATTGAACCATTTTGCAAAATGAAAATCAGAGATAAGTAGCAGAAAATTATGAACAGTACAATGTAATAGAGTGTTTAAACAGCAAGCTTAAGCAATAAGGATGAGCTCGGATTATCCTGACAAAGCGACAGGTTTTTAATTCAAATAGATAATGCTATTAGCTGCCGGCATGAGAACTCTTATGCCGGCAGCTGTGAATATACAAATGTGAGAAATTCAGGACGAGAGGCCATTTTCTAAGAAAAAATTTTAATAGTTATTAATTTATAAAAAGTTCAATTTGACAAAAGTTGATATAAAATATATGCTGGTTATTAACAAATGAAATATCACTACATTTTGGAGAATATACATGATATACACTCACAAAACAGCTCTTATCTTAACAGTTATTTCCTTGATTGGCTGTTACACTAAACCCATGGGAAAAACCTTACAATCACTGCCTGAAGGCGTAAAAGAGTCTATTCTTGAGTACAGTTTAACAGGAGGCACGTATAAAGAGATATTACAACGAATTGTCAGTCTTCGCACTGTTACAAAGGAGTGGAACGAATTACTGCGGAAACACAGAGTTGTATACACATCGTTGCTTCATGCTACAGTAGATGATGAGCCTGAAGCTGCTGAACTAATAAAAACTCCTATAGCTAGCTATTTAGCGAATTTGGTAACGCAGAGTAATCTTACTCCTGAAAAAAAGCAACTTCTAATCCAGTTGTGTCGATCATGCCGCCCTTATTATGAGGTACTTGAATGCCTATCTTATCTAGATGAAACACAGTTTACCAAAGATGAGTGCTTGGTTGGATGGCCACTTATTATTTATTTTATAATTACCTTGCCTGAGGAAAAAATGGATGCTTTCGTTCACATAAAGGATAGAATTTTGTCAAAAATGATATCGTCATCATTGACTCAGGAAGAGCTAGTAGATATGTTGACTCGCGGTAAACAGTACGATACAAAAAATCGATATGATCGGTTCAATTTGAATAAGCTTTTGAAAATGGATAATGCTAGGAAAACTCAAATGCAAGGTACATTAAATTATAGCGGTCTTTTGGAAATGCTTGGCTTATTGCAAACAAACGATTTATCGGTAATGAATGCTCGAGTAAGAGATTACAAAGGTCTCTCAGCATCATGTTTCTTGGAGAAGGTGCAAGCTGCTTTTGACTTAACACATATGGAACGAGCATTCCTTGCTGATGTATTCGAGGGAAATAGTAAGGCGATTAAGCAGAACTATCTAACCCCGAAAAATCCCGTGCTTATTGATATAGCACTCATCATTGCCCTGAAAGCTGAGCATGATCATTGCGTTCATGCGCTAATAGCTAAAGAGCTTACTGGTTCAAGAGATTCCCGTGAGATGCAAGGTGTACTTCTGGTTCTTATACAAGCAGCAACAAGATCGGAATCGGTATGTAGTACACTTGGTAACTATTATGCCCATACTATCGAACTAATTGAAAATCCAATGCTTCCTATCATATTAAGCAGCAGTATTGTCCACAGCTCATTACTAGAAGAAGTACAATGCGTAAACGCTTTCTTGAGGAATCTATTTAAGAATTCTACCTTGGGAAAACACATTCCCTTTGACTTATTCATTGCATGCGTTAATCAGGACGAAGAAGAAATTGCTGCTCTGGTAAGGCAGTTAGTTGCTGGTTTGACATTCAATAACCAGTTCATTATAGGGGGTGTTATAGGAGCAGCTCTTCAGGCATCCATTTTCAATCAACGGTATAAGGCAGTCATGGCGCTATGTACCCATGAAATCGGAGCTAGTATATTAGAGAGCGAACCATTTCGCCGCTTATGTAGTGCTGATCACGTACTCAATGAAATGGTTGCTACAATCTCAGCATCCTCAATATTTCGAAAAGTCATAAACTTCTGTGAGCAATCTCGAATAGGTGATCTTCTTAAACCGGAAGTCGTAATGAATTTCCTAAATCAAACAGGCGTAGCTGATATTGACAGAGTAGTTCAAGCAGCTTGTACTGGTGAATTGGAAACTCTGCCGTTCGAACCGGAACCATATTTCTGGGATCTTGCTCTTCTCTATGCTCTCGCCACAAATGAGACAGCAGCTATCGGCCCACTACTCAACAAGCGAACAGTCTTTGCAGCTGATGATGAATCGAATGATGCAACTCTACAAAAAGAACTCATCCTGTGGCAGATAAGATTAGCTTTTGATCGGAAAGAGAAAGGCTGCGCTACAACTCTTTTATCTCAATGTCCTTTTACCGTCAATTCCTTCAAATATGAGTCAATGTCAGATCTCATTATTATGAATGAGACAACCTGTGAAGGCTTTGTCTTTGCCTGCACGGAGCTCTATTCTAATAAGGAATTGCCATCATTTGAACTAGCTGATTGGCTTACGGCGTGCTGGAGTGAAGAGGAAGGGCTCATTAGTATGAGATTCCCGCATACTCTTCATCGTAGATTCTATTACCTCCTGGCGCAATGGGCGTGTAAAACAGGGCGAATGAGCTTAATAACAAGTTTATTTGATAATATTGATTCCTCCCCTGCAATAGTGTCGTTTTTCAAATTGGAGCTACGAGATATGCTTGAAATGGCAGTGAAATATGATCAGTATGACGTAATAGAGTTCTTAAGGAGCAAGCTCAAGCAATAAACTCCTGACAAATGACAGGATTTTCAACTCGTGTTATAAAAACAGGTAATACTATTAGCTGCGGGCATTAGAGTTTTTTATGCCCGCAGCTGTGACTTTAGGTGTGAAAAGAATGCAAGAGGAGAGACCGTTTTTCTAAAAAAGAAATTAGGATACTTACTAACTTTTGACAGAGATTACTATAAGCATATGGTGGTTAGTACCAACTATATGACAAAAAAATAGCACTAATAGTGGAGAATATAGATGTTATACACTCACAAAACAACTCTAACGTTAACACTTATTTCTTTGGTTGGCTGTTACACTAAACCCATGGAAAGAACCTTACCATCGCTACCGCAAGGCGTAAAAGAGTCTGTTTTAAGGTACAGTTTAACAGGTGGCACGTATAAGGAGACGTTGCAACGAATTGCCAATCTTCGCACCGTTGCAAAAGAATGGAACAAACTACTATGGGAACGAAGAGTTCTATTCATACCCTTACTTCATGCTACGATAAATGGCGAACCTGAAGCTGCTGAACTCATAAAAATTCCACTAGCCCGTTATCTAACCTATTTGTTGACAGCCAATCTCAGTTCTGAGAAAAGAAACCTTCTTGCACGGTGGTGTCGACCAGAATGTTCGTATTATGATTTTCTTAAAACCCTAACCTGTCTTGATGAATCACAATTTAATCAAGATGAACGTTTGATTGGATGGCCACTCCTCATGTATAGTTTTTTGGCTGAAGGTCACCCCTTGGTAGGAAGTGTCCTGATAAAAATGTCATCCTCATCTGTGAGCATGGCAGAGGCTCAGCGTTTGGAGTTAGCTAAAGAGTTGCAGGAAATGTTGACTCATGGAAAAGATTACGATACAAACAATCGATTAGAATGTTTAAAGGTTTTATTGCTATTCTATCAGATGATCCAGCAATAAACTTTTTGTCGTTTTTACATTTTTGAAACCGACCGTAGCTATTCAGCTAGTATGCGTCGAATGTTTTGCTTTGGGTGAAAAATAATCTGATTTGCGGCCATAAATAAACTATTTTTAGTCTGATTTACAACCATAAAGAGGATTTTTTAGGTCTGATTTGTGACCATGGAGTTTTGAAATTGTTGACTTGGTGGGAGTTTTTTGATACTGTGCAGTAAGATGATAAAAGAAGGATTGCATGAAGAGAATTATTGATCATTTTTTGAAGGATTGGTCTTCTCAGAAAACGAGAAAGCCTCTTATTTTACGTGGAGCTCGCCAAGTTGGGAAGACTCACGCGGTACGTGAGTTGGGTAACAATTTCGACACGTTTATTGAAATTAATTTGGAAGTAGACCGTGAAGCCCGAAAAATCTTTGAAGAGCATCTAGATGCAAGAATTATTGTGCGCCAACTCTCTATTCTTTTTGATAGAAAGATTGAACCGGGCAAGACACTTCTTTTTATAGATGAAATCCAGCAAGTATCACAGGCTATTCTTTCCTTGCGGTATTTCTACGAATACATCCCAGACCTTCATGTGATAGCTGCAGGTTCCCTTCTTGATTTTGCTATACAAAAAGTTGGTATGCCTGTTGGTCGTGCTACACAACTGTATATGTATCCACTTTCCTTCCTTGAGTTTTTAGGAGCTCAACATCATTCATCATGGATTAAAGAGCTTTTATCTGTTGACCCTGTTCCTCTTTTCCTTCATGAAAAGCTTATGGAGCTTATAGGTACCTACATTGCTATTGGTGGAATGCCTGAAGCTGTTAATGTGTGGTTAGAGCATCGTCAGCCGCGACGAGTTAAACAAGTACATCGTGACATTTTGTCTCTCTACTCTCAGGACTTTGAAAAGTATGGAAAAAAACATCAAGTGAAATATCTCTCGCTGTTATTTGGTAAAGCTCTCAATCAGATAGCTCAGTCTTTCATTTATGCTCGGATAGGAGAGTATCGAAAAAGAGAGCTTGAGCCAGCCTATGAGCTGCTTAGCAAGGCAGGTCTCTTATATCAAGTCTTTAGAACATCTGGCCAGGGAATTCCCTTAGGTGCCGATGCCGATCTTGGTGAATTTAAGCCATTATTTCTTGATGTAGGGCTTACGCAGTCATTGTTAAAGCAGGATATGGCATCATGGCTTTTGAATCCGCTTGAGAATTTTGTCAATAAAGGAGCTATTGTAGAAGCATTTGTAGGTCAGGAGCTTCTTGCATACTCAGATCCCATTGATAAGGAAGCACTTTTTTTCTGGCGAAAAAATACACGGGGCAGTCATGCCGAAGTTGATTACCTTTTAGAGCTTGAAGAGGTAATACCAGTAGAAGTTAAAGCCGGAAAAACTACACGCCTGCATAGTATGTTAGCTTTTCTTGAAGACCATAAGAGATCTCCCTATGGGATACGATTTTGGAGTCGGCAAGCTGAGAAAACACCGCAAGTTAGGTCTTTTTCGCTCTATCAGGTTGCCTGCCCGTTAGTAGAGCATCGAGAGTATCTTGCAGATGCATTACATTTTCTGAGTCGCTAGGGCAATCATAGTATCCCGCATGAATGTGTTATTGTGGAAATATTTTCCTCGCTTTTATACATATAGGATATTTTCGGCTGGTAGATTCGTTCAATCTATGGTATACTAGTATAAACTAATTAGAGTATGGAGTATCTTTGTGGAACCACTATTTAAGCTCAAAGCACCATTTAAGCCTTCTGGGGATCAACCAGCGGCTATTGAACAGCTCGTTAATCAACGGGATGGTATCTCTACGTTGCTAGGGGTAACCGGTTCAGGTAAGACCTATACGATTGCCAATGTGATTGCCCAGCAACAAAAACCGGTACTTATTTTGTCGCCAAATAAGACCCTTGCAGCCCAGTTATATGAAGAGTTTTCGCTCTTTTTTCCCGAAAATAAAGTGTGTTATTTTGTAAGTTATTATGATTATTATCAACCAGAGTCCTATTTGCCTGCGCAGGACGTGTATATAGCCAAAGAAACACAGGTAAACAGTGAACTTGATCGACTGCGGGTTGAAGCAACAGCATCATTAGTTAATAGACCTGATACGATTGTCATAGCATCAGTTTCCTGTATCTATGGCCTTGGTAATCCCAGTGATTATAAAGAGCTTGCGGTTCCTCTTAAGGTGGGCCAACAGATAAGTAGATCAGATCTCATGCGGCAGCTCGTATTTATACAGTATCACCGAAATGATATTGAAAAGGCTGCGGGTACCTTTCAGGTGATAGGAAATACTATTGAAGTCCAGCTGCCCTATATGAAAGAAAAACTTCGTATTGAACACTTTGGTAAAGAGATTGAAGCGCTTCAATGGGTTGATAAACATAATAATACCGTTCTTACTGAGCTTGATAATACGTTAATTTTCCCCGCAAAACATTTTGTAACGACGCAAGATAAGAAAGATCGAGCGGTATCAAGTATCCAACGAGAGCTTGAATCATGGGTTCCAGAAGTGAAAAACCCGTTATATAAAGAGCGGTTAATGGCTCGGGTAAAGCATGATCTTGAAATGATAGAAGAGGTGGGGCATTGTAATGGTGTTGAGAACTATTCCGCCCATTTTGATGGACGTTTACCGGGTGAACGACCATTCTGTTTGCTTGATTTTATGGGAGATGACTTTTTGATGGTTATTGATGAGTCCCATATTGCGCTTCCCCAGTTGAGGGGCATGTATGCAGGGGACCAAAGCCGTAAAAAGACCCTTATTGATTTTGGGTTTAGATTACCTTCAGCTGCGGATAATAGACCTCTCAAGTTTGAAGAAACAGAGCAATTTTTTAAAGATGTGATCTTTGTTTCGGCAACGCCGGGCGAATATGAGCTGAAACATAGTCAGTCGATTGTTGAGCAGATTATAAGGCCAACCGGTCTTACTGATCCGGTAATTACTATGCATCCACGGGAAAACCAGATTTCCCATGTTATTGAACAAATTAAAGCTACCAAAGAAAAAGGGTTTAGATCTATAGTTACTGTACTTACCAAGAAACTTGCGGAAGAACTGGCACGCTTTTTTGAAGAGCAACGTATACGAGTGTGTTACTTACATAGTGATATCAAGACGCCGCAACGGACTGAGCTTCTTCATAAACTGAGAATGGGGGTATTTGATGTGATTGTTGGGGTTAATCTTTTGCGAGAAGGGCTAGATCTTCCTGAGGTTGCTCTGGTAGCAATAATGGATGCTGATATAGAGAGTTTTTTACGTGACAAGCGATCGCTGATTCAGATTATAGGGCGTGCTGCACGTAATACTGAATCACAAGTGATATTGTATGGTGATAAAGTTACTCGATCAGTACAGTCTGCTATTGATGAGACGAATCGAAGAAGAGAAAAGCAAATTGCCTATAATGAACAGCATGGCATTGTGCCAACCAGTGTTAAGCGAGAAGTTACTAAAAGTATCTCTAATCTGCAGCAAGCGGTAATGGCAGCTTCAAAGATCAAGAAGAAGATCAAGCCCATCGATAAAGAAAAGCTTGAGCAGAAAATACAAGACCTAGAAAAAGAAATGCATAGAGCGGCGGAAGAATTTGAATTTGAAAAAGCTATCGCATTACGTGATGAGTGGTTTGAGCTTAAACGTCAGCTGCTATAAAAAAAGAACCCGGGAAGAATTCCCGGGTGTCTTAACAAGAAAGGATCGATACAATATTATCGAGCAAGACCGTAGCTGCCACCTTGTGAATATGGTGCAGTTTCTGCTGAACGGCGAACGATAGGTTCCATGTTTCCTTTAGGTGCTGGATGCACATCATAAGCATCTCCGTTTTTCACAACAGAGTGATATTGACCTATTTTTGCAACAACTTGGTCGCGACGTTGGCATGCTTGTTCGCAACGAGATAGGCAGTCTTGACGTTTAGCTTCTGCAGCATCTAAAGAACGTTGTTGTTGTTCCATGACACTTGCATGCTTTTGTCCTACGCCTTCTTGTGTTGCTTGATGTGCGTTCATAAGTTCTTTATCCGCATTTTCAAGCTCTCTTTTTGAAGTTGAAACAGCTTCTTCAGCTGATTGAACTTCATCTTTCGCTTGCTTAAGAGTCATCGCAAAAGCTTGAGCAGAAAGTAGTAATGTAATAGCGAGTAATGAGCGTTTCATAGTTTCCCCCTTTTTTTGTTGGTTATATAACGCTACCTCTTGTTAACTTATTTTTAGTCTACCCAATTTTTATTCTAAATTGCAAGGATTTGTAAAAAAAAGTTTTTGGCGTAACTGTTTGTAGCCTAAAAACATCTTATTTTTAAGAGATGCATGTGCTATGATTACTCAATGTTGATGCTTATCTTACAATAGAGAACGATTGTTCTTCAGAGCTTGTAGAACATTGGGATAATCTTTAAAGATTGCAGTATAAAGCGAGTCTTTTGATGCTAAAAATTTTGGCTCTTGAAACTCTGTATCTTCTAGCATAATTAAGGTTAATGCTAACGCTATACATTGGCCAGAAAGCAGTTTTCCACCCATTTTATCAGCGAATAATGTCTTCTTTGCAAAATGCTCATGACCGGCTTTGCATAGTTGGCAGTATAGCTCTTCTTTTAAAGGCAGGAAAATAATCTTTCGGTTAATGACAGCGGTATTTGTATTTGTTTTTCCCGTGCGAGGTCGTATATTTTCCATAGTAAAAGATGATGTAGCTAGGCACATAAAGCTCATAAGAGCAATGATAGTTTTTTTCATAAGTATTTTTTTTTGGTTATATTGGTGGATATTTATCTATTAGTATAAATCAATAGTAATCTTTGTCAATCTTTATAGTCTTGAAGATAATCTAAGGGCTTGGTTCATAAAATAGCTTCTTAAAGGTTTTTCAGTGCTGTTATTGTGAATTAAACGCGTATACCTACTTTGAAAAGATGTTCTGTTTCAAGCTCTATTTTTTATTTGGGACGCCCTTTTGCAAAATTTTTTAGGTGGGCGTATTCTATAAGATATAGAAGAAACGAGGTATATCATGAACAACTATAGATTACTTGTACTACTAGCACTATCAGCACAAGCTGAGGCTACTTCAATGGTTGATAGATCAAGAGAGGCCTATGTCATAGGCGAAGGAGTTGCTGAGCAGCTACATGTGCAGGATAGGGCAATTATGAGGAGAGATGATGTTGATTCACGGCGAATCCAGCTTCAAGTAGCACCTCAAAGCTCCGTAGGACTACAGGACCTGGCAGCAGTATTAGAAGGTTCAAGTTGTGGGTATCATGCAGCGAAAAATGGTATTCTTTGTGCTCTGTCATTACTCTATCCCTCTGAGCGAGACCAATATCGAGCAGCCATGCAGTCCACTGAATACTCACAATATTTATTTGGCTTGCCTGATGCACCATGGCGTCGATTTGTTCTACAAATGCGCTACCGATCTCTAGCACAACAGGTCTTTCGCTCTGCGGTACGCAAAGCTCTTAAACAGGGAGTTTCTCATAGAGCATTGATAGAAAGCTGTATTAATGGCATGGAGCTAAAACCTTCTCAGACATCCCAAGGGTTTAGGTATACTGCTACCCATGCACAGGTTATTGCTCAATTTGAACTTTGTATGGATAAGATGATTCTTCAAGGAAATGAGTCATATCGTGAAAAACGTCTTACAATAAGAGATAAAGCTGCTACCTTGTTCAATGCCATGACGATAGATTTTACAATTACCCTTGATGGTATATGTTATATGAGTGCAAATAAAGATGATATCATTGCACGAATGTCCGAAGGCCATGATGGTACCTGGGTTTCATCATCAGAGATACGTTCTCTCATTGAGAACCAACGAGAATCGGATCTTTTATTGATGTATCCGCGGTTACTTGTTGCAACATTTGGTGAAGACCTTGGAGGCTTTGAAAACCATGCATTTGCTAATGAATCTCTTGCTCATCTCTACACCTTAATCACAGAAACAGATGATGATGTAGTTGCTCCGGTGCTTGTATATCTTGGAGGGCATACTCGTGAAGAACGCCCACAAGGCTTTGCCTCTTGGACAGAATCCTTTTATGGCCATGCGGCTACGTTGAGGAGTGCTCAGGATAACGGTCATTGGATTTGTGTGGTTGTGAGCCGTATTAAAGGGGAGCTTAAGTACTATATTATTGATTCATTACATAATAATGTCCTTCGCCATAAGCGAGTAAATCATTTAATAGATATACTAGACGGTAAGAAGCCATTAGAGGGATATGAATGGACCGTTCAGCAGATCATGGGTTTGTCGAAAACAGCAGAAGAACATGAAGCATATTTCCGGGCTTCTACCTATGTTCTTGGTGCGTTAGGTTTCACTGGATTCACCGCCTTATGCTATTATGGTTGGAGATGGTACCAATCTTCTATTGATGGGTCACCTAGAAATAGAGAGCTATAACAACTATTAGTCATTATCCGCTTTTCTTAGATTTCCTAAGAAAGGCGGTTTTTTTTTGTCTTTATAAAAAAAAGACTTGATTTCCCCCTTTTTTGCTATATACTACCCGGTACTTTTAGTCCAAGGAAGGGAGATCCTATGACGTAATACACTTTTTGCATACCCATTATCGTTTGCACGCCCAATGCAAAGGGCTTTGCAGCACAACAAGCAGATATAATACTTATAAGCATTTTTTGTAATCCCAGTGAAGGAGGGAGAGATGTCTAACATCATCTTACGTGTTTTGGTACTTGCTATAGTACTTCACCATTCGAGTAGTGCAATGGAGCCACTTAGTTTAATGGAAATTGCAACGCGCAAAGTTGCCTCATTACCACCAGAGAAAGAAAACCTTTTACCAATTGAACTTGAAGAACGGGTAGATGATTGTCGTGGCCTAAATTACTGCATATCTCATTTGCCTGATGCTTATCGAGCCTTTATGAAGAAATGGGTTCTACAAAAGCGTAGTGCAGAAGAGCCATGTTATCCTGATAAATATGAGTATCTTATAGATCAAGTACAGTATGATGCAGGGCCTATTACGGGTATGACCTTTTTAGGATCAAGTCCTATAGCTGTTGTCTTTGGAAGAAATGGTGTTATGCAGTGGTGGGACACTGAAGAGCATAGGCTCCTTGAAGAGCGCAATCTTGGTGTTGAATATCATTCTCTTTGTGCAAGTTGTGATGGTTCTTTACTCGCAGCTGGCCGTGGAAAAGAAGTAATCCTTTGGCGTACTCATGAACAGGTTTATTCATTTGAGCATGATAACGAAATATCTTGTATCGCTTTTTGCCCAGAAGCGAGATATCTCGCAGTAGGATGTACTAACGGCAGCATTATTGTATGGGATATACAAACAAGGAACCGTATTGCTCTGTACGAACCTCACATGTTTTCAAAGATACAAGAAATACGCATAACAAAAAAAGAACTTATATCGCTTGCAAAAAATAGGGTTACGGTGTGGAATAGGGATACCAACCAAGGAAGAACCATAGAAGTGCCTCTTGGTTACAACAGATGTATCAGTTCATGTCTAGTAAATGATTCAACAGTAGCAGTCTGTCTTTCTAATAAAACAATTGTGTTGCTAGACCTGCAAGATGGTACAAGGCAAACACTTATGTTTAATACCACGTATGAAAAAGAAGGAAAATCGATAGAGCATTTTATTCGTAGTATTATCTCTTGTACCTTTAGTGAGGACAAGAGCCTATTACTTATAGGTGAACGAGTCAGAAATAGTCTTTGGAAGCGATCCGAAACTCAGACGTCCACCTATGAATATATAGACAGCCTTTGCGGAAATTCTCCCGTACATCTTATTCTATTTAGATCAGATAATTTAGCCTATCTAGCAGCAGAACAGAGGGGGGGACTCCAATTGTGTACTATAGCTCCTTATATACGTGGCCTAGGCCTCGAAGAAACTAAAGTGCAAATGAAAAAGAAGAGAAGGGTCTCGAAGTGATTGCTAGGAAGTGAAATTGACATGACAGCATTACAATGTGAAATCATTTTCTACATTAGTGTTGACATATAGAAATTGTATATGCTATGATAAAATAAGAAGGTAGCAGAAGAGCTACCGTAGAACTTACGCTGTGACGTATGAATTTATGAAAAATATCATTAAGATATTGTGTTTCAAAGAATTGATGCGTTACAGCCTTGAAATATGCTGTGATGTGTAGGTTTTTGAATGTAATACTATACTTAGTATTAAAAAAGAGCAGATGCATTGCAGCTTTAACTACGCTGTGACGTGTGAGTTTATGAACAAAATATCTTTAAGATAGTATGTTTCAAAGAATTAATGCGTTACAGCCTTGAAATATGCTGCGATGTGTAGGTTTTTGAATGTAATACTATACTTAGTATTAAAAAAGAGCAGATGCATTGCAGCTTTAACTACGCTGTGACGTGTGAGTTTATGAAAAAAGTATCATTAAGATATTGTTTTCAAAGAATTGATGCGTTACAGCCTTGAAATATGCTGCGATGTGTAGGTTTTGAATGTAATACTATACTTAGTATTAAAAAAGAGCAGATGCATTGCAGCTTTAACTACGCTGTGACGTGTGAGTTTATGAAAAAAGTATCATTAAGATATTGTTTTCAAAGAATTGATGCGTTACAGCCTTGAAATATGCTGCGATGTGTATGTTTTTGGAGGTACATATAATGTAGTTTTCAGAAAAAGCAGATGCATTGCAGCGATAATTAGCTGTGACGTGTGAGTTTATGAACAAAATATCTTTAAGATAGTATGTTTCAAAGAATTGATGCGTTACAGCCTTGAAATACACGCTGCGATGTGTAGGTTTTTGGAGGTACATATAATGTAGTTTTCAGAAAAAGCAGATGCATTGCAGCGGTAACTACGCTGTGACGTGTTTACTTCTTTTAGAGATCCGTTATAGCCTTGAATATGCTGCGATGTGTAGGTTTTTGGAAGTGATTCCCTTGGTGTTTGTTTCAGAAAAAAGCAGATGCATTGCAGCTCTTTTTGCAATAGATCTAACTCTATGCTATACTCGCCTGGTGTTTTAACAAAAAGCTGCAAATGCAGCATTATATCAAGGAGGTACTGTGAAGAATCTCATATATCAAATTGCAGGTTTACTCACAATTATCGGTGCTATTAACTGGGGCCTTGTAGGGCTTTTTGATTTCAATTTGGTAACTGCGCTTTTTAGTACAATGCCAGTTGTGCAAAAAGCACTGTATATACTTATTGGACTTTCTGGTCTAGTATATGGTGCTCTAAAATATACTGATACGAAGTCATTCTAACATTAAGAATGTAAAAAAGGCCCGCCTACAACGGGTCTTTTTTTATGCCTTTTTCCTATCACTTTCTTTGATAGACTATTGCAATTGGTCGCATTCCTACGCTATGCTAGATATAAGGATATAATTAAAACGGGGGGGATATCGTGAAGCATTCAGTGGCAATTATTGGTGTTGGTACTGTCGGTTCAGCAATTGCAAGTGCTATTATTTCAAAGAATCTTGTTGCAGAGCTTATTTTGTATGATAAAGATCGAGAGCGCTGTACCGGGCAAGTAAAGGATCTTTCTGATTCGTTGGGGTTTTCCTATGCCGGAAAGGTACAAGGTGGCACTTATGAAGAAGTTAAACAAGCAGACATTATTATTGTTGCCGCAGGTAGGCCTCAGTATAAGGGTGAATCAAGATTGCATCTCATAGAATCAAATAAGCATATTCTTGATGATGTAATGAAAAACCTTAAGGGACTTAAAAAAAGTGCCATTGTAATCATGGTAACCAATCCACTTGATGTACTTACCTATTGCACCTTAAAAGAATTAGATCTTCCACGACGACAGATTTTTGGGACCGGTACTTATCTTGATTCCCTACGATTGAATAGGATGCTCAGTGAAAAGACTGGTATAGGACAAGATTCAATTCATGCTACTATACTTGGAGAGCATGGCGATTCTCAGGTTGTTGCCTGGTCAATAACACGAATAGCAGGTGCGCCAGTTGAGCATTTCATTTCAGAAGACGATAAAAAAGAGATAGAGCAGGAGGTGAGAGAAAGTGCCTATGATATTATCCGCTGTAAAGGGTCTACTTCCTTTGGCATTGCTTCGAGTGTTGCCTCTCTCTGTAAGATGATTCTATTTAATACTTATGATGTCGTGCCCGTTTCCTGGTATCAGTCTGGATATGGGGCCTGTATGAGTATGCCGACCATGATATCTCAAAAAGGGGTTGAGCAAGTTATTCCTCTAGAGCTCACTGAGCAAGAGCATAGTCTTCTACAACAGTCAGCAGAAACCATAAAAGAATACCAAAAAAAAGTTGAATGAACGCATGAGTTACCCTGCATGGGTAAAAAAATCAACCCAGGTGACGCATTCAAACAAATATGTGCATTATGCCAGATAAGATTTTGATGCAGTGGTTCAAGTTATCACTAGTGTGTTCTTTGCAATAAATACTCCTATAGGATAATTGTCTTTCACTCTATATAGATGACAGTGGGGAAGCTAAAATCCCCACTGTCGAGCAGATGTATGCTACAAGATTAAGCCATTCTTATGACATATCTTGTAGCCTTATGTTAGGAATTCTACGTAACCAAGAATCCTTTTTTGCCGTAATGGCTGGTATATGGTTTTTTGGTTTGAGCGGTACCATTTGTTTCAAGTGTTTGTGGTGCATTGCGCTTTTCAACACATTTAGTAATACTAAATGATCCAAGATAGGTTGTTCAATCAGAACCGTACATAACATTTCCAAGAGAAGAGTCTAGTTTTAGAGAAAGTGGCTCTTTACTTGCAAGAATAGCTTGAATTACGAGCTCACCATCTTCTTTTGTTATACATCCATTGATAAGTGAGAGCTCACGCAAAACTCCTAAGAGAAACAACTAGCACTCCCAGAACCAGTGTTTTTTGAGTGTGTTACCTACATGAGGCCTATTTTGGCTTAATGCTTAACACTAACGATAAGAATCTATCTTATCAAGTTAATGGTAGTTGTCCTCCTTTTTGAGTTAATGGTTGTTTTTTTCTCTATAGAACATACTATATTGTTCTTTTAGCATGCAATAGTTGTTGAATATTTCTTTCTTGTATTCGTTGATAATAGAGGTGAGAATAGTAATGCTTTTAAAATAGGCACCATTTGCTTGACTAATGGACTCGCAAGCTTGTAGTTAGCCTTGAGAAAAAATGCTGCAATGTAAGGTAGTCTATGAACGAGAGGATTGGTAGACTTATGATAACAATACTCTAGGAAAGTCTATGACATTCTACGTTAGAGCTCTTAACGTCGCTGCTTTTAATAAACCGAAAAAAGTTGTTTTAAAAGATAGGCCAATCCCTATAGAGGCTTGTTACTAAGTAGTAGATTTTATACAATGAGCATATGCTGGAGATAAGTTATACAAAAAGGAAACGCCATGCTAGTTGATATAAGCACGCTACATCCTCGCATTAAAGTGGACATTAAATATGCCACTGCTGATAATGTTGTGCAAAAGCCCGTATATAATCTTGCAAAGGCCTATTTAGTGCCAGCTGTTGCTCAGATGGTATCTGAGGCACAAAAATTGTTAGAGAAGCAAGGTCTCGGGTTAAAGATATGGGATGCCTATCGTCCGTTACCTGTGCAACAGATTTTATGGGATCTTGTACCTGATGAGCGTTATGTTGCTGATCCAAAAAAGGGCTCAGTGCATAATAGAGGTGCTGCGGTAGATGTTACCCTGGTCGATAGCGATGGTAATGAGCTTGCTATGCCCACCGGATTTGATGATTTTAGTGAGCGCGCACATCTATGCTTTACTGATCTTCCTGACGAAGAGCTCCATAATAGAACAGTCCTCGTAGAGACAATGAAAGCTGTTGGATTTGAGCCCTTTGCTACCGAATGGTGGCACTATAATGCACCTCAGGCTGACACATATCCGCTACTTTCTATGACGTTTGAAGAGCTTCAGGCTTTGTTGTAGGATCTAACCCTTTTTTTATGAGTGCTTGAAGAGGGGCCAGCGTTGTTTCTCCTTCGATGCGACTTATAAGTTCACCATTTCTAAAAAAGAGAAAGGCGGGAATAAGGGTAAGGTCAAAATCTTCAACAAGATCATAGAGCGTATCTTTATTCACCTTATAAAAATCTAAGAGTTCTTTGTACTGTTCAGTTATTTTTGTGAAAGGGCCTTCCATTTTCTGGCATGAAGGACATCCAGGTGCATAAAACTCAACTAGAACAGGACGTTTGCTGTCTACTGCCTTATCAAAAGCTGCATAGGTAAGAAGGTGCTTTATCATAGGATGAGGGATTACAGGAGGTTGATAGAGTTTATCGGCGCCAAGAGCACGTCTTGGGCCGTCAAACCCCCATTGAGAGAGGTAGGCAAGAGCATCCATGCCTGCTTTTGTACCATCTCCTGTGATAGCGGCAACTTGACGGTATGTTGGGTCTGATACCGTACCAGCTGCCATGACTCCTTCAATTGAAGTCTTTTGGCTGCGAGAATCGGTGAGCTCAATGCAGCCAGTTTCTGAGCTCAGTGGTAGTTTGTTCTTAAATAGCGTGGTATTTGGAGTAAGTCCTGTTGAGAGAAAAACGCTTGTTGTCTTAAATTGTGATGGTTCTTTTGTGCAGGTATCAAAGAGATCAATATGTGACACATTAGTTCCATCACCACCGATCTTTGTTACTTTTTTATTGGTGAGAATGGAAATTTTATCTATGCCATTAATTTTTTCAAGCATACTTTTATGGGCAGTCATATGTGGCTCTTCAGTAATGATGGTTATTTTTTTGGCTTCGGGAAGTAGCTGAAGCGCTCGTTGAATAGCAATGTCACCACCGCCAATAATAACGGTTTGTTTATTACGAGTAAAACTGCCATCACATAAGCCGCAAGAAAAAATCCCTTTACCCCAGTACTGAGACTCACCTTCAACATTAAGTTTTCCTTGGGTAGAGCCCGTAGCGATAATGAGAGTAAGGGCATGCACGGTTGTCCCGTCATTTAATGCAAGAGCATAAGGCCATTGGGAAAAATCCACATCTGTTACAACAAGCGGCACAAGGTGCACATTAAACTCTCGTGCTTGCTCGTCAAATTTTTTCATAATTTCAGCGCCAGAAGACTTTTCTGCAGCAGGCCAGTTTTCTACCAGTTTAGCATCACCGAGGCCGCCTAATGGTTTTGGTCCCTGAAATATTACCGTTTTGTAGCCAGATCGGGCAGGGTTAATCGAAGCAGCTATGCCAGCAGGTCCTGAGCCAAGTATAGCGACATGAATGAGGTTATCCTTATGCTCAAGAAGGCTCGGGATGTTCTTTGAATCAATAGGCGCAAATAGGGTGTGGATTACGCACAAGAGTACTGCTGATAAAAGGCGCTTCATGATACGTCTCCCATTATTATTGTAAGGCTTTTAGGGAGTTTTGCGCAACCGGAATATTCTTTTTAAGCTGCGCAATTTCTTGTTGCAGCTTCGTAGACTCTGATGATCCTTCATGTACCGATAGAAGCTGCTTAAGTTTTAACGCAAGTTGAGACTTCATCATAGAAAGTCTTTTTTGCACAAACTCAAGTTTCGCCGCGGATGTTAAGTCAACATGGCTGGCGCATGCCGGTAGGCAGATGAGAATGATAATGAGTTTCTTCATAACTCTCCCTGTAGTGTGTTATTTCTCTCTATATTCTTATCATAACAGATTATGATTTGATTTTTCAATAGTTTTTCATGTATTCATGAACTGGAGCGCTTGTGTAGATTATTCAATGGGCTATACTTGAAGGACAACTCTAGCTACGAGGTCTATATGTATAAAACGATTATATTTTTTGGATTACTTTGTGTAACGGTCTTACTTGGGCTTGTTGCGCTAGTTATTCGTGGTGAATCAACGCAAAGGCCCTCGTACACTAAATTATCTGCTATTGAGAAGCTTTTTCCCCGTTCAAAACACGAGGTAGTTGATCAATTCGAGGCAGCAAAAGCACGATTAAGTAAGGATGTAGAAGCACTTATTACGCAAGACCCTACTTGTATGACGTTTAAAAGTACCTTTGGTGCTCTTGATGAGGCTATTGAGAGATTCAGCATTCCTTTTGCAGCGATTTATGCAGTTTCAATAGTGAGTCCTGATAAAGAAACAAGAGAGGCTGCATTGCAGATAGTGCCTCAGTTTACACCAGTTATGGTAGATCTTGTGTCATTACATGAGAAGGTATATGACGTACTGAAATCTTATACTCCTGAAAAGGAGTTGAGCGATGAAGAACAATACTTTATTGAAGAAACCTTACGTGATTTTAAACGAAGTGGATTAGATCTTTCTCAAGAAGACCAAGCCCGATTAAAAGAGATTCAGCAGGAGCTTGCTCAATTGGCTGCTGAATTTAGTAAGAACATTAACGCCTCGGATGAAAAAATTCAGGTTGATACAGCTGGTCTTAAGGGGCTTGAAGAATCCTTCATTAGGTCTCTTAAGAAAACTGATGAGGGTAAGTATATCATACCAACAGATTATGCGCATTATGCAAAGGTTATGCAAGAAAGTGAAGTTGCAGATACCCGCGAGCGACTATTTAGAGCATATTATCATCGAGGCTATCCGGAAAATGAAAGTATTCTGAAGCGATATTTTGCTCTTTCAGATGAAATGGCAAAACTACTCGGCTATAAGAGCTATGCAGCTTACGCTATTGAAGATTCTATGGCTAAGACGCCAGAAGAAGTTGAGGCATTTCTTAGCGATCTTCAAAAGAGGGCCTTACCTAAAGCTAAACGGGAAATAGCAGTCTTAAAAGAAACGCTTCCTGAAGGGGTTGAGTTGAAAGATAATAAGCTACATTTGTGGGATGTTAGTTATGTGTATTCACAATATCGAAAGAATTGTTATAATGTTGATGGGTTGAAAGTTTCTGAGTATTTTCCCCTAACGTATACGATACCGGCTTTGATGAAGGTATATGAAGACTTTTTTGGTCTTTGCATCAAAAAGCTTGCAAATACAACATTCTGGCATGAAGAAATAGAAGCCTATGCTGTCTATAAGGATGGCGTCTATCGTGGCCTAATATTGCTCGATCTATATCCTCGGCCATTTAAATATTCTCATGGTGGCCACTTATCGATTGTGCCAGCTGTCACAGATGCATCAGGTAAGATCTTACCGTCAGTTGCGCTCGTTATGGTCAACTTTCCTCGAGCTACTAGTGAACGTCCTAGCCTGCTAAAAAGAGGAGAAGTTAATACCTTCTTTCATGAGTTTGGTCATGCGCTACATGCTGTATTAGGAGCAACTCATATGTCTTCTTTGTCAGGCACGTCGGTCAAAAAAGATTTTGTTGAAATGCCATCACAAATGTTTGAAGAGTGGTTAAAAGATCCTGCTATTTTAAAACGCATAAGTTCTCACTATCTCACAAAAGAACCATTACCTGATGAAATTATTAAGAACTTGCAAGAGGCTGAGCAGTTTGGGAAAGCTGATTTTGCCTTACATCAAGCATTTCTTTCTGATCTGGCTTTGGCCTATTATCAACCAGGGGATCATAAAGATCCCTTTGCTCTCATGAAGGAGCTCTTCTTACAGTGGAGAAAGGAGTTGCATTTTGATCCAGGATACCATATATATGCATCGTTTAATCATCTTACTGGGTATGGTCCTATGTATTATGGATATCTCTGGTCTAAAGTCTATGCACTTGATCTTTTTTCAGTTATTGAGCCTTATGGGCTTACCAATAGAGAAATAGGTGAGAGATATGCAGAAAAAATTCTCGCTAAAGGCGGTAGCAAGGATCCTGAAGAGCTACTTGAGGATTTTCTCGGGAGAAAGCCTTCCTCAAAAGCCTACTTTAATCATATGGGAATCGAGTAACTATTCAGAAGGTATGTATGACACCATTTAAGCAGAAAGTATTAGCCGTAGTACAATCAATACCGCTTGGACAAACAATGAGTTACAAAGAAGTTGCTCAGTTAGCCGGCAGTCCCCGTGCATTTAGAGCAGTGGGTACCATCATGAAAAGCAATAGAGATCCAGCGGTACCTTGTCATCGGGTTATTTGCTCTGATGGTTCACTTGGGGGATACAATGGCGGCATTGAAAAAAAAAGAAAGCTATTAGCTCGGGAAGCAAGGCTTGTTAGTACAGATGAGTAGCTAATACTTTTGTGTATTCTTCTCACCTTTTGCAAAGAAATAGGGATCTATCTGTTGCCTTACGGCATGAACGCGAGCGTTAATTATGAGGGTTTATATATATGCTTAAATCGATTATCTTTTTAGGGCTACTTGGGGTAGCGTTATTACCAGGATTAGTTTCGCAGTTTATGTCTCGTGAGTCAATTGAGATACCTTCCTCTTCTATCAAGCTATCTGACATTGAAAAGCTTTTTGCCAGCTCAAAAGGTGAAGTATTTGATCAATTTGAGCAAGCAAAAACTCGTTTATCAAGAGATATAGAAGAACTTATTTCTCAGGATACTACCAGAATGACGTTTGATAGTACATTTGGTGCATTAGATAGAGCTATTGAAAGGTGGAATGTTTCTTATGCAGCGATCAATACGGTTTCGCTTGTGAGCCCAGATAAAGACACAAGGGAGGCTGCTCAGTACATAATACCCCAGTTTACTCCGGTTGCGGTAGATCTTGTTTTGTTAAATAAGGACGTGTATGGCCTCCTTGCTTCCTATGATCTAGAAGAAGCTCTCACTGATGAGCAAAGGTATTTTATTGAAGGAATACTGAGTGGTTTTAAGATGAGTGGATTAGACCTTTCTGCTAAAGATCAAGAGCATATGAAAGAACTGCAATATGAGCGAGCTCAATTGAGAATGGAATTTAGTAACACTATTAGTGCAGCTGATGGAAAAATTCAGGTTAATGAAGCTGGTCTTAAGGGGCTGGAGGAATCCTTTATTCGCTCTCTTGAGAAAACTGATGCAGGCATGTACATTATACCCACAGACTATGCTTATTATTCAAAGGTTATGCAAGAAAGTGAAGTTGCTGATACGCGTAAGCGACTATTTAAGGCATTTTGTCGACGTGGTTACCCTGAAAATGAGAGCGTTCTTAAACGATATATTGCTGTATCAGATGAGATAGCAAAGCTACTCGGCTACAAGAGCTACGCCGAGTATGACATTGAAGGTTCTATGGCAAAGACTCCTGAGGCAGTTGAAGCATTTTTAGCCGATCTCCGAGCATGGGCTTTGCCTAACATTGAGAAAGAACTAGCGCTTTTAAAAGAGCATCTTCCTGAAAGTGTTGTGTTGGTAGATAATAAGCTGTATCCATGGGATGTTACCTACGTGATGCGGCAGTACCAAAAGAACTATTTACCTGTTGATACATTTTCTGAGTATTTTTCTCTTAAGTATACGATACCAGCTGTGATGGAGGTATATAAGGAGTTTTTTGATGTTAGCATTATAAAACTTACTGATACGATATTCTGGCATGAAGACGTTGAAGCCTATGCGGTATTTAAAGATGGCTTGTATCGGGGGGTAATTTTGCTTGATATGTACGCAAGACCCTTTAAATATTCCCATACGGGTCATATATCGATTGTGCCCGCAGTTATAAATTCTTCTGGGAAGGTTTTGCCGGCAGTTTCCTTGGTATTGTTAAACTGGCATGGAGGATCTGATGAGGGGGCAAACTCTTATGTAGGGGAGCTGCATAGATTTTGCCATGAATTTGGTCATGCATTGCACGCATTACTCGGAGCAACTCAGATAGCTTCCTTATCGGGCACATCTGTTAAAAAAGATTTTCTTGAAATGCCATCACAAATGCTTGAAGAATGGTTAAAAGACCCTGCTATTTTAAAGCGAATAAGCTCTCACTATCTCACGAATGAGCCATTGCCTGATGATATACTTATGAGCTTTCTAAAGGCTGAACGGTTTGGAAATGCGCGCGATGTGTTACATCAAGTATTTTTGTCTGAACTTGCGTTAGCATATTTTCAATCAGGAGCTGACAAGGATCCCTATACTATAATGAAAGAGCTCTATTTGCGGATTATGCCGGATTATTTTGATCCAGAATACTATATATATGCTTCATTGTATCATCTTACAGGATATGGGCCTATGTACTACGGATACCTCTGGTCTAAGGTGTATGCATTTGATCTCTTTTCAGTTATTAAGCCTTATGGGCTTACCAACAAAGAGATAGGAGCGCAATATATAGAAAAAGTTCTCGCTAAAGGAGGAAGTAAGGATCCTGAAGAGCTTCTGGAAGACTTTCTTGGTAGAAAGCCTTCTTCAAAAGCATACTTTACTCATAGGGGAATTGATTAATTAAGATAGCCAGGGGCAATCATGACAGCATTTAAGCAAAAAGTATTAGGAGTAGTACAATCAATACCGCTTGGGCAGACCATGAGTTACAAAGAAGTTGCTCAGTTAGCAGGCAGTCCCGCGCATTTAGAGCAGTGGGAAGCATCATGAAAAGCAATAGAGATCCGGCGGTGCCTTGTCATCGGGTTATTTGCTCTGATGGTTCGCTTGGGGGATACAATGGCGGCATTAAAAAAAACGAAAGCTGTTAGCTCGGGAAGCAAGGCTTGTTAGTACAAGTGAGTAGCTAATACTTTTGTGTACTCTTCTCACCTTTTGCGAAGAAATAGGGATCTATCTGTTGCCTTATGGCGTGAACGCGAGTGTTACTTATGAGGGTTATGCTCGATTATTATTTTAGGAGATGCTACTTTCCTAAAGAGTTCTTGTAAATTGACGATGGTATCGTCAGATTGCAAAATGTCTTCAAATGGGCTTTCGGTAGATGTTTTTAGTGGTTGGCAATTCCTTGCAAAAACTCATTAATTGACATATAATAGAGATAAATCACAGAAAACAGTGAAAATTGAAAGTGTAATCGGCAATTTACAAGTGTATAAAACCTTGTTTTGTGATAGAAGTATGATAAAAAGAGACATCGAAAGACAGCTTCTGGATGCTGCAAAAGAAACACCGGTCATCGCTCTTCTTGGTCCTCGTCAATCAGGAAAAACAACCATTGCCAAGTATGCTTTTCCGCATCATGCATACGTTAATTTGGAAGACCTTGAACAAAGAGCTCAAGCATTAGCAGATCCAAAAGGATTTTTAAAAGACAAGCCAAATGAGTCAGGTATTATTCTTGATGAAGTTCAACATGTTCCTGATCTTTTTTCTTATATACAAGTGAGGGCGGATGAGCTTCAAAGAGATGGCTATTTTATTCTTACTGGATCTCAAAATTTTACACTCCATAGTGGAATCTCACAAAGCTTAGCAGGTAGAGTTTCAGAGCTGACGCTTCTTCCTCTATCTATCAATGAGCTGGCTCAAGCAAAACTGCTTCCTGAAACAATTGAAGAGTTTGTATTTAAAGGAAGCTATCCAAAGCTCTATGCTCGAGATGTTTCAATACAAAGGCTGTATAGTAACTATATAGATACTTATATAGAAAAAGATGTGCGCAATATCACAAATATTAAAAATATTGTTCAGTTTAAGAAGTTTATCAAATCATGTGCAGTAAGGAGTGGCCAGCTTTTAAATCTTTCTTCAATAGGCGAAGATTTAGGAATACCACATAGCACGGTTCGAGAATGGCTTTCGCTGTTGATCTCCTCGTATATAGTCTTTCTCCTTGAGCCCTATCATATGAAGATTCCTAAGCGCCTTGTCAAAACTCCTAAACTGTTTTTTTTCGATACAGGGATCATATGCTCTCTTTTGGGATTAAAAAGTGCTCAAGAGGTAGCCGATAGCTACCTGCGTGTTAACCTTATTGAAACGTGCATTATTTCCGATTTATATAAGCAATACTGTAATTTGGAATATAATCCAGAAAATCTCTACTTTTGGCGGACGAGTGATGGCAAGGAAATAGATGCTATTATCGACAAGCACCCTCAACCGATCGCCCTTGAAGTTAAGGCAGGTAAAACGGTAAACCCTGATTTTTTCAAATATATAAATCAGTGGAATGAAATTACTAAAAGGGCTCAGCAATCTAGCTACATCATCTATGGCGGAGATGAAATTCAAAACTGGCCCATGGCAAAAGTTGTAAGCTGGAAATCCTCAGGAACGATCATCAAGGATGTATTTAACTCTTTTGAAAAGTGAAACATGGCTACTGTACGCATGGATTTTGCCAGGCATGCCATGATGCATCTCAGATACCTTATTTAACAAAAGATCAAATCAATGCCATCACTTCTGCTTGAAGAGTATTGATTAGAAGATGTTCTCGCTATCTGGCAAACAACTCATGTGGCACACTATATGCCAAAAAGTTCCCTCCAAAGGAGCTGATCTTGCAGACTTTCTTAGGTAGAAAGTCTTAGTTAAACGCTACAATAAGGTATTTTCAACATATCTCTTTAGCGGTGCAATCAAACCGTTCATAGGGACGACGAGGTATTTTTATGTAGCGTCGTCTCGCTGTTTCATAGTGACGAATCACGTACGGATTATCAGTGTCAACATAGGTGCCACAGAGTGAATGGGGCCAGGCAACATCATGCTGGGCATATAGTGGGGCACACAGGATGAGTAAGAATAGTTTTTTCATGGTGTTTTTCCTTTGGTTGTGTAAATAATTCTGATAATACCTCTGCTGCCGCTGCAGAGGGACGTGGCACGTCAAATAGTGTGGCAAGTGATACGGATACTTGCGGCATATAGACATTGCGGGTGATCTGTTGCTTTTCATAGGTTCCTTGTTGATATACTATCAAGGGTACTTGTGTATCGTAGGCAAACTCAGTGATATGTGAGGTTCCTTTTGTTCCTTGCGGATAGTAGGTATCTAAATGCGTATATGGATTAACAGCATAGAGAATCTGGCCACTTCTTCCTTGATAGAGTTGCCGCTGAAGGTACTTATCTAAGTCCCAGTCGGCAAAACATTCTTGTTGCAGTTCCTCACATGTCCAGGCCCGCCTGATACCTGGCAGATCAAGCAGATATGCTTTCATGTCTTGATAGATTGAATTTTTGAGTTCATTAGTAAGTGCGTTGAGCGTAGATTGCTTAAGGTATAACTGTGGTTCCTTGAAATTCTCTATAATATCTTTAATGCAATATTTTTTTTCAATGAGTTTATTGAGATTGCTTAGTATATTTGGATAGTGATACCGACGAGCGATTGAAAGTCCTTGATCTTTAAGTAGCTCAGGTATTGGTTGTACGCCATGGTCACCAGTGAGTATGAATAATATATTTTCAGGATCAGTAAAGGTATGGACCTTTTGTATGAAGGTATTGAGCTGTTGATCTATATGATAGAGTAAATCAATAGCTTCTTTACTTTGGGGGCCAAAGACATGGCCCGCTTTATCAAGACTTGAAAGACTTAGCCAAAGGATAAACCGTTCATTGTCAGCGCATGAGAAGTGCTGCTCAAGGGTCGCAATACCAAGATCAAGAAGAAGTTGATTTGCTTGTGGTGTTTTAGTGAACCAGGTATCATAACTTTCATCAAATACGGGGAGTGGCTTGCCTATGATGCTTTCACCAACAAAACTATACATATAGTTATTGATATTGCCAAAATGGTAGGCAGGGCTATCACAAGAGAAAAATGGTTGCCATGTTACGGTACCCATACTTGGTACATTGTGAGAAGCATTAAATGATTGTATCCAGGAGGGGAGCTCGTTAAAATAGGCCTTACTTGAAGTAAAGGCGCCGGTAGTGTTATCAAACCAAAGGGCTTTGCCTAAGTGGCCTGCCATAGCTATAGCAGCTCGGCTTTTGAGCGAAAGAGCCCATACTTTGTTGGTAGCATGAGGATAAGAATGCATAATCAGTTGATCAGAGAGAGTATCTACCAGGGTATTACGTGCAGATTTCCCATATTCTTGTAAGGTGCCATCTGGTTTAAATACGGCGGCATCTTGTATGGTATCATCGTCGCAATAGACTTTCTTCCCCTGTTTATCAAACCAACTATTATTCACAATGCCATGAAAACTGCCAAAGGTGCCCGTTGCTAAGAGGGTGTGACCAGGTCCGGTACCCGGCATGGCATGATCAAAAAAAGCATTTTTATAGAAGATGCCGTTTTCTGGCAACTCTTTAAGGGCTCCAGTAAAAAAAGGTTTCAACTTAGGAAGATAATGCGCAGAAAATTGATCGATGATGCATATCACCGTCAATTGTGGAGCTTTTCCCCGTAATGTCATGCTGATAATCAGCAGTAAGCTTGCAGCACATATTTTATGCATGATGTTCCCCTTCAGTACTTCTTCTTTTAGTTTACCAATTGTGTAGTGATAGTTTCAATAGTTCAGCGGATTTTCTTATTGAATATGAATGGCCCTATGGTAGCTTTAGCTATCATAGTTTGGTATACTCACAGTAATTGGTCTTTTATCGGAGAACATATGCGGCATATGGGGATAGTCCTCCGCTCACGGTCAGCGTATAAGCGGACTCTCACAATTTTAGATGATCGGCTTGGTAAGATAGAGTGCTTTGGTGCCTATAAGCGCCATCTTTCGCATGGTGCTCTGATAGAATATCAGGTAACGCACCGTGGTGTGAGATATCTGCTTACTGAGGTGAAGATTCTAGATATGCCCTTAGTGTGGGCGCGTGATAATTTTACCTTTTTTCATCATGTGCTTGAGCTCTGCGACGCATTTTTGCCTTGGGATAGCCATTGCGAGAGCGTGTTTCAGTTGATCTATCGTATGTATAGGCAACCTAATTATGTGAATACTGCCGAAGCGCAGAAATTGTTTCTGTATTCATTTTTCCAGAAGGTAGGTGTCTTTCCTGAAGAAGGTGAACAGAGTATTGAGCAATGGATAGAAGCTTGTATCAATCAACATCCAGTTACGTTACGTACCGCGGGGTTTGTCAATGAATTACTTGCTTAGCCTATTTCTTATTCTTAGTGTAAGCCATACTATGTATGGCCTTGGTCCCCTACTGAGTCTCTTTGATACAGAAAAGTTTGCGGTGGAGCAATCTTTTGGCAAGACTATTGATCAGAATATTGCTGAACTCATTAAACGTAAAGAAGAAGCTCAACAAGCAGAAGCGCTCTATCAATCTAATCTTCAAATTGCTCAACAGGCACTGGCATCATCTAAGGAAGGAAGGCAGCGTCTACAAGGAGTTGAACTTGAATATAAAAGTGAACAGATTGTTATTCTTAATAACACCATACAGGTGCTTAATGAGTTAGTGAGAAAATATCAGCAAATAGAAGAAATTCTTGATGAGCATATCTCTCTTTTGAAAGAGTATAAGGAAGATCCTGAGTTTGAAAAAAAAGGATTCCAGGTAGAAGGAAAATCGATCTACTCAATTGAAGACTTTCAGAAAATCAATAGTGCGGTAATGAGACTTGAGAATACGATCAAAACTCTTCAAGAGCGTCTTGATAAGACAGCACATGATGCAGAAACACTCAAGAAAAACCTTAGCCTTGCAACGCAAGCAGTAACTGATAAAAAGCAAGAGCAAGCAGCGCTTAAACAACAACAACCTGAAGATAGGGTTTGCCGTAATAAATTTACTATTAAGCAGCAGGGTACTTTGCTTGATGCGGAAGAACGTCTTCTTGCGTACAAACAGAATCTCATTGAAGCACGTTTAATAGAGGCTGACAGAAAAGCTGCGTATTTAGAGTTTTCGTTACGAACGAATAAACTGCAGCTTGAAGTGCTGCAAAAGCAGGAAGATCAAGTAAGAAGTGAGCTGCGTATCGATCAAAAAGATATTGACGCAGCTAAGCAAGCATTGCGCTTACAACGCCAAAAGTCGAACCGCATGCAAGAAGAATGGGGAAGAAGGGTAGATAGTTTACGATTAGTTCGCCAAGATGAATTAGAGAAAATCAAAGGTATAAAAGAGCGTGTGGGCATATCTGATGAGGTGTTAACTCAGTATCAGAATTGGAGCTATCTGCCATCAACAGTTAAAGAATGGAATGCACTTGTTGAGATCGGCAGATTAAATGATTATATAGAATATGATATAGCTGTTCGTCGAGATATCTACTTAGCTAAAATAGAACAAGCAAAAGCGCAAGTTACTGATAAGGAAGTAGATAATCTTATCATCAATACCTGGCATAATTTAAGCACTGGCGTTTTCGATGGAGCTTCAGATGTGCTTGCAAAAGAGCAAAAACGGTATGAGAAATTGCGGGCTGATCTTGAGAGTACTCTTGCCTCAACTGATGATAAGCGGGGAGAAGCGACTCGTTTGTTAAAACGAAATGCCCAAACGGCAGCAACGATAAAAGATCGATTGCAAAATTTTACGCAACAACGACAAGAAGTGTTTGCCTCTGAACCCGTAGTGTATAAACGGCTTGGTGAGTCATTGCAAAATGAGGCCTTTGTAGAATCTCAAAAACGATCTGAATATATTAATCAACTTATTGAGCTGTATACCTCATTGATACAAGAGAGGCAGGCCATTGTAAAAAATATTGATACGATGATCCATGTACTGAAATCTAAGGCGCAGTCACTCTTAGTCCCACCATTATGGAATGGCGTGAAGAAGTTTGTTCCTGATGTTGGCAGATTTATGAAGTATCTCATTACGCCAGGAAGGCTCCAGCTGAGCCTCCAAAATCTTCGTATTTCAGCAAGTAGCTGGTTTTCAACAATTCGTACTAATCCTAGCTCCTTATTACTTGCTATTCTATATCTATTAGCTGCGTTAGTGGTCTACTTTTTCTTACGGTTTTATCTGCTCGATATCGGTCTTCTTATAACCAATATGATACCGCCTGAGTATGGCTTTATACACTTGATTGCAGGCTTTATAGCTATTATATTTCAATTTATTGCTCGTTCATTAAATGGACTATTTATCTGGACGTTACTGCTTATAGGCGTTCGGGCTGGTATGACTGATACTTATCTGAGTACATTGTTTTATCTGCTCTCGATACCATTTTGGCTTTACTATGTATATCGTTTTGTACGGTATGCACGCGATATTAATCAGGCCCGGGATTATCAATTTGCAAGTGCTAAGTATCATAGTAGATTTTTCTTTATTATTTCAACCTTACTATCTTCTACTGCTATTTTGACACTTCTTCGAGAAGCATTAGTAACGGTGCTTCCTTATTCTGATGCACCTCGCATTCTGCAAGCAGTGAATTTTATTATTTTCCAGATATCTCTTATTTTATTGATGAGCAGAGAGCAGCTACTACGATTGATTCCTCGTTATACTACTCTTGGTCAATGGGTGCAAGAGCTCGTAAATCAATATTATTATTTATTCTTAGCGGGACTCATTATTATTATTGTTATGAGTAATCCTTATATTGGCTATGGTACCCATTTTCTCTATCTTATTTTACGGGTGGGGCTTATTATGCTTCTCGTGCCTCTTATTATTATGGTGCATAATAAAATTAAAAAAGCCTTTGCCAGCCTCTTTTTTGAATATGATAATGAAGGGCAGTTAGCTGAGCGATTTCCCTATGCACGAACATCATATGGCCTCATCATTATAGGAAGCTTTGCTTTCTTTAGTTTTCTTGGGATATTAATTGCTGCAAATATCTGGGGCTTCCAGATTGGTTTTAAAGAAGTTGTATCCTGGCTAAGACAAGATTTATGGAAATATACCTCACCCGAAACGGGTAGGTTGGTTGCCGTGAATGCTATACAGTTATTCCGCGTAATATTTTATGTTGCCCTTGGCGTTGCCATTGCCTTTGTCATTAATAAGTTTGTGTTTAGACGCATGTTTGATCTTCTTATGGTTGATAAAGGAGTGCAAGGCATTATTTTATCACTTACCAGATATATCATTGTTGTCGGGGCCATCATTATAGGCCTGCAAAGTATAGGAGGTACCTCTCTCCTCTGGTATCTCTTAGCGATTGTAGGTGGTCTTGGTTGGGCATTAAAAGAGCTGGTTACTGACGTATTTGGCTATTTTCTTATTCTCATACAGCGCCCCATTAAAATTGGTGATTTTATTAAAATCAACTCAGATCTTGTCGGGGTTGTTCGTCATTTAAATCTTCGATCTGTAGTACTGCGGAGAAAAAATAGTGTCACCGTGCTTGTACCGAACTCTTACTTACTTACCAAGCCACTCACTAACTGGAATTATTATCGGATGTACTTTGCCTTTCCAGATATAAGTATAACGGTTTCTTATAAGGCAGATCCCGAGGAAGTACGGAAGCTCTTTTTAAAGGTTCTTGATGATAATTATCAAGTGCTAAGAAATCCTGCCCCTATTGTTCGGCTCGATAATTTTACTGACAATGGATTTGAGTTTATGGTTCGTGGCTACTTAAGCCACGACAAAGTGCTTGATCAATATGATATTGCTTCAGACATTCGCTTAGAATTGGTACGTACTCTAAGAGAAAATGCTTTTGATATTGGGCGTCCAAGTCGTATTCTCCAGTTAGTGCGTGAAGATCATATTTCAAGCCCTGAAGAAGAAAAGATTGATCAAATTGTCGCTCAAGTGATAAAAGCTGAAGGTGATGAACAATAATATGATCATTTTTTGTCAGTCTTATCTTCCAGGAATAAATAATATAAAAAATCGCATATCAAGCACCTTCAATAGCTTATAGCTGCTTTCATTAACCTTATCCAGATCTATAAATCCAATTGGCATGTGGAAATTACTTAGCTATAAACTTGTAGGTTCAAAAGAGAAAAGTTTCTTGGACTAGCATGAGGGTTATCAACAGCTGTTAGGATCTTTAGCACAGAAAGTTGCTATTTAAGAGAAGTTAGATAATGCATTGAGTTTATTAAGTGATATTACTCAAGCCTTCCTAAGCCTTGTATTTTACTTCTTTCAAACTGTAGCTTGAAAAAGAGCAAGGTAGCAGCTAAATAGATGATATTAAGGGCAAAACTCGATATGATAAGCTGTTGATCATAACTGCCTGTTTTAAGAAGAGCTCTCATTGCCTCAAATACATAGGTTGTTGGCAGCCATTTCCCAATGGTTTGCGCAAGCTGAGGTAGCGCTGCAAGAGGATAATAGATGGCACTAAATGGGGCAAATATATAGCCTATTGAGTAAATAAAGTCCTGGACTTTAAGTCCCCAAAATATAAGAAACCCACAAATAAGAAAGCCAATTAACCATCCTGACATGAGCAGAAGTCCCATAAAGAGCAACAGATGCTTACCTAAGGTCAATAAATTAATGCCATATAATAGATAAACGGCGCTAGAGCTAACAATGGTTACCAGGAACATATTAATTATTCCCATGATCATTATTGCTGCAACCCATTCAGACCAGGAAAGTGGGGTTGAAAAAAGGTTTACTATGTTGTGTTGTATGAGTTCTTCATAGAGCCCCTTGGCTGTTTCAAGATTAACTCTAAATACAACCTGCCAGAGTACAAGGCCAGTAAGTATGGTTGATGCTATATAAGGATCATCAGATAGCGCTTGAATCCAGACGCTTGTTATGCCCCAGATAACAATATTTATAAATGGCCAGTAGGCAAGATTAAATGCTCGATCAAACCCTTTGATACTCAGAAGAGCATGCCGTCGTAATATGGCAAGAATTCTATACCACTTCATGATTCTCTCGCAATAGATAAAAAGTAATCATGCAGAGTTGGCGTATCTATAGAAATCTGTGTATAATGCATTCCTGCTGAGGCTAAATTCATCAATAGAGTTGCTATTGCTTGTTCATCACATTCGATGGTGACAATACTATCCTCTTTATCGAAGGGTATTTTATGATGTTCAAGATACGTTATTAATGCTGCTGGGTCTTTGGGTGCTAGGTTGAGCCGTGCTCTAGAAACGCTGAGTGCCAAGTTTTCTGGGGTGTCGTTAGCGATTATCGTGCCCTTTTTAAGAACGAGTACTCTGTCACATAGTTGGGATACTTCTTCCATATTATGAGAAGTAAGTATCAATGATACACCACATTGCTTCTGTTGCTCAATAATAAAGGAATGGACATCTTGTGCAATATCAGGATCAAGTGAAGCGGTAGGTTCGTCAAGAAGTACGATCTTGGGCTGCGTAATAAATGCTTTAGCCAACATGACCCTTGTCATTTGGCCTGCAGAAAGTACACCAGTGCTTTTATCGGCGATATTCCACATGCCAAAGAACTTAAGGTATTTTTCAATACGATGCTTACGTTCTTGCCAGGAGATACCGTAAAGTTGTGCAAAAATATCAAGGTTTGTGCGAACGGAAAGCTGTGCAGGTAACCGTACATAGCTACTTGCAAACGAAACAAATTGTAAACTTTCACTCCGATGAGTAAAAAAGTTTTTGCCAAAATACGTAACGTCACCTGTAGTTGGCTTAAGTACCGACAATAAAATTTGTATGATGGTAGTTTTACCGGCACCATTAGGACCGAGTACGCCAAGCACTTCACCTTCTCCAAGGGTAAAGCTTACGTCATTGACTGCCGTAAAGGTACCAGATCGTGTAGTAAATTGTTTCGTAAGGTTTCTTACTTCTAAGCTATTCATAGCATTGAGTATAGCAGGGGCTTCTAATTGTTCAAGTGAGAAAAGGAAGGTATAGGGTAGAGAAAAGAGAAAAATGCGTACTATTAAAAAAAGCGGCTTTTAAGAGAACCGCTTTTTAACTGTTTCAACCCAAGATTTGAGTGTCTCAAGAATCTTAGTGGTATAGGCACCCCATATAATAAGGCCAATACCGAGACCGCCTATTACGACATTTAGAAACTGAAAAAACCCGAAGAAAAATAATACTAACGCGATTCCTATTGCAAGAGCTAGATAGCCGCGAGCTTCTGGGCTTAGGCCTGCTAATGTACGACGAGCACGCGTTACGTATTTCTCTTCTGGACGGGCTTGTTTTTTGTCTGCCATAGTAACTCCTTTGCACCTCTTCTTTTAAGTATAAAAAAATACTGGATAACAATGCAAGATTAGGAGCTATATCCTTGAATCGTCCAGGGATGGGAAAAGTCTAAATCTCTGTCATAGAGAGGTTTATGATGTACCAAAAACTGTACTTTTTTAAGAGGAATTGTTGAATCTTTTAGTGTACGCAACAGTCCTTCGAGAAACATCAGTTTACTTTGCGTCGACTGATTTTCAGTAAAAGGTGTTCCATCAAAAGATATATAGGCAGTATTTTTGTTTGCATCAAGCATAACTGACTGCACAGAGACCTTTTCAACAAGTCCTTGTTCTTCTTCAACATAGGATAGCCAGCTGGCAACGATATCAGTAAGAGTAGATTGTATATTGGCTGAAAAGATCAGTTCTTTATCATCCTTAACAAAAGTGGTGCCATTAAAGTACCATAAAGGTACCTGTTTTCTAAAGGCAGACCGACGTTCAAACAGCGCTGCACCACGGACTGGAAGCCTAATAATGATCAGTTTATTATAAAACGCGTAGAACAGCATACCTGCAAGTAGCATTGCTATGCTAAGAGCACTATATCGGATGGTTTCAGTTGTTAATATCATGGATACATACTTTTTTGTATGGCAGTAGCCAAAGGGCCAACCAGGTTTTTCCATTGCTGTTTACGAGAGATCCCGATTTCTAGGCCAATAGCAGGGGCAAGAATACCCATTAATGGCTTATAGGGCAATGCTATAGGGCGATGACAAGTAAGTTTACGTTGATCACATACCTCTGCAAGTTTCTGTGCAATATACTTAGAGGTATCAAAAGATACCTTATAGGCTTGATCATACGGAAGGAGCTCAAGGGTTCCCTGTTTTTTTTGAATAAAGTCAGTTGCAGGATCATAAAGAAGATTATAGATATATAGCTGGGGTTTCGTTTGTGTATCTTGAAAAAAACTCAGGCTAATATAGAGGTCAACCTTGAGTCTGTTAGCAAATGAAACATTCTGAAAGGCCTCAAGGGCTTCACCGGGAAATCTGGTAAAGATTACTCTTAGTCCTTTATTGTTTTTTTCAAGAGCCATTTTAAGTTCTTCAGCGCATTGCATGGTTAATGAACGTTCATAGGTATCATCGATTATTCTTCCTGGATCTTTAGCGTCACCTGCTGGATCAATCAGTATGGTAACGGTAACTGGTTTGATTGTCGTTGTACCATGTTCGTCATCAGAGAAAAAAAATGACCAACCATGTAATGAATAGGTAGCTAGAATGACAAGTAAAAGTCGTTTCATGATATGTACTTTATGTAGTTCGATTGTTCCTTTTTAAGGATAGTATGAGAAGGTATTATGTCAAGTTGGTGAATAGGCTACATGCTCAGATCAAGTATTGATACTCGTCTTTGCTATGACAGGCATTTTATCCCAAACTGCTGTTTTAATGAGGTAATAACTCTTTATATGTGCTCGTTTTAATTTAATGACTCTCTACCTGACATCTCCAATAAAGAGCCTAAAAACGCCATTCAAAAAAATGTATGTACGTTTTCAAGTTTGATTACTTGTTATTTGAGGTGTCTTTAAAAAGGTGGTACTTAATCAGAAAGATTACTTAATAGGTGTTCAGCATAACGGGCAGAGTACATCGTCATTATTATACTGAATTAGTTTATTGTGGCAGTTTTGGTGAATGTCTGCAGTTTGCTCCTATTCCACTGCTTCGTAGTTTATTAAGGTATATACAGTAATCATCAACTTATTCTGTTGCTTGAGATTCTGGCAGAGAGCAACGTAATTTATGAATAGTCCAGTGATTCTTTTGGCATTCAGCATTGCAATAACGAGCTTTTTTACACCGAGCACATTTTTTTAACTTCTTTGCAGATGAAGTGCAATATGAGCACCTCATGATTGAGGCAGGCTTGAATTCTCTCAGGATCTTAGCTATTTGCGGTTGATCCCCTTCAATAGAATCGGCAAGCGCTTGAAAGCCTTGTGGGCAGGTGATTCCTAGAGAAAGGACATGCTGTACTATTTCTACGTCACCTGTTTCTGCTGCCATCAGCATGGTAGGAATGTTAAGCCCTTCTACTTGAAGTGTGAGGTCTGCACCATGAAGAGCAAGCAGCTTTAAATTGGCGAGTTTTCTACGTGTTATTGCAAGATGAAAAGGTCTACTTCCAAGACCGTTACTACAATCAGGATCGGCTCCATGCTCTAGAAGAAATGATACAAACTCTTCCTTATCACTCATGCAAGCTAGAGAGAGCGCAGAACATTTCATGGCATTATTAGAGAGAATATCAATTGGGCATCCATAGTTAAGAAGTACTGTCGCTGATGCAATATCTCCGTTTATGGCACAAAGATGGAGTGCTGTCCATCCTTTAGTGTCTCGAGCAGCCGGATTTGCACCTCGTGCGAGGATATGTTTCACTCTATGAGTTTTTACGGAAACTGAAAGCAAGATGTCAATAAGGGATTTGTCCAGATTCTCTTGAGTAGCAGATGCGCGTAATCCAGCACTACTTTTTTGTAGACTCTTCATGCCCTTTGCAGAATAGCCTAAAGCCAAAAAAGGCATAATGAATACTAGGTGAAGTTTTTTGTTCATTAAAGTATCCTACATAGGTATTTGTTTAGTGTTACTATATATTATAACATCAACTCTATCACAATCTAAGTAAAATTTCAAATGGAATTTTATTACTGTATAGATTAGATGAATTCTGGATGTTTCTATAGATGGAAAGGGTTTTATGGTTGGTTCAAAAGGTGATTTTAGTGCTGCGCCTTTACAAGAACTCGTTTCCCTTTGCAGGCTACTCCAAATGCGGCAACATGGATAATGCCTTGATCTCTAAGTTCTTGGGCATAGTTCTTTTCCTTAATTTGATCAAAAGCCTTTTTTGAAGCAGCTTCCATTGTTTCTTGCGAGCCAACTTTTTTAAACTCCAGAACTAAGCCGTAGGCTGTTTTGTCATGAGGAATGAGGAGTATATCATATCTGCCAAGACCACTCTCTTTGTTTGACTTAATGGTATAAGAATCAGATAACAGAACGAGTAATCCAAGCACGAACAAATGGTAGCTTCTTTCAGGTTCAGTAGAGGGAATATCATAGAAGCTCATGGTTTTAGAGACAAACTCTTGCAGTATGGTACTGAATGTTTCGCTATCTGCTCTTTCAATTGAATGTCGTAAATGTTTAAGTTTGTTTTGGCTTAATGAGGTTCCAAGAATAGTGGTTATCAGGCTTTTATAGAGCAGAATAATTTCTTGATTTGGTATGGTTAGCATACACCATTTCTTGCCATTAACGTTCTTAAAACGAGTAAACGTCAAATAACCTGCAAAGAGAAGTAGGCTCCAAATAGCCTTATCATTATCTTCAATACCGGGAAGTGTCAGATCCGTAGCAAGTTCTTTTTCAAGAGAGGCCCCATCTAGAAGAGCTTCCAGCTCTGATTTAACTGTTTCATCAGCTTGCGCAATTATAGTTTTAATGAGCTCATTATCACTCGTATTTGCCCAGTAGGCATCAATTATTCCTTCATTATCAATACATTCGAGTAATGACCATGGATTGTAAAGAACGGTTTTTCCGCAGCGGTAGCTGTTATACCATTTCTTAATATCTATTGATTTTTTAGAGAGCTTAACATCCTTAAGAAGTTGATCTACTTCATCGATAGTAAACCCAAATTTATCTGCATACTTATCATCAAGAAGTGTTCTGACTTTTATGTTATTGAGACCTGAGAAAATGCCTTCGTTGCCGGTTCGAAGAATGCCGGTCAGTACACCTCGTGCAAGATATTTGTTATCTTTTAGGGCACCAGAAAGCAGGGATCGAAAAAAGTCAACAACTTCTGCGTAAAACCCGTGTGCATAGGCCGTATGGATAGGTGCATCATATTCATCAATGAACACCATAACTTTTTTCTTATAAGTATGCTGAAGTAAGCGTGTCAAAAATTGAATACTATTTTCAAAAAGAGCAATGCTGGCTGTTCTTGATTTGATCTCCTGATAATGAATCAGCTAACTCAGCATAGTGTCTTCGAAATTCTTGGGCAATTACATCTTTGATTTTTTCGTAGGCGACCTTCCAGTTGTTTTTCTTACAATCTTTAAATGATAAGAAAATTACTGGGTAGGTTCCCTGAAGTTTTCTGAAGCTTTGTTTTTTCCAAATCGCAGTATGTTCAAATAGGTGGGCATTACTTTCTGCTGAAATCTCATAAAAATAATGAAGCATAGAAAGATTCAATGTTTTACCAAAGCGACGTGGACGTGGTATAAGAATTACCTGACCACTAGATCGCTTTAACTCTTCAATAAGAAGCGTTTTATCGATATAGTAAAAATCTTCTTCGATGACCTGTTTAAAATCACTAATTCCCAAAGGAATTTTTATCGCCATTGGTCCACATTGGTTGAAAGTACCCGCTTATGGCATCAACCTTACCAGAATAGCACAAAAGATCAATAAATGTATTAGGCTAATTCTCCGGTGAGGAACTGCTGCAAGAAGGTAAGACGAGTTGTGCCTTTTGCATTACGTAAGGCAATTGCGAGAGCCTTTGTTTGCCCAATAAAGTAACATACCTTCTTCGCTCTCGTGAGAGCGGTGTACACAAGGTTTCGTTGAAGCAGCATGAAGTGCTGCATAAAGAGCGGTATAATTACTGCTGAGTATTCAGAACCCTGTGATTTATGGATAGAGACGGCATAGGCAAGTACCAGTTCATTGAGATCCGTGAAATCATAGACCACCTGTTTACGTTCGCTAAAGGAGACAAGAAGCTCTTTATCTACCGTGTTAACTTCGGTAATAATGCCTATATCACCATTGAAGACATTTTTATCATAGTTATTTCTGATTTGCATAACCTTATCTTTTTTCTTAAAGAGTGTGCCGGCGTAGGATACCTGTTCTTTGGTCGGTTCTGGATTAAGCATAGTTTGTAGTATATGATTGAGTGATGCGGTACCCACAATACCTCTATTCATAGGTGTCAGTATTATCGTGTCATCAAGTGCTATCTTATGCTTATCAAGTTGGGTAAAGAGGATCTTCTTAAGATGACTTTCAACTTCTTCAGGCTTTTGCTCTTTGATAAAGTAAAAGTCTTTCTTAGCCTCCGGAAGGAAGGTAACAGGAAACTCTCCTCGATTCATTTTATGGGCATTTACTACAATAAGGCTATTTTGTGCTTGCCTAAAGATATGGGTAAGACGCACACAAGGAATCTGTTCAGAGCCAATCATATCAGTTAAGAAGGCACCGGGTCCAACTGAAGGTAACTGGTCAATGTCTCCAATAAAAACCACATGTGCTGCATCTGGTAATGCTTTTAAAATAGAGTTTGCTAAGAAAATATCGATCATTGAAGCTTCATCAATGATAAGAAAATCAAGCTTAAGGGCATTGGCTTCATTATGCTTAAACCCCATGGTTTGTGGATCAAATTCAAGTAAGCGATGAATTGTCATAGCAAACTTACCGGTTCCTTCAATAATACGCTTAGCAGCTCTTCCTGTTGGTGCAGCAAGTTTATACACTACTTTTTCAGTATCAAGGACTGAAAGGAGCTTCTTAATAAGGGTTGTTTTTCCAGTGCCAGGGCCACCAGTAATGACAGTTACTTTATGTTGCAGAGCAGTAATGATACCCCGTTGTTGATCTTCATTAAGGGCAAGTTCCTGTTCTGAAGGTGCGCGTAATGAAGCGTAGATTTTTTCAAGCTTGAAGGAATGTCTTGAGGGCTTTGCAAGGAGTGTCTTTAGTTTCGTTGATACATTTCTTTCAGAAAAATAAAATGATGAAAGGGTAATAAAGTGAGTGTCATCTTGGGTGATGAGTTTAATGCGATTTTTATTATACAGGCTATGCAGGGCATGCCGAATAAGTTCGCTATGTTGTTCTTCAAGGTGAAGGAGTTCAATAGTTTTTTGTTTAAGATCACTGAGCTCAACATAGAGATGTCCTTGGTTTGTTGCCGTACTAATAGCAAACAGGATGCCGGCATTGATGCGCTGAGGTGCATGTGCTTCAAAGCCAATTTTTTTGGCAAGTTCATCAGCTGTTTTAAAGCCGATACCCCATATTTCATCAGCAATACGATAGGGGTTTTCTTGGATGACCGCTAGTGAGTCATGCCGATATTTTTTATAAATGCGAGCAGCAAGACCAGGCGTAACTCCTTTTTCTTGGAGAAATACCATGAGATTAGCAATTTCCTTTTGATCTTGCCAGGCGGTGGAGATCATCTCAATACGCTTTGTACTGATACCATCTACCTCTGAAAGGCGGTGTGGCTCTTGATCAATGATAGCTAAAATGGCGGTGCCAAAATGGGTTACTAATTTTTCTGCATAAACAGGACCAATGCCCTTAATCAGACCTGAACCGAGATATTTTTTAAGACCAATAGCGGTGCTTGGCACAACGGTGCTGCAGTTTTCAGCTTCAAATTGCTTGCCAAATTTTTTGTGAAATACCCATTTGCCCGTAAGTTGAACTTCTTGACCAGCTTGTATATGAGGAGCATAGCCTTTTACGGTAATATCAGTGCCACGAGGAGGTTTGAGTATGAAAACAGCAAAGCCATTTTCTTGACTTTGAAAAAGGAACCGCTCAATGGTTCCCGAGAGATGTTCTTGCATTAGGCCTTCTTGTTAGTTTTTCTAAAATCAGCAAATGCTTTGGGGCAGCTCTTAGTGAGAACGGCAAGAAAGTCTTTAAGATCAGTGGTAACCTCATAAAATACGCTGAAGTTGACCACGTCATTCTCATACATTTCTTGTTCAGATCCTTCTTCCCATTTGAGGAGTAAGCAATGAGGACGATTGTACAATTTACAAAATTCTTCAATAAGTTTAATGATCATCGATTGAGCGCCACGGGCGTCGGCAAGGATAATATTATGGCAAAGGCCAAAATAGATTTTTATTTTTTGAAAGAGGGCCTTGAATTCCTTTCTTTCGGCAGCAGACATGTTGTTTAGGTTTTTCTCAAGGGCAATAAGTTCTTGAATGGTTCGTTTTTTACCATTAAAAACGATATCCGAAGGAGTGCCTTGTCTACTGCAATCGGGCTCACCCTTGCTATTTACCTTCATGATGCCAGCATGGATTTGTTTAATTTCTCTCATCAACCAGAGTGATTTATTAACTTTAGAGCCATCATAGACGCCTCTAATACCATCAATTTTTTTCAAAATGGGATCGGTAAGCAGAGGACCTTTAGCGAATAAAGAACAAGGTATACATGCTGCTATAAGTAAACGTTTCATAAGTTTTCCTTTTCAAAATTCGATACCGATACGAACGCTAATAGTATAGTTGCGTCCAATACCTTCATTAAAAACAGTCATATCGCTATTTACGGTAACATACCAATCGGTAACTGCTCTACTTCTATCTATACTACCATAATATCCGGCTGAAGCAAATAGTTTGCCTTGATGAGCTGAAGGTCGAGACCCTTTTTTGAGTTGAAGAGGTACATCGAACGGTAATTCGGGAATGACTTCTTGTCGCTCTTTACCAAAATACCAATAATCAAATCCAAGGGCACAGTCCCAATGGTCACTCTTATATAAAAATGCATGATTACATTGAAACCTAAGACCGGGTCGAATTGTTGTCCGCATTTTTACCGGAAATATTGTTTGTATGATGAGCTTATTAAGTATGGCAAGGTTCTCTCTTGCATAGGCAGAATCGCGCCAATCTCGATCAAAATCGCTCTCCTGTTTCTCAATAAGATAGAATCTTGTTTCTTTATGAGGGGTATAATACTGAAGTGAAGCATAGGTTCGGGTAGAAAAATATTCATCAATACAATATTTTGCATCTATTTCAGGACCGATGCCCCAATGTTTACCGTTACCAAGCGGTGCATTAACTAATATCGTTGAAAGCCGGTCAATGGCATCGAGGCCAAAGTCAGTAAGTTCTTGCTCAATGACAGCATTAGCAAGAGCTTGGTTACTATTGCAAAAGAACGCATTAAAGAAATGTTGCAGATTTAGGTCAGGTATCTTTGCGTGAGGGTCAAACTCACGCGCCATAAGTCCTGTGACAAACGATTTTGCTGTCGGTATGGTAAGCTGCAAGCCAAACCATATGCTCTTAGTATCTTCAACTACTGGCCTATATAAGAAAGTCATACGAGCATCCCCGGTACCAAACTTATCACCTACTAAGTGTTTAAGGCCAAACTTGAGCTCTTCCTCTTCACTCATTTGAGGAGCATCTTTATTGTCTCTGACGAGAGGATGTTGCTTAATGCGGCATCGCTCTTCATCGGTGAGGAAAAAATTCTCAAGAAGGTAGTAAAGTGAAATGCGGCCAGTAAGGGTAAAATAATCCCAGTGGCGAGCAAACCCAAACATGATACCTGCCCGATATTGCTGTAATTTAACGGTGCTTACTAACCCAAGGAGTTGTCTAATATCAACGGCATCAAGAAGCCCTGAGCTTTCAAGCTCATTAATAATAGCCTCATTTTTAAGATGAATGAAGCTATGTATAAAGGGACTATCCTTTGTTAAAAAAGCATTGGGGCTATAATTAAAAAACAGGTCATAGGTAAGCGTCCAATAGTTATTATAAAAAAAATCAGGGGTTAATGCAGGCATATCAAGTAAGCTTCTTCGGGTAACGGGGCCTGTTGTTTTTTTATAGAGATTCTCGCGAAGAAGAGCTACGGCATTAACAAAAGGTGGGTTATCATCAGCACTCGTAGCAGGAGTCATCAAATCAAGGATTGATTGTGTAGGAAACGAGTCATCTTGCACGGCACTAGGAGCCTTAAGTTCATCATTGAGTAAGGCATCTAATTCAGCATCAAAATCATTAACGTCATCAAAGGCAGTACTTGAAAAGCACATGATGCTTACTAAAAAAAATAGTTTTTTCTTCATATAACAAGGTAGTATCATGTTCGAATATTACTTTTTTCTGGATCTGAGTGTAGCATCTTTTTATGCCCAGTGCGAGAAAATACCTGGTTAGAACTCAAGCCCCAGACGGAAACCTACCGTATAATTTCTGCCAATACCGGTATTAAATACGGTGGCATCAGCATTGAAATCAATGTACCAGTCATAGCAGTCACCATTATGAAAATAGCCAATAGCAGTAATGATCTTACCTTGGTGAGCAGCCGGCCGCTGACCTTTCTGTTGAACTAATCGTTTATTAAACGGTACAACTGGCAAGAGCAGTTGTTGTGTTTCTTCACCAAAGTACCAGTAATCAAATCCTACCGCTAAGTTCCAATGCTCACTCTTATATAAAAAAGAATGATTGCATTGAAAGCGAATGCCAGGATGAATCGTTGTTCGTACTCCGACAGGATATAGCGTTTGGACGATTAGTCTATTGAGAGTAACTAAATTGTCTCCGGTAATAGAGGTATCTCGCCAGTCCCGATCAAAGTCTTCATCAGTTTTTTCCATGAGATAGAATCTATTTTCTCGATGAGGCGTATATGCTTGCAATGATGCATAAGTTTGCATTGAAAAGTATTCATTTAAGTACCATTTAGCATCTATTTCTGGACCAAGCCCAAAATGCTTGCCGTTGCCAAGAGGAGTAGTAATCAATATGGTTGAAAGTCGATCAAGAGTATCCACTAAAAACTCTTCAAGGAGTATTCTGCGTAAGGTTTCATCAGCAAATGTTTGATTAGGGTTACAAAAAAATATGTTAGCCAGACTTTGTAGGTTGATGATTGGCATTGACTGAATTGGTTCAAATTCGCCAGCAATAAGGCCTCGTTTGATATCTCGAGCTGTAGGTATTGTTGCCTGCAAGCCAAACCATGCTTTAAAATTATCGGTGCAATGAGTCTTAAGGAGCAGCGTTATCCTGGAGTCTCCAATACCAATTCTATCTTGCACAAGATGTCGTAGAGCGAACTTGCGAACCTCTTCTGCAGGCGTATCGCCAATACCGCCGTCATCATCTCTAAAAAAAGGATTGTTTTGAATCTGCGAAACTTCTTGGTCATTTAAAAAAAAGTTTTCAAGTAAATAGTACAATGGAATTCTGGCGGTAACTGTCCAACAATCCCAATGCCGAGCAATGGCCATCATGATACCTGCTCGGTATTGCTGGAGCTTTATGGTGCTAAAGAGGCCAAACAGCCCAGGCACATCGACAGAAGGAAAAATAGAATTAGCTACCGTATTAATAATATTTTGATTATTAAGATCTATGTAGCTGCTTAAAAAGGCGCTATTTTTGGTGAAAAATACTTTAGGGCTAAAATTGTAGAAAAAATCTGCAGTGAGTAACCATGGGCACTCGCTATCAAAAAAATCAGGGGTCATTGCGGGCATATCAAGTAAGCTTCTCCGGGTAACAGGTCCTACGGTACTTTTATAAATGTCTTCACGTAATATGGGTAAGATATCTATGCCAAAGCCTTCAACCGGCGGGGTAAGCAAATTAATGATATTTTGGGTAACCACTTCATTCAATGGTTCACAGTCAAATTCTTGGTTAACGACTTTTACCGGTAACTGCAACGGTATAATGGTTGGATCGAGCAAAAATTCAGCAGTATCGTTAGAAATCTCAATCCCACGCATTGAGCTCGAAAGCATAAGAATAATACCGCAAAAAGATAAAAAGTGCTTTGTCATAACCTGCATTCCTTAAAAGATGCTATCAAGCTTAGCAGAAATTTTAAAAAAATCCCACGGCGTAAATAAGATGAGAACACAAGATCGTTCATAAAATGCTCATGACGTATGATCTTGTGTGCTAAGATTTTTAGAGGGATCAAACTTTTTTTGTGTATATTCTGCAATATAGAGTATACTGCTAGGAAATTTTTTTTTACTATGGAGTTACTATGCTAAACAAGATAAGTCATATTACCCTTTACACAAATGATCAGGAAGCAAGTAAAGAGTTTTATGTTGATAAGCTTGGTTTTAAGATACATACAGATGCTCATTATGGAGAAATGAGATGGCTAACCCTTCATCTTGCCGGAGATCCAGATGTAGAGCTTGTACTGCTAAAGCCAACTAAGCCTGAATCTGAAGCAATGGTAGGAAAGCAGTCACCAGAAGCACCATTTTTAGTCATCTCCAGTGATGATTGTCGCGGCGATTTTGAGCACCTAAAGGCTGCAGGAGTAACCTTTATTAAAGAGCCAACACAAGAACAATGGGGATTAGAAGCTCTCTGTATCGATCCTCACGGGAATATTATCGATATCATCCAGACTTAATCTATAGCAAGATCAATTATTGTGGTTAACGGAGATCTTCATTTTTTGATGCAAAGATACACGAGTTATGGCAAGAATATGGGCCTGTTCGAAATACTGCTTGTAGTTTTTGCAGACACTATAAGCGCATATCGCCTCGTAGAGGGGGAAATGTTGTTACTTGGTCTTCTTTTATATTAATGCATCAACACTATCAACGAAGAAAGGGATTTACTATTTTCGGAAGGTTTTTTTTGAGGTAAACTAACGGTAATGGACAAAAACTAACTGGCCATAATCATCATTGTGATGAGGTGAGTTTGTACTACTTTGACGGAGGTACCGATGCTTACACAAAAGAATCAACAGCCCTATTTTTGCGTAGAAGGCGGCATTGGTGCTGGAAAATCTACCTTTTTAAAGGTTATTAATACCTTCTTAAATGCTCAAGTGGTCTATGAGCCACATATGCTCTGGCAAAATGTTCGCGGAGAAAATCTCTTAGAGCGTTTTTATGAAGACACAGAGAGGTGGGCCTATACATTTCAAACGTATACCTTTGTGACGCGAGTTCTTGAGCGAGAAAAGGCAGCATTAAGCAATCCTCATCCATTTCAGATTCTTGAACGTTCTGTGTATTCGGACAGATACTGTTTTGCAAAGAATTGTTATGAATTGGGAGCGATGACTTCACTTGAATGGAAGCTCTACCAAGAATGGTTTGGCTGGCTGGTAGATACGTATACACAAAAGCCAAATGGGTTTATATATTTGCAAACTGATCCAATAGTATGCTATAAGCGCTTGCTTAAACGAAACCGACAAGAAGAGACAAGTGTTACTCTTGACTATTTACAGTTGCTGCATGATAAGCATGAAAAATGGCTTATACATAAAGAAGGTGTTGAATCGTCTTTGAAAGATATTCCGGTATTAGTCATTCCAGTAAATGAAGAATTTGAAGCTGATCGAGATCTACAAAAAGCTCATATGGCGAAGATCATAGATTTTCTTGAAGTGCAGTATGAAATTCCGGGAACACTAAGTGCTAATATAGAAATGTTGGTCTAAGTAAAAAAGGTTCTTGCAAAGGAGGGGTATTTTGCGCTATGCTGAGCGTAAGATACATAAACAATGGAAGGATTGTATCATGGAAGAAGTAAACTATATCAAAATGGCAGCCTACTTTGGGGCTGCCATTGCTATGGGTATTGGTGCTATTGGGCCTGCATTAAGTCAGGGAATGGTTGCAGCAAAAAGTGTTGAAAGCATGGGTAAATACCCTGAAATGTCAACAAAGATACGTATGGCGATGTTAATAGCACTGGGGATCATTGAAACCAGCGCTATTTATGCATTTATTATTGCACTATTACTTGTATTTAAGTAATGGATTTATCGATTAATTTGACCTTAGTGGTCCAACTAGGGAATTTCCTTGTTGCGTACTGGTTACTTACGAAATTTCTTTGGCGACCCGCTTATACCGTAATTTCTAATGAAATGACTGCTGAGCGAAAGCTGAAGAGTACTATTGTGGCGCGACAAGAATTGATTGCGCACAAGCAATTGTACAAAGTGGATAGATGGCGTCTTTTCCAGGATCACTTTCGTAAGCAGAAGCCATCTTTTATAGAAGAATATTCACTAGCTCATCCGCAAGAGTCGCTCAATCTGCCTGAGCTTACTGATCAGCAGATAGTGATATTGAGTCAGGAAATAAGTTCTACCATTAAGCCCCAGGTGGTAAATGATTAGTAGTATTTTTCAGCTTATTAACTTTGGGATACTTGCTCTTCTCATGGTCTATGCTCTACGAAAATATCTTGTACCTCAATTACGAGAGATGGTTGTTAAACAATTTAGGTATATTCATTCTTTACAAGCTGATCATGCGCAGCTTGCACGTGACCAACATCATCTTGAACAAAGCATTGAAGAACAAGAAGATGAAGCCATGGATCTTTTTAAAAAAATAAATAGATGGCGTAATGCCGTGAATGCACAACATATGGCAGAAAAGAAGCATCAAGAAGAGCTGTTTGTTCTTGCACAAGAAAAGACACGTAAGCAGTTGAGAAACTATGCAGTGCACCATGCCTATGAGCGTACAGCACCACTTGTTATTAAGAACCTTACGCGGGAACTTTCTGAGCAATTTGCTGATGTGCAAAAAGGTCACGCCTATATAACTTCATTACTTAAAGAACTATGAAACGTACTGGACAACTATTAGCTCGTCGCTATGCTCAGGCAATCTATGAGGTTATGCCATCATTGATTCCTGATAAACTACTGGTGCTTGCAGATGAGCTTGAGCAGCGTCACTCTGCTCTGGTAGTAGCTCAAGAGCTTGATTATGCAGAAAGTAGCCCTCTTCTTGAGGGAGTGTTTAAGCAGGCAGGTTATGGCGCAGCTTTTGATCTTCTTGTGAAGTTACTTATAGAGCAACGAAGAGTAGTATTGCTTCCGCTGATACTACGAGCACTCTATGACCTTTGTCTACAGAAACAAGGCATTATGCACTTTACCATTGAAAGTGCCGTTCCTCTCTCTGATGAGGAGCAACAATCATTGATCATATTTTTAAAAAACAAGACAGGTAAAGAAATTATATATACCCTTAAGAATAACCCAGCATTAATTGCTGGTATAAAACTTTATAGTAACACGTATGGGTATGAGCATTCGATTCAGCAGAAGCTGCGTCAATTGTAGAGGAGCCCCAATGGATATTAAAGCAACGGATCTTGTATCGTTATTTGAAAAAGCTCTTGCAGGCAAGCCCCCAACAGATCTTGATGAAATAGGATTTGTTGTGCAAAGTGGTGATACATTTTGTAGGATTCATGGCCTTACAAATGCGGTATATGGTGAGCTTGTAGAATTTGAACATGGCAATAAGGGTATTATTCTTAATCTAGATGAAGATTCTGTTGCGGTGTTTCTGATAAACGCTCAAAAACCCGTTGTTGAACTTGAAATGGTCAAACGAACAGGAGGGGTATTTAAGGCACCTTTAGGCAAAGGGCTTCTTGGCAGGGTCGTCAATGCTCTAGGCAACCCCATTGATGAACTTGGCGCAATTGAGGTTGAAGAGTATCGACCCATAGAAGTTGAAATTCCTGGTATTATTGAACGAACACCCATAGATGAACCTCTTCATACCGGCAAATTGGTGATTGATTCATTAGTACCTATTGGTAAAGGCCAACGAGAGCTTATTATCGGTAACCGGAGCACCGGTAAAACAGCATTAGCGCTTTCGACCTTACTCAATCAGCAAGGTAAAGATGTCATTTGTATTTATGTTTCAATTGGCCAACGACAAGCTAATCTTGCTCGTATGGTGCGCACCTTAGAAGAGCAGGGTGCAATGGCTTATTCGGTGGTTGTTTCTGCAGATGCAAGTGAACCAGCTCTTGATAAATATTTAGCTCCCTATGTTGGGTGTACCATTGCTGAATATTTTAAAGATCAAGGACATGATGTTCTTATCATGTATGATACGCTCAGTAACCATGCGGTTGCCTATCGGGAGATGTCACTCCTTATGAGAAGACCTCCAGGAAGAGAGGCCTATCCTGGTGATATCTTTTATCTCCATTCACGGTTGCTTGAACGTGCAGGTAAATTTATTAAAGGTGGTTCAATTACTGCATTGCCTATTGTGCAGATTCAAAGTGATGATATTACCGCCTATATTCCTACCAACCTCATTTCAATTACTGATGGGCAGATATTCTTAGATACAAAATTGTTTAACCAAGGCATTCGTCCGGCCGTAAATATTGAACTTTCAGTATCTCGAGTGGGTGGTGCTGCTCAGACATCAGTGAGTAAAAAAATGATTAAAGCTCTTCGATTAGAGCTTGCTCAATATCATGAACTAGCTGGATTTGCTCAATTCGGTACCGAACTTGATGAGCTTTCTCAAAAACATCTTAAGCGCGGTGAGGTCGTATACCAGTTACTCAAACAAGGTGAATATGTCCAGTATTCATTTGTTGATCAAGCCCTCATGCTCTTTTTATTAAAGGAGAATTATCTTGATGATCTTGATCTTGTACAGGTAAAGCCTTTTGCGGTTCAGTTTGCCAGTTATGTCCATGCAGTACATACAAAGCTCTATACCATAATTCATGATACGGCTGATATTACCGATGCCCAACTTGAGCAACTTCATGCAGCAGCAGCTGAGTTTAAAAAACTATACGTTCCAGCTTGAGCTGACGTAAAACGATTGATATACTAATATACATAGGTGCCCGTAGCTCAGTAGGATAGAGCAACGGATTTCTAATCCGTAGGTCGCAGGTTCGAATCCTGCCGGGCATACCAACTCTCAAATAGATGTTATCTCATCTTGATAATAAAGCTCTTTCCAATTCAAGCCTGCAGAATGATTTAGTTGTTGATTGCATCACGAAGAATTTGCAGTTCTTTAAGTGGGTTTCCTGTTTTAAAAAGAGCTGATCCTACGACTAATTGATCTGCTCCTGCATCAAGAAGCTGACGCGCATTTTCTTTGGAGACGCCACCGTCAACGGCTGTGATATACTGTTGTAGCTTTTGAAGCTTGCCAAATACTACCGGCATAAACTCTTGCCCTGAGAAGCCAGGATTTACTGACATTACCAGGATATGATTAACAGGCAGGCCTTTAAGGATTGATACATCAGTTGCAGGGTTAAGAGCAATGCTTGGTGTCCATCCTTTATCAGCTATAAGCTGAATGAGTTTCTCAATAGAAAGTTCCGAAGGAGCTTCTGGATGTATGGATACCACGTCTCCTTTTTTAAGTTCTAGCCTGTCAAAATATTGTTCAGAATATTCTACCATGAGATGCACCGAAAAAGGTTTTTCAGTAGCTTTTCTTAAAGCATTGACCATGGCAGGGCCAAATGTCATATTAGGGACAAAATGAAAGTCCATAATATCAATATGATACCCTGGAACGTGGGGATCAAGTAATTGCAGCTCCTTTTTTAAATTAAGAAGATCAGCTGCCATTAATGAAGGATAAAATTGCATACGTTCCTTTTTGAATCCAGGTTGAACAGATATCTCATGCAACATAGTACCAAATGGACAATGATATACGCAAGAGATCAAGATCATCCATGCAGAAAGATTAGATGAAGCATGCAGAACGTGAGTATCTTGCTGTAAAAAATCTGAGTGAGGTTCTATAAAATATTTGCAGGAACTGGTAGAGTTGGGTATACTTAATAAGTGTATTGATATTAGTTAATCACTCTAATTAAGGAGTATGGGACATGGTTGAAAAAATTCGTCCATTGCTTGATCGCGTCTTGATCAAGCGTATTGCTCAAGAAGAAAAGACTGAAAGTGGGATTTTTATCCCTGACGCAGCAAAAGAAAAGACCCATACGGGCGAAGTTCTTGCTGTTGGACCTGGTAAAGTAGTTGATGGTAAAACCATTCCTATGAATGTTAAAGTAGGTGATATGGTGTTCTTGCCTAAGTATGCGGGTACTGAGGCTGGCAAAGAGCATCTCATCATTAAAGAAGAAGAAATTTTAGGAATTATTGATAAATAAGAGGTGAATAATGGCTGGAAAAAAAATATTATTTGGTGCTGATGCACGGCAAAAACTGGCAAAAGGGGTGGACACCCTTGCTGATGCAGTAAAAGTAACGCTTGGGCCCAGAGGGCGCAATGTTGCTTTTGAGAAAAAGTTTGGTGCGCCTGGTATTACTAAAGATGGGGTAAGTGTCGCAAAAGAGATTGACCTACAGGATCCTATTGAAAATATGGGTGCTCAAATGGTCCGCGAAGCGGCAAGTAAAACAGCTGATATTGCAGGTGATGGTACAACATCTGCAACGGTATTGACCCAAGCGATCTTTAGAGAAGGTAACAAGTTTGTTACAGCTGGTGCAAACCCTATGGAAATTAAACGGGGTATTGATAAAGCCGTTGCCGTGACCATTGAAGAAGTGAAGAAGCTTTCAAAAGCAGTAAGTGGCAAGAAAGAGATTGAGCAGGTGGCAACCATCTCAGCAAACTCTGATAGTATCATAGGTCAACAGATTGCTGATGCCATGGACCGTGTAGGTCGTGATGGGGTGATCTCTGTTGAAGAAGCTAAAAGCATGGAAAGTGAGATTTCATTTGTAGATGGTATGCAATGTGATCGTGGGTACCTATCTCCTTACTTTGTAACGGATCCTGAAAAGATGGAAGCCTCACTGCAGGAAGCATTTGTGCTCTTATATGATAAGAAGATCTCCAGCATGAAGTCTCTTCTTCCAATTTTAGAGCAGATTGCAAAATCTGGCAGACCATTCTTTATTATTGCTGAAGATATTGAAGGTGAAGCATTAGCTACTTTGGTGGTTAATAAACTACGTGGCACCTTAAACGTTGTTGCTGCTAAAGCTCCAGGGTTTGGTGATCGCCGTAAAGCAATGCTTGAAGATATTGCAACTCTTACTGGCGGTAAGCTTATCTCAGAAGAGGTTGGACTAAATCTTGAAACCATTACTCTTGATGATCTTGGTAGAGCTAAAAAAGTGGTTATTACTAAAGATACGTTCACTATTATTGAAGGCGCTGGATCTGAAGATGCGGTTAAGGGACGTATCATGCAGATAAAAGGCCAAATTGAAAACTCTTCATCTGAGTATGACAAAGAGAAGCTACAAGAGCGTCTTGCCAAACTCTCTGGTGGTGTTGCTCTTATTAAAGTAGGGGCTGCTACCGAAACAGAAATGAAAGAGAAAAAAGACCGCATTGAGGATGCACTTCATGCAACCCGTGCAGCGGTTGAAGAAGGCATAGTTCCTGGTGGTGGTGTTACTCTCCTTCGTGCACAGGAAGCAGTTAACAAGCTGAAACTTGAAGGTGATGAGCAACTTGGGGTACAAATCGTGTCACGTGCTCTTGAAGAACCACTGCGAATTATTGCTCGCAATGCTGGGTTTGAAGGATCAGTGATTGTTAATAAAGTACTGCAAGAGAAAGGCAATATTGGCTTTAATGCTAAAGATGGTGTGTATGGTGATATGATTGAAGCAGGTATCGTAGATCCTGCAAAAGTCGTTCGATCAGCCCTCCAAAATGCTGCCTCTATTGCTGGCATGCTTCTTACAACGGAAGCACTCATTACTGAAATACCAGATGATAAGAAAGAAACCTCTGCACCACCTGCAGGTGGTATGGGTGGCATGGGCATGCCTGGCATGTACTAAGCCAAAAAGAATAAAAGAATGGTCTGCGGGAAACTGCAGACCATTCTTTTTTGTACAATGAGCTTATTGCAAAAAGAAATGAATTTCTAGTTTTTGTCATGCATTATTATTTGGACTGATTGTTGACGAGACGATATCGAGTTCCGGGTCCTGATCCTATTTTTTCCACTATCCCTTCTGTGAGACGTTCTTTGATTTTTTTGGTGGTTGTAGATTTAGGTATATTCAATATCTGTACAATTTCTTTCTCAGAAAGATTGTGTCGTTTTCTAAATAAGTCTCGTATCTGATGAAACAGATATTAGCAATACGGACTTATCTCCAATTCGTAAACTGGAGATGTTCGGACGAATCGCCGGGGATGTTAATTCGTAAATTTTCTGATTCATATGTTCAAGCGCAGGATAGATCATATATGCCTCATAGGAGCTGCATTTGTTCTTCTTAAAATACTATAATCAATATAGTCGATAGGTTCAAAAGTTGCTTCTGGTAGGATTATTGGTAGATTTTTTATGCAGAAACAATAGGATGAGATCTGTGATAAAACTAAATTAATTAAACGTTAGCCAGATTCATCTAAGCTTCTTACTGTCGGAAGTGCATACTTTTCTATGATCATGTCGGCAACTTTTTCAGGCGATAGTTTCGTGGTATCAATGATATAACTATCAACATACGGGATGATACTAAAATTATGTTCTTCTTGGGCTTTGATAAGCTCTTCTTTGGAGTGCAATTTTGTGGTGCCTTGACGAGAGGGAGATTCGACTCTTTTATATTGCTCCTGTTCAGAGCAGGTAAGATAGACAAAATCGATGGTACTGTGGTATTTTTTAACTATTTCAAGCAAGGGTTTTACAAAGAGATCACCTGCTGGCTTCATATAGCAGTACGTAACAATAACACCTGGTATATTATAAGCAGCTGCTTCTTCAAGAAGCTTTAAGCGAAGCTCTCTACTGAGTCGCCAAAAACCTGGAAATGATGTATCAAATAATGATGATATTGCGTCAATAGAGATATGATTATGAAAGAGTTTATAGCCCGTTTTATGGGCAAGAACCTTGCCAACAGTTAATTTTCCAACACCGGGTAGTCCCTGTAACACAAGTAGATGCATATGATTCCTTTCCTACTAAACTATACCACGATTATTAGAAATTGTTCAACTACTTTATTACTAAGCTATGTTGAAACATAGTTAGCTATAGATAATGGTAGCAAGCTGGTTAGTTACCTGAATGGCATCAGTAAGAGAGTGCTGAAAAATAGACCGTCCTATGGCAGCTCCTGAAGTGCCATGTTTCATTTGTTGTTGCACCTCAGTAATGAGCTGTTCAGGTTTTTTAAAGGTACCTCCTGCTACAACTACTTTAGTATTTCCTGCAGCTTCAGTAATAAAGGCAAACTGCTCCATGCGTGTAGCTTGATCTTGTGCATCTGGTGCATGGATCTTCACAAAATCAGCTCCTAATGCATTTGCAACGCCTACGGCTCCTGCAAGGAGATGCATTTCGTGTTCCTTTTGCACTGCTTTACCACGAGGATAGACCCAAAGAATAGTCACTAGGCCATGTCGATGGGCTTTATTGATTTCTTGTGCTGCTTGTGCAAGCATTATATCTTCAAACTCACTACCAATATACACGGTGATCCCAATAGCAGGAATAATAAGATGATTAAGCATGAGTACTTGATCAACGGACCATAAGAGGGTACTGTAGGGGTCTTTTTGGTTTCGGGGAATGATGTTTGTTTTTGAATTGAGTTTAGCAATATACGTGATTGAAGGATACTGATTGCCATATCGTGCTATCATACCAAGTTGGGTAGCCATACCGCCAATCGTCCCTTTCTGTGCGATGGAAAAAAGATGGTGAGGGTCATGGGCCGCTTTAGTAATGGCTGGACCATGAAAGTCCTTGTCAAGATGTTCTATTTTATGGTCAGCAGCAAAGAGAAATAAGTTACCCGTATTACGGGTAAGCAGCATATAGTTTTTTCTAAACTGTTGATGCGCATATAGTGGCACATCGGCAGGTAATGTATACACGATTTGTTCTCCCTTAGGTGGTTTACTTAGTTGTAGCATAATGGGAGCTGGTTAGCCAAGAGTTGAAGTAGATCTGCTCGTTAAATTATCTTATCATGAATAAGCATCTTGTGGGCAGCACGTTCAAAGAGCGGTACCGCTACACGTGAGGCTAAATAGCCTTGCTTGGTTGTTTCCTTTACTGAAACGACAACAACTCGCTTATACGAGCCCTTTTGTACGATGGCCATGAAAGAAAAGATATGACGACGTGGATCATATTTGCCGTTTGTTATGAGCCGTGCAGTGCCAGTTTTGCCCATGACGGTATAGCCGTTAATGCGAGCTTTACGTGATGCTCCCTTATCAACGGTGATACGTAAGATTTCTTTTATTTGAGTGATTGCTTGTTCGCTGTAGAGAGGACCTTCTTTGGTTTGCTCAGTTGGTAATAAGTGAAGAGGAACTTTGTAGCCATCATTGGCAATAATCGAAAGTGCTTGTGCTAATTGAAGAAGATTTGTGCTAATTTCATAGCCAAATGATAGTGAGGTCAATGAAGCTTTGGACCATTTTGAAGGATGGGTGACTCTGCCAGGAGTTTCACCGGGGAAGATGCCTAATTTTTGAGAAAAGCCAAGACGTAGATAATGATCATATAATTTGGTGCCCAGCCGGTGAGCAATTTTTGCGCATCCGATATTATTTGAGTATCTGATAACATCATAAAAAGGGATTTTTCCGTTAGCTATCGTGGTTTTTACGGGTAGACCATTTACGCGTGCTTGTCGCTTGTTTTCACAATCGATTATTTCATCAGCAGTTACGACTTCTTCTTCTAGACCAGCAAGGGCAAGAAATACTTTTATAACTGAACCTAGTTCATAGGCATCAGTAGCAATTCTATTTTTTGTATGTTCTTGGGTGATATGTTCAGGAGTATTAGGATTAAAATCAGGGTAGTTAGCCATAACAAGAATATCACCATTGTCAGGATTGCAAATCAGCACCGAGCCAGCCTTTGAGCCCATAGAAATGACATGATCTTTAAGTTCTTCATACACCAAGAACTGTAAAACACTGTCAAGGGTGAGATTAACTGGTGTGCCATGCGCACCTTCAATTTTTGTTTGACGAGTGATATAAAAGCGTTTGCTTCTACAGTCTTTTTCAAGTTCATACGTGGTAGGTTTGCCTGCCAGAGTATTGTTACACATCATTTCAATACCAAAAAGGCCCTGATTATCAATATCGGTAATACCGACGATAGGACCAATGCCGGAGATTGGATAATAGCGACTTGGCTCTTTAAGTAACTTAATGTCTCGTATAGTATGTTCCATGATAAGTTCAACTTCTTCTGGAGATAGCCGTCGTTTGAGATACATAAAATGACTCTTTATATTTTTTTCAAGCCTCTTAGCTGCTTCAGGAAAGTGCTCTTCTAAAAAGGGCAACAGGGTTTCTTTGTCTTTGATTTTTTGGGGAACAATAAAGGCTGCAAGAGCTTCATTGTTTAATGCTAAGGGTTGGGTTCCTCGATCATAAATCTCTGCACGGGGTGGGGTAATGGTTACCGTCATACCATATTGTTTTTTTGCTCGCTCACTAAAGAAGGCATATTGTTTGATTTGTACCCGATAGAGATTAATAACTAAAAAGAAATAGAGGCTTACGAACGTGAAAAAGATGAGCGTGAGGCGGGCCCTAGGCTGTAGAATGTTCATCGGGTACCGACTTTATCTGATCAAGGGTAATTTTTTTCATATTTGCCTGAAGTGCATAATCTTTTATGCGTGATAAATCATGTGTTTTATGCAATTCATGAGTAAGATCACGCTTTTTATGAGCGAGTGCTAATTTTTTATTTTCATATTTTTGGCGCTGTAATGAAAGATCGATTAATGAATTCTGATGATGAATATAAAAAAAGACGATAAAAAGCTGTACCGCAACAAAGATGATCATACCTGAAGAAGAAGATGATTTTTTCCTTCGTGCCATGTTGTTCACCCTTAGAATTGTTGATCCATCTGGAAGTGTACCTCGTAGAACTTCTCCCCGCGACGTCTGTTCCGGTCGAGCTTGAATCCCCAGTCAATACGAATTGGTGCTGGATTTAAGAGGCGGATACCAAATCCAATCGCATGTCGATATCTAAATTGATTGTTCCGTAGGGTAAATCTATTATCATCAAGCAATAACAGATCTTGCTGTTCTTGCGTTAGCGGGGTATCCCAGCCAGCACCACCATCATAGAAGACAAGCCCACGAATGGACTGATCCTGCGTTACTGAGAACATGAGTTCAGCATTAACCCAGAAAGCTTTTTTAGCACCAATTGAACTACCAAATGGCTGACGAGTACCTGCAACAAACTGTGGGCCAATCTGGCCAAATTCAAAACCACGAACCGAACCAGGACCACCAATGTTATACAGTTCTCGATAGGGAATAATCTTGTTATTAAGAGATCCAACAATACCTGCATGACCATGAAGAACAAATACTAGATCATATTCACCAATAAGAGGCGTAAGCCATGTTGCATCAAAGTCAGCTTTAGCAAAACCAAACGTAGTTGCCGGTACCCCAACTTTGGTTGCAAGGGTCCAGTTGTAGCCTCTATTTGGAAAGACCGGATGATTTCGTACATCTTGGCCGAGCACAACGCCTACGATTGCTTGTGTACCAGATTCAAATCGCCTATCTATAAAGGTTTGATAGAGAAGCCGTCTGCTTTCGTTAGCGATTTGAGCAGCACGAATACCTTCTTGAAATTGAATACGTTGTATACCCGCCGTGACAGACGTTGAAACATCAGGATATCCTGGAAGAAGAAAGCTCATCCGTCCTTCACCAATTGTTTCTTGCTCACGCGGCGTCATCGTAACATTTTCAATATCTTCATAAAATGAATGTCGATGCACAAATCCCAGGCCACCACCAATAGGGCGATCAAAGAGCCAGGGCTTATAGAAGTTAAGAATAACCAAACGATCTCGTTTTGACCATTGGAGGTTAAGATTTGCTTCGATACCGGTACCCAAGAGGTTTCGCTCATTTATGTACCCACCAATACGAACTGAGGTAGAAGGAGACTGAGGATCTGCACCACCATAACCAATTTGGCCACCAAGACGGCCTGTTTTTGCTTCACTAACAACGAGGTCTAGATCAACGGTATCTTCGGCAATTTTATTAATTTTCCAGTCTACCCCACCTTGAGGATCAAAGAACCCAAGTGCTTGCACTTTCGCCTTAGCTCGCTCCATAGCTGGTAAGCTCAGAAGCTCACCTTCGGTAAGGCCAATTTCTCTACGTATGACATAATCACATGTTTTTTCATTGCCGGTGATTGTAATACGATTGAGGTACATTTTACGACTTAGTTCCGAGTTGAACGTGATATCAACAGTACGTTCTTCAAAGTTTGGAATAATGACCGGTTCTATATCAGCATAGATGTATCCATAGCTTCCCCAAATATTTCTTAACGCTTCTATAGATCTTCTAATGGTATCACGTGAGTAGAGCTGGCCAGGAGCTACCGGAAGCACTCTGAGCAACTCGTCTTCAGTGCGTAGCTCGTTGCCTGGAGCAGAAACAGATTTAACAAAGAATACGGGTCCTTCATCAATGTAATAGGTAACGGTAATATCTTGGGTAGATTCATCAATATCAACATTGATGTCTACCACTCGTGCTGCTAAGAAGCCATTACTTTGATAAAAGTTTTCGATCATATACTGATCAACATTAAGCATGTCAGGTTGATACGAGCCAGCTTTTGTAAGAAAACCAAAGAGCCAATCCTCTCTGGTGAAGATCATTTTTCTCAGATCTCGACTTGCTACACATTCATTACCTTCAAAATAAACGCGACGCACGACGGCTACTGGTCCTTCGGTAATACAGAAAATAGCGCGATAGGTTCCTTGATCAGTTGGTTCTAGCTGAGTTTCAATCGAGGTTGTATGATAGTTTTTTCCTGCATATAAACGCTTAATTTTACTCGCGATAGCGCCAAGTTCTTCTTCATCCATAGCAGGAATCTCAGAGAGCTTTAGCTCTTTTTCGATATCTTCGTCTGAAATGGCACTATTTCCTTTGAAAATAACTTCTTCAACTTTTTTCTTTTCTTCAACAATGATATACAGATCGACTTCATAATCAGAGAATTTCTCGAGTTCTAATGAGACTTTATTAAAATACTGCAATGCATAGACGTTTCGAATAAGATCACCCGTTTTTGAAGAAACGAAGCGGTCACCTGATTGAAATGGAATTCTTGCAAGAATGGCCCCTTTAGTGACGAGGTTATTACCTTCTACGATGATATTTCGTATGATATATTCTTTTTCTACTACCTGCTCAGATGGTACGGGCTGCTGGGCATAGATGCTTGCACTGGCATGAGCGAAGCTTAAAAGAATGACGACGATGTTAAAAATTTTTTTTTGCATTATACTTATTTCCGTGGTCAAACTATAGATTTAAATGGTAAGTATTTACTATACTACTATTTTTGGCAATTTTTACCAGGTGTTTTTTTATGAAAAATCAGAAACAACGTATACCCGTTAGCATGTATAACACTCTTGGCAGAATGCAGCAGCCTCTTCATGATACAGATACGCTTCTTATGTATGTATGTGGTATTACTCCGTATGACCATGCCCATCTAGGTCATGGTCGCTGTTATGTAACCTTCGATCTTCTTTATCGGCTTCTTACTTTTTTAGGCTATAAGGTAACCTATGCAAGAAACTTTACTGATATTGATGATAAACTTATTAATCGAGCAGAAAAAGAACTGAATGATCCAACCCAATTTATTAGGCTTGCCAACACCTATATAGAGAGCTTTCATGAGGATATGAAGGCATTAGGATGTAAGCCTCCGCATTATGAACCGCGCGTTACCCAGATGATTCCTCAAATTATTGCGTTTGTTGAAGGGCTCATTACACAGGGCAATGCCTATGTAACTGAAGGTGGCGATGTATATTATGATATTTCATCATTTCCAGACTATGGTAAATTATCACAACGTTCACTTGATGATTTGCAAGCTGGTGCACGAGTTTCAGTAAGAAGTGACAAGAAGAATCCCTTAGACTTTGCTTTGTGGAAAGCAACCGATACCCAGCCTGGATGGGAAAGCCCTTGGGGGCTTGGACGTCCAGGATGGCATATAGAATGTTCTGCTATGGCCCGAGAATATCTTGGTGATACTATCGATATACACGGAGGTGGCATGGATCTAATATTTCCTCATCATGAAAATGAATTAGCTCAATCTGAAGGACTCACCAAAAAACCTTTTGCACGCCATTGGATGCATAATGCCTTTGTACGAGTTAACCAAGAAAAAATGTCTAAGTCATTAGGTAATTTTCTTACGCTTCGTGATGCCTACACGACCTTTGACCCTATGCTTTTGCGTTACTACTATTTAATTCATCACTATCGTAGTCCTCTTGATTTTTCACCGGAAGATATTCAAGCAACGGGTAAAAGCTACCAAAAGCTTTGTCATGCATTTGAAGGTATTACCCCGGCGTCACGAGAAGAAATTCTTGCGACTGATGATCAGCTTACTACCGATCTTATTGAAGCTCTGAGTGATGATCTTAATGTAGCTAAATGTATGGGTAGAGTATTTGATCATCTGAAGTCAATGGGACCTAATGAAAAGGCTCTCGTTAAAGGATTAATGATAGAAGTGCTCGGTTTAGATTTAATCCCGCTGCACAAAGAAGAAGTAACTATTACTCCCGAGATACAAGGGCTGCTTGATCAGCGAGAACAGGCGCGCAAAGACAAAGATTGGGCAAAAGCAGATGCCCTAAGAGACAAACTTAAAGAGTTGGGTGTTGATGTGCAGGATAGAAAAGCCTAAACATGTTGAGATACGACGCTGAGATTTTTTCCTGAGAAGGCGATGCCATAGGCAAGAATAGTGGTTACCTTTTTTGCTTTCAACTCTTGGAGATAGTTTTTTTGCATGATTTGTTCTAGAGCTTTTTTTGCACAGTCTTCTAGTTGTTCGCTGTTTACTGCTTTTTTAAACTCGATAACAATACTTGGGTTTGAAGGTTTTTTTGGCGCAATAAGTATATCATATCTCCCCAGACCGCTTTCCCGGTTTGAGGTGACCGTATAATCATCACTAAGGAGCACCAATAGGCCAAGCACAAAGAGATGATAGCTTCTTTCAGGTTCATTTGCTGGAATATCATGAGAGCTCATGCTATTAATGACAAATCCTTGCAGAAGCTCAGCAAAATAGACTGTATTACTCTTAAGAAGGGCTTGTAGAATCTCTTCAGCCTGGTCGCCAACAACATTTTCTGAGAATATTTGTTGGATGAGATCTTCAAAGAGGTATTCTATTTCTTTATTAGGAAGCTTCAGATGAGCAACCTTTTTCCCTTTGATGAGTTCATATCTAGTGTAAGTTAGGTAACCGCTAAAGAGGAGTAGGCTCCAGATGAGGTTTTCTCGTTTATCAACGTCTGGGAAAACAATTGATTCTTCAATAATTTTCTTAATAGATCCTCCAGATAAAAGGACTTCAAAATCAGATTTTATGCCAGATGTTGTACGGGTTATGAGTCTTTTTAACACGAGGTTATCACTGGTATTTGCCCAATAAATTTCTAGTCTGCCTTGTTTTTCAATACATTTTAAGAGTGACCAGGGATTAAACAATCCATTCACTTCACCAAAAATGTAGCCGTTATACCATTGTTTAATTGTGTCATGATTTTCAATGCCATAATAAGAAAGCGCTGTTTCTGTTTCTTGGGCCGTAAAACCAAATTTATCTGCAAAATGAAGATCAGTCAGATTGAAAACACTCAGGTTATTAAGACCAGAGAATATACCCGCTTTTGCAAGGGCAAGTATACCAGTTAAGGCACCTCGTTCAACGAATGCATTATCTTTTAAGACAGACGTGAGTAGTGGTTTGAGCAACTCGAGTACTTCCGTGTAAAAACCATGTATAAAGCCAGATTGGATTGGCACATCATATTCATCAATGAGCACAATAGCTTTTTTTTGATGATAGTTATAAAGATAATGAACAAGTAGTTCTAAGCTTGAGCTGATATCAACAAAAGATGCTTTAAAATCACGAACTTTCTTAAAGTACTCTTTTTCCGAAGAACTTAGAACATTTCCCTCAAGGAGATAGGCATGTCGAGCAAACTCCTCTCCAATAATAATGATTAAACGCTCAAAGGTACGATCAAAGGTAGAGAATTCAGCACTTTTAAAAGAGAGAAAGACCACCGGGAATTGCCCTTGCAGTTTCTTATATACTGAGTGTTTCCAGATTGCTTTATCTTCAAAAAGGTAATCTGTAGGCTCTTTTCCCTTTTCAAAAAAATACCGAAGCATCGAAAGATTAAGAGTTTTACCAAAACGACGAGGCCGCGGAAGAAGTACCACTTTCCCACGTTCAAGTAGTTCTTGTATCAAGAGCGTTTTATCAACATAATAACAATTATTGTCGATAACTTCTTTGTAATCAGTAAAACCAAGAGGTAGTAGCTTTTTCATCTTTTTTTGTATTAGGTGTAGTATTCACCTCAAAGTATAGGTAGTTAGGCCTTAAAATGCAATGAGTTTCTTAATTAAACTGAAATTGTGGCATGTTAGAAAAGAATGTGCCTAGGTGTTTCTATACCTAGGCACATCATATTACTGATTTTGAGTAGTAGTTTGTTTTGTAGCAGTTCTACGTGCCATGCAACCACATGCAAATACGTTTGCGCCAATACCAAGTACTACAAGTGCTAGTGCTAGAAATTTCTTCATCAGAGTTCCTCTCTTTTAGAAGGTTTTTTATATATATCTACATTTTCAGTGTATCTAAAAATGTTACTCATAGTCAATGGTTTGTATTGAAAAATTTCACATTGAATTTCATAAGGAGTTAATAGTCCTTAAGAGAGAGTATTGAAAGGGTGCTACGATCTCTTACAAGGATTGCAGAACTTGCCATTTATATAATTAAGTAGTTCATTTGAGCTTTTCTGAGGAAGTAATAGGTCAAAAGTGATCTGAGTTGGTGCGCAGGGTGATCCATCTGATGAGGTACTTACTACTGTGTATCTTCCCTGCTCTACCGGTGCAAAGTCTCCTGAGGCTCCGGTAAAACTAGTATCGCCGCCCAAAAGTTCTTGCTCTATAGGTTCAATACCACCTTCAGTAGCTATTGAGATGATTCCTTTGTTGTATTGATCATCACAAAAAGGTGCTTGACCTACCCATACGTTACTAAACGGGGATGGTCCGACAAAGAGTACAGCGGTGATGAAGTTTTTTGCGCGATCAGTGATCGTAAACAGATGTTCCCCAGTACTAATATCAGTAAACGTCGGTTCATCTTGTGATAGTTGTCCATCAAGTGCATACACATACCCTGGTGTTCCTCCAACAGCTTCAAGCGTGACAGAAGCGGTAGCAAGGCCTCCATTGCATCGTGCTGGTGTAAGGTTTATACTTCTTAAACGTAGAGGGTCAACATCATTGCTTGCAAAGCAGGCTCCCATAGGTAACAGGAGTAGTACAAAAAGCTTTTTCATAGAATTATCCAAGGTACTGCTTCAGATGATCTAGTAGATCTTCTTTTGCTTTATACCCGACTTCTTGGCCAACAACTTTGCCTTCTTTTAGAAAGAGGAAGGTAGGGACTGACATGATACCAAATTTGACGGCAATGTCTCGAGCTTCATCTATATTAAGTTTTGCGAAGGTGTACTTGTCACCATATTCATCAGCAAGCTCTTCAAAGATGGGCTCCATATGTTGGCAAGGGCCACACCAGGTTGCAAAGGCGTCAATTATGACCGGTTTTTTTGCGTTCGTGATTTCTTGTTCAAAGTTGTGTTTGGTAACACTTATAATTTCTGCCATAGTTTCTCCAATAATTAGCATACTTTTCCTAGTATATAGATCAATGGTGTTAAATGCTACCAAACTCTTGCAGGAACTGTATAGTTTTAGGTATGCTGGTACCACTGAAAAAAAAGGAGTGATTTATGAAACCTAGTATGTATTGTTTACTCTATTTACTGCTCGTTCCAGTGCGCCTCTATGCACCATCGGTAGCAGCCATGCCGCAACAAATGGGGAATGAGATATCTTTTCAGGCGAAGCCTGATGTTGATATTAATCGTAAGTCTGAAGAGAGCAAAAAGCTAGTGCTCAATGCCGCTAAGCATTTTATGAAGGTAAGTCTTCAGGAGGCATGCAACGATTTTGTAAATAATACCATATGGCGTAAAGGCGAACTATTTGTCTTTGTCTTTAAAGCATCCGGAACATGCTTAGCTTACGGAGATGATCACGAAATGATCTGGAAGAATATTAAAAACATCAAAGGGATGGCAGGTAATCCTCTAATTGATGATATGGTTGCTGTAGGTCGTAAAGATCATGGAGCACGGTTTTCTTATCTCTGGAATAATGGTTATCAAACTGCCTATTTATTAACCGTGGTTAAGAATGGCGAGACGTACGTTCTTGGAAGTGGTTTCTATCCAGAAAGTGATGAATATACCACTAAACAGCTGGTTAAAACGGCGGTTGCTTACTTTGATCAAAATGGCAAAGAAGCAACGTTTGGTTTAATTAGTAACCCAACGGGGCCCTTTGTTAAAGGTGATATCTATATGTTCGCCTATGATATGCATGGAATTTGCGTAGCTCATGGTCAGAATGCAGCTCTTGTAGGACAAAACCTTATTGATTTGCAGGACTCCCGTGGCACACCAGTTATCCAGGAACTAATACAGGTTGGTAAAACTAAGGGATCTGGATGGACCGAATATATTTGGCGCAATGAGTTTAAACGTTCTTATGTTGAAAAAGTTACCGATCAAAAAACACAAACTGATTATATCATTTCTGCAGGGTATTACCCAGATGTTAATCTTAATGCAGTTAAAAGTTATGTTAATGGTGCAATTAGCTATCTAAAAACTAATGGTGCAAAACGAGCCTTTGCAGAATTCTCTAGTGTGGTTGGTGACTTTGCACGAGGCGGATTGGGTATTTTTGTGTTTGACAAGGAGGGTAAATGTTTAGCTGATGGAGAAAATCCAAGCTATGTGGGGCAAAATCTCCTAAAGATTACCAGTTCAGATGGGCGTTTATATATTCGCGATATGATTAGGCTTGCAGTAGAGCAAGGTTCAGCCTTAATATCATATATTAAGACAAATGCGAATGCTGTTGCTTTTGTAGAATTTGTTGAAGTTCCTGATGGTAAATTTATTATTGGAGCTGAGTATTTTCCCTCATCAAAAACAGCTTCGACACAAACATTGGTTAATAGGGCAGCTGATCTTTTAAAAGATACTAAACCTGATATTGCATTCGGTCTTTTCAGTGCACGTGATAATGATTTTATTCGTGGTGACTTATCAGTTTTTGTGTTTGATGCTGATGGTACAAGAATGGTAAATGGTATTCATAAGTCTCAAATCTGGAAGAATCTCAGTAAAGCCACTGACCAAGCAGGTAAGATGGTGGTAGATAATATTATTTCAATTGCTCTTAATGGTGGTGGTTGGAGCGAATATACTACCCGTAATGCGACAAGAAGGGTATACGTAAAAGCAGTACCTAAGAAGATGCAGGACAATAAGGTTAGTAATTATATTGTTGGGAGTGGATACTTTCTTTAATATACTTTCTGAAGTAATTCCCAGGCGGCATCAATTAAAAAGGCAGACCCAAAAAGAACTAATACTGATCCTGAAATGGTATTTATTAGATTGAGTATATAGGGGGTAACGTGCTTTCGTAGCGATCCAGCTATAAGACTGATAGTCATAAACCAGCTTGTTGATCCTAAGAATACCCCAAGACACATGAGCAGCGCTTGACTGAGCTCTTCTCCCGCTTCAAAGCCAGCAGCAGTGAACGCTGCTAGAAAGGTTAAGAGCGTGAGAGGATTAGTAAGCGTAAGGAGCAGTGTTTGTATAATAGTAGGTCCAATCCGTTTGGGGGCAAGTTGTTCAGGCGCAAGAATGGGTGGATGTTTAAGGGCCCGTATGCCAAGCAGTATAAGTAAAAGACCGCCCCCCATAAAGAGATATTCTTTTCTTGAGAGCATAAAATTGCTTACTGCGGTGAGTCCAAGTGCTGCAAATAGAGCATAAATACCATCTGCTAAGGCTATACCAAGTGCTGTTGCCAACCCTTCTTTATAGCCTTTTGTGAGACTTCGCTTTATGACCAGCACTGCTAAAGGACCAACAGGAGTTGCCATAATGATGCCGATTATGAAGCCTTTAAGAAAGTTGATCATAGCAAAGGGTACCGTTCAAAGCCAATAAGCCGACATTCTGGCTGTGGTATAATCCCAAAGGCCGCATGTACTTTTTGTTGCATAAGCCGAGCTAGATCAATAATATCTTGTGTTGTCGCTGAGCCTTTATTTACGATCATATTAGCATGTTGATATGATACAATAGCGTCACCTACAGAAAGCTCTCCTTTAATACCTACTTTATCAAGATAGTAGGCAACATAGATGAGCTTTTTTGGTGTATGGGCTACTTCTTGTTCATGAAAGTTTCTAAAAAAGCTGCCGCAGGTATGTGATGTAGGATATCTCTTTGCTCTATGACGAATCATCTCTTCACTTCGTCCCCTGGCATGTAAGGCAGTACCCGTAGGAACGCTAGTGAGTTTAAAAGTTGCGCTTACAAGATAATGCTCTTTATCATGAAGCCGAGAAGTGTTATACCCAAAGTTAAACCACTCATTTGGAACGGTGAGAAGCTTACCAGTCTTTTTTTCGATGACCTCTGCTCCTACAATGAATTGACTCAGTAAATATTCAAAATAATGGATATTAATAAATACGGCGCCCCCGACGGTACCAGGAATACCGCTAAACTCTTCAAGGCCAATGAGGTTATGTTCTAGACACCAGGAAATGAGATCTCCAAAAGATACCCCCGCACCTGCCGTAATGTGAGCATAGTGCTCATCCACATCAAAGCGTTTGATGGTTTTTAGTTGGGGGCGAATGACAAGACCATCAAATCCAGTATCAGCGACAAGCATATTTGCTCCTTCACCAATAAGGCAGACCTTAAGATCTTGAGAAATGCTATACGCCAATACTTCTTGAAATTCTTCAGACGTACGAGGTTCGGCAAAAAATCGAGCATCGCCACCTGTTTTAAACCAATTTTTATCGGCAAGAGAAACCGATGGTAATAAAAGACCAGGTGAAGACGATAAATGCTCAAGGGTCGTAACTGACATGGAATCTCCTAGGCTGTTTTATGAAATCGTTTTGGGATAACTCGTATCGGTACTTGCTTAGTGCGAACGAGTTCTGCACAACGCTCACTGCACGTATTATGATAGGTACCTATGCAGTCTTGACATACGATTATCTGTTTATTGCATGCTGCATTTACACAGTTTGTGTAATCATCATTTGGTTGCTGACAATGATCACAAGTGCCCAAGATATCATCATTAATTTTTTGGGTAACACGTGAATCAAAGACATAGTTCTTGCCCCGAAAGAATCCGTCAGGATATTGTTCAGCATACCGGTGAATACCACCTTTAATATGATATACTTCTTTTGCTACGTTTTTTTTCTTTAAGTAGCCCGTAGCCCGCTCGCATCGAATGCCACCAGTACAGAACATAAGCACTCGTTTATCTTTATATTCATCAAGTCGCTCATCTAAGTAAGCAGGGAGCTCTCGAAAGTTATCTATGTCGGGTTTTTCGGCACCTTTGAAAGTCCCAACACGCCATTCAAAATTGTTTCTCGTATCAAGAACTACTAAATCATCTGGCATTTCTTCTAAAAGAGCATGGACTTCTTCAGGGCTCAGATACGTCCCGCGCTCTTCTGCTTTAAGATCACGTGGATCTACGCCAAGATTTACAATGGTATCTTTTGCAGTTACCTGCAGGCGGGGAAAGTATTCTGCGCCTCCTTCGCTCTCTTTATAGTCGATATCGCTAAAGAGCGGATGAGTATTCATTGCTTCTTTATAGGATTCGCAGGCCTCATCGGTACCACCTACGGTACCGTTAATGCCTTCTTGAGCAATAAGAATGCGCCCCCTCAGGCCAAGCTCTTGGCACAGTTTTTTGTGCTCTTTCACTATCTCAGATGGCTTTGGTACGTGTACGTATTTGTAATAGAGTAATATCTTTCCCATAATGGTCTCCTGTTGGATCTCATATTACTCTGAGTATAGCAGATATTTCCTATATTGGTAGAGTTTTGCAGAGTATACTGGAAAGACAGTGGATTATAAGTCCTATATGCTGTATGATTCGTTCCGGCTCCATCTCTCATAGGTAGAGATAGTCATAGGCAGTAAGCTAGATACTCATTGTTGCTATGAGATAGTTGTTATGAATAGGTTTTATCTATCTCAGAGCTTGAAATCCGCATTGCTGGTTTGTGAGAATTTTCATATACTAAGGTGTATTATGAGTTTCTTAACAATAGGGTTTTTATGAAGATAGTACTCTCTTGGCTTCTTGATCATATAAACGTTACTAAGCAGGAAATTGATGTTCAGTCACTCGTTAAGCACTTTAATGATAGTACTGCTGAAGTAGATGGTTTTGAGATTATTTCGACCGATCTTTCCTCCTTATATGCCGTGCGTATAACTGAAGTTCAACATGATGCCATACAGGTAGAATCTCCTGAACATAACAAGAGGGTAACTTTACCCAAAAGGAAAGAAGCTCAAGAAGGCATCTGGTATCTCATGAAAAAAGAGGGTGATCTGTTCCGTTGGGCAACGCTTATTGATATTGGCTCCTCAAAAGATGGCCTTATTGCAGGGTTATATATGACTGATGAGCAAGCGCATGGGTCGTGGCGAACTACGGTTGAGCAAGAGGATGTTATTATTAAGGTAGATAACAAGGAGATCACCAACCGGCCTGACCTATGGGGCCATAGAGGATGTGCTCGTGAAGTGGCAGCTTTGCTCAAGAAGGAACTTATTGCGGAAGAGCACTTACTTGCAGATATTCCAGTAAAGCACGCTGAAAAAAAAGAATCTGGTGCCGAGATGGATATAGCAATTGAGTCAGATGCCTGTAGAAGATTTGCTGGTCTTACGCTTGCCCAGGCAGAATATCGAGCATCATTGCCTTGGATGGCATTTCGTCTTGCACGAGTTGATAGTAGGCCTATAGATGCATTTGTTGATATTTCCAATTATGTGATGTTTGATCTTGGTCAGCCAATGCATGCCTTTGATAAGGAGAAGCTTTCGAGTAGAACGTTATCTGCACGCAATGCAAAGAAAGGTGAGACAGTGGTATTGATTGATGGGCAAGAAGTTACGCTTAACCCCGCTGATTGTGTGATTGCTGATGGTGATACGCCGGTATCAGTTGCTGGTGTAATGGGTGGCAGAGATACAGCGGTAAGCCGTACGACAAGATCCTTATTTTTAGAGAGTGCTAATTTTAATCCTACAACCATACGAATGACAGCAGCACGTTTAAAGACACGTACGGAATCATCTGCCCGTTTTGAGAAGAGTCTCGATCCAAACCAAACTGTCCAAGGAATATTGCGCTATATTAAGCTTCTTGAAGATGCAGGGATATCCTATAGGTCAGAAGAGTATCTCATGTCGGTTGGTCCTCTGATGAAAGAAAAGGTTATTGAGGTTTCACATGAGCTTATTGTCCAAAAGATAGGCATGTCTTTATCCTCTAAGACTATCATCGATATACTTAAGCGATTAGCATTTGGTGTTGAGCAGGAGGGAGAGACGTATACGGTAACCGTGCCTACCTTCCGAGCAACCAAAGATGTTACCATTCCTGAAGATGTGGTGGATGAGGTAGCTCGCTACGTTGGGTTCCGCTCAATAACTCCCACGCTCCCTATGAGAAAAATGGCTGCCTATGATACGAGTGCCATTGAACGTAAGCGGAGATTAAAACATATACTGGCTTATGGTTGTTCAATGCATGAGGTGCATACGTATGCGTTTTATGATGAGGAGTTTATTAAGCAGCTATCATTTGACCCTGGTGATGCCCTGCGTATTGCGAATCCCTTGTCTGAGCACTGGCAGCGTCTTATTACCTCGTTAGTACCAAATTTGTTAAAATGTGTGGTTACTAACCATACTGAACAAGATACTCTTAGGTTTTTTGAAATGAATCGCGTCTGGTTTATTCAGGAGCATCCGGTAGAGGAACAAGAAGTAGCCGGTATTTGGTATGATCATAAAAAGCCAATAGATTTTTATGACGGAAAAGTGCTGGTAGAAAAAGTATTTGCTGCGCTTAACATTACTATTGACTGGGTTAAGCCTACAAAGCGTTTGGCTCCGTGGTATAACGAAAATCAATCAGCAGAGCTCTGGTTTGGTGATCGTATTATTGGTAGAGCAGGTAACGCTTCAAAAGAATTTTTAAGTAGGGTGCTTGAAGGTGATGCCTTTATTTTGGAGCTTGATGCTAATTTCTTGCTGCATGTTGTTCCTGAAAAGGCTACGTTTGTTCCGTTAGCAAAATATCCTACTACAGAACAGGATATAAGCATGTTGGTACCGCTATCTGTGACAGTAGCTGGCCTTGAGTCGGTTATTAAGCAAGCTGATGCGCGTATAACTGAAGTTGAACTTATTGATCGATTTGAAAAAGATGAATGGCTTGACCAAAAATCTCTGACCTTTAGGTATACCGCTGCTGATCCAGAAGGGACCTTAACCAAAGAAGCAATTGATGAGATTATGCATCACGTTTCTCAAGCGGTTACTAACTTAGGAGCACACGTGCGATGAAAGAATGGCAAAAATATGCCTGTGTATTTTGGGCCGTGTTGCTCGTAGATCAGGTAAGCAAATGGTTGGTGCTGACCTACCTGCCAGAACCGGTATACCTAACGACGTTTTTGGCGTTTGCGGTTACCTATAATCGGGGGATATCGTGGGGGCTCTTACATCAGGATGCTCCTTGGCTCTTTATTGGCATAACTGCCTTTATTTGTATGCTTACTATCGGTTTGATGGTTCATGCGTATAAAAACTACCAGAAAGGGAATGCTATCTATGGGGAGCTGCTTATTATTTCTGGATCAATTGCTAATATTATTGATCGTATTGTGCACCATGGTGTAGTTGATTTTATGGTGATTCACTTGCCCTATTATACCTGGCCCGTATTTAATATAGCAGATATAGCGATAGTTTTCGGGGTGTTCATTATGTTTGTTCAGTATCTTGTTATGGGTGAAGGTGCTACCGATGTTGCATAATGTAGTTCACGCGTTATTAGGATCTCAGTGTGGTCACTGTCATGCACCGTTGTACTCTGATGCTTCATTATGTGAATCCTGTGTCGAAACGATAGTGTATCTTCCTTCTGAAAAAATCGGTACCCTGAACGTTCATGCATTGAGTAGCTATGACTATCCTCTTCGTTCACTTATGCATCGTAGTGTGCGTACAACACAATCTTTAGGTTCTCTGCTCTATGAGCAGCAGGGCAGTAGGTTGCATAACGTTGATTATCTCATTCCGGTTCCACGCTATCCGAAGGATATTCATCGTAGAGGCTATCAGTCTTCATTAGTGCTGGCAAAGCAACTAAGTAAGCTCAGTGGTACGCCAGTTCTTGAATGTATCATAAGAGTGAAGCCAGCGATTCGTAGAGGACTTTATTCAAAGATTGAGCAGCATCGGTATAGGCAAGATGCGTTTCGTGTAACTCCAGACATCACTGACGTTGAAGGTAACGTGCTTATGCTCATAGATGATATATGTAGAACGGGTTCAACGTTAGGACTTGTAGCTAAGAAGCTCAACTTAGGAAGGCCAAAGAGCATGGAAGCCTTGGTGGTGTGTCGTCAGTTGCACTAGTGAATGCTATGATTTTTCTTACTGACTTATCTAATCAAAAAGATCTTCCAAGGTAACAACAGTGCTTATCATTTCTTCAGAATACACAGACGTTTTGATACCATTCGCGGCAACGAGAGCCAGGAAAATCTCTTTTTTGGCTTGTGTCTGTTCTGTAAATACGCTAACTTTTCGCTCAAGAGCTGCAGCATAACGCTTATCAATGACAAAAGGCTTTTTAGTATACTTGATTTCAAGCAAGGTTATTGCATTATCAAATCGTTCAATTACTAGATCTATCTGAGCGCCTTCTTCATTCCTACTTTTAGGGACATAGCGCCAAGGACTCATTGGTCCCATCGCCTTAATACCTAGTTTTTGAACTATTATGCGTATATGTTTTCTGCAAACCGCTTCAAAGGCGTATCCTGCCCAAACTGCATATTCTGGCGTCTTGGTGTAGAGCACCCAATGATCTTCATCTAATGCATCGCTTGCATTGCCTCGGGCAACCCACTCCAAATAGAAGATGCAAAATTCATCGATAACTTTGTAATATTCGCCCACTTTTTGCCCCCAGGGGACATACTCAGTAATGAAGCCAGCATCTACTAAATCAGTTAACCGTGTACTCAAGTATCCTCCTGTGGAAGATAGGCGGACCATCCTCTTCAGTTCTTCTCTAGAAATGCCATCCTTTTTCCTGGCTATAACCCGCATAAGCTCTTTGTAGGGGGCTGCTTTTTTAAATAAAGAATCAAAGAGTAGTTTAAAATCATCTTTGAGCGGTGCATCGACTTCAAAGAAGAGTCGTTGGATATTTTGTTGGGCGGATAACTTAGGTCTTACATAATCTAGATAATAGGGTATTCCGCCTAGAGTCATATATAAAGAAAGAATATGCTCATCATTAAGTCGTACGCCTTTTGTTTCTAAATAATCTCGTGCCTCTGATAAGCTAAAAGGCATGAGTCTCATTTTTAAGGTAGATCTTCCATGGAATCCTCCTCTGTCGTTGATGATTCGTTTTATCATCCATGAGGCGGAAGAGCCGCAAACAACAAGTATTACGTTTGGCATTGCGACCCAGTATTTGTTCCAGTATTCATCAAGAGCATCAAGAAAGTTCGACTTTGGTGATGCCATCCAGGGAAGTTCATCTAAAAAAATCACTACTTTCTCATTGGTCCCTTTTATTTCATAACCGGAAAACTATCGGCTTTTAAGCCTTGTCTTTACCCACATTTTTTTAGCTCCATTTTTCCCATAATCTTATCAGCGATAGCTGTCCAGATGTCTTCATTCTTTTCAGGCTTGATAGATTCCATTTGCCCTATTAAGTTGAGCGTAGACAGCATATCAAGAAACGAAACCCAACCTGACCAACTAGTCTGCCAACCAGGGTTACCATCGGACTTTCGTCCTAAGAATCCACCAAGACGTGCAATGCATCGCCAAAACTGATTACAGGTCATAGTCTCTGCTGATAATTTATAGCGTGAACATAATAAGTGTATCCCTTCAATAGGGAAGTGGTCTTTGGCCTTTGCTGAAGAATTAAGTCTTATAAAGAACTTAATAGCAAGTAAACGCGTAGCTATAACCCCTAGAAACCCCAGCAGTGAAAGCAATCCTCCAGCCTTTTTGAGCTGGCTGTTTTGGATACGGCATCCAGTTTTTAGACATTTATGATACTCTTCTATAAGCCAGCGAGATTCGTACCAGGCTATCTTCTCAAGGGCATCTGCTTGGTTTGCTATCTCAAGATTCGTTATCAAAATCCATTCCAAGCTACTATCTGACTTATCCCATACGCGGATACATGAAAGCTTTATAGTCTCATGTTCCTTTTTAGGGAAAAATTTAGGAGTGATAACTAATATTGTACTCCATGCAACATAAAGAATAGCTTCTCTTCCAGCTTTTCCCGGTCTTGAGCGCAAATCTATCTTTTTTGTGGTCTGTTCAGGAAGGGATCGAACAAAATCACTCAGTTTTTCTTTTTTCCCTTCTGTTGTCACTATAACTCGATTAGTATTAGCTCTTACTAGGAAGTTTCTACCGGTCCGCGTACAATAGCGAATAAACTTATAGATATCGTTTCCACGATCTCCCACACTTACCCATTGGGTATCTTGATGGTCTGGCATACCAATATTTTCTAAACTTTCGATCCAACAATCAGCTTCAGTTCGTCTTTTAGCTCGTTCTGACCTCTTTTCAGTTTGTCTACGAGCAATATTGTCTCTGATCCATGCAGATTGATGAGCTAATCCTAATACAGATTCCGGGCCATTTTTACCAAACTCAACAGCTAGTGTGGAGTGAATAAGAACGCCACGGCCTTTATGATTTCCGATCGGTCCTAGACCCTCAATTGATTTCTTTGAACTATAGTCTAACTCGCTGGTATCTTGGATCATCAAGACGGTGTTTTTTGTCTTATTAGCAGCTTCTTTTACATTATTCCAGTGCACCTCTTGCAGAGCCCCATGCGTAACATCTTCTTCATTAAGAAGTCGATATACTGCTTTCAAATCATAGAAGTCTTTCATCTGGTTAGGCAAACTAGCAGTTGGCTTTCTTAGCATGCAATCTCCTATTTTCACAGCTCTTTTATTTCTTCGAGCATCACCAAGCTTTGCGCTGCTCCATTGCCTCTTTGTCCATGCTTCATTATCACTTAAAATATGATTCACGTCTACTCCACCTTATTGAACCAATCAACTTTTTTCAGGTATAGATTGTAGATAAAAATGTGGGTAAAGACAAGGCTTTTAAGCCGTAGATGAACGGTTATCCTTTGTTTGAATAGAGCGTTGTCGTAAGACACGCGAAATGAGAAGCTGTAAGCACAAAGAAGTCATGGTATAGAGAATACTATTGCAAGCTTCTGTTTGCTCATAAGATTTTTAATTAAAAAATTTTACATCTTACAAAATATTTGTTACTATTTCTGCACTATGAGAGAAAGATTAACAAAAAGCTACAAGTATTGCCTGAATCCTACCAATAGGCAACAGAAGCTATTAGCTCAGTTTTCAGGATGCTCTCGTTTTGTTTACAATTACGGATTATCAATAGTAAAGATAGCTCTTAATGAAAAGAAAGCTATTCCTACGTATGAAGAGATAGCAAATCTTCTGCCCTTGCTTAAAATAGCTGAAGAAACGAAGTTTTTAGCAGATGCTCCAGCCCAATGCTTACAGCAAGCACTGAAGGATATGTTTCTCGCTGTAACCTCTTTTTTTAAAAACAAGAAATCAGACAGAAAAGTAGGGATGCCTCACTTTAGAAAAAGAGGAAGAAACGACACCATGAGGTATCCTCAGCATATACGATGTGAAAACAACAGAGTGTGGCTTCCTAAAATTGGCTGGGTAAAATATCGCAATTCAAGAGCTATACCTGGCAAGATAAAACAAGCAATTGTATATAAAAGAGGTAAGCGATGGCACATATCAATTGTCTTTGAAGAACAGGTTGATATTGTGAAGGTCCCTATAAGAGAAGAAGAAGCTCTTGGTGTTGATGTAGGTATCAAGGTATTTGCAGCGCTTTCAACTGGTGAAAAGGTTGATAATCCTGCCTATCTTCATCAACTTCTCAAGAGACTGCGCTATCTCTATAGGGCTCTATCCCGAAAGAAAAAGTTTAGTAATAACTGGAAGAAGTGTGTTGCTCAGATACAGCAATTACATAGCCGCATCAAGAACTTGAGGAATGATTTTTTACATAAATTATCCACAAAATTAGCCAAGAACCACGGTGTTTTGTGTGTAGAAGATCTCTATATCAAGGGCATGATTAAAAACAAGAAGCTCTCACGAGCTATAGCGGATGCTGGCTGGGGAACATTCCTTCAATTCTTACGTTATAAATGCGCTTGGAAAGTTAAACACTTTGTCAAAATAGATAGATGGTTTGCCTCAAGTCAACTGTGTTCTACCTGTGGCAATAAGCAAGATATGCTTCTACAAAAAAGAGTGTATCATTGTGAAGAATGCGAACTAGTAGAAGACAGAGATGTTAATGCAGCGAAAAACATAAGGGCGGCGGGGCTCTCCGCCCTAAAAGCTTGTGGAGAGATTGCCGTTGGGCAGCTCTGAGAAGCAAGAATCGCCGGCTTTTAAGCCGGTGAGGGTCAATTCAGTGTGAAGCTTTTCAAAAGCTTCATCCCAACTTGTTGGGACCTTTAAAGCAGCACCACGAAAGAAGGTTTCTCCAAGAGCTTCCATAAAACTTTTGAGTTGACCATGCATTCTTGCTCTTTTTTGGCCAGTAGCATGAAAAAACACACAATCTTTGTTTTTAAAGAATTCTCGTACGAGATACGTTTTGCCAACACGCCTCCGGCCGTGTACGGTAATAAATTGGGCTTTCTTTGAATAATAGGCTTCATCAAGAAGCTCTTGTTCTTTCTTAGTACCTTCTAACGAAAAAGGTTCACACGTGTCAAAGCGTAGGTTTTGCTGAAATAAAGATTTTTTTGCAAGTTATGCTCTTCTATGGTAATCTTCGTCAATATGACAGTGTATAGTGATAACCAAGCAAAAAAGGAATAGGTTATGCAGAAATATCGTTCGTTTTTTAATGTAGCATTATTAGTATCAGCCTTAGGGATACTACCGGGGTGTGATTTATTTAAGCCAGCTAGCTGTCCTACCTGTAAGCCGGTAACTGAGCCTCCTGCTAAGCAAGAAGATGTACTGCTTAGTATTAATGGCAAGCCAGCTATTACCAAACAAAAATTTGAAGACTTTTATGATCTCGCAGCTGCACAAGCTGGCCCATATGGTGGTCCTTCTAAGCGAGAAGTGTTTAAACAAATAGAGGCGATGGCAGTACTTGATAATTATTTCAAAACATCAGGCAAGGAAGCCGAGGCTGAATACCAAAAAGAGCTTGCACGCGCCTATGATCACGCTCGTTGGGGCCTTAATACACAGCTTTTAGCAAAAGAGCTTCAAGAAAAGATTGATGTTTCTGAATCAGCCCTTACTAAATTCTATAATGAACAAATTGGTGCAAATCAAGCCTTTGATAGGCCACCATTCCTTAAGCATCCTGAAAGCATTAGCATTAAAGCTGTTGAATTTACTGATAAGAAAGCTGCTAATGATTTCTTAGCAAAAGCTAAAAAAGATTTCGCTGGTGCTGCTGCTGAAGCTGGTAAATCAACTAAAGATCTTGGACCGGTATCAGCTCAGTCTCAAGATGTGGACTTCGCTATTCGTCTTAAGGCTAAATCATTGAAGCCTGGTGATGTTGAAGTTGTGCAAACTGGTGATACCTTCACGGTCATTAAAGGTGGCAATAAAGTAGATGCTGCATATGCAAGCTTTGATGAAATCAAGGCGATGCCGCAGATGCTTGAAATGCTTGGTCAGTTTAAGAAACAAAGTGAGCTTGAGAAAGCCTTCATGGATCGTATTGAAGAGCTTAAGAAAGGTCTCTCATTATCGACTAGTGATGAGTATTTCAAAGCTGATGAAGAGCAGCGTAAGGCTGAGCAAGAACAACTCATGAAACTCTTTGAAGAGCAGATGAAGGCTCAACAAGAGAATACAAAAGGTGACAATGCTGCCCAATCTTCAGGAGCAGTTGCAGCATAAGCCATAAATCGGTATTATATACATATAAAGGGGATCCGCTTTTGGGTCCCCTTAGGTATGTTAGGGGAACTATGGATTATCGTATTATAGGTATTTTACTAGCGTGTAGCTCGGCATATGCCGAGCTTGGCCAACTGCCGGTTCAAGAGGTGCCATTTCACAGGAACCTTGAGCCACTCTCGGTTGAGCAGGTGACTAATCATATTGAATCACCTCGTGGTAGGGAAGTTGTAGATCAAGTGCTTGCGATTATTTACCATCCTGAGGGAACAATAGTGATATGTCAATCTGATCTGCGGCCTGACCTCATGGAGCGGGTGCCTACGCTTCAGGACGCGATAGTAAAAGAGCTGATCATTCTTGATGGAAAAAAACTCCAAATACCTTTTTCTGACTCAGGAATAGATAGAGCACTCGCTCGTGCTCAGGAAAGCTTAGGTACTGATAGAGCCGGGTTGATTAAAGAGTTTAAAAAACAGGGCTATTCATTTGAGGAAGCTCGTGCTGAGCTTGGTAAAACGATTATGATTGAAGATGTAATTAGAGCTCGTGTTGAAAGTAAGGCCCAGGTGCCAGAGAAGAAGCTCAAAGAGTATCATGAAAATAACCCCTTAGAGTTTTATGGGTTACAGCAAGCATTTGTGCCGTTTCAAGGAGGCTCTAAATCGTTAACTCGTACCCTTGTTGAGCGAGAGATCGAGTCTGGGGCTATTAAAGAGAATGTAGCGTGGACTGATCTTGGTACCATACAAGGTAAGGATTTCTCGGCAGACAAGGCCCATATTAAAGAGCTTCCGGTTGATTCGGTAATCATTGCAACTGAAACAGATGATGGTCTTTCTCTGTTGCGCATTGTTTCAAAAAAGATCGTATCTTTTGAAGAGCGTAAGCAGGAAATCGTTGCTCAGCTTGGGCGTGATCGTTTTATGAAGGTGCAGGGCGAGTACTTTGAAAATCTTATGAAGCAAGCCAACATAAAATATTTATAGTCGCTAAAGATGATAACTATTTCTGGGCTCTTATAAATTTTAAGTGGGTAAACAAGATAAAGAATCCCCCCTGGCTTTTTTTAATTTATATGTGTTAAAAAAAGCCAGGGGGGATTCTAAAGAAAAGATGACTCTCTTATTATTAATAGATCAAATGTTATGAAGGTTTTATACTAATCAAAGATTTTCTTAACACTTTGATTGGAGCAGTTTCATGAACATGAAAGATATTTTCAGCAAGGCACTTGGCATTAATTATCCTTGGTATATTGAAAGCATCAACTTTGACGAATCTAATAAGAGATTGGATATAAAGTTGAATTTTGAACGAGGAGCAACCTTTTCTCAAAGTGGCTTGCCAGGAGAGTATAAAGCGTACGATACTATTGAAAAGGAATGGCGCCATTTAAACTTCTTTCAGCATGAGTGCTACTTAAAAGCTAGAGTTCCAAGAATTAAAACTCCGGATGGGAAAATTCGATTAGTTATGCCTGAATGGAGTGGGCTTCAAAATGGATTTACCTTATTGTTTGAGGCTCTTGTCCTTCAGCTTGCAAAGAATATGCCGGTAAGTCAAGTAGGCAAGCTGATCAATGTTTCCGATTATAAAATATGGACCATATTAGAGAAATATACCGAAGAAGCTCGGATTCTTGAAGATTACAGTGACGTTACCAAACTAGGAGTAGATGAAACGTCAAGAGCTAAGGGGCATGACTACGTTTCTCTATTCGTTGACTTAGAGAAACGGAAGACTATCTTCGTAGCTCAAGGCAAAGACAGCAACACATTCAGACAGTTTAAGGATGACTTTGAAGAACATGGTGGCGCAGTTGAAAAGATAACTGATGTTAGCTGTGACATGTCCCCTGCTTTCATTAAAGGAGCAAAAGAACATATTCCTTCAGCCCAGCTTACATTTGACAAGTTTCATGTATTGAAGATCATTAATACTGGAGTAGACCAGGTAAGAAGAGAAGAGGCTCGGAAAAACCCTCTACTTAAGGGATCAAGATATATCTTTCTAAAAAATGAACGTAATCTTACCGCTCATCAACGACAACAAAAGGAAGAGCTCAGCCTGTCAAAGTTAAATATCAAGTCATTGAAGGCCTTAGCAATACAAGAGGCATTTCAGGATATTTATTGGGCTGAAACACCTGAGGAGTTTGAAAAACATCTTAAGAAGTGGTATTTCTGGGCTACCCATAGCCGTTTGAAGCCTATGGTTAAGGCTGCTAAGACAATAAAAAAGCATTGGGATGGCATTGTACAGTGGAAGCAATCTCAGGTCAATAATGGCATCTTAGAAGGTTTAAACTCAATCGTTCAAGCTGCCAAGCGAAAAGCCCGAGGTTACAAGTTTAAGCACTATGAAACTATTGTATATTTAATTACCAGCAATTTGGACTTTGGGAAATTGAACCCAGCATGCTTACCCACTTGAAATTTAGAAGAGCCTATTTCTGCATAGCACAAAAATAGAAAGGCTCTTAAAGATCTTGCGCCTGATCATGAAGCGCAAGTGCTTTGGTAATGAGTGTCTCTTTTGATGCTTTATATTCTGGCTTAGTATCAAAGTACGCATTGAGTAAATGCTCAATAGACATATCTACTTTTAATGCAGCACGACGTTCTCGTGTCTCGAGTGATCGTACCGGGATAATAGCTACAAGATACCACGCAGATGAACAGGCTTTTTGTATTTCGGCAAGATCGACCTGGTCTTTTGTGTCTGAAGGCAAATGATATAATATTTTAACAATGGCATCATCAAGTGTATGCTTCATAAGCTCGCTAAGGATTTGGTCCGTTTGGCTTTCTGGTGAAGTTGAAGAAATGCGCACATCAAGTTGAATAAATGGCCTTACCGGTGTCTTAACAAAGGTATAAGAAGTCATCTCTTTTTCTTCAATAGTGACATCAACAAATCCTTTGTCTTCTTTTCGTTCACCAAAGTCTATGCGTTCAATCGATCCTGAATAAATTATTGGTGGAAACTTACCGACATTGAGGTTTTGAAAACGATGTAAGTGACCCAAGGCAACATAATCAAAAGGTTGAATCCCAAGTTGAGAGGGGAAGAATACCGGATCTGTTCCATAAATGGCACGTTTTTCAGAGCCAGAAAAGATTCCCGAGCTTACCGTAAGATGGCCTGCAAGAATGCTTGGCAAGGTAGGATCAAGCTCCTGAGCGAGTGACTGAATAATCTTTGCAACGCCGGTGCTTATATATTCTGTAATGTCTGTTGTTGAGAGGTTTTTATGTTCATCTTGTAGAGAAATAGTATTTCTAGTTGGCCAGGGAATGCCCACCAGTTGAACGGGACCACTTTTTGTCTGTAGGATAAGCGTAGTAGGCTTACTGATAACATGAAATCCATCGAGGGGCAGTTGGCCAAAGATGTCTAGTGCATGGGCCTTACCAAAGCTTAGGGGATTGTCATGATTACCTATGACCATCACGATTGGGATGTGTGCTTTGTACAATCTGAGTAAGCAGTTCATTAATAATCGTTGATGAGTTGGCGTCGGATTTGCTGTTTTATAAGCATCTCCACTAAAGAGAAAGAAGTCTACGTCATGCTCAAGTGCGTAATCTATGCAAAAATTGAGTGCTTTTTCAAAGTCTATTAGCCGTGAATGAATACCTCGTTTGGGATCAATACGCCCATAGTTCTCCATCCCAAAATGTATGTCTGCGGTATGAATAAAGCGGATCATGTTGAATGTGCTTGTTTAAACGGGCGCGTAAGCTTTGCAAATGGTGAAGTAGATTGCGTACTCTTCTGCTCTTTGCTGAGCTGTTCCTTAAGTTTCGGTGCGTAGTTTTTCTTCGTCACTTGGCGCTCTCGAGCAATAGCAAGTGCTTCTTTGGGTACATCTTGATTAATAGTAGATCCAGCAGCTATGATAGCTCCTTCTCCAATAGTGATAGGCGCTAGTAGAGAACTGTTGCTCCCGATAAATGCATAGTCATTAATGGTAGTTGTATGCTTACTTATCCCGTTATAATTGCAGGTAATGGTCCCCGCACCTATGTTGGCCTTAGTACCAACGGTAGCTTGCCCAAGATAGCTCAGATGTTTTGCTTTTGACTGAGGACCTATAGTAGATGTGCTTACTTCAACGAAATTGCCAATTACTGCTTCATGATGAACCGTGCTATTCCGGTGTATACGTGCATAGGGGCCAACGATAGCATTGCTATGGATGGTAGAGTTGCTTATCATGCTATGGGAATAAATGGTGGCGTGTGAAGATACGGAAGCCTTATCAAGAACGGAGAATGACTCTATCGTAACACCAGAACCAATAGCGGTACCTTTTTTTAATTGGACACCAAATCCTATGGTGCTATCAGGGCCGATAGTTACATCAAGATCAATTTCCACCGATTCAGGAGATGAAAACCTGACACCTTTATCCATCCAGCCGTTGATCAATTCTGAGCGGACAAGTCGCTCTGCCACCCAGAGCTCTCTGAGGGTATTAATACCTCGCACATAGTCAAAGGGAATGTCTACTACCTCAACGCGATGGCCTGATTCACTTGCTTTCTTAATAAGATCAGTGATGAAGATTTCACCGCTTGGATGGGATTCTAAGACAGGCAGGGTTTCTTCAAGGAATGAGCGATCAATTAAATAGACACCAGCGTTGAGACGACATTCTTTTGCCGGGTCACCAGTAAAATCTCTTTGCTCAACAATAGAAAGAGTATCACCATCGCTAATAACCCGGCCATAGCCGGTTACCGAAGGATCTGCATTATACGAAGCAATAAACGAAATAGTAGCTTTTGTGGCAGTATGATGATTGATGAGCTTTTTTATCTGTTCTTCGGTAATGAGTGGTGCATCACCATTTAAAATGAGAATTCGGTGAGCGTCCCAATAGTTCTTGGTGCATAAGAGAGCATGCCCGGTACCTTTCTGGATGGTTTGCTCAACACAGTCTACCGGATAGTTATATTTTGCAATAATATCTTTAATAACCTCTTTTTGATAGCCAACAACTACGGTTGTTTTGATATCAAGTGAGTGCATAAGGTTGAGAGGAAAGCGTATCATTTCTTGGCCGCAGATAGGATACGAGAGTTTAGTTTTTGAGGTATTAAAGCGGGTTGATTTGCCAGCTGCTAATACAATAGCTTGAGTATATAATGCCATGTACGTTTTTCCTCATGTTATTTTGTGATTACCACCATTACTTTTATATAACTAATAGTGTAACGATATATAAGAGATTTAGCAATGAGAATACGAAGGTATTAGCATGACGTATGCTACGAACTGATGTTATTTTGTTAGCGTAATACGCTCAAGGTGCAGGACGTAGTTAAGCATGAGTAAATATGGATGGATATTATGTAAAGAATGTGCTCTTAATACATTATTGAGAGCTTAAAAGATCCTTAAGGGTACTAATTTCGATTGATTACGTCTTTGGAGTAGGCATGCCATTTGCATATCCTGGCCATGAATATGTGTGTGTCGGCTTGCAGTCTGTTTTTTGGGTCGTGAACTAGTGTGCCGGCATTGGCTCAGTACTTTTTGGCGAAAGCCCTTGAGGTGCAGAGCGGCAGGAATTTCTACCGCTCTGCTGAGTAAACTACTTCTGTTTATGATGTTTTGGTATATGCGATTTCTTCGATACTTTTTTACCGTTGAATGTCACGAGTGGCGTCGTTGCGAAGCGCAGATAGCTGCACATCTGTGCATCATCCTGTACCACCGGTACCAGTTGTCCATCTTGCACTTCAAACAGAACTAGACCACTTTGGCCGATCTGGTTGATCGATGAAATATCCATACCATAGTCTTGAGTGGTTTCAGAGGTGAAGTAGATACCAGCTCTGTTTGCTGTTACCCCATCTTCACTGCAAGTGAACGGTATGGGGCCTCCTAATCCAGCATCAACATAGGTGGCTGTAGGACGCCCATCTTTGCCCCATGGTTGCGCCTCGAAGCCTCCTAAGAACTCAAGAGCACGATCAAGTGCTTCAACAATTACACGATTGACATCAAGAGGCTCTTGCGTGTCTTTATCAATTAACCAATCTGGGTAATTCAGAGGATTGTTGACTGAAGAAACATTCAGAAGTCTTGCTATGAGAGCTAAGACATTTCTATTATAATCAAACCCTGTAGTTTCTGCTCTGTCGGATGACCATAATAGACCACTCCATGCATTGCCAAACGTATTTTGGACGATAGCAGCTTGGACTTCAAATACCCATTGTTGTGCTAAGATCCACTTATCGCTGATATCCTTGGATGTTGCAATTGCGAGGTCATCACCTTCAATAAAGCCGCCATCGAAGTTTCTTAAGAGAGCGACTGCAGCTTTTCGTTCTGGCGTTGGATAAGCCTTTACTGCTTTAAAAAAACGTTTTTTGAACAGACTATGGAAATAATCCGTTTCGTAATTATTATAGGCAGCGGCAGGAGGAGTGAACGGAAATGTTGCACCAGCTACCCCGTTAGCTACTTGGGTATAGAGCTCATTTGCTTCAGTACTTGTTAGCTTTCTTTTACTTATAATATCAGTCAGTTTTTCTTCGAGCCATCGTACTCGTGATATTTCGCCGTCCCCATAGGAGCATGGTAGATGTTGAATAAGTGGTGTATTCCAACCAACTACATAGCCAGAGCATGGGTTTGCAACAAAAACACCACTTCGTCTTTCAGGAAGATCCTTCCCGACTGGAATTGGATTATTAAGAATTCCCTGAGGAATGACGTCACTTGTGGTAAAGTCATACCAGCCATCTCGTTCAGCACCAAAGATATTGCCTTGGTTATCGATCCCATTCAAGGATAGACCATATGCTGTTGACCAACCCGGACCTCGTGTTGTTGCTTCCAGCTCTTCAATAGAGGAAGCAAAGTTTGAAAGAAATAATGGATCGAGGAATGACAAGTCAGTACCAAAATCAAGGTTTCTTGTAACAAGGGACTTTACTTCTCCTGGAAACAAAGAACTCGTCAAAAACCGTTGAACCACAAAGCCTCCATATGGGCTAGCATATACCGGTTGTTCTACTGGAGTGCCACCTTTAACTTGGATCACATCGGTACGAAGATAGATATCTAGAGTTGTATCTTCTAGCAAACTTGGTGTTCCTGGAAGCGAACCAACTTGGCCTGCAGTTGAGAAGATGTAACCATTTCTTCCACCATGACTTCCTGAAATGTATGGTACTAAGGCAAACCCATAGTTATTGGTCTGGAAACTCAGTTCCTCGCTGTGTATAATACCATTACTAAACAGGCCAGGTATATCAATAAGATTTGATTGTGGTCCACTGAGAGCAATTGGCTGGCCACTAACGGTATGTTTACCAGAAATGATTAATGCAAAACTACTTGACCCCGAAGGAATACCTTGCTTTGCTTTGAATTCATCAAGTTCCCTTGTTTTTTTGTTATATTCACTAATGGTCATAGTAGCTGAGTTGTTTGTACTTGGTAATGGCTGTGCCTTTTTTGAAGTGGTACGTTTTCTATGATGACCAGGTTTACAGGGAATGACACTGGTAGGAATATCTTCTGCAATGATGCCTTGCGCTCGAAGGAGGCGTGAGTTATACAGATCTGAAGCGATAGCAAGTGCCTCATCCGCAGTATAGCCGCTTTCATTGACGAGATTTTCTACCTGTTCAAAGTATTTATTGATGTACGCTGCTTGTGAGGCCTGAGGACTAAAGTTCGCCTGCAAGTGATAAAAATAACGTAGCAATTCGGCAAGAGAAATTTTCACGGGAAGAACTTGATTCGCTTCAAATTCTGCCGGTAATGGAGCTTTGCCATCACGAACATCTTGGATTCTTGCGTTTATTCCTTTAAGCCATTGTTTTATACCAATTTTTGTCACCTTGCTGAAGGTCTTAAATTGATCTAAAAACTCATCATCAGAATATGTTGTTGAGCGTATAGCTCTATCATTTGGTACACCAAACTCACCAATGATCGTAGCGAGCTGTCCATTGAAAACTCTTGTCAATAGATAGAATTGCCATAATCTATCTCGTGCTCCTTCATAGCCGGCAGTATAGTAGAGATCTTTAAAAGAGCCACCGGAAATAGTAGGTCTATTAAGCGAGTCCCGTGTTACGGTTGTTTTAGAGCAGACGGGTTGTAACAGCTGTTCTGCAAGCTTATCTGCATTGCATACTAAGCTTTTACATTTTTTGCCTTTACGGCACTCTTTACAGGTTTCGACCTGTTTGTACGTACGATCTTTTTTCTTATGCTTCTCAGCGATAAGAGGTCCAGAGCTTGCAAGCAAGCATATGGATAGTAGTGAAATAGTTTTGAAAAGCTTCATAGCATTTCTCCTTGTTATGCCCGGTACCAATGTTGTCATGTCCGGTACGTGTACTCCTTTTTGTACTTGCGTATCGGATCTTCTTACTTATTTTAGCTACCGCAATGGTAGCTTTTTAACCATATTCTACAAAGCTATCCTTGGTTGACCATAATAAGCTTTGATTCATATGTTGCACTATCTTGCTTATTTGCTAACATTTGATCTCTTTGTACGATAGGTACAAGGTAGTCTACAATATGCATATATGAAAATGCAAGAGTTTGGTGATTTTTTTTGTATATTAACAATACTCCGGACAGTTATCTGACAGATTAGCTTGAAAAAAATTTGAGCTTCATAAAAACCTCGGCATACTTATTTCTGGTTTTGTACTAAAAAAGCAGAAGTGAGGATGAAGAGGTAACATGAAGCTCGTAGATATAATATTATCCAAAATGGATACTGAAAGCAAATGGCAGTTCAATTTTATTTCAACTCTCTTGACAACAATACTAGCTATGAATGGCCGTATCAACTTTACCAGCCTGAGTCGGTATAGTGGTTTGTCCGATAAAACCTTCAGAAGATGGTTCAAGCGCTTCTTCGATTTTTGCCAGTTTAACTCTTGCGCAATAGATATGGTTCTCCCGACTGAAAAAGAGGTTGTAGCAGTATTTGATCAGTCATTCCAACCAAAAGCTGGAAAGAAGACATATGGTAGAGACTTCTTCTGGAACTCATGTGCCTCTAAAGCTGAAAGAGGTTTAGAGATAGGCCTTTGCGCTTTAATTGACGTTGCCGCTAAGGTGGGCTATAGCGTAATTGCTGACCAAACTCCTCATCTTGATGCGATCAAAAGAGATGACTCCGATTCTCGTATTAACTTCTATTTAGAGTGTATCGGAAAGGTGCGCAGCATCTTACAAAAGCATACTAATTACTTTGCTTTTGATGGATATTTTTCAAAGAAGAAGATGGTAGATGGTATTGTGAATATGGGCTTCTTTTTTATCGGCAAGCTACGCTGTGATGCCAATCTCAAGATTCTCTTTACGGGCAAACAAAAAGCTCGAGGACGTCGAAGAAAGTTTGCTGGTAAAGCCAACATCAGCGAGCTTGAAGGATTTGAGCGCGAAAAAGATATTGAAGATATTCCTACTCTATATTCAGGAACTTTCTATCACCAATTTCTCGAAAGAATCATTAAAGTAGTTGCCGTACGGTATCTTCATAATGGAAAAGTTGGAACAGCCCTACTTTTTACGACAGATCTTGAGTTGAGCCCCTTCAAGATATTTTGCTACTATAAATCTCGCTTTCAAATCGAGTTTATATTTAGGGATGCGAAGCAGTATACTGGCTTAAGCGACTGCCAATCTCGCAATAAAGAGTCTCTTCACTTTCATTTTAACATAAGCTTAGCGGCACTCAACTTAGCAAAGGTACAAGAGCAGCTTGAACAGCAAAATGCCGAGCAAAGAAGACCATTCTCAATGGCTAGCTATAAGGCAAAGTACCATAACGAAACCATGATTGAGATGATTTTTTCAAAGTTAGGTTTTGACCTGAATTTAATTAAATCGAGTCCGATTTACGAAGAGCTGCTTCACTTTGGCACTATAAATTATTAGAGGTGCCTAAAAGTGTCCGGAGTATTGATTAAGAAAGGTCTAACTAGCCGAGGTTTTCAAGTGATGCATCATGCTAGGAAAAACTTCTGGTTGACCAGGAATAGCATGTGGAGTGACCTCCAAAGTTTGATCACCATAGGTAGCATGTAATGCTATGAGAAACTTCTCGAAATCGATAGTTTAGTCTACCTAGTTACGGTTTTTTGTGAGTTAATCATTAAGTTCTTCAATAAGTTTCTCAAGTGAGACAAATGCTATCTTAATGCCATCATATTCTCGTTCGTATGAATGCTCAATATTGGCACATACTACATAATTTTTGCCTTTTTTATAGCGATTTCTAAACACTCTAAAGTTTCCTGGATCAAATGAACGATAACTCCATTTGCATTCTATAGCTAAGGGAGTACGATTGCGATTATTAAGGATCACAAAATCAATTTCATGAGCATTTTACTTTTTGTTCGCCAGTAGTGTAGTTCGATTGCATCTTGAAAGTGTCCTTTAAGTTCATTTAAGACGATATGCTCCCAAAGTGGACCATAATCGGTTGGCCGCAGACTATACCAGCCACGTGCATAACAGATAAAGCCAGTATCAAAACCAAACACTTTTGGTGCAGAGACTATTTCTGTCGCAGCCTCTAGCCTTCTTAACACATTTTTTCAAAGGAACTGACATTTAGTACTACCAGATGTCGACCATTCGACATTCAGTAGACCAGTATATGATGTGACCTTTACTAGCAACGTGTATGCGAGCTTGCTTTTCATATAATCGAATGGCAAAGAGTATTTACAAATGATAGCTTCTAAAGTTCTTATGTATAGTCGATTTTCAGCTTTGAAGAAATTCTTACGTTAGCTCATTCTTATATCATGAAAGACTATTGACCTTAATCCATTTCGCATTCTTAGTATTTGATATTTGACTTTCAAAATTTGCAGAATGGTTTAGACTAATAGGTACGTAAAATAACTACATAATAAAAGCATGATAGAATATTTTCATGCAGGAACCTAGGATTCATATATTATGATGAAACGACTTTTGTGGGTGCTTCTTATAACAAGCTCAGCCCAGGCGATGGTCTTTGATAATAGGTATTTACCATTGTTATTAAAGCCTTTTGAGCGAAGAGGTGATACCTCGAGCCATATACGATTGCAACCTTTTTTCATGCATGCTGATCGAGCATTTAGTGATGGATTTGATGTCGAGCTTCCTGATATTACCTTTCCTTTTGATCGCGGTACCTATGATCAAGCTGTATTAGAGAGAGCGCTCATAACAACATGTGATCAAGAAAGCTTTTTTAGGTCAGATTATGCTTCACGTACCAGCATACCCTGGAGAAGGACCGGAAGAATTGATGCGCAAGGGTTAGCATTTTTGTATGAACAAGCATTGACACCGTGGCTTTCAGTAGGTATCAACGGCTTGTTTGGTCATGTAGCAAGTCGTCATGAGTTTTTTTTACAAGAGCAGAATGTCCTTGAAGGAACACGCGAATACCTTTCTGACGTTAAAGAACAGATGCATGAAGCCCTTGGGGTATGTCCGCCTCTGTATTCAGAAACAGGGTTTGGTGATCTTGATCTCTATATGCGCTTCTGGCAACGGTGGGACTATTGCTATAAGTTTAGACGGATCGAGGCTGCTTTACGCGTGGGCGCGATAGCACCGACAGCAAAAGAAAAAGATAGTAATAATCCTGCAGCCATTGCTTTGGGTGGCAATAAGCATTGGGGTGCTTATGCTCAGCTTGAAGGATTATTTGAGCTAAAAGAAGACATTTCTTTAGGATTTTGGTTACGGGCAAGTAAGCGATTTAAGAAAACGCAGTGCATGCGATTACCCTTATGCCAAGAGAATAGACCACTTACTGAGCCACCTGAATATGGTACTATTATTGCAGATGTAGAGTATGATCCTGGTTGGACATTTGTGTTTAATCCCCAGTTAGTGCTTTCTCATTTGCGAAGAGGGTTTGGTATTAAGGCATATTATACGTTAGTTTCTCATTTAAAAGACAAGGCATGTGACTTGCGAGTTGATCCTGAATTTGTAGCAGATTTCAGTTTTGTTGAACATGCCTCTTCGTGGGGTTCAGAATATGCAACTATTGGCGCATTCTATGATTTTGGATGCGTAAGAGAGCATTGGTATCCCAAGATATCGCTCTTTTGGGATATTCCGGTAGACTGGCTTGTTGCTAAGCGTTCAGCACGAACGCATAGTGTTTCATTAATGTTTGAAGTTGATTTTTAATAAGGGCTTTCATGAACAATATATTTAAAAAGTTTTTGCCGGCACGGCGTTTATTTACCTTCTTTTCAAATGATTTAGCAATAGATCTTGGCACAGCGAATACGCTTGTGTATGTGCCTGGTAAAGGAATTGTACTCAATGAACCTTCCGTTGTGGCAGTGAATGCTAAGACCAATCATGTATTAGCTGCTGGTAAGCGGGCTAAAGAAATGCTCGGCAAAACTCCTGAGAGTATTGTTGCCTGCAGGCCATTACGAGACGGTGTTATTGCTAATTTTGAGATGACCGAAAGTATGTTGCGCTATTTTATTAGAGTAGTGCATGATAATCGCAGAACCTTAGTGCGCCCTCGTATGATTATTGGGGTGCCATCAGGTATTACCCAAGTGGAGCGACGAGCAGTCGAGGATACCGCAAAACAAGCAGGTGCTCGTGAGGTGTATACCGTTATTGAGCCTATGGCGGCTGCAATTGGGGCAGGGTTACCCGTTCATGAACCGGATGGCAGTATGATCGTTGATATTGGTGGTGGTACAACTGAAGTAGCAATTATCAGTTTAAAGGATGTAGTGTTCTGTAGATCTATTCGTGTTGGTGGCGATGAGCTTGACCGTGCAATCGTTACTTATGTTAAGCGTAAATATAATCTTCTTATTGGAGAGCGGACTGCTGAAATCATTAAGATGGAAATTGGTACCGTGCTTACCGACCAACCTGAAGAAACGATCCAGGTAAAGGGACGCGATCTCATGAGTGGCGTGCCTAAGACTATAACCCTTACCTCTCATGAAGTACAAGAATCATTGCGTGAGCCGGTTGATGCTATTGTAATGGCCGTACGTGAAGGCCTTGAAAACACCCCCCCTGAGTTATCCTCTGATCTGGTTGATAAGGGTATCATGCTTGCTGGAGGCGGGGCTAAACTTCGTGGTCTAGATAGCCTGATTAGTCACCGCACCGGTTTGCCTGTACAGGTGGCAGCTAATGCACTTAATGCCGTTGTTGACGGCGCTGGTAAGATCCTTGAAGAGCTTGATTTCTTCAGGGATACCTTGATTAAGTAAGGACCCTTATTTTTGGGCGTATCACGAACTAAGAGTTTTGCTACTCGCTTATTTATTGTTTTTCAAATGACATAGCATCTGTTGGGATGATGCAATAAAAAACTTGAATTTTTTTCAAGAACGTACTACTTTTATGGTGTGTGGTGGATTGTGATAATGACCGTACACCATTAAGAGGTGCCTTATGAATTACCATTCTCTTTTTTACTTACATATTGCTGTTTGGCTATCTATATCTACTTTTCTGTATGGATCCCAACAGATAGCACTACTAGAAAAGCTTGAGCAAGAAAAAGCTCAAGTCCCTGCACATTTATGTAACCGTACCATCAAAAGTATCGTAGAGAATACGGTTGCTTTACAACTGTGCCGACAAAAGCTGAGTTATTGTGATAGCAATAGTCATCTTAAAGAATTTCCCCGTTTCTGTATTCGTTGTGATATTGGCTGTAATCGCTGTGTTAAGAAAACTTCTACCTGTGATCGTATAGTGCAAAAGGATGAGTCAGGAATTGAGCGTTGCTGTAGTAAGCAGCTCGTAACATGTATGGTCCACTGTAAGGTGAAAGTAGAGGGTGGCTATACGATTGATAGGTCGAAGATAGTACGCTATTGTTTGTCATGTGAACAAGAGTGTTCTCTATGCTTACAAGGACAAGAAGAGCTCTCAACTGAGAAATCAGATCAGCTAGAGGACCAACAAACGTGTGCTACCTGTGGGCAAAAAAAAGCTTGTGTTGAAACGTGTGATCATGGTACCTATTGTTCCGACTTTGATTGTGAATGTAAGAGTTGTGAAAGAGAATGTATGCTATGCTTTGAAGAAGCAGTACCTTCTGATGTTCGCTGGGTGAAGTTTACGAGTTGTGCATGCAAGATCTGGATTTGTAATGACTGTGTTATTAGACAATGTCAACATAACGGTCAATGTCCATCCTGTTCTACTGAAATTGAATATCCCAAATGTGATGCGTGTCGTAAGTATCTAGCATTGGACGATGAAGATGCCTATGAATATAGCTGTAGAGGATCATGGGCCCCAATAGATGCGCTACAGTTTGCTGCAGAAATTGTCTCGAGGTCTTTTTTCTCAACTGCTGCTACGAAGATTGCAAAAGTCGTTACACAACATCGTTGGTGCGGTACTTGTATAAAACCCTTTCATGATAATCTATATAGAAAAGTAGGAAAAGTAGTGTTTCGATGTCCTTTATTACATCGTAATCATGGCTGGGCTTGTGATGATTATGAGATAGAAGTTAGTGAAGAAATTGCTGAGCGTGCTGAGCATATATCTCTCCTTTCAGCGATTGAGCAAAAAAAGCTACACGGCATTGATGCGTGTCATAAGTGTCATAGAGAAATTAAAAAGGGTGAACATAAGGTTACCGATAGCTGTGGTGAAATAGCCCACACGTTTCATGAAGAATGTGTGCAAGGCTTTGTTAATGATGCTGCTGAAGAACGACTCGGTGATATAGGGTTTTATTGTTTTGCAAGTCATGGTAGATCAGCTGGGTTTACCGCAGGAGAAACCCGTTGGAAATCGTTGCTTACCAATGATAACTACAAAAGTATCTCTATACCTAGTCGCTTTACCTCAAAATGCAGTATTTGTAAGAAAGGTCTTGAAGAGCTAACTACACAGCAATGGTATAGATGTGAGCGCATAGTAAAAGGGTTGATCCACATAGATGATGAAAAAATAATCCATTTTTACTGGGTACATCCTGACTGTTTAGATACTTATCTTAAAAGAGGTGTACAAGAAACATGCTATAAGCGTAATTGGAAAACGCTTTTTCTCACCTCTGTCGCTGAAGAAAAGCTTTCTGTCTATTGCCCTCACCATCTGCATACAAAAGAACATCATAGAATTTTTACTGATCTTGAAGAGGCTGAGAGCATAGTGAAGTATGTTAACATGGGCCAAGAAAAAGAGTGAAGAATACACGGGCTCATGGTATTTCTCTAAAAAAACGATACGGACAACATTTTTTGCGGGAACAAATCTATGTTGATCATATGATCGATGCTGTTGAGCTTGATGCAGCATCTGTCTTTGAAATTGGTTGTGGCGATGGCTTCTTAACCCGATCATTATTGCAGACTAATTTGGCACGACTATGGGTCTTTGAGATAGATGCAGAATGGGCTGAATACGTAAAAAGCACCTATCCTGATCCGCGCATGACGATCTATACTGAAAATATTCTTGATGTAGATTTTTCAGCATTTGAAGAGTATCGACCCTGGACTCTTCTTGCAAACTTGCCCTATCAGGTTACCTTTCCCATTTTATATAAGCTGGTCACGCAGCGCCATCTTCTAAAAGAAGGCGTAGTCATGGTTCAAGAAGAGGTTGCCCAAAAAATAGTAAAGAGGTCTGGGCGAGGCTATGGCTTTGCGTCACTGTATTTACAGTATTTTTTTACCTGGCGCTTACTTGATAAGGTGCCACCATCAGCTTTTGAACCGCCGCCAAAGGTGGTATCTCGGTTATTGTATTTTGTGCCAAAGAAAGAATTGCAGCCCATACCGAGGGAAAAAGAATTTTGGGCATTTATTAAACGCTGCTTTCAGCAACCACGACGCACGCTACGCAATAATCTAGTATCCTACCATTACGATCTTTCTCGGCTTTTAGACGAAACCTTACAATTGCGCGCACAGCAGCTTGATATTGATCAGCTCATAGAGCTCTGGAATATGCTCACCCATTAGTGATACTTCAAGGACTGTTGAAACTCGACAGCGGTGGCTCGGTATTGTTCATTATCAGGATGGTAGCTCATGGCTTTAGTAATCAATTGTTGGAGCTCTGTTTGCTTAATAAAGGGAATAGTTTTTTGCTCGTGACATACATGGGATCGAATGCGGGCTTCTTCTTGTTCAGCGCGAAGATCAACTTGTATATGTTGAGAAGAACAGCAGCGAGCTGCATGAAGTAAAAAAGGAATGAATACCGCACCACATAGTGGATACAAATACAAGTTTTTTCGATAATAGTGACGAGTCCAACCAAAAGACCAAAGCTCTACGTGACCAAATGATTGGTTTGCCCTTCTTCTCATGAACGAAGGAACCGTTTTACCCTTGGTATGAAGATAAGGAGCAGTAACTTTATATTCTATCTGCACAAGGTTAGGAATGGTTCCTTTGAAACAGCGATGAGACATAGCATAACCACTAAAGGCATCAAGGCGTTGAATCTTATCTGCACGTGAATAGATATTATACACCTTCTTAAATGGTGGCGCGCTAATTAATCTGTGAAGTCCTAGCGTAATCGGTGTTCCTAATAAAATTGTTTCTTCAATTACGAAAGTATCATGCGGGAACTCTTCTGCCCGGATAGTTGCCAAGTTAAGAAACATTACCGGACCATAACTATACCCGATCAGTCTTATTTTAGGACTGTTGCCCAGCTTGATCTGCTCTTCATAGAGTTTTCTTAAGGCCACATAAAATGTACGGGCTTCAGGTACGCGCCGCTTATTACTAATAAGGCCTGACCAGCCATACGTATAGAAGGTACTTTTTTCACCTCCTAGTGATAGTGCAAGATCCGTATAGAGTTCGCACAGGACGTGAGCAGCATCGATAAACGTATTATGAGGAGTAATGGTATGAAGACCTTGTTTCCCGACAGGAGAGAGGGCAGCTACGTACGGATGTTCACGAATTGCATTGACATTGGCTTCATAGGAGGAACCTTCGATGGCATCTTTTCTCATAAGGCTTATGGTGTGAGGGGAAGCATTGGCGCCAACGCCTAAGGCGCCGTGTACGAATATGGTGATCCATTCGTCATGTGCGTCTATAGGTATAGTTAGGAAAATGCTGAGTATAAGCATCAGCAGCCCCTGCTTCATGTCCCCCCCCGTAATCTTGATCTGGTTATTGCTTATACTTAAAGTATAGTCTATTTGTTAATTCAATGTGAAGTGTATGGGTAAAAAATATATCATTTTATAAACTGTTGATTTCTTTATCTTTTTTAGAGTACCTTAAATAAAAGGGGGAAACTATGTTATTTACTAGATTTATGATGACCTGCTGGCGTTCACTTAAGGGATATATCCGTTTACTTGGGTATCTGTTTCGTATTTCGTATAATGTTCTGTATGGTATCTCAAAGATTTCTAAATTATCTCATGCGCCGGTAACAATTTTTGGAGGGGCACGGTTAAAACCTGAAAGTATCTATATGAAAAAGGCTTCTGAGCTTGCGCGCAAATTGGCAGAAAGCGGTATTCCGGTGCTCACTGGCGGGGGTCCCGGCATTATGGAAGCAGCTTCATGTGGTGCAGTGACATCAAAAAAGAGAGTGATCACCACCATTGGGATTACTGTGGCAGGTTTAGCAAAACCTGAGCCTGGATGGAATTGTCTTTCTGAAGTGGTGGTAATGGATAATTATAGTGCTCGCAAATGGCTGTTAACGCACTATTCTATCGGATTTGCGGTATTTCCGGGAGGATATGGCACGCTAAATGAGCTTACTGAGGTATTGACCCTGATTCAAATAAGGCTGGAAAAAAGAGTACCTATTGTTTTGATTGGTAAGGAATATTGGAAACCGGTTATGGATTGGGTATACAATAGTGCCCTGAAACATGGTTTGATTGCTCCTGAAGATGTTGAGCTGTTTGAGATCACGGATGATGTTGATGAAGCATTACGTTTCCTAAAAGAATCAGTGCATAACCATGAATTGAGCTTATGGTAAGGGCCTGACTAAACCGTGATTACTTGTTTTCAACGATGCAGTCGATTGCTAATTTTTTGTTTTCTCTATTGAATGAGACACTTACGAGCGTACTGTTTTTACCTTCGAGGAGATATTTTTCATAATATCGCTTATTTGAAATTTGTTCTAATGCTGATTGAGCAGACTTTTCAAGCTTGAATTCAAAGATAAAAATACGATTTTCAAGCGTAATTACGAGAGATCGGTGCGGCCACTACTGGTTGATATTTCTGATTCAGCATCAAATCCCAGTACGTACACGAGAAATTGTATAGGTTAATGATACTAGGCTTCTTGTTTTAGCTGAAGCTGAAAGGGAATTTGCGCGAAGAGCACTTGAAGAGCAGCGCAGAAGCCATCCATATCATTAGAATACAAAACGTCTATATACATAGATATAGTTGCTTTCGATCATTGTTTTAAATGTACTCACATCTCGAGCCAAAAAACGCATTGTTGCCTTTTACTCAGGATAAAGCGCCGGCATACCTTAGATGATTAGACGTATGAAGGCCAATGTCTTTACTCTTGTTCTACTTCAGCACGCAGAACCTTTTTATCAACTTTGCCAGTAGCCGTTAGGGGAAGTTCCCGTCTGACATAAAATTGTCGAGGTACTTTGTAAGAAGCTAAGTTTCTCTTACAGAGGTTTCTTACTTCTTCAATAAGTTCGGGGTACTGTTCTTCAGGCTCTTTGGTACCGATGAAGGCAACAGGTATTTCGCCGATACCTTCTTCTTTTTTGCCAATGACAGCAACTTGCAATACGGGGTAATGTGATAAGATGATGTTCTCAACTTCCTGCGGGTAGATCTTAAGTCCCTTATTACTAATTAAGTCTCGCTCCCTACCTGCAAGAACGACCTGGCCATCTTTAGTGATATACGCAAAGTCTCCCGTGTTAAACCACCCATTATGAAGTACGTTTGTTGTAGCCTCTGGTGCTTTATAATAGCCTTTCATAACCATGGGGCCTTTAAGAAAGAGAACGCCAATGTTGCCTTGTGGTAGATCATTACCTTGTTCGTCCCGTACAACATACTTAATGCCAGGAAACGGTTTTCCAATGGTATTGGTTGGCTGAGTATAATCAGCAAAATTAACGGCAACAAATGGTGACGTTTCTGTGAGGCCATAGCCATTACCGATTTTGCGGTTATATACTAGGGCAAAGAGTGATCGTATTTTATCAGATAGGGCATCTCCACCGGCAACAAAATATTTCACATGTGGAAACTTGAGAGTCTTGAGCATACAAAAGAGGCCATACAGTGCAGGCACGGCAACAATGAATGTAGGCTTTTTCTTGATGCCTCGTATTAAAGAACGGCGATCAATTTTAGAAACAAGAATCGCTGTTGCGCCAACAACGCTAATTGACCAGACGCAAATATTTTGGGGTAAGCAATGAAATAGGGGTAAGGGACAAAAGACTTTTTCATTTTCAGCAACGTCAAAAGAAGATATCCCTTGTAACGTATTGGTCATAATATTGTGAGAAGTGAGCATAACACCTTTAGGAAACCCGGTGGTACCTGAGGTATATAATAATGCTACTGTTTCATCACGGTCTTTTTTGGCAATCTCTTCTTCAGTTTCTACGGGCTCAACGGTGTCTGGTAATGAGCTCGTTATATCGATGTCAGTAATGATATGTGCAGCTGTATCATGTTCTTGGAGCTTTTCTTCTAAGGAAGGCGAAGCAACGATAACTTTTGGTTCAGCTTCTTCGATGATTCTTTTAAGCTCATTTTCATGAAGAAAAACATTAAGTGGCGCAATAATGCCTCCAGCATGCCAAGTAGCAAAATAGGCAACATAGAATTGAATGGAATTTTCATAGTAGACAATAACCCGTTCACCTGGCTTGACACCATTGCGGCGAAACTCGTGCGCTAAAAGCATTGATCGTTTATACAAATCACTATAGGTAATCGAATCGTCATCACATATGACCATAGTGCGGTTTGGCCACTTTGTAGCTGCTCGCTTAAGAAGATCAAAGATATGCATTTGCTTACCATCTTTGGTAAACTCTTTCATGAGATTATTAAAGCGTACTTCTGCCTTCATGCAACTTCCTTTAGGCGAATCACTTGTACCGGACATTTTCTGGCTGCTTCCTCTATGGTATGAGTATAGTCATCATAAGGAATTTCTTTTTTTACGCGAGATTTGTCAGTCACCTCAAATACTTCTGGGGCAATAAATTGGCATGAGCCACATGCTATACAGCCAGGGTCAATTGAAGGGATGATTTTTTTGTGTGCCATCGGTATACTCTTGCTAAAGTTTCTAAGCGTTGTATCATTATACTATACTCTCCAAACTTTTATAGGCTTTTATGAATACCGGTATACTTATCACCTTTGAAGGCATCGACGGCTCAGGAAAAAGCTCTGCTGCTCAGTCATTATACACTGCATTAAAAGATGAATTTCCCGTACTACTCACCAGAGAACCTGGTGGTACCGAGTTGGGTAATCAGCTCAGAGGTATCCTCCAGCAAAGAACCTATGACCTCGATCCAAAAGCAGAATATTTATTATTTGCCGCTGATAGAGCTCAGCATATGCAACAGGTCGTGTTACCTGCCTTAAAAAAAGGTATGATTGTGCTCTCAGATAGAATGGCAGATTCATCACTTGCCTACCAAGGCTATGGCCGGGGAGTTGATCCTTTTATGATTACCAAGATAAATGAGTGGACCATGCAGCAACGGCTACCCGACCTAACAATCTATTTAGAAATTGACTATGAACAAGCAACAAAAAGACTAGCGGCACGGCAAGAGCAGGTAACCGTGTTTGAGCAGGAGCACGCTGAGTTTTTTGAACGAATACAACAGGGATTTGAGGTAGCGTTCCGTGAAAGAAATGTTATTCGCATAGATGGTTCGCAAGATGAACAGACAGTTGCTCAGCAAACGTATAGGACAGTATATCATTATATAACAGGGACAACTAATGAATCTTCATCCCGCCAATTTATGGATAGGTCCTGAGCAGGAACTTCATGCTCACGTGCTGTCTGTAGTACAGAAACTTCTTTGTCCACATCAAGGATGTGGCACATGTCATCGTTGTGTCAGTATTGTAGAAAGACAACACCATGCCCTTACCTGGCTTGAACCAGAAAATTACTATACCGTAAAACAAATCCAACAAATATTCACCAGAGTGTGTTTTGCCTTACAACCTGGGGAGAAGCACATTATTATTCTTGATCGAGCTGATCTGTTTAACACAGCAAGTGCTAATAGCCTACTCAAGTCTCTTGAAGAGCCTCCTGAAGGCTATCATTATATATTGTTAGCACCACGAATGGAAGGAATATTGCCTACTATTAGATCGCGATGTGTTGTGCGGCAGTTCGATGCTGGCAAGCCATTGACGCATCGATTGCTGCCTTTTTTTACCTCCTATTCATTTGTACAGGCGCCTGCGCTAATGAAAGAAATACAAAAAGAGCGTATACCCGAGCGAGAGATTGACCAACTGCTTGATGCTGCAGTACATCACTGGCAAGAAGAATATAAGAAAGCACTTCTACACAAGGATGATAAGAAAAGTTCTTTAGCGTCTGCAATGGTGCAGGTAATTGAGCATGCTCGGCGTACCTCACCAATGCCAGGAAGTTCAAAAGTGTTTTTAAAAAATATCTATCTGCAAATGGCTCTTGCCTTCTAAGGAATTATTCTGTATGCTTACGAGAAAATGAAGGGTCATTTAATTAAGACCGATAGAAACCAATAACAAAAGAGGTTTATTGTGAAAAATGTATTTTTAGCGTTAGCGCTTCTTTCAATTTCATATGCAGTAGTTGCTTCTGAGCCAAATGCTCTTAAACAAGCTATTGATAAAAAATATTGCAGTGACAATACAACTGATGCTGCATAAGTTACGTTTATATAAAAAAGCTCATCTTCGGATGGGCTTTTTTTATGCTCTTAGTAAAAACTCTTTTATGAGCGTGTATTGAGGACCTTCTTGGTATGTTACTGAACGATACAGACCAAAGCTAGATACCTTCCAGATAAGAGGTGGGATCTCTATCGATCCCAGTATTTTTTTGTTGTGATAGCTCTTAACCCGTGCAAGCGTAATGTGTCCTGTATAAGCTCTCTTTTGTGAATAGTCTGGTAATAACGTAGTAATGCGGGTATGGAGATCTTCAAGCTCTTGCGATGGTACGGTTATCCAGATAATATGTTTCATTGCTTGTATATCAGCAAGCATAAGATAAAAGGGTGGATTCTTAATACTATCAAGTTGTGAAAGAAGTTTGCCAAGATCTTCATCTGTAACTGTCCCACAAAATACTACGGTTACATGGAGATTTTTAGGCGCCACGAGGTTGCCTTCAAAAGCAGGGCGGATCTGTTCCTGTAGCGTAGCTAGTGTATTGCACAGGTTGTCAGGGAGAAATATGCCAATAAAGTAGCGCACTTAGCCACCTTTAATACAGGCAATAGGTTTAACCCGAGCAACCGGTTTTGCGAGTCCTGCTTGCTCAACTACCTTGACGACATTATCAACATCCTTGTAGGCGATAGGGGCTTCTTCTGCAAGACCAGGATCTGAATCACTTCGAATGATAATACCTTTTGCTTCAAGCTCTTTTCTGAGAGTTGAGCCCCGAACTGTTTTTTTAGCTTTCATACGAGAAAGACGTCTTCCAGCTCCATGGCAGCATGAGCCGAAGGCCTCTTGCATGCCTTGTTCTGTGCCGACCATTACATAAGAAGAGGTTCCCATTGTGCCAGGTACAAATACGGGATGCCCAGTATGACGATAGGCAGCAGGCACCTCTTGTCTGTTAGCAGGAAATGCTCTTGTTGCCCCTTTACGATGTACGATTAGTTCTTTTTCACTGCCATAGACAGAATGGGTTTCTTTTTTACCCATGTTATGAGATACATCATAGATGGTAGTGAGTTCTACGGTCTCACCGATGATTTTTTTAAATGTTTGCCGTACCCAATGGCCAATAGTATGGCGATTTGCCCAAGCAAAATTAGCTGCTGCACACATCGAAGCATAATACTCTCTTCCTTCATTCGAGTTAAATGGGGCACATGCTAATTCTTTATCAGCTAATTCTATACCCCACGAAGCTGCTTTAGGAAGCATACGCCGTACGTAATCAGTACAGTTTTGGTGGCCAAGGCCACGTGAACCGCAATGGATCATAACGACGACATGATCTGTTTTAAGACCAAATGCCTGAGCGGTTTTTTTATCAAAGATTTCATCAACAACTTGCAGCTCAAGAAAATGGTTACCTGACCCGAGTGTGCCAAGTTGATCGGCCCCACGTGTTTTTGCTCGTTCTGAAACATAGTCTGGATTTGCTTCAGTCATTCTGCCACCTTCTTCACAAAACTCAATGTCACCAGGCACACCATAGCCAAGATCAAGCATATGAACAGCACCATCTTTAAGAACTTTATCAAGTTCATTAATAGATAGTTTCAGTTTGCCTCCTTTACCAACACCAGAAGGGATTGCCCGAAATAGTGCTGTTGCTAACTCTTCAAGATAAGGCTGTATATCATCATATGTCATGTTAACGCCAAGGAGGCGTACACCGCAGTTAATATCATAGCCTATGCCGCCGGGCGAAATGATGCCACCATCTTCGATAGCAAAAGCTGCTACACCTCCAATGGGGAATCCATATCCTTGATGGATGTCTGGCATAGCAAGGGCAGCTTTGACGATACCCGGTAATGTTGCAACATTCACCATTTGTGCAAGTGAAGCATCGCCAAGAACATCATCAAGCATAACATCATTAATAAAAATATGAGCAGGTACCCGCATATCATGTCGATAGGACTGGGGAATCTCATAAAGTGCTGCATGTACTTTTAGTAAATCATCTCGTGTCATTTTTTCTCTTTTGTTAAATATCAAATACAATCGTGGCTCGCCAGACGCCCTCGACTTTTTCAAAGGCTAACTCGTGGTAAGTCACTGCTTTTATTTCTACTACCTCAAACCCATCAATCGGTACCCCAAAAATAGTTGCTTCCAATTCTGTTTCATCAAGTTCCTTAAAATGTGCATCAAAATAGGCTTCATTATGAATATCAGAAAGATAGAGGCAATCTGAAAGGAAGTCTATCAGCAGAGTTTCTCTATCTAATGAGCGGGTTACTACATGACGTTCTATCGTGTACTTCGTAACCTCTGGTATGTCGTCAATATAATGGATGTGCTTACTATGTGGCTTTATGCTTGCAAACATACCTTTAAGGGCATTGCGAAACAGTTCTTTAAAGGTAACACCATACGCATAGATCTTGAGATCAGCAGTATGGGGAGCCAGTTCATATTCTTTAGCCATTACATATCCTTTTTTAGGTTTATTGAAGAGTAGCATACTGTTTTCGGTACGTGCAAGAGTTTGTGCTTTGCGTAGCTTTTGATAGTGGACAAGGCTATCAAAAGCTACGCACCATGAGGAAGTCCTTGAGGGGTCCCCCAGCTGGCAATACCGGGAACAGCTGGGGGGATGACGGAGTGTCACTTAAGATGACAGAAGGGGGATCTGTTTAAGTGACTCTTTTATATAGCGCTCCATAACTTTAGGGGTAGTCCCCGGGGAATAGTGATTGGATTTAACGAGCTGTTCAGCTCCTTCAATGTCTTGCTGTGAACAGAGAATCATCATCTGAAGAACGTCATGATTAATCGTGTTACTAAAGATAACCGTAGGGTCTACTGTTCTGATCTTAATGACATCAATGCTAGAAAGTGCCTTGAATAACCCAGCAGCATAACGCCAGCCAAAGGTGCTGGAACGTCCTTGCCATGGCTGATTGCGATATTTGTTTATTCCGGTGATACCATACTCTGCAGCAATTGCAAGATAGTTGCAATATTCTTGTCTGTTGTGGCAGATAGTCCGCAGAAACTTAATCAATGCTTTAATGCGTTTAGGCCTGATATGGTTGCCTTTTGCTGGATCAAATCCTTTAATAAAGCCTTTGCTATCAAAATAAAACCGGTTTGCCCGTGCTCGATGACGATGCAATGCAAGCCCTTGCGAACCTAGAAGATGCAAGGTATTAAGCAAATACAGCGAATACATCCGCTCACATGGATGCGCCTTTGGACTATACATGAGTAGTACTAAGTGAACTACGAGATCTACGGCAAAGTGATGAGCAATGCTTAATTCTTGATTACGCATAAGCGCCTCATCTTCGGTGCTCACTTGTGCTTTTTGTGTAGTTATTGACGTATGGACATCTTGCCATGCTTCAAGAGCACCTTTGGCAAGTGCCGCATACGTCAAGGAAGGAAGATATCGCTGAATACGGGCCAAGGCAGTTGCCGACCTCTTACCAAGTTTTGTGGTGGTAAAGAGGGTACCAAGGGCCTTAAGTGCTGCCTGTTGTTGGGCAGCACTAGGGTCGATGGAGGCGTCCTGAGGGATGAATAACGTCCCTTGGAGAATCTGTCCCTGCCTCGTTCGGATAGATTCTCCAACCTCTGGGGTATAGACGCCTCCTCGAGCTTCTACTACTTGTTTAAGCATTTCTTCTGATGGTTCTTCTACGAGCTCATTTACCGTTAACGGTAGCGCGGCACATGATGTTATTAATGAGCTAACAATAAGAGTTAATAATACCTGTTTCATGATGATTCCTTAGGCAAAGAGTGTTTGATACTGTTTGTGCTGTTGGGTAAGCCATGTAGTGACAATGCTTTTAAGGTAGATTAATCGCTGAATCCGGTCATCAATGGTTTCAAAAAGGGTATCTGAGATAAAAAAGAATTTTCTAATCCATTTTAAGCGCGCATAGGTAGAGAGCATCTTATACCGTCGGTGTAGAGTGATCTCTTTGGTTATCTGGTGTATTACGTGTTGAAGATTAGTAAAGTGATCTTGCTGGCCTAAGCGTTGACTCATTTCTCTAACCAGTTCTTTAAGAAGATCATCAGTATCAAGGGCATACAGATCTTCTAACGAAAAGTTTTTCTTCCAGGATGCCCAGCGATCTTTATGTGTCAGATAGCGAGCAAGATACCATAGATAGGATTGAAGACCCGCATAAATGCCTGCGGTGCCAAGCACGCCAGTGATAAGTTTATTGCTTCGTAGCCACGTAAATGAACGCTGTGCCTGATGGGACAGGCTTTCGGAAAAACTTTCACTGGAACCAGTTGTGAATGAAGCGGGAGTTTGTTGGTTATTATTGTTTACGGTAACAATTATGGCTGGTCCTTTACCGAGCTGCGGAGCTATATTTCTAATGGAAAGCTGTGAGTCTTCTTGAGCCGATGGTGGTTGATAGTCACTATTTTGATGTTCTTTAGTGAGATAGCCAATTGCCATCTCCGGAAGGCTTACTGCGGTGCCAAGCACATAGCAAAAGCCCTTGATACCTGTTAAGAGCGTTGATCCGACCGTTGGTAGCATAGCATTGCTTAATGCGCTTCTAAGGCAGATGAGACTGATAAGTGCATACCTCTTTGTGTTGTTCATGGGGAACCACCTTTTTGTAGTTATTTTTGTTGCGAGGCATGATCACTGATTCGAGGACCATGGTACTTAATAATTTTTGAAATTACAAGAAAAAAAATATTTTTTTTTAAAATTATTTAACCTCTTTCCCTGAAACACATTGCTGAGTAGGCTATTTTAGTAGGTGATGATAGCATTCAATTGCTATCTGATATGCTATTATATAAGGAATAAGAGCATGATTATTTTTCCTTTACAAAAAAAATGTACGGGGTAGAATACACTATGATCTTGACGATGTGAGAAGTAAGTAAAATAATTAATCTTCTACCATATCACTGTGAAGTTTTACATATCGCAAGGTTCTCACCACTACTAAATCGTTGAAATGTATTAGATAGCAGTCGTGTAGCGAACGCAATTGGTGAGGTGTGACGCTACGAGCAACGAGGTGGTCTCGTTGCTCGCTGCTATTAGATTTTTTGTGTACACTAGTACAGAGGTGATTATGACGGTACAACTTAAAGATATTCTTCCCCGCATTATGCAAAAGGATGATTGGCGCATTAATCTTGCCCGCCGCTGGGATGCGGTGGTTGGTTCATTGCAAACGAAGATTCGCCTTGAAAAAACCTATGATAGTACTGCCGTAATTGGGGTATATGAAGCCCATTGGATGCAAGAGCTTTATTTGCTTACCGATGAGTTATGTGATGCCATTAATAACGTTATTGGTCAGCAAAAGATTACCCATATTCGTTTTTTATTAGTAGAAGAGCGTGAACGAACGCAAAAGAAGACGGAAAAGCGTGAACTGATCATCCCTACAAAAGTACCTCTTTCATCACAACAGCAACAGGCACTTACTAAGATTACTGATCCTGCATTACAGCAGGCAATGCAGGATTTTTGGTTCAGGTGCTCAGCACTACAGGAGATGTCATGAGTTTAGCACTTTGTCTTGTTGCGGCAGGTTCTGGTGGTCATATTATTCCGGGTATTATGCATATAGTTCACCAACGAAAGCCTCAACAAGAAGTACTCTTTTTCTCTTCTGAAAATAAGCTTGATGCTGAAATACAAGAGAAGTTCCCTTTTGCATGTCGTACAATCTCGCTTGCTGTAGAGCCGGTACCAGGTAAACGATTTTGGCGCTATCCCTTATTTTTATATCGATTACTTTCTTCTTTTTTTGTAGCACGACGAGCCTTCCTTGAGCAACGACCACAGGAAGTAGTGAGTATGGGAGGGTTGGTATCAGTACCGGTTTGCTTTGCAGCTTGGTGGCTCAATATCCCGATTACGCTCTATGAGCTTAATGCTGTTCCCGGAAAAGCAGTGCGATGGCTAGCACCATTAGCAAGTAGGATCAATGTGTGTTTTGATAAGAATACGTTTTCTTTTGATCCTGAAAAGCTTTATCAGGTACCTTATCCTCTTCGGTTTTCTCAAGAAGATATCCTCTCAAAACAAGATGCACGAACGAGGTTGGGCTTACCATTAGATAAGAAAGTGATCTTAGTACTTGGCGGATCCCAAGGTTCTCAAGCCCTTAATGATCTTATGATGAAGCTGCTTAAAGCCTATCCCACCTTTATGAAGAACTATACCATCATTCATCAGACAGGTTCTTCTCCTGCAGAGCAGTCTGCTCGTGATTATGCTCAGCAGTATCAACTAAATAAGGTTGAACATACATGCTTTGAGTTTATGCCAGACCTTGCTCCGTATTATTGTGCTGCGGATGTAGTTATATGCAGAGCGGGTGCAGGTACCGTCTTTGAACTTGCATTTTTTGCTAAAAAGGCGATATATATTCCTCTTGAGACTTCCGCAGAAGGACATCAACTTGAAAATGCTTTAGCGATGATACAAAAACATCCAGACTTGTTTTGCCTAGTAAGGCAGTCTCATGCAGAGCATGAGACGGGAAAACTCTATCAACAACTTGCTAAAGCGTTGAAAGAAGATTAGCATTTATTGTTATCGTATCTCTTCTGGAAGTTCCTTGACCGTAGTCTTTTTCAAGAGCTCAGGATGTAGACATTTTATGCCATACCCTTGGTCTGCATCTCTCTTAGTTTTGTAGATACCTGACAAACCATGATTCTTAGAATAGGTATAGGGCTCATGAAAAACGAGTCCCCACTCATTGGTGAGATTTTTTTCTGCACTGAACCACCCATAATCATATGGTTCATAGCACGTGGTAATTTTTGAGGTGTACGTTACCTCATCAGTCTCTTCTAGTTTCTTGGTTTGTGAGACAACCGTACATAACAGCACTGGGCAATCCTCCCTAAGGGTGATTTCTGCTATTGATGAAGCGGGAATAGTAATGGCAAGAGGCTCTTCAAAGAGGGGCTTAGGTTGTGCGAGAGTTTGATTTTTCTGAGGTTCTGGGCGAAAGGCTTCTTGTAATCTTAGCACTTTTTCAGTTGAAGTTTGGTTAATAATAGTTAAGCAGGCCGTTGATGATGATAGAACAAGATTTAAAAAAGCAAGAATAAATGCTTTACATGTCATATGGCAATTCCTTTTTTGTGAAGACTACAGATAATCTTTATTATATAATAAAGATATCTGTAGAGCAATTGTTAGTGTGTACCCGGTACCAAAATAGTTACTGCCTGGGCAGCTGATGCAGCGCATGGCTCGCCAGTGATAGAATTAATGGTAATTTCTTCAAGACGATGATCAAAGGTGAAATTTTCAGGTTTTTGCTTAATCACTTCATTAAAGTCACGCCAAATAGGAAAGGCAGTACGTGAACCATAGACATTCCCAAGGGACCTATTGTCATCATAGCCAACATATACACCGGTAGTGTATCGGGGAGTTGAACCTACGTACCAGGTAGTTCGTGAATCATTGGTGGTTCCTGATTTACCAAGGGCATCACATGGGGCAAACAGATGAGGCGCCCGCTTACGTGCTTGTTCAATGCGCAGGGTAAGCACCTTTGCTACTTGATCTGCTATGAATGGTAAGAGTATCTGTTTCTTGTGCTGTGTAGATCTATATAGTTTATTTCCCCACTGATCTTTCACCCACACAATTGAATACGGTTCAACAAACGTTCCCTGATTAGCAAAGATGTTCATCATGCAAACGGTCTCAAGAGGAGTCGCTTCAAGGCACCCTAATGAGAGTGAAGGGTAATCATGGTGCGGCTGAAGACCACAGGATTTAGCGAGCTCTACAATGTGTTGAGCATTTGCTTCTAAGTAGGCTTTAATAGTTACAATATTATTTGATCGAGATAGTGCATGTGCTAACGTCATGGGTCCTTGGAACTTTCTATTTGCATTGCCAGGTGACCACTCTTGCCCGCCCTGTAGAAGCGTAATTGGTTCATCAATTTCAATATCAGTAAAGCGCTTACCTTCTTTTAATGCTTGCGCAAATACCAGAGGTTTAAAGCTTGATCCCATTTGCCTGCGGGCTTGGAGTGCTCGATTGAACTGAGAAGCATTGAAATCACATCCTCCTATGAGAGCTTTTATAGCCCCAGTGGTGCCCTCGATACATACAAATGCACCCTCAAGATCAGGGGAGAATTGCGTATGCATCAGAGCCATATGCCGATTGAAGACCTTTTCAGCTTGATATTGCATGCGTCGGTTAATGGTGGTTTGTATTTTGAGGCCGCCGGTATAGAGTCTTTTTTTACCAAACGTTTCTTCTAAAAAAACTCTCATTGTTTCTTTAATATGGGCACCAAGTGAATGTTGTTGATGAGTAACGCATGAAACAGGTTGTTGCTTTGCTGTTTCATACTCTTGAGGCGACAAAAAACCTAATTTAAGCATGTTGTGCAAAATAAGATTTCTTCTACCTTCAGAAGCCTTTGGATTATATAAAGGACAATATTTACGTGGATATCGAACGATAGAAGCAAGCACTGCTGCTTTGTCGGGAGTGCACTCTTTTACCGAAATGCCCCAAAAACGTTGGCACGCTGCTTCAACACCATAAATACCAGCACCTAAATAAATATGATTAAGATAGGTTTCAAGGATTTGTTGCTTGGTAAACTGTCGTTCTACGACAATGGCAAGTATCTGTTCTTTAATTTTTCGAGTGAATTTTTTTTGATTCTCAAAAAAGAGGAGTCGTACTAGCTGTTGAGTAATGGTACTTGCTCCTTCAGCTCGTTTTCCTCGCATAAGATTTTTTATGATGGAGCGGATAATACCCTTTATAGAGAGCCCATTATGGCTAAAAAATTGCCAATCTTCAGCAGCAATAAATGCCTGAATAACACAAGGAGGAAGTTGATCGTATCTAATTATTTCTCGTTTATCAAACTCAAAGCGGCCCCATTCATTTCCTTGGTCATCAAGTAAGATAGAAGGCTTGCCGGGATTATAATGCTCAAGCACCGAAAAATCTACCCACGGCTGCTCTGCAGAATAAAACAGAATTCCTAAAGCAGCACTGAATCCTAAGATACCGGTGCTTGTTCCGTAGTAGGCTATACGATCTAACATGGACTCTTTGTTGTTATTTGGGTACACTTTGAGTACATAATACCATTAATAAAGGCTTTTTTCTATGATGGGTCTACGTAACAGACGAGTACTTTTTTTTCTTCCTCTTGTCATGGTAACTGATATGGTTCTATGGGGATTGATGTACGTCCCGAGTGCTTGTTTTACCTATGCTCTTTTGTATACCTGTATTGCAACTCATGCCTCACTTGGGATGCTCGGTATCGTAGGGTGTGCAGCGCTCATATTCCGTTTTATAGCATCGGGTACCACGGGAATTGATTTGTTGGTGCTCCTCCCTCTTTCATGGGCACTGTACTATACACGATCTGTGGCTGATATACCGAGGCCCTATCTTGTGGGTATTATAGGTTCAGGAGTACTTCTTCACAACATAGCCTTAGCTGGATCAGGTGATTTGCAGAGAGTTGTTGTTTCTTTTCTAAGTGCTGGTATTATGCTATACTTAGTAACAGGTAGTCAAGGCAATCGCTCATATTCATGAGAGGAAAGTCCGGACTCCAAACGAAAGAGGTACCGTGGAAATCACGGGAGGCGTAAGCCTATGGAAAGTGCCGCAGAAACTATACCGCCTACCACTGGTAGGTAAGGGTGAAAACGGGTGGTAAGAGCACCCGCGGCACGTTAGTAATAACGTGTTGGGGCAAACCCTACCTGGAGCAAGACAAAATAGGCATGTGTCGGTTTTTCGTTCCGGTTAAACATGCGGGTATGTCGCAAAGATAGATGGTTGCCAATCGTTGTATAAACGATACAGAATCCGGCTTATTGATTACCTAAAAATTATGATGAACAGGCTTAAACAGTTCTTTCTTTCTTTTATGTGGGTGGTACCCTTCATGTCATTTATTGCGGGGTACCTGCTCGTACGTGGATTGACCCATACGGAAACTATTCATGTCCCGTCAGTTGTTGGGCTACATCTTACGGATGCTATTCGAACGCTTTCTTCTGATAGTCTTAATGTTCGTATCTTGGCAGAAAAAGAAGATCCTGATCTTCATGAGGGCATGATATTAAGTCAGACGCCTGAACCGGGAACCTTGGTAAAGCCCCATCAATCAATCTTCTTGGTTATCACCGGCAAACCGCTGAAACCCCTTGCGCCTACCTTAGTGGGGACAACCCTTCATCAAGCTCAAACAAGAGCACGTAATGCTGCTATTACTTTAAAGACCTATACGCTTGAAAGCGCAGTACCCCAAGATCGTGTTATTGCCCAAAGTGTTATGCCACGAAGAGAAGTAGATGATAGCTCTATTACGCTCTATGTCTCTAAAGGATCAACACCGCTGAAGATATTTCCTGAGGTAAAAGGCAAAATGCCCGATGAGGTGATAGCATTTTTTGGTCTTTATGATATCCCCGTTAAGGTTAAAGGGCCCACTGATAAGAAAATCCGTGACCAACGACCGTTAGCAGGAACACTTATAGATAGTAGAAAGCCTCTGGTGGTAGAGGTAACCACGCAATAGAGCTTGACAATATGTTCCTCGTAAGCTACCTTGGGTCAGACTAATGGCTACTCATTTTTCTGAAAAATGAGACAATAATAACAACATAAGGAGTTTTTCTATGAATTCGATCAAACGTTTTCTTGCGATAGCACTATTGGTTACTGCTTCGGCACAAGCAAATGGTCTAAAAAAAGCGTGGGATAATTTTGGCAAGCATAATCGACTTGTTTCTTCCGCAAAATCTGCAATAGTGTTTATCTTGGGTGTGAGTGCTGCACAAGCTGCTATTGATAATGGTATCGTTGCTGGTGAACTTCTTGGAAGGGTTATGAGAAATGATTCTCAATTGAGCGATAAAGTGCAAACTAGACCTTTTTCAAAGAAGAGTCTACGTATTTGGCAGCTTATTGCGCTCACAGGAGTAACATCTGGTGCAACAGCCTATGCTACATATCACTTGTTATATCATCAGTTATTTAAAGATCTTAAGCATGCGCTTAATATTAAAGATGGCTGGTTTAGCTAAATCGAGGCTAGCGTAAAAATTATGAGCTCTGTAACAGGAGCTCATTTTTTTATGCATGAAAAGAGCGTGTTAACTGGCTGCTGATTAAGTACGATGTTGTGTACTGCACTAAAAAGGGGATATCTCTTCTTGAGATAGCCTGGTAGAGACCGGAGGGTATTGATGCCTTCAGTATAGGGAAGAGGTTTTTCCAGGTATTTTTTTTCACCAATGGCTTTCCCTAGTGTTCTATTGCGACTTGTATCAGTATAAGCGGTAAGGGTTAGGTCGCCGATTCCAGCTAACTGCATGATTGTTGAAAGAGACCCACCCTTATCGGTAATGATATGGGAAAGCTCTTGTATCATTTTGGTAAATATAAGCGCTTGTGTATTGCTTTCATAGCCAGCACCGTCAAGGATGCCTAAGGTAAGAGCTATAACATTCTTAAAAGCCCCACAGAGCTGTGTGCCAATAATATCAGTAGTCATGTCGATATATACCATATCGCTTTCGAGCATTTGTTTAAACTCTTCGGCATGTGTTGAGCTTGCAAGGGTAACTCCCGTAGGTGTTCCTGATGCTAATTGATGTGCAAAACTTGGTCCTGAAAGGATGACGATTGGTAATTCTCCCAGGATTTCATGGAGCAGTTCAGAGGGAAGCTTATTCTGCGTAATTCCTTTACTAGCGAGAACCCAGGGAATGGTTCTCTTTATCGTTGTTACTTGAGATAACACAGATGAAAGATAGGCCATGGGAATTGCTTCCACAATCCACGACGCAGTGTGTAGCGCCTCTTCTATGCAGAGGGTGGTGCGTATAGTTGGTTCAAGTTCTATCCCAGGAAGATAACGTTCATTGCGCCTTGTAGATGTTATTGCTTGGTCAACTTCTTGGTTATAGCACCAAAGAAGAACTGTATGCCCATTGCGGGCTAGTACTTGTGCAAGGGCTGTACCAAAAGAGCCATCGCCAAGAACCGTAATCATCGGCCAAAGTTTCTATTGCGTAGACAATAATCAGTGAGGGCTTGGTCAAAGTCCTGATAGGTCAGCTCGGGCCATAACCTGTCAGTAAAATAGAGCTCACTATAGGTAGTTTGGTAGGTTAAGAAGTTGCTGAGACGCCGTGCGCCACCGGTCCTGATTATCAGATCAGGGTCTGGTAGATCGCTGGTCCATAGGTACTGCTTAAATGTTTCTTCAGAGGGAGCTTCATCAAGCTTACCTTCTTTTACATCTTTGATAATATGCTTGATAGCTGAGAGGATTTCCTGGCGTCCTCCATAGCAAATGAGCACATTAAGAAGAAGATTCTTACCATTGTTGGTTTCTAGTTCAATACGTTTGATGGCTTGTTGGACTCTTTCAGGTGCTTTTTCAGTCTTGCCAAGAAAGCGAACTCTAATGCCTTGTTTTACAAGTTTCGGCAGGGTATTCTCTGCTTGATCGACAATGATATTAAAGATACCTTCAACTTCTTCTGGAGCACGATTGAAGTTTTCTAGAGAGAATGCGTAGATTGAAACGATTTCGATATTTCTAGACAAACAAAACTTTATGAGAGTCTTAACGGTATCCGCTCCTTGTTGGTGCCCAATAGAGCTCAGCTCTTTTCTTCGTTTTGCCCACCGTCTATTGCCATCCATAATAATGGCAAGATGTTTTACAGCACCATGAGTCAGTAGATGAGTACTGCTAATGGCTGCATATATCTTATGAATAACAGGTAGGCACAGAAGTGCCAAAAAAAGTGTTACAGGACGAGACATAGGAGACCTTCCGTATTGTTTTACTACCATACAGTATAACATAGTAACTACCAGTAAGCACTGCTGCATATATCAATCGTTCATACCAGACTTGGGCTATAAGAAGATGCCAATAGGCAGGAGTAGTAACGTGGGTATAAAGCCACATTACTGATCCAACAGCGTGAGTAGTATACGTGCTTATTAACGCACGGCTCAATATCGACGGTTTAATAAAGCTTAATCCAATGGGGATAAGCCAATACAGCGTATATAACCAACTTGCCCCACCAATGGGATGCATAAGGAAAAGACCCATGCATACTAGTGGGATTGCTATAGAAAGAATTCGTGAACGAGTAGAAAGAATAAGTGATCCTACAAACGTTGGAATATACCAACTACTCAATCCGGTAACTGCTGAAAGGGCTATTCTACAGACCCAAGCAGCTACGCATGTCTGAGGCCTTACAAAAAAACCAAGAGCTGGTGCAAGAGCAGAAGTAATCCCGACCGAAAGGTTTTTTAAGAGCCTTAAACCGATGGTGATACTTAGTATAATGCTTTGATTGCGTAGTGTGTTCATAGTAGCTTAGATGTTGCAATAGTAATCATTAGTACTAGTATAGCAGGCTTTTTTTGGTTTGGCACGTACATATTTTTAAGTGGTAGTGATTGAATGATGAGCTGCAATCTGTAACAAAATTATGAAAGTGGTATATCAGCAGAGTGCAGTTGGAACTTGAAGGATATTCAACAGACCAATGATAGTGTACAGAGATTTTTTTAGGTTAATAGATACTGCCTCGCTCATCTTTTCTTTAGAGGAACTTCATTCTAAAGGTAGCATTACAAGATACCGTTATTTTTTTCTACTTTTTGTTGCTTGCTCCAGATCACTGCTCTTCTCTTAGTGCTATGAGAGTTGATAGAATGTAGGGGAATAATAATATAGATTGACTCTTGGTGTCTTCTTTGGTGTCATGATGAGCTGTTTTTATGAATGCTAAACAACGAAAAGTATTGCAGACGATTGCAAAAAAATCGATTCAAAGAACTATCATGTGGCATGATGTAATTAACCTTTTAAATAGACTAGATAGAGAAGTTTTTGAAGGGAATGGTTTTCGGATGAGCTTCCATTCATGGTAAAAGAGCCGTATTTCATAGACTCATCCGGCAAATGAGTTAAAAGTTTGAACAAATGCAGTCTTTGAGGATATTTTGCAGACAATAGGAGTTTTGTTATGACTTATAAATGCTATAAAGCCCTCGTTACGTATGATGAAATTGAACGTCTTTTTTATGGGCGTGTAATTGGTATACAAGATGTTATTATTTTTCAGGGTACAATGATAGATGAACTTGAACAGGCAGTTAAGATTCTGTTGATGAGTATCTAACGCTTTGTAAAAAATTTGGCAGCAACCAGAAAAGCCCTATTCAGGTAATCTGCTATTACGCATGAGTCCTGAACTTCATGCTGAATTGGTGATTGAAACTGCGAAGCAGAATATAAGTTTGAATGCGCTAATACATAAAAAATTATCAGAAAAATAGTATTTCAAGAGATAATGAAGGACTTGCCTCTCACGATGGCTGGTGTACACTATAAGTTCCTAGTGGAGGAACCATGTTACGAAGAAGAAGTACCTTTTTGGCAAGTTTAACGAAAGACATTAATCCGACGTCAACCGTGATTGCCTTTGATTTGCATAATGTTGTCTTTAAAAAGCAGACCAGAAAAATTCTAATGCAGAATCTTAGTCTTCTTTCTAAAGGCACCTGGCGCTATACCTTTAATCCCCGTTTATGGTACCGCTTCTATAAAATTCGGAAAAACTCTGCCGTGGCAGAGGATATTTTTCAAAAGATCTCTATGCAGTATCCAGGTATTGCTCAATTTCGCAATGAGTTCATTAGAATGACTAATCACCAGCGTCCTATTCGTTCAATGATAGATCTCATTAAGTTATTAAAAAAGCAAGGTTATACACTTTTTATTCTTTCAAATATTGGGAAAGAGACATTTGAGCAGCTTGCAGGAATATATCCTGAGTTATTAGACTATTTTGATGGGGCCTACACGGCTTGTGCAGATAATAATTATTTACATAAACCCCATAAGGGCTTTTATGAAGAATTTAAGCAATATATTGTAAAGCAAGGCCATTCTGACAAACAGATACTCTTTATTGATGATTTAAAGAAGAATCTTACCGCTGCTGCTCAATGCGATATAGCCGGTGTTCATTTTACGTCACCTCGTAGATTACTCAAAGCCTTTAAAAAGCTCTCAGTCCTACGGTAACTTTGATTTTTGGTCGGAATTGGGGTACACTAACAGTACTTAAGATTTGATAACCTCCATTTTCCCCTGTCTTAACATTATCGTTAGGGTAGGGGCCTTATTTGAGAGACCCATGTCCCATAAAAAACTTTTTCAACCCTATCGTTACAACGGGCGTTTTTTTAATCATCCTGATGAAAAGCATCATTCAACCTATTTGCCTTCACTTATGGTCTTTTTTGAGTGGTTCTGGACTATTGGTAAACGAGGATCAGTTGATATCTCGTTTTGGTATGAACCACTTGATCCTCAAGAACGATCTGAAGAATTAAGTATGACCTGGATAGGCCATTCAACCTTCTTGATTCAAGTAGCTGGCGTAAATATTCTTACTGATCCGATCTTTGGACATTTGCCCTTTTTTAGGCGACAAATTAAGGCCGGAATTGCCTTGCAAAAGGTTCCTCCAATTGATTATGTGATTATCTCCCATAATCACAGGGATCATATGGATGCTCCTACGCTAAGTTACTTTAAAGATCATCCTGAATGCACGTTCTTAGTGCCCCTTGGTGATAAAGAATGGTTCATAAAACGAGGCTTTAAAAAGGTTAGAGAGTATACCTGGTGGGAACAGGATATCTTTGGTGACATTGAGTTTACTTTTTTACCTGCTCACCATTGGTCTCAACGAGGCTTTGGTGACTTTAATACCAGTTTGTGGGGCAGTTGGATGATTAGGGTAAAAGAACATGCTATCTATTTTGCCGGTGATACTGCGTATGGCGGGCATTTTTCAGCTATTGCAAAAGAATTTCCTTCTATTACCCACACCTTGATGCCTATTGGGCCGTGCGAACCTCGTAAATGGATGGAAACAAGTCATATTAGTGCGGAAGAAGCGGGTCAGGCATTTCTTGATTTAAAGGCAACAAAATTCATTCCAATGCATTGGGGCACCTTTAGTTTTGGGACGGATCATCATGAAGCTCCCTATGAAAGAATTCTTTCTTGGTGGCATAAGCAGAAAGTAGCAGAGAGTAAAGAACTTGTGGTGCTCAAGGTTGGTCAGCGCTATACCAAGGAAACTGAAGCTCAATCTCTTATTATCCCTTCTGAAAGTCAACGTGAGAAACAGCCGTCAAACTAAGTAAGGCGGATTATCTAGTTTTTGGGACACCTGAGCTATCAACGTAGAGTGCATCTCTTTCACTAATTACAAAGGCCTTTTATGATGAGCTCGGTATACCCGAACAGCGAGGGCTGCCCACATGGTAGCAGAAAGACGAAGAGGCCATGAGATGAAAGGAACGATTCTGCGAGTGATGTGATGTCGTTTAAGTTGAGATCTAATAAGCAGATTAGTTAATAGGCAGCTAATGATGCCTATGAGTGTACATTTAAGGCTTGATATAACAAGTAGAGTTAGAATTTTTTTATCAGGTAGACGATTAAGCTGCTGCTTTGTGGTTTCTGGTAAAGCATGCCAAGCTTCACTCGTTAAATATAACGTTGTGAGCGCGGAGGTATCTTCTTCTTTCGGGAATCATTAATTTTTGCTCGCCATGTTTCCTTATCTCGTACCGTAAGCGATGATCCAAGGATCGACGCTACTAAATGTAATGGATCTATCTTTTCTAAATGCTCTCTTAATGGGTCATTGTCCGGTAGTTGCTCTGTGCCATGTAAGGTGGTTAGTAACTGCAATGATGCATTAACATACTGGGCTTTTGAAGATAACGCCAATTGAAGTGCTTCGCCAAAATATGGTAGAGCAAGAGACGCTTTATAGAACTTATAGAGAGGGCGGGCATTCGTGGAAAGCAAATACTTGACCGACTTTTTTGTTGTCGGGAAAAAGCTCATTTGAAAGAGCTCTTCGCGGTATTCTTGTGTTTGAAGTTTTGCCAGGGTAAGGTCTCTAACAAAGTCGTTTAGTTGCTCAAGTACAGGAGAAATTTCTTCTTCAGTGCAGCAAAGGTCTTCCAATGCAACATCAACCATTTCTTCACTCTCTAATAGGGCTAGTGCGAGCTCTTGTAGGAGAGTAAAACTCTCTTTATTGATGCTTCCAATAATGCCATCTGCTAAATAGCCAAACAGATCATCGGCTGTATACTCAAGATGTACAACGGTTTCTAGGTCCACTTTGTTATAGACCTCTCTACATAAGGGGCACTTAAGGGAAGCTTTTTCGTTGCCCATGAGCTCAGTTTTGAAATAATCTTCCAAGCAATTCGTATGAAACTCGTGATGGCACCTCAGAGTAGTGGGTGTACTTTCTAGGTCTTCTCTACATATACAACATACTTCAGCATGCTGTTTTATTAAGGGCTGCATAGCCTCTAAAGAGCTACCTAGCGGAATTGCACATGCGTACCATAATAGAAGATGTTTCATCTTTCAGCTCCATTACAAAAATAGTTAAGCATTGCCAAAGAAGAACTTTCTAACTTGTTTAGTAAAAGGTACTTGTTTAGGCTTATCTTCAGTTACGAAGGCTTTAGTAAGATAGGCACGGCCTGAATCACCAAAGATCATAACACCTAAGTCATCAGACTTCATTTTTTTTGCATATTCACTTACTGCATAGGCAACTGCTCCTGAACTAAGTCCTCCAAGAAAACCATAGTCAGTAGCTAAGGGTTTAAGCATCCCAAATCCTTGCTCATCAGTGACTTCTAAAAATTCATCAATCACTGTTTTATCAAGAAGACCGTTTTCAAAGTCTATGCCAATGCCCTCCATTTTGTAGGGCTTAGGATTGCCCCCAGTTGATCTAAATGAACTGGCTGCATCAATGGCTATAACTTTAACATCGGGGTTTTGTTCTTTGAGATATTTGCCTGCACCACATACCGTACCGCAGGTACCGGCTGCCGCAAAATAATGAGTAATCTTACCGTTTGTTTGTTCCCAAATTTCAGGACCTAAGAGTGAATAATGAGCAGAGGCATTCTCAGCGTTATAATACTGGTTAAGCATATAGGAATGTGGTGTGTGCTCTGCGATCCGAACAGCCGTAGCATGATAACCATTTGGATCCTCAACAAACTCAGTCACGGGGCATTTAACGACTTCAGCCCCATAGGCCTTGAGGGTGTAATATTTTTCATCACTAATTTTTTCAGAAACAGTTATGATAACTTTGTAGCCTAAAGATGCTCCTATCATTGCCGTTGCAATTCCCTGGTTTCCTGAAGATGCTTCAATAATTGTGCCACCGGGCTTAAGGTCTCCTCGTTTAATTGCTTCTTGAATCATGTATAAGGCCGAACGATCTTTTACGCTGCCTGAAGGATTAAGGTATTCAAGTTTTGCATATATTGGGCCGGGTGCTGGAAAAGGCACCTTAACAAGAGGAGTGTTGCCAATGGCAGAAAGTAGGTCTTTATGAAGCATGTGAATCTCCCAAAATAGGGGTGTTAGATTATATCAAGTAGAGTTTTTAGTATAACAAAAGAAGGTCCTTTAGCAAACTCTCTTCTTTAACGTGATAGTTGGTTAGGTTATACTCTAAATGCTCGATGCCGATATTTAGAGCTTCTATATCTGTTCTTCATTTGTGATGCCAAAAAAGTTCTGATTTAGGTTGTTCAGTGCCTGTTGTGCCAGAGTGGCTTCATCCATAGCACAAGTTGTTACAGGTATGAGTAGTACGAGAAATAGATTATAATTAATTCGATTCCTGACTATTAATGATAAATGGTTCAAGTATGTTCTTAATCATAGCTGGTAAACTTCTGTAATGCTCACGTAAGTGCGGATACTTATCAAAATCAAATAGTATAGCTTCATGTATACTATGCTCCTCACCAAGTGAGGATAAAGCCTTACCGGACCAATGGTCAATCTGGTTATATACTGAGGCTTCTTGGTTAAAGGCTTTTTGTCCCCATTTTTTAACCAATGCGCGAATAATAACAATCTCATAGACTGCATTTAAAAGTACTGCTTGAGGCAAGGTGCTCTCGCGTGTAAAAAATCGTTCTAAGAAGGTTACATCCCAGATCTTTGCAGTTCTATCACCTGATGCTGTCACGAGTGTGGTGCCATCAGGGCTGAAAATGGCTGACATGATAATAGTCGTATGGCCCTTTAGAGTATGCAGGCAGTTACCAGTCAGCACATCCCAGATCTTGGCAGTCTCATCACTAGATACGGTTACGAGTGCGGTTCCATCAGGACTGAAACTGGCTGACCTAACTTGATCAGCATGGCCCTTTAGAGTATGCAGGCAGTTACCAGTCAGCACATCCCAGATCTTGGCCGTCTTATCTCTAGATGCGGTTACGAGTGTGGTGCCATCAGGGCTGAAACTTGCTGACCAAATAAAACTCCTATGACCCTCTAGGGTATGCAGGCAGTTACCAGTCAGCACATCCCAGATCTTGGCAGTTCTATCCCAAGATGCGGTTACGAGTGTGGTGCCATCAGGGTTGAAACTTGCTGACCAAACATAATCAGTATGGCCCTCTAGGGTATGCAGACAGTTACCAGTCAGCACATCCCAGAACTTAGTTCTATCCTTAGATGTGGTTACGAGTGTGGTGCCATCAGGACTGAAACTTGCTGACCTAACAAAAGTCGTGTGGCCTAGGGTATGTAGGCAGTTACCAGTTTGTACATCCCAGATCTTGGCAGTTTCATCACCTGATGCAGTTAAGAGTGTGGTGCCATCAGGACTGAATCTGGCTGAACTAACACAATGCGTATGGCCCTCTAGGGTATGTAGGCAGTTACCAGTTTGTACATCCCAGATCTTTGCAGTTCTATCATTTGATGCGGTTACGAGCGTGGCACCATCAGGACTGAAGCTGGCTGACATAACTTCACTCGCATGGCCATCTAGGGTATGTATGCAATTATCAGTTTGCACATCCCAGATCTTTGCAGTTCTATCATCTGATGCGGTTACGAGAGTGGTGCCATCAGGGCTGAAACTGACTGACTTAACAATACTCGTATGGCCCTGTAGGGTTGATGTACAGAGATCAGCTGATCTTTTGATATAATCAACCATCGGGTGGTCTTTAAATATCCATAGAGCTACGATTATTTGTAATTCTGCTGGAAGTTTCTCAAAAAGTTCTGATTTAGGTTGGTTCAGTGCCTGTTGTGCCAGAGTGACTTCATCCATAGCACAAGTTATTACTGGTATGAGTAGTACGAATAACAGATTATAGTTCATGCGATTTCCTCACTATTGGTAATAAATGTTCTAGCATGCTCTTAATCATAGCTGGTAAACTTCTATAAGGCTCACGAAAGTGTGGATATTTATCAAAATCAAATTGTATAGCTTTACTATTATCCTTACCAAGTAAGAATAATGCCTTACCAAACCAAGAGGTAATCATGTTATAAACTGAGGCTTCTTGGTTAAAGGCTTTTTGTCCCCACTTTTTAACTAATGAGCGAATAATAACAATCTCATAGACTGCATTTAAAAGTACTGCTTGAGACAAGGTATCTCCGGTGTAAAAAATCGTTCTAAGAAGGTTACATTCCACCAGATCTTGACAGCTCTATCATCTGATGCGGCGGTTACGAGTGTGGTGTCATCAGGGCTGAAACTGCGTAAAATAGCATGAGCCATTTGGCCCTGTAGGGTGCGCAGGCAGTTACCAGTCAGCACATCCCAGATCTTTGCAGTTAGATCCCTTGATGCGGTCACGAGTGTGGAGCCATCAGGGCTGAATCTGGCTGAATTAACCTCATCAGTATGACCCTGTAGGGTATGCAGGCAGTTACCTGTTAGCACATCCCAGATCTTTGCAGTTAGATCCCTTGATACGGTCACGAGTGTGGTTCCATCAGGACTGAAACCGGCTGACCAAACAGAATTCCTATGGCCCTGTAGGGTTGATGTACAGAGGTCAGCTGATCTTTTGATATAATCAACCATAGGGTGATCTTTAATTATCCATAGAGCTACATACTCTTGTAACTCTTTTGGGAGTTTCTCAAAAAGTTCTGATTTAGGTTGGTTCAGTGCCTGTTGTGCCAGAGTGGCTTCATCTATAGCACAAGTTGTTACTGGTATGAGTAATACAAGAAATAGATTATTATTCATTTTTTTTTGCAGATCCTGCTTCATGATCGGAACCAAATAGGTAAAATTTTTTATTCCTCACCTTTACATAAGAGCATTCGACTACTCCAGCAGATATAATACTTGTTTGGTTAACTGTAAGAAAGAGAATGAATATTTTACTTGAAGACGAATTTTGTGATTTTGTGATAGTCATCATGACCTCTATGGTGAAATTCACTTAATTTCATTATAGAGGTGGTAGTTATTTTTGCAAGAAAACTTCTATAGCTATCGTATGAGGATATTATGGGAGTTACTTTTTTGCTTTATTGGATTAGTCAAAATGTTCTTTTCAACATGGTGCAATTTGAGCTGTATGAGACAAGCGCATTAGTATTTTCTATTTATGCTTATCTTCATATGCCTGTAAGAGCAGTTCTGAGGCTTTATTAATAAGAGACCTTACCCTTTGCCTGAACACTCTATTTTTATCTAGATCTTCTTTTGAATCCCAACGAGAGAGCATTACCATGTGGGCTCTTTCAACATCTTCTTTCGTGTAGGGTTCTTTCAGGTCAAGAATATATCGAGATACATCTTCAGCTGTTGTTGCGCGCATAATATAGCCGGCTACTATTAGTTCTGTGTTCCATGCATCCGGTTGTAACTGTAAAAACATTTCTTCATCAAGGCTATCTTGAATCTTATAGAACTGGATTCTACTAAAGACTTCAAATGGATTATCTGAGCGTTTAATGCTTTTTCTTTGGAGATGCTCAGGCAAACGATAATTAAACTCTATAGATGTTGACATATATCCCGGACTTACCTCAATGATAAGTGGATCATCATCGGAGGTGCGTACTTTAAGCCATTCAAATCCTAAAGTATCTACCGGAATAGAAGTATGTGCAACACCTTTACGAACTGTTTTTCCGTAGCCAGAAATGGTAATGAGGCTTTCTTCTTTGAGTTGGTTTACGTGACCTAAAAACTCACTATCTCCAGGGTTTACTGATAGTGTTACTGGAAGTTCTTTTGTATAGTTAACTTCTAGCGAAACACCACCTAATAATCCTTTTACATTATAGATATATACTTCAAAGTTAGGATGGGTATGATACAGAAGTTTTCTTAAGACATTAGGAAGGATTTCCTTTCGATCTACCTGGAGATCCTGAAGTATTGCTTCTTCATCAGATTTTGGTAGAAACCCTTTTTGAAGTGAACTAGCGAGATAATCAAGCTGTTCAGCGGGGATTCTTGAGAGTATAGTATTGTCAATGAGGTCAATTATAACGTCATTATCAAGATACAGTGAAGCCTCAAGAAGATCAAAGAGATCTGCAGTAGACCACCGTTTAAGACGTGTTGCAGCATCATTTTGAAATGGTCCATGGACTCCTTGTTCGACTTCTGGGTGTTTATCTAACAGTGTTAGAAGTTCTGCTGATCTTACAAGAGAAACGGGTGATACATTCAGAGAAATCCTCCTAGGTATGTTTGTGTCAAGTATCATATTTTGAATGGTGGTGGATCGCAGAGCAGCGCTTAGCGGCAAGGTAACACGTTGCTTTTCATCAAGTGTTTCAAGGGTGACTTCCACCATGGCACGTATTGAAGCTGCCGAGCAGGCAAAGAATATAAGTAGTTGTTTAACTAGAGTGTAATTCATGCACATTCTCCAAATATTCTGTGTAGTGTTTTTAATTCAGTACGAAATTGTTTATACTTTTATTCTACCAAATATTGCTTCAATTTGCAATCATTTGTAAAGATATTCTTGTCTGGTATAAAAGTGGTCAAAAGGCCCATTAGGTGATGTTGTTGTTTATGCCTAGTTAGCTTTTCGCGTCAGCCATGAGACACCCAGTAACACACCTAAACAGACGATAAACCCTGGTAATAGTGGTAAGAAGTTAAACCCAAAAGCGGGCCAGAACATTCCCATAAGGCCTCCTAAGAGCATAGCAACGTAGATCCCAGCTTTACGTGCGGATGGGATATACAATGCGGCTATAACGGCAGGGGCAAAAGAAAGGCCAAGGCCTGACCAAGCATAGGCGATGAGGTCGTTAATGGGAAGGGTGCTATTAAAGCTTACCAGGTAAGCAAGAATTGGTAATACAACGATAGCGCCTCGTACAAGAAGGAGATAGTTACTCTCGGAGAGTCTCTTGCCAAACCATGGCTTAAAGAAGTCTTCGGTGAGTAATGAGGCAGTTGCTAATATTTGTGCGGTCATGACTGACATGGTTGCGGCTAGTACTGCACATAAAATAAGGCCAGCAAAGAATGGGTGAAAGAGCTGCTTAACCATCTCAACGTAGACAAGTTCTCGATTGGCAAGCGGGGGAACAAAATAGAGGGTACCAACTACACCGACAAGCGTTGCTGCGCCGAGTACTAATGCCATCCAAGAGGCGCCAACGTATTTTGCTTTATGCATCTGTTCAGGATCTTTTATTGACATGAAGTTTACTAAAATATGTGGCGATCCAAAATAGCCAAGTCCCCAACCCATTGAGAGCAAGAAGATACTTGAAATGGTTTCCCAGCTTGTATCTGGTATGAGAGCACTGGTAAAGGAGGTAAGGGTAACAGTGGTTAGGGAGCAGCCCACTTTGGTAAAGGCCACTAAGGGAACTAAAATGATCATTGCCGCTAAAAATATGCCTCTGATGGCATCACCCCAGGCTGCAGCAATAAAACCACCGATTATTATGTTAACTACTACCAGCAAAATGCTGATGCTAATACCAATAGTATAAGGAACCTCAAAAGTTGTTTCAAAAAGTCTTCCAAGGCCCACAAGTTCTGCGCCAATGTAGTAGATTATAAAAAAGGTCGTAAAGAAGACGGTCATAAGGCGGATGAGACTCGTAGTATCCTGAAAATGTCGTTCAAAAAATGAAGCAAGGGTAATGCTTTCAGTATGCTCAGTAGCTGTGCGTAAGCGAGGTGCGATAAAGTGCCAATTAAGTACCATAAATACTAAGAGGCCAATGGCAACCCAGAGGTTAAACAAGCCAACACCATAAATGAGTCCAGGATAGGCCATAAAGAGCCAGTCACTCATATCAGAAGCTTGTGTTGTTAAGGCAGTAACCCAATAGTTCATTGATCGATTGCCAAGCAAAAAGGAGCTTGTCGAGGTGTTTTTGCGGTAAAAGAAAATGCTGAGCCCTAAGAAGAAGGCAAAGTAAGAAACAAAAGCCATTATATAGTAATTATTCATCAATAACCTCCTGTGGTAAACATCTTGAGCTGCGCTCCAATAATCCACCAAACTAGAAGAACGCAGCAGCAAGATGCACTCAAAATGGTATAGAAAACTGGTTCTCTTTGCAAGTATTTATCCCGAAAAAGGATTACACGAGTGGTGTAATAATGAGCCAGAGGGCTATAATAAAAGCATAGACAGCACAGGTATCTATGAGTCCTTGGGCCATCATGCTGGCACGACTAAGCGTGCTTGCTGCTTGTGGGTGAAGAGATATTTGACGGGCTGCTGCAGCAGCAGCTTTTCCTGAGCTCAGGCCTGCGCCAAAGGTGCCTATACCAATAGTTGTGCCAAATAGCAGGTATGCAAAGCCAATAAGGGGATGTTCAAAAGGAATAATCGCTTTGCGGGTAAGAAGAAGTGCTATGATCGAAGCAAAGATTATGGGGGTTTCAATAATTGCCTGACTAACAAAGGTAAAAGTGAATAGCTTTGGGAAGGCTTGCCGATTTTTCCCGACACTAGACAGTGATGCTTTGGTAAAATTACATCCTCCAATAATAGGACCAATCGAGCCACAGCCAGCGGCAATGCCTGCCCCTATAAGACCAAGTCCTTGTGCAATAGTAGTAACTGATCCAAGGCTAAAAAAGATGAGTAGTGCTACTATAAAGCCAAAGATGACTGGTGTTTCTAGAATAGATACCACTAAGAGCATAAAGTTAGTGATTCGACGTGATAAAAAAGGTTGGCGAGCTACTGCTATAAGAGCTTCAGTTATTGGTCCAGCTAAGAACCATCCTAAAAAGAGACCTGGCAAGCCCATGGCCAATGCTATGCCTAATTCTCCGATAGCAGCTGGTAGATTAGGTGGTGCAGAATAAAGCATGAAGAGTGATAGTAACAGCCCAAAAATTGCAGCTGTTTCTACAAGAGCAAGGGCAAGTATTAAGGTGCGAGATAGTTCAGGTTGTACTGCAGGTTGTCGATCAATGGCATCAAGAGCTGCTTGAGTGATGTATGCATGACCTCTGCTGACACCAAGAGCTGCAGAAAGAGTGCTAAAGGCGATAGCAATGGTATGTAATAGGGGTGCAAGCATTAATGACCCTCCTCTGAAGTAGCCATGGTAATGTTAGTTAACGTCAATATAGAGAAAACAAAGGCCTGTAATCCACCTTCAAATAGGACAAAAAAGAGCGCAAGGACGATATGAAGACCACTTACAGTTGCAGCGGTGTGGTATAAAAGAGAGTTGTTGAGCATTTCATGAAAGAGGCTGATGATGGTGGCGCCACCAAATATGTTTCCAAACAACCTAAATGAGAGAGAAACCACAGAGGATACTTCTTCAAGCACTTTTAATGGAAATGCGGCAAGGCCAACAATGATATTTAAAGGGAAAAAGGTTTCCACTGAAAGAAAGTACTCTTTTAAATAGGTAGCTAAGCCACGTAAGCGAATAACTTCTTTTTGGATATAAAAGAAGGCGGTTAATCCCAGCGCGAGAGTGGTGTTGATATCTTGTGTTGGTTCTTCAGCAAAAGGCAGCAAGGCAATCCAGTTGCAAAAGAGGATAAAGGTAAATAAGCTCGCAATAAAAATAAAATACCGATACACGAAGGTACCGGCAGTTTGTTCAACGAGATTCATGAAGCTTTTGATGTAAGCTTTAATAATATAAGTAGCATACGCATGGGTAGAAAGATCAGGCGCATCTTCTCTGGTAGAATGATACCGTAAAAAGTATCGGGCAACACCTATGGCGACACCTAGAGCAGCAAGAGCTGCCCAGGTATTAAGTATCGTAGGTACATTAATGCCGAGCGCTGAATGAATTATGCCAATATGCTTAAATGGGTACCATACCCATGTTTCTTCTATTCCACCACTCATGGGGATCTACTTTTTATAGTGAGGTTAAGATAACGTACCACATCGTTATCAACATGCTTACGCCGAAAAGTATAAAGGGAATAGCTCCCCATTGCAATAAAAAGTATACAAGAAGCGCAAGACTTAGCAGACGAATGGCCGGGAAAAGAGCTACGTAACGTGACCCTTTACCCCGTGCAGTAGCTGATTGTTGTATAAGGGTAAATCCTGAAACGGATCCGGCTAAGGACCCAAAAATAAATGCAAGTGCATTCATGAGTAAGCTGGTCATAGAAGCCCGCTATTTACTGGTCAAATAGGTATGTACTACTGATCGAGAACCGGTAATGCACACAACACCATTCTTTTTGTCAACACGCTGCTTGGCTAGATCAAGTGCTTCTGTAAGGCTTGATGATCCATAGGCTGGTAGACCAACAGCTTTAAGTGCATTGGTGACGTGAGAAACATTCCAAGAAGTATCTTCGCCTGTTCCTACAAGAGATTGCTCTAGTGGACAGACGAGTATCACGCCAGACATTTTGCTAAAGAAACCCTTGAGTAGTCTGGTGAACTCAGGAGTAATCTCCTGTTTCTTTGCAGCAACTATCAAAGCACACCCTTTAAAGTGGCGTTTATAGTGTAGCAATCTTATGCCAAGAAGTACATGAGAAAGTGCATCTTGTGTTGATGAAGTATCAAGGATAACACATGGATGCTCTGTGTCGCGAACATCAAATCTGCCGATACTGGTATAGGCATAGTCCTGCCATAATTCTTCTAGTGAGGGAACTTTTTTACGTGCAAGTCGTTCTTTTTCTTCATTTGTTGGGCGGCCCCGTTTGTTTCGTTTTTTTCCTAATAGGCTATCAATATGCTGCGTTTCAACAGTATGTTTCGCATCCACAACAAGGTGAGCAATACGCTCAGCTAGAGCTGCGCATTTACCATGTAGTTGGCTATAGGGATAGGCAAGAGGAGCAGCTTTTCTTACTGGCATTGCCCAGTTTCCCTGAAGGGTAGTGGTTAGTTCTTTCATACGAATCAAGCTATCTTTTTGGGTATCGCTGGTGACAAACCATGTATCTTTTTTTACCAATTCATTCATGAGTTGATCAAGTGAATGACCATTTGTTTTGGTAATAGCTGTTATCAATGGATGAAATAATCCAGCAAGAGAGTGGGTGTTTTGTCGAGCAACTTCGATAAGTATAACATCAGCTTTTCGCTGAGCAAAATACTTAAGGGCCATGATCGTAAGAAGTTCAAGGCTATGAACTTTGATGCCTTTTGCTTCAGCAACTGAAAGGACTTCATGGGCAAGTTCAGTAAAGAGGTTTTGCTCTATAGTATGCCCATTGTAGGCTATACGTTCGCTGTATGAGAGTATATGAGGAGAACTAAAGGCACCTACTGAGAGCCCCTCAGTTCGTAACAAGTGTGCTGCAAACTGGATGGTAAGGCTTTTGCCAAGTGTGCCATCAACTAATACAACAGTTACGTTCTTTGAAGGAGAGCCAAGAGCCTGATCTAATTGCTGTGCTCTAGCAAGAGAAATATCACCTTCCCAGTGCTTATCCAGAAAGCTGCACAGTTCAGTGTAGCTTCGCCGCGTACTGCTAGATGCTGATTTATCAGAAGAAAGGTTTTTTATTAGAGCCATTGTTATTCTCCATACTGTTACAAGGGTTATGCACGTAGTATTTCTAGAATAGCCCAGTATAGACTAAATGTCAAAAGGGTCACTATTCATGGTTTTAAATTGACAAATATTCTATTGTTCCTTCTCTGAGGATAAAGCTAGTATTCTGTGAGACGATGGAATTATTCTTGACGCACGAAGAATTTTGTGATTATCTAATGGCGAATAAAACAGATATGTAATAAATACAAATAGAAACATACCTACAGAATACAATCTTTTTTTGCCTGCCTCACTATATATTTATTTTCATCTTCAAACAAGGAGCTTCAATGAGGCAAGGATTTACTCTAATTGAATTAATGATTGTGGTGGCTATTATTACCTTTTTATCGGTTTTGTCGGTGCCCCGTCTCATGAAAATGGTTGCTAAAGCGAAGCGGTCTGAAGCATATCTCTATCTTCGTTCTGTAGCTCAGGCCCAAAAGGTATATTATGCAGAGCATGGCAGGTATGCCCCTTCATTTAAGGAACTTGGGTGGCAGCCCGAAGGGATCTTTAATTATACCTATGGTGTTCCTGGTTCAGAAAACAACTTTATCGGTGCATTAGACACGTCAACGTCTCATCTTCGTGGTTCTCTTGATACATCAAAGTTTACGGTCAGTGCTGCTGGAAGTATCTACGGTGATAAGATTGATGTTCTTACGATTGATCATAAGGGTACAATAAAGTTAGTGAAAGATGCGCTAGGATAAGAATAGTTCCTTATCTTGATTTTCTATTTGAAAGCTTGGTATACTTAAAATATACATGAATTTACTTAAAATAGTAAAAAGGAGAACTGTATGAATAATCTCATGAAATTGGCCTTATTTATGGGGCTTTCGCTTGGCTCGAGCGTATGTGCCTATACCTATACGGTATTAATAAATCCAGATGTGCAAGAAAAAGGAGTAAATCTGACCTTCACTAAAAAAATTCTACTCAGTGGATGGGAGGATGACACATTTCCAACAACTGCTGGCAAGAAAGAGTATGACACAGCCGGGATTTGTTTGTGGGGATCTGAATTTATTCTCGATGGCGGAGACTATGCTGGCGAAAAGGTAGAAGTAAGGTTTAGTGGCAATATTTGCTCAAATAGAACACTTACCTTGGGTCTTAAGAAAGATTTTGAAGGTGAATCAAATGTCTTTGTTGGCAATAAAGGTACACTTGCTGTGAGAGTGCAAGGATAAGGAGAATGAATATAATGAAAAAAATAATTCTATTACTGGTAATAACAAGTGGTTACTCATTATTTGGCTATACTACTAAAATATACTTTAATGAATCAGCACGTAAGGGAGGAACCTTTAGAGTTACTGCCCATGTTGATATTGTGGGGCCTGTCACCAAGGAGATTACTCCGTCTGATACGCCCTATGATTTAGGAACACCTGCTGCAAACTGTATTAACCGCTATGAAGTTGAAGTGGTAGGCGGTGAATTTGATGGTGCTAAAATAGATGCACCGATCACGTTGGCGTCAGCTGCCCGTTGTATGAATCGAACAATGAGATTCGCAAAAGCGGGAGAACTTGTTCAAACAAATCGAGCATTCCCGATTTTCACGAGCTCTGATGGCAAACTTGCGGTTGAGTTTCGCCCACAATAGATCACTGGAGTAACTGAAGAAGTTGTCCAATATATTCCTGGAGAAACAGGTAGATCATGGCCCCTGCTGCAAGCCAGGGGCCAAATGCTATTTTTACTTTGACACGCTTGCTAATGAGCATCTGTACAAGGCTTGCAATAACGCCAAGAAAAGACCCAAACAAAAGGGTTGACCAGGCGCCTAAGATGCCGGTAAATGAGCCGATCATGGCAAGAAGATCTATGTCACCATCTCCCATACCCTCAATATTTCGTACCGCATAAAAAATACGGGCAATGATCCAAAGAACGGCGTAGCCAAAGACTGTTCCTAAGATACTCTCAGAAATGGTAATAGGTAAAAGTTTTAGAGTGCTCAATATGAATGCAACGGGGATAAGTCCCCAGGTCATATACCGAGAAATCAGCATCTTTTCAAAGTCTGTTCTAATCGTTACTAATAGAGCAGATATAAAGATCCCATACCCAAACCAATAGCGAGGTTCAATGTAGACGATCATGAGGGTTAATAGTATCGCTGAAAGAAGCTCAAGAAATGGATATAATACATCGATGATATTTCTGCAGTTACGGCAGCGGCCCCATAGAGCGAGCCATGACACCAGAGGAATAGTATCATACCAGGCAAGTTGTTGTTTGCAATGGGGACAAAATGAACGTCCCATGAGGGTGTATCCTCTAATAATACGGTAGCCGACCACATTTAAAAATGAGCCCCAACACAAAAAGATGAGAAATACAAATATGAGCCAAGGAATCATTCCTCGTCCTCCTTGACCTGTTCCATAAGCTCTTCTAAACGAAGTTGTTTTTCAAGTTGAGCATCATAGGCAAAGATGAGCTTTGGTACATAGCGAGATTGTATACGCCCTGCAAGGGCCTTTCGTAATGATACTTTGTATTGCTCTACAATAGGAAGCAGTTCTTTATTAAAAAATTCCTGACCATCAGGCGTATAGAAATAGACAGTGCATATGCTCTTGTCTGGAGATAATGCCACTCTATTGATCGTAACAGAATGAAGCTTAGGATCATCCAAAGCTGCTTCTAAAAAGAGCTGAGATATTTCTCGAAAGAGAAGTGATTCTTTCTGCGCACGTTTAACGTCAGACGTTGAAGAGGTCATAATCCCTATAGGTAGCGGTTTGAGGCTATCCTGATATAATTTGCCTTAATAGCACGGAGTAATTTTTTACGTCGTTTTTGGGTAGGTGGTTCATGATATACAATACGTTTCATGTCACGAACAACACCTTCACGCTCAATTTTCTTTTTGAGCTGTCGTAATGCACGTTCAACATTATCATGGACATTAATAGCTATATTAGCCTTTTTACTCATTGGTATCACATTCCTTTCTGTTTGATTACCATTTGTATCAGTATACCCAATTTCTTGCGTATGTCCAAGTGTTACTTTTTTCGTTCTGTATCACAAGTCCAATAATCATAGAGCTTTTTACTGCCTATAATGGTTGCAGCAACAAGAGCTATTGTGCCGAAGGTTCTAAATCGTGCCCGTCTTATGGAAGCTTTCTCTTTATCGGTTTGCCAAGAAGGATCATGATAATTTTGAAGTAGAGCAATAAATTGATCATTAACGGGACGCTCATCAAGAGCAAGATCTTGCCTATGTTTTCCCTCAACAAAGTCATACACCGTATATCCTTGCTCTGTGGTAACTGATGGATCAGCATCACGTATAAGAAGAAGTTCAAATAGGTCAGGTCTTATATTATTGTGTACCAATAGATGAAGCAATGATAAACCTGAAGTTTCTTCATCGATAGAATACCGCCAACATAAGAAGTCAGGATATTCCCTAAGTGCATCTTTTATATATTCTTCATTTACGGCTCTTTCATAGTTAACATTGTATGCCACAAAGTCATACGTGTCTTTCTCAGCTGCTTCAAGATTGCCTTTGACACCATTGACTACTTTATAGCAATGGGTACTTTTGGAGCCTTCACTTGCATGCAGAGAAAGTATAGATGTTGAAGCAATAAGGACAAATAGGATCTTTTTCATATGATTTTCCATTGTTAAAAGATGGTATAGTCTCTTGAGGGTTTACGTGTTGTTACTTCTTCTTGGTATCATCAGTCCAATAATCATAGAGCTTCTTACCGCCAATAAGAACGGTAGCAACGAGAGCTATCTTACCTACGGTAGTAAGCCGTAGCCAGTTTCCTTGGACGTGAGGTGTATGCTGTTTATTATACTCTTCAAGAATTGCCATGAATTTTGGATTATAAGCTGTTTGATTCTGAACCAAGCGGCCATCTGGGGTTCTGTAGAGTACATGTTTTCCAAGCGCAAAATCATAGACCGTATATCCTTGCTCTGTAGGTGCGGACGGGTCAGCTCCAATGTCAAGAAGAAGTGTAAATAGATCAGGTCTTGAGTCATAATATACCAGTAGATGAAGCAATGATAGTCCAGAAGTATCCTTATTGATAAAGCCACGTCAGCCTAAGAAATCTGGAAAATCCTGTAGAGTTTCTCGTATCCATTCCTCTGATATAGCAGAAGGAGATCTGAAATTATGTAACAGTACATCTAAAGTTTCAAGTTCTTGCTGTTCAAGATCTCGTTTGACGCCATTCACCACCTTATAAAAATGGTTATTTTGAAGTCTTTCACTTGCGATTAACGAAAGTGATGCTGATACAGCACTAACGAGAAAGAGTATTTTTTTCATGGTTTTTTCCTTATTAAAAGGTGATTGTCTTCACTATGATACTAATACTACTATGGATTTTTGTATCATGCAAAAGCCTCTTGTAGGTATTATCAAATTTGGTAACGCGCGAGTATGTCACCAAAGCGCTTATCTACTTTCATTCGGTTATTAAGAATATCGTAGGAACTCTGTCCTTGATCAGTTGTAATTGAAGGATCTGCTCCTTTTCGCAGAAGTAGCTCAAATAGATCAGCTCGTTTGCCTTGAAGCGCAAGTAGATGTAAAAACGTGAGCCCGGAATTATTTTCATCAAGATGAAATTGCCAAGAGCAAAAATCAGGATATTGCCGAATAATTTCTTCTAAATGCTCAACGGGAACCATTTCTATTAAGCGGTATGATCGGACTACATGGGATAAAATGTAATTCTCTTCTGGGCTGAGGGGGATTTTTTTACTCTGCTTATAGTTGTACCGTTTGAGGGTTACTACTCTATCTTGGCTTGCCTCAAGCGAAGACCCTAAGATGATACATGCAAAAGCTATTTTCATCACGGTTAATATACGTAATGGAGTGACCCAAGAATGGTGCCGGTACGGTAAGCATTGCGTTGTTTTGCAGGGGCCTGCCATACAAGGCCAATAGCCAAGCAATCAAAGAGATCATAATTAAAGCCAACGTTTACTACATGGGATTCCCATTTAGTAAAGCATTCAGCTCGTTCAACTTCAAAGCCTTTATCAAAATAGAGAGAGCCATCGGGAATATGGGAACGGCAGACTTCGATTTTATCAGTCGCGTGACTTACTATGTTATAGTCAATCCATACAGAAAGGTTATCAAGAAAATGCCAGGCGTGCATCCCAAAGTTAAACGTCCAGGTTGGACCAGGTCTAATTGATACGTCAGCTGAATAAGGGAAAATTCCGCTTTCTTGTGGAGCTGTTGGCATTCTAAAATCACAATAATCCCGCTTAAAAAAGTAAGAAAATGCACCTGAAAAATAGATATCTATCGTATCTAAAAAGTCTATGGTAAAGCCGGTACGACCTGAAACATACGTATGCCTGTTATTACCGTTAGGGAGGGCAAGCACTTCATTGTTGGTAACCCCTTTCATCATAGGAATCCCAACACCTGCTTGAGCAAACGGCATAAATACGACGCGCGGATACCGTTCATCATCTTCATTAATCATATAGAGCTTACGCCAATATAAGCTCAACCGTAAATCGTCAAGACCGATTTTATGGTAGTTGCAGATATCAAGATTAACAAAGTCCGCTATTTTGTCTGTTTGGCTCATGATATAATCAAGAATATATTCTTTACAATCTGCCGGGAACCCACGGCAGACTTTGCCATCACAGCACGGGGTAAAAGGCTGGCTCAGGGTAACACAATTTTGTTGGCCATTTACATTACAAGCGGTACAAGAGGTGCTTGTGCAAGGAGGAATATCTAATGGTGATACAAAGGGTGGGGTAATGCCTTCAACGTCTACAGGACCAGGTGTAGTACACCCTTCCATTGGTCCCCGTGGGCTTGCAGGGCAGGCTTCGCCAAGTGCTTGGCAGGTTGGGAAGTTAAAGAGACTGAGTTTTTTCTTTTCGATGATCGTCTGTCTGATATCATTTATGCCCCATTGAATCATAAAGCCAACGGCATCAAAACAGTTATTTATTAAAATGAGCTCGCTTTCAAAACGAACCCCATATTTTCTGTAGAGAAGGGGGACTGATATGAAGCCAAACTCTTGGTTTGGATCTGAGTATCTTGGATCCTCAATAAATTTTTTACAATCATCAGGGATACTATTTTCAGTAATACCAAGGAGTTTATAGAGTTCATTTCTGAGTTTAGGATCATAGAAAAAAGCTAAAATATTCCAACGTCCCTTAATATCACCCGGATAGATAACATTGCGAATTTCATCGCGAGCTCTATTAGCATATTGACGATAACCGCTCACGCTTGTTCTAAACCGTGGCTGTACATAGTCATACTGATATCGCATCCATTCAGCTTTTTGACGCGTTGCTACATAGGACCACGGAAACCTACTTGAATAAAGTGGTAACGGATCATTCTGAGTGAGGTTAGGAAACATACCATACAAACCAGTGCTCACCTGGAAGATGAGAACCCCTAATATAACTCTATTAATGTGTGTCACCAGCGACATATACTGTATCCTTCTTAGTAGCAATTTTTGGTTACTTGAGCTATAGTATCTCTATATCAGCTACAGGTATAGCATGGTGAGCATCATTCGTCAAGGAGCATTATGTCCTATTGTCAGTATTATCAAGCTCAGGTACTTCCCACAAAATGTTGGTTCTTTGTAGGTGTACTCAGGAGTTTTGAGCATGTTTGTTTTGATAGGACTCTTGATAAAGAGAAAAGTATCTTTGAGTTTTTTGTGCCCGATGATATGCAAGAGGTATTTCTTGAGCTCATGGCCTATTTTACACAAGAAGGCATCGTTACTACTCTTACAAGGTTACCAAATCGGCTCTTAGATCCTGCACAGAAATTCTAACTAAACAGCTTGCGTAGTCGTTTCTCTATCTCCTGAGAGGAAAGCATGCTCAATAATTCAGTGATACCAAGACCTTGTGATTTACCTGTAAGGGCAATACGAATAAGCGTAAGTACATCCTTAGGTGGATAGCTCTTTTCGCTACATACCTTTTTAAGAAGCTTGAATGCTTCTTTTGGGGATGCCTCTACGAGTAGTGGTATCAGTTGCTTAATCACATTTTTATAGGTGCCATATTGATAGCGATCTAATACTATGGGATCTATTGTAAATTCTTCGGTTATAAAGGAAAGTGCTTGAGCACTTTCCTTAAGTGTTGAGAGTTCTGGTTGCAAAGGGGCAATAATCTTCTTGAGTTCATCATGGGATAACGCTCCTAGTGTTGGATATTCATCGTTGATGAAAGGGCGACACAGCTCAGTGAGGTCATCAAGATTATAGTTCATGATCCATTGATGATTAATCCATTTGAGTTTATCTACATCATATTTTATTTGCCCCGTCGTAGAAAGATGCTCAAAGTCATAGGTATCAATAAGCTGTTCTCGGCTCATTATCTCATCGGTAACTGAGCGACCAATAATGCCAAGGTAATTCTCAAGAGCTTCTGGAAGAAATCCTTCTTCACGAAGGTCAGTAAGTGAGAACCCAAAGTCACGCTTGGAGAGCTTTTTACCGTCCAGGTTACACAAGATTGGTAAGTGCCAAAATACGGGCACTTCTTCCTGGAAGGCTTCATAGAGCGCAACCTGAGCTGCAGTATTGGTAAGATGATCTTCGCCACGAAACACATGCGTAATTTTCATAGCAACATCATCAACAAAGTTAGCAAATAAGAAGGTGAAACTGCCATCTTGGCGAGTAAGAGGCACATCAGAAAAATGCTTCAGCTCAAAATGCATGGTCTTATGGGCTAGATCATAAAATGTTACGGTTGTATCATGATCAAGTTTAAAACGCCAAATATAGGGTATATCCTGTTCAAACTTTTGTTCTACTTCTTGTTGTGATAGCTTCATGCATGCACGATCATACCGTGGTGGTTGCTTCATCGCAAGCTGTCGCTGCCTTTTTCTTTCAAGCTCTTCAGAACTGCAAAAGCAGGGATACACTAACTTTTTTTGTTGTAAGGTGCTCAGTGCTGCTTGATAATCATGAGTCCGTTTTGACTGAAAATAAGGAGCATAGGGGCCACCTTTACCTGGACCCTCATCAAATGTTAACTGTAACCAGGCAAGATCCTGCAATATATGCTGTGCATCAGGATCTACGTTGCGTTGAGGATCGGTATCTTCAATTCGTACTATAAAGGTCCCGCTATTTTGCCGGGCAAACAGAAAATTCATTAAGGCAGCGCGTACATTGCCAAGATGCATAAAACCAGTCGGGGATGGTGCAAATCGCACACGAATAGGGGATGTGTTCATGAGTCCTACCTAAGTTAAACGTATGGCACACAGTATAGCATGTTTGGAACATTTGACCAAGAGTAAGCAATGCAGTATCTTATATTAGTATAAAATACTGCTCATTAAAGATGCTATGGAACAAAAGATACTACGATCACTTCTACTGAGCCTCATGGTGCAAGGAAGCGTCAATGCTTCTTATTCATCAATGTACCTTAATAACCTACAATATACTCTTAAGCGTCATCCGTGGAATGTCATGTCTTGGTGTCTTACTGCAGGACTCGCTTATAAGAGCTTAAATAACACTAAAACCAACGATGATTCTATCGTTATAGGCGCTCTTTCACTTATGAGTATCATTAGGCCTTTATTATCAACGAATAAATCTCAATCAACAGAGTATGTTGACATAAAAAAAGAGCTTGAGCACGCAGTCGAACATACAGAGCTTTCTGCTGTTCATTACTATCTTAGTCAGCTTGAAAGCATGCCACCTGATGAACGGTTGAGCTATCTTAAGGATCTCTATAATAAGGCGACACAACAGCGGCTATATCTTGCGAAACCTATATTATCATTACTTAGTTGGCGAGATATGGCATGTGGTGTGCTTGGTGTTTCTTTCATTAAACAGTTTTGGAAGGTTAAGTGGCATACTCTTATCTATGTGGAAGCTAATCCACTATTTGAACAATCAACCTATTGGCAATGGATAACGTCTTTCTCAGATGCTTCTATTGGCCTTTTTGGCATCTATGCAGTCTATAAGGGGATAACAGCTGGTTCCCAGCAATGGCGGCGTGATGATGCGAAAGCTATTCAAGAAAGTATTCATACACAGATTAAACAGCTCTTAGGGCATAATCCAGTAGCTTTTGCAGATAAAGAGAGTGTTGGTATACTGTAAAGAGATTACTGAGAGGAATATTTTATGAACATACTATTGGCAAGTCTTATACTTTGTACTGGGTCACTGTTGGCAACGAGTGCCCTTGAAGAAGCCGTTATTGCGTCGGATCTTGAGCAGGTGCGTATACTTCTTACTGACCTTGAGAAAAGTGAGAAGCCACTTGAAGATAAAAGAGCTCTGTTGAAGCAGTGTTCTGAAACGGCTGAAGATGTAATAACTGAGTTGCGTGACACTATTGAGCCATGGAATACCTGGAGTGATATGTTAAAATTAGGAATAGGTTCAACCCTTGGCCTACATTATATGCTCCGGTTTCACCTTCTATATGATCAATTTCCTAAATTTCCTTCTAAGTACTGGCAAAGCTACGGACTTGGTGCTGCTTTGCTTTACGTAGGCATTCGAGGATGGCAATGTACGGCACAACTTCATCAGCTTGATGCGCCCCGTGTGATTAAGCAGCTGTTAGCTGATGAACTGCTACGGCTTGAAAATGATGCACAAGACAAGGAGCTGTTATGAAAAAGAGGTTCCTGGTAGTCGCGCTCTGTTTTCCACTCATGGCTTCTAAAGAACTTCATGAGGCGGTACGCACGGCTATTGCCCAATCAGAGGTAGTACGAACGAAGAGTTTAGTAAGACAACTTAGTTCTCTTGAGTCTTCTCCTCAAGAAAAGAGACGTCTTTTAGAAGATTGCATCAAACAAGCATCAGAGGTTATTGAAGAACAGTCTCCTTTATATATGTACCATAATTGGCGAGATGCGCTAAATGTTATAGTTGGTTTAAACTTTGTTTACGCGTCCTTATTTGAGATACGGGCTATTTTGCGGATAACTCAGGATAAGGTAGATCGTGACTATGAAAAAAAGCCAACACCTGGCGCTAAATTCGCAAAAGAACATCGCTTGTTGGTGAAAAGTCAATTCATGCTAGAAGAGATTCCATTTATAGGCTTTTTCCTCTATCAGTTAAAAAAAGGCTGGGATTGTTATCATCAGCGAAAAACATATGATCGGGCCGTACGTATACACACGTGGCTTGAGGAACAACGAGACGGCTTATGAAGAGAGTGCTGCTAAGTAGCTTGATGGTAACCAGTATCCTGATTGGGAAAGAATCAGTTAATAATCTTAAGTCAGCGATTGTACGGTCTGATGATCATGAGGTTGCTACATTACTTAAACAGCATACCTGTACGGCACAAGAATTGCATGAATTGTACGGCTGGGCAGAAGACCTCATAGAGGAACGTAAGCTGAATTATCAAACAACCGGAGAAGCGATAAGCTCCGTTTCAAGCAGTATTGGGTTAGGTATACTCGCTGTAGCTAGTGTAATGTATCTTATTGATGATACGTCTAGGATTCTCGCAAGAAAGATTGGTATTACCTCTGGCCAACGAGCAGCTTTTGCGGGGCTGGGCTGTACACTATTTTTTTTGTATGGTATAAAAAAAGGTGGTCAAGGACCAACTAAGCGCTTAACAAAGGCGCTTACTATTAAAGACTTACTTGAAGAACAACTGGTTTTATATAGAAAGGAACAAAACCATGAATAACCGCTTTTTGGCGCTTGTGTTGTTAAGTACTCCACTTGTCGCTTATAAAGAAACCGTGAGAGAAATCGCACAGGATGTCGCTCGATCAGACCATAAAGGAGCTAAAGCTCACTTGCAACGGCTGCATCGTTTTGGGTTGTCAAAGCATGAACACAAGAACATTATTAAAGATCTTCAAGAGAATGCTGAGCACATTCGTACAGACCAAGAGGATCATCTTAGTATAGCTCATAGTGCTATTGATACGAGCTTGTTGCTTGGAGGTACAGTGCTTGGGTTGAAAGGTTTGAGAGCTCTTTTGGGGTTTGGAAAAAAGGTGTACATAATAGGTGGTTTCGGTTTTTCATGGGAAAAAAACCATAACTATGCATTGGGCATCGCTTCATTAGCAGCAGGATTAACTGCTATTTCTAAGGGTTACCAATGCTGGTATCAACAACGATGCATTAAGGCTGCAAAAAAAGTTGAAGAAGTTCTTGAAGATGCCTATACAGAAGTTAAGGAAGGATAACATGATGAAAAAATTACTGATAAGTGCACTCTTACTTTCGCCTACCATTGGTGCGGTAACAAAAGGTGATAAGCTCGTAGATGCGTTACAAGAAATAGCACAATCAACAAATCTTGTTGATGATACCATTGATGCTATTCAAGCTCTTAATAAAACTGACGTGTTAACATTCTTGAGACGTCTTGACTGTAGTGACAGAAGCCAGGAAGAAAAAGTTGCTGTGCTTACTAAGTTGTATGCTATTGCCACTGAAGTTACTGATCAATGGGAGAAAATTGTCTCAGAAGCCGCATTTTACAACAGGTATCTCTATGGGAGCAAGATTCTAGGTCTTCGTCAAAGAAATTGAGCAGCTGCTGCTTGACCGTCTTGATGCTGAGCGTATGCCGCTTCCAGATCTTAAAGAATGTATGAATGACGTACAGGCAGCTATAGCTTCGTCAGATTTAGATGAGGTTAAAGCAACCTTACGCGTTCTTGATCGAAGAAATCTCTACGGCAAACCACTTGAATATGCCCTCAAAGGGTTTGAAAAGATGGCAGCACAGTTAGTTGATGATTATACGGAAGATCTTGAGTTACCACGTACGCAAGGTGATAGCAAGAAGCTTACCATTGGCCTTGGACTTGCTGCCGCAGGTCTAGCAGGTATCTATTATGGAAGAGATCTGCTCAGAGGGGCTCCTCAATATGCCGATATAGACGAGAAGCTTTCGTCAGTGGGCGGCGTTATTGCGACGCTTGGCAGTGTATATCCACTTTGGAAGGGGTTCCGACGTTCTGGGCAGCGTGATCTCCTTAGTCGAGCAAAATCAGTGCATGAATATCTCCAAACAAGATTGAAGTAACATTGTTCCTAAAACTGATCTTGCTCATGATGCAGTATCATACAAGAAGTTTGAACAAGCAGTTAAAGCGTCTGATCTTACCCAGATACGATCATTGTTATGGGATCTTGAATGCTCATACCTCACCGCAGAGGCACAACAAGAGATACTTGACCAAGCGGCTGTATGTGCTGCAGAGGTACTTACTAAGCGTGAAGAGCTAATGGCTCATACAGGCTCCTGGAAAAAGCTTAAACTAGATCGTTTGCGACGTGGCAGCTGGAAAGATAATACGTGTATTGCAATCGGTTCTTTAGTGACACTAGTATGGTGTTGTCAAAGCGTTTAATTCTCTGTCAGCAGTGTATGCCGGCGATAAAATTGCTGGGGTGGGGGCAGGCGCCCTTGCAGCGGGTGCTGGTGGCTATGCTGCCTATCAAGGCACGCAGCGATCTGACGAAAAACAATTGCTAAGCAACGCCCAAGAGATCAAAGACCTACTGCGTAGAAAAGCGCGATAAGGTACAGATAACGAGAGACTTCCTATCGATTGGTAGGGAGTCTCTTTTTTTTGCTACACAACTCTAGTCAGCATAGGCAAAAGTAGGGTATTCTAGAAAAAACAAAGGGAGGTTTATGAAACGCTGGTTACGTATCTGTATTATGATGGGAAGCTACCTTGGTAGTAATAGTGCTTCTGCGCAAGAAGAGCGACGACAGCAGTTGATAGATCGTATTAAAAAACAGAACACGCTATTAACTTCTGACGAATATCCTATTGGGGTTTATAATCAGGATCTCGTGAATGCTGGCTTTTTTATGAGCTATTTGGTGGCAGATACCATGCTGTATAAGGTATTACGTGATCGGACTGCTGATGCAACAATGAAAGCGATTGTGCGGGATCTTGATGGCTTAATTGCGGTTCTTGAGCATACAAAGCATGCGGAAGATAGGTTTGAAGAACGCATGGCTTTTGCAGCGTACCAAGGTGATACGACGATGAGTGTCGACAAAAAGAGGATGGTGCTCTTTAATCCTTTGCGCCGGTATCTTAATGTACATCATCGTGTAGACTCGCTCTTTAGTAAAAAAACACTTTCAGCATTGGGGCTCCGTTGGCTCTATGATCGGCTGACTTCCCTTGTTGAGAAGGAATTTGTTGTCCGAGCACCGTCTGTGCTTGATCAGCTTGTAGGGTCTCTTGATCAGGACGTGCAGTATGCACATACTCATGCATTTACGGTAGGGGATGGTGAACGTACTGCTCTTGAGCGTGCGCCGTTTAGTGCTACTACCGGGGTAAAGCTGTTAGGCTTTTTTGTAAGTCCCTTAGTGACGTTTAGGGCAAGTATGAGGAGTGGTGCGCTTTCCTATGGAGTATGGCGCTTATCAGTGTTAAATAGATTATTGGGTACGGGCTTACCAGAAGGACTGTTTTCTCAAACGGTAGAATCAGTAGTAGAAGCTTTGGAGCTTGCAGGTGCGGTGAGCTTTTTTAATGATCTTATGAGATACCATTGGATTCGTTTTGTGGTGAAGCGACGGTATGAATTATTACGCTTATTATATGCGTATCGGTATGTGTTAGAAGATCCTACGGGGCAAGAGCACCATGTACATCTTATTGAAGATGAGATTCGTGATTTTGTTACAAAGGGCTTTTCTCGTAATACACTGTTACCTGGAGCATCTTTGCAAGAGTGGTGGTCTTCTCAAGGAAAAAGTACCGGGCATCTTACCGTGCTCTTACGCTACGCAACTCTTGCACTTTTAGGTCTAAAAAGTGCACACTGGTTATATGAGATTACCCAGGGCTACTAACTAAGAGTATTTGGGGGGATCATAAGGGAGAACAACGTAATGAAGTGGAGAGAACATTCTATTGGATGTCTATTAGGCATCTTTCTTATAACTATGCCGCTCACGGCTATGGAAAAAGTAGCGTCCGTTGTAGAGGCACTACATAAAACTGAAGAAGTACTTGATCACGCACGTGAAGGATGGCTTGCTCAATGGTTACTTACAAAAGCTTCTCACATGAAAGAGGCAACTGAGACGTGGCTTGAACGAGGCAATCATGATGCTGAGGTTCTTGATGCAGAAAGAATTAGTAGCCTTGAGCAGCAAGAGCGTGAAATGCGGCTGTTTCTTGAAGATGAAGATCCTCAGGTACAGCAACAAGCAAAGAGAGCCTTAGCCGAACTACAACAAGAACGGCATCAACGGGAGCGCGAAAAATATGAACGAAATAAAAGCTGGTATGAGAACGTAAATCTCTTCAAAGGAACTATGGTTAATCTTCAGATGAAGGGAGCTGGCTTTTTAATGAGCGAGCTTGAGCGAAACGCTGCACTAGAAATTATGCGTGAAAAATTGGCTCTTAAAGCAGAGGGTGAAAAAAATGCTCGCGTTGCCGTTGCTAAAGAATATATACAAGCCTTCATTGATAATCCGCTACAACTTCTTGGCTTTGCGATTGTTCTTTCTCTTGTTGTGCCTAGTGGCATCTATTTTGCGAAGCATGGCGTAGAGTCCCTCTTTGAGTATTATAAACTGCCAGATCTTGCTGATCCTGATAAGAGTACGATTTCTGGTGGCTGGTTTAGTGGCTGGTATGCCCAAGAGCATGAGACCTCGTTAGAAGATGTTATTCTTCACCCTGATATAGCTTCTCGCATTAAAGAAACGGTTCATGCTCTAAAAAATACTGTAGCGCATGGCTCCTACCTTAAACATATACTGCTCTATGGCCCTCCTGGGGTTGGTAAGACCATGGTTGCGCTTCGTATTGCACGTGGCTCTGGACTCGATTGTGTGTACTTCCCTGCATCAAATTTAGTGGCCTTCAGTAAAGAAGAAGCAGTTAAAAAACTACGGCAACTGCTGACGTTTGCTAAATTTTCTTCCCGTCCAACCGTAATCGTGATAGATGAACTCGAATTATTAGCAGGAGATCGCTCAAACCCATCGATGTCTGACAAAATGAGAGCGTTACTTAATCTCTTACTTGCCTACATGAGTGACGATCAACGCAGGTTTATGCTGATCGGGTTAACCAATCGGAAACAGGATCTTGATGATGCGTTTTTAAGTAGATGTGATGATCGTATTAAGATTGACATTCCAGGTCCTCGCGAGCTCAGAGCAATCCTGCAATTATATGTTGATAAATACCTCGTTCGTGGGGAGAATTTGGCTAAGGAAGGACCTTCTTTTTGGTTTGGTGCTGAATCGGCAATTGAAAAGCCTCGTATAGAATCTGGGGCATTATCTACTAAAGAACTTGATAGAATTGCGCAGCAGCTTCAAGGATTTGTGGGCAGAGATATCTTCAAGCTAGTAATGCAAATCCAAAGCTCGGCCTTGGCAAGTGATGCAAACGTTATTACACGTGAATTAATCGAACGTGTTGTTTCTACGAAACTCAATGAATTTGAAACGGATCGGCAAACTCTTGCAAAAGCCTAAGAAATTTAAGTATCATAAAAAAGAAGGAGAACATGTAACGATGAACAAATGCTTAAAAATAACCATTACCGTTGATGATCTCAACGGGTTTCTTCATGAGGTAATCAAGCCACATGCGCGACGCATGGATCTTGAAGGTGTTGTGCAGCCAATCGGCCCCGTACAAGCTAAAATCATTGCCTGCGGTAAAAAAGAAAAAGTAGATGCTTTTGTTGATCTTTTACAAAAAGAAGTGCTCAAAGATATTGAGATTGAACCATTTAGTAAAGACAAAGATTATCGTGGGGTATTTAGAGTAGTAGAATAGCTACTGCTGGTGTATACTGGTATAAAAATAGATCTTTCACCAGTGGTTGCCTATGATATCGTTAGTCTTACTTCTGTCTTGTTGCGCAAGCCTATTTAGCGCACCTATGGTTACCAAAGTAAAAATTAACAGTTCGCTCCTTGGAAAAGATCGTTATCTGCAGCACTATCTTCATGAACCTGGCGATACTTTTGACCAGGAGGCACACGAACGCTCTTTGCAGCTTCTGCATACAGCCCTAACTGATCAAGGCTATCTATCTGCTGAAGTCTCTGGAGAGCTCTTTCCCGATAGACAACGAAATACGATTGCGGTGACCTTATCATTCGAACCGGGTGAGCGCTATATCATTTCTGAAGTGGCCGTAGAGGTCCCTGCAAATGAGCCCTTGAGTAAAGAGCTTACGTCATTTTTAGAAGGGCCACTCGTTGGTAGTTATGCAGAGAAAGATCTTATTGATCAGCAGGGCAAACGATTACGCTCCTTACTGCTTAGAAAAGGGTACATTGCTCCTCAGATAGGTCTCACTAAACAAAAGATAGATACTCATCTACGGTTGACCTACCAGGTGCAGCTTGATAAGCGTAATGAATATACGTTTCTTGGAAATCAGTTCATTACTACTGAGCAACTACTTGATGAGGTCTATGCGCTTGAGGAGCAGGGGATTTCTTTGCCTCCCTCATTAATTACCCAGGAACTGATAGATCTGTATACCCAGCAAGGTTTTGCTTCCGTGTCGGTTCATTCGAAAGAAGAACCCGCTAAAACAATCTTCTTTATTACTGAAGGACCCCGCTATACGATTGGTACCGTCACCATAAAAGATGAGTTTACTGATGCCGATGCCTTGCAGCGCCTAGATGCTTTAGAGCGCTCTATTTCCTCATTGCCAGCATATGACAAGGATGAACTTGAGCGATTATTACAGCAAGCTTCTGATGATCTTGCCCTCTTAGGGTTCTGGTATGTAGTATTTGATAAACAGGTAACACAGGCTGATCATGCACCAAAGCTTAATATCGAATTGCATGCAGTGCAGCCCGATGGTTATGCTCGAACCGTTATTCATGCTATTGAAATTCCCGGTCATGAAGCATTAGCTGATCGTGAGCCGTTTGCCCAATGGCAGAATGCTATATCAAGGCCTCTTACCCCCCATGAGGTAGATGTCCAGCGTCGTTGGTTGCTCAGGTATATGCGAGAACAAGGCTATCTGCTTACAACGGTTACCTATACGATTGATAAAGGGGTTCTTACCTGGCATATTGATACCTCACAAGGGCCAACGAGATTCGGCCCAATTGCTATTACGGGTTTACATAAAATGAAGCCTCGTATGGTAACACGTGAGCTCTGTTTTAAAGAAGGTGATATATGGAATAAGCAGAAGATTGAAGAATCAGTAAAACGGCTCAAAGCATTACGCATGTTTGAATCTATTGCCATTTGCCCTGAACAGCAGGGACCTGTGCAACCGATTACTATCAAGTGCTCTGAGGATGATCCTTTTGAGCTGCGTACTCGATTTGGTCTGCAGTTTGTAAGTAAAAGCTTTACTAACTTATCATGGTCTACCTGGAAGCTTGGTGGCTCATTCATTTGGAAAAACCCGTCAGGCTATGCTGATCGTCTTATTTTAGATGCTGATTGGACACGATATACGCTTAATGTTGCGGGGTCATACGAAACGCCATGGATAGGGCCATTTCCCATACGCTCTCTCATGAAAGTCTATAACGAACGGTTTGAACAGCCCCTTGTTTCAAGTCAGCATACACGACTTTATACTGAATCTCACACCGGAGCCTTGGTGCAGCTTCAGCACGGACATCCTTGGTGGACTACCAGCCTTATTTGGGGTGCTGAGGTCAATAAGGTGTCAGGTATTAGGCGTGAGCTTGCACAGGCAATTGACTTTGAGCCTCAGTTAGTTGATCGTCGAGTACCATATCTATATGTTGAACCGTCCGTTACGTTTGAGAATTTTGATAATAAGACAGATCCTACTAAAGGGTATTTTACCACCTTGTGCTTAAAGGGCATGTTCCCGCCAACCATAAAAGATGGGTGGTTTATTAGAGCATTACTTGAACAATCATTTTTCTACCCGCTGCATAAGCACCTAATAGGTGCCTTGCGCTGGCGGTTTGGTCATATTTTTAATGCCAAGTTTAGTACCATACTTCCTACCCAGCGTTTTTACTTAGGTGGCGCTAACTCATTGCGAGGTTACGAAACCAATATGGCACCGCCTCTTGAGTCGGTTGTCTGTGATGGTAAAAAGCTCTTTGTTCCCGTAGGTGGCAAGACGATGGCGAATGTTAACGCAGAACTAAGGTTTCCCGTATACAAACGTCTTAGTGGCGTAGTATTTACCGATATGGGTATCTTGGTGCAGGACCGTATTGCCGATATTGAAGCTGATCACTGGTTAGGTGCTTCAGGGTTTGGTTTACGATTTGCTTCGCCAATAGGGCCAATACGATTTGATATTGGCTGGAAATGGAAAAAGCGTGAAGAAGATGATAAGCGATACGCCTTCTTCTTTACCTTTGGTCATGCCTTCTAGCATGTATCAGGAAACACGTTCAAAGGCAGTAGCCTCAGGGTGTTGTATGATGGCAGCTAACAGATTAATAAGAAAGTTATACAAAGAATGAACGTCATCTTCAAGTGCTTTTGATGCATGGTAGCTCTCATGTAGGTGCTTAGGTACATTAAGCAGCTCCTCAGCAACTGAAGCGCTATGTTCAAGTAAAGCAGTATGGACTGTTTGTCCACCATCGAGGAGCTCATGATAAAGAGTTGAGTAATAGTGTCGTGTGAGCATTCTTGAGAATGGATTCTTTGATCTTATAACGGTGAATTGGTTCGTTGAAGGTACAGAGCTAATGCCATACGGGGTAAGGAGGTTATCAATTTTTTGATGCATAGCATGTGTATCACCAGTTGATAATCCTTCTTTGAGTGTATCAAGTATCTTTTTTGCTGATACTTGAATCGTTGAGCTTACCCGTCGGGTGTACAAGGTCCAGGCAACATATGCTACTAGCAGTACCATCATCACCTGTGTAAGATTTCGCTTAGTCCTGGTAATAGTTGACGAAAGAAGAGTGGCAATGGGAGCTACAAATAAATGATTAGCTGAGTTTTTTTTGATAACATAGCTCAGCACGATATACTGATTAAAAAGGTCATCGGTAAGCTGGTGACAAACATGAAGCTCTTGAATTGTGTAAAGAAATTCTTGGATCTGCTGAATATAATGTGCATCTTCTGGAGATTGGGCTTTCAGGGACCATGCATTAACCCGGGCTTGAACTGCCGGCAGCGTTTCCTCGAAGGTTTGATTACGGACGAGGAACAATTCTTCAAGATCATGTGCTACTTCCAAATAGTCCTGATCAAGAGCTTCTTCAGTATCGTTTGCTGTATTATAGAACAGGGCAGTAAGGCGGCAAAATTCGGCTGTCAGTGCAAAGGGAGAAAGTATTTGATATGCATGAGTAACAGTGTTAAGGAACTCTTCAGCTCGTTGCTCATCGGTCTCAAAAGATGTATTATTAAGCGATGAAAGATAGCATAAGGAAGCTACATTAATTATGGTACCTAGTTCTGGGTTTCTATGAGGTATACTTGCACAAAAGATAGTAGTTAATCTGAGAATGGCTTTAAGCAGATGCAAAGAATCTTGTTGTTTAAGATGCTCAAAAAGAGGACTTATTTCTGTGCAGTCCATGTTTGCCAGTGCATCTACTAGTTTTTCAAGATCATCAAAAAGAGGACCAAGGGCGGTGAGGATTTCGCCACCAAAATATTCGATAGCGCCAAGAGATCGTCTAAATTGTGTACAATGCTCTTTGTTGAGCCCCCAGTGATCAACACAGTTCTTTAACAAGATGACTACCTGTTCAGGTGGTATCAGATTGTGTTCTTGGTAAAGGGCATATAGGTGTTCAGGGTCTCTCAGAAGTTCTGGGGTAAGTTGACCAAGAAATCGAATATATGGCATACTGATTGTTGCGGCTTCTGGTCCAAGTAGACGTAATGTATCGGGTCTTTGAGAGAGGCCGCCAACAATGTTAGCTAGGTGTGGTCCATCGCCTAGGTTAAGCCGAAGCCTATTGAGCAGATTTTTTATGCAGGAGATAAGCGCTTCTTCTGGCGACACTTCTAGATTAATCTTGGTATAATCTTCTGGCGTGAGAAGTTGGTTACAAACAATACATTTAAGCTCTAGTTGGCGTTCAAAAGAAAGAGATTGGTAATAGGATTCTATGCATTCCTTATGAACAGTATGGGTACAGGTAAAAGTTATGGTGTCCAACGGTGCTTCATCTTGACAGACGGCACAGAAAGTAACGGCGTCCTGTTGCTTTGTAAGCTCCATGCTCATGATAGTGCATGGTACAAGTATCATGAGAGAGGTGATGAGTGTCAGGTGAAGTGTGGTATGGTTCATACTTTCCAGTGTTTAAAAATTGTTTTATAGGAAGCTAACGTTAAAGCCAAGAAACCAGCAACAATAGTACATTTTTCTTGAACAGGCGAGAGCTCCATCCCGACAGGTGAAAGTTTTAGGAGTGTGATTATTGCGCCAGCGCTACAAGATGAAATGCCAAGTTGTATGAGTAGTCGCGTCATTTTTGCCGCAGCTTCAACTGATGAAATACCAATTTCTAGCAGGAAATAATTGAATGGTCGCGTGTTAGCTTGAGCTAGTATTCCGTGGTGATATCTCCTATAAGGCTGTCGAAATTCTTCATAGGGTATATGCTCTTGTCGTGGCTGACCTACTACATGCTGATGGTCAACATACAAGCTGCGTTGATATGGATTATTAATGCTTGCCAGTGCTGATTCTAGGTTCAGTCTTCTTGTGCGTGCCATGAGAACTTCTTCTGGCGATATTTCTAGGTCAATCTTGGTATAATCTTCTGGCGTGAGATGTTGATTACAGAGAATACAGGTAAGTTCTTGTTGTCGCTCATGAGAGAGAGTTTTGTAATAGGATTCTATGCATTTCTTATGGAAAGTATGAGTGCATGAAAAGGTTATAGCGTCTGATGGTGCTTCATCTTGACAGACGGCACAGAAAGCGACGGTGTCCTGTTGTTCGGCCTGTTGCTTGATGAGTTCCATGCTCAAGGTCGTGCATGGGGGCGCCAAGCGAAGCGCATAATTACCAGCCGGTGTGAATCCGGTCCGAATAAAGTCTAACCAACAGTTCGGAATTGAACTTCACGTTGAGGGAGGTAACAAACTTAGCGAAGCTGAGGGAACAGATATATTGGGCTGCAACGAAAGTGAATGTATTGAGCTCCGTAATATCCAACATCGTAGAGGCTGACACCGTTCATGCAGTGGAAGGCAATATTGGTCGTAGCGCTAAGGTAAGCTACGATAACTCTACCGGAGTCTGAGGCAGTGGCACGATATAAGATGGTAAGGATGTGAACTTGGGAGATCCACTAGGTTCTCTGGAAAAGAGTACACCGAAACAAGTCTGGAAGGATAAGGATTGGTGGATGGCCTAGTGGAAGTCGGATTACTCTATAATACTCTGAGGGCGGGAAAGCCGTCTACATGGGGAAGAGAGTAACAAAGATGTGCTAATCGAAACTGAAAGTATAACGGAACACTGAGTTTGAGTATGTATACGAAAAGTAAGAGACGGTTAATAGCTGAAAAGGCTAGCATGGATAAGAAGCTAAAGTTCAATGCATTAGTGCACCACATTAATGAAGACCTTTTAGCTGAGTGCTATAAAGAGTAGCGTAAAAGCGCAGCTACTGGCACAGACGGTGTAACGGTTGAAGCCTATGGCAAAAACCTGGAAGCAAACCTGAAAGACCTGGTTATTCGTTTGAAGACCAAGAAATATAGATGTCGCCCAGTGCGAAGAGTCTATATTCCAAAGCCTGGCAGAAAAGAACAAAGGCCCTTAGGAATACCCAGCGTTGAAGACAAGCTGGTCCAATTGGCTTCGAAGAAGATTCTAGAACTAGTGTTTGAACCACTTTTTCTGGAAAGTTCTCACGGCTTTAGACCTCATAAGAGTTGTCATACTGCCATCAAGCAATTGCATGAGGTGGTTAGACGCACTCCCATCAACTACATTGTGGAAGTTGATATAGCGAAGTTCTTTGACACGGTAAGCCACAGATGGCTGCTAAGATGCTTAGAAGAACGGATCTCTGATCCGAATCTACTGTGGCTAATTAGGAGGTTCTTGAAAGCTGGTGTGATGGAAAATGGTCAAGTTGAAATGAGTAAGCAAGGGACTCCCCAGGGAGGTGTCATAAGTCCACTATTAGCAAACATCTATCTACACTATGTACTAGATCTGTGGTTTGACATAAAAGTGAAGCCACATGCACGAGGACATATGGAGCTTATTAGGTACTGTGACGACTTTGTCGTAGCCTGTGAAAATGAGCAAGATGCAATCAGCTTTCTAGAATCACTAGAGGAGCGGCTAGCAAAGTTCAAACTCACCATCTCGAAAGAGAAGACGATGATTGTACCATTTGGTAGACTAGTGTGGAATCGAGCTCAGCGGAAAGGAGGCAAAGTTGCAACCTTTACGTTTCTAGGCTTCACACATTACTGCAAAGCGACCACGAGAGGATGGTTTGCTATGGGGCATAAAACCTCCAAGGAGAGGAAGCGGGGAAAGCTGAAAATGGTCAATGAGAGACTGAAGAAAACGCGGCATTTACGCACTCTGAATGAGTGGTGGGAATGGTTGAGAAAGGTACTCCTTGGCCACTATAACTACTTTGGTATAAACGGGAATCTGAGAAGCCTGCGTCAATACTACAATGGGGTATTGAAGGCTGTCTTTAAGTGGATAAACCGGAGGAGTCAAAAGAAGAGTATGACATGGGAGAAATTCCAAACATACCTTGGATATAATCCACTACCAAAGCCAAGAATAGTGCACCGGATACTATGGTAGCAATTGAAAGTGAAGGCATCTTTGAAGAGCCGTATGTGGGAAAACCACCAGTACGGTTCTGTGAGGGCTTTCAAGTAAAACTTTATAAACGTAAGGAATGAAAATGAATTCTACTCGACAGCGAGTATCAGGAGCGAGGCGATGAGTGTTATATACTGTACGGTGTGGTTCATGATTATATATTCCAGTATTGATACGTTGTCTTATAGGCACTTATCATAAGGCGCACATTCAACCTTGAAGTGCATAATGTGGTTAGATTTCACCAGAAGCACTAAAGATGATTTTTAATGGGTTAGTGCAATTTCAATATCAAGTTCAATTATGCAGGAAGAATAGAAGGTTGTCGAGCTATGACAATAAGAAACGTAGAATTCTACCACCGTCTTTGAGAATGTGAATAATTAGACTACTAAAGCTTCTGAATGCCTCCGGCGGGCTTCACCCTACCTCCTTTTTAGTGATTGCTTAAGCTGATAATTTTTGTATCAATGATTGAGTGCCAAGGTAATCTGGGATCATTCTACCTGTTTCATTATGGAATGCTTCAGCAGGAGTCATGAAGTTTAATGACTTTCTGGGCCTGGTATTGAGAAGATGCTGAATTGTGCTAACTTCCTGATTTGTTATTGTGGCAAAGTTAGTGTGCTTTGGCAGATATTGCCTAACAAGTCCATTGGTGTTTTCATTAAGTCCTCTTTCCCATGAGTGATATGGACGTGCAAAATAAACGTTTGCTTGTAGTTGTTCCGTGATTATTTGATGCTGAGCGAACTCTTTACCATTATCAGCTGTAATAGTATGAGTATAATCCTGGATAGGTAGAAGGGCAGAGACCATAGCTTGAGTAACATTGTCTGCTGTACCTCTTGGAAGTAATACGAGAAACGTGAATTTGGTTTTTCTATCAACAATGCTTAAGATTGATCCTTTATGCTGAGCTCCAACAATAGTATCAACTTCAAAGTCTCCAACTCGTTCTTTCTCATCAACAATTTTAGGTCTTTCTTCTATACCTCGTCGATTTGGAATAAGCCCTCGCCCAGCCAATTTATTTCCTCGTTTGTTATATTTCTTACCTCTTCTTCGGAGGTGTTTATAGAGAGCTCCTCCCCTAGCTTTATCTTGCCATATATGTTGGTAGATTCTTTCTCCGCTAATGATCGCCTTTTTATATATCCGTTCAAGCCATCCACTTATTTGCTCCGGACTCCATTGCTTCTTTGTTAAAAGATATTCTATAAAGACTTGAAGACTAGGAATAAGTTTTCTTGGTATACTACTAGCTTCATAGCGTCTTTTACAAGCTTTGATGTGTGCTTGCTTAAAACGATAACCTCGTTTCCCCGAATTTCTTGTCATCTCTCTACTTACCGTAGATTGTGACACTCCAATAAATTGAGCTATAGCTGATTGTGATTCCCCCCTTTTCAAAAGTGTATAAATCTGGCATCGTTGTTCATAAGTCAGATGTTGGTAGCCTTTGGGCTTCATGATGATCCTTTCATTAGTTCCAAACCTAATTAAAGATCATCTTACCGCATCTGACTTTTTTAACTACCTGCAGTTATGCACTTCGGAATTGAATCAGCGAGGCCAAAAAAGCTCGCAAGAGCAAAACATTTTTCTTGGACTGGTGAGAAGTCCAGCCCTGCAGATGAAAAAATAGGTGGCACTGTTTGGATGATTAACATTGATAATGCTCCAGCATGAAGTGCTGAAATGCTAAGTTGCCTCAGTACCTGATCAAATGGTCTGTGAGCGGGTGCTACTACTTCATCATGCTGATAAGGTCGCTGAAGTTCTTCAAGGGGCTAGTTAACAGCTGTGTTGACTTTGCTTAAAATTGCTTATATATTAACAATATGGTTAAGTTTATTAGCATAGGAAAAGCAGCAAGAATGTTGGGAGTATCTCCGCAGACAATGCGTCGTTGGGAATATGAGGGACGTATAGTTCCTGATAAAAGAACGAGAGGCGGTCAGCGAAGGTATGATCCGAGGAAACTCCAGCAAGGTCGAAATGCTAAGTCTGCAGGACTGACTCTTTGTTATGCACGTGTATCAAGTCATGATCAGAAAGATGACCTTGAAAGGCAAAGAGAGCTTTTAGAGCTCTATTGTGCTTCACAAGGTTGGCAGTTTGAAGTGCTATCCGATTTCGGGTCTGGCATGAACTATCATAAAAAAGGCTTAAAGAACCTCTTGAAAAAGATACTGGCCAGCGAGATAGAACGTCTAGTGCTGACCCATAAGGATAGGCTCTTACGATTTGGAGCAGAATTACTTTTCAGCGTGTGTGAAGAAAAAGGTATAGAGGTAGTTATCATAAATAAGGGCAAGCAACCCTCTTTTGAAGAAGAGCTTGCACAAGATGTGCTCGAGATTATTACGGTGTTTTCAGCTCGTTTGTATGGGGCACGAAGTAAGAAAAACAAAAAACTCTTAGAAGTGGTTAAGCAAACGGTTGAGCTTTCATGAAACAGGTTAAGAATGTGGTAAAGTTAGCAATGAACGTTGATAAGAATAGTGCAAGATGCCTTGACGATCAATCGAGAAAAGCGAACTACCTGTATAATATGCTTATAGGGAAAGCCTATACAGAATTGGATACCTATAAAGAAACAGGGGATAAAGAAGCAGGTAGCATAGTGTTTACGCCGTATGGCTTACGGGATTTAGTGCCCGGCATTAAGGAAGAACATCCCTTTCTAAAAAGTGTCCATTCATCACCACTTAAGAATTCTGCACTCCGAGCAACACGAGCATTTAACGACTTTTTTGCTTCAAAGAATGGGCTGCGTAAAGGCAGAAAGTTGGGCAGACCACGGTATAATTCTTGGAAGATGCATTGGTTCTCTTTGCTCTATGATGAGCCAACTAAGGGTTTTGCGATAGAGGGTTCAACGCTCAAACTTTCACTAGGAACTGGAGCTGATGGGAAAAGACATGCCATAGAAGTACCGCTAGTAGGCGTAAAAGGTCTCAAAGGCAAAATTGTTCGTAATCTTCGAATAGTAAAAGAACATGATGACTATTATGCCATAGTCACAGTACTCAGTAAGGTTCCTGAAACAAAGCCGATCAAGAGAGTTATAAGCTTTGATCCTAACCATAAGAATCTATTTTATGGGATTGACAATACCGGAAAGGCAGTTATTTTTGAGGCGCCACACTATCTTAAGCAACTAGACAAACGAATTGATGAGTTACGCTCGAAGCTTGATGCATGTAAGAAGCGATCGAAGAGGGTAACGTATACCGATAGCAAAGGCAATATTCATTCTTACTGGGAGGGATCAAGAAAATACAATAAGCTAAAAAAGACATTAAACAAGGCTTTAGCAAAACGACGAGATCTTACCAAAGTATTTTGCTATAGCATTGCAAACTGGTGTTGTCGTCACTATGATTTAATTAGTATAGGAGATTATACTCCTCAAGGTCAGGGAATAACACCTAAAATGAGGCGAGCTATGAACAATAGATCATTGCATGGCAGAATCAAGAAGGTTATTTCCTGGACAGCGCTTAAATCTGGCAAACTTACGTTCATCTATGATGAAAAAGGTACCACACGTACCTGTCATGTCTGTAAGACAGTAGTTGAAGGAGGCATTAAGCCGTCGATACGACAATGGCACTGTATTGGCTGTGGGGTGCAACACAATCGTGATGAAAATGCTGCGTTTAATGGACTGAAAAAAACATATGAGAATTATGAAAAAATAACCGGAGAAATAGCTCCGGCAGTGCCTTGCTCGGGCCTTGTTCACAGTAATGAACAATGGGCTTATAGGGTTTTAGCTAGTGGCGTTATAGCTACGGGGCTAAAACAGCAGCTTGCTGCACCTCCAAGAAATTAAAATTGAGATGTGGTAATCTCAAATCAAAACCTATATGAGTAACTTTGTATAGCTTTTGAAGAGCGGAGTGAGCTCTACACGTAGAAGGGTTCATGTCGTAGCTCAGCTATAAACTGTTGATTGTCAGAATCATGTTGAAGATGGTGTTGGATACAGGGAATACTAGCAAGCTCTTTATAAGGTAGTCTTTGATCCTCTAGAAGAGATGAAAGATGGCTGACAAAGGCACCAGAAGAATCCGGTTTTTCAAGAAGAGTAAGATAGAGTCCAAGGTGCAGCTCACGCATGTTCCTATGCATTTCTTCGTTAGGCTTCAACGAGACAATTTGTTGTGTCAGGTATAAGGATGCAAGACAGAGCTGCTGTGCAACGGTATGAAGATCGCTCTCTACAAGTCGTTCAAAAAGGCGGTGAACCATTTGGTAAGGCTCCAGGTGCTAAAGAACCATCTACCGGGAGCGTTTTTGAGTGCTATTGCCAGTTGTTCAGCTCGATCACATGGACTGATCAGTTCTTCAAGTAAGGCTACTCCCTGAGGATGCTGGGCAATAAAGGCTTTCGCTTCTCTTACGGTTTCTGATGTAATGGAAAAGTATTCAACAAAGTCCTTTAACAAAAAGATCAGTTCAGATTGCGAAAGGGGACGCCAAGAGTCGTACAGTGTCTGCAGTTCTTCAGCGTCATATACATGCTCTGCCTGTAGTGCACCTACGAATGTTTGTAGATGCTTAAGCTGCTCTGCAAACTCTTCAGGAGTATACGCGAGGGCCTCATTGAGTAGGGCAAGCTCACTGGTGCATGAGCAGAGGTCTCTGAGTGCCTGTTGCACATGAGCGAGGTTGCTTGGTCTTAGTAATCCAAGAAAGTAGGTGCCAAGGGTTGCAAGGTGGTCTTCGACTGTTATGGTGAGATTAAGCTGATCTCTCACTTCTTGTGGAATTTTTGCTCTGCAGAGGGTGCAGGTAGCTTGTTCTGTTGCTTTAAGCATATTTTGCAGACAGGTGCGATGAAGCTGATGTTTGCACGGTAAGGTGATCGTAGTTTCTGAGAGCTCTTCAAGACATATTGAGCAGGTAGCAACCTCTTGCGTTGAACATATCTGTGTCATTGCAACGCTATGAGAAGCTGATGCTATGAGAGCAAGTCCAAGAAGTAGATGACGGATCATGACGAGTCCTCTGTTGATATGATCTATACAAGTAGTATATCATGATGACAGCGATTGCCAACAGCCCCTTTTGCGTAGAGCAAAAGCCTTTGGCATCTTGAGGATTTTAGGGTATATTCAGAATACAACTCTTTAAGAAAAAGGTATCTTTTATGGCAAATATAGCAAATGCTCCTTCTACCAATGCCGTGCATGAACATTGTGATTCTGGAAGTTTTACCACAGAACTAATGCATCATCTTCCCTATGCAATTTTTTCAGTGGCATTGGGTATGATGATTCTCAGTCTCCTTGATTATACGTCTGGATTAACGTCTATTGGACAGCTTGCCCGTAAAGATGCATGCTCTGGCTATCATATGCTCTTTCATAGCTTTCATTTTTTACATATTTTGTTTGCGGCTACGGGTACTATTATTACGTTTTCACGATTCTCTACGAGCTTCTGGAAAGCTCTCGTCGTTGGGATTATTTCTCCTACGATCTTTTGTATGTTATCAGATATTCTGTTTCCGTATATAGCGGGCCGCATGTTGAGTGTTGATATGGAACTTCATATCTGCTTTCATAAAGAGCTACAAAATGTATTGCCATTTTTGATCGTTGGTATCGCCAATGGTATGGTCTTAAGAAGACATCATACGTCAATGCTTCAAATGTTTTCTTTAGGGTCCCATGTGGCTCACATCTTAATTAGTTCTCTTGCTGCGTTGTTTTATATAGTATCGCATGGGTTTAGTAACTGGTACCCCCAAATGGGCATTTTATTTCTATTTCTTGTGGTAGCCATTGTGGTGCCTTGTACGCTTTCTGATGTTGTTGTGCCAATGTATCTTGCCGGTGTCAATAAACTAAAAGGGAATGTGCTTCATGAAAAATAAGTTTTATGTGACCACGCCGATTTACTATGTAACCGCAAAGCCGCATTTAGGCTCGTTATACTCTACTCTTCTAGCTGACGTTGCCGCAAGATGGCATAAGTTACGTAATATTCCCACTTTTTTTTTAACCGGTACCGATGAGCATGGACAAAAGATAGCCCAAGCAGCTGCGCATGCTGGAAAGGAGCCACAGGCTTTCGTTGACGGGTTTATCGATGCGTATAAAGATATGTGGCATAAATACGATATTGAGTATAGCCGGTTTATCAGAACAACGGATACGGATCATGTAAAAGCGGTCCAACAATGGATTCGTGATCTTATCAAAAGGGGAGATATCTACAAAGATTATTATACAGGCTTTTATTGTACCCCCTGCGAGACCTATGTTACTGGTAAAGAGGGTGAGAAAGAACCGGTGTGTGAATCCTGCGGAAGGCCAACCCAAGAAATATCAGAAGAGTCCTACTTTTTTAGGTTAAGTGCTTATCAGGACAAACTTCTTGAGTTGTATGAGAATCGTAAAGACTTTGTGATTCCTTCAGAGCGACTCAATGAAGTTATCAGTTTTGTAAAAGGAGGGCTTAAGGATCTGAGTATTTCTCGTACTACCGTAAAATGGGGCATACCCTTTCCTGATGATGAAATGCACGTGGTTTATGTTTGGGCTGATGCCTTAAATAACTATATAACGGGTATTGGCTACGGAACTGAAGCAAAACAGCAGGAATTTGAGAAATGGTGGCCAGCAGATTTACAGGTGATGGGCAAAGATATTGTACGTTTTCATGCAGTCTATTGGCCCGCCTTTTTAATGGCATCAGGTTTACCAGTACCAGAGCACTTGTTAGTGCATGGTTGGATAAAAGTAAATCAGCAAAAGATGTCAAAGTCGCTTGGTAATGTTATCGATCCACAACAACTTCTTGATGAGTATGGTGCTGATGCGGTACGTTACTATCTTGTGCGATATATGGCTATCACGCAGGATTCGGAGTTTAGTGACAGTGACCTTGAACAACGTATTAATAGTGATCTAGCTAATGATTTAGGGAATTTGTTGCATAGAGTGATTACGCTTGCAAAAAAGCGGGACATGTATGAAATTTCTCATCCTGAAAACTGGGGGCCTAAAGAATTAGAGCTAAGAGATCAGTTTTGGACGATGCTTGAGCAGTATGCAACCTCTATGGATGAAGCCTATTTCTCTCGTGCGTTAGCGACGCTCTGGAAATATATCCATGAGGTGAATGCTTATTTTCATGCTGCTGAACCATGGAAGATTAACGACGGTAAGGCCTTTGAACAGGTTATTTCTGCTGCTTGTCATAGCTTGCATGGGATTGCCTTATTAGCATATCCGGTAATGCCGGCAAAGATGACCCAGCTTCTTAAGAGCCTTGGGGTAATGTTTACCTTAGGTGTTGATTATGGTAAGGAGCTTGACGATAACCCGTGGACCAGGACCTTCTTGCTTCATGCACAAGAACCACTCTTTAAAAAATATGAACCTAAGATAATTGAATCGCCTAAGGAGAAAGAAGGAATGCCAGAGATTACCATCGATGATGTCGCTAAAGTTATACAATGTATCGGCACGATTGAACAAGCAGAAGATATTGAAGGCTCTGAGAAGCTACTCAAACTCCACGTAAATTTTGGGCCCTATGGTAAACGGCAAGTGCTGTCTGGTATTAAGAAATTCTTTTTGCCTGCAGATCTTATAGGTAAGCAGGCAGTCTTTATTCTTAATTTAAAACCTCGTAAGATGATGGGACTTGAGTCACATGGTATGATTCTTACCGTAACTGATGCTCAGGACAAGCTTAAATTGGTAACGGTTGAGAATGTTCCTGAAGGGACACGATTGAAGTAGCACCTCATAAAATGAGAACTGTTGTGTATTTCTTTTCTCATGGTTAGACTGATAGTATTGTTCGTCCTTTTAGGAAATAATGTAATAGAAACTAACCATAAGGCACAGCTATGTCATATCTATCATATCTAACACATGCTACTTTTTTTATAGTGGTATCCCTGATTGTTCCTGCTGAATGCAGCAGTATGTTAAAAGAGCATCCAACGAAGGTAACCGGGCTTGAAGATGGTCCCGTAACAATATTTGTCCACGGAACGGTATTTCCCTATATTTCTTCAACCTTTCATGGCCATGATACTTCTCGCACAGGACTTCACAAATTGTCATTAGAACAATCCGTTACGGGGCATAATCGCTTTTTGAGTGCCTTGGCAGAGAGTGATCCGGAGCAGTTTCACCGAGATACCTGTTACTCGTTTTACTGGTCTGGTGGTTTGAGTATTCCTACTCGAGAAGAAGCAGCTCAGGAGCTCTATGGCTATTTGCAAGATCATAAAGGTCCTCTAACCATTATTGGCCATAGCCATGGTGCATCTATAGCCTTGCATCTTGCTGAGTGTTGTACGGAAGATTTTTCTGTTGATCGATTGATACTTCTGGCTGCCCCCGTGCAACGAATCACTTCCCATTTAATAAAGCGAGAGATATTTAAGAGAATATATTGCTGTTATTCAGGCACTGATATAGCCCAAGTGATCGATCCTCAGGTAGTACACTCGTTGACCCTCAAAAACCTAACAGAACCATTCTTTTCAGGGCGTATCTTTCCTGAGCATAATACGCTTACCCAAGCGCGCCTTTTCATTGATCAAACAAATCCTGGGCATCAAGATGTTATCAGTAGTGCTTTTGGCAAACAATTGCCGAGTATTCTTATCTTGTTAGATAAGCTTCAATACCAAGGTCAAGGTCATGCCATTATTAGGATTGAGTCTACCAAAGATGAGCCGCCCTCTGTTCTCTCTATTGCGCCAAAAACTATGATCGAGATAATTGTTGATAACAAAAAAATACTTGTGGCACTTGCAATAAGCTTGCTCGGTGCCTGGAAAGCAAAAGACTATGTAGGATATGCTTAGGGATTCAGCAATGATTAAAAGGTTTAAAAGGAGTACGCAACATCTAGCTTCGTACTCCGTTTAAAAGTAGTATTATTTTTTGAGACTTCGTTTGTTTCGTGGCGATTTGTTTACGCGTCTTGAGGGACTAGTAGGTGCCTCCTCAGGTGCTCCATCAACCCGATTATTAATATAATTTCTTAGTACGTATATCGCGAGACTCTTCGGATCTCTCTCGACAGTGCTTAATTGTTCTTTCAGCCGTGGGCTTAAGGTATCCGAAGCAAGGGATTGTATACACTTGTCATAGAGGTAAAAGAATGTCTCTTCTGATACTTCTATCCCACCATATGAGGTAGTACTATAATCTTTTTCATACATGTTGCGTACCCAGCCTTCTCCTTTCTGCTCAGTGAGATAGCCAATAAGGATACTCATCTCTTTCACCTCAGGCGTCGATTGTTTAAGGTGCTCAAGATTTTTCTTGGTATGCTCAGAGAATGCACGTCGTGTACCGCTAGGGCTTGTTGGTGAGGTAGATTCAGTGCTCTCTGATGCGTCATCATGTAGGGGGGGTATCTTAGTTATATACCGTGGAGAGCGCCGGCGTAATGGGGCAATAATACTTGAACTCTTAGAAAGTGTAGATGATGATGGTGAAACCGACGTGTCACTTACCAGGTCTAAAGAGCGCCTTTTTTGCTGAGGGATTATTTGTTCTAGCGTCTTTGGGTTATCAGACCTTCTGCCTGATAAAGCGGAAAGAGCAGACGTCTTTTGTTGTCTTCTCTTTATTCTAAATGATCGAGGCTTGCTCGATGGTGAACCAGGTCCATCGCCACTGCTCCGTGGAGAACGCAATTTTTTGCCAAATAATCGAGGTGATTTACGCTCTTCTTTTGGGAGTGACGAAGGCTCTTGCGGTAAGGCGAATGATACTGTTGGTGCTCCAAAGGTTTTTGAGCGTTCACGCCTTCGTGGTAGTACCGGTGAGTTGGTCTGTGAATGAGATTTGCCCCCTGGTTGTATGTCTCGCGTTGAAAGCCAGGTAGGACGGTCGGTATTTGATGGTTTTTCATCATGTGCTTGTTGTCGCATATGGGGTGTAGAGCGAAGATCGCTAAGTAGATCTTTGAGCTCTTCCGTTGGTACGACTGATTCACGAGGTTTCGCATTGTCAGCCTCTTCTTCAGGGAGCTCAAGCCCATGAAGAGCAACTGACTGGAGAAGCTCATCAACCGAAGGTTCGTTTAATTCAATTATTTCGGTGTCTGCATCCTCAAAATCGCGTTGATCTTGGGTGGTTCGTAATTTGTTCCATTGAGATGCCTGCAGAGTTATGCCGCACAGCAACGCCAGCAGAAGGCTGGAAATGGTCATATGTTTCATGAGATGTACCCTTTTTTTGTGGGTGTTTTTTCTATTATATCACGTATTTAATACATATTACAGGCTTGTGCCATACAACTAATCGTATCATATTTATTCTAATTGTCAATTAAATTCAAAAATAGAAGAATAACCTACCTTCGCATGCTCTACTATTTGCAAGGTAGCACTACAATAGTTAGATTGCTATTTTTTGAAAGCTATCTCTGGATTGATGTAATGGTTTTTAGGTGAGGTGGGATTCTTAGTTGTTATGTTAAAAAACACCCATGATCACTCGTGCTCTAAATAAGCATGAAAATCGCTTAATCAGTTATTTTCGAGTCTAAAGAGGGTGGTCCTGTTGAAAGTATGGTGTTTATGGTATACTCTGTACGTAGAGATTAACGCTAGAAAATGCTGCGAGCCAGCCGGTATTTGATTAACGTAGATAGGAGTGGCATTATAGTGTATTTTTCAACCAGTAAGTTTAAGCGGGAGAAATTATGATTCGCAAAAAACTAATTTATTGTGTGGTAGGCCTAATTTCATTTTCATCTATCTCGTTGGGCTCTCAGAGGTTTATCGAGGAGGCTGAGAGGTTTCTTGAAGCGACTGAAAGGCTGCGCAACATGTCAAGAATGGACTATTTAAAGCGTAAACTTCCACAGAATGTACGTGTTTCCCCAAAATTGGACGTTATGTCTATTGACTTCTCTCGTTCGAATATCTTCGATAAAGGGGAAGAGCATGTTCAAACATTCAACAAAGTTTTAGCTGAGATTAAATCTGCAGTATTTGGAATAGCACACAACTTCCCTGATGTACAAATACACATTGATCTAAAGGATAACTATCTAACTGGTGTGAAGCCTCTGAAGAGTTTGCTAGAAGATGTGGAAATAAAAGAAAATGTGTCATTTTTGAACTTAAGTAATAATCGACTCACTGAAGATTCCCTACCTGATATAGTTGATTTACTAAGAGAATGTCCCAAACTACGCTTAGATATCTCAGTCAATTTAATAGGGTCTCGAAAGCTCAATGCCATGGTTAATGATCCTGAAATGAGATCTAGAGTTACGTTTTCTGCTTTTTAATTGTTCTTACTTTTCTTGTTGGAGGATACTATGTTTAGATATGGTAAGATGGGAGCGCTTTCATTTTTGTTTGATATACTCGTACCTCTTTTTTGCGGTTCATCTCTTTTTGCTGCGCAGAGCATCGCTATTGAAGAAGGATGGCGGTATACTGACTCAACTTCAGTCGTTCTTAAGCTTCAGGAAAAAAAGTTAGAGTATTCATTTTTTGAAGTACATCAAGAGATGGCCGAGACTTTAGTAGAAGTGCCTGTTGATGATAATGAAATAACCTGTTTGGTACGATTGAGACCAGTATTTATAGATAAAAAAGGAGAATTGGCGGTAGGAAGGGTAGTTTCGCTTACCGATAATTTATCTCCTAGAGTTCGTAAGCGTAATAAGCCGCAATATGAAGTTGGTTTTAAAAGTGGCTTTTGTCCCGAAGAAGGCGATTACGCTAGAAGCATAGACAAAGTTGATATAATGTTATCCAATCGTACTATTAAGGAAGTTTTAGGGTTGTGCCCTGCAAATGCGCACGGTAAAGGAGGGGCTAAGCCTTCTATAGGAATGGGATACTCTGTTGCATTACGTTTTTATCAAAAATTCTATATGAACCCTCAATTGTTAAAAGATAATATACAGCGCAAGTTTCCTGAAGAAATTCCTGCGGACAATCAGCGTATTTTTGATGATGCAACTCGCCGAAAATTGGCTACGGATCACAAAAAAACGGTAAGAAGAATTGAAAGCTACGAATTGCAGCTTAGTGAAGATTTAGCGCTCATTCAGCAAGAGTGCACTGAGCATTCGGTCCTGTACGCATTCAGGGATGATAGGTTTAAGAGCAAGGTGAAAGACATGAAGGCAGAGAGTAAACAGTTTTACCAGTCGAGTGAATTTTTAAGTTATAATTGTGCTGAGCAAGCAGCTTTCGACTTTTTTCAGGACATCAATGTTATTAAAAATTTGAAGGAGCTTCTCAGGGACGCAGCTGAAGGGAACGATCTCGAGGCGTTAATTGTGCATATTCATTGCACCCAGACACCATGCTCTCATTGCGCAACGAGTCTAACGCGGGAAACTGAGGATGGAGGAGTTTTAAAGACATTGTCAGCTGGGAAGGTTGTAGTGCTCTTGGGTTCTTGTTCTAAGCACTATCAGCGACCTGAAAAATTGATTTCTTACAAAGCATTGCTTCAATTTCAAGAAGAGAGTTCTGGGGCTGAAGAGGTTTGGGAATATGACTTAGAAGAGTGTTTTTCACCAAGATTATATCCGATAGTTCTTATGGCAAAAAATGAAGAAGAACAGTTTGTGGTTGACAGAGAAAAAATGAAGACAATTAGAAGCGAACTCAGGCCACCTGCCGAAACTGATTAGTTTCGCTTTTAAATAGGTGATTGGGACTGAGTTTAGTGGTCCTCGTGCCGACTTTGAGAGTTGCATGTTGAAGTTGTTGGTAGACTACTGAGAGCAGTTTTTCCCTTCTGTAAAGGTCAGCAGAAGGCTTGTAATGGTCATATGTTTCATGAAATGTACTCTTTTTTTTGTGGTTTTTCCTATTATTTCACGTATTTTATTACAGGCTTGTGCCTTATAACTAAGCGCATCATCTTTATTTTCATTTTCAATTAAATTCAAAAAATAGAAACATAGCCTACCCCTTTACCTGCTCTACTATTTGCAAGGCTACCTGGCAATTGGTAGCTCTATTTGCCAGGTAGCCTTGCAAATAGTAGTAGACGGTTTTTTCTGATAAATCCATCTGGATAGATGTAATGGGTTTTAGGTGAGGTGGCATCCCTATTTTTTATGTTGAAAAAATTATTGATTAATTGTTTTTAAAAAGGTAGAATTGTTGAAAAGCTAAGGAGCAGTCACTATGATAAAAAGATTGTTTTGGATTGATGAAATAGAAAGAGCATGGAAAGAGCTTTCCATTGTTTGGCTTTCAGGCGTTCGACGTGTGGGTAAGACGTCCCTTTGCAAGAGCCTTGAAAATATAGAATTTTTTAATTGCGATTTGCCTCGGGTAAAAAAGTTGCTGATAGATCCTGAGCAATTCTTTTTACAGCGACCACCAGGTAAGCGTATAGTCCTTGATGAAATTCACACACTAGATGACCCATCAACGGTGTTAAAGATTGGTGCTGATGAGTTTCCTCATATCAATATTATTGCAACGGGTTCTTCAACACTGGCAGCTCGAAAAAAGTTCAGAGATATGCTTACCGGAAGAAAAAACAATATTCTTCTCACGCCCATGTTGCTACAAGAGGGCGAGTTGTTTGGGTCTAATGATTTGGGTCATAGGATGTTGTTTGGTGGGCTACCACCGATTTTTATGAGAAAGACTTTGCCTGAAATGAGGTATAGCGAGTGGTTTACCTCGTATCTTGCACGAGATGTGCAAGAATTATATAGAATTGATAATCCTTCAGGATATATTAAGTTTGTAAAGCTTCTATTGGCTAGGAGTGGAGGAATGTTTGTCTCGAGTAACTTCGCCGATGCTTGTGAGGTGAGTCGAGAAACGATTGATAGATATTTACATATTGCAGAGCAAACTCATGTTATACGAAGGGTTGAACCTTTTAGTACCAGGGCTACGACAGAAATTGTCGCGACGCCAAAGGTATATGGCTTTGATACAGGCTTTATGTGCTATGCAAAAGGCTGGGAATTGTTACGAAGTGAGTACTATGGTGAACTCTGGGAGCATATAGTATTAAATAATATCACTGGAATGTTTCAACAAATGCGGGTCAAGTATTGGCGTACTAAGACTGGCCAAGAAATCGACTTTGTACTACAAAAAAATCGGCATAAAGAGCCAACGGTTGTTGAGTGTACATGGACTGACCGGAACTTTGATCCTAAGAATATTCTATCCTTTCGAAGAAAATATGCTGAAGGTAAAAATTATGTGGTATCTTCAGATAATATCACGCCATACGATAGAGTATATGATGGGGTAAAAGTTTCTTTCGTTTCTCTTCCTGAGCTGTGCGCTAAATTGTAATTATGCTTCAGCTATAGTAGAAGTAAAATCACATTCTTTATTTGGGCATTTAAGGGTAATGCCTTCTTTTGTTTTACGCTTAAGCAGGTACGGTGACTTACATTCTGGACAAGGTGATTGTTCAATTTCGCCTGAAATGGTAAAGCGGCATTCAGGGTATTGACTGCAGCCCCAGAACTTTTTGCCTTTCCAGAATCGTTGGACGACATCTCCTTTGCTGCATGAAGGACATTTAAAGTTAGCTGTGGTAGGCTTAATGTATTTACATTTTGGGTACCCTGAGCAGGCAATGAAGGGGCCAAATCTACCGGTCATTTGTCTCAATGGAGAACCACATTTAGGGCACTTCTCTTCAAGCATGGTAGGCTCTTGCTGTGCAACCAGTTTTATCGTACCATCAGCGAGTCGTTCAAAGTTACTGGTGAACTTACATTCAGGATATTGATTACAGCCGGCAAAAGGTCCAGCTTTACCAAAGCGAATGATAAGCTTGCCCTTTTTACACTCAGGACAGTCCATACCAGTTTCTTCAACCGCTTTTTGTGCTTCGCCTTTAAACGTATCTAAATCTTTTGAAAAATCTTTGTTAAAGTCTCGAATAAGTTTATCACGTTTGAGTTTACCCGAAGCAACCTTATCAAGGTTCTCTTCCATCGTAGCAGTAAACCCAACATCCATGATTTGAGGAAGATTTTCGGTTAACATTTTAGTTACCGCGACACCGAGCTCAGTCGGTACAAATCGCTTATTTTCATCTTTTTCAGTATAGGCTCTTGCTTGAATTGTTTTCATAATGGTAGCATAGGTACTTGGTCTTCCTATACCTGCCTTTTCAAGCTCTTTTACTAATGATGCTTCAGTATAACGTGGTGGGGGTTGCGTAAAGTGCTGTTTAGGGTCAAGTTTTTCAAGAGAAACGGCATCACCTTCTTTAAGATTTTTAGGGATCATTACCTTTTCATCTTTATCTTCTTCAGCACCGTAGACTTTTAAGAATCCATCAAATAACAAGGTAGATCCGGTTACTTTGAAGGTGTAGTCTCCGCCAGTAACCGTGACTTGTTTTTGGGCATATTGAGCAGATTTAACCTGACTTGCCACAAATCGACGCCAAATAAGGTCATACAATTTATAAGCATCAGGTGCTAGGAAACGCTTAACTTTTTCCGGGGTAAGGCTTACATCAATAGGTCTAATAGCTTCATGGGCATCCTGTGCCTTTCCTTTAGCTTTTGAATAGACACGGGCACTTGGTGGTAGATAGTCTTTACCAAGCTCATTAGTGATATAGGTTCGTGCTTGCTTAAGGGCAACAGGTGAGATTCTTAGTGAATCAGTACGCATATAAGTAATAAGAGCAATCGGCGTATTTTTGTCATTAAGGGGTAGGCCTTCATAGAGCTTTTGTGCCACCTGCATGGTTTTACTTACGGGAAAGCGTAATTTATTATAAGCTCGCTGTTGCAAGGTACTTGTCATAAAGGGTGGTAGCGGGTTTTTGAGCCGCTTAGATTCCTTAATAGAATCAATGGTATAGGTTTCCTGTTGAAGCTTAGAGACAAGTCCTTTTGCTTCTTTTTCATTAGGGATTTTTGGCTTTTTCTTTTTTATAGCCGTTAGCGGGGCAATAAAGCGACCACTTTTGGCGTTAAAATGGCCTTCAATTGACCAGTATTCTTCTTTTATGAAGGCCTTAATTTCGGCTTCACGATCAACGATTAAACGCAAGGCTACTGATTGCACACGTCCCGCAGAGGTTCCTTTGGCAATTTTTTTCCAAAGGACCGGAGAAACTTGATATCCTACTAATCGATCAAGTATACGTCGCGCCTGCTGGGCAGATACTTTATCAAGATCTACTTCAGATGGGTGGTTCATCGCTTCAGTAATAGCTGGTTTGGTAATCTCATTATAGGTAATCCGCTTGATCTTATTTTTATCTTTCACTACCCGTTCAACTTCCTGTTCAACGTGCCAGGCAATGATTTCTCCTTCACGGTCAGGGTCAGTCGCTAGGTAGATATTATCGGCAGTAGCCGCAGCTTTACAGATATCCGCAATATATTTGTCTTTTCCTTCAAGCGTAACATAATCAATGGTGATTTCGCCATTAATTTCAACACCCATTTTTTTGGCAGGGAGATCCTTAATATGGCCAACAGTCGATAAGATCTTAAAGTCTTTACCTAAGATCTTTGAGATCGTTTTAATTTTAGCGGGTGATTCTACAATAAGTACGTTTTTCATATTCTCCCAAAAATGTTACTGCTTCTCTTTGCAGTATAACAAAGCATACCGTTTCTTCAAACGGTTATCTTACTTTACCAAGGTTTCTGATATTTTTAAAGTGGTTAGTTGTTTTTTATCAGACTGGTATAATATGCCACTTCTTCACGTGGATCTTCAGCTTGGACAACTGATGTGCCTACAATGATGCCAGATGGATTCAATCCTAAGATATCGCCAACATTGTTGCGAGAGATATGGGCTGAGATATAAATCGGTAGCTCAGTATTGCCTTTTACCATTTCCCAGCGATCTTCAAACGGCACTCTGGTATCATCTATCTCTGGGCGGTGGATAGTTAATGCTTCAGCACCGAATCGCTGAGCATCGAGGGCAGATTGTCCTACGGAGCTTGCATCCGCGAGATCAATCATGATTTTAGAACCACTATTTCGTGCAGTAGTGCAGGCAGTGGTAATGACCTTTTGGCCGGCGCCAGCCATTACTGATATCCAAGAGGCCCCTGCATCAGAAAAAAGGGTAATCGTTTCTTGAGGTCGTTCAAGCACTTGCGCCTCAGCAATGAGCGGGACTTCAACAGCTTCTTTGAATCGCTCAACGGCGTTGACTCCATACTTATACAGGAGTAGTGGCCCAATAGCAAACAAATCTGCATCTTTTGCAATTGAGCGGGCTACCGAGAGGGCAGATTCAATATCCAGTAAATTAAATGCAACGATTAATTTCATAGAGATTCCTTTGTATTAACTCTTGATGTGTCTTATAAATTCGCTCGGTTGATATGAATAGTTAAATGCCACCGGGGCAAAGAAGTGCCGAACTTTTAAAAAGCGAAGCGCATTAAGAGCCGAATTGTACTGTTCTGTCACATAAAAATCTGGTAATGCAAAATTCTCACTCACTGTTGTTGCGGTTGGTCCAATAGGAGCAACTACATGATGAGGATTTGCATAAAGGATGATTGCATGATGGGGAATTCTTTTGGTTGTATCAAAGGGGATCGGTTTTACATGCCAGGCATAGGTTTCTGTTTCAGGATCTTGTAACCGCTCAACAAGATACATCTGTGCTGGAGTATCTTTGTCTACTTCAAAGCCAAAGAGCGTTTTAGGGTTTAGCGGATCAACTGGTATCGGTTTAATATTATTAGTTACCAGCACGTGGAGTTTTGGTTCTGGATTTTTTCGTAAAAAGACAATCTGACCATTAGGATCAGCATGGGTAATGGTTCCACCATACGAAGCATACATACCTGCTTGCTTAAATGGTAAATGGGTGAGGTTGCTCATAACAGACGGTGCTTTAGTTTCTGGCCCTAAGAATGCTTTTTGTTGTTCTATGTAGGCGGCAATTGCAGCGGAAGGTTCTTTAGGTAATGGACGCACAAAAAAGGTAATCACATGGGGTGATATCTGTCCCCACAGGGGACTAAAGAACATACATATACTGAGCGCTCTCAGATTCATAGGTTAATCTCTTTGTTTTTGGTATACTAAGTTATGTAGCTATAGAGTACCAGAAAGTACCCCTAAAAGTCCATAGAGTATTATGCCACATCATCAAGATGTCCTTTGGGACTCATTTTTTACCCGAAATAAGCTTACTCCCATGCAGCAGGAACAGTTTATTGAGTATTATGAACTCTTAGTACATGCTAATACGTTACACAATATTACCGCAATTACTGATTTAAAGAAAGTGCTTACTCATCATTTTGATGATTCGCTTGCTTTACGTTCTTACATCGAGCACAACAAGCCGCAGGGACTCGCTGATATTGGAACCGGGGCAGGGTTTCCCGGCATACCTCTTAAAATTGTATTTCCTGAGCTCCCGCTGGTGCTGATTGAAGTTAATGCAAAAAAGCGCGCCTTCTTACAGCAGCTTGTGGATGCCTTTCATCTTACTCAGGTACATATCTGTGAGTATGATTGGCGTACTTTTTTACGCAAAACTACCTATGATGTTGATCTCTTTTGTGCTCGTGCTTCGCTGCAACCTGAAGAACTGATACGAGTATTTAAGCCAAGCTCACCTTATAAAGAAGGGACGCTGGTGTATTGGGCAGCAGAAAAATGGGAGCCCTCAACAGAAGTAGCACCGTATGTAGTCAAGGTACAAGAGTATCAGATAGGCGAAGTTACCAGAAAGCTGGTATTTTTGTCTGCGTGAAGGAACTATGTGTTTTTTTTTACACGTACAACAACATTCTCGGTATCAAAACTCGTTGAGCTACTTAAAAACTCTTGCATTCTCATATTCGAAATTGATAGGATATGTTTATTATCAAAAATACATCCTGGATACGGTTATTTTTGATAGGTGTGCTATATTTTTGTAGATTCATTATAACAATACTCCGGACACTTTTAGGCACCTCTAATAATTTATAGTGCCAAAGTGAAGCAGCTCTTCGTAAATCGGACTCGATTTAATTAAATTCAGGTCAAAACCTAACTTTGAAAAAATCATCTCAATCATGGTTTCGTTATGGTACTTTGCCTTATAGCTAGCCATTGAGAATGGTCTTCTTTGCTCGGCATTTTGCTGTTCAAGCTGCTCTTGTACCTTTGCTAAGTTGAGTGCCGCTAAGCTTATGTTAAAATGAAAGTGAAGAGACTCTTTATTGCGAGATTGGCAGTCGCTTAAGCCAGTATACTGCTTCGCATCCCTAAATATAAACTCGATTTGAAAGCGAGATTTATAGTAGCAAAATATCTTGAAGGGGCTCAACTCAAGATCTGTCGTAAAAAGTAGGGCTGTTCCAACTTTTCCATTATGAAGATACCGTACGGCAACTACTTTAATGATTCTTTCGAGAGATTGGTGATAGAAAGTTCCTGAATATAGAGTAGGAATATCTTCAATATCTTTTTCGCGCTCAAATCCTTCAAGCTCGCTGATGTTGGCTTTACCAGTAAACTTTCTTCGACGTCCTCGAGCTTTTTGTTTGCCCGTAAAGAGAATCATGAGATTGGCATCACAGCGTAGCTTGCCGATAAAAAAGAAGCCCATATTCACAATACCATCTACCATCTTCTTCTTTGAAAAATATCCATCAAAAGCAAAGTAATTAGTATGCTTTTGTAAAATGCTGCGCACCTTTCCGATACACTCTAAATAGAAGTTAATACGAGAATCGGAGTCATCTCTTTTGATCGCATCAAGATGAGGAGTTTGGTCAGCAATTACGCTATAGCCCACCTTAGCGGCAACGTCAATTAAAGCGCAAAGGCCTATCTCTAAACCTCTTTCAGCTTTAGAGGCACATGAGTTCCAGAAGAAGTCTCTACCATATGTCTTCTTTCCAGCTTTTGGTTGGAATGACTGATCAAATACTGCTACAACCTCTTTTTCAGTCGGGAGAACCATATCTATTGCGCAAGAGTTAAACTGGCAAAAATCGAAGAAGCGCTTGAACCATCTTCTGAAGGTTTTATCGGACAAACCACTATACCGACTCAGGCTGGTAAAGTTGATACGGCCATTCATAGCTAGTATTGTTGTCAAGAGAGTTGAAATAAAATTGAACTGCCATTTGCTTTCAGTATCCATTTTGGATAATATTATATCTACGAGCTTCATGTTACCTCTTCATCCTCACTTCTGCTTTTTTAGTACAAAACCAGAAATAAGTATGCCGAGGTTTTTATGAAGCTCAAATTTTTTTCAAGCTAATCTGTCAGATAACTGTCCGGAGTATTGTTATAAGGAGAAGAAACAATGAATCAAAAAAAAATGACTGCCTTAAGTGTGGTCTTGTTGTTATCAAGTGGTATATATGCTGAACGGCGTGGGGTTATTAACCCAATTGTTCCTAAAACCTTGCGAAAAGAAGGAGAAAGTAAGCAAGAAATGATGGCACGTCTTTTTAAGCGTGATGCTAAACATACGATAGATATGCCACTTGGACGAGCTCGTATGAACGCTTTTAAACTAAGCGATTCAGCCATACAGGCTGCTGATGAAGCCTGGTCACGGTTATCAAAAAAGGAGCGTAATAAAAAGCGTAAACAGTTCAAGAACTTTGAAGGGTATTGGCAGCTTGACAGTATTACCTATGTAGATGTCACTGCTGTTGAATTCTTTCTTGATGCGTGTGGACGACCTAAAGCACGGTTTTACACGGGAACACAAAAGAATCTTCGTGAATTTACGGTAAATGATCAAATCTTTAATCCACCACCTACGGCAGATGGTGCTCCTGTTGTTGATGTTGAAGTACTGAGTTCTACTGAATTGCGATTCTTAACAGAGCCAGTGATAAGTGAGGAAAATTTACGTAATACATTCCGCATCCAAGATGCAGATAATGATGTAGCATATGCAGTATATTATGATTCTGATGTTGAAGATTTGGGCTTTATTGATAATGTTCCTCGCTATTTGCGACTTCCTGAGCGTCCTGATATTCAGCTCAATCGGCTCCCCTCTGAGACAGATTGGACTAACCCCGTTGAAATGTTTAAGTACATTGCTGACTACTATGCATTGTTAGCGGAACCTCAAAAAGCTGTTTCACTTAATCAAACTGATTATATAGGCTGGCCGGACTATAATGAGCTTTATGAAACGATGCTTACTACCGGAGTAAAAAGGACGGCTAAGGTAAGCACAGCCTATCGTGGTGGTAAATACATTGGAGTATGGCGAACTCAGTTTCCTGATGATTTTCCTCTTACTACGATACATACACAAGAGCAGCATAAGTTTACCCCATGTAGTACTATCACTGTTTCAGGGTTTACCGGTGCCTATGCTGAACTGAATGGTACCCATGTTGCCGCTGCTTTTCCTATACAGTCTCTTTCTGACAGTACCCCGTATCCTTGGCAGGATGGTAGTTCACGTGAACCATTTGTTTATTTGATCTATGATTCATCATCAATTGTTGAAGAGTATGATCCTTCTATTCATGGGGTAGCAAAACTTGAGGCTCAACACGGTCCTATAACGCCTGCTATAAACTATCGTGATTTTATGGCTGCCTCTTTGGACTTTGCTTTACAAAGTTTTGGTCCTTCTACTCATGCCAGATTAGTACTTTGGAATGATACAGGCTATAGTGTTCCTGAAACGTTTGAAGAATTGAAAGAAGCGTTGGCACAAGACGCTGCTGCTTTTGAAGTAGTCCGCTTTAAAACCTATTCCGCAAATAGTTTTCTGGTGTACTGGAATCCTTACAATCATGCTCAGAGTACTCTTTTACCAAATTTTTTGGTCATACCATCATTTAATTTGAATGATCCTTTTGGCTTAGGGTTCGCTGAAGTTGATGAGTATTTTGATTATGATATTGTGCGAGAAAACTATTTAGAACCTGAAACAGTGAAGAATATTTTCTTTACTATTACCGGTCCATCATTCCCTTCAGATCCAAATCAATCCCCGCTAACGGGTATGCTTGTTGATCAGGGATATACGTCAAATGGTTCGCAAGTAGTTTTTACTGTCAATGATTATGGGATATTTCCAGATGCTCTGGTTGATGAATTTGGGGTCCATGAATGGATGCTTTACCGATGGCTGTCCTCAACGGAAGAGACGGGTATTGAACCTTCTTCCGGCAGCGCATTTTTTGGTGGCATAGTAGACCGATCTTTAACTAATGGTAAAACGGTAGCTTACCTTCGTATCGGGGATGAATTGTTTTTTGATGCACCGGACTTTACGGTATCATTTAATTGGCTTACCTTTCCTGTAGCGGGTATTACATCAGTAACTTGGGGCCAAACCATTGCTGCTTGGGCATCACTCATTGAGTCTCTTAATCAGTATAATCCTGACAGGTTTATAGTAGATATAAGAAACAATGCTGGTGGTTTCCCAGTTACCGGGGCTTTTGGATCTCTTTTTGGAGGTAATCGACCAGTGACATTTGCTGCGCAAGGATTCCCTGGCAATGGAGAGCGAGATCCGCTTCTAATGGCAGGAAGTGGTATACAGACAGTATATGACGCTGTTCCATCAACTACGCCACTCATTGATGTTGATCAAGTTGCTGCCTTATTTCCCAATGGCGTCGTACGTGGTACAGAAGATGGAAAGAAAGAAGTTATTATTCTAACTTCTACTCATTCAGCAAGTGCAGGTGATGTATTTCCTCATGATTTTCTTGGCGCAGATCCAGAAGCTACGGTACAGGATCTTGGGCACAGTGTAGAAGCTCGTATTATGGGTGATATAGATGGTCGTTTATGGGCAGGATTGCGAGGCTATGATCCACTGCCTATTAATCCTCTTTCACAAAATCTTGTTGATAGTACGGGTACCTCGCTTACTGCTACCTATATGTCTGGGGACGCTGGTATGATGTACGTTGATAGGCATGGCTTTATTGTAAATACGACATTAGCTACGCGACCAAATCCACTTCTTCCTGGATGGTATGACCAAACTGAATGGCAGGATATTGGTAAGACGCCAGTTATCCAGGCGTATCCATTAGCACAAAATGCTAATGGTAAAACGGCTCCAAACTTTGATGATCGCTCATCATGGCGTGATGTCTGGTTAGAGAATGCCATTAAGAACTAATTTTGTTTGATACTGACTCAGCCCCATGCTAAGTGGGGCTGAGTCAAGTAATCTTTATTCCTATCGTTTATTTGACTGTAATAGTTTACCGAAATACTACAAATTCTTAATACGCTAATGGATTAGATACTATCTAAAGAAAAAACTCATTGAGCTACTTAAAAACTCTTGCATTCTCATATTCCAAATTAGTAGAGTATAGTTACTGTCAAAAATACGTACATCCGGGATACGGTTATTTTTGATAGGTGTACTATATTTTTGTAGATTCATTATAAGGAGAAGAAACAATGAATCAAAAAAAAATGACTGCCTTAAGTGTGGTCTTGTTGTTATCAAGTGGTATATTTGCTGAACGGCGTGGGGTTATTAACCCAATTGTTCCTAAAACATTGCGAAAAGAAGGAGAAAGTAAGCAAGACATGATGGCACGTCTTTTTAAGCGTGATGCTAAACATACGATAGATATGCCACTTGGACGAGCTCGTATGAACGCTTTTAAACTAAGCGATTCAGCCATACAGGCTGCTGATGAAGCCTGGTCACGGTTATCAAAAAAGGAGCGTAATAAAAAGCGTAAACAGTTCAAGAACTTTGAAGGGTATTGGCAGCTTGACAGTATTACCTATGTAGATGTCACTGCTGTTGAATTCTTTCTTGATGCGTGTGGACGACCTAAAGCACGGTTTTATACAGGAACACAAAAGAATCTTCGTGAATTTAATGTAAATGATTTATTTAATAACCCACCGCCTACTGCAGATGGTGCTCCTGTTGTTGATGTTGAAGTACTGAGTTCTACTGAATTGCGATTCTTAACAGAGCCAGTGATAAGTGAGGAAAATTTACGTAATACATTCCGCATCCAAGATGCAGATAATGATGTAGCATATGCAGTATATTATGATTCTGATATACAAAATATAGGCTTTGTTGATAATGTTCCTCGTTATCTACGACTTCCTGAGCGTCCTGATATTCAGCTCAATCGGCTTCCCTCTGAGACAGATTGGACTAACCCCGTTGAAATGTTTAAGTACATTGCTGACTACTATGCATTGTTAACGGAACCTCAAAAGGCTGTTTCGCTCAATCAAACTGATTATATAGGCTGGCCAGATTATAATGAGCTTTATGAAACGATGCTTACTACCGGCGTAAAAAGGACGGCTACGGTAAGCACAGCCTATCGTGGTGGTAAATATATTGGGGTATGGCGAACTCAGTTCCCTGATGATTTTCCTCTTACTACGATACATACACAAGAGCAGCATAAGTTTACGCCATGTAGTACTATCACGGTTTCAGGGTTTACTGGTGCCTATGCTGAACTGAATGGTACCCATCTTGCTGCAGCTTTGCCTATTCAATCTCTTACTGAAAGTACCCCGTATCCTTGGCAGGATAGTAGTTCACGTGAACCATTTGTTTATTTGACCTATGATTCATCATCAATTGTTGAAGAATATGATCCCTCTATTCATGGGGTAGCGAAACTTGAGGCTCAGCATGGTCCGATAACGCCTGCTACAAATTATCGTGATTTTATGGCCGCCACTTTAGACTTTGCTTTACAGAGTTTTGGTCCTTCTACTCATGCCAGATTGATACTTTGGAATGATACGGGCTATAGTGTGCCTGAAACCTTTGAAGAATTGAAAGAAGCATTAGCAAATGACGCTGCTGCACCTGAGGTAGTGCGCTTTAAAACTTATTCAGCAAATAGTTTTCTGGTATACTGGAATCCTTACAATTATAATCAAAGCCCATTTCTGAGCCCGTTAATCTCTACATCATTTAATTTGAATGATCCTTTTGGCTTAGGATTTGCTGAATTTGAGCAGTATTTTGAGTATGATATTGTACGAGAAAATTACCTAGAACCTGAAACAGTGAAGAATATTTTCTTTACTATTACTGGTCCATCATTCCCTTCAGATCCAAATCAATCCCCGCTAACAGGTATGCTTGTTGATCAGGGATATACGTCAAACGGTTCGCAAGTAGTTTTTACTGTCAATGATTATGGTACATTTCCAGGTGCTCTGGTTGATGAATATGGGACTCATGAATGGATGCTCTACCGATGGCTGTTTTCAACTAAAGAGACCGGTATTGATCCTTATTCTGGTAGCGCATTTTTTGGTGGCATAGTTGACCGTTCTTTAACTAATGGTAAAACGGTAGCTTACCTTCGTATAGGAGATGAATTGTCTTTTGATATGCCAAATGCTACGGTATTTGTTAATTTTCTTACCTTTCCGTTAGCGGGCATTACATCAAAAATATGGGGCCAAACTATTGCTGCTTGGGCATCACTCATAGAGTCTCTCAATCAATATAATCCTGATAGATTTATACTAGATATAAGAACCAATGGTGGTGGCTTCCCGATTACCGGTGCATTTGGATCTCTTTTTGGAGGAAATCGTCCAGTTACTTTTGGTGCGCAAGGATTCCCTGGTAATGGGGAACGTGATCCTATTCCACTAGCAGGCAGTGGTATACAGACGGTCTATGGTGAGGTGCCACCAACAACGCCACTCATAGATGTTGATCAAGTTGCCGTTTTATTTCCAAATGGCGTCGTACGTGGTACAGAAAACGGAAAAAAAGAGGTTATTGTCCTAACTTCTACTCATTCATCAAGTACAGGCGATGTATTTCCTCATGATTTTCTTGGCGGAGATCCAGAAGCTACGGTACAGGACCTTGGGCATAATGTAGAAGCACGTATTATGGGTGATATAGATGGTCGTATATGGGGTGGTTTGCGAGGGTATGATCCATTGCCGATTAATCCTCTTTCACAAAACCTTGTTAATAGTACTGGTATTCCGCTTACTGCTACATATATGGCTGGAGATGCCGGTACACTGTTTGTTGATAGGCATGGCTTTTTTGTAAATACGACATTAGCTACGCGACCAAATCCGCTTCTCCCAGGATGGTATGACCAAACTGAATGGCAGGATATTGGTAAGACGCCGGTTATCCAAGAGTATCCATTAGCACAAAATGCTAATGGTAAAACGGCGCCAGATTTTAATGATCGCTCATCATGGCGTGATGTCTGGCTAGAGAATGCCATTAAGAACTAATTTCGTTTGATACTAGACTCAGCCCCATGCTAAATGGGGCTGAGTCTAGTAATCTTTATTCTTATCGTTTATTTGACTGTAACAGTTTACCGATGCTAATGGATTACATACTATCTAAAGAAAAAAATCTCATTGAGCTACTTAAAAACTCTTGCATTCTCATATGTCTATATGGCTGCAGAGGCTGGTACGATGTTGGTTGATAGGCATGGCTTTATTGTAAATACGACATTAGCTACGCGACCAAATCCACTTCTTCCAGGATGGTATGATCAAACTGAATGGCAGGATATTGGTAAGACGCCAGTTATCCAGGAGTATCCATTAGCACAAAATGCACATGGTAAAACGGCTCCAAACTTTGATGATCGCTCATCATGGCGTGATGTCTGGCTGGAGAATGCCATTAAGAACTAATTTCGTTTGATACTTGAATCAGCCCCATGCTAAATGGGGCTGATTCAGGTAATCTTTTTTTATCACTAGATCTTTTATTCTTGATTGGAACAGTTTACCAAAAATACTACAAATTTTTCTGCTAATGCGTTATATACTATTACTGCATTTATTTTTATTGAGCTAAAGAAAACTCTTGCATTCTCATATTCCAAATTAGTAGAGTATAGGTACTATCAAAAATACGTACATCCGGGATACGGTTATTTTTGATAGGTGTGCTATATTTTTATAGATTCATTATAAGGAGAAAAAGCAATGAATCAAAAAAAAATGACCGCCTTAAGTGTGGTCTTGTTGTTATCAAGTAGTATTGTAGCGGAACGGCGCGGGGTTATTAACCCAATCGTTCCTAAAACGTTGCGAAAAGAAGGAGAGAGTAGACAGGATATGGTGAAACGCCTTATAGCTGATCATAGCAGGCCAGAAAGCTTTGTAGATGGCCATATGATGTGTCATGCTATGATGAAGTCTCATAGGGAAGAGGATACTGCATCGCTTAAAGGGAAAAAGTGTCAGTGCTGCAGCTCTAAAAGGCACTGCAAAAACTTTAAGAACTTCAAAGGATATTGGCTCCTAGATAGCATTACCTACTTATCAGGCCTTACCCTAGTTGAGTTCTTTACTGATAACTGTGGCCGTCCCTTTATGAGATATTTTGGTGGTACACAACTTGACCTGCGTCAACGTAATGCTAATGACGAAGCCTTTGAAAATTTTCCTGCTGAGGCGAATGTGATACCTGTTGAAGTTCTTGGGCCCCGTTCTTTACGTCTCTTTGCATCTGCACCTTTTGGAGAAGATGATCTTCGTTGTACGTTCCGTATTCAGGATAATGATAATGATTTAGCGTATACGGTATATTATCACGACAGTGCTGAAGAGAGTGTTGATAATGTCCTGCGTTATATCCGTTTGCCAGAACGGCCAGATATTCAGTTAAACAGGTTGCCATCATTAACAGATTGGACGAACCCTGTTGAAATATTTAACTATCTTGTTGATTATTATGCACTGCTTGGCGAGCCACAAAAGGCAGTTGAACTTAATCAGGTTAACTATATTGGATGGCCTGAGTATCAAGCGTTACGAGAAACTATGCTCTCTACTGGGGTGACTCGTGAGGCTACAGTCAGTACGACCTATCGCGGTGGCAAGTATCTCGGTGTATGGCGAACGCAGTTTCCAGAAGAATTTCCGGTTACGACCATTCATACCCAAGAGCAGCACCGTTTTAATCCCTGCAGTACGATAACTATTTCTGGATTCAAAGGGGCCTATGCGGTATTGAATGGTGTGCAAAAGGCAGCGGCTTCTCCCTTGTCTACCCTCACGATATCAACGCCGTTTCCCTGGCAGCAGTGTACGTCTCGCGAAGCACATATTAATATTCTTTTTGATTCATCATTCATTGAAGAAGAATATGATCCAAGCATACATGGGGTAGCAACCCTCGAGGCCCATCATGGGCCAATAACACCAGATATTGGCTACCGAGAATTCATGGCATCACTGATTGATTTCGTTATCACCAGCTTTGGTCCAGGTACCCATACACGGTTAGCACTGTGGCTCAATCTTGACTTGGTGACGGTGCCAGAATCATTTACCCAATTGCAAGAAGGATTAGCACGAGATGAACTAATCTTTTTCCTAATGCGTTTTAGAACCTATACTGCGAATTCTTTTGGCCTGTATTGGAATCCTGTCGTTACACGCTTTAATACTCTTACGTTTCCTTCCTTTAATATCAATGATCCCTTTGGTGTGGGTCTTGCTGAATTTAATCCATATTTTGACTATGATATCCCTCGTCAAAATTACCTTGAGGAAGGTTCGGTTAAGAACATCTTCTTTACTGTTACGGGACCAGTATTAGAGGATCAATTAGTAACCCAACTCTTGGAGGCCAATGGGTATACCTCAAATGGGTCGCAAGTTGTATTTAAAGCAAATGATTTTCAAACCTTCCCTGAGCCGTTAGTTGATGAATTTGGAGAGCATCCATACATGCTCTATGCCGGTGCTGATAATTCTCAAGAAAGTATCGAGTTTGCATCTCAGCAATACTTTGGTGGTATTGTAGATCGTTCGTTAACTGGTGAAAAGACCGTAGCCTATATACGTCTCTATAATGAAACAGGGTTTGATGACCCATTCTTGCAATTAACATATTATCCACTGGTATTTGGGCGTGATGATATTCCAGATAAATTCACCAATAATTTTGTTGCCGCGTATGCATCATTGCTAGAAGAGCTTAATCAGTACAATCCAGATCGGTATATTCTTGATATTCGATCGAATGAGGGTGGCTTTGATATTAATAATGCAATGGCTAGTCTATTTGGTGGAGATAGGCTTGTCGGCGGTTTATGGCAAGGATTCCCCGGTAATGGCGAGCGTGATCCGCTTCTTATTAACGGGTCTGGTATTCAAACCGTATTTGATAGTATCCCTCCAGCTGATCAACCTTTACCAAATGATATTGTTGCATCAGTATTTCCAAACAGTGCGGTAAGAAGCTCTGAAAAAGAGATAGAGTTAATCATACTTACCTCAACGCACTCAGTAAGCGCTGGTGATATTCTTCCGCATAGGTATCTTGGACCAGATGCAACAAGTACGGTGCATGATTTAGGAAATGGGGTAACTGCTCGAATAGTGGGTGACATTGACGGTCGTTTATGGGCTGGGGCAAAACTATTTGATCCACCACCTATTGATCCACTCTCTCAGAATCTTGTTGATTCTACTGGTGCTCCGCTTACTGCTGTTTATATGGGCTCAGAAGGTGGCCTCGGGAAGACTGATAGGAACGGGTTTTATGTGAATGAAACCTTGGCAACCGTGCCAAATGTCTTGCTAGATGGTTGGTATGACCAAACTGAGTGGCAGGATATTGGTCTTACGCCAAACGTTCAGCCATATCAGCTAGCCTCAAATGCTCATGGCGAGGTAACGCCAGTGTTTGATGAAGGTGATCCAGCATCTCGTAAAACATGGCGTGATGTCTGGTTAGAGAATGCCATTAAGAACTAATTTCGTTTGATACTGGATCAGCCCCATGCTAAATGGGGCTGATCCAAGTAATATTATTTTATGGCTTCTCTCTTTCTCAGTCCATACTCAACATATAGGCGAAATAAGCTTTTTGTGTGGGGATTTTCCTTTACAATTATTTGCAGCAATTCATTAGAACCTGAGGTTTTAGTACAAAAAGCCAAATAGCCATAAGGGGATTTTAGCGCCAATATCTTTTTCTATATCATCAAGAGCTAAGAAAGCATTTTTTTCTTGTGCAATTTGGTTAAATGACTTATTACGTCCACCAATTTCAAAAACAACTGTGTTGTCAACATTGAAATCACCTTTTGAAGCAAGCGTTACCTCATGATCAACTGCCAGCATATTAAGTAAGAAGGCCTCTCTTTCCGTTTCTTTATTGTTGTGCTCAAACATGAGTACTTGCATTAAGTTTGGATTATCTAGGTAAATTTTTTCTGGGCGCCTCAGATCGTCAAGTTTTTTTGTATAGGTGCTGAGTGATCGTATGAGTGATGCATCTTCAAGATAGGCAAAATAGGTTTTCAATGTACGAGCATCACCAATATTGAGTAGCTCTTTTATCTGTGTCCAATTAGGACTAAAAGGAAAACTTTTTGCTATGAAGAGTAGGAGTTCTTTAAGCTTATTTATGCTTGATGTGCTTAAATGCGGGTAAATGGCAGCGAGGTCGACCTCTATGGTGCTGCGTAGATTCTGCTCTAAGGTTAACAGATAGAGCTCTTTGCTTGGTAATTCTAAGAAATAGGGATAATACCCACAGCATATATACTTTTTAAACAGTGGTAAAATCTTTAATTCTTTTTCTTCAAGTATACTGATAATGTTATCAGCTTGCTTTTCATGGTTTGCAAGAATGTCATTTAAGGTGTATGTATCTAATGAAACTCCTAGTGAGAGCTCAAGGAACTCTCTAAAGGATAGGCCTACCATACTATATTTTATTGCACGACGTGCTAGGTCGTGGCTTCCTTTGTGCAATTGAAGCGCTGAGCTGCCAGAAGCTATAACGTTGAGTTTTGGAAAGGTGTCATACATACTTTTAAGCTCTTGGGACCAGTTTTGATACTTGTGAATTTCATCGAAAGCTAGTGTGCGACCTCCAAGATCATGAAATTGCTGTGCAATCTCGTAGAGCGAGCTCGATCCTACCAAAAAGTGATCGGCTTGAACATAGAGAATTGAATTACTATAGATATCTTGATCTACGGTATCTAAGAGATATTGAACGAGCGTTGTCGTTTTGCCTACACCACTTTGGCCCAATAAGAGGGAAAGACGATGTTCAAAAAGTTTTTCTCTAAAGATGTAGCGCCGATAGGGAGAGTTTTTTAATTTCAGAAATGTTTGGCTGAGTTTTCTTAAATCATCAATCATTAGGCACCTTTTTTGTACTGCATTACTATTTTATCACATTAAATTGGGGATTGCACTACTTAAAAGATGGCAAAAAGTATGGAATGCATTCCCATTAATGAAAAGATTATTTTATAAGGTTGGAGCTCACTTTTTTGCCAAGTAATCGTCGAAATGGCCTGATATTTATGGAAGATAACCATGCCGTCTTGAATGGTAATGAACAATGAGGTCCATAGAACGGCAAGGCGATGGCTACAAAGCTCTTTGGTTTTGTAGCCTACAGAAGAGATAGTATGGGAATTATTCCACAAAAAAGGTAGAATTGTGGATTGCATTCCTTATTGCATATCTTTCTTTAACTGAAGGACTCATGGGGCAGTAGGCTTTGGAAGATCTGGTCAGCTATTTCTTAGTATAGTGGCAAGCTAGAATGAGAATAGATGGCTATGGAGATGTAGCGCGTAGCATGATATACTAAGAAAAATCATATAAAGAATTGTGAGGAATATTATGGCCAAGTACACTGTGAGATGGTCAGTTCTTATCTTTCTTGGGATAGTCTATGTTCTTTCAGCGACAAAGGGAACGCCTCATCCTACGGATAGTATCTTTAAAAAACATCTTGTTGAATGGCTTGATAACAGCTCCGCAAGTGGTATTGCCGTAGGGTTTATACAAGGTGGGAAGTGCTATTATCTCGGTGAAGGATATCAGTCATTTGACGGAGAGCAGCCAATTACTAAGCATACAATTTTTGAGATTGGCTCATTGACTAAGCTTTTTACGTCCGTGCTTCTTGCGGTGATGGTTCATGAGGGATTGCTTGCGCTTGATGATGAAGTGAGCTTATATATGCCAGAACTACGAGCTCCTATAACAAGTCGACAATTAGCTACCCATACCTCAGGACTTCCACGGTTGCCAACTAATTTTGGGTTTGATAATCCCTTAAATCCTTATGCATCGTATACCATGAAAGAGCTGTATGAGTATGTAGCTATCCTTAGGCTTGCAGAGTTTTCGTATTGCTATTCAAACCTTGGGTATGGGCTTCTTGGCCATGTGCTCGAAGCTGTTTCTCACACATCGTATGAACAGCTCATTCAAAAAAGAATCTGCTCTCAGTTGTCATTAGATTCTACGAGTACTATACTCTCACCTTCAATGAAGGCCAGAAGTGTGCAGAAGTATGTAGGTGATAAGGCTGTGCCAGATTGGGACTTTAATGTGCTTCACGGATGTGGCGCTCTTCATTCTTCGCTTAATGATATGGTGCGATTTCTTTCTTGTAACATGGGAGTATATGATGCTAGTATCAGTAGTGCGATGAAAGTGTGTCATGAGCACCAGGTAATGTTGCCAGAACAGAAGATGAGTATTGGGTTAGGGTGGAGGATATATCAAGACGATACCTCTAAATTACAAATAGTGTGGCATGACGGTAGCACACTAGGATGTAGTAGTTTTATAGGGTTTAGTCCCGAAAGACAAGTGGGTATGGTAGTTCTTTCTAACTCTTCAGACTCTATAATCGATCTTGGGTTTATGCTGTTAACAACATTAATGCGGTCCTCCTAGTAGTATCTAAAAATAGTGCGGGATTTGGGTCATGTCGCCTTTAGTGAGCCTTTTTATTCTTTTTTTCACTTGATTACACTGAAATAGTAGTTACTTGTTTTACCGGCGAATATAGAGTTATAAACCGAATTATTTCTTTAGTAGTCTTCTTGGTAGTTTTTTGTACCCGATTTCCTCATATTATCTTCTTAAAAACTCAAACGGTCAGTATCTTCTGATTGTCGTGGATATTCATGATTCTTATCAAAAGAATATGGACATTCTTCTTGATGAGTGTAGTATGGTGAGCGTTATCGAGCCGCTTGGTGTTATTGCTGAATGGTCAGACAGCAATGATCTTCGTGAAGACGTCGCTGCACGCATCTACAAGAGCTTGCAGGAAAGTATCGTCCGTTCGATGAAGAAGGTATACGCTCTTTAATAGCTTTATTCTGTGGTTTATATCATAGGACTTAAGGCAGTTCAATTATTTCTGCAGCGGTTTGATGCAGACATGATGATAGATGTGGCTTTTAATAAGCTTAGAGAAGAACATCTTGAGTTAATTGAAGACTTTGAAACTTTTTTTATCCTTTGGCAAAAGAGTTGTCTAAAGTTAACAGATTTTACTTTTTTGAAGGAGTAGTGCTTGATGTGCTATTGAGTGAACCTGATAAAGTTCATCTACTCATCGTAGGTCATAACCATGCAGAGAATATTGCATCATTACTTACTTCACTATCGTCATGGAAAATGGTGCAACAAAAATCTCTTTTGGAACACATATCAGCAACACAGGCTATCTTCTATACTAATAAAACGTTTGAAGGTGATTTTAGATCAGCTATACGAGAAGCATTGAAGCCACTCGTACGCATTGCATGTGCCCAGTGTCAACAACAAGAAGAGTTACGCATGTGTTCTCGTTGTAGGCAGGTTTATTATTGTAGCCAGGCTTGCCAGCAAAAGGCATGGAAGGTACATAAAAAAGTGTGTACGCCGCTGAAAGTGAAGATATAGGTAATAACCCATTAAAAGCTTACTCCAGCTCGTATCGCTATGAACGAATCTGCTCTGTTGCCTAAGTCAAAATCAATCATAAGGCCATATGCTCGTTGGTGAGTGTGCAAGCCAATAATGATCTTTACTCCTGCGTTGTTTCGATGTTTGCATATGGTCGGCCTTCTTGACTTTTTACGTGAACAAGGTATACTAACCATAACTTAAAGTGAGCGTGTTTAGGTAAACGCGCTTTCTCTTTTCTTAGATAATTATTCAAAGTAATCAAGGAGCGCATATGGTCAATATAACGCGTGAAGAAGTACTTAAGTTAGCAAAGACAGCTGATCTAACCTTTACTGAAGAAGAGCTTACTGATTTGGTAAAACGACTTGAGTCAGTAATTGATTATGCCTCATATTTACGAGAAATAGCTGAGCAGGCTGAAGGTTCAGCAACATTGCCTAAATTAAGTAATGTCACCAGGGAAGATGTGGTAAAACCAGTGCCTGTGGAGCCATTACTTGAGCTCGCGCCTGAACGGGAAGAAGATTATTATGTTGTACCCGTTATCTTAAAACAATAGGTGGTCCCCCATGAATGAATTTGCATTTGCGTCTATAAAGAGTATGAGAGAAGCGCTTGATGCGGGGAAGATTTCTGCAGAGGAATTGCTCGATTACACCCTTGGTCGCTTTGAAACATATGATCCATCAATTGGTTCAGCCTTAGAAATCTTTGATAAAAAAGCTATTTTAGAAGCTTCATCTCTAGAGGGCCCACTTGCAGGGATACCAGGACTCATTAAAGATAATATTTGCCAGAAAGATCAAATTACTTCTTGCGCTTCTAAAATTCTTGAGAACTATCGTGCACCCTACAGTGCTACCGTAGTTGATCGCTTAGATAAAGCTGGTGCATTGCGTGTTGGTCGTGCTAATTGTGATGAATTTGCGATGGGAAGTTCTACAGAAACATCTGCCTATCAAATGACCTATAATCCATGGGATAACAGCCGTGTGGCTGGAGGATCAAGCGGGGGATCTATTGCAGCAGTAGCTGCCGGATTGGTATCCTGGTCTCTAGGATCAGAAACGGGTGGCTCAGTACGGCAACCAAGTGCGTTGTGTGGTACCGTGGGTCTTAAGCCTACCTACGGCCTTTTGTCCCGGTATGGCTTGGTTGCCTATGCTTCTTCACTTGACCAAATAGGTCCTGCTACCCGGTATGTGTATGATAATGCCTTAGTGCTTTCAGCTATGGTTGGTAAAGATCCCTATGACGCTACCTCACGTGATGTAGAGAATAAGGACTATACTTCCTTTTGTACCGGAAAACTCAAAGACGGCTTCACCCTTGGTATTGTAGAAAATGCACTTGACCATGAACAGTTTAATCCTGATGTGATGAAGGCTCTTGAAGAGGCGATAAAGCAGTATGAGTCTTTAGGTGCTACCATTAAAAGAATACGCTTACCCATTATGGATCATGCAGCAGCAGTATATTTTATGGTTAGTCGTGCAGAAGCAGCTTCAAACCTTGCACGGTTTGATGGCGTACGGTATGGCTATCGGGCTCCTGATGCACATTCCTTATCTGAGATGTATAATAAAACCCGTTCTGAAGGATTTGGTCCTGAAGTTAAAGCGCGAATAGTGGTAGGCATGTATGTACTGTCAGCTGGTGAAGCGAATGAGTACTACCGTAGTGCAAAAAAGGTGCAAGCGCTTATGCGTGATGCTTATTATGAAGCATTCAAAGAGGTTGATGTATTGTTTGCTCCGGTTTCACCAACACCAGCATTTAAGGTGGGAGAATTTGCTGATAACGCCTTAGCTCTTGACTTGCAGGATTATTTTACCGCTTCTAATAACCTTACCGGTACGCCGGCGTTAGCTGTTCCCTGTGGATTCACCAAAGAGGGAATGCCAATTGGGTTTCAGTTAATAGGTCCTGAATTTTCAGAAGGTGAACTGTTTAGAGCGGCATATGCCTATGAGCAGTCAACGGAATGGCATACTCACCATCCAGACTTACCCTAATGCTTAAGAAAGCGGTTATCACAGTATCATTACTTGGGCTGCTTTTTATACTGTTAGGAAGGCTCTTAGGTCTCAGTGAGGGCCGCTTAGAGAAAGCACTATCAGTAATAACATATCCTCTTGTGAAGGTACAACAATGTATAGTTGCGCCTTTCAAGCGATGGTCTCATCGACGTAATGTTATGCAAGCGTTGTTAGAGCGTTATGAAGAGCTTACGCTTGAGCGAGATCAGCTGCTTATGAACCTTATAGCTTTGCAAGGAGTTAAGCATGAGCTTGAGGCTTCGAAAGAGTTACGTCTCTATGCTGAACGCTTTACCAAAGATGCAATTATTGCTCCTATATTGCTAAAAAATACTGCGCGTACACCATTTATGCTAATTGATAAAGGTGCAACCTCTGGTGTTGAACCTGGAATGATTGCAACGCATGCTCACTGCTTAGTGGGTCGAGTAACAGAAGTCTATCCCTTATATGCTAAAGTCATGTTGATTTCTGATCAACAGTGCCCGGTAGCGTGCTATGGTGCTTCAACAGGTGTTAAGGGTATTCATACCATTTCTAAGAATGGTGTACCACTATTAGCCTATGTAGATCATCGAGATCAAGTAGAGCAGGGGGAACTGGTTCTTTCGCAAGGCACTGGAGGAGTTTTTCCGCGCGGGTTTGCTGTAGGCACCATCGATCAGGTGGATGAAACTTCGTATGGTCGTACTATAAGTATACGTCCTTGCGTGTCACTAGATGCTCTATCCTATGTGACACTTATTCCTCATACGGTACATGCAGTTAACTGAGGCTGGTACCAGTATATCGCTCTTCAATAACCGTAAAGATTGTATGTAACGTTGCAGAGAGATAGTTCCGATTATCTTCATCTTCTTCTGGAGAAAAGAGATTTGCCCAGAATGATTTTTTCTTAGCAGGCTTAATCCATTCAATGTTACCAACGATAGGAGCTTTTTCTCTGAGAACCTGCTCTACAGTAGACTGAGAACCAAGCTGATCGATCATTGAAAGATCTAAGGCTTCTTCGCCGGTGAAGATGCGACCTTCGGCCCATTTTTTGATGTCACTTGGTAATTGTGGTCGCTGTGACTTAACGTCATTGACAAATTGTTTATAGGTATTGTTAGACATCCGTTGGAACTGTTCTTTTTCTTCTGGCGTCATATCGACAAAAGGATCTCCTGCGGCCTTATACGAACCGGTGGTGGTAATATCATAGCGAATGTTAAGCTGTTCAATAAGCTTTCTGAAATTCGGATGAATAATCTTGACCCCAACGCTGCCAATAAGAGAACTTGGTGATGATATGATGTAATCTGCACCAGCAGCAATATAGTAGCCTCCCGAGGCAGCCAATGTTTCAACAAAGGCGATGACATACTTTTCAGGATGCGTTTTTTTATAATGAAGAAGTTCATTGAAGATCGTTTGTGCTGATGCTGCAACGCCGCCCGGGCTGTTTATTTTTAGGACTACTGCCTTAATAGTAGTATCGGTGAAAATTTCTTTAATATGGCGTACTGCTGGGTCTGCGGCGGTGATCATCCCATTAATGGTGATTACCCCAACACGTGTTTTTTGTGCAAGCATATCCGTATATTGCTTTCTAATGCTGTTAATAAATACAGGGGCGAGTTGAAGAAGCACGAGAATCCAAAAGATATTTTTGACATAATCAGAAAAAGTAGCCATAATCACTCCTTAATGAGGTAGATATTTTGCATAGGACAACTATACTGCATAGTTTACTGAAGTACAAGCTTTTTTTACGGTTTGAGCTTTGACATTTATGATATCCTTCTTTAAACTTGAATAAGTAGTTGAAAAAAGCGGGCGGTTAGCTCAGTTGGTAGAGCACCAGTCTTACAAACTGGGGGTCACTGGTTCGAGTCCAGTATCGCCCACCATAGGCACAGATTAATTCCTCGGTAGCTCAGTTGGTAGAGCAAACGACTGTTAATCGTTGGGTCACAGGTTCGAGTCCTGTCCGAGGAGCCATAATAAGGGGCTGTAGCTCAGTTTGGTTAGAGCGTCCGCCTGTCACGCGGAAGGTCGCGAGTTCAAGTCTCGTCAGCCCCGCCAGATTTCCCCTTGAAGAGTCATCTTATGATGGCTCTTTTGGCTTTTTAAGGGCAAAACAGTATTAGCCATAAAACATCAATTAACGTTCTCTTGTATTTAGCCATTGATATGATAATCGCAAAGGCACAAAAAAGGAGCCTCTTTAAAGAGGCTCCATAGGTATGATGTTTTTCGTGTTATCGTATGACATGAGTGAGTTTATGTACATAGGAAGAAACAGTGTCGTCTGTAAAGAACTTATATCCTATATAGGCACCAAGTATACCAAGTGTAGCTTTCCAGAGAGATACACCTCGTTTTGTTGGCTGTAGAGCAATATATGCTTCTTTATCTTCTATAAAGTCTTCAGTTGGCGCCTCGAGCTCGCCAGCTTTTCCTTTTCTAATGATATCTGCGTAGAGCTGAGCTCCTTCTTTAATCTGACGATCTTTCGTATACATGCCAAACTGACAGTGCCAGCCACAATTCCATTCAAAGTTATCCATTAGGGTCCACCAGAAGAATCCTTTAAGGTTAACACCATCTTCAATAGCAAGACTTGCTGCCTTAAGGTATTCTTTTATCCATTTCACTCGACGTACGTCATTTTTGACTTGATCATCAGGTACGCCATTTTCAGTGATATAAATAGGAAGACCAATTTCATTCATATGATGTATAGCATTATAGAAGCTTTGTGGATGAATAACATACTTCATATCTGTCATTACTTCACCAGGTCGCGCAGCTGAATCAACATTTGGCGGCCAAGAAAAAAGTGAGAATTTAATAGTTACGCGTGAGTAAAAGTTGAGCCCAACAAAATCACCAAGCTGATTGGTATGTGCTTCATAGGTTGCACGGGTAAAGCCAGGAGTTCCAATAGAAAACTTGCCGGTCTTTAAGAATCTAATTACTGAGTCAGTAAGATCATTAAAGGCTAAGGCAGGCGCATTCTCGATTGGATCAAAGGTGCTATATGGCTCAAATTTAAGATATTGATGCACAAGACCTATTTGAGCTTTCTGGCCATGCTTCATACTCTTAAGTGCCTGATACACTTCAGTATGGGCTTGCATCATGTTTCTTAGTACTCTATTTGCGCGAGACCAGACAGTAACTGGATTGCCAAATCCTTTTCCAGGAGGGAATGGAGAGCCATCTGCTGGTAGATAGCCTTGAAATACATAGATAGTTGGTTCATTAATGGTGTTCCAGAAGGTTACGCGGTCACCAAGTACTTCAAATACTTTACGTGCATACCGAACAAAGTATCTAAGGTTTTCTTCTTTTTCAAAGGCACCCATATCTTCAAACCAGATTGGATGTGCAAAATGATGCAGCGTAATCATTGGTTGAATGCCTTTTGCAAGGCAAGCATCTACTTCGTCACTATAGTGCTTGAGAGCTTCTTCATCGAAGGTACCCATTTCAGGCTCAATGCGATCCCATGCAAGAGAAAACCTAAAGGCATTAGCCCCGAAATCGTTGTGCATAAGGGCTATGTCTTCTTCATATTTATTCCAGTGATCATTTGCTACTCCCGGGAGCATGCCATCTTTAATATGTGGCTTACCATTTGGCCAGGTAGTTTGTCCCCATCGAGTCCATTGGCTAACAGGAAGATTGTCCCATGAGTTTTGTTGTTCAGCTATAGCAAAGCCCCAGAGCAAGTCTTGGGGAAAGTGAAGCTGTTCTGTATGCAGTGTATCAAAATCAAGCGTATTACGTTTAACTACGGGCTGTGATGCTGATAGGCTACTCATGAGGAGTATCAGAGAGAGAAATGAGGATGTACGTATCACTGAGGTCTCCTGTAGAGTGTGTTAATTTATGTCATTTAGTATACGGAGGAATTTTGAGAAATCAACAGCTCACTTTTTGCATGATCTAGATAGCCTATTAGAGCGATTGTCATCTTGTTTCAAATAGAGTATACTTAGAAGTATAATATTTGAAGGAGCTTTATTATGAAAAAAGACATACATCCAAAAACGTTTGATGTGACTGCATCGTGTGCGTGTGGTTTTGAGCTGCCTACGAGTTCTACAAAAGAAGATATTCGTACAACGCTGTGCTCAAACTGCCATCCGTTTTTTACTGGTGAGCAGAAACATGTGGATACCGCTGGTCGTATCGAGAAGTTTAATAAGAAATACAAAAAGCAATGAACGAATCCCATATTGCCTGGGACGACATTCAACAACGTTTTGATGAGCTGAACCAGCAGGTCAGCTCATCATCTCTTGAAAGTAGTAAACGACATGTTGTCCAAAAGGAACTGTCCTATCTTTCGACACTTCTCTCTAAGCGAAAAGAACTTGATCGTCTTACCAAAGAAAAAACATCTTTAGAAGCGCAACACTCAGAAACTTCAGATGAAGAGATGAAGCAGCTCTTTGAAGATGAGATTGGGTCGGTTGATGCTGCTCTTAAGGAACAGTATAATGAACTTGATCGCTTATTGTTTCCTCCTGATCCCTTAGATGCCCGTTCTGCTTTCATAGAAATTCGTGCAGGTGCAGGGGGCCAGGAAGCATCTCTTTTTGCCGCTGATTTACTGAGAATGTATACCAACTATGCACTGAAAAAAGGCTGGCGAGCAAATATTGTAAGTATCAGTGAAACAGATGTTGGGGGTATACGAGAAGTGGTGCTTCATATACAAGGTAAAGATGTCTATGGCCACTTCAAATATGAATCGGGAGTACATAGGGTACAACGTGTGCCAGCTACAGAATCCCAGGGTAGAGTTCATACCAGTACTGCTACGGTAGCAGTACTACCTGAAGCAAAAGAGGTAGATCTTACCATTAATCCATCTGATCTTAGAATTGATGTATTTAGGGCAAGTGGCGCAGGTGGCCAGCATGTAAATACTACTGATTCTGCAGTAAGGATAACCCATATACCAACCGGGGTAGTGGTATCATGCCAAGATGAACGTTCTCAACATAAGAATAAAGCAAAAGCCATGAAAATGCTGCAGTCTCGATTACTTATTGCTCAGCGAGAAAAAGAGCAACAAGAGCGTTCTGAAATGAGGAAAGGTCTTGTTGGGGGCGGCATGAGGGCTGAAAAGGTTCGTACGTATAATTTCCCCCAAAATCGTGTAACTGATCATCAAGCTGGTGTTACCCTTAAGAAGCTTGATATTGTTCTTGCAGGACAGCTTGATGAAATCATAGATGCGTTAATGGAGCAGGAACGTATTGAACGTCGTAAGCAGCCGCTTGCCTCTTCCTAAATGCCCTGAGCGCTACTCAGTCAAGAAAACTACCAACTAGTATGCCGGAACTAAACCAAATTTAGCTGTTCACTTGAATGTTCCTAAGACGGTATTTTGTTGAGTGTAAGAAGACTTAAAGACAAATGGATCCCAAATCATACAGAGTAATGCTCTACGCGTACTGGGCTTACCTTTAACCTATAACTAACATTAGATAGCCATTACACGATCTTCAACGAGCGATTCTTCAGGTAAGTAGTAGAAAACTCAAAGCAACGCATACAACGGATACAATACGACATCAGTCAAGCCAACTGACGTTGACTCATACTACGGACTAAGATACTATAGACGTAGACGTATATACTAAAGGAGTTTCTATGCATACATATCTGTCTAAATAAACACTTGTATTAACTGTACTTTTTAGCCTCACTGGCTGCACTGTCGTTAAAGAAGAACAGAGGCAAGGGCTCTTGCATGATGGCAAGCCGACCCCGGCTCTGACAAAAATTTTCGTGCTTACACATATAGAGCATGAAGGCTTTATCTTTACTTGGTGAGGAGCATAATATACATGAAGCTATACAATTCGATTTTGATAGGTATCTACGCTTTCGAGAGCATTATAGAAGGTTATCAGCTATGATTAAGAACATACTAGGAACCATTTATTAAGAATAGTGAGCAATCGCATGAACTATAATCTATTACTTGTACTACTCTTATCAGTAACAACTTGTGCTATGGATGAAGCCACTCTGGCACAACAGGCACTGAACCAACCTAAATCAGAACTTTTTGAGAAACTCCCAGCAGAATTAAAAAAAATCGTAGCTCAATGGATAATTAAAGGCCACCCGATGGTTGAGTATATCAAAATATCAGCTGACCTCTGTATATCAACCCTAAAGGACCATACGAGTCATCTTCGTTCTGCCAGTTTCAGTCCTGATGGCACGACACTCGTAACCGCATCTGGGGATGAGACTGCCAAGATCTGGGATGTGGTGACCGGTAACTGCCTGCATACCCTACAGGGCCATACGAGTCATCTTCATTCTGCCAGTTTCAGTCCTGATGGCACGACACTCGTAACCGCATCTGGGGATGAGACTGCCAAGATCTGGGATGTGCTGACCGGTAACTGCCTGCATACTCTAAAGGGACATACTGAATCTGTTCATTCTGCTAGTTTCAGCCCTGATGGTACTACACTCGTAACCGTATCATTATGGGGTAGAACTGCCAAAATCTGGGAAGTGCTGACAGGTAATTGCCTCCATAACCTACAGGGCCACACGAATTTTGTTAATTCAGCCAGTTTTAGTCCTGATGGCACTAAACTCGTAACGGCATCAAGGGATGAGACTGCCAAGATCTGGGATGTGCTGACAGGTAACTGCCTGCATACCCTGGGCCATACGAGTCCTGTTCATTCTGCCAGTTTCAGTCCCGATGGCACCAGTCTTGTAACCGCATCAGAGGATGGAACTGCTAAGATCTGGGATGTGCTGACTGGGAACTGCCTGCATATCCTACAGGGACATGCTGAATCTGTTTATTCTGCTAGTTTCAGCCCTGATGGCAGTACACTTGTAACCGCATCAGATGATGGAACTGCTAAGATCTGGGATGTGCTGACAGGTAACTGTTTGCATATCCTGCAGGGCCATACGACATGTGTGATATCAGCCAGTTTCAGTCCTGATGGTACCACTCTTTTAACCTCATCCGGGGGTACAACTGCCGAGATCTGGGATGTGCTTACTGGCAACTGCCTGCATACCCTACGGGGCCATACTGGTTCTGTTGGGTCAGCAAGTTTCAGTCCTGATGGCACCACACTCGTAACCTCATCTAGGGATAAAACTGCCAAGATCTGGGATGTAAGCTTCTTAGAACGATTTTTTACACAGGAGATCACCTTGCCTCAAGCAGTACTTTTAAATGCGGTCTATGAGATTGTTGTTATTCGGGCATTGGTTAAAAAATGGGGACAAAAAGCTTTTAATCAAGAAGATTCAGTATATAACCTGATTACCTCTTGGTGTGGTAAAGCTTTATCTTTACTTAGTAAGGAGCATAGTATCCATGAAGCTATACTATTTGATTTTGATAAGTATCCACACTTACGTGAGCCTTATAGAAGTTTACCAGCTATGATTAAGAACATACTTGAACCATTTATTACCAATAATATGCCAACTGATGTATACTACGAGCTAAGATACTATAGAAGCATATACTAAAGGAGTTTCTATGCATACATATCTATTCAAACAAACACTTGTATTAACTGCACTCTTTAGCCTCACCGGCTGCACTGCCGTTAAAGAAGAACAGAGGCAAGGGCTCTTGCATGATGGCAAGCCGACCCCCGCTCTCTCAAACATTCTTGAGCTCACCCATATAGAACATGACGGAACTCTTTCATCGATCGTTCAAGAAACTCAAGCGTCATGGCTCAGAAAACCTGGCCAAGAGCGTTGGCAGATGGAAGATACCAATCAGGCTTTTTCAGATAAGCTCAGGCCCGCCTTTCAGGAACTCGGCATTCTTGATGAAGTAACCCCGAGTTGCAAGAACTATGATTACGCTGTCTTATTGGGAGCAACATTACCCGCAACAAGAAGACGACTTGCCTACGTCCTTAAGCTTTGGGATGAAGGAACTCGATTTAAGAAACTCGTATTTTTTGTCGGTGCGCGACCGCTTGATCCTGAGCGGGAACCGCTCAAAGAGCTCTATAATCTTGAGCAGGACATCTTACCGGTCAACGCAAGCTGGAAGCAACCAACGACTCCTCCTGCAACTGAAACTGAAATGTCACGCATGGTTGTTGAACAAACGCAATTGCCAGAAGGGTTTCAAGACGTTGAAATCGTCTACGTAGATACTCCAATGCAGAAAAATGTTGATGGAACACTTCGTCGCCCAACTACTGGCGACACTATTAAGACATGGCTTGAGCAGGAAGATGCCCAGCCCGGCACCATACTTGCTATCTCGAGCCAACCGTATGTAGGCTATCAAGATGCAGTTCTGCGTACTCTTTTACCAGAAAGATTTGCCATTGAAACGGTTGGAAACAAGACATCTGATGAGCTTAAAACAAGTGTTATACTTGATAATATAGCTCGCTGGCTCTACCAAGAGAATAAGCGACAGCAGGTCAAAAACTAATCATACCAGAATTCTCTAGAGTCGCCGAAGGTATATTTGGCGACTTTTTTGATGTTAGCGCTATGTTGAACTATGGTTTTTTAGTGTATTTTACCTGACGCGGATTCAATTCCGAAGTGCATAACTGCAGGTAGTTAAAAAAGTCAGATGCGGTAAGATGATCTTTAATTAGGTTTGGAACTAATGAAAGGATCATCATGAAGCCCAAAGGCTACCAACATCTGACTTATGAACAACGATGCCAGATTTATACACTTTTGAAAAGGGGGGAATCACAATCAGCTATAGCTCAATTTATTGGAGTGTCACAATCTACGGTAAGTAGAGAGATGACAAGAAATTCGGGGAAACGAGGTTATCGTTTTAAGCAAGCACACATCAAAGCTTGTAAAAGACGCTATGAAGCTAGTAGTATACCAAGAAAACTTATTCCTAGTCTTCAAGTCTTTATAGAATATCTTTTAACAAAGAAGCAATGGAGTCCGGAGCAAATAAGTGGATGGCTTGAACGGATATATAAAAAGGCGATCATTAGCGGAGAAAGAATCTACCAACATATATGGCAAGATAAAGCTAGGGGAGGAGCTCTCTATAAACACCTCCGAAGAAGAGGTAAGAAATATAACAAACGAGGAAATAAATTGGCTGGGCGAGGGCTTATTCCAAATCGACGAGGTATAGAAGAAAGACCTAAAATTGTTGATGAGAAAGAACGAGTTGGAGACTTTGAAGTTGATACTATTGTTGGAGCTCAGCATAAAGGATCAATCTTAAGCATTGTTGATAGAAAAACCAAATTCACGTTTCTCGTATTACTTCCAAGAGGTACAGCAGACAATGTTACTCAAGCTATGGTCTCTGCCCTTCTACCTATCCAGGATTATACTCATACTATTACAGCTGATAATGGTAAAGAGTTCGCTCAGCATCAAATAATCACGGAACAACTACAAGCAAACGTTTATTTTGCACGTCCATATCACTCATGGGAAAGAGGACTTAATGAAAACACCAATGGACTTGTTAGGCAATATCTGCCAAAGCACACTAACTTTGCCACAATAACAAATCAGGAAGTTAGCACAATTCAGCATCTTCTCAATACCAGGCCCAGAAAGTCATTAAACTTCATGACTCCTGCTGAAGCATTCCATAATGAAACAGGTAGAATGATCCCAGATTACCTTGGCACTCAATCATTGATACAAAAATTATCAGCTTAAGCAATCACTAAAAAGGAGGTAGGGTGAAGCCCGCCGGAGGCATTCAGAAGCTTTAGTAGTCTAATTATTCACATTCTCAAAGACGGTGGTAGAATTCTACGTTTCTTATTGTCATAGCTCGACAACCTTCTATTCTTCCTGCATAATTGAACTTGATATTGAAATTGCACTAACCCATTAAAAATCATCTTTAGTGCTTCTGGTGAAATCTAACCACATTATGCACTTCAAGGTTGAATGTGCGTGATAATTACTCCCTTTGTTCTTACAATCCATATGATCTTAGAAAGTATGTAGGGTAAATGATGGTCAGGTAGGTCAACATTATCATTTCTGCCGTGAGGGTAAACCATTGGGTAGTTATGTCATGCCGAGATGAACGTTCCTTAGCATAAGAGTAAAAGCCATGAAAATATTTCAATCTCTGTTTCTTAGTGCTCAGCGAGATGTTTTGAAAGAGCAAAAGTCTTGTTAGCGCGGTATGAGAGCTGAAAAGATTTCGCATCTATACCTTCCTTCAAAATAACTGATACCAAGTTGATGTTATGCATAAGAAACTTGATAGTGTTTTTGAAGGGTAGCTCGACGAGATCAGAGATCCATTGATGAAACAGGAACGTATTGAGCGTAGTAAGCAGCCGCTTACACCTGTCTAATTTCGCCTTCTAAACATGCTATTTTGAGTTCTTTGTCATCAAAAAAGAATGATATGCCAACGGGAACAAGTTCTTTACCGTGCTTGAGAAATGGCTCGTAATACTTTCTATCGAGTATTTGTTGTAGGGCAACGTGCGGCGACTTGTTAAATTTGAACTCAAACAGATAGAGATAGTTGGCTGTTTCAATTATAAGATCAATTCTTCCTTTACTTGTTTTTAGTTCAGCGTAGTTTTGGGCTCCTAAAATAGTGGTTAATAGCTGAAAGATGGAATGATAATACGCTTCATTATTGATATGCAAATTATAAGGAATTTTAGCAATGAGAGAGCGAATGCCTTGAAGGAACGTATCAAGATCTTTCCGTTTCAATGCTGTTTGTAACTCATGCAACATATTAGAGAGATATATTTCTTCAGTATTAGTGAGAAGGCCAAATTGTAATAATGCTAATGATTGGGTTACTTCTTCGTTAGGTAATCCGAGCCGATAGACATTAAATTCCTCATCATAATCAGTAAGGGTAAGGTAACCAGCTTGGAAAAAAAGGGTAATTGTAGGAATGTTGTCTATTAAAAAAGGTACCTAGGGTTTTTAGAGAAAAGACCTTATTCTGTATGTCTTGCAAACTAAAAGGATGCTTTTTTAAATGCTCGACAAGAAATGTTGGTGTTCCAGAGTCAAACCAGAAGTTGCTAAATTTTTTCTCCAAAAAAAAGTAGGTAATTGAATAGGGATTATAGACCTTTAGAGGTTTTTCTGAAAACCTATAGCCATTGTACCATTTTCTGACTTTTTCTAACAAAGTAGTACATGATGAGTTGTGATTTTCGGCACACTCAGTAAGATAGGGAGAAAAGTAGTTCTTGATTTCTTCTTCAGTATAGCCCACAAGATCTGCAGCGAGAGGCTTATAAGAAATCTCATTTAAATTATTCAACCCTGAGAAGATAGAAGTTTTTGAAAACTTACTTACTCCCGTAATAAAAATACATCTCATGTATTGATCAAGTCCTTTAAATCCATCAAAAAATGACGTTAAAACTTCGCGTTGAGCATTAGCTTTCTCTTTATTATGTAGATGGTCAACGATGGGCTTGTCATATTCATCAACAAGAAATACCACGGAGTTTCGTTGAGCTAATTGCTCAACAAGGAGAACTAACTTAGTCTTAGGACTATATCCTTCAGATACATCAACGCCATATTTTTTAGCGCATCTATTTATCATCCAGATAAGACCTTGTTTTAACTCTTCTGGTGTGTTGTATTCAGCTAATGAAAAGTCGAGTTTGATGATAGGATGTTCTTGCCAGGTAATCCCTGGTTGCTTGCTTATCCATAGGTGAGCAAAGAGTTCCTTTTCGCCTTTAAAAAATGATTCTAAGGTTGATATGAGCAGTGACTTACCAAAGCGACGTGGTCGTGATAAAAAGAAATAGCGACGCCCTTGCTCAAAGAGCTCGGCTATTTGTTTAGTTTTATCAACATACAAATAGCCCTCCTTTATCATCTTATCGAAGGTATTAATGTCAGAAGGAAGAAACTTCATGCCATTGTCCTATAGCTTAGATTGCTAAATCAATCTTAATTATACCGTGTCTAAATCAAAAAAGGAAAGTATTCATGCTGTTTTTGGACCCAGTCAACGGTTTGATTTTTTTATCCAGGTATTCTAAGCATGGTAGATAGTGATACTATCTTTTTTTTTGAAAAACTTGTCATGTCATGATGTGTATGATACTATAGTATATATTTCCTCAAGACATTAGTCATGAGGAGGCCGACGATCTGGATTACTATATGGACCACTCAGGCGAGAACCAAGCTGTTAATGAGCCCGTATACTGGACGATAACGGGACCGGCTTTAAAGTCCCGTTTTTTTGTTGCCTCAAAGAGCGGCACTTCATCACCAAGAGTCTTTTTCAATTTCATAGTTGTTGTATCAGAGAGTTAGCATGCCTATTTTCTTACTAAGTCATTTAACGGTCTTTTAGTGTGCTTTAGTACCGCGAGTTTATTTCATAACCGGAAAACTATCGGCTTTTAAGCCGTAGATGAACGGTTATCCTTTGTTTGAATAGAGCGTTGTCGTAAGACACGCGAAATGAGAAGCTGTAAGCACAAAGAAGTCATGGTATAGAGAATACTATTGCAAGACTTCTGTTTGCTCATAAGATTTTTAATTAAAAAATTTTACATCTTACAAAATATTTGTTACTATTTCTGCACTATGAGAGAAAGATTAACAAAAAGCTACAAGTATTGCCTTAATCCTACCAATAAGCAACAGAAGCTATTAGCTCAGTTTTCAGGATGCTCTCGTTTTGTTTACAATTACGGATTATCAACAGTAAAGATAGCTCTTAATGAAAAGAAAGCTATTCCTACGTATGAAGAGATAGCAAATCTTCTGCCCTTGCTTAAAATAGCTGAAGAAACGAAGTTTTTAGCAGATGCTCCAGCCCAATGCTTACAGCAAGCACTGAAGGATATGTTTCTCGCTGTAACCTCTTTTTTTAAAAACAAGAAATCAGACAGAAAAGTAGGGATGCCTCACTTTAGAAAAAGAGGAAGAAACGATACCATGAGGTATCCTCAGCATATACGATGTGAAAACAACAGAGTGTGGCTTCCTAAAATTGGCTGGGTAAAATATCGCAATTCAAGAGCTATACCTGGCAAGATAAAACAAGCAATTGTATATAAAAGAGGTAAGCGATGGCATATATCAATTGTCTTTGAAGAACAGGTTGATATTGTGAAGGTCCCTATAAGAGAAGAAGAAGCTCTTGGTGTTGATGTAGGTATCAAGGTATTTGCAGCGCTTTCAACTGGTGAAAAGGTTGATAATCCTGCCTATCTTCATCAACTTCTCAAGAGACTGCGCTATCTCTATAGGGCTCTATCCCGAAAGAAAAAGTTTAGTAATAACTGGAAGAAGTGTGTTGCTCAGATACAGCAATTACATAGCCGCATCAAGAACTTGAGGAATGATTTTTTACATAAATTATCCACAAAATTAGCCAAGAACCGCGGTGTTTTGTGTGTAGAAGATCTCTATATCAAGGGCATGATTAAAAACAAGAAGCTCTCACGAGCTATAGCGGATGCTGGCTGGGGAACATTCCTTCAATTCTTACGTTATAAATGCGCTTGGAAAGGTAAACACTTTGTCAAAATAGATAGATGGTTTGCCTCAAGTCAACTGTGTTCTACCTGTGGCAATAAGCAAGATATGCCTCTACAAAAAAGAGTGTATCATTGTGAAGAATGCGAACTAGTAGAAGACAGAGATGTTAATGCAGCGAAAAACATAAGGGCGGCGGGGCTCTCCGTCCTAAAAGCTTGTGGAGAGATTGCCGTTGGGCAGCTCTGAGAAGCAAGAATCGCCGGCTTTTAAGCCGGTGAGGGTCAATGATTGGTAGTAGTTTTTGTTAGAGGAGGGTATAAAGAGCTGATAGCTATGCTTGCCTTGTGCTAACAAATCAGGTGCTATCTTATTGAAACGTAGTACTACAGAGGCAAGGGGGCTAAAAAAGAAAAAAGACTCTAAAGAACGTGACAGATTAGTCAGCTAATGATATTCTTAAGATGCTTGATAATGTTCTTGAAGGGCAGTGCAAAGACATCGTTGATGCTTTGATGGAGAGGAGCGTATCGAACGTTGTAGGCGAAAGCTTTCAACAACGCAATAGTATAGGGGACCGTTCATTTACCATAAAGGGGCATAGCTATGTATCCGCTTTCTTATCTTGCTGAATATAATCGTTATTTAAATATATTAGGGATTGTGGTTGTGCTTGGCATTGCCGTTTTGATGTCTAATAATAAGCAAAACATTCCGTGGCGATTAGTGCTTACCGGTCTTTTACTTCATGGCACTCTTGGATGGGTGGTTTTAAAAACAGGCTGGGGTCGAGAGATAATAGAATATATTGCGGGACTTTTTACTACGCTGTATACCGCGGCAGATGTTGGCATAGAATTTGTGTTTGGCGGGTTAGCAAACCCTACAGGTCCATGGGGTTTTATTTTTGCCATTAAGGTGCTTCCGGTTATTGTCTTTTTTGGGTCACTGATGTCATTGCTTTTTTATCTTGGTATCATACAGGTTATTATACAGGGTATGAATAGGGCTATTAGGCCTTTATTAGGAACTACAGGGCCTGAAACGCTTTGTGCCGTTGCTAATAGTTTTCTTGGGCAAACAGAGGCGCCGCTTCTCATAAAACATTATCTTACCAGCATGACAAAGTCAGAGTTTCTGGTGATGATGATAAGCGGTATGGGAACTATTAGTGGAGCCATATTAGCGGTTTTTGCAGTCATGGGAGTACCACCAACGCACTTACTTGCAGCGAGTGTGATGGCTATTCCAGCTACTATTATTATTGCAAAGATCATCTACCCTGAAACGGAACATACGGATGATGTATGTGACGCAACGGTATCAATAGAGTCTCAAGCGGGTAATGCGCTAGACGCTATTTCTCAAGGAACCTCAGATGGCATGTGGCTCGCCTTAAATGTTGGTGCGATGTTGATCACCTTCTTGGCCTTACTTGGCGTCTTTAATGGGTTGCTTGGTTTCTTGTGTGAGAATGTAAATGAATTGTTTACGTTCATTACTACTCATATTAACTACTATTTCAACCTACATCTTTCAGCACTTCAAGTGCCTATTATTTCTTTAAATAGTATCTTTTCGTGGATATGCTTACCGTTTGGGTGGCTTCTTGGTTTTACCGGTACAGAAGCATTGCAAGCAGGACAATTAATTGGGACCAAGATTGCGGTGAATGAGTTGGTAGCTTATTCAGAAATGCTTACTATGGGTCTGAGTGAACGGACTGTTTCCATCATCACCTATGCGCTCTGTGGCTTTTCAAATTTTTCATGTATTGGGATACAAATAGGCGGTATTGGTGCCTTAGTTCCTGAAAAACGTAAATGGCTCAGTGAGCTTGGCATGCGAGCTGTATTTGGTGGTGCGCTTGCTAACTTGCTCTCGGCAATGGTTGCAAGCCTATTGCTCTAACCACCAGATGTTTGTTGAGTACTCTATCTGTTGGTGCCCTAGCCTGTTAGGATGTATTCATCAAGTTGCAGTTTTGTCCTACCTGATTGCTGACAAAAAATCTCAGGTATACCAAGGCATTGGAAAGAAAGAGTGCTATTGCCACCAAGCTCACAGAATTTATATATCTGAGCCATTGCTCCATTCTTGAAGAGAGCTCATATCTATATATCTGCTTTTTTTGCAGGGCTTGAGAGCCTTTGTTGCAAACATATGCTCAATTAAGATAGTTATTATAGTGCGTGAACACATGCCTCCTTCTTGTGCTATTCTCAGCTGATCCCTAAAGAGTGTACGCTGCAAAGGAAATTCACCAGAATCAGCATCGATAAGAGTGACAGCTTCATGTGGGAGATCCTTTATAAAGCTTGAAGCGACTGGGCGCTGGAAATCTCGTGAAGCAAGTTCATCGAACGTCCCCAGATTGCTTAATAGATTGAGAGCAGAGGATACAGGTGTGTTGAGGGTCATTTCCTCGGTTAATAGGAGCCTTGATCGGGAATTCCTTCAGGAATGTTCGTGAAAGTTCTCGGGCAAAGTTCTCAAGCTAGTTCCTCATTGAGCCATTTCTGTTCCTAGTAATATGAAAATATATACACTTCTTTTTTTAAAAAACTCGTTGATCGGGTAGGTCTTACCGATACGGCGACGATCATACATGGTGATAAATCGATTTCAGTTCTCATTAAAGGCTCTCCCCAAGAAGCTCCTGCTCCCTAATTCTTGCAATTATCATAATTTTGCCTCAGCTCAACTAGTACTCAATACAACATGGGGTCCTAGAAAATTATACGCGGCAACCTTTTATCCTATAAGAAAAATAAATCCATTTTACCTTCAGATAAAGACTTTTTGAAATGTAACAACATTCAAACATCACCGCACTCACCAATTTATACCCGGCAAACTTTTAAGAATCACCTATCAGCAGGTGAGAGGAACACCATCAACAGGAATGGTATCTCTATCAGCAAGGCTACCACTTTTCCAATATCACGTTAGTGGGGATCCTTAGGTCGATCTTAGCCTCAGCATCATAGGTATAACGCTTTAGAAATTACCCTACAACGCCTCAGTCAAATTGCTGGTCGAGCCGGGCGACAATCTCCTGATAACATTACCCGCGCGAGAAAATATACACAAAAACCCAAATTCATCAGCGTATCGATAGGTCAAACCGGATTAATATCGACTACTATGAGGTTTCGGAATCGTTTACCTCAAATCCCCTATCGTAAGCTTTATTTGGACCAACTCTTCTATTAAGTGATGCCATACCAAATTAGACAATTTGAATAATTTTCTATATAATATATATCATATAAGTAAGACCTTATTACTACCTTCAAGGATAATATCATGAAGACAATCATCTCTCTCATTGTTCTCTCGCTATGCACGATGAGTATAACTACCTGCATGGAACACAGACATAAAACCCTCAAAGAAGAGCTTCTTGCTGAAATCAAGAGCGACAATCCATCTCTTCAGCGTATAACGGATCTCATTAATCGTCAGGCCCTCACTCAAGGAGGTACTGACGAGTCTCCTTTACTCGTAGCCGCTGAAAAGGGTTATTTTGAGATTTGCAGGCTCCTAATAGGGTCTGGTGCAGATGTTAATGAAAGAGATAGTGAGGGGCACAGTGCATTTTATTATCTTTACACGCAATTCAATCACGATTATAATGAGAGCGCTTACGCTGCCCAAGCACTTATATTGCATGGCTATAGTGTTCAGCCAGAGGATGTTATTGAAGCTTCGTATGGTAACGCCAATCGCTTTGGTGCCCCTTCTCTAATCATTCAAGCATTTAAAAAACGAATTGCACAAGGTGAACTACCTTTTTCCTCAGAACATTTCCAAAGAGCGTTTGAAGCATCGATAAGTCCAGATACTGAACATGATGACGAAGAAGATCCCCAAATTCCTGACCTTCTTCTTGATAGCGGCGCAGAAGTTCTTGATTATGCTCAAGATCCTCTATCTTTTGAGTTTTGCAGTAATGTAAATGAGATAATCAGCGGTAACGCATGTGGCGCATACTTTCATCCAAGATATATGCAAAAAGTTCTTGCTCGATCGCTGGGACGACCTCAGCTCACTGGTACCATACAACAGGCTCGTGAAACTATCGTAGCGACATTGATTCTTATGAAAAGAAAAGGGGTAAGCAAAGATGTTGCCTGGTATATTTTACATCTTGCACAAGAAGATCTTATTAATTTCTTTGCTCCTTTGATCATGAATCGCCAGTGTAAGAAAATACCCGAGGTATTTATTCCCCTATTGCACAGAGTATTTTATAAAGCAACGATCAATGAACTCAAACGGGTAATTAAAGAAATCTTGAACTCAGACCTAGAGGAGTATGTATCTGATGAGATCCAAAAAAAATTTGCACCCGAAGTCTTAGAAGAAACTATAGGCAAGACCCTTTCAGAAAATATACTGAAACGGCTTAAAGCGCCAGCTCTTAGAATGGTAGAATACACGCTCAGATAAGGAAAGACATCATGAAAAACTGCTCCTTCTCTTAGGCATAATCTTATGCAATAGGCACATAATTGTTATTCTGGGTGCCGTATTGAAGTCTAATAATAAGCGACACATTCCGTGGCGATTGGTGTTTACTGATCTTTTTCTTCATAGAACTCTTGGATGGATTGTATTAAAAACAGGCTGGCCGATCGATTATAGAAAATACTAGCGAACTGTACAAGTAATCAATGCCCTATGGGTGCCAATGGCCATGATGTAAGATAGGTTGTGAATGCCTTATGAACCAAGATGTCCTTCGGCCCTATTATAAGTGATCGTATCACGAGCTCATTTTTTTCACCAAGCCCAGTATCATCGCCAAGTAGCTGTTTTACAAGACTCAGGGAAGTGTCCATGCTCCAGCAATTCGCTATAGTTAAGGCTGTCCCTAGTAAAAGGAAGCCGATATTCTGTTTTTTCATTCCATATCCATACGTAAAAAATAACCCCAACTCATGCATGAGCTGGGGAGTCCAAAAAAAAGCACAAAAAAAGCCCCAGCGGTTTCACTGTGGCTTAACAGAAACAGATTATTTTATGAATGTATATGACCTAGTGGCATAGTATCGCCCTGAGCTCAGAAGGCTAATAGCATGAGGGATATGTAGACAAGTATATTCTTCATCATCTTTTTAATGCAAAAGAATTCATATCTTTTTTATTGTAACATCATAATATTTCTAGTAGGATTTTGGAGAGTTCTTAAGGCTTTCAGTGTTGCATTATGAGGCATTATTTACTACCAAATACTCGTTTGTTCTTGGAGCTGCTCATAAAGATGTACATAGAAAAAAGTGGTAAGTGGCATGAACACTACCTGTATCAATGGTATATATTCTTGCGCTTGGGCAGAAGATACCTTGAGAAAATAGGTAAGCAGCAAGTAAAAGGGTACTAGTGTAATGCTCAGTATCAGTAAAGCCGCAGTTAATAATGCTTGTTCGGCATTATCAGTCAGTGCAAGATTGTTCTTAATATCAGCTGAAAGTGAGTCTCCACTTGTATCAAAAAGGGTATAACCAGGAAAGAAATAGCGTATGGCGATATAGATGCCAGGAAATATCAGCGCAAGTGTACCAAGAGCAATCGCGATACGTCGTAATACCTGTAGTATGGCGAACTGTATAATTAATCCATACCTAAGTGGTGCCAATGGCCAGGACGTATGATAGGTTGTGAATGCCTTATGAACCAAAATGCCTTCAAAAAGTCCTATTATAAGGGTTATGCATAGCTGGTAGGCAATGGAGTGCGGCAAGGAATGGTAGGATGAGAGGCCAGCTTTGTATGAAATAGGGAATGCCAAAATACATCCGCCTACTATAGCGGTAAAGATGCTGGTAAGAAGTAAGATATATACTAGGTTGTTAGCTAATCCTTTTGCCGCAAAGACCCATGCATTGGTAAACGAGAGCGTTTTGTTCATGCAGTGCTATTCTTTTTAAGATGTAGGAACTTGCGTTGCCTCGTAGTCTTTTAATTGCTTATAAAGGTGTACGCTTTGCAGGGCAAAAAAGGGCATAATAAACAAGAGGGTAAATTGTAGCCCACTGCGTCCTGCAATAAGACCAATAAGAAACCCAATACCAGCAGTTGCGAGGAATAGTCGCCACAGAATACTTTTCGTTAGCTGTGCATTATACCTGGTATCATCACCAATTGAGTTATGGGTGCCATCTACGAGAGAATAGCCAGCAAAGTAGTATTTATAGGCAAAGTATACGCCAGGGATAATAAATAGAAGTGTGCCAAAGAGTACTTTTAACCCATATACAAGGCGTGCTCCTAAATAACGGCCAAAATCCTTGAAGCTAAATAGCTGCCCAATGGTTGGGGTTGGTGCCTTATTGTCATAGAAAGAGAGCCCTAGGCGTAGTAGTTGAAAACTAAAATAAACAACGAGGAGTATAAATAGGCAGTAGCTTAGAAAAGAGATCATGCCGATAGTATACCACTGCTGACGGGTAATGTGTTGTACGTATTCTATGACACGTGTCCAGTCAACTTGTGTTGGAGTTGAATACCATTGCAACCACTGCTGTAGTAAAGGAAGAAAGAATGGGCTGAGAGCACCGATAGTGCTAATGCCAAAGATGATAAATATAAGTCCCCATATCAGGCATAGTTTTAGGATGATGCCAAAATGATTAATATAATTCGTTGCAGCAAAAACTAATGAGTCTTTTATTGAAATCGTTTTTTGTGTCATAATAGGATCCTTTTTCTAGGCAATGGTATGAATATACCACTAATTGGTCTGAATTTCAATATGTATTAGCAATGCTCAATGGGTATGACAGTGCTTCCTTGTGGCGTTTTATGTACCTGGAAGTGTACGGGGAATTGCTCTTTTAGTGAGGGTAAATGAGATACAACAATAATTTTAGCAAAATCGTCTTGTATGATATGAAGAGCATCCATTATATGTGAAAGACCATCTTCATCTTGGGACCCAAATCCTTCATCAATGATGAGCGTTTGTAATGCCGTACCAGCCCGTCTGGCAAGAAGTTTTGAAAGAGCTACCCGTAAGGAGAAATCAATTCTAAATGCTTCTCCTCCGGAAAAGAGCTCGTAAGGACGTACCCCTGCAGCATCAGAAATTTTGATATCAAGTGTTTCTTTTGTCTTACCGCTTTTGGTATCTTTTAATGAATCGATAGTTATATGGGACTGGTTATCAGTGAGCCGGGCAAGAAGATTGTTAGCTTCTTCTTCAATTTCAGGCAGCGCATCTTCTATAAGGAGCGCTTGAATACCATCTTTACTGAATGCTGCAGAAATTGCCTGATACTCTGCTATCTTTTTTGTACAATCAGCTAGTTGCTTTTCATGCTTTTTAAGTTCCAGCTCTATGTGTTGCAACGCGGCAACTTGTGCTTCAAGAGAGCCCTTTTTTTGGTAGAGAACTTCTTTTTCTTTCGTGAGTATGTGCAGCTTCTGGGTGAATTGTTGCTCTTGGTTGACCAATGTTGCTTCATCAATGAGCTGTGCAGGCATTGTCTGCGTAAGCTGGATAAGCTGCTTCTTAATCTCTCGCGCATGATTGCAGGTATCATGAACCGTTTTTTTTCTTTGATCCTGCAGGGCAATTTCCTTTAGCAGGGATTGTTGCTGATTGCTATGGGCAGTGAGCGCGCTTAAGCGTGCAGCGAGAGCTTGTTCTTTTGCAGGGTCATAGGGGATGCTCATCAATGATCTCTCGGTGAATTGTACTTCATGCTGAAGTTTTTTTAATGCATCACTTTGTGCTTCCTGTCTTACCTGTATCTCAAGACGCTGACGTGCTGCTAGCAGCTGTTGTTGTTCTTGCAGAAGTTTCTGTTTTTGCTGCCTAATATCAGCAAAATTTTGAGCGAGCTCTAGCAGCATTGTTTGTTGCTTTTGGCGTTGTTTTTCAAGCTCAACAAGTTGGGCTTGTCGTATCTGTTGTTCTTCTCGCTGCTTTTTAAGGGCTTCTAGATGGGTATGCTCTTCAATAAGTGTTGGTTTCATGGTCGTACATACCGCTGTCAAGCGTTGTAATTGATGATTTTTAAGATGCTGTTCTTTAGTGAATTTTGAAGTCAACATCTCTTTGTCAGTGACTTGTTCACATACAGGGCATACGGCTTGTTCAGCAGAGGTAATAAGCTGAATTTTTTGTATTAGTGATGCAAGAGTAGACTTAAGCGTATGCGCTTTACTCACAAAGCCATGATAGAACCCCTTGCGACGCTCGAGTTTTTTTTCATGGACGGCAATCTGGTCAGGCGTAATATGCAGTGCTTCTTGTTTTTTCTTTGCAACGAGGGTGCTCAATTCTTTTTCTTCATTGTGTAGGTTCTGTTGTTTTTTGATAAGCTCTTGCTCTTGTCCAGTAACGGTTTTTACGGCTACTTCAAGAGCATGAGCCTGTTTTTCAAGTTCAGCAACTGCTTGTTTGTGGACGCTTTCTTGTTGATGAAGTAAGCTGTTTAAGGTCTCTTTTTTTGTGAGAAACTCTTCCTTAAGTGTAATCTTTTTGGCAGCTAAAATTTGCAGCTCGCTGAGTTCTTTTTGGACCTCTTGCCGTTCTTTTTCAAGCTGCGGAGCAGACTGTGACGTGCGCTGTTTTTTGGCGATAGCCCGCCAGGTGAAAAAATGGGATCTTATAGTCTTCAGTTCTTCATCGAGTGCCTGTGCTAAATGGGTCTGCTTAAACCGGATCTTTTCGATTTCAGTTTTTTGCTGGTGTGCTTCTTGCAGCTTTTTTTTATGAGCTTCATAGTGGGCAGTGAGTTCTTTTTCTGTAGCATCATGTTGCTTAAGTGCTTTTTCGGTAGCGGTCAGCTGCTCAATTACCGTAGACTTTTCTTTTAATTGCTCCGTATAGCGCTCCTTGACAGCCATAATGTGTGTTTTTTCTGCCACGGTTTGATTAATAATATCCATTGCTAAACGACGTATCTGTTCAAAATGATTCAGTCCCAAAATGGCGGCAAGTATTTCTTTTCGTTCACGAGGGGTCTTTGTTGAAAACTCTTGTGATCGGCCTTGACGTAAAAAAGCTGAATTAGTGAATCCTTCGTAATCAAGACCTACAATACTAATAATTTTTGCCTGGGTTGCCTTAATAGTTTTATCAGTGAGTGGCTTATAAGAGTTTGTTTGCGTGTCAAGAAATCCAACCTCGAGAGATGTCTGTCCGTTTTTTGTTTTCTGCGTATATTCACGCTTGATACGGTAGGTAATCCCATTACACTGAAAATCGAGGCTTACCATCATATGGGTTTGCCCGAGATGAAGTAGACCCTCATCAGCCTTAACAACACCACTGGCCTTGCGTGCCTGGCCCCAAACAACCCATGTCAGGGCATCAAGCAGGGCCGATTTGCCATGGCCATTTTTGCCTGAGAGGCACATAAGAGAGTAAGGCTCAAAATCTATTGTTTGGGGTAGAGCCCCATAACTCACGAAATTTTTTATATGAAGTCTAAGTGGAATCATGCATACCCTTTCATCTCTATTGAGTGTAGCACCATTAGAGGGAGATGCAATCTTTAGAAGAGAAATTTATCGATTTAGATAGGCATGGAAAGGTAGATTGGACGTTATCATATCCCATTTGAAACATTCGGCTTTAATATCGTTGACAATCTGAAAAGAATTTAAGTATACTCAAAATAAGTACACATGTAGAGGATACTAAAACAAGGAGGTTCGTTATGAAACCTGAAAAAAAAGAAAAAAGAGTAAAAGTATCAGGAGAGCACCCAGAATGGGAGCTCGAGAAGCAAACTGAAGGTCTTGATCCTGAAGTTGAAAAAGCTTCAGACAAGCTTGAAAAAGAGCTTACTAAGGAAGCTGCGGAGGCGTAAGTATCATGAAGGCTTTATATTGCATTCATTGTACCAACCACCTTCCTGATGCAGATCATTTAGAAGAACAACCTTCTGAGTGGTATGATATCGAAGAGCACGACTGGATGGAGCCCTGTAAGGGGTCCCATTGTCATGATACTGATGGTATGAATAAGATCTAAGTAGGGGTGCACCGCCCCTACTTACCTACATAAAGGAGAATAGATGGCTAAAGAAGAAAAAAACCTACCTAAACTGACTGATAACGATGCTGTTGAATGGGGCGAAACCAAACAAGAGCGTATTATTGAAGACTCACCTCGTGCAGCGTTCTAAGCGACATCGGTGTAAAGGTCCTCAATGTGTAGATGCCTTTGAAGATCTGTAAGTAGATTCTTGACAGCTATGGGCGTAATATGCTTTCTTATGTGTAGTAAGAAAGGAGATGACTATGCGTATAGCAGTAAATGGCTGCGGTCGTATCGGTAAAACGTTTATACGGTCACTGCTGCAAGATGTACAGGCACGTAAAAAGATTGAGCTCGCGGCAATAAATGTTGGCCGAGCTGATAAAGAAACGATAGCATTTGCACTACATTATGACACCTTGATGGGGCGATATCCGGGTACCCTTGAATATAAAGAGGGTTTTTTGGTTATTGATGGTGACTTGCGTGTCCCCATTATACAAGAACTTGACCCTGAAAAGGCTCCCTGGAAAGAATATGAGGTTGACTGGGTGGTAGAATGCACTGGTGCGTTTACCCATCGTGAAGGTGCAGAAAAGCATCTTGCTGCTGGGGCAGCAAAAGTACTCATTTCAGCACCAGCCCAAGGTGAAGATGCTACTATTATTCTTGGGGTTAATACTGAGCTCTATAGACCAGGATATACGATTATTTCGTTAGGAAGTTGTACTACCAATGCTGTCTACCCCATGCTTAAGGTTCTTAAGGAGGCATTCGGATTAGAACAGGCATTTATGACAACAATTCATGCCTATACAAACTCACAAAAATTACTTGATGTTGATCCTCGGGTTAAAGATCCCCGTCGTAGTAGAGCTGCAGCGCTCAATATTGTGCCAACCACAACGGGCGCACTGAAGATTGTTGATAAGGTGATGCCTGATCTTGTTGGAAAACTCAGTGGTTGTGCATTACGAGTTCCCTTAGGAAAAGTGTCTCTTATTGACCTTACGGCAACACTTTCTCAAGAAATAACAAATGAAACAGTGAATGATGCCTTCAATGAAGCGGCTCAGGGGGCCTTAAAAGGCATTCTCTGTTATGGCACAGAACCGCTGGTATCATCAGATTTCATGGGAGATCCTCATTCAGTTATTATTGATCGATTACTTACTACCCAGCTGAGTAGAACCGTAAAAGTTTTTGGTTGGTATGACAATGAGTGGGGCTATAGTCAGCGTCTAAAGGACTTTCTCTTAATGACAGAACGGTAGTTTTTCATCGATTTCACGGGTAAGAGGCATTGGTAAAAGAAAGCTTCTCTTGTATACTTGGACTACACGAATAAGGGAAATAATGCAGATAAGGTTTTTGTGAAACGCTACGATATACTTTTTTTGAGTATTAGTATTGCTGCCAATCTCTTTGGCATGCAAGAAGAACTCAAGCATCATGATACCTCCTTATCATCGGTAGATCTACGTAAGTTAGTGATTGCAGTACAGCAACTAACCTATCCTGAAATGACAGGCCAAGACCATAGGGAGCTTAAGCGTGCTCAACTCTATTGTGCTTGTGAAGAAGGGAATGAAGAGTCTGGCCTTATGTTCTTGGAACAAGGTGTTGACCCTTCAAAGCCTCACGTTTTGTACCGCTCTACGCCTTTGCACCATGCCATTAGACAAGGTAGCTTCAGATTGTGCACTGGCATTCTTAAAAATAGAGCCATTGCCTTTATGCCTTCTTATGAAAAGGATAGTTATACAAGAATCCTCACCGCTCTTTGCTGCCTATCTTTAGGCAAAGAAGTGCCATCGTTGCCTAAGGACTGTTGTATGAAGATCTTAGGATGTTCTTATGAGTTACTCCTTGATATCATAAAGATTATCAGTGGTGATCAGACAAGGTCTCTTTCAGAACGACTGGAAGTGGCTAGGAAAGTGCTTGGCAGTGATACTCTATTTAATGTATTAGCAACGTATTGTTCTCCTCATTTTGCGGCATTTTTTGCCATAAAAGGAAAGAGAGATACGCATTTTGCGGCTGAATATGCAAAATTGCAAGCTGGGGAACAGAAATTTGAAAATGATTTGGCTTATGAAATGGTTGAACATCGTCCTTCAATCTATACTCAATTACTCAAAGGAGAAGTAGTTACTCATGAACAACACCAGTTGATTGATACTACCTTAGGTGCATCCCGAAATGCAATCTATCAATTACTAAGATCAGACACCTTTAATGAGCGCCTTCCAGGACTGTTAAGCAACTGGTTGCGAGAGTAGCTTCACATTGATCCCAATTTACAGTACACTACCTAGTAGTTTCAATTCTTGGGCCCATAGCTCAGTGGTTAGAGCAATCGGCTCATAACCGAGAGGTCCCAGGTTCAAATCCTGGTGGGCCCACCAAAAATGGTGGCAATGCATGGTATATGATAATCGTTCTGATATTATCGCACTTGTTGAACTTGATCAACGCATTGCACAACTTTCCCAAGAAGAACATGAGCTTGAAGAAAAACGAATGCAGCTTGAACAAGAGCTAGAAGAGGTTAACCAAGACCTTGCTGATGCTGAAAAGAACGTTCATAACCTAACGATAAAAATTGATGGTCTTGAGCTTGAGCTTACCTCTCTTGCACAAAAAAAAGAGCGTATTAAGGAAAAGCTTCTCTCAGTAGGCAGTCAAAAAGAACTCGATTCGCTGCACCATGAGGAAGAGAGTTTGCAAGCTGCTCGTGAAAAGTTAGATGAGGAGGGACTTGCCTTACTTCTTGAGCGAGAGCAGGCCTATAAAGAAACGGCCTTTAAAAAGATTGAATTACCTAAAAAAATGCAGGTTATGCACACTGAGCTTGACGAGGTGATTGATCGTCATGCCCATGTTAAGAAGCTAAAAGCAGCCTATCTTGAAGATCGTGTTGATTTAGTCAAACAGGCACCAGATGATTTTCTTGAGGTATATGATAGTATGAGGCAGAAAATTGGTAATCCGGTAGTGCCGGTAATAAATGAAGCCTGCTCTGTATGTGGTGCTTCACTGAGAAGCTCAGAGCTGGCAAAGCTTAAAGCAGGGGAGTTTATCCCTTGTCAGGGTTGTTACCGATTATTGTATCTGTTTAACCTGGAACATGAAAATGAGTAACTGGGAACTCTACGTTGATGGAGCAGCACGAAATAATCCTGGTCCCGCAGGTGCTGGGTTTTATCTGATAAAAGATGGGGTGCCGGCTGAAAAGCAGGGCATGTATCTTGGTAAAAAGACAAATAATCAAGCAGAATATCTCGCCTTACTACTTGGGCTGTATTATGCCCAGCGTCACATGCAGCCAGGAGATATGCTTACCATTAAAGCTGATTCACAGTTAATGGTACGACAGATTCAGGGTGTATATAAGGTGAAAAACCCTGAGCTTGCACGTATATACACAGTAATAAAATCATTGCTTGATACCGTACAATATACCATTGAACATGTTCGACGAGAAGAAAATAAAGTAGCAGATAAATTAGCAAATGTAGGTATCGACAAAAAAATCCGGGTACCCCAAGAGCTCTTAGTTGTGTGGCCCGTCTATGAAAACGCTTTTTAAAATACTTCTTCCTTTAATCATATGTTCTCGATTATATGGACCACCTGCGGTCAGTAAAAGTAATCTTGAGCGGACGTTTAAGTTGCTTGAGTTTGATATTCCTATTAGGGTCTTACTTGATGAGAAAAAGCTTTCTTCGGTATCATGGTCTCTTTCTAGTAATGGTGGGTTTGTCCTGTTTGCACCACAAGCAAAACGTAAAACGGTGGTAAAGGGTACCTCTATGAAGATTACGTTTCATAATGGCGAATTTCTCATTAATGAGCAAAAGTTTTCTGATGATCATATGTTTATTCTACCGTTAGCAGGATTGCTCACACAGGGTTCTATCTCCTACGATGGCGTATTTGCGGTTACTAAAGTGCGCGATAAGGCCTATTTGGTGAATCACTTAGACTTAGAAGAGTATCTTCAAGCGGTGCTACCTTACGAGAGTATTCCTGGTTGGCCTGATGAAGTGCAAAAGGCTTTCTGTATCACTTTTAGAAGTTATGGTATTGCTAAAATTCTTGAACAACGTGCATTGCATGCAAAAAGTAAATGGCCTTATCCCTATGATATTAAAAGCACGAATGCTCATCAGGTATATAGAGGTCATGAAAAAAGTGCCTGCTTTAAACGTATTGTAAATGAAACACGGGGTATTGTACTTGCTCATAATAAAAAACCAATTCTTGCTATGTTTGACACGGCATGTGGTGGTGTTATTCCGGCAAGAAAAAAAGGAGTTCATTTTGATAAGGCTCCCTATTTAGAGCGGAAGTATCCCTGTCATTATTGCAAAGAGCATCGCTTTTATCGCTGGGAAAATTCCTATACTTTTGATGAGCTTGAACAGATTTTTAAAAAAGAATTCCCCTCATTTGGGAGCCTCCGAGATATTAAAGTTGGATCATTTGATCAAGCTGGTGTAGCACAAATTATCAGAATCAAAGGATCACATCGTTGGTTTAAAATGACTGCCTCAAAATTTAAATCCTTGGTACCAAATATTCGTAGTCTCGCGTTTGACATCAGACGTAATGGCAGCAAAATTGTCCTGAATGGTAAAGGTTTTGGGCATCATCTTGGCCTCTGCCAGTGGGGCGCATACTTTATGGTAAAAAAAGGATGGGACTACAAGAAGGTGCTTGCCTTTTATTATCCAAACACAACATTTATGAAGCTTACCAGGATGCCTCATGTCAATGTATAGAGGCCATCTGCTTGGTGGCTTAGCCGCGTATTTATTGGTTATTGTTGCCATTGGGTTATATACTAAGCTGTTTCAGCATCACTTCCCCGGTCTATTAGCAGCGCTCGCTGGTTCTTTGTTTCCTGATATCGATATTCGAAGTAAGGGGCAACGGCTCTTTTTAAAGCTCTTATTTTTGGTTATTCTGTGCTGCTTATTATTACGGGCTTCACTACCCTTAATGGTGTTGTTATTCTTCTCGGTCCTGCCCATCGTATTTCCACACAGGGGACTATTTCATGATATTATTTTTGTAACGGTTCTTTCTTTGACGGCAGCAGGATCGCTTATCTATGTTATCCCTCATAGAATAGAGCTTATAGTTATCGTAACATTCTTTTTCTTAGTAGGGGTGCTTTCCCATCTTATATTAGATAAGGGCGTCAAAAAGACCTTTTATCATTCATAAAGAGTGATAGCATGGGCTCTGACCAAGTGGTCGTTCTTCAAGGAAATTGGTAACTACGCGTACAAACTCTACCGGTCGAGTTTGTATTAATGAATGGCCACCACAGGGTACTTGGTATAGTTGAGATGATGGTATTCTTTGCTGCATAAAATGACCAACTTCCACAGGCGAAATCGGGTCACGTCCGCCTGAAATAATAAGCGTCGGCACAGCTATTTTTGGCAGAGTGCTCACCAGAGAACGAGGTGTATCCGTAAAATACCCAACTACGTTTGCTAATGCTTGCACATCATTGGCGACAAGAAGAGATCTTAATCGTGTAGCCAGCTCCGCAATAGGTTGTTCTCCACAATGATCAGTGAAATTTGCATTAATACATGCCTCATAATAAGCAAGAGGTGTTTTAAGGAGCATCTGTTGCTCTTCCTTACGTTCTTCTTTCGTGCTGCCAACAGGAAATCCTGGCTCTGCAATCCAAGTAGGACACGTGCACACAAGAACCAATTTGCTGGTGGGAAACTGCGTTGCATAGTATTGTGCTATGTAGCCACCCAAGGACCAGCCTACAAGTATCGGACTCTTAATGTTACATGCAGTAATGAGTCTATTAATGTCTTCTGCAAAGGTTTCAACGCGGTAATCACTGTGCGCAGTAAAGGAAGCACCATGACCACGAAGATCAAGGGTAAGTACTTGATAGGTCTGGGCAAACTGATCAACAACATTGTTCCAGATACCTTGATGAGTTGCAAACCCATGAATCATTACAATCGTCTGAGCTCCAGATCCTTTCAGGGTATAGTGGAGCAATGGTGTACTAAAGGCTGAATAACAAAAGGTGAGCATAAGTAAGAGTAATTTCATGTCTCACCAAAGGTTAAATATTTGTTGAGCGTTTTTAGTAGTTGTTTGTGCAACCTCATCAAAGGAAACATCAAGAAGGTCGGCTACATATTCAGCGATGAGTCTAATGTTTTTTGGGTGGTTCTTTTTGCCTCGGAGAGATTGTGGCGGTAAAAATGGTGCATCGGTTTCTAATACAATATGTTCAAGACCTACCGTTTGTACGACCTCTCGTAGATGATTATTTTTTGGATACGTAATCGTGCCACCGATACCGAGTACAAATCCATAGGATAGAGCTTTGTGCGCAAATGAAAGATCTTCTGAAAAGCAATGAATGGTTCCTCGTAGTCCTGCGTCTTTATATTGATGGAGCACCTCAAGAGTTTCTTTGCCAGCATCTCGGGTGTGAATCACTAAGGGGAGATCATAGTGCAGCGAAAGCTCAATCTGTCGATGGAATGCCTCTATTTGTCGTGGCAAATTATACTCTGGATAATGTTTATCAAGGCCGCATTCACCGATAGCCGTTATCTTCAATTCTTTTTTGGTATCAAGAAGTGCACTAATTTCTTTCATATCACCATGCCAGGTATCACGTAGATCGTTTGGATGGATTCCAACGCATGCATAAATAGCATCATAGCGTCTTGCTAACTCAACACAATTGATACTTTCTATTACCGATGTGCCTACATTGAGCAAGCGAGTGACACCATACTCAGCAGCTTCATGTATAAATTGCTGCGCATTAAATAGATCATCTTCAGTGAGTGGCTTATCAAATGAATAGTCAACAAGCAGGTTAAGGTGGCAATGAGTATCTATGAGTTTAGGTTGTTCTGGCTTCATGCATAACTCGTTTAAGGGTTTTTATGCTATGATAGCATAGTGGTGAAATTTGGAAAAGTGCGATTTAGCTAAGACAAAAGTGCGGATTGGTTTTGAGTACACAGATTTTATTATTAATTTGTCCTATTGATCATAGTGATGAGAGTGTTCATGATCGTGAGATTTTTCTAGCATAGTTCAAAATCATGAGTAAGCATCTTTTTGTTTACTATGAACAAAAAATCACTCAACCCTTGTAGTTTCCTCTATGAATATGCTAGTATTAATTTCTCAGTGATCGAACAATGAGCAGATAAGCAAGGTAACTGCAGAATCTAAGCTTATTCTGCTTCGCATAAAGAGGTTGGTGTACATTAGTGAAAAAATAACTACATGATATGGAATAAGTAGAACCTATAAAAGAGGAGGAGAGAGAAGAGATATAAGTAATGCACAAGAAAGAGCAGAATATACAAATACCAAAAGAAATTTTGATGTAGGACAGTGAAGAAATACTTCCTAATATACAATAAAAAGAGGAACGTGATGAAACGTACGAATTTACAGGTGCTTACTATAGCACTTCTTTTAAGTAACCCAGCTCTCGTAGCTGAAAAAACAATTAAACCTATTACAAAAAAAACGCTACGCCTGGAAGGTGAAAGCAAACAAGATATGTTTAATCGGCTCATTTGGAACCATGAGCAGCTCGATACAACAGCTCAAAATATACATGCAAAGCTTGCTGATAAGAAAACAGGCAAACCGCACAAAGTCAAGTATGGCAAAAAGGAGCGCAAATACTTTAAGAAAAACTTTGAAGGATATTGGCAATTAGATACCATAACTATTTTTTCTGCATTCACGTTGATTGAGTTTTTTGAAGACGCATGTGGCAAGCCCATGGCTACCTTCTATGATGGAACGCAAAATGACGTTCGTGAAAGAAATGCAAATGATGCTGCGACTGAACAGTTAATTGCATCTACAGTTGGTCAAACTATTCCCGTCGAAATTCTAGGATCACATTCTCTTAGGTTTCTCAATACCGGTGAAATTATTAGTTCAGACGGACTCACCAGTACGTTCCGCATTCAGGATAATGATAGGGATGTTGCATATTCGTTAATCTGGCTACCCGTAGGGGCTGCTGGAGATAGTCCCGAATACGGAATTACCGAAACGTTAAGTCGCTTTAGAAGGCTGCCAGAACGTCCATATATTCAACAGAATAACCTACCTTCAAAAGTAGATTGGACTAATCCTGTAGAAATAGTGAAGTATATGTTTGATTACTATGCTCTTCTGTCAGAACCTCAAAAGTCAGATATGTTAAACCAGCACGACTGGATTGGTTGGCCTAAGTATCAAGAAGCTCTCCAGCGCATGCTTACCACAGGGGTAACAAGAACAGCTCAGGTAAGTACTGCGTTCCGTGGAGATGGTTATATTGGTGTTTGGCGCACTCAATTTCCTGAAGATTTTCCCTTAACAACCATTAGTACAGAAGAAGTCCATCATTTTAATCCTGGTAGTACAATCAAGATTTCAGGATTTAAAGGTGCTTATGAAGAGCTTAATGGGACCCGCTTAGCGGCAGCTTTTCCTCCTTTTTCTCTGACGAAAAGTACGCCATTTCCATGGCAAGATAATAGTTCCCGTCAACCATATATACATATTGTATATGATTCATCTCATATAGAAGAAGCGTACAATCCATCTATTCATGGCGTTGCTACATTGGAAGCAGTCCATGGCCCAATAACACCTGATAGCACCTACCGTGAGTTTGTAGCAGGTTCAATAGATCTATTTTCAGAGGCATTTGGATCAGGAACTCATACAAGGCTTCTCGTATGGCAAGATAGCCCCTATACGATACCTGAAACATTCCAAGAGCTTCGTCAAGGTATCGCTAATAATGCTTTAGGTCTTACCGTCATACGGTTTAGAGACTATGGTGCTAATAGCGTAGCTCTTTATTGGAATCCGGTAGTATTAAGTTTTGGGCTTGCATTCCCACCATTTAATTTGAATGATCCATTTGGATTAGGAACGGCCAATTCAGACCCAAACTTTGATTATGATATCACTCTTGAAAACTACTTGGATAAAAGTACAGTTAAGAACATTCTTTTCACCGTTACCGGCCCAGAACTTAATGATGAGCCAATAACGAGTATGTTGACTGAAATGGGTTACACCTCGAATGGATCACAGGTAGTCTTCACTACTGCTAATTTTGGAGAAGTTCCAGCTCCTTTGGTAGATGAATTTGGCTCTCATGCATGGATGCGGTATGGGTCCGCTGTTAATGCAAATAACCCAATAAGTCTATTAAGTTATTTTGGTGGGCTTGTTAATAAGGATATCACGGGGGATTCTACTGTTGTTTATATTCGGATTGCAGATTTTAGTCCTTTTGATACTCCGCTTGGTCTGTTACAAGGTAATAGTCTTGTTTTTGGACGAGATGATATTACTGCTAAATACGGTAGTAATGCAGTTGCTGCCTGGGCTGCCCTACTAGAATCGTTAAATCAGTATTCGCCCGATAAATATATCATTGATATTCGAAATAACGGTGGAGGAATTTTTATTGCAAATGCGATAGCTTCGCTATTTGGTGGAAATCGAGAAGGGATCACCGTAACCAAAGCACTTGTTGCCCCCGGCAATGGGTATGCAGAACCAACAATAGTGCCAGGTTCAGATATACAAACTGTTTTTGATAGTATTGCTAAAGGACCGAGAATTATAAATACTGATGAAGCTGCTGCAGCTTTTCCGCAAGCTATTGTGCGAGGCAATGAGGAGCAGCCAAAAGAAGTTATTATACTAACTTCCACACAAGCGGCTAGCGCAGCGGACTTTTTCCCACATGTCTTCCTTGGACCAGATTCAGAAGGTATGGTGCAAGATCTTGGGCAACACGTAACGGCTCGCATTGTTGGAGATATTGATGGACGGCTTTGGGGAACACCTTTAGGATATGGACCACCACCAGTTGATCCATTGTCTCCTAATTTAGAAGCTCCTAATGGTGATCCACGAACAGCTACGTACATGATGGGTGAAGGCGGAAGTTTGTTGAGTGACCGGCACGGTTTCATTGTCAATGAAACGCTTGCTATACGACCAAATCCTCTCATTGCTGCTTGGTATGATCAAACAGAGTGGCAAGATATTGGTGTTACCAAGAACCTGGTACCATATCCGCTTCCAGCAAATGGAAATGGAGAGACAACGCCTATTTTCGACTTTAATCGAAAAGATACTTGGCGTGATATCTGGCTTGAAACGGCTATAGCAAAATAAGCTAGAACGAGTGAATCGGCTAAATGGGAGTATTCCCCGCTTAACCGATTCACTCGTAAGTACTATGCCGTTAGCATGCAAAACATAATAAACAATACTCTAGGACGATAAGGTCGTCGTATAAACATCTACAGAATAGATGGGAAGTAGTAAAACACAGAACGTTATTGACAAAGTATGAGATCTCTATACGCTAAGGTTGGACTTGTCGCTTAAAAAATGTAGTAATGCACAGTTTTACTTGAAGGGAAAGTAATGAATAAATCTGATCTTATCGCTATTCTCAGTGACGAAACAACAATGAGCAAAAACGAAGTAGCGCTCATTTTAGATACACTTGTACGTGTGGTAGAGCGCACTCTTGCCAGTGGTGAAAAAGTTCAATGGTCTGGCTTTGGCACTTTCAATGTCTCAAAAAGACCCGCACGCATGGGTATTAATCCTTCAACGAAAGAGCGTATTGAGCTTCCTGAAACAATGGTAACTAAATTTAAGCCTGCTAAAAGTCTTAAAGAGCATGTTAAAGGTACAGTAGACGTATAGTGTTAGCACTACAAGATATTGTAGCTGTAATTTTCTTCATTCTGCAGTTGGTTAGTTTAATAGAGCTTTCTTTATGAGGAAACAACAAGCATAGGATGAGAATACGACTGGTCCTCTACGTGTAAGCAAAAAAAATTGATCCATCTATTCAAATGTCCTTTTTTTTTGTACCCTTATGTCATACAATCTTTCTCTATTTAGGCTAGGAATTATATGATAGATCTTCATCGATTAAGAACAGATCCTGTTGGCGTAGCTGCCTTATTGAAGAAAAAAGACCCCTCTTTTGCTGTTGATACGCTGATTGCTCTTGATCAAGAGGTGAGGGATCTTCAGGTAGAAGTCGATGATCTTCGGCATGAAAAAAATGATCTCGCACAGCAAGGTAAAGCTGGTGTCACTGATGAGCTGAGAGAAAAAGCTAAGCTAGTGGGAATGGCCCTTAAGGCTAAAGATGCTGAGCTACAAGAAAAACAAAATGTATTTAAGAAGTTATATCTTCATTGCCCTAATATTATATTAGATAGTGTACCCGAAGGTACGGCTGAGCAGAATCGCGTGGTGAAGACATGGGGTACAAAACCTGAGTTTTCGTTTAATCCAAAACATCATGTTGAGCTTGGGCAGATCAATGGCTGGTTTGATTTTGAAGCGGCAGCGAAGATGGCTGGTTCTAATTTTGTTATGTATACCGGTGAAGGTGCGTTGGTAGTCTATAAGCTAATGTTATACATGCTAATGCATAATACTAAGCAAGGATTTTCTTGTGTGTTGCCGCCATTCTTAGTTAATCAAAAGACGCTGCAGGGTGCTGGCAATTTTCCTCGTTTTGCCGATGAAATTTATGCTATTAACGATGAAGATTTGTATTTGACACCAACGAGTGAAGTGAATCTTACCGCTATCTATAGAGATCATATTTTTATGGTTGATGAACTGCCAAAGCGTATTACTGCATGGACTAGTTGTTTTAGAAGAGAAGCAGGAGGTTATGGCGCTACTGAACGTGGTCTTATACGGCTCCATCAATTTAACAAAGCTGAAATCTATACCCTTTGTACGCCAGAAAAAGCAGAACGAGAGCAAGATTACATGTTGGCCACTGCAGAAGCGATGTTGCAGGCGCTTGGTCTTCATTATCAAATAGTACTACTTGCGGCTCAAGATTGCTCTTTTTCTTCTGCTAAAACCTTTGATATTGAGGTGTGGATGCCGGGCCAAGGGGTATATAAAGAGATCTCTTCAGTAAGTAACTGTACTGATTTCCAAGCACGAAGAAGCTCTATTAGATTTAAAGAGACTCAAGCGGAGAAACCTCAGTTGGTTTCTACGCTCAATGGTTCTTCATTAGCATTACCCCGCTTACTGGTAGCATTAATGGAAACCTATCAGCAGCCTGATGGCTCTATAGCATTGCCTGCTTTACTTGATCGCGTAACCATAGGAAGTTGATGATTGCACGAGATCTGCAAACACTCATACACCAACTTGAAATAACGACACGTAAATATGTGTCTGGTCCCTTATTGGGTGATGCAGCCAGTAAGCTAAAAGGGTCAGGGTTTGAGTTCAATCAGCTCAGAGAGTACATCCAGGGTGATGACATTCGGTTTATAGATTGGAAAGCATCTGCTCGATCTGGTAAAACTCTTGTAAGGCAATATCTTGAGGATCGCAATCGTGTTATGTATATTGTAGCTGATGTCTCAGGCTCAATGTCCTATGGTACCACTGAACAAACTAAAGCTGATATGCTTAAGCAACTGAGCGGTATGCTTGCTTTTGTTGGTTTGCATAGTAAAGATGCCGTAGGGCTGATATTGTTCAGTGATTGCATCGAAAAAATCATACCACCTCGCCATTCTCGGGCGCATATTTTGAGCCTTGTTAAAACCATATTTACCTATCAGCCTACCGATCTTGAAACCAATTTTGGTACTGTATTTGATCATCTTGCTCGTCTAAAAGGACAGCGAGCCGTTGTTTGCCTCGTATCTGATTTCATGGGGCAACTCGGGGGTACAATGATGAACGTGGCCTCACGTAAGCATGATGTGATGGCTCTGAGAATCTTAGACCCAAAAGAGGAGAGGTTTCCCTCAATTGGGACATTAACTTTTGAAGATATAGAATCAGGAAAGACTACCGAAGTTGCTGGAGGGCAGGGTGCTTCGCTCGATGCTTCTTTGTCTTTCTGGCATGATCAACAACGAGAGTGTTTAATGAGCTCGCAGATAGATATGCTCGATATTACTTTAGGAGCACCATTTGTGGGAGACTTATTACGATTTTTACGACAACGAATGGGGAGGAGATGATGGAAGAACTTGTTCTGAATGAGGTCTATGGTGTATGGCCTACTTCTTTTTGGCAAACATTGCCTGGATATGCTATACTTACTATACTTGGGATAAGTGTTCCCCTTTTAGGGGTTATTATCTTTAAGGCGATACGTGCCTACCAAGAAGGAACCAGTAAAGATAAAGCATTGAGAAGTCTTGCTGCCTTATCTAAAAAAGTTCAAGATGGCACGAGTGATATGCGTATGGTGTATCAGGAATTGACTGATATTATTAAGGGCTTCGCGCATTGGCGCTATGTAATACCGTATGGTACTACGGACTATGAGCTTCTTTCTTTGCTCAAACAGGTTGATTGCACTGCGCAGCAACGATCTGGTATTGAGCGGATTATGGTAGATGCTCAAGGAGTGAAGTTTGGTAAAGCGTTGGCACCTAAAGAGCAAGTACTTAATGATATTACGACGGTTGTTTCTTTTGTTGAGGCAGCCGGAGATCGCCCTGAATAACGTGAGGGTTACGTGGTAACATCCTTTTATCTGCATTGGCCGTTCTGTCCCTATCGGTGTCACTTTTGCCCTTTTGTGGCTCTTGCTGGTCATGAAGAGTATATGGAGCAGTACCATGAAGCGCTTATTAAAGAAATTACAACCTATCTTGATCAGCACGCAGTAGGCCCTTTGCAAACAGTCTTTATTGGTGGAGGGACCCCGAGCACCTATCCTCCTGAACTTATGAACAACACCATTTCTCTGTTAAGAGAGCGGTGTGGTTTTACTGAGGATGCCGAGATAAGTATTGAGGTAAACCCAGGAACTGTAGATCAATATAAGCTTAATGCGTGGAAAGATATTGGCGTGAATAGACTAAGCATTGGGGTACAAAGTCTTAATGATGACGTGCTTCAACGGCTTAATAGACACCAAAAGGCTCGGGATGTATATTGGCTGATTGAGCATGCATCTTCCTTATTTGAAAATCTCTCAATAGATCTTATTGTTGGCTTACCTCGTGTTACGCAAGATGAATGGAAAGCTATGATACGCACGGTGATTACTTGGCCAATTACGCACATTTCTATGTATTTCTTGACGGTTCATGAGGATACGCAATTGTATTTTGGGATTCAAGCTAAGAAGATCATACTGCCAGCAGATGATGAAGTGGTTGATCTCTATTACTGGACAATTGAACAGTTTGCACAGGCAGGACTTATACAGTATGAGATTTCAAATTTTTGCCGGCAAGGATGGCATTCGCGGCATAATTCTATGTATTGGCAAAGAAAGCCTTATAAAGCCTTTGGAATGGGTGCATGCTCATTTGATGGTAAAAAAAGAACAAAAAATACTACCAATCTCTTGAAATATCTAGAAGAAATAGATCATACTGGTAAGAGTATCATGTTTGAAGAAACATTGAACGACAATCAAGTATGGTTAGAGCAGCTTATGCTTGGATTAAGACAGCGTAAGGGTGTTTCCATCTCAACGATACTTGAACCATTGTCGGACAAAAAAAGAGAAGAGTTTAGTAGTAAAGCCGATGAGTTATTGGCTGCTCGTTTGGTGTCTAAAACTGATGAAACACTGATGTTGACACCAAAAGGGCTTTCAGTAGCTAACGAAGTGATTGTAAAACTATCGTGCCTGTAACAAAATGAGGGGTTACTACTATGGCAAAACATGTTGGCATTAAACTGCCTGAGGATCTGAAAGACGTATTGTTAAAAGAGAAAGCACTATGTGTATTAGCGACATTTTCTGAAAAAGGATTGCCGCATACCACACCAATTCAGTGCGTCTATCCAAAAGGACAAGAGTCAATTCTCATGACTATTAATAAGGATCATACTGGTTACCAAAATATGGTATGGCAAAAAAAGGTGATGCTTAATTTCCTTAATGAAAATAATGTCGCCTATAGTATTTTAGGACGAGCTGGGGTTGTTCGTGCCCCATCCATTGTGCATCCATTAATGAATGTGGTTCGAATCGATATCATCGACATTAAAAGTGACCGTTCAGTTTTAGCTCGAGTAGAATCTGGGGTAACGTGGAGTTACACGTCACCAGAAGCTGAAGAATTGACAAATGCGCTGATGGGTGAGCTGAAGGACTTGGCTAAGACGTTATAGACTTGCTTTTTTTGCATACCAGTACATACTATCTTTTAACAATACCCAAAGGATATTATGGTAAGTGTTATTTTGCTTTTATGTGTAAGTTCTTCTGCCTATGCTCAATTGCCAGGTTTACAAATGCATGAGCAGAATCCTTTTGAAGGGATTGAGCAACCAGCAGCACAAGGTAGTGCAGAAGCTGAAGAGCCTATGGTAATAGCTCTTGCTGATGAATCTGAAGGACCTGATTCAGGCAATTGGCATGAAAAGCTTAAGTGGTGGAAAGAGGCTAAATGGACATATGTAGAACATATAGTGCCAGCTATGGAGCATCTTGCATCTCTTGAACAGGCATATGCTACACGACAGCAAGGTATACTTTCTCAGCTGCAGGATTATTCAGCTGCCTTGCCGGTTGAGCGGCAGATTGCAGCAAAAGAAATTGATGATCTCATTAGAGATATGGTTCGCCGACAAAATGAGATGGCAAAAGAAGAGCCTAAAGGTGTTGATGAATCCCAAAGTGAAGCATTAGAATCACAAAAAAGAATGCTATCTGAGCTTAAAGAGAAGTTTGGCCAGTTTAATACTCTTGCTCAAAGAATACAAAGCGCATTTGATACCATTGTTCCAAAGCAGATCAATGATGCAAAATCATATGATAAAAAAGCTCTGGAGGCTTATAAAGCTATTGAGCATACGCTTGATGATAAGAAAGCTGAACAGTTATACCATGAAGTAGAAAATAGTCTTGAAAATATCAAAGCAATTACCAATTATTTAACAGGTCCCCTTAATGCATTTCTTGATCAAGCCTGGTCAACGTCTCAAGGCTTGATGAGTCAACTTACTATGGGTATTCATGATCTTGAAAACCGTGGTGTTGTGGTACGCTCTATTTCTCCAGCAGAGAAAGAGCAAATGACAGCTATTGAAGAGCAGCGGAAAGAACTGAAGGCTATAAAGGCTGCTGAAGCTGAAGCTGCCCGTAAAAGAGCCGCGCGGCCTTGGTATGAAAAAGTACTTGATGCTATTGGTTCATTCTTTTCTACCCTATGGTCATATATAACGTTGCCATTTGCCTGGTTAGGAAGTCTTTTTAATAGTTCCTCTAAGACATCTGAAAAAACAAATGCAGCATCTTGTGAAATTACGCCATCAGCTGATTCTGCTACGGGAAATCCTACCTAACGTTTTTTCGAAAAGTATGTCAATAAAGGTTCTTTGATGAGTCCTTATAGGGCGCCTTTTGAAAGCTTGCTCCCTTGGATTATCTGTGGTAATATCAGTAGATATACGCGGAAGTGGTGAAATTGGTAGACACGCAGCCTTGAGGGGGCTGTGGGAGTATTCCCGTGGGGGTTCGAGTCCCTTCTTCCGCACCAGAAGTTTTGAATATATATATGCATCCATCAAAAAAGGATTATTATGACGCATTCACGTACCGGATTAACCTTCAGTGCACTTCTATGGACAGCTATTACGCTCTTTGGTGCCTACTTTTTGTATAACATTGTTAATCCACCCAAAAATGAGCGTGGTTTTTTGAACTTTGGGATTGATTTGGTTGGAGGAACATATCTTACGCTTGATGTAAAGGTAAGTGAAGCGGTAAAAAATGATTTGATGACCGTGATGCAAACATTTGCAGATGAATTAAAAGATGCCGGTAAGCCGGTGCCTGGTGTTCCTAAACTTGAAGAAAAAAATCTTAACGGCATCCTGACCTTCGATTCGCCTGCTGATGCTGTAGCGGCAAAAGACTTTTTTAAGCCTGATCCATCGTTGCCAAAAGTTACGCAACAGGGTAACGAGTTACACTTCGCATTTAGTGCGGCACAACTAGGAGATATCCAGCGCGATGCGATTGAAAGTAATATTTCTACGCTCCGTAATCGTTTAGATGCCTTTGGGGCCGGTGAGGTTGCTATTGTACCACAAGGCAACCGACGTATCAGTATTGAACTTCCAAACGTGAGTGATCCTGAGAAAGCTAAAGCACGTATCGGGAAAGCAGCAGTTCTTGAGTTAAAGCCGGTGTATGATATGGCCGTAAGTGAAGAAGAACTCATTGATAGAGCTGGTGGGAGTCTCCCTGAAGGCACGATGATCATTCCTCACATGAGAAATAAGCGTGAGTTTTATTTGGTGCCAACCTTTGCAAAAGTTACTGGTAAGCTTCTTAAACAAGCGCGCTATCGTTTCCAAGAGGGTGACGGTAGAACAAGTCCTCACGTGGTAAGTATTGAATTTAAGCCGGAAGGGGCAAAGCGTTTTGCGGATTTAACGGCAGAGAATATTAATAAACCGGTCGCTATCATTCTTGATAATGTTGTGGTATCTGCGCCTCGAGTAAATGGGGTAATTGAAGATGGCAATGCGATCATTTCAGGTGATTTTGATCAAACCTCTGCTGAAGAATTAGTATCATTCTTACGTTCAGGAGCGTTTTCAGCGCCAGTAGAAGTGATTGAGGAACGGCATATTGGACCATCGTTAGGAGCCGAGTCGATTCGTAAGGGACTTATATCATGTGCAATAGCTTTTGGGTTAGTGTTCTTGTTTAGTATATTGATTTATAAAGTTGCTGGCATATTTGCTTTTATTGTATTGATTTATAACTTATTGTTTATCCTTTTTGGGTTAGCTTTGATTCCTGAAGCAACCTTAACATTACCAGGCATTGCTGGGATGGTGCTGACCATTGGTATGGCAATCGACTCGTCAATTTTAATTTATGAGCGTATAAAAGAAGAGCTTGCTCGGGGCGTGTCATTGCGCAAAGCGGTGGATGAAGGTTTTGGCGGTGCGTTGACCGTTATATTAGATGCAAATATTACCACTTTTATTGTTGGTGCGGTGCTTTATTATCTCGGTTCGCCAGCAATACAAGGATTTGCTTTAACCATGATGATTGGGATTGCCGCAACGTTAATTACTGGTATTATACTACTGAAAACAATCTTTAACTGGGCACTTGCATTAGGAGCAACCAGCATTAAAATCTAGGCGATGTAGCTCAGCTGGTTAGAGCGGCGGAATCATAATCCGTAGGTCCGGGGTTCGAGTCCCTGCATCGCCACCAAAATAAGGAAAGGGTACGAATAGTACCCTTTTTCTATGGGCTGTTGCCTATCCTAAAAAAACATGGAACACTGTATGTGCTTGAATGCATTTCAATTATAAAGGACTAGCTATGATTAACCATCGAATATTATTCGCAAATGTGCTTCTTGCATCATCTGTATTAGCTGGCGTACGTGAAATTACCTCACTTGAAGAATATATAGATGCTAAAAAGGGTACCATTGTGGCAATGTTTACCGCATCCTGGTGCGGTCCTTGTCAACACGTGAAGCCTTATTTCACTGCGTTGTCTGAAGAGTATGATGATATCACCTTTTGTTTGATCGGGTGTGATGATATCGATGTTGCTCTCTATGATGAATCAGTCATGGGCTTTCCAACGTTTGTATGCATGCATGAAGGTAATGAGATTGGTCGGTTTTCAGGAGCACGATCATTGGGTGAGATGAGACAAACTATAGAGCAGCTCAAGGCCGCCATAGGAGGTGAAAGCTATGGAACGACTAGCGGTCCAGTATTCTTGTCGGTAGGAGACTATTATCAAGCAGGATATGAGGCATATGCTCAGCTTGTTGCTTGTGCATCGAAGCCTGAGCTTACCTTAAATGAGCTTGATCTGACAATGCTTTCAGATGTGCTGGAACCTCTTTTTGTAGCCCTGCATGGACAAGATGAGCATAAGAAAGCTGAGGCATTTGTGTTATATCGCTCTTTTGCGAAAGGGTGTCTTGCGGCACTTAAAACCTATATTCCTCATGCTGAACCTCATGATTCATTTATACAACATTCTATCAATAGTGCTCAACGTATACTCATAGCAAAGAACTTTGACGAAGAAAGGCAGCTCATACGTACTATCAATCGTCGTGCAACTAAGATGTTGCAGGGCATTTCTCAGGAAGAAGAACCAGTACGCTTTTGGCAAACATTGGCAAAAGCTGGATTAATTGAATAACTAATTATATTATAAGGATATACAAATGATTAAACGTCTACTCACTATAGCATTACTTGGATCAGTACTTTCAGCAAAAGTAATTATGATTGATTCTCCGGCCGCGCATAACAAGATAGCAAAGGAGGGAATCGTAGTTACCATGTTTACTGCTTCACGGTGTGGCCCATGTAAGCAGATTAAGCCGTACTACCTTTCATTGAGTGACGAATATGATGATGTGACATTTTGTATCGTTGACGTTGATGATAGTTCATTACAAGTCATTCATGAAACCGTGAAAAGCTTGCCAACCTTTATTGTCACCCATAATGAAAAAGAGCTTGATAGGCTGGTGGGTGCACCACCAAAAACCACCTTAAAGTCCTTTATTGATAATAATAGAGCTAAGGCTCTTGGTAAGAAACCTAAAGAAGAGCCGGTGACGTTTCTTACGGCAGAAGAGTATAGTAAGAAAGGTGAGCAGTATTACGATGAGTTGGTAAAAAGATGCCAACAAAAAGGGATACGGTCGGCTGAATTGATGAACTTTTCACAAGAGGATGACATTATGAAGCTTACTGAGTATTGCAGGAATCCTCAGACTACAGAAAAAGCATTTCAATTTATGAAGGCCTATATGCGTGGTGGCCAGCGAGCGCTTAAAGCCTACAAGCCGCATGATAAGCTTCCTGACTCATTTGTCACCTATTGTAGTAATTATTGTGCTTTTGGATTGTCAGTGAACTCCTTTAACGAGCTTGCTGAATGGCAGATGAAAACTATACGCAGCGCTCAGCAAAAAGCCCAAGAGCAGTTTTTGGAAATTCTAGTGCCATTGCTTGCTGAAGTGAGCTCATCGTAAGGAGTCTTTCTATGAAATTTTCACAGGTAGCTGATTCTTTTTTAGCAATAGCTCATGAGTCATCACGTAATAAAATGACAGAACTGTTGGCAGATTTGTTGGGTTCGGCAACTGCTGAAGATGCACAACTCATCACCTATCTTTCTTTAGGACTTTTACGAGCTCCTTATAAGGGTAATCAATTTAATATTGCAGAAAAGAGCATGATGAAGATTCTTGCTGATCTTCAGAAGCAAGATCATGCTTCTTATAAAAAATATGTACAATCAGTTGGGGATGTTGGTGCAGCAATTTTAGAAGGAGATTGGCCTTACCAAGAACAAGGCCTATCAGTACAGCAGGTGTATACTCATCTTGAACAACTAATGGCACTATCAGGTACTGGCTCACAAGAAGAAAAAGCCGTTTTTCTCGCAGAACTTCTTTCTCAGGTTGGCCCTGAATCTGCTTCAGTTATTGTTCGTATTGTGGTGGGAACCATGAGATTAGGATTCTCTGATATGACACTGCTTGATGCATTGTCTTGGATGGCAACAGGTGATAAGTCTCTAAAAAAAACATTAGAGGCGGCCTATAATATGCAAGCGGATATAGGTAAGATCGCCTATATTCTAAAAAGCCAGGGGATAGAGGCAGTTAAACGAGTAGAGCCAACTCTTGGTATTCCTATTAGACTTGCTGCTGCCGAGCGAGCTGCATCACCGCAGGCAATTCTTGATAAGATTGGTCCTTGTGTATCGCAGCCTAAGTTAGATGGATTTAGGTTGCAAATCCATATTGATAAAACAGACAGCATACCAAAGATGTGGTTTTTTTCTCGCAATTTACTGAACATGTCAGATATGTTTCCAGATCTTCAGAAAGCACTTGAGCCAGTGCCGGCGACCACCTTGGTGATTGAAGGGGAGGCTATTGTGTATGATGAGCTGACTGAGAGGTTTTTGCCTTTTCAAGAGACAGTAAAACGAAGAAGAAAGCATGATATTGCTTCTATGGCAGAATCACTGCCCTTGCGCTTGTATGTATTTGATATTCTTTACTTAAATGGCAAGCCAGTACTCAGTGACGATCATGAACAACGCAGAGCATTACTTGAGAATCTCTTTGGTAAGTATCCTAATGATACGGTACAAGTTATTGAAGAAAAGCGTACTTCTACCGTACAAGAATTGACCGACTATTTTAATAAAAATATTACCCAAGGCCTTGAAGGCCTCGTTGTAAAACGACCAGATGCGCCATATCAGCCCGGTAAGCGAAATTTTAACTGGATTAAGCTCAAGCGCCACCAAGAGGGTGAGCTTACTGATACCTTAGATACGGTGGTACTTGGTTATTATGCGGGCAAAGGGAAACGTGCTCAATTTGGCATCGGCGCATTTCTTGTTGGGGTGTATAACAATACTACTGATAGGTATGAGACCATAGCAAAGGTAGGAACTGGTCTGACTGATGAGGAATGGATTGATCTAAAAAAACGGTGTGATAGGTTAGCTGTTTCTCATAAGCCAGCGAACGTAACATGCTCCAAAGAGCTTTTTCCAGATGTGTGGGTTGATCCTGGTATCGTTGTCATTGTGTTAGCAGATGAGATTACCTTATCTCCTATGCATACCGCTGGTAAAACGGAAACTACGCCAGGTCTTGCCTTGCGCTTCCCACGATTTATGGGCTATGCCCTTGATAAAGAACCTGATCAGGCTACCTCTGTTGTTGAAACTCGTAGGTTATATGAACTCCAGTTTACATCTTAAGTAGAGCGCATCTTAATGATATATGCTTTTCTATCTTGTTCTCACCAAGTGCCATGATAATCGTTGTATCCGATAATCTTTAGAGGTAGTTTTTTTACCGGATGAGATAAGATTGCGCTCCAGATAAAAAGTTATACGGAGCGCAATCTCGTTGCTAAGGAGATACTATGGCTAAAATTATTGGCAGAAAAAAAGAAGAAGAGGTTTTGCAATCAGCCTTTACCTCAGAAGATCCTGAGTTTATCGCGTTGTACGGCAGACGTAGGGTAGGGAAAACATACCTCGTACGGAATTTTTTTGAAGCAAAAAAAGATACAGTTTTTTTTTATGTATCTGGTATTAAGGATGGTTCAATTAAGGATCAAACCCAGAACTTTTTGGACGAGCTTAGTGTTACTTTTTGGTATAAGGGACCTCGTGATGGTATTGTTGGAAGCTGGCGTAATGTCTTTAGATTGCTTACTGAACTGATAAGAACTTCTTCTCACAAGAAGATAGTATTATTCTTTGATGAATTTCCTTGGATGGCACGCCTCGCTCTAAGCTCTTACAAATGCTTGATTATTTTTGGAATCGCCATTGGTCTATGGATGGGCGAATTAAGTTAATAATTTGTGGGTCATCAGCGAGCTGGATTGTAAAAAAGATAGTTAATAATCGTGCTGGACTATACAACAGAGTAACGAAGTGCATTCATTTGTTACCATTTAATCTGCATCAAACCAAAGAATATTTGTCATACAAAAAAGTTCGGCTCCCAAAAAAAGATATAGTAGATCTTTATATGGTATTGGGTGGTATACCTTTTTACTTATCAAAAGTGAAACCAGGTTATTCAGTTGTCCAAATAATTGATGAACTGGGATTCAAGAAGGATAGCTTTCTTTTAAGTGAGTTTGCGAATCTCTATAATACTCTCTTTGATTCAGATGGCATGCATAGTGAGCTCGCCAGAACCATAGCCCAACATCGCTATGGTATTAGCCAAAATGAGCTTACAAAGAATCTTTCTCCTCTCTCAACCGGAGGTACCTTAACAAAGTGGCTCAATGATCTTGAGCTAGCAGGGTTTATCTCCAGTTATACTCCTTTTGGCTCAAAGTCTAAGGGAGTATATTATACGATGGATGACGAGTACAGCCTATTTTATTTTAAATGGATTGAGCCAATAAAGAAAACATTGCAAGAAAAGAATATGAGGAAGGAGTATTGGAGTTTCTTGCAAAAAACACCCACCTGGAGTTCATGGGCAGGTTATGCTTTCGAAGGGATATGTTTGAAGCATGCAGCTCATATTAGTAAGGCTTTGCAGCTTAGCCCGCTGGCATTACCCTACACCTGGAGATATGTTCCTCAGAAAGACTCGCAAGATGAGGGTGCACAAATTGATTTACTTTTTGATAGAGATGATAATGCAATTACCCTGTGCGAAATAAAGTATACCCGTCAGCCGTATTTGCTTGATAAAGATTCTGTAGCAAGGCTTATCCGTCAAGTGTATGTTTTTAAACAAAAGGACAAAAACTAACAAGAATATATTCTTGGCCTTCATTTCAGCCAACGGCATAAAGAAAAATAGGTACTCAGAAGAGCTTGTCCATGGCATAGTTACGTTATATGATCTGTTTCAGAAAGAAGAGTAGAGAGAGCTGTTTTAGTAGCGAGATGCTATCAGCTAGATTGCTACGGCTAAGAGGTACTGTTGATCTGTAAAGTCAAGCACCGGGTCCATTTTGTTTTTTGACCACGTGTATCTTAACGCCATACAGCCAATATATCTTGTTTCTGAGCAACATTTCTCGGTGTTAGTGCCTAGAAGTGATTGTTGGTTTCTCTATTAATGAGAGGGTTAGCCTAAGGCGTGAGCAGTGCTTCGATTGATCTTCTTACTTCTTCAAATTCAAAAGCGACAACCTTTGCTATGGCATATAGAGGGAACGAATGTACTTGTTGGTAGGCTGAATAGTTATGGGCTGAAAAACGAATGCCATAGGGACACTTAGGATGGGTTTCTAGGAATGCATGCATGCTTTTGAGCCGACCAGCAGTTCCGGCTTTTACTTCTAGAGGAATGACGTGTTCTTTTTTTTCAAAAAGATAATCTATTTCAGCGCTTGCTCCACGATCTTTTTTGCGCCAATAATACAGATTGCAGTCAACAAATGGGCTGCTGTAGGCAAGTATTTCTTGACCAACAAATGCTTCGGTAATATGTCCCTTGTTGGAGAATTCTTGAACGGGATTAATAAACCAGTTGGAAAGGTTAGACTTAAGTTCTGCTTGTGTAAGACCAACATCGAGCATTATCATTTTGTAGTCTTTGGGATCTATTTCATGTCCTAGGGGTATTTTGTGTCCAGAACTATAGTATATCTTATGGGCGACGCCAGCTTTGACAAGCTTATTAAGTGCTGGCACGAGGTCTCTTGTTCGATAGTCTCCTTCAATCGTACTATATCTAAATTTTCCGCATAACTGTCGAGGTAGTTCATCAAAAATCATCTCAAGATAGTTTTCTTGTTTCTGATTTTTTGCATACTTCTGAAAATCCTGGCGATAGTGATTAAGAATGGCACTTATTTCTTTAGTGCAGCGAAGTGGATCTTTAATATTTTTCCAACATTTTACTATCATTGGCATCCCACCAAGAGCGAGATACTCACCAACAAGACTAAGCGCATCAGCGTGAATAATCTCAGGCATAGTATGGGAAAGTTCTTGCATGAGAATTGCTTCGATGAGCTGGGTTTTTCCAAGAGCGGCAAGAAACTCTAAAAATGAAAGAGGGTATACATACAGGGATTCAACTCTTCCAACTGGGATACCAACTGCATCGATCGCAAAATTAAGCAGGGATCCTGCAGCAACGACATGGAGTTCAGGCATATTTTCATAAAAATAGCGCAATGAGGTTATGGCGGTAGGATATGCTTGAATCTCATCAAAAAAAAGCAACGTTTCGCCTGGTAGAATTGGCAGTTGTAGTGCAATGCTGAGCTCTTGAATAATACGTTCTGGAATAAGGTTTTTTTCAAAGATACTATGGAGGTCAGGTCTTTTCTCAAAATTAACTTCAACAAAATGCGTAAAAGACTTTCCTAATTCCCTAACAGCATATGTCTTTCCAACCTGACGAGCTCCTCTTAGGATGAGGGCTTTGCGATAGGGATCATTCTTCCATTGAAGCAGATGATAATCAATAAGTCTTTTCATGCATATAATTTCCTTTTTTTTGGCTAAAACTCAACCCTATTTTAGTGAGATATTGGCTAAAAGTCAAGGTTGTTCCCAATAGAGCTTATTAATAATTGATTTGTATTAATGTATTTCGATAAAGACTTTCTATTAATACTATTCATAGCCTTCGGAGTTTATTCTTGATATTGCCTTCCTGTAATTGCAAATGGTAGTTTTTTGGCTAAAAATCAGGGTCTTTATACTGTGTTTTTGGCTAAAACTCAACCCTAATAGGGGTCAATTTTGGCTAAAAGTCAGAGTTAAGGCATGAATTCATTATTGGCAGGGCATATCCAATAGTGCCTGGAAAAATTTTTGCTAGTTGGTGGTAGTGTGCTCGTTGCTGTATTCTTAAAAAAGTTGAGGATAAAGATATCAAAAGATAAGGCCTTAAGGTATTGTGGAAAAATGTGTATCCTTAGTTGTATCGCTTTATTATTATGGCTGTGTACTAGGGCAAAAAGAAGAACTGTTGTTTTTTCCTGGTAAGGTATGCTAGGCTATGGTAACACTTAGACAAAAGGGGACCAATTAATGGCTACAACCATGTATATATTAGACACCAATGTGCTCTTATACGATCCTGCTTCGTTATTTAGTTTTGAAGGATCACAGGTAGGCATACCTATTATGGTACTTGAAGAGCTTGATACCTTTAAATCAGAATCTTCGCAAAAAGGGTTTAACTGTAGAGAAGTGATTAGACATCTTGATAAGCTACGTGAGCGTGGCTCATTAAGTGAAGGCGTACCTCTTGATAATGGGAGCACGGTACAGGTGCTTTTTGTACCAGAGAGCCAGTGTGATAAGTCACCATTACCCTTAGATGTTATTGATAATGCTATCTTATTTACCGCCTGGTGTGAAAAGCAAAAAGGCATCGACGTTCATTTTGTTTCTAAAGATCTTAATGCCCGTGTAAAGTCAGACGTGATTGGCATTCCCTCAGAAGATTATACAAAAGATTCAGTACCTCAAGATACCGTGTATCGTGGATGGGTAACCTTAGAGGTGCCAGCAGTACAGCTTAAACAAGAAGTGCCAGAAGGGTTGATCCAGTATGCAGAAGATTATTCTTTTGCTCTTAATGAGTTTGCTTTAGTGCAAAGTCAGCATAATCCATTTAATAATGTACTCTTTCGGTATATTGGTCGAGGAAAGTTTATTCCGGTGAAAGCTCCTGAGTTAAAATGGCCATTAGAAGCACGTAATCCACAGCAGTTGATGGCGCTTGATTTGTTGCTTGATCCATCCATACAGTTTGTAAGCTTGATTGGAGCTGCTGGTACCGGTAAAACTTTCTTGGCTCTTTTATCAGGGCTGTACCAAATGCTCGTGCAAGGTGAATATGAAAAAATGTTAGTCACCAGGCCGGTCGTACCGCTAGGTCCAGACATCGGTTTTTTGCCGGGTGATATTCAAGAGAAGCTTAGAAGCTGGATGCAGCCTATTTATGATAATATGGACTTTATTAGCCATTCAGTTAATATTGCTGATCAGATGGCCATCTATAAAGGTGACAAGGGGAAAAAAGCAAGAAGTAAAAAACCGGTTATTCCTAAACTTGAAGATCTTATTGAAGAAGGACGCATAAGCCTCGAGGCTATTACCTATATGCGAGGTCGTTCTATTCCCTATCAATTTATTTTTATTGATGAGGTACAAAACTTAACACCTCACGAAGTTAAGACACTGATTAGCAGGGTAGGAGAAGGTAGTAAGATAGTTATTGCCGGTGACCCCTATCAGATTGATTCACCTTACCTAGATTTTAGTAGTAATGGGTTAGTCGTTGCTTCTGCTAAGTTCCGAGGGCAGTCTGTATTTGGCAATGTGTTTCTTGAGTCTAGTGAGCGAAGTGAGCTGAGTAAATTGGCGCAAGAATTGCTTTAGGCTTGTTAAGAATCGAGGACGCCTAATCTGATTAAGTCTCTTCGGAGGCATGCGTAATCGCGGTTCTTAATAAGAGCTGCTTTCATGCCAAACTGTTTGGCAGCACGGGTATTCATTTCTTGGTCATCAATAAGGATACACTCTGCAGGAGCAAGATTGTAGGTATCTATAAGATAATCATACGCTTCTTTTGATGGTTTGATTTGTTTGATGTGACCAGATATCACCACATGCTCAAACATATTAAAAAAACGAATATGTTTTTTTCTAAAGATATCAAATGAAAGATGATCCCAATTTGAGAAAACAAAAAGTCTGTGACGCTTAGAGCCATCATTATTTTTTAGACGCGCACACTCTTGAAGGAGCTTATAGCCTTCTGGGGCTATGCTTACATTGTTAGCGAGCACTTCTGGAGTAAACATGGCGCGAATACACCGAGAAATGAGATCCATATGGTCATCACTATCAAAATAGTCATAGGTGTTTAGCTTACGTAAGAGCTGTCGGGATCGTATGATAATCTCTTCGCCTGTAATGGTTCCTGCTTGCCAGTGGCTCATAATGGGTGGAAGCAATACCCCGGTATGGCTCCCAGAAATGAGCGGAAGGCTTGGGTCACGAGGCATCATCATTGTCAACACATCAAAAAGTGTCGGTCGGATATCAGGTGATCTCATATCCCAAAAGGCATGATTGATAAAGTTATTGAGCCCTATTTCCATGGCAACACCAGCTTTGGTTGGTTCACACAAAACGCCACCTAAGTCCCACAGCAGGACTTTAGCATGTAGTGACGTTGAAAGTAGTAGAATAGCTATACGTGATACAGCTCGTTTGGTATGCATAAGGATCACCTGTTGTTTGTGCCTAGTGTATACGATAGGGAGAATTTTTGTAGGGCTATGCGTATACTTCCTCACTTCTTTTTGTCTAACGTAGGATGTTCCGTTGATGAAGGAGCTAATGATTCCTGGTCTTCACCTACATGGTCCCACTGTTCCTTGTAGTCGGTATACTCTTCTTCTTCACGATTGAGTTTATCGATACTCTTCATCAATTTTGCTCTCGCTCTTCAGGGTGGTGAGAATAGTAATGTTCTTCTAACTCCTCAAGGGTATCAAGGAGTTTCTCAAATGTTTCTATGCTAATAATTACTGCCGTGTTGTTTCCCTCTTGGTCAACGACATACTGTAGATCTTGCTCTTTCATGGGTAGCTCCTAAATGTGTATGTGAGGTATAATATTATGGTCAGTGAGCATGTCAAGTAGCTCTTCATTGACCGTTATTTTCTGCTTGGTGAGTAAGGTAAATTTTTTATTTCGCTCATGATAGGTTAGTTCAAGTGGGGTAGTGCCCGGTTGCACATGCTTTATTGTTTCGAGAGTTTCTTTGGTAACACCGTTAGGTAACGTTAAGTTTAGCTTGGTAGTAAGAGACTGCTCAAACAAGAGATCTAAGGCAATGCAGGATTGTGCTTTGATTTTTGTCATACCGCTTGCTGTATCAAGAAAGCCTTTAATAATAAAGACATTGTAAGAAGAAAGGGCTTCTTCGATCTGAGCAAAGAGCTTTGGAAATATAACGACTTCTGCTTTGCCAACGTAATCTTCAAAGAGCGCAAATGACATTTTATCACCTTTTTTGGTGGTGATAACTTTATTTGATTTTAGCGTCCCACAGGTAACCACCAAGGTTTCAGATGCCATTGAAGCTGCTTGCTCAAAGGTAGTGGTTTGTAACCATTTTAGGTGCTTGGCATAGCTATCAAGTGGTTGGGCACTAATATAGAGGCCAAGTACTTCCTTTTCTTTTTCAAGTTTTTCTGCATCTGACCATTCTTGCAGTGCTTGGTATCGATAGATAAAGTGCTCTGCTTTAGTAGTATCTTGCGGAGTATCAAAGAGGCTAAGTTGACCAGTTTGTTCAGCTTTTTTTTTCTCAGCGGCCTGTTCCATTATGGTGTGTAGCTCTTCATGTTGCTGAGCTCTATTGCCGGGTAAAGCATCAAAGGCTCCTGCGCTGATGAGGCTTTCAATGACCCGCTTATTGCAGGTACGTTGATCGATGCGCTTACAAAAGTCAAATAAATCAGTATAAGGACCATGAGCTTGCCGTTCATTAATGATGCCATCAAGGGCAGCAAGGCCGACATTTTTGATACCTCGTAGACCAAAGCGTATGATACCCTTCACCACACTAAAATCGATTTCTGATTGGTTAATATCAGGTGGTAAAACTTCTATCCCAAGGTCACGAGCTTCTAGGACATATTTTGCCATTGAATCAGCATTGCCAGCTTCAAGTGAAATTAAGCAGGAAAGAAATTCAGCAGGGTAGTTTGCTTTTAAGTAGGCAGTTTGGTAAGCAATAAGAGCATATGCTGCGGAGTGTGATTTGTTAAAACCGTAGCCGGCAAAGTAAGCCATAAGATCAAAAAGCTCTTTAGCTTTTGCAGGTTCGAAGGTGCGTTTTTCAGCGCTTTCAACAAAGATCTTTTGCTGCTCGGCCATAACTTCAACTTTTTTCTTACCCATTGCGCGTCGCAGAATATCAGATTGGCCAAGGCTGTAGCCAGCAATAGTAGAGGCAATTTTCATTACCTGCTCCTGGTAGACAATAACGCCATAGGTTTCTTTTAAGATTGGTTCAAGCTCAGCAAACAAATAGGAAATCTCCTGACGACCATGTTTACGTTCAATAAAGTCGTCGACCATTCCTGAGCCAAGTGGACCTGGTCTATAGAGAGCGTTTACCGCAATGATATCTTCAAAACAGGCAGGCTGCAATTTGCGGAGCACTTCTTTTAGGCCATTAGACTCTAACTGAAATACCCCAGTAGTGATCCCTTGAGAAAGAAGCTCAAACGTTTTAGTATCATCAAGGGGGATTCTGGTGATATCGACCTTTGTACCATGAAGTCGCTCTATAAGTTGCGTGGTATGCTGAATAAGCGTGAGGTTCTTGAGCCCAAGAAAGTCCATTTTGAGAAACCCTAGGGACTCAAGCTCGGTCATGGCATATTGGGTAACCAAGTCATTTGTCTTCGGGGGAATATACACTGGCAGCATATCGCTAATAGGTTCAGGAGCAATCACAATGCCAGCAGCATGCTTAGATGCATGCCGGGTAACCCCTTCAAGTCGATGGGCAATATCAAACAGCTTAGCAACTTCAGGATTGGTATTAATCAGCTCTCTGAGCTTTGGTTCTTGCTCAATAGCTTCATCAAGGGTAATCTTAAGTTGGTCAGGCACGAGGTTTGTTAGAGCATTTGAGTCTTCAAAGGGAAACCCAAGAGCGCGAGCAACGTCTTTAATAACTCCTTTAGCGAGCATGGTTCCAAAGGTGATGATCTGGCAAACTTTATCATGACCATACTTGTCACGTACATAGTTAATGACCGTATCACGGCCTTTAATACAGAAGTCAATATCGATATCAGGCATCGTTACGCGCTCTGGATTGAGAAATCGCTCAAAAAGAAGATTGTATCTCAGCGGATCAATATCAGTTATCTTCAGGGCCCATGCAACGAGTGATCCCGCGGCTGACCCTCGTCCTGGGCCGACCGGGATATCATGATCTTTTGCCCAGGCAATAAAGTCTCCGGTAATAAGAAAGTAACTTACAAAACCCATCTTGATGATCAGCTCCATCTCAACGTCAAGCCGGTCTTTATACTCCTGATCTTTTCCTTCTTGCGTTCTTCCTTGCGTAATAAGTTCATTAAGCCCTTCAGTGCAGAGCTTTTTAAAGAAGCTTTCCTCAGAGTGCTCTTCAGGTAGCTCAAATACAGGGAAAAATAGCTTACCTGTTTGGAACTCAAATTCACACATATCAGCAATCTTACCGCTATTCCATACCGCGTCCTCATGCTCGTTAAACAGCTCGAGCATCTCATCTTGGGTCCTCATATAGGTACGGCAGTCACCAAAAGAGAACCGATCTTCATCAGTAATCTTATTATGGGTTTGAATAGCAAGCATGACCTCATGAGCTTCATGATCATCAAGAGAGGTATAATGACAATCACCCGCAGCTACCAGCTGAATACCTTTTCGCTTGCTGATATCATAGAGTTTGCTGTTTAAGGTGACTTGATCCGTTTGGTCTTCTGGCTGGACTTCTAAATAAAAGCGCTCTTCGCCAAAGACGCGTAAAAACCAATCGATTTTTTCATCTGCCAGGTTGTACTGCTCTTTCATAAGCAATTGAGGGATATGCCCTCCTAAACAGGCAGATGTGACAATAAGACCTTCACTATGTGCTTCCAGTTGTTTGTAATCGATACGGGGCTTAAAATAAAACCCCTCATGAAATGAATAGGAAATAAGTTTACACAGATTTTTATAGCCCGTGTCATTCTGAACTAAGATGATTAAGTGGTAATACTTATTATCGGCATCTTTTTTTGAAGCATCTTCGGTAAAGTAAGCTTCCATCCCAAGAACTGGTTTAATACCGGCTTTTTTTGCCGTTTGGAAGAATTTTACGGCACCAAATATATTGCCATGATCGGTAATAGCAAGAGCCTTTAGATTCTGCTCTTTACCAAAGTTGACCAGCTTTTTGATGGTGATGGCGCCATCTAAGAGCGAGTAGTCCGTATGAAGATGAAGATGCGTAAAATGCTTTTCCATAGGTCTATTGTGTCATGTCTGAATCCTAGATTTAGTATAGCATATTGCCCAAAAAAGAACTACCGCGAAGATATTCTTCGCGGTAGTTCCCCCATCATAATAAGGAAAAAAACAATGAAAACACAATCCTTCACATTATTGTTACACTACTTCTACCGATGCACCAGTGATGCGAATACGAGTACCATCTAACTTCGTAAGCTCAAATCCGGTAAATGTTTGCTCAGTGAGGCATGCCGCATGGTCTTGTAAGAGCGTAATAGCAATTGACTCACCCAGCTTCATGCCAAGATCACCGTCTGCGCGATAGTGAACACCACCCAAGTTTCTCCCGATAGAGATGTTTGAGGCGAGCTTATTTAGTTCGGACCCCACCGTCATTGTGTCTTCACCTTCACCAGAGAGAGCAATAAGGTTACGTTCATCTGCTGGATCAGGTTTAACTGGCGTTACATAGTCAATAATACGTGCTTGATCATCAAAAATTGCTTTGATTACCGTTATACACGCTCCAGCAACCGTAGAGTGACCTGCTGGATAACTTGGATGCTGAGGAGATCCTTCCGGGTATACTAGTGGCATCAGGTAGGTAGAAGCACCTTGTTCTTCATTTATGCGCTTGACCCAGTTGAGTACATTGATGCCATCATGATCACGAAATACTGCTTTATTGAGGCCATAGGTATTTTCCCCAGACACTTTTGTGTAATGAACAAGTCCAGCAAATTCTTCAGGTCGCAGTACTCGGTTTCCTCGCCATTTATGAGCCCATGCTGCTTTTATAGCTGCTTGTACTGCATTGCCAAGAAGGCCAGATGCATCAACTGGGCCAATATTGGCAAATGCTTCTTCATTTTTTATTGTACCATTTACATACGGGCTCATTGGCGTAAAAGGAAACTTATATGTTGATAATATTCGTATGGCATTATAATAGACTTCAAATGGATAACAAAAGTGAACGAGACCTGCAATGTCTCTAGCGGTGCTGAGATAGCGTTTGTTGCTATCATCATAATCATTAAAGGTATACGGAACAGGAACTTGACCATTTTGTATGGCAACAAAGTCTTCAAGCGATATACCAAAGTTCTTCTGAGAAGGGATTGGTTTTTGTTGAGTTTCGTAAAATACACTATGAGGAAGATTATCAAGTCCTACTTCAGCAGGAAAACCACCAAAAGGTATCGAGAGAGGAAGATATAAAAATTGTGAGACGTACGGTCCGATAAGAGCGCCTTCATTGTTACCTCTAAAGAGAACAGCAGGAGTCACCTTTCCGTTAGTATCAACTGGTCCGGTATAACAAGTGCCAAAGCTATTCATAACGCGAGCAGCTTTTGCGGTGATAGAGCTACCATCATTGTCTTTATCGGTTCCCTGGCCAGTGCCGTAGTCATTGAACTTCACATCACGTGCAATAGCATTGAGGTATACCTCAAAAAGTTGCGCTACCGCTTTCTTGCTTGAAAGTGTAGGAAACTTTGGCAGTTTAGACATTGCTGAGTCTTCACCCATAAAGCTAAAGGTTGCTGACCCTTGTGGACTTACTAGCTTGCGGACTGAATCTTGGGCTAGACTAAGGCTATTATAGGTTTCCTGACAGCCAGTATTGAGAGCTTTTACCAACTTTTTATAGCTCCGTTGGCCCTCTTTTGTAAGAATACCATGTTGGTCATGCTGAAGACCTTTACTAAACTTAGCAGCATAATGCGGGACTTTCTTTTCATCACCATTTTCTTCACACGTTATGCAGTAATCATTCACGAGCATGTTTCTCATGCACGCGCAGGCAACTCTTCTGTTGTAGGCAGCTTTACGCTCATCTTTATCCTTAAACCGTGAGGCTTGTGCTTCACCTGCTTTCTTTTTGCAGTTCTGTATGGTGCAATCCTTTTTTGCCTGTATGATAGTACTTAAAAGGCATAACGCTATCATTTTTTTCTTCATTAATACACTCCTGTTGATAGTAACTAATTTTCATCATGAGCATACTTATCTGCTCCTGGTGATGTCAATAGTTTGATAAAAAGTGGCTTATGAATTTTAGTTAAGTTCTTTGATGCACCAATGCGAGATTGTTCGTTGTTTCTTATCAAAAGAAACTCCAGCAAGTATGATAGTTTTCCCTGCAAGGAGGTACTTTTTGTAGTATTCCTTTGATTGTAGTTGTTTTAGCGCTTCCTTAGCAGTATCATTAAGTTTAAATTCAATAATGAAAATATGATTAGGTGTTTCTATAACGGCATCGATTCGACCATTATTTGTAGGCTCTTCTGCTCGTACATCTGCACCAATAAGTACCATCAAGCCAAAGAATATTGATTGATAATTTTTTTCTGATGGGACATGTAAGTGATAGGGTATCGTGGAAAAATAGACCTGCAGCGTAGTAAAGAAAGAATCAATATCAGCGTCGTCAAGTGCTTGCTTCAGCGCAACAATAACCGGGCTTAGATTCCTTTTTTTAGATTTAGTGAGTGCCAGAACGATAATTTGGAAAAAAGATGTTTTTACTTCGTGATTAGGAAAGACAAGAGTGAAGTTCTCTGTTTGTGTATTGTAGGAATCGATGGTTAAATAGCCGGCTTGTAACAATAGGGGAATGAGCTCAATCTCTTGGAGTTCATAAGATTTTGTTTCGTCCCAATGAAGCGTTGAGCCCTCAATAGTTGAAACTTCATACTGTTCTTTTTTGAGCAATTTCATTAAAAACGTTGGTGTCCCCGTATCAAACCAATAGTTATCAAATCGCTGATTTTGAAGATAGAGCATAACGGAATAAGGATTGTATATTTTTGCATTGGAGACATTTGTTGGAACAATGAATTGATAACCATTGTACCAATAGGTAATATTGGCTACTATTTCATTCTTGGGCATGCCTGAGCTTTTAGAGATAGCAGCTATATGGTCATTGAAATAATGAGAAATTTCTTCAACCGTGTAACCCAGGAGCTTGGCTGCTCGAGGATCAAGTGATATGTCTTGTAAATGATTTAGTCCTGAGAAAATGGATGTTTTTGAAAATTTTGTGATACCAGTTATGAAGACAAATCGTATAAGCTCATCGACTTCTACATCCTTTAAAGCTGAAAAAAATTCCGCCAAGACATCACGGCATTTCTCAGCTTCTTCAAGATCTTCAATGTTCTTTAAAATAGCTGCGTCATATTCATCAATGAGGATAACGACTTTATTTGTTTTTGCCAGCTTAACAATAAGTGATTGAAATCTCATACCAAGGGTAGGCTCTTCTTCTAGGGTGCAGCCATAACGAGAAGCGATTTTTTCAAGAGTTTTATTAAGCGCATCGCGCAAAACATTTGCAGTTACGGCCATTGTTGCAAAACTTATAACAATAACGGGATAGGTTTCCCAGACATAATTTGTCTGATCAATTGCGAGATGCTTAAAAAGTGCTTGATTGCCCTGAAAAATATGAGAAAGTGTAGAGATTAAAAGAGTTTTGCCAAATCTTCGAGGTCTTGATAGAAAAAAATAGCTTTTCCCCTTAATAAGATCATAGATATAGGAAGTTTTATCAACATAGATATACTCGTGGTTGATTATATCAGGAAGTGATTGTTGTCCTATTGGTAGGTCTTTTAAAGAAGTACTCATTGTGCATCCCGTGAATTTAGCTTTCTAGCAGTATATCACATGTTGAGTGATATATGAAAGATTTATCATCTGAGCAAAGAATCTGATCATCTTTAACCTTCAAAAAATCGTTAAAGCCTTCGCTATACAATATTCTGTGCCTGCTCTCTTGCTTTTTCAAGCTCTACTTTTATAGATATAGCAAGACTACTTATTTCAGCATCAGCACATTTAGAGGCTATGGTATTTGTTTCTCTAAACAGCTCTTGTAAGGTAAAGTCTATTTTTTTGCCTTTGATGATATCGGTTGAAGCGATAATTGTTTCAAGGGTAGCAAGATGAGCTTTGAAGCGCACAATTTCTTCATGAATATCAAGTTTTTCAAGTTGATTATAGGTAGCTGATATGTGTGATTCTGGCGTAATATCTGGTGCAGCTTCTGCAAGCATTTTTTTTAAGCTTTCAATGAGTTGCTCTTTTTTAGTAGCGGTAACCTGAAGAGCCCGGGGCTCTAGTTGATTGATATATGTCTGAAGCAGGGCGACTCGTTCTTTAAGATCTTTTTCTAAGGATGTTCCTTCTTCTACACGCGTAAGAACGCATTTTTCGGTAAGCTGATGTAGTTCCTTCCAGAGCAGGTTAATCGTTTCTTTGCTTAAAGGGGTTTCTTTAGTCTCGAAGATATTATTGAGAACCACTAAATCACTTATGGTAACCGTTCCAGGAACATTACATTCCTGTTGAATTTTTTGTAGAGCGGACATATAGCCCCGTACTGTTGAAAGTGCTGGTTCGATAATACCAGTGAGAGCTGATGGAGAGCTCATATAAATGGTAAACTGTATAGTACCTCGGTGGAGCTCTTTTTTAAAATATTTAATGACCTCTGTCTCTAAAAAACCAAGGCTTGTGGGAATACGACAATTTGCTTCAAAAAATCGTGAATTGAGTGTTTTAAGGGTCATAGAGAGCTGGACGTCATGTTCAGTCCCTGTTAGGGGGTCTATGATCGGAAGAGAAACGATTGCTGAGCTAAACCCAGTCATGCTGATAATCATCTGTTATCCTATGTTGCTATAAACGTTCTGTACATCATCAAGGTCTTCAAGGGCTTGTAAGAATTCATAGGCCTTGTCAGTCGTTGCCTCATCTAAAGGGAGGCTATTTTTAGGGACATATTCAATTTCAGCACTTTCAGGCTTGAAATTAAGATCCTGTAGTGCTTGTTTTACTGCGTCAAGGTCTGTTATCGCCGTGGTGATAACAAAAAGATCATCATCAGTAGAGATATCTTTAATATCGTATTCAAGAAGCTTTTCTAAGAGCTCGTCCTCGGTGGTACCTTCTGCAGGAACTCGTATGACACCAAGCTTGTCAAACATCCAGCCTACTGAACCTGATTCAGCAAGGATGCCACCTTGCTTATTAAAAAAGGTGCGCAGTTCTGATATAGCGCGGTTTTTATTGTCGGTAAGCACATCAATAATCACGGCACTTTGACCTGGGCCATATCCTTCATATACCATCGATTCATAGCTTTGGCCTGGCAGTTCACCGGTGCCTTTTTTAATAGCACGGGTACTGTTTTCTTGGGGCATATTTATTTCTTTAGCTTTTTCAAGCAAGAGTCGTAGGCGGGGGTTTGCTGATGGATCTCCACCGCCGTCACGAGCAGCGACGGTAATCTCTTTGATTAACTTAGTAAAAGCCTTGCCACGCTTTGCATCTTCTTTTGCTTTTTTATGCTTAATATTGGCCCACTTACTATGTCCTGCCATAATACACCCTTAGATCGTTTGTTGCCCAAGATACTTGCTTCGTAATGAGGGTACCCTTTTTGGGGGAATTTGTCGACCTCTTGCTGTTTTTTCTAGGAACCCCTCTCGCAATAAGTAGGGTTCATAGACATCCTCAATGGTATCAACGTCCTCACCGATGATAGACGCTATAGTATCTATACCCGTAGGTCCGCCATTAAATCGTTCAATCAGTGTTGATAAGAGCATATGATCTACCTTAGTAAGGCCATCAGTGTCAATGGCGAGAAACCCAAGAGCTTCAGTCACTAAATCATCGCTTGCTGGTACGTTGCGTACCTGGGCAAAGTCCCGTATTCTTCGTACAATTTTTTTAGCAATGCGTGGCGTACCTCGTGATGCTTTTGCTACAATAAGTGCTGCCGTGTCTGAGAGCCTGAGCCCTAAGAAGAGAGCACTTTGCTGAACAATAGAGGTGAGATCTTCTGCCGCGTAAAAATGCAATCGCTCTACGATACCAAATCTACTTCTAAGAGGTCCTGAGAGCATACCCGCTTTGGTAGTTGCGCCAATTAAGGTGAACGGATTCAAGGGGAGGTTAATTGATTGGGCCCCAGCACCTTGGCCAATAATAACATCTACCCGAAAATGTTCCATGGCACTATATAATACTTCCTCTACTGAGGTGTTCATGCGATGAATTTCATCAATAAAGAGAATGTCGCGTGGTTCTAAAGCAGTTAAGATAGCCACAAGCTCACCTGTCCGTTCAAGCATAGGACCTGAACAAATCTTAATACCGGTATTCATGGTATGGGCCATGATAGTAGCCAGTGTTGTTTTGCCTAGACCTGGAGGTCCAAAGAGCAAAAGATGGTCAAGAGGCTCATTTCGCTGCTGAGCAGCAGTAGTATAGACAAAGAGTTTATCCTTGAGTTCTTGTTGACCAAGGTAATCGTTAAAGGTTTTAGGATGAAAGTCGAGGGCTCGCTCTTCAGCTGATTCTTTACTAATAAGTGAAATTGGTTCTGCTGGTTTCATGTATTGTTCCTGGTGAGCGAAAATTATGCTTTTAGTGTAAGGCAAAAGAACTAAGAGGGCAAGGAGTGAAAAAGGCTCTATTGTTGTTGAAGGTCGCTTTTACTGGCAGCAAAATGATGATAATGGATAAGATGTCTTTAAAAAGAATACGAGAAAAAGGCATAGTTAGCTTGATGGAGGGATGCTCCTTTAAGCCTTAATATATTAATGGATTAGCTTTCTACACTGAGGTCTGTGGAACGTACATTCTTCCATGCCTTCCAGCTTACCTGTTTCAACGTCAAGTTTAAGGATCATAAGCACGCCATCCATATCAGAGTACGGTAGTGTTTTATTGTGATCATCAAGCGTGTAGTGAGCTTTTTGATTAGATTCTGCAACCCATAAGCACGCTAGGAGTCTGTCGGAAAACGAACTAGCCACCTATGACATTTCAAACTTTTTCGTAATTTTCGATTCCCAACTAATCATAAAAATGCTATACTTTTTCAGTCTTATATATTGATTGAATCATCTAAACCATAGGATCGTAATGAAGTCAAAGTTTATGCAATGTGACAGAGATACTTTGTATATAATGCCTCCTTCTGTTGATGATTGGCTTCCTAAAAACCATCAGGCACGTTTTGTTGTAGATATAGTTGATCAGCTTGATCTATCAGCTATTGAAAAGAGCTATTCCGAAACAGGTAGGAAAGCTTATCCTGTAAGAGTTCTCTTAGCCACGATCTTTTATGGTTACATAACAGGCGTTTATTCAAGCCGCAAACTAGAAGAAGCAACCTATGAATCAGTTCCGTTTAGATATATTGCAGCAAATCTCCATCCAGATCATGATACTATAGCTAGTTTCAGAAAACAGTTCTTGAAGCAACTGGATGCTATCTTTCTACAGATCTTAATAATTGCATCAGAAATGGGTATTGTGAAGCTCGGAAATGTATCAACGGATGGGAGTAAAGTCTTGGCTAACGCAAGTAAGCATAAAGCTCTTAGTTGGGAGTATGCCAAAAAACTTGAAGCCCAATTGAGGGAAGAGTTGAACCAATTACACAAATTGGCTGAAGAGGCAGACAACATTCCTAAAGATATGAATATTCCAGAAGAACTAGCTCGTCGAGAGAAGCGGTTAGAGGCGATTAAATCGGCACAAGAAGAAATTGATAAGAGAGCTGAAGAAAGATATATCGCCGAAAAAGCTGCCTATGATGAAAAAATGAAAGAGCGTAATGAGTGGCAAAAGCAAACCGGTAAAAAAAAAGCCGGTAAGATTCCGCAACCTCCAACTAGAGAGCCTCAAAAGAAAGACCAAGTCAACTTAACAGACAAAGAATCCCGCATCATGCCTAAGTCTGGTGGCGGGTTTGTTCAAGCGTTTAATGTTCAGGCCAGTGTTGATGAAGATACTCACCTTATTATTGCAAATCATGTAACCCAAAGTACCAATGATAAACGAGAAATAGTTCCTACCCTTGAGGAAATAAAGAAAGCAGAGAATGTTCTTGGCCAAGAAGTATTACATGTTCTCGCTGATGCTGGCTATTATAGCGAAGCAAATGTAAGACATTGTGTACAAGCAGGGAAAACACCACTGATAGCAGACAAGCGAGATAAGCATAATAAATCACTAACTTCAAGATTCGAACATGCAGATATTGAATGTCCTGAAATAGAGGACCCTGTAAAGCAAATGAAGCACTATATGAAAACTAAGGAGGGAAAAGAGCTGTATGCTAAGCGAAAGTCAACAGTAGAGCCTGTGTTTGGTATCATTAAGAACGTAATGGGCTTCAGCAAGTTCTCTCTGAGAGGGCTCGATGCGGTATCGGGTGAATGGAAGCTAGTATCTATAGCATGGAATCTTAAGAGGATGTTCACTTTACTAAGGAAGAAGCAAATAAAGGATGCATCCCAACATAATCAACCCATATCAATCTGTCCTGCATGATTGATATGCCCCAGTATGCGCTAATTAAAAGCAATTCTCATAATAATTCATTCTTTTATGTTGCTATCAAAAATATATCCTAAAATATGTTTGCTAAATTGCCAAAAATCTTAAAATCATGCTCCAGCGAAACTATATTCCCAACGTTGCCCGACAGACTCCTAGGAACCGATCAAAATGGTATTGTAGATCTTCTAAAGGCATTTTTTGTATCGAGAGATGGTCTACCGAAAGCGCTTAATGCTTACTAAACAATCTAAATGCATAGTTAAAATTAACTGAGTTTTCATGAATGCAGTACAAGTAAATAATATGGTGAATCCTCGGCTCGAGGCATTGTACAGTATTGCATGGATCACTTATATTGAAATCTATGTACACATGTAGCCAGAGGCTACGGTCAGACAAAAGGTAGTAATATGAATTTGATGATATTTGTGGGATTAATGTTTGTTACTGGGCATGCGTCATTATGTGGCATGGATAGCCTCGTACGAGAACAAGACAGAAAAAAGCGTACCCTTGAGGATGACGTTGTCATCCAGCATGAAGAATCACAGAAAAAACGAAAAGCTCAAGAAAAATCTCAAGAAGCGCCGCCCAAAAAGAAGGCTAGAGTCTCGTGTCTTTCTATGTTTGAAGGCACTCTTGAAGATATTCAATCAATGAGTTATGAAGAGCTTTTTCAATCTGATCAACATGGATGGAGTGTTGCATGTGGTATTCTGTTTTCGGGTAAAATTGAGTTGATTTCTTCAATTGAAGGTTATTTCCAGAAAGCCATTAATGATGAAAAATTACGAAAGGGATATAAACTGCTGCATGTAGTAGTAATGAAAGGTCTGGTTAGTTATATTGATATGTTGGTAGGTTTCGGAGCTAGTGTTGATACCCGGATAGAAGGTGTCACGCCTTTGCATTTCGCGGTTTGGAAGGATCAAGTTGAATGTATTGAAAAGTTGGGGCAGTTGGGGGCGAACCTTGCAGCGCGGACAGGGGGGAAAGATGATTATACCCCTTTGCAGTTAGCTGTTAAGTTGGGACGAGTGAAATGTATTGAAACATTAGCTCATGTAGGAGTGAACTTGGATACACGCGGAAGGAATGGTTATACACTTTTGTATGAGGCAGTTGAGTTAGGTCAAGTTGGATGCGTTGAACAATTAGTGCGTTTGGGAGCGAATATTGATAACCGGACAGAGAGCCATAGTTTGACTCCTCTCCATCATGCGGCTTCGAAAGGCCAAGTTGACTGTGTTGAAATGTTGGTAAAATTAGGAGCTGATCTAGAAGCGCAAGATATTTATCGCAGAACACCTCTTCATAGAGCAGCTATTTTTGGTCATGTTGCGTGTATTGAAATGTTGGTAGATTTGGGAGCGAAAGTTGATGCACAAAATAAACATGGTTCTACTCCGTTGCTTGCGGCTGTTCTTGCTGACCAAGTTGACTCTGTCAAAGCATTGGCTTGTTTAGGAGCAAGCCTTGTTGTGAGGAATATACAAGGTCAATCCCCATTGTATACAAGTTTACAGAAGAATAATAATTACATGACAACAACGTTGTTGGCATTATTGTCTCAATATTCTGCTCATGAAAGATCGCAAGGTATAGTAAAGGTTCAGATACAAGATGAAGAGCTGGATGTACCGAGAGAATTTATTGAGGCGTTTAATGTAGGTAAGGACCAATCACAAGATGTAGCTAGTGAAACTCTGTATTTACCTGAAACCGTTACCAAAGAACAGTTTCAGCTTGTCTCAAGAAGCAAAATGGTGCTCTGTCACGTGTCTTTGATAGAGCAGTTCTTGAATGAAAAAGAAAAGGAGGACTTTAGGACTTTTGATTTTTATGCAGATCGTGTGACAGATGCTGAAAATCTCTATGTAGACTGTACGCTGGATCAAGTAAAGAAACTCTACGCTGCCGCTCATTATCTTAGTAATAATCTTTTAGAAGAAGTTGCAGAGAGTCTCTTTTTACAGCAAGTTGAGCAGTTAATTGACGAGCATATGCAAGGAATACCTATGCCTTCAAGAGCTGCATGTTATGCTCAATTGGCTGACCGATTTTCAGAACAGAGCAACGCTGACGAAATTGAAAACGAAGAAGAAGCTTCACTCGAATACAGATAAATGCGTTTAGATAGCCTCCCATTTTTCTTGAGGAGAAAGCAGTAGTATGTATCGAGATCTATTTGTTGCAATGACGCTTTCGATCATAGTATCGTTTAATTACTTCTGATAGTTAAGCTACGTCTTTGCTGATAAGCTTAAATAAAAGCGCCTCATGGCGATACTATTAAACCATCCAAGGCTGGCAAAGCTGATCCAAAGATTACTTATACCATAGCTCATGAACGGGAGGGGAATGCCCACAATTGGCATGAGGCCCATAACCATACTCACATTAATAATGGTTGAAAATATGATATGAATAATCAGACCCATGGCAAGGAGCTGTGCAAAGAAATTCTTGATGGTCGCAATAACACTCAGGAGCCGTAAAAAGAGCAGGCAATACAGAAAGAGGACAAGAAGTGCGCCAAGAAATCCCCATTCCTCACAAATGACCGCAAAGATAAAATCGGTACGAGACTCAGGCAGAAAATTAAAGGTATTTTGAGTGCCATTTAACAGGCCTTTTCCTGCAAGTCCCCCTGAACCGATTGCGATGCGAGACTGTTCTATTTGGTATCGTTCTTTTTTACTATCACCGGCACCAAGGAATACAAGAATGCGTGTTTTTTGATAGTCTTTGAGGCTTGTATACAGCAGTGGGGCAGTTATTGCGCCAAGTAAGAGGGTAGTAATAAAGAATTTATGAGATAACCCAGAAAGCCAGAGTAGCAGGGCGCCAGAAAAGAGCACGATCAGGGCTGTCCCTAAATCAGGCTGTTTTAAGATAAGGATGAAGCTAAGGCCCAATATACCTAAGATCGGCAGAAAGTTTGAAAAACGTAACTGGGTGATATCCTGGTTTTCTGTAAAGAGATAATAACTAATAAAGGCAGGGAAAAAGAGTTTGGCAAGCTCTGCCGGCTGGAATTTGGTAAACCCTACATTGATCCAGCGCTGAGCTCCCATGCCAATTGAGCCTTTAATAATCGTTATGGCAAGAAGGGCAATCGTTGCAAAATACATGAAATATCCGTACCGTTCTAATGTTCGATAGTCTTGGGAACAACAGAAGAAATAGATAATAATGCCAGATATAATGCCAAAGAGCTGTTTTTTTGTATAAATTGAATAGGGGTTTTCAGCAGTATAGGTTGAACTATAGACGAAGATAAGACCAATGCTTGAAAGAGCAATCATTGTGAAGAAACTAACCCAATCAAACGAGTGCAGATACCTGCGGTCTAATAATAACATGGTGATTAGAGATTGATTAATGGTCGGGGTGGCGAGACTCGAACTCACAACCCCTCGCTCCCAAAGCGAGTACGCTACCAATTGCGCCACACCCCGACATACGCTGTTATGTGTAAAGGATACACAGTAGATTCTATTTTAGCAAGAGTTTTTTGGGGTGAGTGGAGGGACTTGAACCCTCGACCCTCAGAGCCACAATCTGATGCTCTACCAACTGAGCTACACCCACCATATCCTAGTAAGTATACGCTGTTTTTACCCATATGCCAAGATACAATACTTGAAACAATTTCCTTCAAAAAAGCATATTTTCTGGTATAATTATACGTATATCACCCATTTATTCTACAAAAAAGTACCTAAATGAGCAATACCAAAAAAGACAACAAAAATAAACACATGATCCAGGTTGTAGGAGCACGTGAACACAATCTTAAGAATATCTCCATTGATATTCCTAAAGATTCTCTTACCGTTATTACGGGCCCATCCGGCTCAGGTAAAAGTTCTCTTGCATTGGATATTCTGTATACAGAAGGGAAAAGGCGCTATATAGAGTCACTTTCTTCTTATGCGCGACAATTTCTTGGGTTACCAAAAAAACCTGATGTCGATCGTATTGATGGACTCTGCCCAGCAATAGCGATTGACCAGAAAACCGTAGGCCATAATCCCCGCTCTACCGTGGGTACCATTACAGAGATTTATGATTATATGAGGGTGCTTTTTGCACGGATTGGCGCTCTTGAATGTCCAACGTGTCAGGTGCCCATATCGGCACAACAGCCTGATAAAATATCTACCGTACTCCTCGAACAGTTTAAAGGTGATTCAATTATTATAGCTGCTCCCTTGGCGTTATATAAGAAAGGTGAGTTTACCAATGAACTTGAAAAGCTATACAATGATGGGTATTATCGGTTTGTGATTGATGGTAGGCGCCATACGTTCAAGCGGGTAGAAGAGATATATTTACTTAAACTTAAAAAAACCGAACGACATACCATTGATGTTCTTATTGATGCAGTTGAAGTTAATCAAGAAGAAGCTTCTCGCGTGCAAGAGGCGGTAGAGCGTGCTTTTGGGATTGCTTCTGGTATGTGTAAAGTGCTCGTTGGGGATGAAGAACATATGTATGCAGCTGCTCGTATGTGTTTGCGCTGTGCCTATTCATTTCCCGAACTTGAACCTCGCCTATTTTCATTTAACTCACCAGTGGGTGCTTGTAAAAGATGTCATGGACTGGGAAGCCATTATGAAGCATACGAAGATGAGGATGCCTATCACCAAGTTGAATGTGGTAAATGTCATGGCCAACGGCTTAATAAAGCGGCTCTTGCCGTCACGATTGGTAAGAAAAATATTTATGAACTGAGTGAGCTTTCAATTAGGGACCTTCTAGCCTTTATACGGCAGCTCACCCTTGATGAAGAGCAAACGATACTTGCAGAAAGATTATTACAAGAGGTTGAATCACGATTGACGTTCTTATGTGATGTGGGACTTGAATATCTCTCACTTAATAGAACGGCACGAACTCTTTCTGGTGGTGAAGGGCAGCGTATTCGTCTTGCTACGCAAATTGGTTCAGCCCTGAGTGGGGTATTATATATTCTTGATGAGCCAAGCATTGGTCTTCATCAACGTGATAATGATCGTCTCATAAAAACTTTACATCGCTTGAGAGATTTAGGTAATACTATTCTTGTTGTTGAGCATGATACCGATACGATGTTTAGTTCAGATTATATTATTGATATGGGCCCAGCAGCAGGTATCTATGGTGGGGCAGTTGTTGCAGCTGGTACACCAACAGAGATTGCTAATAATACTCAATCACTTACCGGAGATTACCTTAGTGGAAGACGTGCTATTGTTCCACCAAAAAAAGTACGAAAACCGCACGGCTATTTGACCTTAAGAAATGCTTCTATGCATAACTTGCAAGACTTAACCGTTAAGTTTCCTCTTGGAGTGTTATGTGGTATTTCTGGCGTTTCTGGATCTGGCAAAAGTACTCTTATTATGGAAGAGCTGGTACCGTCTGTTGCACAAACGCTTAAGCGCACTAATGTTCCGCTTTGGATGAAAGAGATGTTTACCGGTAAAGATAAGCTTGAAGGGGTTGATCAGCTTCAAAATATGATCGTTATTGATCAGGCACCGATTGGCAGAAGCTCTCGTTCAACACCAGCTACCTATCTTGGTCTCTTTGATGATATTAGAGCAATCTTTGCAGCACTGCCTGAATCAGAGATTCGCGGATATAAAGTAGGACGGTTTAGCTTTAATGTAGCTGAAGGACGATGTTCTCACTGCTCCGGTGATGGTACGGTAACGGTATCGATGCACTTTTTAGCGGATGTTACGCTGACCTGTACGGTATGTAAAGGTACTAGGTATAATGCACAGACAAGAGAAATTCTCTTTAAGGGCAAAAATATTTCAGAAATACTTACCATGACCGCGGGTGAAGCCGTAGAGTTCTTTGGCTCTCACAAGCGTCTTCATAAGAAGCTTAAGCTGATGTGCGATGTCGGGCTTGACTATCTACAGCTTGGTCAGTCATCCACGACCCTATCAGGCGGTGAAGCCCAACGCATTAAATTGGCAAGTGAACTTGCCAAGCGTGGAACAAGTACCTTATATATACTTGATGAGCCTACCACAGGACTTCATGCAAGTGATATTGAGAAGCTCCTGCTAGTATTGCAGAATCTGGTAGATAAGGGCAATTCACTCTTGGTAATTGAACATAATCTTGATGTCCTAAAAACGGTTGATTATATCATCGATATGGGGCCTGAGGGTGGCGATAAAGGCGGCACCGTGATTGCTCATGGTACACCAGAAGAGGTTGCTCAGGTAGCTGAAAGTCACACCGGTAGGTACCTTAAAAAAGCATTTGCAGCACTTGCTTCGCTGAAAACATCCTAAATATTGACCATTTGCTCAAACGTACTGCTTTGGGTACACTAGGCATATATTGGTAAAATTACAAAAAGGATACCTCATATGAAAAAACTAGCGCTAAGTTGTGTACTCCTGGGTCAAGCGATTGTTGCAGATACCGTAGGCACAAAGATACCGTGTGTTTCAGTCGATAATGTTCACCTTTTTAAACAAGAGCTTAAAGCGGCTGAACAGAAGCGTGATACACTCTTTAAGGTTGGCGTAGCAACGGTTGGAGCAGCCGTTATTGGTGGGATCATCTGGAAATCGCGTAATAATTATGCATTATACCAGCAACACTATGCAGAAGCGATTGCTAACCTTCCAGAAAATGTTAGAAAAATTAATGAATTTGAGCAGCAGCAAGTACGTGAGCTAGAAGCTGCTCGTGAAGAGCAAAAAATAGAAGATCATCTTAGCACCGGTGAATGGCTCTCATCAATTCCTGGCTACCTCTGGTCATTACCAGGAGCAGCAGCTGGTGCGGTAGGACGTGGTGTTAAGGCAACACCAGATGTCATAGTTGATGGCGTACGAGCAACACCCTATGCGATTGGTTCAGTTATAGGTAATACCTGGCGCTATAGTAAGAATTTGGTTATGCGTACCGCTAAGAAGGCCTATAAAAAAGCACCAGGATGGCTAGCTTATCTTGGTATCGGCTACTTTACGAAGGAAGCAGGACAATTTATTTTACCAAAACTCCCTTCTATTGGAAGCTATTTCCTTACGCTCAAATCAATGAAATGGTGCCTGGTTGAACATTCTGACTTTTATAATGTCATGGTAAACTTCAAAAACTGGATTGGCTATGAAGCTGCTCATGGGTATAATAGTAATGATACGCAAGAAGTTAGCTTATGTATGCGCCACTTAGTTCTTGAGATGGAGCGTATTCTTGGCTACATGTTCTTTGCAATGGAGCATATAACTCCTAAAATTACTGGATATAAATTTTATCAAGATCGAGCCGAACGTTGTATTGCAACTATAGAAACTGAAACAAACACGCTCGCGGCAGAAGTACAGGCGCTCAGCCGTGCAAGAGCTAATCCTGAGCAAATGAAAGCATTTGTTGATCGTTTACGTCGTCGACTCTTTACGATTATTAGCCAGCTTGAAGGGTTTGAGGCTGTGACAAGTGTTGTTGATCTTTCAAGTCCTTATGAAGAAGATATATTTGGGGCGTTAAAGCGCTTTATTTATCCTGAATGGCAACTAGAAAGGCCGCAGGTTCAGAACCCACATCATAGCATGTTTGATGAGTTTCTCGAGCAGCTTGAAAAAGAAGTTAGCCCTGAGTAAGTATTAACAATTTATGTGAGCCTCTCGCCTTGTTTGGTGGGGGGCTTTATTGTGAGCTTTTACTGTATGTAGATTCTTTTATTAGCCTCTCTCTTAGTCATTAGCTTCTGTGAAAATTTCTCTCAACTATAAGAAAAAAATAGTTTACGGGAAATACTTTATTATGAGATCTAATTCACCATCAAATTTGTTGTGAAAATTGGCGTTCATAAGAGAGCATTCAAACTTGAAGTGCATAATTTAGTTAGAATTCCCCAGAAGCACTAAAGATGATTTTAATGGTTAGTGTAATGTATACATCAAGTTGCAGGAAGAATACAAGATTGTCGAGCTATGACAATAAGAAATGCAGAACTCTATCAAGTCTTTGAATGTGTAAATAATTAGATTTCTGAATGCCTCTGGTGACTTCACCCTACCTCCTTTTATTTGGGAATAGGATTGTTATTACTATCGGCACCTATTTAAGCTGTTAGTTTGTATCAATGATTGAGTAAGGTAATCTGGGATTATTCTACCGGTTTCATTATGGAATGCTTCAGCAGGAGTCATGAAGTTTAGTGACTTTCTGAGGCTGGTATTGAGAAGATGCTGAATTGTGCTAACTTATTGATGTGTTATTATGGCAAAGTTAGTGTGCTTTGGCAGATATTGCCTAACAAGTCCATTGTGCTTTCGTTAAGTCCTCTTTCCTATGAATGATATGGATGAGCAAAATAAACGTTTGCTTGTAGTTGTTCCGTTATTATTTGATGTTGAGCGAACTCTTTACCATTATCAGCTGTCATAGTGTGAGTGTAATCCTGGATAGGGATAATAGCTTGAGTAACATTGTCTGTTGTACCTCTTGGAAGTAATACGAGAAACGTGAATTTGGTTTTTCTATCAACAACCCTTAAGATTGCTCCTTTATGCTGAGCTCCAACAATAGTATCAACTTCAAAGTCTCCTACGCGTTCTTTCTAATCTACAATTTTAGATCTTTCTTCTAATCTCGTCGATTTGGAATAAGTCCTCGCACAGCCAATTTATTTCCTCTTACCGCATCTGACTTTTTTTAACTACCTGCAATTATGCACTTCGGAATTGAATCTGACTTTACTAATACCTTAGTAAAGAAAACTATTGCAATCTGTTTTTAGTATTTGATAATCTATGGATTGTAGATCACTAACAAGCAAACATGATAGCGTTAATGTTTTTGGACGTGCTATGCAGAATATATATATAATCATTGTATCAAAGAGAGGAAAGCAATGAACGAAAAAAAAATGATCACCTTAAGTGTGGTTCTGTTGTTATCACAATCTATTTTTGCTGAACGACGAGGAGTTATTAATCCTATCGTCCCCAAAAAGTTACATAAAAAAGAAGGAGAAACTAAACGAGAAACGATTGCTCGACTCCTTAGTAAAAATGAAGATAGAGCAGAAAGAAAGGATAGAACTAGCGCGAAAGCAAGTATATTAAACCATGCAACAGCAAAGGCTGCTAATGAAACCTGGTCACGTTTGTCTAAGAAAGAGCGCCATAAGAAGCGTAAGCAGTTCAAGAACTTTGAAGGGTATTGGCTGCTTGATAGTATTACATATGTTGCGGTAACGCTTGTTGAATTCTTTCTTGATGAATGTGGACAGCCAAAGGCACGATTCTATACAGGAACACAAAAAAATCTTCGCGAATTTAATCTCAATGATGAACAATATAGTTCATTACCAACTTCGAATGGAGCTGTTGTGGTAGATGTCGAGGTTCTAAGTGATACTGAGCTCCGATTCTTTACTTTTCCTATCGTGAGTGAAGAAAGTTTGCGAAATACTTTTCGTATTCAAGATGCTGATAATGATGTAGCATATGCGGTGTATTATGATTCTGATATTGAAAGCTTAGGCTATGTAGATAATATTCCACGTTATATACGACTTCCTGAGCGTCCTGACATTCAGCTTAATCGGCTTCCATCAGAAACAGATTGGACCAATCCTGTTGAAATGTTTAAGTATATGGCAGAATATTATGCATTATTAACTGAACCCCAAAAAGCAGTTTCACTGAATCAAACCGATTATATAGGGTGGGCAGACTATAACGAGTTGTACGAAACGATGCTTACTACTGGTGTAACAAGAACAGCTAAGGTGAGCACTGCGTTTCGTGGCGGTAAATATATAGGGGTATGGCGGACTCAGTTCCCTGAATTTTTCCCTCTTACTACGATACATACACAAGAGCAACATAAGTTTACGCCATGTAGTACTATTACCGTAACAGGCTTTAAAGGTGCCTATGCTGAATTAAATGGTACGCATTTTGCAGCATCATTTCCAATTCAATCTCTTACTCAGAGTACTCCTTATCCATGGCAAGAGAACAGTTCACGTGAACCATATGTCTTTTTGATTTATGATTCATCATCTATTGAAGAAGAGTATGATCCATCTATTCATGGGGTAGCGAAGCTTGAAGCTCAGCATGGCCCTATAACCCCCGCGATAAACTATCGTGATTTTATGGCAGCATCTATGGATTTTGTTATTCAAAGTTTTGGTCCAGGAACTCATACACATTTATCGATCTGGAGAGACACGGGATACAGCGTACCTGAAACGTTCGAAGAATTGCAGGAAGCCTTAGCTAACGGGGATGTTTTTAGAAGCACGGTTCGTTTCAGAACCTATACAGCAAATAGTTTTGAGCTGTATTGGAATCCCTATATTATTGGTAACCTGACCTTCCCGGCGTTTAATATTAATGATCCTTTTGGATTAGGTTTTATATCGTTTGATCCCTATTTTGATTACGATATCGTACGGCAAAATTATTTAGAGCCTGATACCGTGAAAAATATTTACTTCACGATTACGGGTCCATCATTTCCAACCGATCCGAGCCAAGCTCCATTAACAGGGATGCTTGTTGATCAAGGGTATACATCAAATGGTTCACAAGTAGTCTTTACGGTGAATGATTTTGGGACGTTCCCTGATGACCTTGTTGATGAATTTGGTGTGCATAAGTGGATGGTTTATCATAATCTCTATTCGAATAAAGATAATGGTATTGTTGATCCTTATGCTAGTAATGCATTTTTTGGTGGCATAGTTGATCGCTCATTAACTAATGGAAAGACTGTGGCATATCTTCGCATATTAGATGAGTTTTTTTTTGACAATCCGTTATTTACCGTAGGGCTTAATCCTCTTACATTTCCTCGAGAGGGTATTACCTCAAAATTATGGGGGCAAACAATTGCTGCTTGGGCATCTCTTATAGAATCTCTCAATCAATATAATCCTGATAGGTTTATCCTTGATATTAGAAACAATCAAGGTGGATACCCGATTACTACAGCTATAGCATCTCTTTTTGGGGGTAATCGACCAGCGACATTTGAGGCTCAAGGCTTTCCTGGCAATGGAGAGCGTAGCCCGCTACTTCTTCCAGGCAGTGGTGTTCAAACAGTATATGGCGAAATTCCTACATCAACTCCAATTCTTGATGTTGATCAGGTTGCGTCAGCCTTCCCAAATGGTATAGTTCGTGGTACGTCTGAACAGAAAAAAGAGGTTATCATCTTGACTTCTACCCACTCTAGTAGTAGCGGTGATGTGTTCCCACATAATTTCCTAGGAGCTGATCCTGAAGGACAGGTGCAAGATCTTGGCCATAATGTAGAAGCTCGTATTGTTGGTGATATTGATGGCCGGCTATGGGCGGGTCTTAGGTATTTTGATCCATTACCGATCAATCCTCTTTCGCAAAATCTTGTTGATGCTGAGGGAGTTGCACGTACTGCTACCTATATGGAAGGTGAAGGCCGTCCGATGGTTGTTGATAGACATGGCTTTTTTGTTAATTCAACCTTGTCAACAAGGCCAAATCCACTTCTTCCTGGCTGGTATGATCAAACTGAATGGCAGGATATTGGTATAACCCCAATCATTGAAACCTATCCTTTAGCAACTAATGCTAATGGTATAGCAACACCAGATATAGAAGATCGCGCTTCCTGGCGAGATATCTGGATTGAGAATGCCATCAAGAACTAATATAACTAGGAACTTATCATTCAGCCTCATTGAAATGGGGCTGAATGTCTATTGTTATGACCAAACTACTCTATTATACATCATTAAATGAATGCGTAGCAAAAGTCGCTTCTTTACCTCTCGCTTCTGTAGATATCTTTGCTATTTACAATGCCTAATCTAATTTTGAATCGTCGATGATTATATGGTTCTCTATTATCGAGAGCTATCTAGTTATAGACTACAAAATTGAAGAAGTAAGAGGTCTTAAAATCTATGATATATTTTTGAGAGAGTCTTATCATTGTTCATTATCAGCTTCCGTTAAAAACTAAAGTGACCCCACTTGTCAAGACAATAAATTTGATTGTATTTTGGAATGTCTTTCACCTGCTTTGATTTCGGGTGTACAGACTTCTTGATTGATTTTGCTTTGTTCTTTTCTTTCCTTATTTTTATAGTAAATATCATTGGGCTTTTTGTAATCAATTGACTGATGCGGACGATCCTAGTTATAGAATTGTATATATCTTTCTAATGAATTCTTAGCATCCACTATTGAATCGAAGCTATGTAGATATACTGCCTCCCATTTTATTGATCTCCAAAGTCGTTCAATATATATATTATCTGCCCAACGTCCTTTACCATCCGTGCTAATTTTAATAGCTTTCTCAATAAGAGCATTGCACCATTTGAGACTAGTGAATTGACATCCTTGATCGCTATTAATAATCTCTGGAATACCATTTTTAAGAGCCATTTCAAGAGCTTCTACACACATATGAGTATCTAAGAACGGAGAGAATGCCCATCCTACAATCTGACTATATATGTCTATTAAGCAAACTAAATAACCAAAGCCTCTTCTGAGCTTTATGTAGGTAATATCAACTTGCCATGCCTGGTTTACTTTGGTGATGTTAATATCCTTTAGCAGATAGGGATATTTCTTATGTTGGACGTTTGATATTGTTGTACGCTTTGTTGGGTATAAAGCCTTTAGCCCCATAAGCTTCATCAACCTTTGCGCCTTTCCTCTACCGCATTCAATCTTCTTATCATTCTGCAAGACAGCATGAATTTTCCGGTAACCATAGAAGGGGCAATCTTCATATATGCATTGCATTTCGTTCATAAAATATACATCTCTTTTGCTTACCGCTTTCTTCTCATATTACACACTACTGCGGCTATCTTTCAGCAATTTACAGAGCCTTGAAATGCTCATCTTGCTTTTATTCTGCTCGACCAATTCTAGCCCCCTGTTTAAGCTTACCGATCGAGCACATTCGACGGAAAGTGATATCCGCTGATGCTTTCCCTAGAAGACGATGTAGCTTATTTATCTCCTTTTGCTTATCATCAGTACATCGCTTGTCTGAAAAGACTAAACCTCCTCGAGTTAAATGAAGATCTTTCCAACCATAGATTTGGCTACTGGATATGCCAAACTCACTGCACATCTCTGCAACTGTCATCTCGCCCCTTATTGCTGCTAGAGCAACTTTAAGCTTAAATTCATCGCTATGTTTTTTACGTATTTTTCTGGCCATATGTTTCTCCATAAAAGTTGGTCAACGTTAGTTTAGCTTAAAGCTAAATTTTCCGAAATATAGTTGTCCGAATTTATGGGGTCATTATACTAAAAATCAATCTTAAAACTACATGAAAGGAACAAAATTATATACCAAGATTCATCATAAAAAAGAGGCAAAGATAATTGTCGCTAAACGGCAAAGATAGTTGACGTTCTATACATAATCTAATTTGTTGTGAAAACGTTCAACATTTCGTGCACTCTTAAAGGAGGTTGTTCTGCGCGATAAGGCAGCAGCATGTATTGAAATTTCCTGATGAGAGTAGAGCACTTTTTTGTATTATGCTACACTAGTAGCACAAGTTAACCTTCTCACCGTCTAAGGACAGACGTATGTCTAAGCCGCTAACACCATTAATGCAACAGTTCATGGAGATTAAAGAGCAATATCCTGGTGTCATGCTCTTGTTTCAGGTCGGTGACTTTTATGAACTCTTTTTTGAAGATGCTAAAACTGCTGCTGCTACTCTTGGTATTGCGTTAACAAAACGTGGTACCCATAATAATAAACCGATTCCGTTAGCAGGTGTACCTCTTCATGCAAAAGATCACTATCTACCAAAACTTATTAAGGCAGGGTTTAAGGTTGCATTATGTGATCAGTTGGAATCACCAACGCCAGGTAAGCTTGTCAAGCGAGGAGTTACCCAAGTTCTTACCCCAGGTACCCTTACTGATTCAAAGCTTCTTGATGAAAAATCTGCTTCCTATCTTTCGGTATTCTACCCTACTAAAACTTCATGGGCTTTTATTTGTGCAGAGCTTTTGACAGGTCAGTTATTTATAACGTTGCGTACTGATGGCTCGAAGGTTGCTCTTGATGCTGAGCTTAATAGGTTTATGCCTGATGAAATAATTTTGCCACAGATTAAGCTTGGCACTGTCTATGCGCCATTCTTTCAGAAGCAGGGTTACGTTGTTTCTTTTGAGTCTATTAAAAAAGCTGATCCTTTTACAGCAAATGAAGCTGAACAGTGGTTTATTGACCAATTTGGTAGTCATCCGTTACTAGAAGCTGAGAGTGTGAAAGGAGCAATAGGGTTACTCTATAGATATTTACAACGTACTAATGAGCAAGCTCTTGCAGAGCTTACTCTATTGTCAGTCTATCGGCCAGAGGATTATTTGCTTATTGATGCCTCAACCCAGCGTAATTTGGAGCTTGTTAATAATAGCCAAGATGGTTCAAGTAAGCATACCTTATTTTCAGTACTTGATACCGCTGTTACCCCAATGGGCTCTCGTATGCTCAAAAAGTGGTTGTTAAGACCTCTTATTAATAAGGAACATATTGAAGAGCGGCTTGATGTGGTGCAAGCAATCATGGAGGACCATGAGTATAAGTCAGCTCTTCAAAAGGCATTGCAGCAGGTGGGTGATACCGAGCGCATCATTGGCAGAATTGCCTTAAAACGCGCACAGTTACATGATTATACCTCATTGCTTACCGCCCTTGAAGTAGTGCCTCGCTTACAGGAACTACTTGGGCAAAAGTCGCCTAAACTTTTTACTACTATTCGATCTATGATAGCAGATTTTACGGTGCTTACACGGCTATTATTTGCTTCACTAGAAACCGATCCAGATAGTCCTTGGATTATTAAAGATGGCTATCATCAAGAACTAGATAGACTAAGAACATTAGCAAGCTCTGGTGTTCAGGCTATCCAAGATCTTGAAAAAAAAGAGCAGGAGCGTACCGGCATTTCCTCATTGAAGATTAAGATTAATCAAGTTCATGGCTATGCCATAGAGGTAACCAATGCTAATTTACATTTGGTACCAGAACGGTATTCTTCTAATCAAAAACTCTCAAATAGAGCACGCTTTGTTACGCAAGAACTTAAAGAGCTTGAATATGATCTTAAGCGGGCAAAGGCCGATATAGAAAGTCTGCAACAACAGGTATATGATCAGGTAAAACAGCAGGTAGAGGTGTTTGTCCCTGCATTGAAAAAGATAGCGTTTGCCTTAGCCTATGCTGATTCATTGGTTGCTCTTGGTGAGGTTGCCTATAGCAATTCCTATGTGCGACCAACGTTTAATGATGATCAGCAGATTTTTATTGCTGAAGGCCGTCATCCTGTTGTTGAGACACGACTTGCTGATTCATTTATTCCCAATAGTGTTGATCTCAATAATGATGCTTCATTGTTGCTTATTACGGGACCTAATATGGGAGGTAAGTCGACCTATTTGCGGCAAGTAGCATTAATAAGTTTAATGGCCCAGATAGGTTCTTTTGTTCCGGCTGCACAAGCCCATGTTAGTATTGTTGATCGTATTTTTACGAGAATAGGTGCATCAGATAATGTTGCTGAAGGTAAGTCGACGTTCTTAGTCGAAATGGAAGAGACAGCGTTGATCTGCTCAGAGGCAACCAAGCATAGTTTAGTGATTCTTGATGAAGTGGGTCGTGGAACAAGTACGTTTGATGGGCTTGCTCTTGCCCAGGCAGTTGTTGAATATATCTATGGTACGCTTAAAGCTCGATGCTTATTTGCTACCCATTATCATGAGCTTACGGCACTATGCGAAACTCATGAAGGTATTAGACCGTTTCATGCAGCAAGCACTAAAGTTGATGAAGAAATTGTGCTTCTTCATAAAATTTTACCAGGAGTTGCAGATGGCAGTTTTGGTCTAGAGGTAGCGGTATTAGCTAAACTGCCAAAAGAAGTTATTATGCGAGCACGAGCAATTATTAAACAATTACGTCTTGAAGAAGCTCTTCATGTTCAACAGGTTAAAGATCCAGGCGCGGTAAAAGATACTGTTACCCTTCAGCTCAGAAATGCTGAACTTGAAGCCCGAATTGAGCAATTAATGAAAGAGCAAGAGCGACAAAAAATTCTTATCTCAAAGCTTGCTCAAATAGATGGCGATGAGTTGACCCCAAAGCAGGCACTTGCGCTCGTATGGCAATTGAAGGAATTGCAATGAGATGGCTCATTCTCTTTCTATGCTCTGTATTACGAGCAGAGACAATAGTGATTGATCCTGGTCATGGGGGTAAATATATTGGTACCGCCAATACTGCTGCTGGATTAGTTGAAAAGAATCTTGCATTAGACGTAGCAGTGCGCCTTGCACGAAAGCTTACCCTAAGAGGTTATACGGTAATTCTCACCAGAGATACTGATACTGAACTTGATAAAGATACGCTGATTGCGGATCTTACTAAGAGAGCTCAGATTGCTGCTGATCATACTGCTGATTTGTTTGTATCACTCCATTTCAATGGGAGCCGTAATCCGCGAAGTGCGGGGTTTGAGATATATGTTCCGTTTGAAGATAAGTATCCGATTAAGTCCTATTGTCTAGCGAGTGCTCTTCATTATCATATAAGTCACGAGGTGAGTCCCCACTGGCGTGGTGGCTCACTTGGTAATCTTAATGCCCTTGATGGCGGTATTAAAGCTTCTCGTTTTAATGTTATCAAAAAAGCTACGTGCCCTGCCGTGTTGGTTGAGCTTGCGTATCTAACCAATGAAGAAACAGCAAATAAGCTTAAGACTGATCAGTTTAAAGACATCTTAGTTGACGGTGTTTCTAAAGGTATTGAGCGATATATTAGGCAGCAAAGAGCTTCCACATGTTCTCGTCCTCGTTGCCGTAGATGGCGAAGAGGTAGAGCCCTTTAAGATCATACTGAGTGGCGAGGTTGATCTTATCTTTGATTGTGTGCGCATCAGGATAAATGACATAATGTGTCTTGCTTTCATCTCGATAGGTGAGGCTCATTTCTCCACCTGGTGTCCGCTTTGGACTAAGCTTTTTTTGGTAGATAAGTTCTTGAGTCGTTTTATGCAGAACTGAACGTTTTTTCTTGCAGGTAATTGACGTTGGGCTCGTATGGGTAATCGTAAACTCAATACCATACGTAGGAGCTCCAATAACCAGCTTGTAAGAAGGAATAAAGCTTAAGGCGTATTGGATGACTTGCTCTACCCATTGATTTGAGGTATGGGCAACGTAGTATCGCTTATTTCTATGGGTTGTTCTTCTATTATAGGGTTTATCCCACTCATCATAGGCCATAACAATTACTTGGTCAGCACAACGCGCTAGGCATTCCTTATAAGATTCTATTTCAGGGCAATAGCTCGCGTTTATCTGTATCTCTTCTTGAAAAGTCACCGTCGTATCACTGGTGCGTGCTTCTAGGGTGATATGAAGCAGTCTATGTTCTGCATGAAGCCGTTGAGAAAGCTCTTCAATAAATGCCATATACGGTTTACGATCATGAGACTGCATATTTTCGTAGTTGATATTTATTCCTGCAAGGGCATTATCCCGTACTAGGTCCATGATACTTTGAATGTGCTGGGCTCTTTTTTTTGTATCTGGTAAGATTGTATGTATTTGCTGTGCAGAATGCCAGCTAATTGTTGGTATTAAAAGCTTTTGCTTTTCCATGCATTGTACTGCCAGATTCTGCCACTCTTTTTTATATTTGTTGAAGGTATCCTTAAGGGTTCCATCTGCTTGCACTTCAAACGCAAAAGGGCTTACTTGATCAAGAATAGCAAGGTGTTTAATAGCGGTAGCTGTGCCCTCTTTTGGTTTCCAATAGGGTACCCATCCGCCAACCATAATCGGTAGCACGGTAGAGCACTGTATAAATAAGGCTAAATAAAGTATTCTATGCTTCATGCTGATTCCCTTATGTTGAATTATATAATACATTATACAATTTTTTATTAATTTTTTTCAATAGTTTTATATTGTGAAAACTTTAAACCAAAAATATGTTTACGTTTAACACTAGGCAGAGGAAAAACCTCTTTCATTAAAAAAGAGATTGTATGCTATGGAAAAGGCCACTGAGAAATAGTTTACAAGTTTTAAGCTGATTAATGAGATTCTGCGGGCTATGCCGAATTATAGCTCGCAGAATCTTGAATAAAGGCTGTCTTTTCTGCGAGATATAGGTTTTTATGGCTCGCAGAATCTTTAATTGTTTGTTGATTGCAGCTAATTAGAGGTATATTGAAGTGGGCCTACGTTGTTGAGTATAGATTGCAGAATCTTAAAGCGAATTGCATTATTCTGCGACTGATTATGCCTGAAATTATAGGCCGCAGAGAAGAAAAGATATATTAGAAAAGGCATATAAGTCAGATAAGCCCGAGTTTATCACCGTGTATGGGAGAAGAAGAGTGAGGAAAACATATCTGATAAGGAATATGTATCAAGGAAGAAAGGACTCTATTTTTTTCTATGTTTCTGGTGTGAAGGATGGCCTATTGCAAGAGCAGATAAGGGTTTTTGCAGATTCTCTTAGTGATGCTTTTACTATCCCCCGCATGGCTGTTGCGGAAAAAGCACATTGGCGTGAAATGTTTATGATGCTCAACGACTTTATCAAGGAATCTTCATCAAAAAAGATAGTACTCTTTTTTGATGAATTTCCCTGGATGGTAACAAAGAAATCTGGTCTTCTTCAGATGTTGGATTATTTTTGGAATAGGTTTTGGTCTATGGATAGTAGAGTGAAGCTTATCGTATGTGGCTCTGCTTCTAACTGGATTATTAACAATATTGTGAATAATGTGGGAGGTCTCTACAATAGGACGACACGTGAAATTCATCTGAGACCATTTAGTTTACATGAAACGCGGGAATATTTGCGTTATAAGCATGCTCGATTAACTGATAGACAAATAGTAGATATATACATGGTGCTGGGAGGAGTCCCTTACTATCTTGATCAGGTAGAGCCTGGATATTCATCTATGCAGATTATTGAGCAACTTGCATTTAAGAAGGGTAGTTTTCTTCGACAAGAGTTTCCTAAGTTGTATAGTACGTTGTTTGGTAATGCAAGTCTTCATGTGGAAATAGTCAAGATAATTGCACACTATTGTTATGGCATTGGCCAAACTAAGCTCATAGAAAAGCTACAAAATCATAAGGGTGGCGGTGGGATAGTTTCTGCCTTAAGAGATTTAGAGCAAGCGGATTTCATACAAAGATTTGTCCCTTTTGGCAGGGAAAAAAAAGGAATATTTTACAAGATAATAGATGAGTATAGTCTGTTTTACTTTCAGTGGATTGAACCTCATAGAAAATATATAGAGCGTGGCGAAGAGCGAGGTTATTGGAGGAATATTCAACAGTCTCCCGGCTGGCATGCTTGGTCAGGATGCGCTTTTGAAGCTGTTTGTAATAAACATGTACCCTTAATACGGGAGGCACTTCATTTAACTATGGCCCATGCTTCTCAATGGCGTTATATGCCAAAAAAGGGTGTAAAGGAGAAAGGTGCGCAAATAGATCTGTTATTTGATCGAGAGGATAGCTCTATAACTCTTTGTGAAATAAAGTACACTAAAGAACCATTTGTTATTGATAAGTCATATGCCCAAACAATTATGCATAAAATTGATGTTTTTAGAAAGCATACTAAGACGAAAAAGAACTTATTTTTTGCCATAATTTCTGCACATGGCATAAAGCAAACAATGTATTCTGAAGAGCTCATTTCAGGTGTTGTAACCATTGAGGACTTGTTCAAAGAGTATACATGGTAAGACACGGTTAATGTTGAGGTAACTGAAATTGGGAGAGCTATCTATAGCTTAAGTGAGCGTAACTTTTGCTTTATGCGATTATGAGGCTGTTATGACATGAAGATGAAGAGATTCTTTTTTTCGGTCAAGATGTTTTGGAAAAAACCACGTGTAATTTATGTATGTTCAACGAGCTGAAAGTGATTACCATCTATATCGATAAAGTCCGCAATCTTAACAGTACTTGGCAGGGTATATATCTCAGAAGTAAAGGTAATTCCTTGTTGCTCTAGCTCTTTTTTAGCCTTGGTAATATTAGGCACATAAAACGTAAGTAGCGTATTAGAACCAGCTTTTCCTGGCAGGGGTAGCGCTTTACCTTCTTGCCAAATGCCAAGCGTAAACGACGTATCTTCGCCTTCAAACTCAGCCCATCCATGCTCTTTATCTTCTAAGATAAGCGTAAGACCAAGGTTGGTATAAAATTTTTTTGCTTGTGTAAGATCCTTTACGGTGATCCAGCCTAATTTGATCTTCATCACATTTTATCGGGAGCACTGATACCCAGCAGGTCAAACGTCGTTTTTAGGGTAGAGCCGACAAGTTCAACCAATGCAAGCCGCGCTCTACTCGTTGGTACATTTTGAGTGTCTATAACTTTATTATGGCTATAATAGCTATGAAATGTTTGAGCAAGTTCAATAGTATAATAGGCAAGCAAATGGGTTTGAAAGTTTCGCTCGATGGTATGAAGAAGCTCTTTAAGTGAGGCCATCTTTTTTAGAAGCAGTCGTTCAGGCTCACCAATAGAAGTAAGATCCGTAGTAGTTATCTGATGAAATTCCTCAAACTGTTGGGCTTTTTCACGTATGCTCTTTGTTCGTACATAAGCATATTGAATATAGTATACTGGATTCTCATCCGTATGTTTTAAAGCAAGCTCGAGATCAAAGTCTAAATGTGCATCAGCTTTTTTATGTAGATAAAAAAAGCGAGCTACATCTCTTCCAACGGTTGCTATGATATCATCAAGGGTGACAATGCGGCCTGCTCGTTTAGAAAGACGCAATGCTTGACCACTTTCTTTTACGGTTACCAGCTGATAAAGGATGACTTGCAAGCGTGCAGGGTCATACCCAAGTGCTGCCATGACGGCCTTCAGGCGAGCTACGTAGCCATGATGGTCTTGTCCGAGTATATAAATAAGATGGTCAAACCCACGTGCTACCTTGTCTTGCGTATAGGCAACATCGGCGGCTAAATAGGTCAATTCTCCAGAAGCTTTTCGTATTACACGATCTTTGTCGTCCCCCAGTTCAGCACTTTTAAACCAGAGTGCTCCCTCTTTTTCATAGAGGTGGTTATTCGCAGCGAGTTGATCAATCGCTGCCTCGATAGCACCGGTGTTATGCAATACTTGTTCAGAAAACCAGACATCATAGATGATGCCGTAGCGTGTTAAGACCTCTTTAATGCGCTGAAGTAAATGCTCATGGGCGTATTGTATAAAAAACTCATCAGGCTTTGTTTCAAGCTCAGTGCCATACTCATTAACACATTCTTGCGCAAGGGTAACAAGATAGCCACCCTGGTAAGAATCTTCCGGAAGCTCTTCCTCTTTACCAAGAGCTTGTAAACAACGAATTTTAAATGAGGTGCCAAGTTTTTTCATTTGGGAACCGGCATCGTTAATATAGTATTCTTTGGTAACGCTGTTGCCGCAAAATGACAAAATATGGGCAAGCACATCACCAATGATGCCCCCTCTGCCATGGCCAATATGGAGTGGCCCCGTCGGATTAGCACTGACAAATTCAATGCAGTAGGATTCTTTAGGAGCCGAGCTTGCGGCAAAGAAATGAGCTCCTTGTTCATACATAGTTATAGCTAAACTAAGAAATGCCTCGGCTGATAAAAAGATATTAAGAAACCCTGGGCCAGCAATTTCTAGGCGATCTATAAAGTGATGTGAAAGTGATTCTTTTATTTGGGCTGCTACTTTACGTGGATTTAGATCACGTTCCTTTGCAATGATGAGAGCTGCATTAGAACTGAGATCACCAAACTGTTGTTTATGGGCATCGGTATTAATCGTGAGTTGAGATCTTTTAATAAGCTCAGGACTGGCATCAAAAAGGTTAATGAGTGTCTGATATAACTGCTGTTCAATGGTCTCAATGACGTTCATACTGAATCCTTTGTAAGTAACTCTACTTAGTATACCTTTATCACTGCATGACAGCAAGAGTGCAAATGATAGGCATCATACATAATCCCCATTGGTTAGAATAATCTAACCAATGGGGATACTTAACGTTAGTTGTTACGTAATTAACATCAGCTGAAATGAGCTACTCGCAGCATTCACAATATTCATTATATATAACTCTACTGCATACATCCATTAAATGTGTTACGTCAGTAAGACCATGCTGCATAGCAAGCTCATACGCCGAACCGTTATGACCAAATCGATCTTCGTCATATGAGCGCATTGGATCAGCATAGTGGTTTAGGAGAATCGTGACTTTTTCAGTAAGCCAAGCTTCATACCCAGTATAAAGCCTATATTCTGACATATAATAGCTTATAACTTCATGCAGAGCATAATCAATTGCATCTTGCGGTATGTCGAATTCTTCAAGCAGTTGAAGAAGAATGGCAGAATCAGGTGCCAGCGTTGCGGTTATGAGGGCAACATTTGCTGGTATTTCAGGGTGAATGGGTACCGTGACATCAGCTCCGTGCTTGAGTAAATACCGAGCAATAGATTTCTTGTCATTGGATATTGCTCTACTTAAGGGCGTATGTAAATCGAATGGATTAATTCCATCAATAAGTGCGCCTTTCTTAATAGCCTTTTTAACACGGTAAAGAGAATCGTTCATGATAGCATCATATAGTGCATCGTCATTTGCACTTGTACCCATAAGTAAAGACGGTATCATAAGAAGAGACAGAAGCTTTTTCATAAGAGCCATTCCTTGTTATTGTATTATATTGTATCATTTTTTTACACTTATGATCTTATTGTGAGGGAAGCGAGAAATATTGTCAAGCTGGCTTTCTTTCTAGCAGTCTTGCTATGTCACTCTGTCCAGAAAGTGTAGCGATTTCAATGGGTGTGAGATCATGGTAGGTTGTTGAGGTATCTGCGCCAAATGATAAGAGCAGCTTTACCACTTCAGCATGGCCTTCCATTGAAGCAATCATTAATGGGGTAACGCCGTTATTACTATAATTCGGGTTAGCATACCATGTTAAGTATGAACGTACTTTTTCAAGTTCACCATATCGCACGGCGTTCATAAAGTGGGCATGCTCACGATGATACAATCGGTAGCCAACAAGTCCTACTATAAGTAATAGAGGGATTGCCATATGGTGGTAGCCACGAGCAATGACAGCAATAAATGCGCCAACAAGAAGAAAGAAAGGGTAAAACGTAAGTATTCCCGAAATGATTGTATCTACCATCATGATATCCTCATAAAGTCCTATACTATAAGCATACTTCAGGTGGTTATTTGGGTCAACTGGCCTTCAGGCTCGTTTCTACATAGTTTTTTAAGAGTGCTCGTGTTGCAAGAAGCCCTACAAATGGCATTATGGTACTAACAGCGGTATTAGCTGAGGTGATCGTAAGTAATGAATAGGATATGACAAGCGCGAGTGCTGTAAGACATAGTAAGCCAATTGATCCGGTCAGGTTATACTGTTTTGCTGATACTGGTCCTTGAATAAAGCCTTCAGGAGTTATGAGGGTAGTAATAAGGCCTATGATAAAAACCCAGACAAAAATAATTGATTGTTTGAGTAGGTCATATGGTAAGAGCATTCGAGGATAGAGTGCGTAGCCTAATGCACCATATATCATAAAGAGGTTTGCGCCAAGAGCAATATAATCAAATGAGTGACCACGATACCAGGTATAGAGTATTTGAATAGCCGCTGCTGTTGATCCTAAATAAAATGCTTGTTGCCAAGAGCCCTGCTCAAATCCTAATATGCTTGGTCCCCATGAAAAGATCGCAAGTGGTAAAAAGTCAAGCAAGTGTAATTTGTTGTCCATGGTCCTCTCCCGTTGAACATGTTCTTCATTCTCAATTCAAAAGTATAGAATATCTTGGAAGATATGTACAGATCAAATTAACGTAAGGGTATTGCAAAGAGCTTGCTCGTGGGGGCTCTGATCAATTTTTATGAGACGGTATGCGTTTAAGGGAAGCCTTTGTCCAGAGTTGGTGATTACAAGAATTCGTGTTGTCAGATGATGTCATTTTTGATATCATTAAGACTGTATGGGTGAATGTATGACTACTACAAAGACGCTTTCTTCTTACCTTGCATTGCCATGGACCTATCATGTGGAAACAGCTCAATCAGCTGAGACAATTGTATTTATCATCAAGGTAAACGAATTACCTGAGGTTATGGCTACAGGTGTATCATTAGAAGCTGCTATGGCAGCTTTGAGAGGTGAGTTGAAGGATGCGTTAATCAGACGATTGCAGCTCGGTGAATTAGTTCCTGAGCCATTGAATCCAGAACAGTTTAAGGGTAAAGTTGCCTATAGAACAACACCTGAACGGCATTATATGCTTGCGAAAGAAGCAAAAAGACGTGGTATGTCATTAAGTCGCTTGATCGATTATTGTTTGGACGAAAAATTATGAAAAAATGTGCTGTATTAGTATCTGGTGGTGTTGATAGCTCGGTGGCGCTGAGGTTAATTCAGCAACAAGGATATGCCCCCACTGCATTCTATTTAAAAATCTGGCTTGAAGATGAGCTTGCATATCTTGGGGACTGCCCATGGCAGGAAGATCTGAAATATGTAGAACTCGTGTGTAAACAAGCAGGCGTGCCGTTGCAGGTCATTTCTCTACAAAAAGAGTATTGGGATAGGGTGGTTGCCCACACGGTGAAAGAGATTAAAGCTGGACGCACGCCTAATCCAGATATTTTGTGTAATCAACGTATTAAGTTTGGTGCCTTTTATGATGCGCTTGATGAAAGCTTTGAATATGTGGCATCTGGTCACTATGCACAGGTAGTACAAGATGGTGATACCGTGAAGTTACATATGACCAAGGATGCAATAAAAGATCAAACCTACTTTTTGTCTCACTTGAGCCAAGAGCAGCTAAAAAAAGTGCTCTTTCCCTTAGGTGAATTAACCAAAGAGGAAGTCCGGCAGCTCGCCAACGAATTTGATTTGCCTAACAAGGATCGTAAAGATTCTCAAGGTATTTGCTTTCTTGGCAAGCTCAAGTTTAGCGAATTTGTAAAGCATCATATGGGTGAGCAAGAAGGTCCCCTTATTGAGCTTGAAACAGGTGAGCAGGTGGGCATACATAAAGGCTTTTGGTTTTATACCGTAGGACAGCGACAAGGTATTGGTCTGAGTGGTGGTCCTTGGTACGTTGTTCAAAAACGCCTCGAAGATAATACTGTGTTTATTTCAAGAAACTACTATACGGATGATAAAAAGCGTGATACTTTTTACCTAACAGGATGTAATTGGATTGCTGACAAGCCCTCAAGTGGCACGTTTAAGGTTAAATTACGGCATGGTCCTGCGTTTACTACAGCAATTGTTGCTTCTCGTGCTGACGGTACCTATAAGGTAGAACTTGCTGAACGTGACCAAGGACTTGCAGAAGGACAGTATGCAGTACTATATAATGGCACACAGTGCTTAGGTGGAGGAATCATTAGCCATGAATAAAGCGTATATTACCTTAGCAACCTACTTTACCATTGCTCGGTTGTTCTTTATACCATGCATCATGCTGAGTATGTTTACGAATGCCTGGATCTCGGCAACACTATTTTTTGTTCTCGCATCAGTAACGGATGTCATTGATGGTATGGTTGCGCGTTCTCGTAATGAGGTTTCCTGGCTTGGATCTATTTTAGATCCTATTGCTGATAAGCTTATGCTCACGGTGGTGTATATCGGGCTCGTATATGGTAATTTCATACCGATACCGCTTCCTCTATGGTTTTTAGTGTTTGTGATACTTAATGAAGTGGTTCTTATTGGTGGTGCTGCCTACTTTTCTCTTATTAAGCAGCAAGTGCCTATCAGTCCTTCACGACTTGCTAAGCTCGTAGGATTTGGGCAATTCTTGTTTATTTTTTGGGCACTCCTTTCTGGTCTTGTTCATTCAATTTCTGTAGCCTTGTTTTATCAGGTAGTAGTATTGTTGGCAGCAGCGCGGCTTGTTGTGTTAATACAGTACGGCTTTAGAACCCTTAATACCCCATGAAGTATAGTATCATTTTCTTAAGTATATCAGTATGTTGTATAGTGGCTCAGCAGTTTGTTGTTAAAGAGCCGCCAAAAAAGACGTCTCCTCATAAACTTAAAGAGCAGGTTATTACACAAATGGGTTCTGTCTTAGAACTTGAGAGTATGATTCTTGAAACAAGTAGTAAAATACAGCAAAAGCTCTGCAAAGAAATTCGTGCATCTTTAGAAGGCTTAAGCGCATCTCGAGCACGACTTGAAAAGCTTAAAAAGCTGCTTGAAGAGGAGTTTCATCGTCTTGAGCTTCATAAGAAAGCACAAGATCAATTTCTTTCAGCCTTAGGATAGAGGCTTTTTTAATTAAGCAGTTTTGTTATACTAATAGTATCTTACGTACAATTCCTCACTAGCAGAAAGGTATAATTGTGGCAAATTTTAATCGTATTATTATCATTGGTAACCTTACGCGAGATCCTGAATATAGCCAACTGCCTTCGGGACAAGGACTGTGTAAATTAGGAATTGCTTCTAATCGTCAGTATAAAAATAAAGCAACCGGAGAAATGGCATCAGAGGTCTGCTTTGTAGATGTTACTGTTTGGGGTCCACAAGCTGAAAGTTGTAATCAGTATCTGCAAAAGGGACGACCAATATTAGTTGAAGGTCGTCTCAAGCTTGATACCTGGAAAGATCAAGAAGGAAATCCTCGCTCTAAGCACTCTATCACTGCAGAACGGGTGGTATTCCTCGGTTCACGACAAGATGCTGAAGCTGGATTTGGCCAAGGTGAAGATACGTACCAGGCTGCTCCTGCAGCACCAGCTCAACAGGCTTCTGCGCAGCCGGGCGCTTTTAAAGATGAAGCACCATTTAGTGATGAGCTTCCATTTTAAGAAACAGCACATTAAACTAATGGACCCCGGAAAAATCCGGGGTCCATTAGTTTAAACAAATAGGAATAACAAGTTTTGATAAGCATGCTTAGTAAACCCAAGCCACATCAATACCAAAATAGCCACCAGCTGGATTGACATTAAAAGTTCTTAAGCCGGTCATTTCTTGGTCATAGAAGAAACCAAACCTGGTTCCTACGCAAGAATCATCTTTGGCAAAATCATATTCTAGTTCTATATGAGCAAGGCTGCGAGCCCATTTATCAAAACGGGGATCTTCATTTGTCTTACATGCATCAAATTCAGGGTCGCAGGGCATTATTGTACTTTGATTTTTTTGTTCATAAGCAAAAGCAAGAAGAAGCGATAGCCCACCAAAGAAGTGATCAGCTTTTATATACGTACCTAGTCGCCATACGGTACCATGTTTTACGTCAGCACGACCTTCACCAAGGACAATTATGCCTGAGCTAGCTTCTTCTGTGGTTCGCAAACGGAGGCATTGCTCTCTTTTTAAGAAAAATAAGGTATCCGCATGAAAGCCAAAAGTGAGCCAGTCAAAAGCACCAAAGCTGATATCCCAGTAAAAAGGAATGGCATAAAAGCCATTATAGCCATAAGGTATAGAAAAGAGCTCATCAAGCTGCCGCTTTTTGCCGGTAGGAAATAGGACTCCTGTCTTGAGCGTAGTATCTATAAAATCAAGATATTCAGTATCTTCATAAGAGTGACTCCATCCAATAAAAAGGGTAGAATCTGACAGGCCGCCTTCAGCGGGAATACAGGTCTTAAGATTAAATTGTGACAAGAAAGGATTGAGCTCTTCAACCGGCTGTTCCCATACAGGACTATACTTACGGGAGATTTTTTCTTCACCATATTCTTCAGCATTAATAAATCCTGAAGGACAAATACGTACAGCGATAGCTGGCAAATGAAAGTGAAGAAAGAATCCATAGCAGAAATTTTGGTACCAATTAATATCTGCTTCAAAGACATCGGCAACTGCTTTAAATGTAATAAAGTCTGGGTCACCTGGAAGTACTAGCGGCTTGCCACCAAGCTGTTCACTTGCTTGTGATAAGGCTGCTACGTCTTCGCAGCCATACAATGTGAGCAGGTTTGTTCTATCGCCGCAGGCATCTCGAGATCTATGATTAGAGCCACCCAAGACTTGTACATCAAGGGTTGAAAGCCATGGCTTTACAAAACGTGATTCACCCCAGAAGGAGGACGTTCTAAAGAATAAGCTTCTATTAAATAAACCGTTGGCAGGTGCAGTAATAAGTAAGCACGCTGCTAAAAGATATTTATTCATACAAATCTCTTAAAAGGTTAACCAGTACAGATAATAGTTATACCCAATTTTATACAAAATGGGAAATTCCTATTCAGATTCGTAATCATCAATAGTTTCTTCGACTATCATTGGAATCTCCGGATCAAGTTGTTCTATAGTGTGAACTGATTGTTGGCTTCTTTCCATTCGCTGGTTAGCAATACTATTAGGTTGGTAGGTGATCGATTCATCGTAAAACTCTCTGATAGCATCACGAATATCTTGGGGTAAGCCAACCATGAAGCTAATTTCATGGGTTACATACTTGCCAAGTACTACAAGAATATGCGGATCGCTTGGATCGGCGGCGACTACCCAAAGGATATCTTCACCTTCTTCTCGCTTCCAAGGAATCATTAAGTGGCGCAAGAGAATATCCTTAGGAATGAGTCGCAAAAATTGATGATCAAACGAAGCACCTTCTGTGTCAAAGTAGGGTACTTTGTGATATTCAGAAAGAGCTTCTAAAAGGTCGTCTCTATGTACCACACCTTCTTCAAGAAGAAAGTCTTCAAATGTTACATCATCTCGGTTTTGAAAAGCATGATGTAATGCTATCATATCTTCTGGGGAGATTAGTTTTCTTTCAGTTAATATAGCGCTAAGGCCTTCAACAAATTCTTCCATTGTGTTCCTTTTTTTGTTGTTATTGCCTTCTAAGAGTAGAACAAATCTTCACAAAATCCAAGAGTTTGAGAATTTAATGAATATGATATACTATTTTAATATCCTTTTTACTAATAAAACATATACGTAAGGAGCTCCAAATGAGTGATGCAACAAAAGAACCACAAGAAACTACTGAAGAGACCCCCTTAGAAGCCTGCCAAGAAGAGCTTGCGGAAATGAAAAATAGGTACATGTACCTATCAGCTGAATTTGATAATTTTAAAAAGCGTACTACAAAAGAGCAGGCTACCTGGATTGCGACGGCTCAAGATGAAGTATTACTTGACTTGCTGGGGGTGCTTGATGATCTTGAGCGTGCGTTAGCTGAAGTGAAGTCATTGCCCGATGAGGCAGCATCACACTTTGAGGGGTTTGCCCTGATTGTTAAGAGTATTCATCAGTTGTTAAAAAAGTATGATATTGAACCTCTACCTGATACAAAAGAGTTTGATCCTGCATTGTTTGAAGCAGTAATGCAACAAGAGGCAGATGGCTATGAAGCTGGTCAAATTGTTGCTGTCCTGCAAAAAGGGTACGTGCGAAATGGAAGAGTATTGCGACCAGCGAAGGTTAGTGTAGCAAAGTAGAAGCTAGTTGTATTTTCTCTCTATGGTTTCTTTGCACAGACTCTGCCGTTAAAAGAATACTCCGCCCTATGAAGGTAACGTAGTAGCCTTTCTGCAGTAAAAGCTACGCTTTGTCTTTTAACTGTAACGATTACAACAAAAGTAATGCATGACGAAACTAATTAAACATGGCTTACGTATGGATTACTATAAGAGCATAGTTTTTTTAGCGTGTGTAACCCTCGCTTTTTCAAAAAACGAGGGTTTGTTAGTGGGTAAGTCAATGGATAATATCATTTAAGATAATGAGCTATACCAACAATGAGCTCAATGAAAATCAGAATGATAATGAGGACCGAAAGAATATCTTCTCGTATTTCATGAATCTTAGATTCATAGACTGATCGCAGATCAAAAATGATGTTGAGTTTCCGGCTGATAGAATCTTGCCAGTTTCGTATATCAAGTTTATCAACAAGAAGAGCATAAATCTCAGAGTAATATTCTTCACCAACTAACTTAATGCTGTTTTCAAGACGTTCGGTAATAACTGATATGTCTACCTTAAGCTTGCCAAGTGCCGCAATAGGATCTTTTCTGATGCCACCTACGAATGGTAAATAGGATGCATAAGGGATTCCTTGCACTCCTCGTTCATAGACAGTGTTAAGTTGTTGATCAAGTGTTTTGTCAAAATATTGCAATTCAAGTTGTTGCATATTCGCAAACTCAAACAGATCAAGAACGTCTTCATAATCATCGTCGTAGATCATGGCAGATTCTGTATCAATAACGAGTAAATTGCCACGATAATATCCTACTGATGAGTCTAAGATTTCGTTTTTTAGAAACTCTGAGAGATGTACCGTCTCAAATCTTAGGGTTGAAGCGATCATACTCCCAAAGTTTTTCTTTAATTTTTCAGTACCAATACCGGGCACTGGATCTATTTGTATAAGTACATAGGCGGTTCGTAGATGGAAGAACTTAGGTTGCTTCATCTCTGGTTTTATTTTATTAAAAATGGCACCGGCATCTACTACACTTTGTTCATTAAATTCATCTACAATATCATTAATCTCACTCTTAAGCTCTTCAAAGGTTTGCGAGAAAGGTATTTTATACACAAGTGAAATGACACCAAAGCTATGAAGGCGTGCAGACTCGATACGAGAGCTGGTATGTGGGTGCGGTAATTCTACTTCAAGTGGGGTATGATAGTTCTTAAAATACTTTGAGAGCATTAATGGGCGTCGCATAAGAAGTTGCTTTTCTTTTACCTCATCAAGGTTAATATCATCACCTACATCAAATGCTTGAAAAATAAAAATATTGCCTGAAAATATTTGTTCAGTCATAGGTTACTCTTCCTTTTTAAGAATGGTTAAGAAGGCTTCATGGGGTACTTCAACGCTCCCTACTTGTTTCATTTTCTTCTTACCTTCTTTTTGTTTTTCTAATAATTTACGCTTACGGGTGATATCACCACCATAACATTTAGCGGTTACCTGTTTTCTCATTGCAGAAATGCTTTCACGTGCAATGATTTTTGCACCAATTGCAGCTTGAATAGCTATCTCAAACAGCTGTCGAGGAATGACCTTGCGAAGTTTATTGCAGAGGTCCCGTCCAATCTGATAGGCATTGTCTCTGTGCACGATAACTGAAAATGCATCAACCGGTTTACCATTTAAGAGAATATCCATTTTCACGAGATCAGCTTCTTGATAACCAGCTTCCTCATAGTCTAAACTGGCATAGCCAGACGTCAATGATTTAAGCTGATCGTAAAAGTCAGTAGCAACTTCATTTAACGGCAATCGATATTTCAGGATAATACGGTCTTCGGTGATATATTCAAGATCATTTTGTATGCCTCGCTTATCTTGGCATAGTTTAATGATGGGTCCTAGAAACCGGGAAGGCATAATAATTGTTGCATCGATAATCGGTTCATAAATAGTTTCAATTTTTTGAGGTGGTGGGAACTCAGAAGGACTTTCAACATTTATTGTTTCGCCTGAAGTGAGCTTAACTTTATACAGTACACTTGGCGCGGTAGCAATGACCGTTAAGCCATATTCCTGTTCAAGCCGCTGCTTAAATACATCCATATGCAAGAGCCCAAGAAAACCACATCTAAAGCCAAGCCCTAAAGCGGCTGAGCTTTTTTTCTCAACCTTTACACTCGCATCGTTGAGCGTGAGCTTGTCGATAGCAATCTGTAAGTCTTCAAACTCTTCATTATCTACCGGGAAAATCCCGGCAAATACCATCGGTTTTGCTGGCTTGAAGCCGGGGAATGGCGTAACTCTTTTTTTGCTGTGATAGATGGTATCACCGACTCGTGCTTCATGGACAGTTTTCATGCCACAAATTACGTAGCCTACTTGTCCAGCATAGAGGCTTTCAAAAGGGGTTTCATTCGGATACATAAGACCCAGTTCAAGTATTTCATAGCTACGCTCAGATTGTGCTAATGTGATCGTATCACCTTTTTTTAGTTCACCATTTTTGAGCGCAACTAAGCAGATTACTCCCTTATATACATCAAACCAAGAGTCAAATAATAGTGCCTTAAGAGGCTCATCTCTTTGTGAATCAGGTGCGGGAATACGTTTTACAATTGCTTGCAATATTTCATCGATACCGATACCTGCTTTTGCTGAAGCTTCAATTATCTCATCAGTCTTAAAGTCAAAGAGTTTATGCATCTCAGCACCTACTCGTTTAACATCTGCGTTAGGAAGATCGATTTTATTGAGCACTGGCACAATAGTAAGATCCTGGTCAAAAGCCAGATAAAAGTTTGCCATAGTTTGTGCTTGCACTCCTTGTGCAGCATCTACTACTAATAAGGCTCCTTGACAAGCATACAGTGATCGAGACACTTCATAGCTAAAATCTACGTGACCAGGAGTATCAATAAGGTTTAAGAGATACTCTTCGCCATTATACTCATAGATCATCGACGCAGTTTGTGCTTTGACAGTAATACCACGTTCTTTTTCAACCTGGAGTTTATCAAGGAATTGTACATTTTTATGACGAGTCGACAGGGTGCCAGTAACCTCAAGCAAGCGATCAGCGAGAGTTGACTTGCCATGGTCGATGTGAGCAATAATTGAAAAATTCCGAATATTGGCCGGCTTAAACTGTTTAAGCTGTATTTTTTGTGGGTCCATAGGTGTTGAGTTCTTTTTTTTGTAATGCCCATTATGAGCATATTTCATAATTATAACAGAAAGGGGCAATTTGTAAACTGAACGTCATCTGCTGTTAGAGCAATATGATAATTTCCTATAGTAGTGCAAAATAAAAAACTAAAAAACTAATGTCTTTTTTGACAATGTTCCTGTATTTGGGTATATCTGAAATAGATGCACATCTTTTACATTCTCGGAAAGGGCGCTTATGAAGTACTGTTTTTCACTCCTTTTCTTGCTATTCGGAATGCTGCCCATACATCCTAGTAGTACTCTTTCATTATCTAAGGATCAACATGAAGAGTCTGCTACCCTTCCTTATCCTGCATACATTCCCCTTGCAACTGGGGAAGATCCGCCGTTGAGACCTCATGAGAAAATCGTCTCTTTAGTTGAAATGGCATTGGCCTCAGTAGGAAAGTCTGGTGTGGTGATTGAAGACTATCTTCCTTCAGATGTTAAAGATCAGTTAATATTAGATAGACAGCGGCATGAAAGGTTTCGTAATAACGTAGTTCATTGCTGCGAAGAACTTAAAGAACAGCCTGAGAGGAAGTATACTGGGGGCTGGAACAGGGGTGTAATGTTTAAGAATCCTGTATATCGTCCACTCGAGTTAGCCGTCCAAGAAAGCCTCACACAAGACTGGATGAATCTTGACTATTGCTATGAAGGTTGCATGACTCTGTTGTTGCTCCTTTTAGAATTACAGTTGCATCATGCTCAGTATGATTCTTCAGTCACCATACACTACCTTAAGAAAGCGTTGCAAACACACAGGGCTTCTTTTCTCAATCTTGTACAATGTTTGTATAGGGTATGCGGCCGACATGACGATATAGTTTTAACTCTTAGGCCATATCTTGTAGAACACCTTTCAGATAATCTGCCCACCACTCACCTTGAGGAGTGTAGAGAGCTATTTGTTCGATTAGCTCGTCAAGAAAGACTAGTTCGTTCAGAGTGTATGATGCTCTCTGATTTCGGTAGAAAGCTAGGCTTTACGCGTGAGTTTATTAATCAGCTCATTAGAGATATCGTTCTTCAGCCGACAGAAGATGTAGTAAGGAAAGTTGAGACCATTTATGTTCTTGTTATGGCAGGTGGTGATATCAATGAGCTTGTCATCGATGGAAAAAATGGCTTGGTGAAATTAATTGAAGTTATCTGTCAGGATGAAGTATGGCCTCTTGGTGGCAGTGACGCTGCACTAAGAGCTCTTTTGAATCTGTATACAATGCCGCGCACTATTTAAATGAGCGCCGAAGATCTCATGAAGAGGCAGCATCTAACAAAAGTTGAACCAGCTACGCTTACTCAAGTAATAAGCGTAGCTATTGCTTGGAGAAATTATCCAGATCGTATGCATCCGTTGAATTCCTTTCTTACGTACTGCCACAATGCAGAGTTTAATTCACGCATGGATCTAACACTTGACCAGGAAATAAAACGAGCATGGAACCAACAAGTAATTCTTAGCCTTATTGAGGATTTCTACCGGGTGAAACGACATGGAGAATGGAATAAAAATAATAAACAGTGGCTTGATATCCAAAGCCTCGCTCATGAAGTGATGCCTCAAGGGAACTATATTCAGTGGCTTTATGACACAATGCTTGAGCAGAATCTTTCAGGTGCAGAGTTTTATAGTGAACCGTTAATTGATGATGGTTCTTCGCAAAATCGTCTCAAATCAGAATTCCTCAAAAACCTGCCGGTTTTAGGTGCTGATCACTATCTCCAGGCATGTGTTGAAACGCATGGCAAGTCAGAGAGTGAATTACACGAATTGCTGCGAGTTGACATTACTCGCTGTGGCGAAGACATAAAATTGCATGATACAAGGCTAAGAAGCGATCAAGAAATCGAGTCCCGCGAACGAGAAATCAAAAAAAGCGAACGAAAAATCAAAAAAAGCATTTCTCAACGTTGGTTTAATCCTGGGTATCGCTATGAAGATGGTACGACAGCACTAGAATTGTTAATAGATTTAGAGAAGATTGGTCGTCTTTGGCGACAACAGAATAGTTTTTATAGACGCAAACGCAAAGTCAATTATGTATTTTTGGGACTGAAGAAGAGAAGGAACTCTCTACTACTATTGTTACAAGGGCTCTATAAAGTGTGTGGTCAAAGCCAGCCAATTACCGATACAATACTTCATTTCTTGATGATTCACGTATCAAATGAGCAATCGATTGAAGGCCTTCACCAGAACGGGAGATATTTATGCAGCTTGCTCTGGAGGAAAGATTTACTTGTGATCCTCGTGAATCCTATATGTTAGAAAAGCTAGCTGATCTTGCGCAATATTTACAGTTTACCAGAGAGGATCTAAATACATTGATTGGAACAATTATCCCTCAGCCGACCAAAGATGGATTAAAGAAGGTTCAAACAATATATGCATTGATCTTGGCAGGTGGCGATATAAATGAGCTTGTTATTGACGGAAAAAATGGGCTTGTCAAACTCATGGAAATGATTTGCCAAGATGAGGTTTGGTCTGTTTACGAATTTAGCGACATGCCTCTAGAGGCACTATTTGGAGGCTATGTTCAATATGTTAATTATGGTCGTATTTCAAGAGAACAACAACACTTAACGACCTTAGAGCCTTCGACGTTAGCTCGAACAATCGAGGTAGCACTTACGTGGAGGAGTTCTCCGACCCGTTTTCATCCTCTATTCCGTTTTCTTAGGATATGCCATGATAGGTATGATTATGAATCGATAAAGAATGAGCTCTCAAAAGAGGTGCAGTTGCTTTGGCAAAAACAACTATTGCTTGGATTAATAAAAGGTTATGCTGATTGGTGGACTTCAAGTGAAAAGAAATCGGTTGAGCAGATGGCAAAGGAGGTCATGCCCCAGGGAGATTACCTTACCTGGCTATTTGACCATATTGTTGCTGAGGAACTTTCTGATGAAGAGTTTAGAGGAGCTTATTTTGGTTACAGAAGTACTTTTCTGGAATATTTACGTGCATTGGGTGTAAAAAATAGTAGCAATATTATATACTAATTGAGTTTATCAATTGCAAGTTATTTAGTTCAGAAGTCCAGTTTGCCGTACTACGGCGGTTTTCAATTATTGGCAGGCGTCATCCCTCCATTAAGAAATACTCCACAAGGAGTAATGGTAGTGCGAACGAGTTTTTCCAAGCTAAGTCCCTTGTTGATCTTGCATTGTAAAATAGCCGCTAGCAGCTTAATGATGGTATCTTTGTGCAGCAGAACTTTACATTCACCAACGGCGGACAGTTGGTTAAATTGTTGTTCCTCGTATTCAAAGTTAAAGGTATTGCCGTAATGTGCCTCACATTCTTCTGGTTTAAAGTTTAAAAGATTATTTTTCTTAATTAAGGGCTCCAAGTCACTATTACCTGAGTGAAGAGCTTCCTGTAGGGCTTCAGCATCAGTTTCGTGATTAAGATAAATAATTACCGGAGGATGCTGAGTAAGGTAATCCTCTTCACTACTTGCTCCCTTGACCGGAATATAGGCAGCAAAGCCAACCTCACCTACCGGTAATTCTCTATATTCAATGCCGCTCTCTTTAACCTTTTCAAAGAATTTGTAGAGGTCTTGTGGGCATGCCATAGCATATGACCCTGAGGTAAATGTTCTTTTTACAATGTCTCCCGAAGCATCTACTACTATGACCACATCAAGGTTTCTCATCTTTTTTAGCAGCGGTAGCAGAGGTAAATTAAAGTTAATACCAGCATCAACAAGCGTGGTTGTTTCTTGTGCGGTAATAGCTTCAGCCTGTTTTTCGTTCATAAATCTTCGTTGAGCATCTTCCGTAGCTAAATTGAAGAATGGATTATGGACGACAGCGGGATAAAATCGTTCTTCTTTTTGATAGAGTCTTCCAATTGAGGGAATTACATACTTTGCAGCCCATGCAAGCCATGAGCCAGCGGTACCTAGATGGTGATTATCAATTTTATTGGCGAAGTTAATCGTATAAGCTGAACCGCTCTTCAAAAGCTATACAAAGTTGCTCATATAGGTTTTGATTTGAGATTACCACATCTCAATTTTAATTTCTTGGAGGTGCAGCAAGCTGCTGTTTTAGCCCCGTAGCTATAACGCCACTAGCTAAAACCCTACAAGCCCATTGTTCCTTACTGTGAACAAGGCCCGAGCAAGGCACTGCCGGAGCTATTTCTCCGGTTATTTTTTCATAATTCTCATATGTTTTTTTCAGTCCATTAAACGCAGCATTTTCATCACGATTGTGTTGCACCCCACAGCCAAGACAGTGCCATTGTCGTATCGAGGGCTTAATGCCTCCATCAACTACTGTCTTACAGACATGACAGGTACGTGTGGTACCTTTTTCATCATAGATGAACGTAAGTTTGCCAGATTTAAGCGCTGTCCAGGAAATAACCTTCTTGATTCTGCCATGCAATGATCTATTGTTCATAGCTCGCCTCATTTTAGGTGTTATTCCCAGACCTTGAGGAGTATAATCTCCTATACTAATTAAATCATAGTGACGACAACACCAGTTTGCAATGCTATAGCAAAATACTTTGGTAAGATCTCGTCGTTTTGCTAAAGCCTTGTTTAATGTCTTTTTTAGCTTATTGTATTTTCTTGATCCCTCCCAGTAAGAATGAATATTGCCTTTGCTATCGGTATACGTTACGATCTTCGATCGTTTCTTACATGCATCAAGCTTCGAGCGTAACTCATCAATTCGTTTGTCTAGTTGCTTAAGATAGTGTGGCGCCTCAAAAATAACTGCCTTTCCGGTATTGTCAATCCCATAAAATAGATTCTTATGGTTAGGATCAAAGCTTATAACTCTCTTGATCGGCTTTGTTTCAGGAACCTTACTGAGTACTGTGACTATGGCATAATAGTCATCATGTTCTTTTACTATTCGAAGATTACGAACAATTTTGCCTTTGAGACCTTTTACGCCTACTAGAGGGACTTCTATTGCATGTCTTTTTCCATCAGCTCCAGTTCCTAGTGAAAGTTTGAGCGTTGAACCCTCTATCGCAAAACCCTTAGTTGGCTCATCATAGAGCAAAGAGAACCAATGCATCTTCCAAGAATTATACCGTGGTCTGCCCAACCTTCTGCCTTTACGCAGCCCATTCTTTGAAGCAAAAAAGTCGTTAAATGCTCGTGTTGCTCGGAGTGCAGAATTCTTAAGTGGTGATGAATGGACACTTTTTAGAAAGGGATGTTCTTCCTTAATGCCGGGCACTAAATCCCGTAGGCCATACGGCGCAAACACTATGCTGCCTGCTTCTTTATCACCTGTTTCTTTATAAGTATCCAATTCTGTGTAGGCTCTCCCTATAAGCATATTATACAGATAGTTCGCTTTTCTCGATTGATCATCAAGGCATCTCGCACTATTCTTATCAACTTTCATTGCTAACTTTACTACATTTTTAACCTGTTTCATGAAAGCTCAACCGTTTGTTTAACCGTATCTAAGAGTTTTTTGTTTTTCTTACTTCGTGCCCCATACAAACGAGCTGAAAACACCGTAATAATCTCGAACACATCTTGTGCAAGCTCTTCTTCAAAAGAGGGCTGCTTGCCTTTATTTATGATAACTACCTCTATACCTTTTTCTTCACACACGCTGAAAAGTAACTCTGCTCCAAATCGTAAGAGCCTATCCTTATGGGTCAGAACTAGACGTTCTATCTCGCTGACCAGTATCTTTTTCAAGAGGCTCTTTAAGCCTTTTTTATGATAGTTCATGCCAGACCCGAGGTCGGATAGTACCTCAAACTGCCAACCTTGTGAAGCACAATAGAGCTCTAAAAGCTCTCTTTGCCTTTCAAGGTCATCTTTCTGATCATGACTTGATACACGTGCGTAGCAAAGAGTCAGTCCTTCAGGCTTAGCATTTCGACATTGCTGAAGCTTCTTCGGATCATACCTTCGCTGACCGCCTCTCGTTCTTTTATCAGGAACTATACGCCCCTCATATTCCCAACGACGCATTGTCTGTGGAGATACTCCCAACAGTCTTGCTGCTTTTCCTATGCTAATAAACTTAACCATATTGGTAATATATAAGCAATTTTAAGCAAAGTCAACACAGCTGTTAACTAGCCCCACATGCCCATCAGTGACCCCAGCTTCTCGGCTAAGGCGGTATCATCTGTTAGCATACCTTTATTGAATTTAGAGCCAAAGGAATCCTGAGGAATTCGTAGACTACAGGTAATATTCTCCACTGAATAGGGGGTGAACTCATACCACGTGTACCATTTATCATCTTTTTGGCTCATACCGAGGGAGGTGTCACTTACTGCTGTGAATATAGGAAATGGTACCTCTGCTGAAGAAATGCACGCTTCTATGTCTTGCATGGTATATGTATGACATGGCTTACCTAGATCACTTAGTAAAGCTCGAGCCAATAGCCCACCAAAGAGATCAACACTTGAAACTGGCTTGTCTAGGAGTCTGTCGGAAAACGAACTAGCCACCTATGACATTTCAAACTTTTTCGTAATTTTCGATTCCCAACTAATCATAAAAATGCTATACTTTTTCAGTCTTATATATTGATTGAATCATCTAAACCATAGGATCGTAATGAAGTCAAAGTTTATGCAATGTGACAGAGATACTTTGTATATAATGCCTCCTTCTGTTGATGATTGGCTTCCTAAAAACCATCAGGCACGTTTTGTTGTAGATATAGTTGATCAGCTTGATCTATCAGCTATTGAAAAGAGCTATTCCGAAACAGGTAGGAAAGCTTATCCTGTAAGAGTTCTCTTAGCCACGATCTTTTATGGTTACATAACAGGCGTTTATTCAAGCCGCAAACTAGAAGAAGCAACCTATGAATCAGTTCCGTTTAGATATATTGCAGCAAATCTCCATCCAGATCATGATACTATAGCTAGTTTCAGAAAACAGTTCTTGAAGCAACTGGATGCTATCTTTCTACAGATCTTAATAATTGCATCAGAAATGGGTATTGTGAAGCTCGGAAATGTATCAACGGATGGGAGTAAAGTCTTGGCTAACGCAAGTAAGCATAAAGCTCTTAGTTGGGAGTATGCCAAAAAACTTGAAGCCCAATTGAGGGAAGAGTTGAACCAATTACACAAATTGGCTGAAGAGGCAGACAACATTCCTAAAGATATGAATATTCCAGAAGAACTAGCTCGTCGAGAGAAGCGGTTAGAGGCGATTAAATCGGCACAAGAAGAAATTGATAAGAGAGCTGAAGAAAGATATATCGCCGAAAAAGCTGCCTATGATGAAAAAATGAAAGAGCGTAATGAGTGGCAAAAGCAAACCGGTAAAAAAAAAGCCGGTAAGATTCCGCAACCTCCAACTAGAGAGCCTCAAAAGAAAGACCAAGTCAACTTAACAGACAAAGAATCCCGCATCATGCCTAAGTCTGGTGGCGGGTTTGTTCAAGCGTTTAATGTTCAGGCCAGTGTTGATGAAGATACTCACCTTATTATTGCAAATCATGTAACCCAAAGTACCAATGATAAACGAGAAATAGTTCCTACCCTTGAGGAAATAAAGAAAGCAGAGAATGTTCTTGGCCAAGAAGTATTACATGTTCTCGCTGATGCTGGCTATTATAGCGAAGCAAATGTAAGACATTGTGTACAAGCAGGGAAAACACCACTGATAGCAGACAAGCGAGATAAGCATAATAAATCACTAACTTCAAGATTCGAACATGCAGATATTGAATGTCCTGAAATAGAGGACCCTGTAAAGCAAATGAAGCACTATATGAAAACTAAGGAGGGAAAAGAGCTGTATGCTAAGCGAAAGTCAACAGTAGAGCCTGTGTTTGGTATCATTAAGAACGTAATGGGCTTCAGCAAGTTCTCTCTGAGAGGGCTCGATGCGGTATCGGGTGAATGGAAGCTAGTATCTATAGCATGGAATCTTAAGAGGATGTTCACTTTACTAAGGAAGAAGCAAATAAAGGATGCATCCCAACATAATCAACCCATATCAATCTGTCCTGCATGATTGATATGCCCCAGTATGCGCTAATTAAAAGCAATTCTCATAATAATTCATTCTTTTATGTTGCTATCAAAAATATATCCTAAAATATGTTTGCTAAATTGCCAAAAATCTTAAAATCATGCTCCAGCGAAACTATATTCCCAACGTTGCCCGACAGACTCCTAGCAAGGCTTTAGGGATAATCACGTCATGAATAAATTCTGAGACTTGTTCATTAGTTCTTTTAATAGCATTAGCCGTAATATCTGCGTTTCCTATATTACTGCTTAATTTATCTTTATACCTTCTAATACTAGAATCGATATTGTCTTCACTAGAATCGTCGTCATCGCTAGAGTCGTCGTCATCGCTAGAGTCGTCGTCATCGCTAGAGTCGATATCTTCTTCGCTAGATTTGTCTTCATTGCTCCTTGATAATAGCCAGGGTGCTATAAACCAGGTAGATCCGGACAGGCCTGCTATATAGATCGAAGAGCCAACTATTTGTAGTCTTTCTAGGGCTGTTAAGGCGCCAGATGAAAAGGTCATCGCTCGGTAACCACCACCACTACAGGCAATACCTATTCTCAGCGGTTGCTTTTTTTTCTTGAAACCTTCCCATTCTTGCGATAGGTAGTTTCCTAAAAGCTTCTTCTGAGTTTTATAGACTTTAGCAATCCTTGCTTGAAGCCACTCATATTCTTTATGGTCTAGAGTACCTTGTTGGTGATCTATTTCTACTTGCATGTTTTTTGGGCGGTCGTTTTGAGGACTGAAGCGTCTTGCAACTAACTCTTTTGTATGTCTCAGGATATGCAAAGTGAAGCTTATCCAGTGTGTATCATACGCAGGGTTTTGAGAAATAGTACTAAATTGTTTAAACCAGAAGAAGATTTGGTATTTTAGAACAAGTTCTGGCCTATGTGCCAGGCTTTCATTGATAAGGCTATTGCACTGTTGTATAATGGGCTCGTAGTTTTCGCCTGCTCTAATTTTTGGTAAAGCGTCATCTAGAGATTCTTGTGCTGTTCTAAAGCAATCAAATCCTAATAGGTTGTTGATGCGCTGGTATTCATCATCAATGAGGAGATCCCACTGCTGAGTTTTGCATTGTTCTGCAGTAGACCAAAACTGCAACGTCGTTTTGGCGAGTGATACGATTTTTTTGGGAACCGTCAGAATTTGACGATATTTCATGCCTTGTGCTGGTCGCATAATTGAGCAGACCAGAAGCGCATATAAGAGTTTTGTCATGGTAGTATCCCTTCATGTTATTTTGCTGCTATGCTATTTATTTAAATAATTATAGTTAAAATTACCCAATTGTCAATAGCGCATAGGTAGAAAGATTAAAGCTCGACCGACAAGGAATGAGTGAAAAACTAATCATGCGGGGTACATTGTTTCTCTTAACTAGCTGCTTAGCGATTGTTTTTTGGCTCTCTGGATCTTGCTCTATCTTTGCCCTCATTGACATCGGTGCTCCTACCCTTCACACTATTAATAGAGTCATTTTTAGTACAGGGCATTCTTTAAGAGTACATAATGCATAAGTATATGATAGTAGTTCTCAGCTTTAGTCTCAGTCTTACCGGTATGACGCAAAAACTGGAGAAGGAAGAGGTAGCTCGTCTGGTACATGAAGATAAAGCTACCGTTGATTTAATTGAGCGTGTTGATAAGGAAGTGCTCTTAGGTAGATTCGAAGACGAAACTACACTGTTACATTTTGTGCGGAATCCTGAAGTAGCCCAGTATCTTATTGACTGTGGGGCGCCTCTTGATGCGCAAGATAGGCAGCGACAAACTCCTTTGCACTATGCTAGTCTGGAGAACCAAGCGCCTATAGTTGAGGTTCTTATTAGAAATGGTGCACAAGTAGATCCTAGAGATCACCAAGGTCAGACTCCTTTACATTGCACCTGCATAGGGGATAATGCTTACATAGCTGAGATTCTTCTAAGAAATGGTGCTCACATCGATACTGAAGATAATAATGATAATACACCATTACATCTTGCTGCAAGTCATGGTTTTTTTAAGACGACTATGACGCTGCTTAATTTTGGAGCCAGAGCTGGCATAAACCCCCGCTATCCCAATAGGTTGTCTCCAGAGAGCATAGCAGAAGATGGTTTAGTGCTTCGTCGTTCTTATTGGGCTTTTTTATTTCATAAGGCTTTGTGCTGCACACCCGAACAGGGTAAACAGGCTAGAAAAGCAATACTCATGATGCTTTGTGTGCTAAAAAGAGTTGGCATGCCGAAGGATCTTCATAAGATTTTTCTCTGTTGGCATGAAGAAAGTCGAGCGCATCTTCAGACACTCCTTGTATCTGGCAATATTGAGCTCGGTGCTCTTCCTGATGAGTTTATATCATGCTTTGAGCATTCTATCTTAGATGAGCTAGAAAAACGTGCAATGTGCCTTGACAACAAAGCTAAAACGCAGCCAGAAAGGCTGAAAAAATGTGTAGCTCTTCTTGATGTTCCCTCCTTATTGCATCAGAGGTATATAGCAAGAGGCTATCTTAAAGCTCCTAATGCTCTTGAACGTATCGCTCCTCATGTAACCTTTTATACTGTAACAGCCAGTCCAATTATTCTTCCCCTTGGGGCAGCTTTGCCCACATTTATGGCGAGTGACAACGCTCTATGTGCATTAGCAGTTTCCTATATGGTCTACTATGGAGCCATGCTAAAAGCTAACTACGCCCATTCAAGAAGTACCTATCGTGCAAGAGAACAGAATAGGCATTTGTTGCGCAAGATGGCAAAAGAAATGGCTTTCGCTATCGTGTTTTGTAGTTATTTTGTCTATATCAATGGATGGGTTTAATTGGTTATATTTCTTGTTGACAAAAAAGCCTGGCAATCTCGAGTAATGGTTTAGGAGATGCCTAAGGGATGCTCGATTGCCCCTTTGTTTGGTTCTATTGATTAACAAGATAGATAGAAAGCAGACTTGTCGAATCAAAAAAAATCTCGTATACTTATAGGTATATTCTTATAACACTTTCTGTTTATTAATCTTTTGAAAGTAGGTATTGATGGAATTTGAAAATGGCTCTCAGTCACGTATTAAGCCGGTATTAATTGAAGAAGAACTCAAAGAATCGTTTTTAGATTATGCGATGTCGGTAGTAGTCAGTCGTGCTATTCCTGATGTACGAGATGGCCTAAAACCGGTACATCGACGTATTTTGTATGCGATGAACCAGGCCGGGTTCAATTATAATCGATCCTATCATAAGTCTGCCCGTGTAGTTGGTGATGTACTTGGTAAGTATCATCCGCATGGTGACCAAGCATTGTATGGTTCTATGGTAGGGATGGTGCAGCCTTTTTCAAAACGCTATCCTTTACTCGATGGTCAAGGTAACTGGGGTTCTGTTGATGGTGATAATGCAGCAGCCTATCGTTATACTGAAGTGCGCATGCAAAGAATCACTCAAGAAGTTCTTGCTGATCTTGACAAGGAAACAGTTGATTTTGTACCCAATTTTGATGAATCAACGGTTGAGCCAGTTATATTGCCTAGCAGGGTACCATTACTCTTAATTAATGGAACGGCAGGTATTGCCGTTGGTATGGCAACTTCTATTCCACCTCACAATATTTCTGAAGTTATTGATGGCTGTTTAGCATTACTTGATGATCCTGCATTACCTGAAGATAAATTATTCAAGCTCATTCCCGCACCAGACTTTCCAACGGGTGGGATTATTTGTGGCCGCTCAGGTATTGTGAAGGCCTACCAAACAGGACGAGGCAGCTTAACGTTACGTGGTGTGGTTAAGACTGAAGAGACGAAAAAAGGCACGAGAATTATCATTACTGAACTTCCGTACCAAGTAAACAAGGCGGATCTTATTGTCAAAATTGCTGACAACGTAAAAAATAAAGTTATTGAAGGTATCTCTAATATTCGTGATGAATCAAATAGAGATGGCATGAGGGTGGTTATTGACTTAAAGCGAGGTGAAATACCAAGTGTTATTCTCAATCAGCTCTATAAGCATACCCCATTACAAACAACCATCGGTATGTTAATGCTTGCATTGCTTGATAATCGGCCGCTTGTATTTACGCTTAGGCAGATGATTAATGAATTTAATCATCATCGCAAAGTAGTTATAACCCGTCGTTGTCAGTATGAGCTTGCCAAGGCTAAAGCTCGTGAGCACATCTTAAATGGTTTTATTATTGCGCTTGATAATATTGATGAGGTCGTGGCCCTTATTAAAGCATCTGAATCTGCAGATATTGCCCTTGAAAAACTTCAGTCACGCTTTGGCTTATCACTTGAACAAGGTAAAGCAATTCTTGATATGAGGTTGCAACGCCTAACCGGACTTGAACAAGATAAGATTCGTGCTGAGTTAGATGCTATTAAAGAAACGATAGCTCATCTTGAAGCCGTGCTTGCAGACAAGGAGCTGCTTAAAGAAGAAGTGAGAAAAGAGCTTGTTGCCATAAAGCAAACGTATGGCGATGAACGAAGAACAAAAATTGAAGCAGCTATAGACTCTATTGAAGAAGCTGATCTTGTACCAGACGAAGAAACGGTCGTTACCTTAACCCGTAAGGGCTATATTAAGCGTGTTGTGCTCACCACCTATGGCGTTCAGCGTCGTGGCGGTAAAGGTAAGATGGGTACATCAGCTTTAGGTGACTCTGATGATATGTTACAAGATATCTTTATTGCACGTACCCATGACAAATTGCTCTTCTTTACCAATAAAGGTCGTGTATATAGCATGTCGGTCTATCAGATACCTGAAGGATCTCGCACGGCTAAAGGTCGCGCAGTAGTTAATCTGCTTGCATTAGAGCCAGATGAGCAGGTCGTAAAATTACTCTGTACGAGAGAATTAAATGATAACTTTATGGTTATGCTCACCAAAAATGGCGTGATTAAGCGAACCGAGGCATCAGCTTTTGATAATATTAGAAAATCAGGTATACGAGCTATTAGTTTAAAAGATGATGATGAGTTGGTATTCTGTACCGTAAGTTCAGGTCATGATAATATCGTGGTGGCAACTGCTAAAGGGCAAGGTATTAGATTCCCTGAAGAAGAAATTAGATCTATGGGTAGAACGGCTGCCGGTGTAAAAGGCATTAAGCTTCGTAGCGGAGACTACGTTGTTGGTATGGAAGTGGTTGGGGAAGATCAAGATATCCTCTTTGTCACCGAGCATGGCTATGGTAAACGCGTTCGCGTGGGTGATTTTAGAATTACTCATCGGGGCGGCTATGGTGTGCGTACCATTCCAGTAGATAAGCGAAACGGTCGAGTGGTTGGCCTTGCGACCGTGGATGATAAAAGCCATATCCTTCTTATTGATACCCACGGCAAGATTATTAGGCTTTCACCAACGGAGATTCGTACCATGGGCCGTCAAGCCAAAGGGGTACGTTTGATAACCCTTGAGGTAGACAGATCTCTTGCTGGGGTAGCCGTATTTACTGCTGATGGTGATGGTGAAGAAGATGAAGAGGTTATTGAGGAATAACGGGAAGATCTGTACAAATATAGATCTTGTAAAAAGTATATTTCCTACTTGGATTTATCAGATGAACCATCTATAGGACAGTTTTGAGGCGTTTCTCTATGTGAAGGCCATATGATATCATTTCTACACCCTATAGTATAGGGCTTCGTTTAAGGTGGGTAAATACTGTTTGATTTCATCATCTATAGGCCATATTCCGCGTATTTTGATGAAAAAAAATTGCAATTGTTTGAAATAAGGCTATACTAGATATGTACACAAAAATGTGTATACTAAGTTGACTATTAAGGAGTACCTGATGCCAGTACCTAAGAGAAAGACGAGTAAGTCTCGTCGGGACCAACGGTCCGCAAGTAAATTTATTCGAACGCAATCAATAACAGAATGCGGCAACTGTTCTAAACCATTATCGCCGCATACAGCATGTTTTGAATGTGGCTTTTATAAAGGGGCTAAAGTGCTCCGTACTAAAGGTGAACGTACGCTAGAGCGTGGCGAAGCTCGCCAAGCTAAACAGGCGAAAGAAGCACCAATCGAAGTTAATGATGAACAACGAGAAGAAGAGTAATTGAATCCCATTGAGGGATACCTATAAGAAAGGTATTTTATGTTTTCAGCAGTACAAGATATGCTTTTAGATAAACGTGTCTACTATGGTGGCCTGATCTTTGTTCTTGCCGGGTTACTAACGCTTGGCTATGTTGGCTATGGTTGGTACCGTGGTGGTGTAGAGCGAGCAGCATATAAAGAGCTTGCTGAAACAATTGATGCGTATTCTCGTATACAAGATGATGAGTTGAGTGATAGTGAACGTGCCTTTGCGGCAGGAGCAAAAGAACATCGTTCTTCAGTTCTTTATCCTTTTTTCTTATCATTTCAAGCGGATACGTTAATTAGACAAGGTGATTTAGCTCAGGGAGCTTCATTGCTTGATCAAGCAGTAAGTGCTATGGATCAACAACATCCGTTGTATTATCTCTACGCATTAAAGGCTGCACTTGTGAAAATAGATACTAAGGATGCTGAGCTTGTTAAGAAAGGGCGTCAAGAGATTGATACCCTTGCTAAAAGCAAAGTAAATCCGCTTAAAGATATGGCTTTATACTATAAAGCTCTTGATGCTGATACTCAGGGCGAGCATGATCTAGCTCGTACAATATATAAACAAATAATTGCACATGATAAGAAAGATTCTTATTGGTATCAGCTAGCGGATATGAAAATAAAAGCTGGTGACTAGATGACAGTACGTGTCAGATATGCACCGTCTCCGACGGGGCATTTACATGTTGGTTCTTTACGAACCGCACTGTACAATTGGCTCTTTGCGCGCCATCATAATGGTGAATACCTTATCCGTATTGAAGATACTGATAGTGAGCGTTCAAAGCCTGAGTATACCAAGTCTATTCTCGATTCTCTAGTCTGGGCTTCATTAGAGTCTGATGAGCCTCCTGTGGTGCAATCAGATCGTCTTCAAGAGCATCTTACGCTTGTTGCCAAGCTTCTTGATGAAGGTAAGGCCTATAGATGTTATTGTACGCCTGATGAGTTGAGTAAGCGGCTACAGGACCTTGAAGGATACAAAAAATATGATGGGTATTGCATCGGTGCTGAAAAGAAAGAGCTTCCTTATGCCATACGCTTTAGAATACCTGATATAGCGTTTATTGAATTTAATGATCTTATTCGTGGTATAATACGATTTGATAGGGATCAGCTTGATGATTTTATTATTGTGCGTTCAGATGGTACCCCTATGTATAACTTTGTGGTGGTAGCTGATGATTCCTTTATGCGTATTACTCATGTCTTACGAGGTGAAGATCACATCTCCAATACCCCAAAACAGGTGCTCTTATATCAAGCACTTGGCTATGAAGTTCCTGCATTTGCTCATTTTTCATTAATTTTAGGACCTGATGGTCATCGACTGAGTAAACGGCATATGGCTACTTCTGTAGAAGAGTTTAGAAAACAGGGGTTTTTACCTGATGCCTTATGTAACTATCTTGCCCGTTTAGGGTGGTCCCATGGTGACCAGGAACTGTTTAGTCGCCAAGAACTTATAGATTATTTTTCATTGGGGGCGATGAATAAAGCAGGGGCTATATTTGATCAACAAAAATTAGAATGGATGAATGGCGTGTATATGAGACATCTTTCAAATGAAGAGATTATTGCCATTATCATTAGGGATGTAGATCCCACGTTTAAAAACTGTTTTACCAACTGGAGTTCTCAAACGCTCGAAGCACTTATTGGCTTATACAAGGAGCGTACTAAAACTCTTAGAGAGCTCGAAGATGATCTGTGTTCGCTCCATGAGCGCCCACGTTATGAATCGGAAACTATACCATTAGAAACCCAGTCAGTTATCGATTATCTCACTACTATCCGTGAGGGTCTTATTGAATTAGAAGACCAATCACCTGATAGTATCGATCGTCTTATTCGGTCGGTCTGTGAACGCTTTAAGATAAAGTATAAACAGATTGCCGTGCCTCTTAGAGTTGCTCTAACCGGTAAAACAAACAGCCCTGGAATCGCAACGTTGATTGCGCTTCTCTCGGTTGAGGAAAGTGTTACACGAATAGAACACTTTCTTAAAGAGCTCACAAGGAAGCTCTAACCATTTAGACAAAAACTGGGGTAAATGCCCCGTTAGGAGGTTCATTATGAACATTGGAATGCTTTTTCCGGGATATCCAAGCCAATTTGTTGGCATGGGTAAGGAGTTATATGATAACTCCCGTACAGTACAGGAATATTTTGAGGAAGCCTCACATTGCTTAGGCCTCAACTTTGTAAAGCTTTGTTTTGCATCATCAGATGCCGAGCTCTCAAAAGTTGAACATGCCTATCCCGCATTGTTTTTAACAGGCATCTCTACAGCTCAAATGATTAAAGAATCATGTCCTGCGCTAGAGTTCTCAATGATCGGAGGATATGGTATAGGCGAATACGCTGCGCTTCACGCAGCAAATGCACTATCATTACCCGATGGCCTGTATCTACTCACTAAGTTTTCTCAGTTTTATAATGAGATAGCTGAGGACCTTGAAGCTAAGACGGTAATCATTTCTGGGTTGTCTGAGCGAAGTGTTAAACAGCTTATTAAGGACCAAGCTGAAGCAGAACATTACGCCTATATTACTGCTATAGAAGGTGATAGGGTGCTGATTTCTGGTCATAATGATGCGGTTGATGCCTTTGCTGAAGCTGCTCAAGAGGCTGGTTCACGCAAGGTTAAAACCATTGATGCGGTAGAGGGGTTTCATACACCTTTACTCAAAGATATTGCCGAGCAATTGAGAATCTATCTGACAAAGGTAGATTTTAAAGATCCGCAAGTTGATTTGATTTCTGGTACTACGGGTAAAGTGATCGATTGTGCTGAAAAAGCTGAGGATTCGATTATTCGCCAAATCGTGATGCCGCTTAATTGGAAGAAAGTCTTAAAACAATGTGCGGATCATGATATGATAGTAGTGCCTGGCCCATCTAAGATGATTGTGGCTGAATTGTCTCTTCTGTATCCTGATAAGATGATTATCGGTATAGAGTCTATGGCAGATATTCAGTTATTACAGACGATCTTAGCTGGTGCTGCAGAGCCTGTATTGCAACTAGCCTAATAAGGAGCACCGTCGTGGATCGAACTGATATACGCACTAAAGTGGTAACTATTCTTGCCCATATCTTAAAGGTAAGCAAGGAGACCATTACCGATGAATCAACCCTTGAAAGTCTTGGCGCTGATTCATTAAATCGAGTACAGATTGTCATGGAACTTGAAGATGCGTTTAATATAGAGATCTCCGACGATGATGCTGAGAAGTTTACGACAGTGCAACAAACTGTTGATATCATTCAGCATCTGCTACAGAAATAATGGCGGGGCCCGAAGGCCCCGCTTTACTTACCAAACTACAACTATTAAGATTCGCCTTATGGCATATGCAGCTCTTTCAACAAAGAGCTTTTTTTGTAGATAGCAGGAACAAGAAAAGTGGGCATGAAAAAACCGGAACCTTTGAACAGGTCCCGGTTGATTTTTGTTATGCTATGATGGCATTGTCAGTCTTGTGCGTATGACTCATATAGTAATTTGCAAGATATGCAACAGCTGCGGCAGCTAAAGCTGTACCAAGCCAAGTTATGAGTTTTTGGTTTTTTGCTGGATCAATGATAGGTGTACTTGGTACCTTATCTTCTGAAACGTTTGTCTTAGATTCTTTTATTTTATGCTGATTATTACGTATACGGTTAATTTTCTCTAGGTTGTCCGCTTCTTTTGCCGCCCGAGTACTTTCATATTTATCAAGAAGAACTTTTCTAAAGAGTCTTTTGGTTAGCTTCACAGTAAAGTTTCCTGTTCCGACAAAGTCATCTTTAAGTTCTTCATAGATACGATCGAGCTGTTCTTGAAAATCAATTGTTTTTTCCTTAGTTGGATCAGCATCGATTTTTTCGCAAATTGCGCTCATTACACCATCTGTAGTTTCATAGACTGTAGCTGAAAAGTTTAGATTATGGCGTTGGGCAAACCTGACCAATGACTGGGTAACTGGTGTATTAGCAGCTGAGTCTGGCTTAAGGTGCGTTTTATTGAGAACGGTTTTTGCAAAATCTTTTTCTTTGAAGATTTCTTGCTCTTCTTCAAAAGGTAGTTTACCTTTCGGTAGATCCTCATTCTTTATTGATTCTTCTTTAGATGTTTTGTCCTGTTGGAAATGAGTGTAGACAGTATTTACAGCATCATCAGTAATTTCATGAATCCTCTTTTCTTTCAGTCCTTTTTTACTTAAAGAAGCATCGTTGAGGGCTGCAAAAATGTTCTCTTGTAGTTCAGGGAGTTCTAGTTCTGCATTTTCTTTAAGATGATCTTCGGTCATTTGTATAGCTTGATTTGACAGTTCAGCTTCAGCACGCATGCGATTGTAGGGAATACCAACGACCTTTCTTACCAGTTTATGTAGATTTTCACTGGTTAAGCCACCCTTGCCAAGGAGAGTCTCAGCAAGTTCAGATACAATTTTTTCTTGTAAAGCATCTCTATCATTAGATGCATCTTTCTCAAGATCAACATCAATTTTACTGATGATCGTTTCTTGAAGAGTATCATACGAATTTAAAGGTGTTTCAATTATTTTGATACCGTTACGCATACAAAAGCTTCTGAGAGATTTTGTATTGGGAGTGTCTTTTGGTTCCATGGAGAAGAGTACTTGATTCCCCAGTAAGAGAAAAATGAATGCTATTAGATTAATTCTATATTTTGACATGGTAACTCCTAAAATGAGTGATACATATATGTTAACTTACTGCATCAGGATATCTTCTTTTTTAAAAAAATAAAGTTTTTTTAAATACACTCAGCTTTTTGCTGATAGTTAATAGTGGAATTTGGTGAATTTAAGGACTTTTTTGTAGATTTCGAAGCTTTCAATTTAAGGTAAGCTCCCCTAAGGAGAGAGTATTGAAAATGAATTGGTTGCTTTGTTTTTTTTTACTGGTATGATTGTGATATTAAAAGGATAAAAGTTTACAAACTTTTACATGTAATGTTGTAAGTATATATAGTATTATTTCATCCTAAACAGAGGGTATATTCTCATGAATAAATCTACAAATCTATCATTATTGCTTCTTTTCTCAGTTGCAGCTTTTGCAAGTGAAGGAGAAGGAGTTCTTGCGCAATCACTTGAAGCAAATGGGCATAAGAAGCTTGAGCTAACTGCTGCCGAAAGACGTGCTCAGGTTATGTTTGAGCTGCTTAAACGACAAAGAAACGCAACAAATAACTATCTTAATCCTGCAAAAGAGGATTTAAACTCGCAGGATACTCCCTTGGAAGAATGTCTAGATGATGAAGATGTGGAGCGTTTTGCATTCTATTGTAGAATTGGTGCACGCCCCGATTGGGAAACAACAAAAGAAGATACCGTGTGGGCACGAGCTTCATCAGATACAAACTACCGTAGAATCATGGTAAGAAATTATAAGCGAGAAGCTCTTGAAGAAGTTACATTAAAAGCTTTCGCTGGTGTCGAGATTGAATGTTTGATAGATGAACTCAATGAGCTGGTGGTAGATGATGAAGTTGCTGAAGAAGAACCCCGTAAGGTTTCAAAAAATGATATTGGTGAAACATTAGAATGGCTTATCGAGGAAAAGATAGCTGAAGCTCAGAAACTTGAAGAATTGAATGCAACCTATCAAGGTGTGCAGCCTCAACAGATTGGAGTCAACCAAGGCTTTGGTGCTGCTACCATAGCAGGTGCTTTTGCAGTTGGCGCTTTGGTTTCGTTAATGGGAATTAAGCTTATGAATAATTCAACAGCTGCATCTCAGTAGTTTTGTTTAGTTGCTTTACAAGAGGCCTCCACTGTGGGGCCTTTTTAGCTGTTGGCTATTTTAACATTAGGATGATTAATATGAATAGAAGAACTCTTATATATGGAATGGTGATAGGCTTATCGATGCCAATTAATGCAAAACGGCTCTCTAGAAAAGAGATGAGAGCGCAACAACAAGAAAAGAAACGGGCAGCACAAGCTAAAAAGTACAAAGATGCTTATAATGAGATAGCCCCATTACTTAAGCCTATAATGGACTCGTATCATAAGCTTAGAGGTTGCAAACCAAATGAGCATGCCTATTATTTGCGTGAGCTTAAGAAAGCTATCCACAAAGAGGTTGAAGCAGGTGTATTTGAAGATATTTTTTCCTGGTGGCAAGATAAAGGTAAGGTTATCCTGTGTGGAAGTCTTCTTATTACTATCGAAGTAATTACTCGGTTTAGGGATACGATTATTCCTCATATTCGTTCTATTCTGTCATCGACCTTAGATTTTTGTGAAGATGCTGAGTTAAAACAACAGGGACAAGCACTGCTTACTGAGCTTAAAGAACTTCAATTAGAACTTACGTATTAATTACTAGATTTGTATAAAGAAAAACGTCCCTCATTTAATGAGGGACGTTCAACATGTGCTTACTTTTTAGAAAGATAGCCCACCTTTTATGAGGAAACCACATTGATTAAGGCCCGCTCGTTCACAGCCACTTCTTCGATGATTACCATCAAATTCAACCTCAAAACCGATACCAAGGTTTGGATTCCAACCGCATTCATCCATCCAGGTATAGTTGATAAACGTAAAGAGTTTATGGGTGATCACTGAATGTGCTTCACCTGAAGAAATATCTAGGTCTTTTGTGGTTAATAAACGAGGTTGTAAGCCATTGTCTATATAGAACCCATTATCTGGGGTTAGCTCAGCAACTTCAATGCCTTCTTGCGTATCTGGCACGGTGCCTTCATTAAGACATACATTACAGGTAAGAGTGCTGCGGTCACCGTCTTGTTGCATACCACTTCTAAATGCTGTCGCGCCCGGTTGATTTGCGTCACTATAGCCAAATACTACTTTAGATGTGTCACCAAGTTCTGGACAGTCTTCTGGTGCTTCAGCGTCAGCGGGATATGCAATGCCATTAGCGTAAATCTTTTGAACTATTTCTGTTGGATCAGTTATATCTGGTACATTAGCGATTGCGTACTGTGAGCAGCAGACGGGCTCAGTCCCTTTGATCGCATAGTTTTTTCTCTCGATGACAGAGGGGCAGGCATTACAACGTAGCTCAATATCTTCATTGCTATGTCCATAAATATTGTACCCTATATCAACGCCAAGACCGCACCAGCGGTAAGCAAGTTTTAATGACCAGTCAGCTTTAATTGAAAGGCTTACATCTACTTCACGTGTGGTGAAGCAGTTAGCGCTTATAAGATTGCCATTATAAGTAAATGAACTGCCATCAGTATCATATTCCTTTAAGAGCATATATCTACTTAATGGACCATTATCAACAAGATCAAATGTTCTACATTGGCGTGATTTAAACATATGGGTTATATTTCCCATTAAGAATAGAGCTAAGTTAGAATCTTCTCCAGCCCAGAGAACGGTGTGTGCAGAGATACCACCCCCTAATTCAAAGTATTTACCGTTACCAATTACTGGATCTAAAATGTACATGTTTTTACGTTTTTTACCAGTTGGCATTACCGCCATACCGATAAACCCAAAGTGATAACAATCATCATTCAGTAAGTTGTACCCAACAATAACATCAATATCTGCAAGGCCATTTCTGGTTCTTCTACAAAAATCAAACTTGCCGCCACACCAGGTTTCTTTCATGTCTCCAAACAGGAAATTACCACTTAATGCCTGTTTGATACCATCCGCTGCTTCTACAGGGAGAAGATTGCCTTCACTATCCGTAGAGCTACCCATATAGCAAGGGGCAAAGAGCTTGCGTGATCCATCTTCATTAATTGCAGGCACTTCTATCTCTTGGCAGTTGCCATTGTTCGTATCAATAGTCCAACGAGCATGAGCAAATGGTGCATGGAAAAGAAGATAGAGTCCTTCGAGATAATAGTCAAGACCAATATAGAGGCCAAAATCTACAATGTAGTTTTCAAGGCGAGGGTTAAAGGTAATGTTACCTCTAAAGTCGGCAGGAAGCCCAAAGTAGTCTGCCAGAAGTTCTCCTGGTTGTCGATTTTCGACACTGCTTCCCGCAAAACAGAGGGTAGGATTACCAAATAATGCTTCTGCAACTTGGCTGTCCTTAAATGAGCTTTGATATTCAAATGCTAAATAGGTTGCACCGTAGTTTTCACACATGTCAGGACGATTTATTTCCCACTGCCAGCCAACAAGCTCACGAGCCGTATTAGCACCTTGTGAACGATAGTGAACAGCGGTGCGCAGGCCACGAAAGCAGTCGTTTAGGCAATCGGTATCCCCGCATGTGTCAGCCAGGAGGGGACTTATTAGTAGTGCGCTACTGAGTAGCCCAAGGAATATCTTCTTCATAAAAACCTCACTTTGAGTTAAAAGATCTGTTAGCAATACTAGAATAAACTTTCATGTAGATCAACTTTTTTCTAAAAGGCCGCACCAAGTTTAAGCCAAATACCCCAATGTTGTAATGCGTTATTATTGCATGCATCAAATTCACCTTCAGCACCAATACCGATAAAAGGAGTATGGCATGAATCAAACGTATAGTTTAGGTGGCCAAAGAGTTTATGGGTTACCATTCTTCCTTGAGCTGCTGAGCTTGGGTCAAGATCCGCGCACGTAATATAGGGCGGTGGTCCTTCAGTAGTATCTGCTAAAATAAAGCCATCTTGTACGAGCTGATCAACGGGAGTATCCTCAGTTATTGGCTTACTATTCCATGAAAGGCAAACCGCTGTTACTCCCTGTCCAGGTTCAGCAGAGGTAGGCAACTCAGGAGTAAACATGGTAGCATTAGGTTGATCAGCATTTAGAAAGTCATTGCCAAGAACTTCTGGCGTAGCTATATCTCCATCTACGGCATACAGCGTGCAACATACGCCTTCAAGCCCTTTAATCGCGAGTAATTTCTGATCGATAGGACAAGGACACTCAGTTTTAATGCAGACGGTTTCTTCTTGTCGGTAAAAGAAGTTATACCCAATATCCATATCCCAGCCACGTGCGCCAAAGAAGATTTTTGTGCTAATGTCTGCAACAAGACCAACAGAAACTTCACAATTACGTGTGGCGAAATTAATGGCATTAACCATATTGCCGTTGTAATTATTATCAGTATGATATTCTTTTAATAATATATAGCGGCTCAGAAGACCATTGTCTATAAAATCAAACGAGCGAATCTGGTCAGTAGAGAATGCTTTAACGAGGCGGCCACGTACATATACGCCCATATTGAAGTCTTTGAAATTAAGATCATCATATAAAGATATATGACCACTAAATCCGCCACCCAATTTCCAATGACGGCCATCTCCTAAGAGTGGTTCAAATACATAGCGCCCTTTAGGCCGATTGCCCGTAGGGATTACGGTTACGCCAAAGAAACCTGCATGAGCAAAATCTGTGTGAATAAGATTATACCCCATAATCACATCTATATCAGGGATTCCTGTTTTAGAGCGAGGACAAAAGGAAAACTTACCAAATTCCCATTGATCGGTCATGTCACCAAACGTAAAACGTCCACTGAGGGCTTCTCGTATACTTTGGGTAGTACAGTTCTCATTTGCTAACTCGGGTGGGGGATTTAAAAAAGGATTTGCGGGACAATCTGGACCATCTCGTTTTTCATTGGGGATAATAGGGCATTCTTCGGGGTTGAATATCATATTATTTGAATACATGTAGCAGTCAGGAAACTGTGTGCATCCTCTAAATTTACCATCACATACTACACAATCGTCAAGGCCAAGTGTCCAGCGTGTATGAGTAACGGGTGCATGTACGCGAAGATACAGTCCTCGACTCCAGGCATCTAGACCGAAATACATATTCAGATCAATAATGATATTTTGAATAAGCGGTTTGATGGCAAGGGTTCCTTTAAAGTCAGTCGGCAAGCCAAAGTAATCTGCAACGATTGCGTTTGGATCTCTATTCTCAACTTGGCTTCCTTGGAAGGATAAGCAGTCAGTGCTAAAGAATTTTTCAGCGATGCATTCAGTGCCAAATGATCTCTCATATTCAACAGTCAACGCCGTAACGGCGTAGTTTTCATCATAATTTTTATACAACTGACGTTGCCAACCAACCATTTCTCGTGCGGTATTTTCACCCTGGGACCGTGGTATAAAGGTGGTTAATCCCTGCAGTGTAAGCATAGGATTCAAGAACAGTAATGATGCTGCTATATAAGGTACATTCTTAGAAGAAAGCATAGACCTCCTTTTTTTGTTTTCATATAAATGATATCCTACTTTACTCTTTCAAGGGTTGTTTGTCGATACTCAATTCCTAAGTTTTGGTAAGCATACATAAAAAATGAGATTCAAACAGTAAAAGGCTGTCATAAAAGATGCCATTTTTTTGAGTAAGCAAAGGTTTTGAAAAATGCTTTCTCTCGGGTTTATTGGAATGATGAAATTTTGTAAACATTGAAAAAAAACGATGAATTAGCAGAAAAGTGTTGCGTTTCTTTCTTGTATGTGCTATTAATTATGTGCTGCACGTAAGCAAGCAATTGAAATCTTAGATGTATAACATAAATAGAAACAAGCGAATATAAGTGTATCTGCGGTTAGCAGGTATACATTGAATAAGCAAAAGGAGACTTATAAAAAAGAACTTGATTTAATATGAAGTATTTGCTATAACTAGCAGAAGTTGTGTGGAATTATGATGTATGAACTTTTTCAAAAGGGGGATTATATAATAAAAATCGACTCATTTTAAGAGTCACAAGAATTATGAAATTAATTTCGTATGTTTAACCATAAAACAAAAGAAGGTTACTCAATGAATAATGTGAGAAAATTATCTATTATATTGCTACTGTCTGTTGGGCTTGTAGGAATGACCTACGCAGCAGGTAATAGCTGTAATACAGGATGCGATACAAAAAATGACTGTAATGACGAATGTCGTACCAGTACTGTTTTTGTACCTCGTTCAATCACTACGGACTTAACGTACCGTAACAACTTGTCTTTCTATCACAGAAGACATGACGCTGCATGCAATTTCTTTACTTGGGATAGCACATTGCTGTACCAAAGAAATCGTAATGAATCATATCTAGGGGCAGGTTTCCTTGGAACCAATCCTCTCGTAGTTTCTGAAGTAGAGCCAGCAGATGTTGGTGCTCTTAATTTAGGTCTTGGTGTTGAAGCGCCAAATAACTTTACTGAAGAGTACAGCATTTGTCCTCGTCGTGAAGTAGTTGCGTGGTTACCACAGCTTTATTTCAACCTAGATTGTTTTGCAACAGGTCTATGGGCAGAGATTTCATTTGCCGTTGCTCGTGCAAAACATGAGTTGCGTCAAACTGAAGGTACACAAGTAAGCACCTTTGGTGATGCTGACAATGTTGCTCAAGCTCTAGCAGCTCGTGAAACATACTGGGCTGAGTGTGATTCTCATACTGGTGTAGATAACGTACTGTTCCAAGTTGGATACAACTATACCTACTGTGCAAACGATGCAATCGGTATATACTTTGCTGGTGTTGCGCCAACAGGTAAATCATTTGATGAAAGTCGCTGGTTCCCACCATTTGTTGGAAGCAAGCATGGTTCAATTGGTTTTGGCTTGAACGGAGATTACACCGCGTATGAGTGTGATGCTGACAGCACGGAACTTGTATTCCAAACTGAACTTCTTTATCTTTATGGTCTACGTCATAACCAATGCCGTCGATTTGATCTTTGTAATGGATCATTGTCTCGTTGGTTATTGGTTGCAACTGAAGACCAACCAGGTAATCCACAACAAAATCTGTGGGAAACACTAACAACTGAAGTTGAGGTACGTCCTCGCCATAAAGTTCAATGGTGGGCTAACCTTCACTGGCAATGGTGTAACTGGGCTGCTGAGTTCTCTTACAACCTATGGTGGAGAGCAGAAGAAGAAGTGTGCCCATGTGGTGATATCAACTTTGATAAACTTGGTATCTTCAGCCAAACATGTAATAATCCACTAACAACGCGTAAAGACGCTGTAATTAGTGAAATATTTAATCCTACTGGAACCCAAGATGGTGAGTTTACTCGTCTAGTAGCTGCTAACATTGATTACAATTCAGGTGCAGCACAAGAAGTACTTACTCACAAAATCAGTGCTGCGTTCGCGTATAACACTGTATGGTGTGACTGTTATCCAATGTATGTAGGTCTAGGTGCTGGTTATGAATTTGCTAGCAACAAAGACAAACGACATGCTCCAGAAAACTGGCATATCTACGGTAAGTGGGATATCGCATTCTAAGCGATCACTTTTCGAAAATCAACCGGGCAGGACCATTGGTCTTGCCCGGTTTGCTTATGGTTATTTTTTTAAGCCGTCTGCCGCTTCTCTTTTGAAAGGCTCTTACGCATCAGTACAGTCCCTTTTATTTCATAACCGGAAAACTATCGGCTTTTAAGCCGTAGATGAACGGTTATCCTTTGTTTGAATAGAGCGTTGTCGTAAGACACGCGAAATGAGAAGCTGTAAGCACAAAGAAGTCATGGTATAGAGAATACTATTGCAAGACTTCTGTTTGCTCATAAGATTTTTAATTAAAAAATTTTACATCTTACAAAATATTTGTTGCTATTTCTGCACTATGAGAGAAAGATTAACAAAAAGCTACAAGTATTGCCTGAATCCTACCAATAAGCAACAGAAGCTATTAGCTCAGTTTTCAGGATGCTCTCGTTTTGTTTACAATTACGGATTATCAACAGTAAAGATAGCTCTTAATGAAAAGAAAGCTATTCCTACGTATGAAGAGATAGCAAATCTTCTGCCCTTGCTTAAAATAGCTGAAGAAACGAAGTTTTTAGCAGATGCTCCAGCCCAATGCTTACAGCAAGCACTGAAGGATATGTTTCTCGCTGTAACCTCTTTTTTTAAAAACAAGAAATCAGACAGAAAAGTAGGGATGCCTCACTTTAGAAAAAGAGGAAGAAACGATACCATGAGGTATCCTCAGCATATACGATGTGAAAACAACAGAGTGTGGCTTCCTAAAATTGGCTGGGTAAAATATCGCAATTCAAGAGCTATACCTGGCAAGATAAAACAAGCAATTGTATATAAAAGAGGTAAGCGATGGCATATATCAATTGTCTTTGAATAAGAGGTAGATATTGTGCAGGTCCCTATAAGAGAAGAAGAAGCTTTTGGTGTTGATGTAGGTATCAAGGTATTTGCAGCGCTTTCAACTGGTGAAAAGATTGATAATCCTGCCTATCTTCATCAACTTCTCAAGAGACTGCGCTATCTCTATAGGGCTCTATCCCGAAAGAAAAAGTTTAGTAATAACTGGAAGAAGTGTGTTGCTCAGATACAGCAATTACATAGCCGCATCAAGAACTTGAGGAATGATTTTTTACATAAATTATCCACAAAATTAGCCAAGAACCACGGTGTTTTGTGTGTAGAAGATCTCTATATCAAGGGCATGATTAAAAACAAGAAGCTCTCACGAGCTATAGCGGATGCTGGCTGGGGAACATTCCTTCAATTCTTACGTTATAAATGCGCTTGGAAAGGTAAACACTTTGTCAAAATAGATAGATGGTTTGCCTCAAGTCAACTGTGTTCTACCTGTGGCAATAAGCAAGATATGCCTCTACAAAAAAGAGTGTATCATTGTGAAGAATGCGAACTAGTAGAAGACAGAGATGTTAATGCAGCGAAAAACATAAGGGCGGCGGGGCTCTCCGCCCTAAAAGCTTGTGGAGAGATTGCCGTTGGGCAGCTCTGAGAAGCAAGAATCGCCGGCTTTTAAGCCGGTGAGGGTCAATGGCTATAGATCTAAGCAGGGATAAAGTCACATTTTTGCTATTGAAGTATCTATCTTTTTACTAGTCTTAGCACGGTTAGCATTCTTAGCATGCCATCTGCTTTTGTCATATGCAATGTGTACCGGCTAACATAAGGTATTCAAAGAGTAGCTGTTAACGTATCGAGCGTGGGTGGAAGGAGACTTGTTTGTCTCTGCGGAGTAAGGCTCTGCTATCAATGCAAGAAAAAAAAGGTACTCAAAAAGAGTACCTCAATGAGTTAGGTAGGTATTATAGAGTGCCGGCGAGTGCTAACAGCTCTTTAAGCACTTTTGTATCATGTGCATTACGTATTCCTTGTTGGACTGAATCTGTCACAAAGCTGCGTAAATGAGCGATATAGTTGTTGATAGAGTTGAGCGTGCCGCTCAGTTCTTCGATAGTTATACTTGATGGTGCTGCTCTATAGAGTTTTTTTGCATGAGGCAGTACGGTTTCTGCAAGTGAAATGAGCTCTTCATGAGAGCTAATCGTTTGTGGTGAATAGCATCTAAATTGTTCAAGATTATCATTAAGCGCTGTTTTTAAGAGGTCTACTAGTTGTTCTGTCGCTTTTTTGAGTTCGGCTTGTGATAATCTGATTTCGCCCTGATACTGCAATTCAAATACTTTAAGCTGGTGATCATGTTCTCGTTGACGCTTTTGTCTCAGTTCTTCTTTTTCCGCATCTAACAATGCATTTTCAAAAGTATCTCTATCAGTGGCTCTACCATCAACGTAGTATTGGGCTAATCGTTGGCCTGCGGCAATTGCTGTATGTTGTTTAAAAAGGGTACCGCATATGTTTTCTTCAACCGTATAGCTCATGCTTTTCTGGGTGATGATACCATATGAATGGGTTGCCAAGAGCGAGAGTGAAATAATGAGGTATTTTTTCATGAGAATCCTTATATAAGTATTGACAATCAACTGTTAGACTATTTAGTATATAGGAGAATGTAGGAGATGAAAAACCTTAGGTTTCTGGTATACTTGAGATATATAAGGATATACAAGTGGTTAACGACTATGAAACGTAAAAAAGGGTATTTTTCGATATCTGCCGTAGCAAAGATGTTTTCTGTACATCAGCAGACAATTCGTCTCTATGAGAAAGAAGGCTTGATTTCTCCAAAGCGATCAGAGGGTAATACTAGGCTATTTTCTGAAGATGACGTTAATCGTCTTGAGGAAATCATTTATTTAACTCATAAAATGGGTATAAACCTGGCAGGGGTAGAAATGATTCTACGCTTACAAAAGCGCATCAATAAGATGCAAAATGAGATGAATGCTTTATTTAATCAAGTACAACAGGAACTTGATGAAGAGTCTGAATCAAACAAAGAAGGAATCAGAGATGTTGCTTCACGACTTACCGCTATGAAAGAAGTGAAGAAACTCCCTGAATAAAGAATGTGGAGAGTAATTAGATGTGGTATAATCAGCTTAAGACGGCATTCTTACTTGCCGTAATGTCCGGTCTTCTCATACTCATGGGAAGCTTTATTGGCGGGGTTCGTGGCCTTATTTCGTTCGTGATAATATCGCTATTTATCAATGGTATAGCCTATTTCTTTTCAGACAAAGTAGTTCTTTCTATGTATCGTGCTCGTCCCTTAGATCCTGATCAGTATTCGCCTATTTATGAAATAGTCCAAGAGCTTTCCCATAAAGACGGGATTCCTATACCCAAGCTTTGGTATGTTCCACTAGATCTCCCTAACGCCTTTGCAACAGGCCGTGGGCCAGGACATGCTTCAGTTGGATTAACGTCGGGGATACTAGATTTGCTTGATAATGAAGAATTACGTGGGGTGTTAGCACACGAGTTGTCCCATATAAAAAATAGAGATGTTCTTATTAATTCTGTTGCAGCCGTAATTGCTACATCTATAGGGTTTGTCTCTAATTTTATGAGACAAGTAGTGGTATATGGATCGCAAGATGAAAATGAAAATAGACGAAAGCAACGGGTAAATCCTATTGCAGCATTGTTAATGGTCGTGCTTATGCCATTGGCTGCTACCTTAATACGATTTTCGATTACCAGAACAAGAGAGTTTATTGCCGATGAGTCAGGTGCCATGCTTTCTCATGATCCATTAGCACTAGCCTCAGCTTTACAAAAGCTCAATGAAAAAGCAAAAGAACATCGTAAGTGGTTTGATCCTCGATTTGCGGGAACCGCTCATATGTTTATTGTAAGCCCTTTTTCTGAAACACAAGAAGAACCGAATCTTTTTAAATGGCTAAGTAAGCTTTTTGCTAGTCATCCGCCAGTGCAAGAGAGAATAGCTCGTCTTCAAAAGATGTATCAGCAGATGACTGGTCGGTAATTCAAGCTAAGGCAAGAATTTTATCCTATGCTTGTCAAATAAGACCTTTTTGTGATACAAAGATCTTGTACATAATTTTCTGTTTAATCTGATCTAGCGCTTCATGAGCTAGTTACTATATATGTTATAATTGCATTCGCCTAATCAGAAATCAACAAATGATAATCTGTTATGAATCCCAATCATTGAGAATACCCTAAAAGCCACAGATATAAGTAGGCCACATCGATTGCACATCTTAAATGACTACGTTTAATAAACTTAATATCTATACATTGTTGCCTATGTTCCTTGTGTAAGAAAATGATATGTCGTTAAGCACATTCAAAGTAAACATGCTAAACCCTTGCATTTGTCGTTATGGATATTTTAGAATTAATCTAGACATATTGTACGGAGAGATCAAACGTTAGCAAATAGGCAAGATTGTGCACCATTAGGATCTAAGCTTACGCTGCTAGACTAAAGATAGTTTTGTACCTATGGAAGAACGGTTACCATAGTGGTAGCTGAAATAATAAACAAGGGAGTTTTCTAATGAAAACAATTAAGCAAGTAAATGTAGCCATTGCATTATGTAGTGTATTGGCAAGTATTGTGGCAACTCCAGTAGTTGCAAAGAATGTTGATAGTTTGGGTAATCACAGACCTAGCAAAAAATCAAAAAGATGTTGCAAACCTACGCTCATTACTCAGCGGATGGTTAATGAAGGTCTGGTGATAAAAGAACCTGGAGTATATGTGTTTTGTAGTAATATCGAGTATTCGCCAGGCATAAGCTCCGATGCGATGAAGTTGCAAGATAAGCTCAAAACCGAACAGTATTTTGCAGAAATTGATCAATATGTAGCAGAGCATGGTTCGTATTTCAATGGTATTAGTTCATTTATTATGTCACAGATGGACAACCAAGTAACGAGACCTAGTGCTATCTCACAAACTAGAGCAATCACGATAGCATCAGATGATGTGTATATTGATATGAAGAACTATACACTTGCTCAAGGAGATTCATCTCCTGGGATTATAGGCTTTTGGTTAGAGCCAGGGTATGAGAATATCAGCATTGTTAATGGAACAGTTCGACAGTTTGAAGGAGCAGGGATAGCTTCATTCATCGATCTTGCAGATATTTTTGTGGGGGAAATCACCAACGTAGAAGGTGATGGAAGCTTGGTAACATATACGTATGAGCCACCAGCAGGAGCGCCAACTCTTGCTCCTGGAGACTATGTCAATGTTTCTGGTGTTGATTCTTCTAGGTATAATGGATACTCTTTGTCTGTTGTTTCCGCGACGGAAAACACATTCACTGTTGCTTCTCCTATTACGAGTCCCTACGTTTCTGGTGGTGAAGTTACTGTCAATGATCCAGAAAACCAAAAGACTCTTAAAAATCTATTGTTTGAGAATCTCACTATTATAGATAATTGTCCAAATGGAATTTCAAATGGAGCGCTGATTGGAACTGGAATATATCTGGATAGCTATATTTTATCTTTCACCCAAGTGAATACTTTCGTCTATTCGAATGTTCAGCTTAACAATTGCCGTGTTAATCACAACGGCCTAGGTGCTCTTTATATTAATAATGTTGATAATTTTACGATTGAAAATAGCCAGGTTAATGACACCTATGCTGAAGAACCAACGCCGCAAATTGTTGGTTCTGCAATCGGAATGTGCAGAAATATTTCACTGGTAAACTCTGAGTTCAATAATACGAACAACGGCGTTTCTAATTTACGGACTGGTTTTGTGGTCAACTTCTATGTCGTAACTAGTAGAAATGCAAGTGTTCGTGATTGTCAATTTAATAGTGCATCTGCTGTGGCTACTTTAAATGAGGTAGGCTATCCCTTCCAAACATTTTTCTCTGCTGGTCTTCTTGGAGCACAGCATGAAAACTTTCAATTCGAAAATTGTCAGTTTAATGATATTCAATCGGTAAATTGTCTTATCAATAATGGTTTCCATTGTTCAGATGGGCCTCCATCATCTGGCCAAACAGGCAATAAGTTTCGCAATTGCCAATTTAATGGGTTACAGAACGAAGGACCTAATGAATTTATGAGTGGATTGTTTTATCTTGATATTGATAATCTCATTGTAGAAGATTGTCAATTCTCAAAATATAGAAGTAATTTTGGAGATTATGAAAATCCGGATTTTTCGTTTCCTGGGATAACCTCTGGTATTTATTTTCAAGGACATTCTGCTGATGCGGCTGGCTTAGACGCTGAAAATATGGAATGCTCTAGATTTACTGGAAATACAATAACTGATTTTCAAGGAGATCGACAAGTAGCGGGAATTCTATTCCTTGAAACAACATCTCCGCAATTTCAAAGCGCTGTGAACCCTGAGCTGACAAATATTGTTCTTGAGAATAACGTTATTTCAAGAATGCTCAGCACATCTACAGATGCTATAGTTGCAGGGATTCTCAGCAGAGATGCAATCGTTCGTCAAGACGGGGTCTTACCTTTCTTTGTGAAAAACTTCGTTGTGGATAAGTGCACAATAAGTGAAGTGGGCAGAACTGTTGAAGGTGAAACGAGGAATGTTGCTGGAATTTATTTGGATTCGGTAACAAATCCAGTGGTTACGAATAATACTATTATTGCAACTACGAATGGTATTTTGTTTACGAACCATGAGGAGACTGGTTTGAAGGTAACCAATAATGGACTTGTTCAAAATAACAGGGTTAGTAATTGTTCAGTAGCAGGATATGTTGATACTACTGAAGATGGGACAACGAGTGCTTGGTTGCAAAATGTGTCGTATCTCAATCCAGTGGCCTATGACATCATTGGATTAGACGCGATTCAAAATGGCTATGATGGAACCAATGTGTGGTGGAATATTAGACTTCCACAACTTCCACAAGAATAATTTTTCAATGACTCTATAGGTCACTATAGAGTATATGGAAAGTTAAAGAATGGTCCTGTTCCATGGGTACATCTATGGAATAGGACCATTTTATTAGGTTTTCTGGGAGGATATTTTGTAGATGCAGCATGCTTAACTATTCCAATCGATAAACTAGCATTCTTTGGGAGGCTTGATGAAATTCATAGCCTAATATTTTTTGTGCTTCTCATGTATTCTGGAAAAATTCAGAGCATATAATGACCTATCTCTTTTCTTTAAGCCCAATGCTTTGTCGTTACGTCTGAGCTTCGATATATCATTTTAAAATATAGTTAGAATTATATTCAAAGTAAACATGCCAAACTCTTGCATTTGTCGTTATGGATATCGTAGAATTAATCTAGACATATTGTACGGAGAGATCAAACGTTAGCAAATAGGCAAGATTGTGGACCTTAGGATCTAAGCTTACGCTGCTAGACTAAAGATAGTTTTGTACCTATGGAAGAACGGTTACCATAGTGGTAGCTGAAATAATAAACAAGGGAGTTTTCTAATGAAAACAAGTAAGCAAGTAAATGTAGCCATTGCATTGTGTAGTGTATTGGCAAGTATTGTGGCAACTCCAGTAGTTGCAAAGAATGTTGATAGTTTGGGTAATCACAGACCTAGCAAAAAATCAAAAAGATGTTGCAAACCTACGCTCATTACTCAGCGGATGGTTAATGAAGGTCTGGTGATAAAAGAACCAGGTGTATATGTGTTTTGTAGTAATATCGAGTATTCGCCAGGCATAAGCTCCGATGCGATGAAGTTGCAAGATAAGCTCAAAACCGAACAGTATTTTGCAGAAATTGATCAATATGTAGCAGAGCATGGTTCGTATTTCAATGGTATTAGTTCATTTATTATGTCACAGATGGACAACCAAGTAACGAGACCTAGTGCTATCTCACAAACTAGAGCAATCACGATAGCATCAGATGATGTGTATATTGATATGAAGAACTATACACTCGCGCAAGGAGATTCATCTCCCGGGATTATCGGCTTTTGGTTAGAACCAGGGTATGAGAATATCAGCATTGTTAATGGAACAGTTCGACAGTTTGAAGGTGCAGGGATAGCTTCATTCATCGATCTTGCGGATATTTTTGTGGGGGAAATCACCAACGTAGAAGGTGATGGAACCTTGGTAACATATACGTATGAGCCACCAGCAGGAGCGCCAACTCTTCAGCCTGGAGATTATGTCAATGTTTCTGGTGTTGATCCTTCTCAGTATAATGGATCTTCTCTTCTTGTTGCATCTACCCCAACCCCAACATCATTTACTGTTGCTGATCTATCTACGGGCACATACGTTTCTGGTGGGGAAGTTACTGTCAATGATCCAGAAAACCAAAAGACTCTTAAAAATCTATTGTTTGAGAATCTCACTATTATAGATAATTGTCCAAATGGCATTTCAAATGGAGCCCTGACGGCAACTGGACTCAATTTGGATTGTTATCTGCCGTATAATAATTCCCGGTATCTGGATACTTTTGTGTATTCAAACGTTCAGATTGAAAATTGTCGTATCAATCATAACGGTATAGTTGGGCTTCATTGTGGAAATGTTGATAATCTTACTATCCAAAACAGTCAAATGAACAATACTTATTCAGAACAGGCTGGGGTTGAAATAGTTTCTGGCTTATACATGAGATCCTGCCGCAACTTTACCATGGTAGATTCTGAGATCAATTATACTAACAATGGCGTTTCTCAAGTGAATGTTGCTATTGTAGTAGCTACTCTACAGGATGTCAATAGAAATGGCGTTTTTCGGGGTTGTCAATTTAATAGTTCAACAGCCGTGGGTACTCCCCCAACTTTTGGGGGGCGGTTTTTCTGTGGTGGTCTTTTGTCAACCCAACAAAAAAACATGCTATATGAAAATTGTCAATTCAATGATACAAAGACTGTCAATTGGCAAGTTAATAATGGATACCATTGTTCTGATTTTTTTCCAGCACCTGGAAATGGTAGTAATAAGTTTGTAAATTGCCAATTTAATGGCTATCAAAATGATGGCCCTAGTGAATTTATGGCAGGAATATGCTATAATGATATTGATAATTTGATTGTTGAAGATTGTCAATTCGCAAACTATAGAAATAATTATGGAAGTGTGGCGCCGGCTGAATATCCTAGGGGGAACACTTTTGGCATCTATTATCAAGGCCATTCTGCCGATGCAGCTAACATAGACGCTGAAAATATGGAATGTTGTAGAGTTAAGAATACAACTATTACAGATTTTCAAGGAGATGGGCAAGTAGCGGGAATTATGTTCATTGATATAACTGGTCCAGAATTTCTAAGTGACGTTAATCCTGAATTGACAAACGTCGTTCTTGAAAATAACGTTATTTCAAAAATGATTGGTACATCAACATTCCACAAAGTTGCAGGTATTATGAGTTTCGATGCATTTGAAGGCACACCAGGGGCCAAGCCTTTCCTTGTGAAAAACTTTGTGGTGGATGGTAATACCATAACAGATGTGATGAGAACTGATACGACGACTGGCGATCTGAGTAATGTAGCTGGTATTTATTTGGATTCGGTAACAAATCCAGTGGTTACGAATAATACTATTATTGCAACTACGAATGGTATTTTGTTTACGAACCATGAGGAGACTGGTTTGAAGGTAACCAATAATGGACTTGTTCAAAATAACAGGGTGAGCAATTGTTCAGTAGCAGGATATGTTGATACTACTGAAGATGGGACAACGAGTGCTTGGTTGCAAAATGTGTCGTATCTCAATCCAGTGGCCTATGACATCATTGGATTAGACGCGATTCAAAATGGCTATGATGGAACCAATGTGTGGTGGAATATTAGACTTCCACAAGAATAATTTTTCAATGACTCTATAGGTCACTATAGAGTATATGGAAAGTTAAAGAATGGTCCTGTTCCATGGGTACATCTATGGAATAGGACCATTTTATTAGGTTTTCTGGGAGGATATTTTGTAGATGCAGCATGCTTAACTATTCCAATCGATAAACTAGCATTCTTTGGGAGGCTTGATGAAATTCATAGCCTAATATTTTTTATGCTTCTCATGTATTCTGGAAAAATTCAGAGCATATAATGACCTATCTCTTTTCTTTAAGCCCCAATGCTTTGTCGTTGCGTCCTGAAGTTCGATATACCATTTTAAAATATAGTTAGAATTATATTCAAAGTAAACATGCCAAACTCTTGCATTTGTCGTTATGAATATCGTAGAATTAATCTAGACATATTGTACGGAGAGATCAAACGTTAGCAAATAGGCAAGATTGTGCACCATTAGGATCTAAGCTTACGCTGCTAGACTAAAGATAGTTTTGTACCTATGGAAGAACGGTTACCATAGTGGTAGCTGAAATAATAAACAAGGGAGTTTTCTAATGAAAACAAGTAAGCAAGTAAATGTAGCCATTGCATTATGTAGTGTATTGGCAAGTATTGTGGCAACTCCAGTAGTTGCAAAGAATGTTGATAGTTTGGGTAATCACAGACCTAGCAAAAAATCAAAAAGATGTTGCAAACCTACGCTCATTACTCAGCGGATGGTTAATGAAGGTCTGGTGATAAAAGAACCAGGTGTATATGTGTTTTGTAGTAATATCGAGTATTCGCCAGGCATAAGCTCCGATGCGATGAAGTTGCAAGATAAGCTCAAAACCGAACAGTATTTTGCAGAAATTGATCAATATGTAGCAGAGCATGGTTCGTATTTCAATGGTATTAGTTCATTTATTATGTCACAGATGGACAACCAAGTAACGAGACCTAGTGCTATCTCACAAACTAGAGCAATCACGATAGCATCAGATGATGTGTATATTGATATGAAGAACTATACACTTGCTCAAGGAGATTCATCTCCTGGGATTATAGGCTTTTGGTTAGAGCCAGGGTATGAGAATATCAGCATTGTTAATGGAACAGTTCGACAGTTTGAAGGAGCAGGGATAGCTTCATTCATCGATCTTGCAGATATGTTTGTGGGGGATATCACAAACGTAGAAGGTGATGGAACCTTGGTAACATATACGTATCAGCCAGCAGCAGGAGCGCCAACTCTTCAGCCTGGAGATTATGTCAATGTTTCTGGTGTTGATCCTTCTCAGTATAATGGATTTTCTCTTCTTGTTGAATCTACGACACCAACTTCATTCACTGTTGCTGATCTATCCACAGGCACATACGTTTCTGGTGGGGAAGTTACTGTCAATGATCCAGAAAACCAAAAGACTCTCAAAAATCTATTGTTTGAGAATCTCACTGTTATAGATAATTGTCCAAATGGCATTTCAAACGGAGCGCTGGCAGCAACTGGACTCAGTTTGGATTGTTATCTGCCGAATAATAATTCCCGGTATCTGGATACTTTTGTGTATTCAAACGTTCAGATTGAAAATTGTCGTATCAATCATAACGGTATAAAGGGAGTTGTATCTAAAAATGCTGATAATATTCATATCCAAAACACTCAAATTAACAATACTTATTCAGAACAAGGTGGAATTTTTATTTATGGCTTAGATATGAGATCCTGCCGCAACCTTAAAATGGTAGATTCTGAGTGCAATTATACTAACAATGGCGTTTCTCAAGTGAATGTTGTTACTGTAGCAGGTACTCTACAATCAACTAATAGAAATGGCGTTTTTCAGGGTTGTCAATTTAATTGTACAACAGCCGTGGGTACTCCTAACCCACCTTCTCCTTTTGGCGGTTTTTTCTGCGGTGGTTTTTTTTCAATCCAACAAAAAAACATGCTATATGAAAATTGTCAATTCAATGATACAAAGACGGTCAATTGGCAAGTTAATAATGGATACCATTGTTCTGATACTTTTCCATCACCTGGGAATGGTAGCAACAAGTTTGTGAATTGCCAATTTAATGGCTTGCAAAATGATGGCCCTAGTGAATTTATGGCAGGGATATGCTATAATGATATTGATAATTTGATTGTTGAAGATTGTCAATTCGCAAAGTATAGAAATAATTATGGAAGTGTGTCGCCGGCTCAATATCCCAAGGGGAACACTTTTGGAATCTATTATCAGGGATCTTCCGCTGATGCAGCCAACCTAGACGTTTACAATATGGAATGCTGTAGAGTTAAGAATACGACTATTACAGATTTTCAAGGAGATGGGCCAGTAGCGGGAATTATGTTCATTGATGTAAGTTTCCTGCCTGTTCAAGGTGAATTGACAAACGTGGTTCTTGAAAATAACGTTATTTCAGAAATGGTCAGTACATCAACATTCCACAGAGTTGCAGGTATTATAAGTTTCGGTTCACTTGAAGGCAGACCAGAGGCCAAGCCGTTTCTAGTGAAAAACTTTGTTGTGGATGGCAATACCATAACAGATGTTAAGAGAACCGTTGAAGGTGAAACGAGTAATGTTGCTGGAATTTATTTGGATTCGGTAACAAATCCAGTGGTTACGAATAATACTATTATTGCAACTACGAATGGTATTTTGTTTACGAACCATGAGGAGACTGGTTTGAAGGTAACCAATAATGGACTTGTTCAAAATAACAGAGTGAGCAATTGTTCAGTAGCAGGATATGTTGATACTACTGAAAATGGGACAACGAGTGCTTGGTTGCAAAATGTGTCGTATCTCAATCCAGTGGCCTATGACATCATTGGATTAGACGCGATTCAAAATGGCTATGATGGAACCAATGTGTGGTGGAATATTAGACTTCCACAACTTCCACAAGAATAATTTTTCAATGACTCTATAGGTCACTATAGAGTATATGGAAAGTTAAAGAATGGTCCTGTTCCATGGGTACATCTATGGAATAGGACCATTTTATATAATGGACCCCAGAATTAGGACCATTTTTTAGCCCTTGATAAAGGCTAATTTTTCCCCCAAAATGATATTATAGGGGTCAAAGATGAAAAGACGAAGATTTAATGCTGAATACAAAGCAAAGATTGCTCTAGAAGCGATCCAGAGTAATTTGACGATTGCCGAGCTCTCCGCAAAGTACTCGATTGGTCCAACCCAGATAAAAGAGTGGAAAGCTGAGCTACTGGCAAAGGCATCCGCAGTATTCACAAAGAAGGCTAAACCAGAGCAGGACAGTGCATTGGTAGCGGCGCTTGAGCGAAAAGTTGGCCAGCAGGCAATACATATAGATTTTTTAAAAAAAAACTTATTGAAATTCCCCGGGAAGCTCGATTAAAGTGCATCGATTCATTGCATTCTGATTTAAGTGTCAGAGAACAATGCGAGCTACTTAATGTAGCCAGATCAGGTGTTTACTATAAGAAGCGGATTAAGGCTGATGATACTACGTATGCCAACCTGATAGCCGAGATATGGCAAAAGATGCCCTATTATGGCTATCGTAGGATTACTGCGGAACTGAGGCGTATGAATTATGATATAAATCGTAAGCGTGTGCTACGGATCATGCAGGAATCCAAGATACAGGCTATATACCCACGGCCAAATACACGTATGCGTAATAAAAACCATAAGGTTTACCCATACTTGTTAAAGGGCTTGATTATCAGTAGGCCAAACCAGGTTTGGGCAACTGATATAACATACATCAAAACTAAGAATGGGTGGATGTATTTGACTGCTATAATTGATCTCTATAGTAGGTATATAGTAGCATGGCGACTATCCAATACGCTTGATACAGACTTCTGTTTAAGTATGCTGGAAGAAGCCTTAATCAACGACAAGCCAGAGATCTTAAATACAGATCAAGGTTCACAGTTTACCAGTGAAGCCTGGATCTCTACGGTTGAAGGTAATGATATTAAAGTCAGTATGGACGGCAAGGGCCGATGGGCAGATAATGTGGTAATAGAGCGCTTTTGGAGAACGATAAAATATGAGAACATACTGATTCATGTATATGATTCAGTGCTCGAGCTTAAAAGCTCAATTGACATGTATATTCGTGATTATAATAATAAACGATTACACCAGAGTCTTGGGTATAAAACACCACTAGAAGTATACTCAGGCATGGAGCAATCAATAAACCTTGTACTTGGAATGGGCAAACCAACGAGAGAGAAAGGAATTTTAGCCTAAATCGCCTCCGGCGGGGGCTTATTATCCTCTCCTTTTTTAGGGGAAGAGAATAGCCAAAAAGTGAAAAGTATGGATTTATAACGACAAAACGGTGGGATAAAATTGGCCTTTAACTTTAACTATAAATTGGTGTTGACAAAGGGGTGCACTTTATTATTAGGTTTTCTGGGAGGATATTTTGTAGATGCAGCATGCTTAACTATTCCAATCGATAAACTAGCATTCTTTGGGAGGCTTGATGAAATTCATAGCCTAATATTTTTTATGCTTCTCATGTATTCTGGAAAAATTCAGAGCATAAAATGACCTATCTCTTTTCTTTAAGCCCGACGCTTTGTCGTTACGTCCTGAACTTCGATATACCATTTTAAAATATAGTTAGAATTATATTCAAAGTAAACATGCCAAACTCTTGCATTTGTCGTTATGAATATCGTAGAATTAATCTAGACATATTGTACGGAGAGATCAAACGTTAGCAAATAGGCAAGATTGTGCACCATTAGGATCTAAGCTTACGCTGCTAGACTAAAGATAGTTTTGTACCTATGGAAGAACGGTTACCATAGTGGTAGCTGAAATAATAAACAAGGGAGTTTTCTAATGAAAACAAGTAAGCAAGTAAATGTAGCCATTGCATTATGTAGTGTATTGGCAAGTATTGTGGCAACTCCAGTAGTTGCAAAAAATGATGATAGCAGAAGTAATCACAGACCTAGCAAAAAATCAAAAAGATGTTGCAAACCTACGCTCATTACTCAGCGGATGGTTAATGAAGGTCTGGTGATAAAAGACCCAGGTGTATATGTGTTTTGTAGTAATATCGAGTATTCGCCAGGCATAAGCTCCGATGCGATGAAGTTGCAAGATAGGCTCAAAACCGAACAGTATTTTGCAGAAATTGATCAATATGTGGCAGAGCATGGTTCGAATTTCAATGGTATTAGTTCACTTATTATGTCACAGATGAGCAACCAAGTATCAAGCTCTCGTGATGTTTCACAAAATAGAGCCATCACTATTGCATCAAATGATGTCTATATTGATATGAAGAACTATACACTTGCGCAAGGAGATTCATCTCCTGGGATTATAGGCTTTTGGTTAGAACCAGGGTATGAGAATATCAGCATTGTTAATGGAACAGTTCGACAGTTTGAAGGTGCAGGGATAGCTTCATTCATCGATCTTGCGGATATTTTTGTGGGGGAAATCACCAACGTAGAAGGTGATGGAAGCTTGGTAACCTATACGTATGAGCCACCAGCAGGAGCGCCAACTCTTCAGCCTGGAGATTATGTCAATGTTGCTGGTGTAAGCCCTTCTCAGTATAATGGATTTTCTCTTCTTGTTGCATCTACCCCAACCCCAACATCATTTACTGTTGCCGATCTATCTACGGGCACATACGTTTCTGGTGGGGAAGTTACTGTCAATGATCCAGAAAACCAAAAGACTCTTAAAAATCTATTGTTTGAGAATCTTACTATTATAGATAATTGTCCAAATGGAATTTCAAATGGAGCAATGACTGCAACTGGACTCAACTTGGATTGTTATCTGCCGAATAATAATTCCCGGTATCTGGATACTTTTGTGTATTCAAACGTTCAGATTGAAAATTGTCGTATCAATCATAACGGTATAGTTGGGCTTCATTGTCGAAATGTTGATAATCTTACTATCCAAAACACTCAAATGAACAATACTTATTCAGAACAGGCTGGGTTTGTAATAGTTTCTGGCTTATACATGAGATACTGCCGCAACCTTAAAATGGTAGATTCTGAGTGTAATTATACTAACAATGGCGCTTCTCAAGTGAGTGGTCTTATTGTGGTAGCTACTCTACAAGCTGGCAACAGAAATGGCGTTTTTCAGGGTTGTCAATTTAATAGTTCAACAGCCTTGTTTACTCCGAACCCAAATTTTTTAGGCCGTTTTTTCTGTGGTGGTCTTTTGTCAAGCCAACAAAAAAACATGCTATATGAAAATTGTCAATTCAATGATACAAAGACTGTCAATTGGCAAGTTAATAATGGATACCATTGTTCTGATACTTTTCCAGCACCTGGAAATGGTAGTAATAAATTTGTAAATTGCCAATTTAACGGCTATCAAAATGATGGCCCTAGTGAATTTATGGCAGGAATATGCTATAATGATATTGATAATTTGATTGTTGAAGATTGTCAATTCGCAAACTATAGAAATAATTATGGAAGTGTTGCTCCGGCTCAATATCCTAAGGGGAACACTTTTGGCATCTATTATCAAGGACATTCTGCTGATGCAGCCAACCTAGATGTTGAAAATATGGAATGTTGTAGAGTTAAGAATACGACTATTACAGATTTTCATGGAGATGGGCAAGTTGCGGGAATTATGTTCATTGATGTAACTGGTCCAGAATTTGTAAGTGACGTTAATCCTGAATTGACAAACGTGGTTCTTGAAAATAACGTTATTTCAAAAATGATTGGTACATCAACATTCCACAAAGTTGCAGGTATTATGAGTTTCGATTCATTTGAAGGCACACCAGGGGCCAAGCCTTTCCTTGTGAAAAACTTTGTGGTGGATGGCAATACAATTACAGATGTTATGAGAACCGTTGAAGGTGAAACGAGTAATGTCGCTGGTATTTATTTGGATTCGGTAACAAATCCAGTGGTTACGAATAATACTATTATTGCAACTACGAATGGTATTTTGTTTACGAACCATGAGGAGACTGGTTTGAAGGTAACCAATAATGGACTTGTTCAAAATAACAGGGTGAGCAATTGTTCAGTAGCAGGATATGTTGATACTACTGAAGATGGGACAACGAGTGCTTGGTTGCAAAATGTGTCGTATCTCAATCCAATGGCCTATGACATCATTGGATTAGACGCGATTCAAAATGGCTATGATGGAACCAATGTGTGGTGGAATATTAGACTTCCACAACTTCCACAAGAATAATTTTTCAATGACTCTATAGGTCACTATAGAGTATATGGAAAGTTAAAGAATGGTCCTGTTCCATGGGTACATCTATGGAATAGGACCATTTTATTAGGTTTTCTGGGAGGATATTTTGTAGATGCAGCATGCTTAACTATTCCAATCGATAAACTAGCATTCTTTGGGAGGCTTGATGAAATTCATAGCCTAATATTTTTTATGCTTCTCATGTATTCTGGAAAAATTCAGAGCATATAATGACCTATCTCTTTTCTTTAAGCCCCAATGCTTTGTCGTTGCGTCCTGAAGTTCGATATACCATTTTAATATATAGTTAGAATTATATTCGAAGAAATAATTCTAAACTCTTGCTTTTTTCTTTATGCAATACTCCGGACAGTTATCTGACAGATTAGCTTGAAAAAAATTTGAGCTTCATAAAAACCTCGGCATACTTATTTCTGGTTTTGTACTAAAAAAGCAGAAGTGAGGATGAAGAGGTAACATGAAGCTCGTAGATATAATATTATCCAAAATGGATACTGAAAGCAAATGGCAGTTCAATTTTATTTCAACTCTCTTGACAACAATACTAGCTATGAATGGCCGTATCAACTTTACCAGCCTGAGTCGGTATAGTGGTTTGTCCGATAAAACCTTCAGAAGATGGTTCAAGCGCTTCTTCGATTTTTGCCAGTTTAACTCTTGCGCAATAGATATGGTTCTCCCGACTGAAAAAGAGGTTGTAGCAGTATTTGATCAGTCATTCCAACCAAAAGCTGGAAAGAAGACATATGGTAGAGACTTCTTCTGGAACTCATGTGCCTCTAAAGCTGAAAGAGGTTTAGAGATAGGCCTTTGCGCTTTAATTGACGTTGCCGCTAAGGTGGGCTATAGCGTAATTGCTGACCAAACTCCTCATCTTGATGCGATCAAAAGAGATGACTCCGATTCTCGTATTAACTTCTATTTAGAGTGTATCGGAAAGGTGCGCAGCATCTTACAAAAGCATACTAATTACTTTGCTTTTGATGGATATTTTTCAAAGAAGAAGATGGTAGATGGTATTGTGAATATGGGCTTCTTTTTTATCGGCAAGCTACGCTGTGATGCCAATCTCATGATTCTCTTTACGGGCAAACAAAAAGCTCGAGGACGTCGAAGAAAGTTTGCTGGTAAAGCCAACATCAGCGAGCTTGAAGGATTTGAGCGCGAAAAAGATATTGAAGATATTCCTACTCTATATTCAGGAACTTTCTATCACCAATCTCTCGAAAGAATCATTAAAGTAGTTGCCGTACGGTATCTTCATAATGGAAAAGTTGGAACAGCCCTACTTTTTACGACAGATCTTGAGTTGAGCCCCTTCAAGATATTTTGCTACTATAAATCTCGCTTTCAAATCGAGTTTATATTTAGGGATGCGAAGCAGTATACTGGCTTAAGCGACTGCCAATCTCGCAATAAAGAGTCTCTTCACTTTCATTTTAACATAAGCTTAGCGGCACTCAACTTAGCAAAGGTACAAGAGCAGCTTGAACAGCAAAATGCCGAGCAAAGAAGACCATTCTCAATGGCTAGCTATAAGGCAAAGTACCATAACGAAACCATGATTGAGATGATTTTTTCAAAGTTAGGTTTTGACCTAAATTTAATTAAATCGAGTCCGATTTACGAAGAGCTGCTTCACTTTGGCACTATAAATTATTAGAGGTGCCTAAAAGTGTCCGGAGTATTGTTTATGAATATCGTAGAATTAATCTAGACATATTGTACGGAGAGATCAAACGTTAGCAAATAGGCAAGATTGTGCACCATTAGGATCTCAGCTTACTGTGCTAGACTAAAGATAGTTTTGTACCTATGGAAGAACCGTTACCATAGTGGTAGCTGAAATAATAAACAAGGGAGTTTTCTAATGAAAACAAGTAAGCAAGTAAATGTAGCCATTGCATTGTGTAGTGTATTGGCAAGTATTGTGGCAACTCCAGTAGTTGCAAAAAATGATGATAGCCGGGGTAATCACAGACCTAGCAAAAAATCAAAAAGATGTTGCAAACCTACGCTTATTACTCAGCGGATGGTTAATGAAGGTCTGGTGATAGAAGGACCTGGAGTATATGAGTTTTGTTCTAATATTGACTATTCGCCAGGTATAAGCTCCAATGCGGTAAAGTTGCAAGATACGCTTAGTGCTGTCTCACAAACTAGAGCCATCACGATAGCATCAGATGATGTGTATATTGATATGAAGAACTATGCACTCGCACAAGGAGATTCATCTCCTGGGATTATCGGCTTTTGGTTAGAACCAGGGTATGAGAATATCAGCATTGTTAATGGAACAGTTCGACAGTTTGAAGGAGCAGGGATAGCTTCATTCATCGATCTAGCAGATATTTTTGTGGGGGATATTACAAACGTAGAAGGTAATGGAACCTTGGTAACATATACGTATGTGCCAGCAGCAGGAGCGCCAACTCTTCAGCCTGGAGACATAGTAAATGTTACTGGTGTCGTTAATTCTCCTGCGAGGGATAATGGAGTCTATAATGGATACTCTTTGTCTGTTGTTTCAGTGATGGAAAACACATTCACCGTTGCTTCTCCTATTACGAATCCCTACGTTTCTGGTGGTGGGGTCGGGCTCAATGATCCAGAAAACCAAAAGACTCTCACAAACCTCTTGTTTGAGAATCTCACTATTATAGATAATTGCCCAAATGGAATAATAAATGGAGCGCTGGCAGCAACTGGACTCTGTTTGGATTCTTATCTGCCGAATAGAGATGCCCAATATCCGGATACTTTTGTGTATTCAAACGTTCAGATTGAAAATTGTCGTATTAATCATAACGGTATATCTGGGGTTCTATGTGAAAATGTTGATAATCTTAGTATCCAAAACACTCAAATTAACAATACTTATTCAGAACAAGCTGTGGTTCCAATTTTTGGCTTAACGATGAGATATTGCCGCAACTTTACCGTATTAGATTCTGAGTGTAATTATACTAACAATGGCGTTTCTCAAGTGAATGTTGTTGTTGTAGCAGCTCTTCAACTGGCAATGAATAGAAATGGCGTTTTTCAGGGTTGTCAATTTAATAGTACAACAGCATTGTTTACTCCTAACGCCGGCGGAAATTTCTGTTGTGCTTGTTTGGCAGTCCAACAAAAAAACATGCTATATGAAAATTGTCAATTCAATGATTTAAAAAGTACCAATTGCCAAAACAATAATGGATATCATTGTTCTGATTTCATCCCAAGTCCTGGAAGTAGTAACAATAAATTTGTAAATTGCCAATTTAATGACTTACAAACTGATGGTCCTAATGATTTTTTAACGGGAATACTTTATCTTGATATTGATAATTTGATTGTTGAAAATTGCCAATTTTCAGATTATAGAAATAATTACGGAGAAGAAATACCTACCCCTATGCCAGGAATAACGGCAGGGATTTACATTGTAGGCCATTCTCCTGATGCAGCCAATCTAGATGTTGAAAATATGGACTGTTCTCGATTTGCCGGAAATACTATAACAGATATTCAGGGAGACAGAGCTGTAGCTGGAATTCTATTCATCGATACTGTTACTACACCTCAATTTGAAAGTGACGTTTATCCTGAATTGACAAACGTGGTTCTTGAAAATAACGTTATTTCAAAAATGATTAGTACATCAACTGACAATTTTGTTGCAGGTATTATTAGCAGAGATGCAATTAGACAGCAACCAGGCGTTCTGCCTTTCCTTGTGAAAGATTTTGTTGTGGATGGCAATACTATAACAGATGTTATGAGAACTGATATGACTGGTGATATGAGTAATGTCGCTGGTATTTATTTGGATTCGGTAACAAATCCAGTGGTTACGAATAATACTATTGTTGCAACAACAAATGGTATTTTGTTTACGAACCATATGGAAACTGATTTGCCGGTAACAAATAATGGACTTGTTCAAAATAACAGGGTGAGTAATTGTTCAGTAGCAGGATATGTTGATACTACTGAAGATGGGACAACGAGTGCTTGGTTGCAAAATGTGTCGTATCTCAATCCAGTGGCCTATGACATCATTGGATTAGACGCGATTCAAAATGGCTATGATGGAACCAATGTGTGGTGGAATATTAGACTTCCACAGCTTCCACAAGAATAATTTTTCAATGACTTTATAGGCACTATAGAGTATATGGAAGATTAAAGAATGGTCCTGTTCCATGGGGTACATCTATGGAATAGGACCATTTTATTAGGTTTTTGGGAGGATGTTTTGTAGATATAGCATGCATAAACTATTCCAATCGATCTGGTAGCATTCTTTGGATGGGAGGCTTGATGAACTTCATAGCCTCTTTCAATGTTTTTATGTTTCTTATGTATTCTGGAAAAATTCAGAACATAAAATGATCTATCTCTTCAGATTATTGCGAATTATTTAAGCCCAATGCTTTGTCGTTTATACCATTTTTTTTGGTAAGCTTAAGGTACTCTTTCAAATAGGTCCCCAGGTGTCACTTAGAATAAGAACATATATCGTGCTACCTGTTTTGCAGCTAACATTTTTCCGGGCATGAGATCTCATTAGAACATCGCAAGATGCTTCGATCCTCGTTTTGCGAGAACAGCACATCTGTTTATTGTGAGCCCATTTTCTGAAACCCGGGGAGAGCCTAATCTTTTTTAAATGGCTTTGCTGGTCACCTCCAGTGCAAGAGCTGCTAGACCGTCTTCAGAGGATTTATCAACAAATGACGGGTAGGTAAGTGATTGCAAACTGATTACGCTGAGGCAACAACTACCTTTTTCCCTTTACATGCAATACCAAAAGAAGCTCTTTTTGTGATGCCAAGCTCTGTAAGCTCTTGCGCATAATTTTTCTGCTTAATTTGATCCAACGCTTTTTGAGCTGCTTGCTTAAAGGTTTCACCGGAAGCAACCTTCTTAAATTCAATTATCAAACCAAATGAATTCTTGTCATGCGGAATAAGTATGATATCGTATCTTCCCAAGCCACTTTCTTTGTTAGATTTTATGGTATAGCTGTCAGATAAAAACACTAAGAGGCCTAATACGAACAAGTGATAGCTTCTTTCAGGCTCAGAATCTGGTATATCAAAGTAGCTCATTGTTTTTTCTACGAATTCTTGAAGAATTGAGCTAAATACTTCTTCGTTCGCCTGTTCAATTGCCTGTCGAAGATGATTCAGCTTTGTTTTGCTTAATGAGGTGCCCATAATCGTTGTTATAAGCTTTCGGTACAGTTTGCTGATTTCTTTGTTGGGAACTATAAGTTGGTATAGGTAGGCATCGCCAATTTTTTTGCATTTGTTAAAGGTTAGATACCCGGTAAACAGAAGAAGACTCCAGATGGCTTGATCATTATTTTCTATGCCTGGTAAGATAATATCAGTAGCAATCTCTTTGGTAAGAGCTGCTCCTGTTAGGAGAGCTTCTAATTCAGACTTAACCGTTTCATCTGCTTGTGCAATAATCATCTTAATTAGTTCGTTATCACTTGTATTTGCCCAGTAGGCATCAACGATGCCATCGTTATCGATGCATTCTAACAAAGACCATGGATTATAGAGGATAGTGCTTCCGCACCTATAGCTGTTATACCAGTTTTTGATTTCAGCTGCTTTTTTAGTAAGTTGTGTGTCGTGAAGGAGCTGGTTAACTTCTGAAATCGTAAAGCCAAACGTTTCTGAAAACTTTTCGTCAAGAAGTGTGCGTACTTTGAGGTTATTTAGACCAGAAAAGATACCTTCCTTCGCGGTTCTCAAGACTCCTGTTAAGATTCCCCTGTAGAGATTTTTGTTGTCTTTGAAGGCTCCTGAAAGCAGAGCTCTCATAAAATGAATGACCTCATCATAAAATCCGTTACTATAGGCAGCATGAATTGGTGCATCATATTCGTCAATTAACACGAGAACATTTTTTTTGTGTGTTCGTTTTAATAATTTAGTAAGGAACAACAGGCTATTTTTGTAAAGGGTACTATTGGCAGATCTTTGTTGAATTGCGTTATAGTCTTTGAGCTCATCAGCGGTCAAGGAATCTTTCAGCTGGTTAAAATGTCTTCGGTATTCTTGAACCAATACTTCCTTTAAATCATTCATCATAGTCGCTTTGCTGGCATCTTTACATTCTTTAAAGGTGAGAAAAATTACCGGAATAGTGCCCTGAAGTTTACGGATAGCCGGCTTTTTCCAAATGGCTGTTCCTTCAAATAGGTATGACGTATTACTCTCTGTTTTCTCAAAAAAATACTGCAGCATAGAGAGATTCAGTGTCTTACCAAATCTTCGAGGCCGTGGAATGAGGAGGACTTGACCATTAGAGCGTTTTAGCTCTTCTATGAAAAGAGTTTTATCAACGTAATAAAAGCCATCATCAATAATTGTTTTAAAGTCGCTGATTCCTAAGGGAATTTTTAGTGGCATGGGCCTCTCCTGTCTATTAACCATGCTTTCACCTTAGCACTATTGGCAGAAAAGATCAATGAAAACTCTCGAATGAAGGCAGCCTATTGGGTCATAAAGATAAGTAGTATTTTGAAATTCTGCCTACAATGCTAAAGTGTTAGGCCTCTTACTTTCAGGAACTTTTTGATTGCTACTCTATAGTTTTCCTGCAAATAATAGGAAGGGAACTATTCTTCGAATATGTCACCAAAATCTATGATTTTTGAAAAATATTGACTCAAAGAGCTGCTTTAAATGTCGTTTACGTGGATGAGTACAGGCTTAATAGAAAATCCCTTGGAAGTAAAGCCGATCAACTTTTTGCTGCACCTCCTCAATGATCTCTTTCCCGACTGGGTTTGATGAAAATTTGATTTCACACAGATAGAGTGTTTTGTCTCGAGTTTGGATAAGATAATCTATTTATGGTTGTCGCGCACCATTTCATAACAAGAAATCGACAAATGTCATTTTGCTGTTATCAGACGAAAATAGAACACAGAGTGTGCCTGCCAAAGACTCAGCTTCTCATTGATCCTTTAGAATGTACTATCTAAGCTATGTTGATTTTCAGGATTGTTTCGGTTCTAACATGGTAAGTGAGGAAAATCGAGATAGCGTTCAATTGTTACCTGTTGTGCAAGTCTTTTTATTTCATAACCGGAAAACTATCGGCTTTTAAGCCGTAGATGAACGGTTATCCTTTGTTTGAATAGAGCGTTGTCGTAAGACACGCGAAATGAGAAGCTGTAAGCACAAAGAAGTCATGGTATAGAGAATACTATTGCAAGCTTCTGTTTGCTCATAAGATTTTTAATTAAAAAATTTTACATCTTACAAAATATTTGTTACTATTTCTGCACTATGAGAGAAAGATTAACAAAAAGCTACAAGTATTGCCTGAATCCTACCAATAAGCAACAGAAGCTATTAGCTCAGTTTTCAGGATGCTCTCGTTTTGTTTACAATTACGGATTATCAATAGTAAAGATAGCTTTTAATGGAAAGAAAGCTATTCCTACGTATAAAGAGATAGCAAATCTTCTGCCCTTGCTTAAAATAGCTGAAGAAACGAAGTTTTTAGCAGATGCTCCAGCCCAATGCTTACAGCAAGCACTGAAGGATATGTTTCTCGCTGTAACCTCTTTTTTTAAAAACGCGGATTCAATTCCGAAGTGCATAACTGCAGGTAGTTAAAAAAGTCAGATGCGGTAAGATGATCTTTAATTAGGTTTGGAACTAATGAAAGGATCATCATGAAGCCCAAAGGCTACCAACATCTGACTTATGAACAACGATGCCAGATTTATACACTTTTGAAAAGGGGGGGAATCACAATCAGCTATAGCTCAATTTATTGGAGTGTCACAATCTACGGTAAGTAGAGAGATGACAAGAAATTCGGGGAAACGAGGTTATCGTTTTAAGCAAGCACACATCAAAGCTTGTAAAAGACGCTATGAAGCTAGTAGTATACCAAGAAAACTTATTCCTAGTCTTCAAGTCTTTATAGAATATCTTTTAACAAAGAAGCAATGGAGTCCGGAGCAAATAAGTGGATGGCTTGAACGGATATATAAAAAGGCGATCATTAGCGGAGAAAGAATCTACCAACATATATGGCAAGATAAAGCTAGGGGAGGAGCTCTCTATAAACACCTCCGAAGAAGAGGTAAGAAATATAACAAACGAGGAAATAAATTGGCTGGGCGAGGGCTTATTCCAAATCGACGAGGTATAGAAGAAAGACCTAAAATTGTTGATGAGAAAGAACGAGTTGGAGACTTTGAAGTTGATACTATTGTTGGAGCTCAGCATAAAGGATCAATCTTAAGCATTGTTGATAGAAAAACCAAATTCACGTTTCTCGTATTACTTCCAAGAGGTACAGCAGACAATGTTACTCAAGCTATGGTCTCTGCCCTTCTGCCTATCCAGGATTATACTCATACTATTACAGCTGATAATGGTAAAGAGTTCGCTCAGCATCAAATAATCACGGAACAACTACAAGCAAACGTTTATTTTGCACGTCCATATCACTCATGGGAAAGAGGACTTAATGAAAACACCAATGGACTTGTTAGGCAATATCTGCCAAAGCACACTAACTTTGCCACAATAACAAATCAGGAAGTTAGCACAGTTCAGCATCTTCTCAATACCAGGCCCAGAAAGTCATTAAACTTCATGACTCCTGCTGAAGCATTCCATAATGAAACCGGTAGAATGATCCCAGATTACCTTGGCATTCAATCATTGATACAAAAATTATCAGCTTAAGCAATCACTAAAAAGGAGGTAGGGTGAAGCCCGCCGGAGGCATTCAGAAGCTTTAGTAGTCTAGTTATTCACATTCTCAAAGACGGTGGTAGAGTTCTACGTTTCTTATTGTCATAGCTCGACAACCTTCTATTCTTCCTGCATAATTGAACTTGATATTGAAATTGCACTAACCCATTAAAAATCATCTTTAGTGCTTCTGGTGAAATCTAACCACATTATGCACTTCAAGGTTGAATGTGCGAAACAAGAAATCAGACAGAAAAGTAAGGATGCCTCACTTTAGAAAAAGAGGAAGAAACGACACCATGAGGTATCCTCAGCATATACGATGTGAAAACAACAGAGTGTGGCTTCCTAAAATTGGCTGGGTAAAATATCGTAATTCAAGAGCTATACCTGGTACGATAAAACAAGCAATTGTATATAAAAGAGGTAAGCGATGGCACATATCAATTGTCTTTGAAGAACAGGTTGATATTGTGAAGGTCCCTATAAGAGAAGAAGAAGCTCTTGGTGTTGATGTAGGTATCAAGGTATTTGCAGCGCTTTCAACTGGTGAAAAGGTTGATAATCCTGCCTATCTTCATCAACTTCTCAAGAGACTGCGCTATCTCTATAGGGCTCTATCCCGAAAGAAAAAGTTTAGTAATAACTGGAAGAAGTGTGTTGCTCAGATACAGCAATTACATAGCCGCATCAAGAACTTGAGGAATGATTTTTTACATAAATTATCCACAAAATTAGCCAAGAACCACGGTGTTTTGTGTGTAGAAGATCTCTATATCAAGGGCATGATTAAAAACAAGAAGCTCTCACGAGCTATAGCGGATGCTGGCTGGGGAACATTCCTTCAATTCTTACGTTATAAATGCGCTTGGAAAGGTAAACACTTTGTCAAAATAGATAGATGGTTTGCCTCAAGTCAACTGTGTTCTACCTGTGGCAATAAGCAAGATATGCCTCTACAAAAAAGAGTGTATCATTGTGAAGAATGCGAACTAGTAGAAGACAGAGATGTTAATGCAGCGAAAAACATAAGGGCGGCGGGGCTCTCCGCCCTAAAAGCTTGTGGAGAGATTGCCGTTGGGCAGCTCTGAGAAGCAAGAATCGCCGGCTTTTAAGCCTTGTCTTTACCCACATTTTTTTAGCTCCATTTTTCCCATAATCTTATCAGCGATAGCTGTCCAGATGTCTTCATTCTTTTCAGGCTTGATAGATTCCATTTGCCCTATTAAGTTGAGCGTAGACAGCATATCAAGAAACGAAACCCAACCTGACCAACTAGTCTGCCAACCAGGGTTACCATCAGACTTTCGTCCTAAGAATCCACCAAGACGTGCAATGCATCGCCAAAACTGATTACAGGTCATAGTCTCTGCTGATAATTTATAGCGTGAACATAATAAGTGTATCCCTTCAATAGGGAAGTGGTCTTTGGCCTTTGCTGAAGAATTAAGTCTTATAAAGAACTTAATAGCAAGTAAACGCGTAGCTATAACCCCTAGAAACCCCAGCAGTGAAAGCAATCCTCCAGCCTTTTTGAGCTGGCTGTTTTGGATACGGCATCCAGTTTTTAGACATTTATGATACTCTTCTATAAGCCAGCGAGATTCGTACCAGGCTATCTTCTCAAGGGCATCTGCTTGGTTTGCTATCTCAAGATTCGTTGTCAAAATCCATTCCAAGCTACTATCTGACTTATCCCATACGCGGATACATGAAAGCTTTATAGTCTCATGTTCCTTTTTAGGGAAAAATTTAGGAGTGATAACTAATATTGTACTCCATGCAACATAAAGAATAGCTTCTCTTCCAGCTTTTCCCGGTCTTGAGCGCAAATCTATCTTTTTTGTGGTCTGTTCAGGAAGGGATCGAACAAAATCACTCAGTTTTTCTTTTTTCCCTTCTGTTGTCACTATAACTCGATTAGTATTAGCTCTTACTAGGAAGTTTCTACCGGTCCGCGTACAATAGCGAATAAACTTATAGATATCGTTTCCACGATCTCCCACACTTACCCATTGGGTATCTTGATGGTCTGGCATACCAATATTTTCTAAACTTTCGATCCAACAATCAGCTTCAGTTCGTCTTTTAGCTCGTTCTGACCTCTTTTCAGTTTGTCTACGAGCAATATTGTCTCTGATCCATGCAGATTGATGAGCTAATCCTAATACAGATTCCGGGCCATTTTTACCAAACTCAACAGCTAGTGTGGAGTGAATAAGAACGCCACGGCCTTTATGATTTCCGATCGGTCCTAGACCCTCAATTGATTTCTTTGAACTATAGTCTAACTCGCTGGTATCTTGGATCATCAAGACGGTGTTTTTTGTCTTATTAGCAGCTTCTTTTACATTATTCCAGTGCACCTCTTGCAGAGCCCCATGCGTAACATCTTCTTCATTAAGAAGTCGATATACTGCTTTCAAATCATAGAAGTCTTTCATCTGGTTAGGCAAACTAGCAGTTGGCTTTCTTAGCATGCAATCTCCTATTTTCACAGCTCTTTTATTTCTTCGAGCATCACCAAGCTTTGCGCTGCTCCATTGCCTCTTTGTCCATGCTTCATTATCACTTAAAATATGATTCACGTCTACTCCACCTTATTGAACCAATCAACTTTTTTCAGGTATAGATTGTAGATAAAAATGTGGGTAAAGACAAGGCTTTTAAGCCGGTGAGGGTCAATTGCCGTTCTGAAGTAGATGATTGCCAAGAAGGGTCTTTCTCAATCATACTAACAATACTTCTTTTTGAGCTACGCTCACATTGGTGTATTGAATACAATGAATCAGTTTGCCTTTCAACTTCAGGCTGCTGCCGCGATGAACTGACCGATACATTTATGGATAGCGAAGATTATCATCTTCCTTGATTCGTTGGTTAATGGTATCTACTAATGTTCCAGCGGTTTGCCAACCGAATATCGTGCCTGATCTACGTTGTAACGTTTCTTGACCACCATATACTATATAATTCCAGTCTTCATCGGTATTTGTTGATTTGTTAAACATCTTTAGTCCTTTGAAAAATGCAGTGTCAAAAGTACCTGCAGCTTTTATTTCGATGGGGATATCTCGTAGACTTTCACTAAGAACACAATCTACTTCATGTTTGCGGATTTTCCAGAATGAGAGCTGTGGTTTGGCGCCATTATTTAAATACTGCTTATACATATCGCTTACTATGAGATTTTCAAAAAGGTACCCATATTGGTGGTGTTTATAGACATCTTTTGCGTTTGTTATCCCCAATTGCTCGCATACTAATCCAGTATCATAAAAGTATAATTTTGGTTTTTTAGTGAGGCGCCCATCAAGATTTTTAGAGAAGGCTGGATGCATGAAGATTACAAAATTATCCATTAAGATCTTGAGCCATTGTTTAACCGTTATATCGGTAATGCCCAAATTGTCTCCGATAGAGGTAATATTTAGCACTTTGCCAACTCTACCTGCACACATAGCAAAAAATCTAGTAAAGGTATCAAGATTGTCACTTTTTACTTTACGAGTAACATCTTTTTCCAAAAACGTTTGTGCGTAGTTCAGATAATAGTCTTTTGCAGGAATTGCTTCATCATATATTCTTGGATACCCGCCTTTAAAGATCACTTCATCTACATGAGTAGATGGATCAATCAGATTATTAATTTTCATCTCTTCAATTGATAGCGGCAGCAGCTTAATGAGTGCCGTTCTACCAGCAAGGCTTTCTGTTATCTTTCTGTTGGTAAGATAGTTCTCCGAACCCGTAAGCACAAAGTAGCCTGGTGGTTTAACTTTTTTGTCTATAAGGTATTTCACCTGATCAAGAATCTCAGGAACATACTGGAACTCGTCTAGGATTATGCCATAGTTGTTATCATGGGCGCGAAAAAATAGTTCTGGATCTTCTTGTGCAAAAATCTTTTCTCGCCTTTGATCAAAAGAAATGAATGTATGATTGGGAAAGGCTATCTTAGCTAATGTTGATTTTCCGGATTGTCTCGGCCCTAAAATGGTAAGTGAGGGAAACCGAGATAAGCGCTCAATTGTTACCTGTGCAAGTCGTTTAAAGTGTTTCGTGTTCAACGTCTGTCCTCGTATCAATGGTTCATTAACACAACTCTATCATCATTTTTTATCATAATCAATAGTCTACTATAGAAAATTGTCAAATTCGCTGGAAAAGGCTATTGCAACGTGTATTTTTAAAGGGAGCATGTTTAGCGTGAGTGCTGATTCTGCTTTGATATATTTTAACAGAAGAACTATTGAGAAAAGCTTGCAAAAATCTATAGTCCACTATAGATTTTTGTAAAAAATGCTCAATTGATCCGTTATCACGAGGTTATAAAAGGGGCCAAGTATGATTAGTAGATAAAAAAGCCTAGTTCATCAAGTGCCTGTCGTACTTCAAACATAGGTAAGCCCAGTATGTTTGAATAAGAGCCATTGATTGTTTTAACAAATTGAAAGCCATATTCTTCGATAGCCATGGCTCCAGCACATGACATTGAAGGTGTTTCTTTAAGATAGATTTCAAGGCAGTTATCAGGAATTGAAAGATCAAGGTAGGTAGATACTACGCCTTCTTTACGGTCTTCTATGCGCCAGGTATCGGTATATACCTTTTTATCAATACAAAATCCAGAAACTACAGTACTACCTTGGCGCCATAGTTTGAGCATTTTAACGGCGTCATCATGATCCTTAGGTTTGCCATGAATGCCGCCCTGTACATCCACACAGATTGTATCTGCTGTTAATACATAACAGGTACCTGAGGTCTGAGGAATAATGGCATGGTCCATCTTTAGTCGTGAAAGAATGCCGACGAGCTGTTTAGGATCTTGTTGCCAGTCTATACTTGATTCATCAGCATGTTGTTCAATATGGCAAAAGGGCAGTTTTGCTTGTGTAAGTAGTTCTTTTCTCATCCGAGAATTAGAGGCAAGATAAAGAGGTGCAGAATAGTTCATAATACTTGGCTGGGGCGGCAGGATTCGAACCTGCGCATGACAGGACCAAAACCTGTTGCCTTACCGCTTGGCTACGCCCCAAATATCTTCAAGAATATCATGCTACGACTTTTTGTAGCAAATCTTTCATCAGTATATCCCATTGATTATGCCGCGTCAAGACAAGTTCATCGGTGAGGTTCAGGCTGTTTTAATTGAGCTGCTCGAAGCTTTGCACTGCGTGATGAGGGGTTTTCTGAGATCTCATCTTCAGTGGGTAGCACCACTTTTTTGGTAAGAATATCGAGTTGCTCGCGATGTTCCTTAAAAAACTGTTTAACGATGCGATCTTCAAGCGAGTGAAAGCTTATGCAGACAATTCTACCACCCGAATTTAATACCCTGAGACTTTGCACCAATAAGGACGTAATATTCTTAAGTTCTTCATTTACAAATATACGTAAGGCTTGGAATGTTTTTGTGGCAGGGTGTATTGACCTGCTGAAGGGTTTGACGACCTTTTTAACAATATCGGCAAGCTCGGTAGTTGTTGCAATAGGCTTTTTTTTGCGTTCCTGCACGATGAGCTTTGCTATTTTTCTTGATGCTCGTTCTTCACCATAAGTAAACAATATTTCAGCAAGTTCTTTTTCGGTAGCTTTGTTGACCACATCATAGGCAGTAGTTTTGTAATGGGCCGGAGACATTCTCATATCTAACGGTGTTGGCTTTGAAAATGAGAAGCCAGGAAGTTCTTTTATCTGATACTGGGAGGTGCCAAAATCAGCAAGTATCCCATCAACTTTATCATAGTCAAACCGTTTTAAGAGTCGCTCAAGGTGAGAAAAACTACCCAGAATAGGAACAAATCGTTCGCCATACTTCTCTTCTAAGGGCGGTGCATTCGTATCTAAAGCGTTCATATCCCAATCAATACCAAGAACGGTGCAGGTGGGTTCTGCTTCTAAGATGAGACGTGTATGGCCTCCTCCACCAAATGTAGCATCTACATAGATACCATGAGGCTTAGGAGCCAGATATTCTACCACTTCATGGGGAAGAACAGATATGTGATACGTTGAGTTATTCATAAGAAAAAAGGGGCCGATTTCAGATCAGCCCCCATAAGAGTTTATTTCTGTTTAACCGTTAGTTCACCAACAAGATGTGAGAGCTTAATACTATTTGAGCCTTTCACTAAAATCGCCGCTTCTCGATCAAGGCGCTTTTTAAGTACTTTTACGGCATCTTCCCAGGTTGGTACATGTTCAAATGTGATACCTTGCGGCACGGTATCTTTTGTAAACTTAACCATATCTCCTACCAGAACAACGTGATGTAATGAGGGGACCTTGCGGAGGAATCGCCCAAGTTGGCGATGCCAAAAGGCGCTGTTAACGCCAAGCTCTAGCATGTCGCCAAGGACCGCAATCTTTTGCCCTTTAGATTCAACCTTTTCAAAAGCTAAAAGTGCCGCTTTCATAGACTCAGGGCTTGCGTTATAGGCATCATTAATAAGGATTCCTTTTTCAGCTTTAAGCTGTGTTTGTTCAAAGCGACCTTCAATCATGAGAGGTTCTTGGAGACCTTTAGCGATTATATCACCATCTATCCCAAGGAGGTATCCTGCAGAGGATGCAGCAAGAGCGCAATACACACGTCCTACATGACTTGTTTCAAGTTTAATAGAATAGCGATCTTTATATAACTTAAGGACAAAGGTTGTGTAAGTAGGGTTTGCATGTATCTTACGTGCTTGTACTTGATTAGTTGTCTTAGAGCCAAAGCGAATCACTGGATGGGTATAGGATATTTGTGAAAGAATGGTTTGGTCACCATTTACAATGCCAATATTATCTTCCTTAAAGAATCTAAAGATATCTCGCTTTTCATTGGTAATATCAGTTAATGAACCAAGGCCTTCCATATGACTATGGCCTATAGAAGTTATGATACCAATTGTTGGTCTCGCAAGTTCAGCCATTCGGGCCATTTCGCCTCGTTGACTAATGCCCATTTCAAGAACAGCTGCTTTATGTTCAGGTCGTATACGTAAAATGTTGATGGCGACACCTAGAGCGGTATTTTGATTGCCTCGAGATACGACATAGCTTCTTCCTGATAAACGAAGGATATTTGAGACCATTTCTTTGGTGGTAGTTTTACCTAGTGAACCGGTAATGCCAATAACAGGAATATCAAAATGTAAGCGCCATTCTTTAGCAAGAGCGAGTATGGCATCAGCGGTATGTGGCACGGTGATAAGATAGATCTTTTTAAGATCTGCATCATTAAGCGTTTTACGAACATTTTTTTCTTGATCGGCATCGATGATTAAGCCGACGGCCCCTTTTTTTATGGCTTCCGCAACAAACTGGTGGCCATCTGCCTTGTTCCCTTTGATTGCAACAAACAACTCACCCTTATTGAGAGTTCGAGAATCAATAGAAATAGAGCTAAATTCTGTGACATCTGACCCGTGAAAGTGTGCCTCAGGAATTACTGATGAAATAAATTGTTGATTAAAACGCATTGTCGAACCTCATGCCAAGAATATTAATCTGTTATTCTTCATTGTATAGGGTTGTTTTTATTTGTCAATTCTTTTCAATTTTTCGATAGTGCCTCTCATCTTCTAAATCCACGTTGTGTTGCGAAGAATAGAGCCGTAAATACTCTATATCGCATACAAATGCGGGAAGACTTATCATTTACTATACAATAAGGATTTAAGCTACTGCTCTTTTGCTACTTTTCTCATTTTACCCCCATCTGCGGGATGTATGTAGCCTGATGCTTCAAGTTGATCTATGATGCGGGCAGAGCGGTTGTAGCCAACCCTAAATACTCGTTGAAGAAGCGATATTGAGATTTCATCTTTATTCTTAATATACTCAAGTACATCCTGAAATAAATCGTCAGTTTCTTCTTCGGTTTCAATTTTTTTAATGCTCGAAATTTCTTTATATTCAACCTGACGTTCTGCCTTTATATGAGCAATAACGATATTAATTTCATTATCGGTGATATACGCACCATGGACCCTCTGTATGCCCCCTTTAGTGTCGAGGAATAGCATGTCGCCTTTACCAAGAAGTTTTTCGGCGCCCATCATATCAAGGATGGTTCTGCTATCGACCTTAGAGGTTACCTTATACGCGATCCTACTGGGGAAGTTTACTTTAATAAGGCCCGTAATAACATCTACTGAAGGTCGTTGCGTTGCAGTTATCATATGAATGCCTGATGCGCGTGCCATTTGAGCAAGCCGCGCAATAAGATGTTCAACCTCTTTGCCTGCTGTCATCATCAAATCAGCAAGCTCATCAATGACAATAACTAATAGTGGCATATAGTCTTCATCACCTGGCGAGCGCTTTTTATTATAGTCTGAAGCGCACCGAACGCCATCTTCAGCCATCATGGCGTAGCGGTCTTCCATGGTCTCTACTGCCCACTTAAGAACGCTAATAGCTCGACGAGGATCGGTAACAATCGGAAAGATTAAGTGAGCAATATCAGCATATGCGGCAAATTCAAGTCTTTTAGGATCGATAAGAATAAATTTAACTTCATCGGGCGTTTTACTACAAAGTATACTAGTAATCATGGCATGAAGGCCAACAGATTTACCGGCACCGGTAGAACCTGCCACTAATAAGTGAGGCATCGTTGCTAAATCTATTACTACATTATGCCCTAAGGTATCTTTTCCTAAGATCATTGGTAGCTGGCCCTTGAAGCTCTTGTAGGCATTACTTTTTAGTATGGCGCTATAGAGTACAGGCTTACGCTTACTATGGGCAACTTCAAATCCAACGACAGACCTTCCAGGTATAGGCGCTATAATTCTCAAACTTAACGCTTCAAGGGCAAGCGCGAGATCATCTTCACGTGCTACTATAGTGGAAATACGAGTATCAATACTCGGTTGATATTCAAAGAGGGTAACAACAGGACCTTGCGTGATAGAGACAATTTTCCCTTTGATGCCAAACCGCTCAAGTTTTTCTTCAAGTGCTTTCGCTCGCTCTTCACTCAACTTTTTCATCTGTGCATCATCAGCAGTTTCCTTTACCGTAGCAAAGAGATCCATCGACGGTAGATGATAGACATTTTCTTTTCCTGGATCACGTGATGGTGTGACTACCGTTCCTGGGGTTATTTCTAGTGTGCTTGCGTTACTTTCAGCCTCTTGCGCTCCAAGTGAATATTCTTCTGCTTGATAAAGAACAACTGCTTCTTGTTCTGCTTCTTGATCTTGGTGATACTCGTTTAGCAATTCTTCAAATTTTGTTGCTGGCTGCATTTCTTGAACTAGTTCATCTTGCACATCTTCAATTCCTTCATAGTAATGGGCACGGGGGATGCTGTCTTTAACCTGTTCAGCAAGGTGTAAGCACCAAGAGCCGAGAGCTGAAATGGCTCGTTTAATTGGTAATTGTTGCAGGGCATCTCGCAAGGGATACAGATAGACAATAAATGAGAAGCGTACAATGACTACCCACATTGCCCAGGTGAGCATAAAGAGAAAGGGCTCTACATGCCTACCAAAAAGAGCAGTGCTCAACATGGATAAGAAACTACCAAGTAACCCTCCTGGATACAAATGACGGTACATATCAAGGCCATAAAAGGTAAGTATACCGCTTGTGATGCCGATAAAGAAGGTAAAAGAAATGATCCGATCAATCTCCCGTTTCCATACTAAATTAAACAAAAGGATCCGTATAAGATACAGAAAAAGAAGTGGAAGTAACCATGCAGCACCGCCAAAGAGGTATAACAGGAGTGATGCCCAGTAGCTACCAAAAAGACCGAGCCAGTTATGAGTAATGCTGTTAACGGTTGTATCAAAGAGTAAAGAACTATCAGCAGGGTGATAGCTATAGAGACTTATACTCGTTATCGCAGCAAGAATCAAAAGAGAACCTACTTTGAGTACTTTCTTTGCTAGCGGTGAGAAAACTTCAGGTTCTTTTATTCTTTGTTTAGGTTTCTTGGGAGGGTTTTGTTTTACTACAGTCATAACGGTTTCTCGTAAAGGGGTTACTTATGTTAATTACTATACACCAACTATGCTTATTTTTGTAGTGCTTACCAATTACCTTTGGCGTAGATTATTCGTTAGTAGGTAACATTAGACAGTCGGCAATAGGCACTAAGAGCTATAATATACCAGCCACAATATACTATGCTTCCAGTAACAAATCCATTCAATGCTACCTGTAATGCTCCGTAAGAAAGGGTGCCGCTTACCATTAAGATACTCCATTGTGTATGTGTAAGAGACCAGAGGGTAGAGGATGAATCTTTTTTATACAGAGCTGCTACCGCTGCTACGATAATGAGCAGCAACTCACAAAGTAAGGAGAACATAAAGCCAAGTTTCGGTTCAATGCCAAGCCATAGAGCAGAGCTTACCGTCATAGCCATGCGTGATATACCAGGTAAGAGTGATAGAGTCTGTGCAAGGCCAATAATCAGCGCGTGCGTAATGCTGAGTTCTGTGAGCGTACCATACGGTGCGTAATATAATGATAGTAATACACTTCCTGAGATAAAAAAGCCAAGAGATAGTGGTAGCTGAGGAAGATGTTTAAAGAAAAGATAAGCAGTGCCGGTTATGAAGTTTGCGATAAGCGACGCAATAAACAATGAGGTGAGCAGAGAGCATGAATGAGCGATGAGGCAATTAAAGACAAGAAAAAGAGTGATAATAATCGCATTAGGTATATGCTGCAAATGTTCGGTGTAAGAAGTAGGTAATGGCTCAGAGAGGAGCTTTCTGATAAGGCGTAAATGCCCTGAACTACTTATGGGGAGTGATTCAAGAATTATGGAAAGATTCCACAGAAAAAATGAGAGTACATTCAAAATTTGGCCTTTACAAAAATCTGTTTGTAAGAGTATACTGCGGTTATTATTAATGTCGACTCCACGTTAGGAACATATGAGAATTCTTGGACTTGTTGTACTGGTAGTGACGCGGCAGCTCTACGCAGAGTCAGGTTATCCTATTACGCATAAGCGCAAAAAACTTCCTAAAGAATGTGTTGGTGGATCTCCGTGTGGTATCAGAACATTTTACCGGCCACGTTCTCAGGGTACCAATATGGCTCGCCATATAGCAGGTTGGAAAGAATTTCTTCCCGGTTGCGATGATAGAGTATGGGGTAACTTCTCGACAACTCTTGAGTACTCTCATTCTCGCAATGGCTATCGGATAGCACAGTATCTCTTCGGGAGTACTCAGCTCCATTTTTCCGGCAGTGAAGTTGAAGATCGCTGTGGCGATGAGTTGTTAGCAGATTATTTTGGTCTTCCTACTACTTTTAAAGGTTCAATAGCTTTTAATCCCCGTATTGATAATATTATTATAGATGTTAACTATTATCTTGGTCTTGATCAGTGGTGTAATGGCCTCTTTTTTAAAGTTAACATGCCAATCGTGGTAACGCGATGGGACCTTGGTATTAATTGTAATGAAACGAATACTATCAATGCGCAAGAGCGTCCCGTATTTCCTACCTGTTATATGTCATCACAAAAGAGTAGAGAAGGGCAAATACTTCCTAATCAAGCGGAAACGGCATTGAGTATCAGAGAAGCATTATCTGGAGAGTTTACGTTTGGTGATATGCAACAACCCTTTATTTTTGGTACATTTGCTTGTGGGCGTGAACAAAAAACTGCTGTTGCTCAACTCGATGTTATCTTAGGATATCGGCTTGCAGAGAACTGTAGAGGACAGTTTTCCGCATATCTTATGACTACGGTGCCTACAGGAACAAGCCCAACGAGTGAGATTATTTTTGAACCTCTTGTTGGTAATACCAGGCTCTGGGAGTTTGGTCCTGGGATAGTTTGTCAATATGATCTCTTACAGTGGGGACTTCATAAGTTTGGGTTTTATTTCAATGGGGTGCTAACACATCAATTTAAGCATAACCAAATTCGTTCGTTTGACTTTATTAATAGGGGTCCACTTAGTAGATATATGCTGCTAAAAGAGTTTATTCCCGATGAAACAAATACGTTGGTGTATAATGGCAGAATGATAAATGCAATAGATTTTGCTACGCGAAAGGTTCGTGTAGGTGGCAGCGTAAAAGTTGATCTTGCCGCAAAGCTATCTTACTATTATAACCGTTGGGGCGTAGATCTTGGCTATAATCTCTATGCTCGAACGAAAGAAAAGCTTAAGCTGCGCCCGACATTATTCCCCGCAGATGTAAACAGATTACAACTGGGTCTTAAAGGGACTGAAGGGGTATGTTACAAGGTAGTTAATGATGCCGGTAATATCACCGCTACAAACGTGCTCACCTCAACTCAAAATCGAGCTACCAGTTGTGATGGAGCGCCAACTGATAATCCTACGAGTATTGTCGTACCTGATGGTGAACAAGCATTGACATGGAATAATCAAGAAGCCTTTGCATCGAAACCACCATTATTGGTTTCAGTAGAGAACCTTGATATTATCAGTGGTTCATCGCCGCACCAGTTAACCCATAAATTCTTTGCACATATAAGCTATACCGCTGGTGATATTCCTTGGGAGCCACAGATCGGTATTGGTGGTGAAATAGAAGCAGACGGACGTGAAAGCCTCTTAGCAGGGCTTGATCAATGTGGCTTCTGGGCCAAATTTGCGATTTCGTTTTAGTAGTCGTGCAAGATGGGCATGAAGTAAATCTGGTAGTACACCCCCACCTATTAATTTCTATAGATAGTTAATACCTGACGAAGCTTATATCTGATCGGTATGCTCTTCATCAGGGCTTTTCTTAGGTGAGGCACAGGCAACAAGTAAATAGGTCATGAGGCCGTAGCCACAATCGCTATTTCTTTTATTTTGCAATAGATTAGAGAGTTTCGCGTATCATATGTTGACTGGTCTATCTAACGTGCAAGACGCAATGGCAAGCTCTTTAAAGATAGTATGATTAATAATACTAATACAGCCCTTAGAGCTATTTTTTCAATAGTTAGTTATGTTTTAGGCGAATAATTTATGACTAAGAATTGACATTTTTCAATAGTTAGTTAAGAATTATTACGAAATCCGTTTTACCATAAAGGTTTATTAATGTCACTTTTTTTTGGCAGAAAACACGAATTAAAAGAGCTTTCAAGCTTATTTAAGAAGAAGGCTTCTAGTCTGGTAGTAGTATATTAAAGATTGCTTGAATCTGGCTCACGAGGATATCGTTGCGAATAACCCTTTTTTTCAAAGACCTACAAAAAGGGTGCCTGGTTGCCAACTTGATTACTTGATTCAAACCCGATTTAAAGAACTCTACCTATGTGAGTTTAAGTTTCTTTCTAAACCTGTATCAAAGACAGTCATCGAAGAAGTCCAACAAAAGATAGACCGACTTGTGTACCCTAAAGGGTTCTCAATCAGGCCAGTGCTTATACAGGTAAATGGTGTGCAGGAATCTGTAGAACATAGCGGATTCTTTGCCAAGATCATCGATTTTGGTGATCTCCTTTTAAACTACTAGTCGCTCACTTTCAGTGCTAAAACCCAAATGCATTGATTGCGCAATGAGGCCTAGAAGTGCCTTTCAATAGGTGGTTGTTTGGGCATGCAGCTATTTTTCAGCTTCAAAATAGCTACTGATTGCTTGATTTCTTCGTTAGGAAATCCAACAAAATACATCTTATTTAAAGATTGGTTCATATTTTTCTATTGTTAGATAGGCTGCCTGATACAGCAATGTTAGCGTAGGAATTTCTCCTACCTCGAAGGCATCAAAACAGCTGCTTTGTACTGCTGAATCTTCTAAGTTATAGTTATAAGAGGGCGAGGCAATCATCTGGTGAATGATTGCCTCCCTGACCTTTACGTACCTTTGTTTTTACGTGTTTTAGAAGGGACCAAGGTCTCTTGTGTTAATGGTTGGTATCGAAGATATGCTGATTGATGAGATGTATCCTGCACCACGGGTACACCATCTTCATATAAGATTAATCCACGATTTCCAACTTGTTCTACGCTGCCAATTATCATGTTGCCACATTCAGCTACTTGAGTAGCAAAATACATAGCACCTCTGGTAGCATTTGGAATTGTCTGATCAGGCATTTGCACGTTTGGACTAAAGACAGCGCTTGAGTAAGTTGAGATAGGTCTTTGCCCAGCTCTCCATGGGCGGACATCAAGTCCCCCAAGATAAGCTAAAGCATCATCGACAGATTCATTTCCTTTCTGAGCTCCATGAGTGATATATTTTTATCTCTGCTAAAATCCTGTAAAGCATTTGAAAAGTATATTGAAATCTCATGCTCTGTATAGCCCAAAAGCGTAGCAAACTGTGGGCTTTCGGAAATATCTCTCAAATTATTAAATCCAGAGAACAGGGATGTTTTTGCAAATTTAGTCACGCCGGTTATAAAAATAGCACGAAGGTGTGGATCTAATGATTTAATAACATCGTAAAAATCTTTAAGTACTTTCTGATTTTCTTCAGCTATGGTCAATTGTTTAATATGCTTAAGTAGAGGATGATCACATTCATCAATGAGGATTACAACGGGGTTTTGATTGCGCTATTTGTTTGACAAATACTCTTAGCTTATCAACAAAATTAGTAGGTTCGGATACATCAATGTTATGCTCCTGCGCCATCTCATCTATCACCAAGGTAAGACTTTCTTTCATGCTTTTCGCAGAATCATAAGCAATTGATAGAAAATCGAAATGGAGCACATGAAATTCTTTGAATGCAAAATCGCTATCATAGATCCCTTTAAAGAGTTCTTTATTGCCCCAAAAAAGCTGCTTTAGCGTAGAGATAAGGAGCGATTTACCAAATCTTCGAGGGCGGGCTAAAAAGTGCTATCTATCTTGTATTGCATAGAGCTGATAGATATCCTTTGTTTTGTCTATGTAGATTAGTCTTCCTGTATCATAAGAAGGAAAGAACTAACATCACGAGCAAGATATGCCAAATGTTCCGTATTCTTGCTCAAAGTATACATTATTGCCAGTATGTATCATAAATTGAAGCCGATACATTGCAGTGCCAATTTTTCCCCTTAACCACAGACTCAATTTCTGGCATACTAAAGCTTTATATATTTTTGGACCTAGAAGATGAAGATATTAACGTTACTACGAACGCTCTTTTGTTACCTGCTTGCTGGTATTGGTATTCTTATATTGGTGCCTCCCATTTTTCTCATTGCTTGCTTACCTGAACGCGTGCGTCATGACAACAGGGTCTTTTTCTTTTTGCTTGATTGTTTTTATAAATTCATCATGTATGCCTCTTTAAATCCAGTGCATATTCATGGTAAAGAGCATCTACCTCATGAGCCGGCTATTTTTGCAGCAAATCATGAGTCAGCGTTTGATATTCCAGTTGTAGGCTCTTTATGTAATGGCTATCCCCATGTATGGTTTGTGTTAGCTTACTATATTAATACACCAATACTCGGGTTTCTTATAAAGCGCATGTTTGTTCCGGTTGAACGAGATGTTCCTGCAAAGGCCGGTGTGTCACTTAGGCGCCTTATGAGGTTTATGAAAAATGGTAAGCGCCATTTGATTATTTTTCCTGAGGGTACCAGAAATAACGACCATAAGATTCACCAGTTTTATGAAGGGTTTGCGATGGTTGCGCGTACTACAGGAATGCCGGTGATACCGGTCTACATGCCAACGACAGGTACTATTTATCCCGTTGATTCGTTTTACATTTATAGCGCTCCGATAGATATAGTTATTGGAGAGCCCTTTTCTATTAAAGATGATGAGACAGAAGCTGAGTTTACCAAACGAGTAAGAGATTGGTTTGTACAACAAAATAAAAAGTATTTTTCATGATTGAGATTGTGTATCCATTAGCTTTGTATTTAGGCTTACCGCTTGTAGCAGCGGTGAGCTATTGGCGCTGGCGCTTTTATAAGGAACCGGTATATCGTTATTCATCACTAGAGCCACTTAAGCAACTCGCGAAAGATAATAGGCTCCATACGTTAGTACCTTATCTGTTACGCTTACTCGCACTACTTTCGTTAGTGGTTGCTATTGCCCGCCTAAGAAAACCAGATGAACGAACGCTTATTCGGGTTAAAGGAATAGATATCATGATGGTTCTCGACGCATCAGGCAGTATGTCATGGTTTGATGATAAAAAAACACAGGAACCACGACTTTCTATTGCAAAACGGGAAGCCCTACATTTTATTAAACAACGAACCAACGATCCGATAGGATTAGTAATTTTTTCTGGCGTCGCGGTTACGAGAAGTCCGCTTACCCTTGATAAACACATGCTTGAGCAGGTATTAAAAGATGTTACCGTGCAGTCGATTCCCGTTGACGGCACCGCACTTTCAAAAGGGATTATCGTTGCTGCCAATCGCCTTAAAAAGTCGCAAGCTGCATCTCGCATTATGATTCTACTTACTGATGGTAAACCTTCTCAGGGTGATATAGATCCACAGCAAGCAATTGATCTTGCCAAGAAACTTGGCATCAAGATTTATGCTATCGGTATTGGTTCTGAGCAAGGAGGATGGGCGCCAACCGCATTTGGCAACTATGTGAGAATCCCAGGACAGCAGTACGATGCGCAGCTCCTCAAAACAATTGCTGAGCAAACAGGTGGTGAATTTTTTGAAGCACGTTCAGCTGATGATATGCATGCTATCTATACAACCATCGATCAATTAGAACGTACCGAACACCAGAAACCGGTTTATGCTCATTACCTTGAGTTTTTTGGTTATTTTCTTGCTCTAGCCTTGATTTTGTTTGCGATTGAACTATTTCTTACTACCTTGCTATGGGTGAGATTATGAGTATCTGGGCTGCTGGTTCTTGGTTTATTATATTGGTACCATTGCTTGGTATTATAGGCATAGCCCTAGGAAAGCATTACTTCTGGCAAAAGCGTATAGCTTACCAATTGGGATCTCGATGGCTGAGCAATTTTTCACTTAAGAAGGCATTTATTAAGGGAATGGTGCGTTTCATATCATTAGTGTTTCTTTCCTTAGCGATAGCTCGTCCACAATGGGGCAAAAAAGAAGAGGTTGTAGCTCAACAGGGTAGAGATGTTCTTATTGCACTTGATATTTCTCGGAGTATGCTAGCCCAAGACGTTGAGCCGTCACGGTTAGCAGTTGCAAAAGAGAAGATCCAGAAGCTTATTACCCGCTTGACAGCTGAGCGGGTAAGTCTTATGGTATTCTCAGGTATAGCATTGATCCAATGTCCCTTTACTTCAGATACCGGAGCGTTTATGTCATTCTTAGATTTAGCCGATGTAGAAGCTATATCATCTGGTACAACTGCACTTGATAAAGCAATTGATGTAGGCATTAAGACATTTGAGGATATTCCTGATCGTAAACAACGGATTATGATTATCTTTACCGATGGAGAGGACTTTTCCGCGGATAGTGGGAGTACTCAACGCGCTCAACAGGCAGGTCTTCATATATTTACCGTTGGTGTAGGTACCGAAGAAGGAGCACCAATTCCTCTCTATGACTATCGTGGCCGACAGCAGGGACATGTACAACATAAGGGGACCACGGTGATTTCCAAGCTTGATGAACGACGGCTTGCAGAACTTGCTGAGAAAACAGGGGGTCGTTATCTGCGACTTTCTGATACTAATGATGATGATGTTACGCAGTTAGTGAATGAGATACAACGTTTTGAAAAAGAACAGTTTGATGATACAACTGTTTCGGGTCAAAAAGAGCAGTATCAGCTCTTTGCAGGGTTGAGTTTACTAGCGTTATTGATAGATTGGGTGCTATGATGAAATATATTCTACTGTGTGCTACCATGCCGCTTTGCGCAGGATCTTATACTGCCTGGCAAGCAGATGCTGCCTATAGAGCTGAAGACTATGCTCGTGCTCGCCAACTGTATGAAGATGCCGTTGCTAAGAATCCTGAGGATATGCAATCGTTATATAATAGCGGGAAAGCTGCTTATAAACAAAAAGAGTATGAAGCTGCAGCAGCATCATTTAAGATGGCAGCCCATGCTGAGCAAAGTTCATCGGCATTGAAAGAACATTCTTTTTTTAATCTTGGGGACACTGAACTTCTTCAAAAAAACTATCAGAAGGCACTCGATGCCTATGAGAATGTTCTTACTATTGCTCCTGATAATGCACATGCTAAAGAGCGTATCGAGCGTGTCAAAAAACTAATGGAAGAACAGCAAGAGCAGCAAAAACAAGACCAGGAAGACCAAAATCAACAGCAACAGAATGATCAAGAACAGCAGGATAATCAGAAGGATCAGCAACAAGACCAAGGGGATCAATCTAACGCTGATAATAACCAGCAACCTAAAGATCAGTCAGATAAGGGGGATAATCAACAAGACGATACAAAAAAGGATCAACAGGGACACAATCAACAGGGTGGCAATGGCGAAAACAAAGAAGACAAAAAAGAACAAGAGGGTGGTTCAGCTGATTCATCTGAACATCAACAACAGCAGGACAATGATCGCCAAGGGAACAGCAAACACTCTGATCAACCGAGTAAGAATATGAATCAGCAGGATCAGCGGGGTCAAGAGGAGCCCAAAGAAGGTAAGAATCAGTCCCAGAACCCCAATGACGCCAAACAAGGCGATCGATCCCAAGGACAGGATAAGACCAGTGTTGATAACGCAAGCAACACAGAGAAGGGTCACAAAGGCGGAAGTCAAGATAAAGAGAATCATGAAATACCTCAACGTAGTACTATGGTAGCTAGTTTACCAGAAAATAAGCTAAATGAACAAGAAAAAGGCTATCTTGAAGATATAGAAGGTGAAGATAAGAAAGTATTTAAAGCATTTTTTGGGAGGACAGAGGGTGATCATCAACAACCTGGCCAGAAAAATTGGTAGCATCCTAACCTGCTTAACGCTCATTTTTTGGGTAACAGCACAAGAGATTGCACTTTCGATACACTCGCAGCGTGGCCAACAGATTCATACCGTACACGAAGGAACCCCCTTTAGTGTTCGTGTTACCATAAAGGGAGCGACGTCATTAGTTGAAGAACCAATTATTGAAGGATTATCACAGGTTGCTGTGCAGGGAAGATCCTCAGGTTCACAACGTATACAAGGGCCATCAGGCCTATTTCAGGAAGTGTATCTTTCCTATACGGTAATTGCTGATCACGTGGGATCTTTGACTCTGGGGCCGGCACGATTAGGCACGGCTGTTTCTAATCAAGTAACGATTGACGTGCTTCAAGAACAAAGCGATCAACATGATTATCTACAACCTCACGTGCAGCTTGAACTAGATAGGTCCACGTGCTATGTAGGTGAAAAAGTATCTTTTACCGGTAGATTTATCTGGGAAGATCCTGCGATCAGTTCGCCCAGTTTTGAGGCTCCTGATGATAAAGACATTAAGATAGTTTCCTTTAAAAAAGTTCGTCAATATACTCAATCGCATGATGGAAAAGATCAGCATATCGTAGAATGTACCGGGGAATTTTATCCACTTTCTTCTGGAACTCGTCCTGTTGGTCCGCTTCGAGTTTCCTATCGCCTTTCTTCATTATTAGATGATGATATTTTTGGTTCTTTTTTTTCACGGCCACAAAAACGGGTTGCTCGGTCTGAAGTAGTTGAGCTTGAGGTTGAGCCCTTGCCACCCACTGATAAACAAGTGCAGGCTGTTGGTACCTTTACCGATTTTACTGCCGCGCTCAATAACACTTCTATACCTCAGCATGAGGCAGTAACATTGGTGCTACAGTTAACTGGTGATACTAACTTTTCAGATCTTTCAGTACCAACACTAACACTTCCTCCTTCATTACGGTCTTATGAATCTAAAACGGTACCGCAACGGGGGGCTATTTCTTGGGTTTATATTGTGCAAGGACTTCAAAAGGGTGCCCACACAATACCATCACAAGAGTTTGTTTATTTTGATACGAGTACTCATACCTATAAAACGCTTGCGACACAACCGCTTACTCTAACCGTTATGCCAAGCATAACGCAACCCGTACCACCGCCTAAAATAGAAGAAAAGCCAGATGGTACTCCTGAGAATGAATCACCGCCAGTTGCCAGACATACAACATGGCCGGTACTGCCTGTATGGATTTTCATACTGCTTCTCGTACTTCCGCCGGTTGTTAGTGGAGGACAGTATCTTTTTACGTGGTTGTTTGCCTATTGTCGTAAAGCTTTACATGCAAGAAGATCTCGTTCTGCTTTTCTTCGTGCTGAACACGAACTTGCCTCGATTAACACTCCTGCAGAACTTTATCCATTGCTAAAAAAAGCATTCGCAGAATATTATGATATGCCTCATGCCACTGAGAAAGAGTTATTGGTCCGTGTGCAAAAAACTACGAGTGATGAGCTTATGCAGGAAGTGAAATCTGTACTGTATGATGCAAGTAAAGTGAGCACCTATGCTCATGAATCGTATCAAGATGCTTCGCTTATCACAAGAGCTCAGGACCTTCTTAAACGCTTAGGTACTGTTCTCGTTCTTCTTATCATAAGCGAGCCACTTCACGCAACTACGCTAACAGATCAGGCGATTACTCTTGGTGGCATTCTGCCATTTATCGTATGGCAGATAGGAGTTATTGTTTGTTGGTGGACCGTGTGGTTTGGTTATACAAGATTTTCAGCAGAAGGCCGCTTCTTGGTAGTAGGAAGCTTGTTACTATGCTTTGCTGGTTGGGTTCTAAGCGCTCGAGACGTTTATCGGCCTCGGGCTCAGGTAAGACAGCAAACGGTGCTACGTGTTGGGCCAGGAACAGATTATCCTCAAAGAGCAGCAATTGATGAGCACGATGAACTCATACTTGTGAAAAAAAGAGGCCCGTGGTATTATGTTTCATCTCGCAAGGGTATAGGGTGGGTTCCTCAGGAACTCCTGGTATAACTACAGGAATAAGTATTCATGAATAAAAAATCGATAGTTTTTGTGATACTCGTAGTAGCACCAATTACCTTAGTTTTTGGTTTATTATTAGCTTCACGCAGCTTTGTTGATGATCAGGATAGTCCATGTGGTATTGATGATATTACGCGTCAGCAGTTATTAGCTACAGCAGTTATTGCTGAAATGAAACCGGAACAGGAACTTGAAATGCTGGGCCAGCATATGGCGCAACAATTAAAAGCTACTGGTCGTACTCAGCTATTGCCTTTTTATATGCCAGTGGCTCGTACGGTAAAAAAGCCGAAAAGAGGATTGCGGGCAAGACCTGCACGAAAACAGCCAACCATTAGACCAGCAAGTGCTCACGCTCATTGGCAGCGGCTGAAGCAGGCGCCGATTTTTAGGTGGCCAGTCAATCCGGCTAAGTTTTGGATAAGTAGCTATTTTGGACCACGTGTGCTTAAAGGTAAAAAAGGATTTCATCAAGGAATAGATATGGCAGCTGCTCAGGGAACACCAGTGATTGCTGGCGCAAGTGGTTTTGTCAAAGAAGCACAGTATTCACCTGGGTATGGTAATTATATTCTTATTGTTCACCCTGACGGCTTTAAAACCAGGTATGCCCATCTTTCAAGAATTCGAGTTAAGAGAAATCAACGAGTGCGGTCCGGTCAACGAATCGGTGATGTCGGTGCAACCGGCAAAGTGACTAAAAGTAGATGGGGGACCTCAGCGTCTCATTTACATTTTGAGGTATATAAAGATGGTAAGCGAGTAAATCCATTTAGGTATCTTGCCTAATAAGAGCTTCTTGCCTTCTTGATACATCCTCGCTATCATGAGTGTGATTTGCAAAAGTTGAGAATATCCCGTGTGGTGACTTTTTTTGAATATTATTACTAAAGGAATTTATGAGTTTCACAAAACGTGTCCTAGGAGAATGGTATGATAATGATCTTATTCGCTGGACTTTTGAGCTGTTTGTCGTTGTATTACCCGTAGCATTTATTATAAGGACATTTGGCTTTGGTCTCTATCAAGTGCCGACAGGCTCTATGGAAACTACGTTGCTTGTGGGTGAGCGATTCTTTGCCGATAAATTAACCTATTGGTTTAGGCCACCTCGGCGGGGCGAAATCATTGCCTTTAATGATCCAAATTTTCATTATTCTTCAGGTTCCCTTGCTAACTTTTGGCAACGATACGTTTCGTGGAATGTTCAGAATTGGACTAAACGAGTTATTGGGATACCTGGTGATCATGTTAAGGGCGTTATTGAGGATGGAAAACCGGAAGTGTATCTTAATGGGGATAAGCTTGATGAGTCTGCTTATGTAAACAGATATCCTCTTATAAAGTTAGCGGTTGATACTCCGCACGAACATTATGATTGGCGTACGTATGTGCCCGGGGTACCTTTTGATGAACAACCATACTATAAGATTAATCCAGCTAATGTTGTGCGAGATGATCTTGGAAATTATGAAGATCTGCGGGAACCTGGCACGCCATTATCGGTAGATGAATTTGACGTAAAGCTTGGTGATAATGAATATTGGGTAATGGGTGATAATAGATTAGGGAGTGCTGATTCTCGCATGTGGGGCGTACTTGATGGACAACTTATTCATGGAAAGATTGTGTTCCGTATTTGGTCAATTGATACCAAAGAAGGCTGGTTGCCGCTGTCTCTTATTAAAAGGCCAATAGCAACCTTTACGCAGGATACCCGTTGGAGCAGATGTCTGCAGTTTGTTCATTAGTAGCAGTATAAAACCTCTTATAATGATGAGTGACCAACAAAGTGATTTCACGGGCGCCTTGTTGTCTAAGGTATGCTGAAGTTTGTAAAGTGTTAAGCAAGAATTGCTTCCTTACCGCTCTAACTACTTCTTGCATTCTTGATAAATCCTCGCTATCATGAGCGTGAATAACGTAAGTAAGGAATAACCCTACAGTAAGCTTTTTTGAATTGTAGTACTAAAGGAAGATATGAGTTTTACAAAACGCGTTTTAGGAACATGGTACGATAACGATGTCATTCGCTGGATTTTTGAGCTGTTTGTCGTTGTATTACCCATAGCATTTATTATAAGGACATTTGGCTTTGGGCTCTATCAGGTACCGACAGGCTCTATGGAAACTACCTTGCTTGTGGGTGAACGTTTTTTTGCAGATAAATTATCCTATTGGTTTAGGTCTCCTCATCGCGGTGAAATCATTGCCTTTAATGATCCAAATTTTCACTATTCATCAGGTTCTTTTGCTCATTTTTGGCAACGCTACGTTTCGTGGAATGTCCAGAATTTGACCAAACGTGTCATTGGGATACCTGGTGATCATGTTAAGGGTGTTATTGAACAGGGTAAACCAGTGATCTACCTTAATGGTGATAAACTTGATGAATCTGCTTATATAAACAAATACCCTCTTATTAAAGTAGCCGTTGATAGTCCTTATGGAAACTATGATTGGCGTACGTATGTGCCAGGAGTTCCTTTTGATGAACAACCTTATTATACAATTAATCCAGCCACAATTGTGCGTGATGGTCTGGGGAATTATGAAGAAATGCGTGAACCAGGCATTCCTTTGCCAGTAGATGAGTTTGATGTAAAGCTTGGTGATAATGAATATTGGGTAATGGGTGATAATAGACAAAATAGTGGTGACTCACGCATGTGGGGAGTACTCGATGGCAATCTTATACATGGAAAGATTGTATTCCGTATTTGGTCAATTGATACTAAAGAAGGTTGGTTGCCTTTGTCACTTATTAAAAGGCCAATAGCAACCTTTACGCAGGATACCCGCTGGAGTCGATGCTTGCAGTTTGTGCACTAGGATAGAATCTTGGTCTTTCTCTTGAAATAGGGACCGGAGCTCAAACTAAGTATAATAGAACGAAAAGAGGTCTTGAAAAAACTCACTGGCATGATGCTGCATGTGTAGGATCATCTACTCCTATAAAGCTTATTATACTAGGTACGCCACTTCTGGTAAAAGCTACCGGTCATGGATCACGACAAATGTGTCGTGTTGATAGATATGGCTTTCCACGAACAGGGCCTAAGAAAGCAAAAAAGCAGTTTGGATATCAAACTGGTGATATGGTAAAAGCCTATGTTCCATCAGGCAAAAAACAAGGTACCTATAGAGGTAAAGTTGGCGTACGTTCAAATGGCTATTTTAATAGTACAACGCCATCGAGCGTAGTACAGGGAATTAAACATTCACACTGTAAGCTTATTCATAAAAGTGATGGATATACCTATCGTAGTGTTTAACAAGCGCTTCCTCTCTGCCCTAAAGGACAGAGTTTCCGCGCTTTAGAAGGATAACTTAAAATGAAGCGTCTTTTGATAGGAATTGGTATTATTGTATGCATCGTGGTGCCATCGATTCGACTTTTTTTAGGTTGGCCTTATCGGCATCCAACAGGATCAATGGAAACAACTATTTTAGCAGGAGATTTCTTGCTTGGTGAAAAGCTCACCTATAGATTAAGACCCCCTAAGCAGGGAGAATTAGTGATATTTAGTGATCCGACTCATATATATTCATCTTCCTTTTTAATCAATGCCATTGAGCAATTGTTTGCGCATAAGTGGCTAAAGCGAATAATAGGAGTTCCTGGAGACCATATAAAAGGCGTGATTGAGGATGGTAAGCCTGTTGTGTATCGTAATCAGAAGAAGCTTGATGAATCATCATATGTTAACCAGTATCCACTTATTCTTATTCGAGAAAAGCCTATGCATGAGTTAGGACGAAAAGGTCATCATCAAGATCTTGTCTATCGCTCATTTGATCCACAAAGCTCATGGGATACCCAACCTTTTTATGCCATTAATCCTGAGTTGATTGTACGGAACCCTGAAACGGGCGAACCTCGTGAGATCCTTGAGCCTCATACACCACGACCAAATGGTAGTGATATCTATGATGTAACTCTTGAAGACAATGAGTATTGGGTAATGGGAGACAATAGAGTAGTGAGTGGAGACTCTCGTGACTGGGGTCCCTTATCTGGTTCCTTGATTCAGGGCAGAGTTATGTATACACTATGGTCAGCCAAACCCTCACGTAAAAAAGGTGTCTGATGTTCGAAAAAGACTTAGTAGATCGCAGTTTATCGAACTTTGGTTATGCAAGAAGGGCTATGGGAAGGCAAAAAGTTATAAATTTACTTGAAAACTTAGATTATTGTGGTATTATGAAACCTATAAGGGAAAAATCATGAAAAATGCAACTTATATGGCCGCGGGATTGTTAGCAACCTGTTTGTTACTGTTACCTGCTTGCGATTGGTTCAAGAAGATGCCTTTGGCAACAAAAGAACCATCCTTAAGGCTTCTTGATATTAATACGACCGCTGTGTATAACGATGCGCATATACCAGGTGCTATGCATGTTTCATTGAATAGCATTGAAGACCAAGCGAGTACGTGGGATAAGAAAACGCCTATTGTGACGTACTGCTCAGATTACAATTGTATCGCAAGCCATAAAGCTGCTGATACCTTACGAGAGCTTGGTTTTTCTGATGTACGTGTGTATTCAGGAGGTATACATGAGTGGTATACGTTGTCAAAAGGTAATAAAGAGCAGTATCCTCTTGAGGGTCCCGCAAAAATGACCTTTTTAGAGAAAGATGTTGAGCGGTTAGATCCTAATAAGGAGGACGAATATGGGATAACCGCTGAGGAATTAGCTCAGCGTATACAAAAGAATTGAAAGGTTGGCGGCATAGCCAAGCGGTAAGGCACGGGACTGCAAATCCCTGATCCCCGGTTCGAATCCGGGTGCCGCCTCCAATAATGAGACGTTGAGGTCCTACCGTTATTTTCAACAGTAGGCCGAGGTGGCGGAATAGGTAGACGCAAAGGACTTAAAATCCTTCGAGTTATGCTCGTGCCGGTTCGAGTCCGGCCCTCGGCACCAGAGTCCTTAACTTCCTGTGCGATAAGCACATTAGTATTGAAAGTATGTTGTTTGTTTTATATTCACCAGAAGGATGAATCCATGAATAAAGCGAAGTTGATCGAACAAATGGCGAAGCACTCTAAGCTTCCTAAAGCTACCTGCAAAAAGGCTCTTGAGTCTTTCATTAAGTCAGTTGGCGGTAGTCTTAAGGGTGGTAAGTCTGTAGTTTTGACAGGTTTCGGTACGTTCTCTGTTATGAAGAGAAAAAGCCGTGTAGGTATTAACCCTGCAACTGGTAAAAAAATGCAGATTCCTGCGAAAAAAGTGGCTAAATTTAAGCCAGGTAAAGCGCTTCGTGATATGGTAGCGTAAGCTTATACACGATAACAGATTCGAAGACGCTCACCCGAGCGTCTTCTTCTGCTTAAAAGAGAGGCTTCTTATGACACATCAAACAAAAGTTCAGGATGCGATCAAGGCTTTTGATAAGCCTGCAGGGTATTATGTAGAAATTGCTGGCTATATGATAGCTGGGTTTATTTTGGGTTTTTTAATTAAGTATGGTGGTCGTCTATTTTTTCTACTGTTCTTAGGAGCTCTTATGGCATTATGGGCTCTTGATTATTTTAATATGGTAACAATCCATTATGCTGTACTTAAGGAAGTACTCGGTGTTTCTCAAGATATGACTATGGCTGATTTTCTTACGCAAGCAAGTACTTGGATACGCGGACATCTTATTGAAAGCTTGTCGGTGTTTTTTGGCTTTATTCTTGCGTGGAAGTATGCATGATAGATATACCAGCATATCTTGAGTCACTTCTTTGCAAAGCATATGAATTACGGGCATCAGATATACATATTCAACCGTACGCTCACCAATACGGCGTACGGTTTCGTATTGATGGCCATTTGCTCACTATAGAACAGCTTGATGTTCAAATGGCTCTGCAGCTAATTGGCCGCATAAAAGTGCTTTCTCAGGCTGATGTTGCAGAACAGCGAAGGCCTCAAGATGGCATGTTTATTGGTAATCAGGGAGATGTCAGAGTTGCTACGTTTCCTTCAATTCATGGTGAAAAAGTCGTACTACGGCTTCTTGCTGCTGAACAGCGTTATAATCTTGATTCTCTTGGCTTGCATGAGGACCAGTATCGCCAGATGCTTGATCTTATACAGCAACAAGGATTTTTCTTGGCAACGGGCCCTACCGGTTCTGGTAAGACTACTACCTTACATGCTCTTCTTTCCCATCTTGCTAGTTCTGAGAATAATTGTGTGACATTAGAAGATCCAGTTGAATATACCATTGATGGTGTAACACAGACCCAAGTGCATCCAGAAATTGGTCTTACCTTTGAAAAGGGCCTGAGAGCACTTTTGCGTCAAGATCCTGATACTATAATGGTTGGTGAAATCCGTGATACCTCAACAGCTCATGTTGCATTACATGCCGCTCTGACTGGGCATACTGTTTTAAGCTCGCTCCATACAACTGATGCTCCTGCTGCACTGGTACGACTTGCTCATATGGGGTGTGAACGCTATCTTATTGCTGCGGGTGTTAAAGCCGTGATAGCACAGCGTCTTTTGAGAAAGTTGTGTGTATGCAAAAAGAAGGTTATCTGTACGCAAGAGCATCCGTTACTTAAGGCTACAAGCCTCTATGAGCCTCAAGGATGTGATCAGTGTACTTATACGGGCTATAAAGGCAGAGTTGGCATATTTCAACTTATGGTCGTAACACCCGAGATAAGGAAAGAATGTATTAAGGGTGGTGATTATGATGATCTCAAAGCGCTCGCTACAGAGCAGGGAATGCTTTCTTTACCGCAGAGTGGTGCTCATCTTGTTCAGCAGGGTACTGTGTCCTATGCTGAATGGTTGAGGTTGCGGTAGTTGTAGCATCTTAGGTGCGCCGTGCAAGGTTACTCACAGCATCTACATGAAGAGATATTGCGATCAGTCCAAGTATGAGTAAAAAAATGTTGGCATTTACTAAGGATAGGTGTATCCTGGTAGAGAATGCAAAAAATAAGTTGAGTTATTGTTGCCCAGATGTATGTTGTCAGTTTTTACCATTCACCATAAAGGATGAATCATGAATAAAGCTAAATTGATTGATCAAATAGCTAAACACTCAGACCTTCCAAAAGCAACCTGCAAAAAGGTCCTGGAATCGTTTATAGCTACTGTAGGCGATAGTCTTAAAAAAGGGGACACAGTTTCTCTTACTGGGTTTGCGACCTTCTCTGTTATTAAGAGACAAAGCCGTGTTGGTGTTAATCCTTCAACAGGCCAGAAAATGCAGATTCCTGCTAAGAATGTTGCTAAGTTCAAAGCGGGCAAAGCCCTTCGTGAGCTGGTTGCATAAGCTACTGTATTTGATGTTAAAAAGGACGCTTGTCATGAGCGTCTTTTTTGCTGCTAAAAAGCGCCGGTAGTTGCTACCGACGCTTTTAATAGTTCTTGAGTTATATTCGCTACTATAGAGCTTCAACACTATCTTCGTTATCAGTGTCAAAGAGATCATCAGTGGTTTTTGCACGTAATAGGTCAACCAATGAAGAAGAACTGAATGATGGCATATACGATTTAACGTGTGTGCCAACGGTGGTTGCTAGGTTGCTTCCGATACTTGAGAATACCCCATGAACGACTGATTTCATTGCTTCGCGCGCATAGATACTTGATACACGCGACCATGAGTACTTATGGTTATTATTCCGTGGATCGCGGAGCCATTCAAGTTCTTCAATGGCATCAATTTCTTTAATGCGACGAATATATTGACTGTATACATGCCGCTCCATAGGCGTATCTGATAGCGCATGAAACGCAGGAGCGAGTGGCAGAAGCATCGCTTCTCCCATGTTAGCTAATAGAGATTTGTTTGACCAGTTAAATCCTTTTAAGCGCCATGAAAATCCTATAGGCATTTCAGGCTCAAGGCCTGCATTATGATGAAGTTTAGCAAGGACTAGCATATCAATGATTTTATCGCCACTAAAGCCTTCAGTCGCATTCAAAAGCTTATCATAAAACATAGGTGAAATGGCATCATCATGAGTACCCAGTGGGATTCCTAGTTTACCAAGATATTTATCTATAATGCGCTTACGTCCTGCATAGTGTGGTAACGGTATTTCAATGACAATACATCTTCTTCTGAAGGCGTCATCTACCATATCAATATGATTGGTGGTGAATATGGTCCAAGAGCCTTTATCATGGCGCCGTTGATCAAGTGCAGTGAGGAATGCTTTAATAGTACGGCCATCTTCTTGAGTGCTGCCATTTGGTTGCAGCTTACTCGTAGTACCGTCTATTTCATCGATGAACGCTACCGCGTGGCCTCGCTTATCGACTTCAGCAAAGAAGGCATCAATTTTTGCCTTACCTGATCCCTGATAAGCCGTTCTAAAATCACCACCACCGGCATAGACAACATCCCAGCCGCAGAGTCGTGGAAGAACTTGAGCAATGGTTGATTTACCAGTTCCCGGAGGACCATGAAGAAGTATACAGTTTTTTATGCGAGCACTTGCACCTGTATTGTTCAATTCAGGGTGTTTAAGAAACTGCATAATGATTCGTATCTCATTAGGAATGGTGCCACCAAACAGATCTTCAAGGGTTTCTAGTTCCTCAAGAGGAATAGATGAAAGCGGCGCGTCATAATTAACGGCATCTTCTTTTTTAGACTCTTTTTTCTTAGTAGGTTCACCTATGGCAAATAGGTCATCAAGATCCCGATTATTTTCTTTTGGTAAGGTACCTTTTTTTTGAATACCATCATGTAATGCTTGCCGTACCCGCTGAATAGTTGCATCTTCTAATCGATCTTTGTTTTGGGGGTCAGTGATAATGAGATTGATGTCTGCATGATCTTTAATAATAAGGCAAGAGATCCACTCCATGATACCAGCTTCAAATTCTTTGCCTATGAGTAAGAGCAATTCATAGGTATCTGGATCTTTAGCAAGGGCATCACTGATAACCGTAAGTTCAAGGTTGGTCATAAACATAGCTTCAATGTCTGCTTCTTTGGGGAATTCAAGGGTAGTTATTGTTGGGAATACCCGTTTAGTGTTAAAGCAGGCAGATGGCTGCTTTTTTTCTTTTTTTGAAAGGGATCGAAGTTCAGCAGAGGTAACAAAGCTACCATCAGGGTAGGTTGTTTCTGTATCAAGAGGGCCATAAGATCGTATTAAATTATCAGTTTCTGTAATAAATTCATGCTTATTATTGCTCTGTACTAAGGTTCCTGAAAGTTCAGTCAATGTTGGCAAAGATGCGTTAAATACTTCTTTATCAAACGTAACACCACTCGTTGAGGTAACTGATGCTGTTTGCGCGACAAGCTCAGCATAGATTATATCACGAGTGAGTGCGATAGTGATTGCCTTTAAGTTAGCAAAGTCGTCATGAAACCTTTCAGCTAAGCTTTCTGCTGCAGCAAGACAGAGTTTGCCTGTGTAGATTATTTCATTTTTTTGCGGACGCTCAAGGTCCGAAGAAATAAGAACGGCTTTGCTTGAGCCGCTCAAATAGAAGAACTTGTCGTTACGTCCTAGGTCAAATACAGAGACTTCCTTGGTATGAGCAAGACAACGTAAAAGATGATCAGCAATAAAGTCCTTTAAAAGTGTTAAGGAACGTTCACTAACAATGATAGGATTCCATAGAGGAGCAATCTGTTCTTCAAAAATCGGATCAGTAAGAATACTCGGCTCTGATTGATGGTAATAGCTCAGTAACCCATGGCAAAGTGATGCTTGGCCTGATTGTGCACGAGGTTCTTTTGGCGTTGCTACAGGATATTGCAAGCTGGTAATGGTATATCCTGCTACCTCTGATGAGGTCTGGATTTTATTGATAACATCAGCTCGTGAAGCCGGGTCCTTAAAGTCAGCATGCATACTGCCTTGATTGAGCAATTGATCAAAAAAATCTTGTTCTGCTTTAGTTGGATCTGGCGATACACCGTAGGCAATGCTACTAATGAGAAGAACTGGTAAGAATTTGTTATAGAACATAATATCCCCTTATGGTTGGTGTCAATAGGTAAGGCTTGATTATGCTACTCTCTTTTTGAGTATAAGTGATTGTTGCTTCTGTGGCAAGTTTTTTTAGTCTTTGGATGGCAATGCAATCGCGAGGAAAATATCGAGTATTCTATGGGAGAGATCCCAAGAATGACAAAGTGAATCTAGAAGTTGGAAGATACGTAGGTGATATTGCTAAAAATAACTGATTAAGCCTTTTTTTATACATAGTTGAGAGCACGAAAA
>CAVQCM010000003.1:0-197715 GCA_963711045.1 uncultured bacterium | reverse complement strand
GAGCAAAAGTAGACGTGCGAGATATGACTAGTTGGAGACCAGTGCATTCTGCTGCTAGCAACGGGCATGTTAAGGTAATTGAAACACTTCATGAGCTAGGAGCAAAAGTAGACGTGCGAGATATGATTGGTTGTACACCGGTGCATCTTGCTGCTAGCAAAGGGCACGTTAAGGTAATTGAAAAACTTCATGAGCTAGGAGCCGCAATAAATAGGCAAGATACTACTGGGGGGACCCCAGTTCATAGAGCTGCTCAACAAGGTCACGCTAGTACCATTGAGAAGCTGCATGAGCTAGGAGCCTCTATTGACGAGCAAGATGCGGATGGTTTTAGGCCGCTTCATTATGCAGCGCAATATGGTCATATTGGAGCTATTGAGAAGCTTCATCAGCTAGGAGCCTCTATCAATGCACAAGATAATTATGGTAAAACACCGGTGCAATTGGCAGCGATTTATGGTCAGGTTGAGGCAATTGAGATCATTCATGTGCTAGGAGCGTCTATCGATACGCAGGATGATTGGGGTAGAACGCCACTGCATATGGCTGCTCAAAAAGGTCATGTTGGTGCTATTGAGAAGCTACGAGAGCTAGGAGCAACAGTCGATACACTAGATAGGGATGGAAATACCCCGCTGAAAGTGGCAGCTCAAAAAGGTCGTGTTGCTGCAGTACGGGAGCTTTTATCTCCCTTACCTTATGGCACTGATCAAATTACGCTTACTTTTGTAGGAGGTGAGAAGCGTGAGGTTTCAAAAAATGTGGTGCTCATTAGCACTACGCTACAATCAGTTTGCGATTCTTCCCATGACAATACGATTCCGCTTACGACTATTACTGCAGCCACGTGGGATGCTATTATAAAATTTGAAGAGGAGCTGTATGCTCTTGAATTCATATACAGTCAGATTGGGGATGCAGATGAAGATTTTGTGGGTGAATATAGTAGTGCTAAGCAAAGTCTTGTCCAAGCCTATCAAACATTGTCATATGAAGAAATCCATAGGATCATAAATGCTGCAAATTTTCTTGATATAAAAGTTTTAGTACGTCTTGCTGCTGCAGCACTTATAGAGAAGGCTATGCAGCCATGTTCACATGAAACTCAGAAGGTCGTTGCACGGGAATTCAAAAAATATAGTAAGAAAAATTTTCTTTGAGTATTATAAGGGATGCAGATAGGAGGATATTTTTTTGGTATCAGGTTGGCTTGAGAAAACTTATTAAGAAAGCAAAAATGCAGTTTGGTATCAAACTGATGATATGGTAAAAGCCTATGTTCCATCAGGTAAAAAACAAGGTACCTATAGAGGTAAAGTTGCCGTACGTTCAAATGGCTATTTTAATAGTACAACGCCATCGAGCGTAGTACAGGGAATTAAACATTCACACTGCTAGATTATTCATTAAAAGTGATGGATATACCTATAGTAGTGTTTAACAAGCGCTTGCTCTCTGCCCTAAAGGACAGAGTTTCCGCGCTTTAGAAGGATAACTTAAATGAAACATATTTTGGTAGGCGTTCTTATGGTATCTCCTGTTTACCTAGAAGCAATGTCAGAGAATATTAATGAAAAGGTACTTGTAGAATCTCCTCAAGATGGTGCCGAACCGGTAGTAAAAAGAGCACGTACTGAAGAGGAGCAGTATGAACCAGCGCCGGTCAAACGAGCACTTGAATCTGAGAGTATCTCCCATGAAGTAAAAAGAGCAGCTTGGGACTTTTCGGAGCTTGAAAAACTTTCTGCAGAAGAAAAAAATCAACGACTTCTTTTGGCTGCAGAGTTAGGTGAAACGCAATTAGTTGAAGCATTGCTCTTGTGTGGGGCAGATAAAGATGCCTTAACAAAGAGAGAGCGACATAGCCTTCATCTTGCAGCTCGAAATGGTCATATTCAGGTTGTTGAGAAGTTTCATGAGCTAGGTGTAGCACTAGATGAACTAGATGAAGCTGCTAGAACGCCAGCTGCATTTAGCAGCTAAAAAAGGTCATGCTGCTGCCATTGAGAAGCTTCATATGCTAGGAGCGCCTATCGATTTGAAGAAGATGATTGGGTTATACGCCTATGCATTTAGCAGCTAAAAAAGGTCATGCTGCTGCCATTGAGAAGCTTCATATGCTAGGAGCGCCTATCGATAAGAAAGATGATATTGCGATTAACCCCTATGCATTTAGCAGCTAAAAAAGGTCATGCTGCTGCCATTGAGAAGCTTCATATGCTAGGAGCCACCTATCGATGCAGCAAAATGAATGGTAATACCCCGCTACATTGTGCGGCTCGAGTAATGGTCACGTTGGTGCCATTGAGCTGCTTCATAAGCTAGGAGCAACCATCGATGCACAAAATAAGCATGGTAGTACCCCGCTGCATTGTGTCGGCTAGTCATGGTCACGTTGGTGCCATTGAGCTGCTTCATGAGCTAGGAGCAACCATCGATACACAAAATAATCGCATGGTCGTACGCCGCTGCATCTGGCTGCGATCAATCCGGTGAAGATGAGCGCAATAGCGAAGCTACGAGAACTAGGAGCAACAGTCGATACACAAGATAAGGATGGTAATACTCCACTGCAAGCGGCCGCTCAACAAGGTAACGTTGCTGCAGTAAGGGAGCTCTTATCTCCCTTACCTTATGGTACTGATCAAATTACGCTTACTTTTGTAGGAGGTGAGAAGCGTGAGGTTTCAAAAAATGTGGTGTTCATTAGCACAACGTTACGTTCAGTTTGTGATTCTTCCCAAGACACTACGATTCCTCTTAACGTCTATCACTGCAGCGACCTGGGATGCATATCGTGAGATTTGAAGAGGAGCTGTATGCTCTTGAATTCATATACAGACCGATTGGGGATACAGATCAGAGATTCCTCGGAGGCGTGAATATACTAGAGCTAAAAAAAGTCTTGTGAAAGCCTATCAAACATTGTCATATGAAGAAATCCATGGGATCATAGAAGCAGCAAATTTTCTTGATATAAAAGTTTTAGTACGTGTGGCTGCTGCAGCACTTATAAAGCAGTCTATGAAAACATGTTCGCGTGAGACTAAGAAGATTGTTGCACAAGAATTCAAAAAATATAGTAAGAAAAGTTTTCTTTGAGTATTATAAGGGATGCAGATAGGAGGATATTTTTTTGGTATCAGGTTGGCTTGAGAAAACTTATTAAGAAAGCAAAAATGCAGTTTGGTATCAAACTGATGATATGGTAAAAGCCTATGTTCCATCAGGTAAAAAACAAGGTACCTATAGAGGTAAAGTTGCCGTACGTTCAAATGGCTATTTTAATAGTACAACGCCATCGAGCGTAGTACAGGGAATTAAACATTCACACTGCTAGATTATTCATAAAAGTGATGGATATACCTATAGTAGTGTTTAACAAGCGCTTGCTCTCTGCCCTAAAGGACAGAGTTTCCGCGCTTTAGAAGGATAACTTAAATGAAACATATTTTGGTAGGCGTTCTTATGGTATCTCCTGTTTACCTAGAAGCAATGTCAGAGAATATTAATGAAAAGGTACTTGTAGAATCTCCTCAAGAAGGTGCCGAACCGGCAATAAAAAGGACGCGCTCAGAAGAAGAGCAGTATGAACCAGCGCCGGTCAATCGAGCACTTGAATCTGAGAGTACCTCACATGAAGTAAAAAGAGTAACTTGGGACTTTTCGGAGCTTGAAAAACTTTCTGCAGAAGAAAAAAATCAACGGCTTCATTTGGCTGCAGAGTCAGGTGAAACGCAATTAGTTGAAGCATTGCTCTTGTGTGGGGCAGATAAAGATGCCTTAACAAAGAGAGAGCGACATAGCCTTCATCTTGCAGCTCGAAATGGTCATATTGAGGTGATAGAGAAGTTTCATGAGCTAGGTGTAGCACTAGATAAACTAGATGAAGATGCTAGAACGCCGCTGCATTTAGCTGCTAAAAAAGGTCATGCTGCTGCCATTGAGAAGCTTCTTATGCTAGGAGCGTCTATCGATGCAGAAGATTTACGCGGTTATAGGCCGATGCATTTTGCAGCTAAAAAAGGTCATGCTACTGCCATTGAGAAGCTTCATGAGCTAGGAGCAATCATCGATGCACAAAGTAAGAAGGGTCTTACGCCGCTGCATCTGGCTGCTATAGGTCACGTAGGTGCCATTGAGAAGCTTCATGAGCTAGGAGCAACCATCGATGCACAAGATGAAAATGGCTGGACGCCGCTGCATCTGGCTACTATAGGTCACGTAGGTGCCATTGAGAAGCTTCATGAGCTAGGAGCAACCATCGATGCACAAGATAAAGGAGGTATTACGCCGCTTCACCTTGCTGCGTGCTTCGGTAAAGATAAGGTTATAGCGAAGCTACGAGAGCTAGGAGCAACAGTCGATACACAAGATAAAAATGGTAATACTCCGCTGCAAGCGGCCGCTCAACAAGGTCGAGTTGCTGCAGTAAGGGAGCTCTTATCTCCCTTACCTTATGGTACTGATCAAATTACGCTTACTTTTGTAGGTGGTGAGAAGCGTGAGGTTTCAAAAAATGTGGTGCTCATTAGCACTACGTTACATTCAGTTTGCGATTCTTCCCATGACAATACGATTCCTCTTAACGCTATCACTGCAGCGACGTGGAATCATATCGTGAGATTTGAAGAGGAGCTGTATGCTCTTGAATTCATATACAGACAGATTGGCGATATAGATAGAGATTATCCTCGGAAGCGTGAATATACTAGAGCTAAAAAAAGTCTTGTGAAAGCCTATCAAACATTATCCTATGAAGAAATCCATGGGATCATAGAAGCAGCAAATTTTCTTGATATAAAAGTTTTAGTGCGTGTGGCTGCTGCAGCACTTATAAAGAAGTGTATGAAAACATGTTCGCGTGAGACTAAGAAGATTGTTGCACAAGAATTCGATAAGTATAGTAAGATAAATTTTCAGTTGTTAAGAGGGAAGTAAAAAGAGAAGCTCTTTTTGTATTACGAAGGCATGAGGGCACCAAGCACAGCGCATAACTACCAGCTGGTGAAAATCAAGTACGAACAAAGTCTAGCCAATAGTTCGGCATTGAACTTCACGTTGCGGTAACAAACTTAGCGAAGCTGAGAGAATAGATGTATTGGACTTTAACTAGAGTGACTGTATTGAGCTCCGTAATTTCTTGATAGTATAGAGGCCGACATTATTCATGGTGTGGAAGGCAATTTTGGTCGTGACGATAAGGCAAGTTACGATAGCTCTACCGGAGTCTGAAACTGTGGCACGATTATAAGATGGTAAGGACATAAACTTGGGATATCCACTAATTAGCACAAAGAACCTATTGGGAGACATAATCATGAATAAGCACGTTCTCTTCATTCTCCTCACATTCTTTTCCTGTAGTATAACTGCAATGACACAAGAGAGCATAGCTGAAATGGAAAATAATGGCGCAGATGAGGAACTATCATTCATACAGCCTATATCTGAAAGTGCAGTTGACAAAGATCAAGAAGAAATTAGTGTGGAAGAGCGTTCTCGATCATATGATTTAACTGCTGCTGCAATGGGTGGCCTTGTGGAAATCGTACGGTTTCATATTGCTCATGATAATCATATAGAGACATATTACGACGCTATACAGCTCGCCTGTCTCATGGGACATCTTAATGTTATCAAAGAATTTATGGTGCGGAACTGTCCGAATGATTTTGCCACATACTCACAAGGCAGGGTTCCCTTATATGGTGCACGATTCACGGGCCGCCATGAAATTGTTACCTGCCTACTTGAGATGGGCGTACCAGACTATCCTCAAGAAGAATATCGCATATCACCATTACACAGCGCAGTTATTAACACCAATGCTGAAGAGCTGCAAGCATGTTTGGCTGATCATGATGTTAATGGAACACGTGATACCTTTAGACGTACTGCTCTTCATTATGCGGCCGCAAATGGGCATATACACTGCCTCATGGTTCTTCTTGAGGCAAATGCAGATGTCGCTTCACGAGATCAAGAAGGACATTGTCCACTTCATTGTGCTGTTGCGTATGGTCGAAAAGATGCAATCAGCATTCTACTCGATGCTGGAGCTCAGATCGACGAACGTACTCCTAATGGTAATAGTGCACTTCACTATGCAGCATTATGTCAGAAAGTAAGCTGTCTTAAGACTCTTCTTGGCGCTAAAGCATCTATAGAGGCCCAGAATAGGGCTGGAGAGACACCACTTCTCTGGGCTCACGGAAACAGCCTAAGAGCTCTTCTTGACGCCAGAGCAGCTGTCGATACATGCGATACTTCTGGGAACATACCTCTTCTTAGGGCTGCAGCTAGTGGCCGTGCTGCTGATCTACAACTGCTTCTTGACGCGGGAAGTACGGTCTCCCATCAAAATAATTCAGGCTTAACACCGCTTCATTGTGCAGCATATTTTGGTCACGAAAGGGTATTGCGGCTTCTTCTTGTTGCAGGAGCAGATGTTTTTCTGCGCGATAAAGATGAAGAAACAGCGCTTCATTTGGCGGCAAAAAATGACAATCAATGCTTTGATATCCTTATTCATCACCTTGAGCATAGTCATCCGATGAAGCTTTCCTTTGATGATAAAGTAGTTACGGTAGTACCTGAATATTATATACGCCATCTATTTCCGCTCATTTCAGGTGCCATTGACGATTGCGGTGGGGACGCACCTCTCGAGCTTACCCCGCTGCTTTCAAAACAACAATGGGATCTTATTGCCCCCAACTTACGGAACTTTTTTATTCTTAGCTTTCTAGGCGATACAATCCCTGGGTTGTTCGGTGATATCCGTGAAAACTTAGATAGTATCTTTAGAAAAGAGCCGTATACAAGTATGACATTCGAGGAGCGAAAAAGCCTACTCATAACAGCAGAAAAGCTTGGTTGTACCGTCCTTAAAAACTATGCTCTGAGGCTTTTTTTTAAAAAGATACAGCAAGGAATTCCTCAAGAACTCTTACGTGAAATGGCCCAGCAGGGTCATATAAGCCGCAAGACCTTTCTCTAGAAACACCTCACGGTAGTATATATAACCGCCGGCAGGGTGAAATATTGCTACAGAGAAAAAAGACCTCTAATAGTAACACTGCTTGTCTCAAATGTAGCTTGAAAAAACTAAAGGTGAGTATCACCAAAAAGACGCTGTTCAATATTGTGCTTCATGCTCTGGCTAAACGTATCAACCAAAGAATGTGGCGCAAGCAATTTATCGATTTCGTCAGTTTGAGCAACGCTTCTTGATGACTGGATAAGGGGCGTTAATCGCTGCAGAGTAGCAATAGCAAGCTCCTCACAAAGAGCACTCCGTAATGACAAGCTATAGAGCTTCTTACCTTGGGTATAATGATGCTCTAAGAGATGCGCTGCTGGCTTTCTTAAGTCATTTTCAGTGCTTATCACCTTGTCTATAAGATGCGGTTTTAACCCCTTACGCTTTAAACTAAGATAGAGTGTTTTAATCAATTCAACATGCTGATTAAACTCATTGTCAGCAACCTCTCCAAGAGGAAACATCGTATGGGTTATAAGGGTTGCACATACATCAGCATTATTGTTTTGGACGGCAAGATGTAGTGCTGTTTCTCCATTTTCTAATTGCATTTCAATCGCTTCAGGACAAAAACGTAATAAGACCTGACAGACCGAAGCATGCCCTTTAAAAGCAGCAAGATGAAGTGCTCTCCAACCATGAGCAAGTTGAGCGGACACTAAGGCTTGATTATACTGTAGCAACAACAACTCACAAATATCATCATACCCACTAGATGCAGCAAGATGAAGCGCTGTCCATCCTGCATGATTTGCACATTCAATACTTACTGGAAAAACACGTAAGAAAAGCTTAGTGATTTCTAGCTCCCCACAGGAAGCTGCTACAAGTAAGGCGTTGAATCCATTCTCATCTACCATATCTATAAGCTCTGGTAATGCAGCCACAAAGCGCTGACAAACAGTGGTGCGCCCCTTTAAAGCCGCCAAGAAGAGCGCTGTCCGACCTTGATTATTTTTAATAGTGATGATCGTACCATCTGCTTGTAGCAAGCGTTCGCAAATGGTGTCATAACCTCCTTCTGCAGCAAAATGAAGGGCAGTACAGCCTCTTAAATCTGTCTCTTTACTCAGTTCAGGCAACGTGTCTAAGAAACTGATACACACAGCCTCGCGATTCATTAAGGCTGCAAGATGTAACGCTGTTCGGCCATACCTATCTTTTATGTGCAACATAGCAGGATCTGCTTGTAGCAATGCATCACATACGTGTTTATGACCTACTTCCGCTGCTAAATGCAAGGCCGTAAAGCCATCTTGGCTCGTAACATACAGCATTTCTGGATATTTTTCTATGAGAAGCTGACACACCGCTTTATGTCCTTTTAAGGCTGCAAGATGAAGGGCTGACCAATTCTCCCGACTTTCATGGGTACCAATCTCTGGCCACGCGCTTATAAAGAGTTCACAAAGCTCTAATTGGCCATACATGGCTGCATAATGCAGAGCAGTCCAATCATCCTCAAAAGTATTCTTAATAATATCTGGACGCTTTTCTAAGAAAAGCTTACATACAGCTATTTTTTCTGTTTTGATAGCTAGCTGAAAGAAGGCTAGTCCATGCTCTGCTACCGCTTCATCATTCTGTAAGAACTTTCTGAATGCTTCTAATTCACGAGATTCACGATCAGCCATAGAAATAAATCTCGGTGGAGCGCTTTTACGCTTCTTTTGTAAAGATTCCATTGGATAGAGGTTTACCTGAGCACCTATACCGAGTATAAGAAAAAGGGGTGTTTTTTTCATAATGTATTATTTTTTTGATTTTTATTATATGCACATAAGTATACATGAAAATCTTCAATTGTAAACTATTTCTCGAGAAATTTAGGCTAAGAGATCCCAAATAGGGCATGCTGAGCATTTCGATCCAATATCATCTAAAGGCTATTGGTGGGAAAAACTCCAACTTACAGCTTACATCACCTAGCATTAACCCTAAGTCCTTTTAAAACAAGGGGTTGTTTTAAATGAAAAATAATAAAACAACCCCTTGTTTTGGAAAATTCAAACAAAACAACCGGTTGTTTTGTAGAATCTTTTACTATACTTATAGTTCTAGAAAAGGATGAACTATATGGAAGGAGCTTGTTTCACCTTTCTCAATGAATGGTTGGATGATCATTTTCGTAAGCCACTCGTAATTCGTGGCGCTCGGCAGGCAGGTAAGACCTGGATTGTTCGCCACTTTGCCAAGATTCGTAAGAAAACACTCCTTGAGATTAACTTCGAGGAGCGGCCAGAATATGCATCACTATTTTCTTCTAACAATCCTGAAACTATTCTTCAAGCATTAGGTAATGCCCTTAAGATAGATCTCACAACAAACAAAGAGCTCATACTGTTTCTTGATGAGATTCAAGCGGCGCCTGAGATATTTGCAAAACTTAGATGGTTTAAAGAAAAAATGACTGAGCTGCCAGTTATCGCTACCGGGTCATTATTAGAACTAGTTTTGGCCCGACACTCTATTAGTATGCCTGTAGGGCGGATAAGCTTTATGTACCTCGAGCCTTTTTCTTTTGAAGAGTTTTTAGCTGCTAAACAAGAAACGGGGCTCTTAAAAGCTATTCAGGAATATACGTTAGATGATGAAATGCCAGCACTTTTTCACCATGACTTACTGACAGTATTCAAGGAGTATGTGCTTGTAGGAGGTATGCCAGAAGCTGTTAATATGTGGAGAACTACTGGCTCCCTCGATAGGGTAAGCAGGGTACATAATGATATTATAAGTACCTATCGAGCTGAATTTACCAAGTATGGTACTGTTGATCCAGTAATCATACGTGAAGTTATGCAGTCTGTGCCATTGCAACTCAACAAAAAATTTATGTATAGTGGTATCAACAGAAAAATTAATCCTCAAATAATCAAAAAAGCCTTTGACTTACTTTGCCAAGCTAGGGTTTGTCATAAAGTTAAAGCAACGGCAGCAAATGGATTGCCGCTCGGCGGAGAAGTGCGGCAGCGCTTTTTTAAAGCAATTTTTCTGGATGTTGGACTTTGTTCAGCTTCTCTTGGTTTACTTTTACCATATGCTAACAACATAGATGCTCTTGAACTTGAGCTTGTCAATAAAAGAGGACTTGCAGAACAAGCAGTAGGGCAACTATTACGCACCATTGAGCCTTTTTACAAGGAGCCAGAACTGTTCTACTGGCAACGAAACAAGCAAGGATCAGATGCCGAAGTCGATTATATTATCCAGGACAAAAACAACGTGTTACCCATTGAAGTAAAAGCTGGCACTTCAGGAGCGCTCAAATCACTTCATCTTTTTATGTCTACAAAACAGTTGATACGAGCGGTACAAATCTATGGAGCTCCGCCATCACAAGTTGAAGTATCAGTCAAAACAACCGAAAGCCAAAGGGTGGATTATCAATTAATCTCTCTGCCATTTTATCTCGTTGGTCAACTCCCACGATTGCTCAATACGTACTAGTGAGAAGCAGCAGATCAAATTGCCAAGAGGTTCTTCTAACAGTAAGCATAAGCGGGATTCTACATGTATTTTCCATTAACTGTTGCATTCACCTCTAAAGAAATAGTAGAATTAATTTGTACCTGTTGGACAGAGAAATCTTAGCACATAAGAAAAAAAGAGATGCTAGAAAATCTAAGCTTATTATGCTCTATCAAAGATAGCTTTGTGCAATACATAGCCATCATAGGCGGAATAGTTACGGTTAAACAACAAAGAGGAGAGCCAATCTACTTAAAATGACAAGACATGACGTCTAATTATTGTGTAAACAAAAAAATAAAAGGAATCCAACAAGATGGATAACCATGCTTTAAAAGAGAGGAAAAAATGAAGCATTTATACAAAAACATGCTATTGACAGCACTTGCAATTGGTAGTACTACAGCATATGCTAAAAAACACTCTACACATAAAAGTTCACCTTTACCATTGGTTGATGTTCATACACCTCTTCATGTTGAAAAGGATCAATTTGGTCGCCCAATCGTCATCGGTACACCAGAAGAAGGACCAGAGCATGGTCCGGGATCCTACTTTTATCAAGTCGGCTACCTTTCATCTCGTGAGAATATGAAAATTAATTTTGCCAACTATATCGCACAACAACTTGAGATAACAGGCCGATTTGCAGAATATGTACCAGGGTATATTGGCCAAGATATAGCCGTACGAAAACAAACCTATACCCTTGAGCAAGTTAAAATACAAATTGAAGATGGTATTAATGATGGCACCATACCTCTAGAGGTAATCGATTGGATTGATGGACTGAGTCAAGGGGTATTGGATCATATTGTCGCTATTGAAAACAATGAAGAGCCTTTGCCGGCTGAATTTGTCGAAGGAGTTGGCCTATTAAGTAATTGGTGGGCAGAAAGAAATGATCCCCTTCGCGGAGCAGCATCGTTAGTAAATCGAGCAACGTTTGCTCAATGGGTGCTCGTAGTAGATCTAGCCCTTGGAACTGGAATATCAGTAAACGTACAAACCACCGTGAACCTAAATGGATTAGTTTCTGCCAATGCGATCTCTGGCGGCAATCCTCAAACACAAGATATCTTTAATGATGTGTATGGATTTCTCGGGGTAAACTCCCGTTTTACGGTTGCTGAAGGCGATAGAGCTGGGGTGTATTGTCCCACCACAAAAAGGCACCGACAGCCTACAGCACATAGAGAAGCTTCTTGCAGACTGTATGAATCCTCGTCTCAAGAGCTAGATTCGGCTGAAGCTGAACGCTTTATACAACAAATGAAAACAAGCTTCGAGGAACGAGAATATATGCATATGATGTCACCAGACCCGCAAACAAAGGCTTCTGACTTCCTTGTAGTGGGTTCTGCACTGACCAAAAATAAGGGCACGCTCATGTCTGGCAATTCTCAGATAAGCTGGGGACTAAACCGTATCTTTAGTTTTAGAGCTCCTTTTAGCTCATTTATCACCCCGAGAGCAACCTATGTAGATACCGGTGAAAGCGGCACCTTTACCCGATCTTCGGGCTCATACGGTGTCCACTATTCATTTGCAAGTACTGATGTATTTGCCGCTGATGGCATTTGGGAACTTCCTACCAATCTCATTCTTATTAGCGATGACAATACACCAGGAGGTACTGCACACTCAACCCTTTTTGAAAGGCTTGAGAATGGCACTGTGCAGGAAGTAACCATTTCTATCTATCAAGGAAATGAACGTAAATCACTTGAAAATAATGTAGCCTTTGGGCCATCTATCTATATGGTACGACGGCCACAAACATGGATGCGCGACGGAGCAATTGCTCTGCGCGGCATAGCCTCACAAATTGGCATCCTACCATTTAATACTATTGAAGAGTTTGCGCAAAACGCCCAAAACAGCTTCTTACAAATGGTCGCTGGCCTTGATACTGAAGGCAATATCTTCACCTATGAACAGGGCGTTTACCAAGATCCAGATCCAAGCGCCCATATAAATAGACTGTTGCCAGGAGATGCTACCGGAGGTATCATCAGTTCTTTCGCTGGACGAGCTCTACCTTTTGTAGAAGATAGCAACTATTTTATACGTCCTGGAGGCCTTGTTGTAAATCCACCATGCGGCTTTATCACCGGCTGGAATAATATCTGGGCAAATGATCGACAAACTCGTGGCAGACGTTTTGCCATGCAACGGGTAAATAATATTTTTTCACTACTTTCTCAGAAACTAACTAAAAAAGGAAAACTTGAGTTTGATGATATGGTAGATCTCTGGTCCAGCCTGACGTATACTCGCGGTGGGGCGGATGTAAACTCAAGCGCACTTAACTATGATGCAAACCCATGGCCTGTCATCGGCAAGCGCTTAATTAAAGCTCTCAAGCGAAAAGGCAAAGCTGTTGGTCTAACAAAAAAAGAGATAAAGCGAACCATTAGCCTTCTCAAGGACTATGATGGTCGTTCAATTCCTGCAACGAGTCAACCTGATATTCTCTCAGGAAGAAACTTTGATGGACGATGGGTCCTGAGTTCAATTTGGCTTTCATTTATAGCGCTGAGCTTATTCGAACGTGCATTTCCAGATGACGCACTTCGCGAAGCGGCCTTCTCACTCGCATTTGTTGATCTGACCAATGTCGTACCTGGTAATGATTGGACTATCAACGAGCCAACAAGTAGTCGTGTGCAGCCGGTTGGCGTCGGCGCAACTGCTACACCGGCTAACACGTTTATCAGTGTGCTCAATTTAGGAGCTGATCTTGGCAATGGCACCTTCTATCCATGGTTAGAAGTAGCAGGCCTTACGTCTGAAGAAGCCCTTGATGAGTTTTATGCAGAGGCGCTCGTACGCGCTCTGACTAACCAGACTACCGGAGCAAACCTTGATACCGGTCTGACCAATCCAAAAACTGGTCGTGCGAACCTCTGTCTCATTCAAGATGATGGCACACCGCTCCATCCAGGATGGGGCCAATTCCAGCGTCCAACAACACTGCCAAATCAGGTTGAACTGCGAACACAGTTCCTCATTGAGCCATTTAACGTTTTAGGAGCTTACTCAACGTTAAACGCAGAAGGTGACCGCAAATATGTGGAACGTGACTGCAAAGGACGACTCATCCACAACCAACTGCTTACCATGCTTGGGGCCGGAGCGCTTCTCACGGTAAATGAAGAAGGACAAGTAGATGTTGATCCACAAGATACAGCTATGGATCTTTACTTCCGTGGAAACTATCAAACTGATGAAATCTCAGTAGATAAAAAGCCGGTGTGTAAAAAACGCTAATCCTATCAGCCCCCCGAAAATTCGGGGGGCACGCTTATTGAGTCATCACGCTTTATATTGAGCACTTTTTTTAAAACAATCTCTTCATTATTTCGGTGCTTGGCAATAAATCAAGCATGCTACTTTTGTGCCTTAATCCTCACAAAAGTCATAACATGCAGCACTAACACTTTTTAATTCTGCAACAATAATCCCATTTTATATATAAAGAGAGGAATGGTTTCGTAGATTATTACGCAAATAAGGGCTTTTAAGAAAAATTCCAACTAATGGCTTTCCATTGCAAACCTTTCTTAAATAGATTATAATGAACGCTGTTAGTTGGAAAAATTACAACCAACAGCGTTTATATAAGAAAGCAGTATGATGCAAGAAAATCTATTACGACTCATTCAATCTTCTGACCAAACAGTCTTTTCAATGCCCGAGTTATTACTACTCTGGGGAGGTGCTGACCGAACAAAGCTTAAAGATCGCATGAGCTATTATGCGCAGAAGGGATATGTCTATCGGCTCAGACGTGGACTTTATGCAAAAACCAAAAACTATAATCCGTACGAAGTTGCCACAAAAATCATGACACCATCCTACATAAGTTTTGAAACGGTATTACTTGATGCTGGCGTAACATTCCAGTGGTACTCTCGTATTTTTGTTGCATCATATCAATCGAGAATAATACACTGCGATGACCATATCTATCACTATAGAACATTAAAAGGTGAAATACTCACCAATAATAAAGGCATTAACCTTGAGCATCACTATAGCATCGCAACTCCTGAGCGAGCCTTTTTGGATATTATATATTTGCATAAAGGGTACTGGTTCGATAATCTTTCAGCTCTGAATTGGGAAAAAGTTAATGAACTTGTTCCACTCTATCAGAACCAGAGAGTAGCTCATGATGTTGATGCCTACTATATTGCTTATAAAAAGGGTATATGATGAAAAACCAAAGCCATTACCGCTATCTTCTCGTGTCACTCCTCAAAGAAATTTTTACTGATGAACTAATTGCTCCATTTCTCGGTTTTAAAGGGGGAACTGCTGCCATGCTTTTCTATGGGCTACCTCGCTTTTCCACCGACTTGGATTTTGACTTAAATGATATCACTAAAGAACTAGGCATTTTTGAGCATATCAAGGAAATTGCGCAAAGGCACTGTATGATAAAAAAAGCGGATAATAAACGACATACTCTATTCTATCTGCTCACCTACAAAGATAAGCCAATAGGAGCTCCCAATATAAAGATAGAAATTAACAAAAGACAATTTGGTGCACACTATATCGTGCAGAGTTATCTCGGCATTGCTATGAGAGTAATGATAAAAGAAGATATGGCAGCCCATAAGCTTCTGGCAATGTACAACAGACTGGGCTATGCAAATCGGGATATTTTTGATGTTTGGTACTTCTTAAAAAATCAATGGCCCATCAACAACAGGGCAATAGAAAAACAGATGGGCATTTCGTACACAGATTTTCTCAAGCTCTGCATTGTCGCTTTAGAAAGCTATAATGACAAAGAGATACTATCTGGCCTTGGAGACTTGCTAGAAGAAACCCAACGACGCTGGGTACAGAAAAATCTTAAGAATGAGACCTTGTTTTTGCTTCGGTTCCTCCTAAGTACTCAGTCAACTTAAATCCTTACTGTTGTATTCTTAAAGGGTTGGAAGCTTTGATAGAGTCTATCAAAAAAATTGTGATGATTAAATCCTTCTCATAATTGTTTATTTAGAAGATCTTTCGTATACTGTACCTGACTGTTTTACATTGAGGTAATCATGAAAAAGACTCTACCTATTGGCGTAAGAGATTTTAAGTGGTTGCGGGACCACAATAATTATTAGGTTGACAAGTCGCTCTTAGTAAAAGAGTTATCCTTTAAAGGCCGTGTAGTTCTTATATCTCGACCTAGACGTTTTGGCAAGACGCTTAATCTCTCTATGTTGCGATATTTTTATGAAAAAAATTGTGCCAGTCACGCGGCTGTTGCTCGATGCGTTTGTAGGTGCTGAGAAGAAAATCTATGAGGAATCCCTTGATCCACGATATCTCCTAAAGCTTCCCAAGGAGTGCACAATCGAAATGGCGGAGCAGGCCTATACTCGATTAGTGAGTCGTTGGGAGCAGGAAAAAAGATGCTTTGCGCAGAATGAATTGTTTGCCGACGAGGTGCTTAGGGTACTACAGGCCGCTATAACTGCACTGCGTCATAACCAAAAGCTCATTTCGGCAAAAGGTTTGCGAATGGCTCTTGAAGAATCTCCTGAAAAAGAGCTCTATGGTATGGCGCTTCTTAACAACTGTTTCAAAGAGGGGAATCGGCTCCCCTGGCGCTTGGTGGTAGATTTCTTTGTGTCCCTTTGTTTAGCAAAACAGGCTGACCTTCTGCATCATAAAGATAGTAACGGTGCAACCGCCTATACGTATGCCTCAGAAGCACACGTTCCTTGGGCTGAACTGTTACATCCTGACCATTTTCAGAAAAATTGCGGTGCTAAATTGAAAGAGCGACTGGAGGATAGTCTGTACCTGGCAGATGTGCCTGAAGTACTCCATGTACCAGATGTATCTCTTTCTTCCCTTGCTTTGCGATCAGTCGGCATTGAGCAAGAACAACTGTATCAGGTGAATGAAGCTCTCTGGCGGGAGGTATCGGCAGATGTGCGTCTTATCTTGAAAGCAACTAAGTATGTGGCAATTGCTCCTTTTTTTGGCGCGAAAATGGTGGTGAATCGTGCGTGCCAATCCCGCACCAAAACTGAGTCAGCGCTTACCCTTGGGCTTTTGCCAGTAGCCGTTATTGGCTCAATTCCGGCAGCACTCATATTTGCGGTAGTCGAAGACTGTATCGAGAAAATGTAGGTGTTAGTAGCGTGTGCTGTGGGTGGCCATCTCGTGTACACTAGATAAAAAATAATCATCTTATAAATACCGCGCTCTTCTTTTGAGTTCTTGATTGAACCTTTGAAGCAGATTCGTGGACTTCATTTTCATTGCCTTATAAGTACAGAAAAATGCTATAAACAGAACTTATGCATAAACTATAAAAACTGTTTTAGTAGGCGATTTTGAAGCCTGATAGGCATGAATACCCCTCCTCGACATTTTCAAATTTTTGATACGGGCGCTCAACTTGAAGAAATGTAGAGGTTAAGAACACAACAGGTGTGATTCAAAGTGTTGGTTTAGTTGACATATGCTATCAAGAGGCTATTCTAGATGCAGAATTGCCCCAAAAAGAGGAGCCAGTGATGACAAAAGAACAACAAGAAGCTGTTATGAAAATGCTACAAGAACATCCTGAAATAGAGGAAAGAATTTTTGGAATGTGTAGCATGGTTAAAAACGAGACAGGAGAATTTACAACAGCTGATTCAGCTGACGCGTTTTTTGTTAAAGAAGTCAGGAAACTAGGTCAGGAAATTCTTCAAGGATGGGCAACAACTCAAAATGCTAACTATAAGTAGTCACTTACAAAAAGTGCCTGACAAATGCTCATAGAGCATACCAATGCCAAAAGAGGAAGATGATGTATCAACTCATCATAGCACTATGCTTACTTACATGCTCTCTCTATTCAGCCCAGCATAAAACTTCTCCTACTTGGAGGCAAGAACTAGACTGGCTTGAAAAACAACATCTTCCTGCTGATATCCAGGCTGAGTTGGGGGTCTTAAAAACTCAACGGTGTACAAAAAAGGGCACAACGCTTCTTCATATCGCTGCAAAATTCAATTTAATAGTACTCGCCCAAGAAGCTATACTGACAAGAGAGGTAAATGCCGTAACCTCATTTCCGTTTCTTTCTGCATATACAAATGAAGAACATATGCCACTTGATGACAGCTACAGGGGTATATGTGCTATACCTATACCGTTAACATTTTCTCTCACTCCTTTACATATAGCAGCACACGATGGTCATGCACTGATCGTAGCTCTTTTGCTGCACGCTAACGCTAATAGGAATCTCCCCTGTAGTAGCAGGGGCACAACTGCTTTTCATCTTGCTTGTCAGAACGGACATATTGAGGTTTTAGCATTACTTGTACAAAATGGTGCAGACATTGAAGAACTATGCGAAGAAAAAACGCCTCTCTTACGGTGTATCTATAATGGAAGATATAAAGCTGCACAATGGCTCATAAGCAATAATGCTGATGTAAATAAGAAGGGCGGTAAAACGTGGTCATCAGGTAGGGTAACACCATTAATGGCTACTGTTTGGTTTAATGGTGTATCATATAGAGAGCAAGCAGAAGAAGCTCTTGCACTTTGCAAAGCATTATTAGACCGTGGTGCTCACACTTTTGCTAGTGAATATGTCGATAAAAGTAAACGTATAATTTGTAATGCACTTCAATTTGTTCGTAAAGCTTATAATCCACATTCTAATTCCTGTGCTCGCAAATGTAAAGGATGTCAACGAGAGAAAGAATGTAGCCCCGAATGTGCTAATTTAAATGAATGTACTGCATTAAATAAGATTCTTGTCCGAGTAGCCGCTTTGCTATTTGCCCATATGCCTAATCAGCAGACAAAGGAGATAATGATTGCGCAATCAACGCGAGGGACTTGTGAGCTTCTCCTTGCGGCTGGGGCCCCTATGATGCCTTCTTTGTATGCCCTTGGCCATAGGTTAGCTGAAAATGATAGCATGATGCGGAAAAGATATTTTTTCCTTCTAAGTAAAACGCTCTATTTGCCAGGTGACTTTAAGAAGCGACTCAAAATACTCTTACTGTGCCTCAAGCGGTATCAATTGCCGGCCGATTTGAGTCGTTTGCTTCTGCAATGGATAGTACCAAGTGAACTAGTTACTATCAGTATAGATCATCTCAGGTTAGCGATACATAATCAAAAAAATATACGAGGTCTTGATAAAGATACTAATAGGTATATGAAAGAGTATTTTAAAAGAGTCCGTAATAACGTTTTGACTGAAATTTCATCACCAGAATTTCGTAATGCAGTTCACCAGAATATAGCACATCAAATTTCCTGTGGCTTGCTCTATTCAAATTATCCAGTTGATAGCATACTTGCCACTAACACAAAGAGGACTATGCAAACATTAAAACGAAAAGTAAAAATAGGCTAGGTATGATATACTTGGTGAGAAACAGGAAGCTGTTATTTAAACTAACTACTCAGTACTGCATTAGTACTATATCTCAGAGAATCGCAGCCCTTGCCTAAACACCGAAAACGGATAAACTAAAGCTATAATCTTAATCAGCTACAAAAGGTATTATTTATATGAAACAGGTCACCACGAATATCTCCATAGAAGAACTTCGTAAGATGACAGAGCGGATGCACGATCAATTAGTTAAAGCAGTAGTTGATATCGACAGGGGAGTCATGCTCGTCGACATGGAAATGCATTCTGATGGGGAATTCGCGCTATTGGAAAATGGATCCCAGCAAGAAAACCTTTGGGGAATAAATATTCATCCTTTCAAAGATAAAGAGAATTGGATTGAATTTGACGCAATGATCAATATTAGACCTTCACAAGGGAATCGTAGCAGATCAGTTGAACGTGAACAGCTACGATCAGCTATCACTTCTTTAGTTCATACCTTAGTGACACCATGATAGTACATAAAGAACTAGCTAGCGGCAGGTGGTTTACTCTTTCGCTTTGCGAGCAATTAGGAAATGTAGGAAGTGATGTTGATCGGGCTATTAAGTGGAAGACTCGAGGATCCAAAGATGAAAAGGAGCGGGCTCTTTTTCGTGCACTTGAACTGTTAAATCTTACTCTTTTGGACCCCAAAAATCATAAGAAGAGTATTCGTAAAGAATTGCTTCGAGCACGAGAAGTACTGCTTGATTACTTTATGGGAGATAATCAATATGGTTACACAGATGAAGCCTTATCACGCTACTACTATAATTATGCCATAACGCATGCTTTGAGAAAAAGCAGATAGCAAAATGACCTAAACAAGATTATCTAACCATTATGCTATTCCTCACAAAATTTATGTTAACAAGCTATACGTTAGGATTACCAATTTTTGCATCAAGAAAAAACCTAACTTACAACATCACCTTGTGCTTTACCAATAGCCTCTACCGACAAATGTGGCGAAAAGAGCTCAAGATTATAGATTCCCAGTTTTTTTTCTAACTCTTCAACCTGTTTAAGCACGGAAGCAAAGCCATCTTTGCCAAAGAGTTCTTCTTCCTTTTGCTCAAAAAGTTTTCCTAACCGTTCAAACTCTTCTTGCGTAACAAGAGTCCGAACTGCCGGGAATACTACCGTATCTTCTCTTGATTCATGAGCACGGTACATAGTTATAAATTTTTGCATAAGCATTTTTATCTCTTGTTCTATTCTTTTATGAACTCTACGTTTACCAAGTAAACATTGAAGTCGTGAGGTAATAGCTCTACCTTGCTTATGTTGCCTTCTCAAGGTGCTTATTAACGGAAGCTCTTTCTTCTGTTGTTCAAAAAGGGGAAAAATGTAGTCCTCTTCAAGTTTTTCATGATACTTTTCAATAAATTCCTTGATTATACCAACCGCAGCTTGAGCAATTGGGATAGTAGTAGGCTGCTGCTTATCTATTTGTTTAATAATTTCTTCATAGATTAATAATACTCTATTCAGCAGCCCATGTTCTCGCATTAAATCTTCTGTACAAGGAATAGCCAAAGAAGCAGGTACAAAAGAGGCCTTCTTTGGCTGAAGCTGTCGTTGCATAATCTCCCATTTGGGATCTTCCATACCTACATCTTGTATATAATGGGTCATCTGCCATTGTGAAAACGAAGAGGCAGTTTTGAGTAGCACAAATGAGTCATAGGTAAAGCAACGCTCACCAGTATCTTCTAATTTAGACTCAGGAGCAGAAAGAAAGGTATATACATTATCATCCCAGATCTGGGCAAGTCCCTTAGAACAGCACAGCAAATTAAGCATCGGCCCACCCGTTTCATTATTATGTTGATGCGCTCTAAAAATGCCCTGAACCGTTACGTTAGGTGAACTACCCCAGGAAAGAACTTCTTGGGTTAAGTGCTTACCGTACACCCAACCAGTAAAATGCTTTCCTCGTTGACCAACAGTTTTTGTTGGATCAATATAAAAATCATTCCACATAAAACCAAGATACGATGTATGGTTGGTACCTGGTATAGGATAAATAGGCGCTAAAGGAGTAAAGTCTTGAATGTCAGCACAAAGGGTATCAAGATCAAAGGCACTTTTAATGGCATTACGTGATGACGGTGATAGTTTGGTCATGAAATTTCTTTTTCTCCATAATCCTTCTATTTCTTCAAAAGAAATATCCTTAGAGGCTTGCAGTAAGCTCTGAGGATCATACCCAATCTCCAACCCGGCATGGCAGCATTGTATCGCATCATAATGCTTTTCAGTACCACACATGAGATATAACACCACTGGAAGGGTTTCATAGAACCTAAAAATCATAACTTCTTCTTTTTGTGTAAGATCAAACTTAAGATAGAGTTCATCAATAAAACTTGGTGCAGTATCCTTCTCTTCTTTACTTGTATGCTTTTTCTTAAATGCCGGTGCGAGTAAGTAATCTTCATGGTTACCCCGTACAAGAATAACCTTATCTTGATTTGCTATCTTTAAGCGAGCGAGGGTGTACATTACTTCAATCCCGTAGATACCTCGATCAATATAATCTCCTAAGAAGATAAGGTAGGTATCTTTTTTGATAATCTTAAAATTATCATCCAAATAACCCAAATCTTTTATTTTCTCAAGATCTCGTATAAGTGAATGAATAGAGCCATGTAGGTCACCAAAAAAGATTATATGAGTGTCCGGTTTCACCACTAAGCGGTGAGCATACGGTTTGTAGGTAAAGTTTCTAATATCTCCTGCAGGCACAACTTCAGGTCGTTTTAGATTGAATACTTCAGGAAATCTATGGGGCAACGATTGAGTGCCAAGCCACATCTTATCTGGCGCAATATCATTTGATAGGGTAGTAGAAGCAGTTTGCAGGGTGTCAATCACCTGCTCTAAAGAAAGAATGTTTTCTTGATACTGCTTCCTTGATGGCAGCGAAGAAAATTCAATAGGCTGCTCTTTTAAAGTACGAATTTTTTTAGCCCACTGATCTAATGAACAAGGTGCACAGTGCTCAGTTTGTGCAAGAGTAACGCCACAGGGTTTTTCATCAGGTTCCCCATAAGCAACAAGGGCAGTAAATGCGCCAAGCATACTGAGATATCGTAGTTGTTTAGTGATAGTTTTCATAACTTTTCCCCTTCCTTCAGAGTATTTCTTTATAGAGTAGTAAAACATGCCTCGCAAATGCAATAAAAGAGATTTCCTAGCCATGAAAAAATATCATCTAATGTCATAGTAGTGCACTAATAATAACCGATTGATTGTCTTTTTGAGTGTTGATTCAGAAGGGGTTATTGAGGTACTTCTTTACCTCTTTCTCTAAAAAATTCATCACACAAATATATTCTTGAATAGACTGTTAAGAAAGCCTCTTAAAATAGCTTTCACTCAAGCCATTCTTCTGAAGTCCCGAAAATAAACATGGTTCTTTCAATGCAAAGTCTGCACAAAAATATCTCGGCTATACCAACAATTTTCTTAAATAGAGCAATGAAAGCACAAAAGCTTAACATATAGAGATAAGCCATCGGGACTCCTTGCGAATATAAGCCATGTATAGATATTTTTAATAAAACCTATTGCAGATGATCTCTATAAAAACCATAAAATCATCATAAGTGATCTGTATAGCCATCATGTTATGGCTATAATTACCTCTCAATAAAAGGTCAAAAAAGCTTCAACAATAAAAGGTATGACAGAAAATATGGTTAGAAGATACTATCAAACGTATTCTGCGACACTTTATTTTGCCGGTGAACGACAGTTTTTTTACCGGTCGGTATTGAAGTTCTATCGTTTAATTAATACCTATTGATCATGTAAAATAGGCATGAGAACAACCCTTAGCCAATATAAGGAGGTATTCCCATGCCTAAACTAATTACGGACCAACAGGTACGTATATATAGGAATAACAGAAAAAAGAATAAATCGCAACGGCAGGCTGCAGCTATAGCAGCCATATCAGAGCGACGAGCCCGAGATATAGAGAAGAACATGAGAATACTCAAAACGAACAGAAAACCAAGAATAAAGAGCAATCAGATAGATAAGGTCTTTGAATCAATGATAGTCCCCCTTATAAAGGAGAATAAGTACCAAGCGACGTTTCTCTTAGAGCACATACAAGCTATGTATTCAGAAGAAGAATATCCTCATTCACTTCTTCGTACCTTACAACGGAGAATAAGAGAATGGATGAAGGATAATAGAAGATTGAAGTCTAAGGAAGTCATATTCTTGCAAGAACATATACCAGGAGCCCTTGCCGTATGTGACTTTACTCATCCTAAGGATAAAGCTCGCATAACTATAAAAGGTAAGCCCTTAAAACATAGTATCTTTCACCTAAGGCTACCTTATAGTGGCCAAAGTTATGCTCAAGTCTTTAAAGGATCTGGAGAGTCTTTTGAGAAGCTGGCTGTAGGACTGAACAATGGATTCGAGTACTTTGGCGGTGTTCCAGAAAGCCTTAGGACAGATAGTATGTCGGCAGCCTATAAAAATCTCTCCAAGAAAGAAGAGGAAGACTTTACTCAACGTTATAATGCTCTGCTTGCCCATTATGATCTAAAAGGAAAGCGCATTAATAAAGGTAAGGCTCAAGAAAATGGTCCTATAGAGTCTCCCCATGGCCATCTTAAAGAATATATAAGGCAATGCCTGGCAATAAGGAAGAACAATGACTTCAACTCCTTTGAGGAATATGAAGTCTTCATTCGAGAGATTGTAGAAAAGCGGAATAGACGTATTAAGAAAGCATGCCTTTCTGCTGAACGCGCGGTCCTAAAGCCATTGCCTTCCACTAATGCAATTGAATATACGGAAGTTAGCGCACGTGTATCCTCTTCAAGTATGATCCGAGTAAAAAATGGTATCTATACGGTATCAGATAGCCTTATAGGAGAAATGTTGCTTGTAAGGGTCTACAGCGACAAACTTGAATGCTATCTTGGTCAGCATCAGGTCGCGACACTTACTCGTGTGCATGGTACGACCAAGAAGCAAGCCCGAAATATAAACCCAAAGCACTTGGTAAAGTGGCTCGCCAAAAAGCCTCAAGCGTTTCGTCACTATATCTACAAAGCTGATCTTCTTGCCCATCATAACTTCCACCTAATCTGTGAATATATTGATCAGACTATGGAAGAGCGAGCAGCTTGCAAGCTTATAGTGCGGCTTCTAAAGCTTGGCTATAGCTATGGGTGTGAGAAAGATCTAGCAGAGTATGTTCTTAATCGTATTGCAAGCAAAAAAGAGCTGAATATCAACTACTTAGAAAGTAAGTTCATGAGTCGATAAATGTGGATTAGTATTACCAGGCAACAATGCCCATTCCTGTAATAGTATTGCAAAGTGCTTATCAACTTTCTGTTCATATTTTTTTGGATGAATAATAAGCATCCCAGCAAGCCCATAGGAATCTTGTTTTGAGATATTAAAGCCTGAATGATAAAGATAGGCACCTGAATTATGAAGCGTAAATTCATAGATACTGGTTTCTCCCGGCTTTGTAAGTGGGGTGCCTTCAGCGCCATCTTGCGCATAGGGCACTTCGATACCATGCCAATGAATAGTGGTAGGTTCTGGCAATTCATTTTTTAATATGACCCTGATAGTATCTCCTTCAGTTACCTCAATAGTCGGACCGGGTGATGTCCCATTGTATCCCCAAGCTCTTAACTGTTTTGTTACTTTCATAGACATCATGCCATACATTGCTCGCATGGCTGGCACAAGTTGAGCATGGACAGGAATACCATCAGTAAGCCATTGCTCGACCGGTTGGGCAGTAAGATGAAATACCTTAACATTGCCATCAGTTGTATAGCCAAGGGGTTTAGTCCCGAGTGTTTGAACCATACCTATTTTTGCATTTCTCAATGTAGGTGCTGCAGATGGAACAATATTCTTGTTCTTCCAACTATAGGACGGGGAAAAAGTAAACAATGGATCGTGAGTGCCCGGTACCAAAGAATAGTTAGGTACCATATATATAAAAGCAAGAAGAGAACACCCTAAGAAGAGCAAATATGTAGTTCGGTAGGTCATGATTATAGTCTTGAGTCAGGGTTCCATAAGCAGCAAAACTATACTATGCAACAAAAAAATAATCAAGTTCTTTGCCGCATTAGGACAAAATGAGTAACAAGTTTTTTTATAGCTTCTCACTTTTGGCATGTTCAAACAGGTTCATCTATGGCGTAAAATCCCTTAGCTTTCGGGTTCTGGAACTCTTTGTGTTTCATCCAAGCTGTATGCATACTTTTTTGATTGCATCCTTAGAAAGAATAATTGAAAGCTCCTCATAGTCGGTGCTTTTCAGGTATATCCAGAAAAGTTCGCCTTTGTCTCCGCATCACTTCTTGACAAAAGTGATGCGAAAATGATACAATATAGGTATGAGCTTTTAAATGGAGAAAAATCCTTATGTCTACAAAAAATCCGCGATTGAACATCACTATTGAACCCTCACTGATAGAGCTTATGTCTTCCATCGCTCATCAAGAATCAAAATCTCTATCGAGGGTAGCAAAAGAGTTGCTGATTGAGGCACTTGATAGGCGCGAAGATCTACTCTTATCTCATCTTGCAGAAGAAAGGGATTCTGAAGATCTAGAGACGATATCACATGAAGACGCATGGAAGTAATCTATTTACCATTGTCTACCGAAAAGCGGTTCTAAAAAAAGATATTCCAGCACTTACAACGACAGCAAAAAAACTTATCAAAAAAAGCATTGAAGAACGCTTAACGGTAGACCCTATAGGGTTTGGCAAACCTCTACAGTATAACCTAAAAGGATATCGCAGACTTCGTGTTAGTAGCTATCGCATCGTATATAGTGTTGATCTTCCTTCACAGATTGTTACTATCATTGGCATTCGACACCGAAAAAATATTTACGAAACTTTTTAAATCACCAATCAATTCCGGAGATTCTTTATCGTAGCTCCAGGTTCACCCTTCATAACTACGAGCTACAGATCATATGCCACCATGAAATGGCGGACGCCATAGCCCCAACTACGTGATCTTTATCACGATATTGAGAGCTCCAATCCCATCTCTATGTACTTAAAGCCACAATTTTTACTACTACATCTATTATTTCGACCTTAAGCTTCTTACAATTAGGACATATTTGTGAAGTAGGTGTACATGTTGGCGTCGCACAAACTTGGCGACATCTTGTTAAATAATTAACTTGTCGCAAAAAACACATTATATTTGGCGATAAGTATGGTATTAAAGATGGTGAAGAAAAAGGAGCTCAAATAAATTTGGTTATTGATCGAGCTGATAACTGTATAAATCTTTGTGAGCTCAAATATGCTAATGCGCCCTATATTATCACAAAAGAGTATGCTGAGAAGTTGCGATGGAAAAAGGAATGCTTTAGAAGAGTTACAGGTACCAGAAAGAGCCTTTTCACTACAATGATAACCTCCTTTGGTGTCATTGGAAATGCACAATATTCTGCAGCTGTTGAAAATCAATTAACTATGGATGCACTATTTTTAGAATAGAGCGCTAGGAGTCTGCCGAATTTCAGTGAAATAATTCTCACTATAAGCTAAAAGTTAAAATTGCCCTTCTACAGATTAATCTCACTCTATTAGAAAGCGATATTAGGCTTCTCTTATTATTGTGCGGTAGGGTCGCAGGAGGCGCACTTCAGTGCTGGCTATAATAAACCCAATATTTCGGACCACTAGCTAAGATTGTCATTTTGCTCCACACTAAAATCGAACAGCACCATCAAGGCTAAGGTTGCTTTTGAGGCAATCAACGGTGACTCCTCAGGAGCGGAGCTCGCGAAAAAATATGATTTCATCCAACGATGATAGCGAAGTGGAAAGCTGAGCTCGTTAAGCAGGCGGCAGGGGCCTCTTTCAGCGAAAAAACTAAGCGAAAGAGAAAGATAATACAGCCTATCTAGAGCGGAAAATTGGCCAGATCACGGTAGAGAAGGCTACTAATCCTCACGTTAAGAAAAAAGCGTTGCTCCTCTCACCGATGGAGGCGTTGAGTAATGAGAAGATTGACGATTAATAATATCATTAAAACGCTTCAACAAATCAGCCATAAGTTGCCAGAGCTACATTCACACTAATTTGTTGGAAGCCTAGAAATGGAAAAAGGGAAGATCTTTTAGAGTAAAATGCGCTATTTGGTCCTACGAATCTCACGAATGAAAACTACGTTGGCCCAGAAAAATGCACAAATTATGATGGTGCAGCTCGTATGGAGCTGCACCATCATATGAACTTACTACTTTTCCTTACGCCCAAGCAGGGAAAGATTGTACGGTCTTACACATATAGGATACTTGTTTAAACGCCCCCTACACACGGGAGCTTTTCCGTCCCAATCAATACGATAGTTATCTGAATGGCACCTGCCATTTTTAAAGGCAGTATTACTCAGAAAGGCACTCGTCGTTGGGGTTGCATCGTCACGAAAGCCAGTATAAGTACAATTGTCGATCTTGTTCTCTTGAATAAGGCCACATTTTGAATCCCCAAGCTCGTTCAATTTGCTTAATATGATACCATTAGCTGAAGCACTGACACTATTTCCGCAGAGCACAGGGTTTTTCAGGGAACGTACCAAGATACCCGCGGATAAGTTTGGATCTCCACCGCGCACATCAGAAATGCGACAATCTCTGACAAATAAATTTAGCGTCTCGGCCGGCTGATTCCCTGGAATAAATTCATAAGCACCACTATAGATTCCAGCGGCAATTCCTGATTCACTCTGACAAAGTATTTGTTCAGCTATGCTATTTTCAATCACAATATTTCGTGCAATAGACGTGAAATTATCATTAATTGCTGCGCCCGTGAAATAGCCTAGAGCTGCCACCGGTGCAGAAATCTCTCGGACAAAACAGCCTCTAAAAGCGACATTGTTAACGTCTCCAAAGGGTGGTACTGGATCTACCGCAAAAGAAAAAACCTCAAATCCGAAAGCTCGATAGTGTTCATTCATGGTCTGTATGCTCTCTGCAGTACAGTCAATAAAGCTCATATTTGAATTCGTTATAATAAGAGTACCCGATACCCCTGCTGCACTGGGTGACGGATTACTGCCAATTCGCCTCGACCCGTTGAATTGGCATTCTCTGAACATGATATTTGAGCCCTGAAATTCATCTCCCGGTTCATCTGATGCATGAACGCCATTTACTAAACCAGCGCCAAATTCAGCAGACATCCCACCATCACCACCAGTTGTGTCATTAAATTGACACCGTAGGTATATAGCATTTTTATTATCTGGAAGAAGTCCTCCAGCAATGATTGCTCCAGTTAGCCCAAAGGCATTCGAAAAGCTTGAATCTTCGACCAGGATATCTCGGCACAAAGCTATTTGAGCATTACTAACAAGACCTTCCAGTGCAAGAGGATCTTCAGACCGGGTATTATTATGTGTGGTATTCAGTAAGCGAAAACATCTGCTCCCATTATAAACTGCCCCCACAGCACCTTCGAAAAGTCCCGAATCAGCAACAAACGTATCATTGATCTCAGAGTCCTCAACGAGCAAACTATCATGCCCTTGAAACCAAAGCGCAGCCACCGAATTTCTGTGAAGTTTACAGCGGCGCACCGTAGTATTGGTAAAGGGAAATACGGTAGGGAAAACTTATTCCATCTATATTTGGACTATAAAGGGTAATACCGGTTGCCCTTAGCCCTGCCCTAAAAGTATCTAATTCAAAATTGCCCGTCCCATTATCGGAAATAACCAAATCAGAAAAGCAAAGAGTATCAAGATAAAGTTGCTCTTCTCCTTCTTGAGCTATCGGTATAATTGCTGAAATAGCGCCACCTCTAAATGAGTCGATAGTGCCATTTGTTATCTCAATATTTTTGTGCCCCGGGATCAACTGTACAGCACCAACCGTCGTAAACTCTTGGCCTTGTTGCGTGATAACGTGCTTTCCTAGATCGAAATGTACATTATCCCTATCAATCGTAAAGGCAAATTGCACTTCACCAGTAGGGCTGAATGCAATATCTTCAGCAAAGCAATATTTACCAGGATCATTTGAAGAAATAAAAAAAGTACCTTCTGCCGCTATGGCCATATCGAAGCTCTCTTGCGTAATTATTACGCAATCTTGTGATGCTTGATGAGAGGTGCGATGAGCCAATCGTAATGCTTCTATTTTCTCACTTGCTGGTACAGAAGACTGATTCGCACTATATTCATCAAGAAGATGTCTCCGCTTTAGTGGTGCCAGCGACGCGAGATTGGTATATGCATTCGTGTATACTTCTTCTGGATATTCCCATTTATCATTCTTTATCCCCTCACAGATCGTTTTAAAGTCTTCAGTAAACTTATCTTGAAAACCCATATCAGTAAATGCTTTATAAGATCTTTCATAGTATTTCGCTAAATTTCTTGAAACCTTCTTCATTTTAGCAAAAACTGGTGCCGCACCTACTAATACATATATACTAGCTATGTTTAGTAATAGCGCAGCAGATTGCTGTACAGTATTTTTCTTATTCTTTATCACGGTAATTCTCCCTTTTTTACCGACTACTATCGGTACAGATTATTGTATTGTATTTTTTGTAACTATTGAGCTACCACCATGGTAGCCGTTCTTCCATATTGTACAAAACTATCTTTGGTCTAGCATATAGTAAGCTTTGATTCTAATTTTTGCACCATCTTGCTTATTCGCTAACGTCGATTACTCTGTACAACAGGTATAAATTAATTCTACTAAACCCGTAAAGAAAAATGCAAGGGTTTAGTGATTTTTTTTCATATTTTTAAAAAAAAACCTATTTAGTCGAAGTTTTCGAACGATGAAGTATGAGTATATTATAGGAAAACTTCTGGTTGACCACGAACAGCACTTTCAAGAGCAGATAAAATAGTAATGCTCCGCTTTCGAGAAGTTGAAATATACCGTCGAATCCTACTGAAACGCTTTGCTCCTTCTTCACTTCGAAAACAACCCTAAATCTTTTGTTTAACTTTCATCATTCGCACCGGCTTGATTGTTGGTAAAAGGAACATTGAAGCCGTGTATACATCTAAGTATTTCAGCTTTTAAGCGATCAAGTAGTTTTTAGCTGGTGTTGCTTGGCCTTACCACGCTTACCAAGCTATTTTGCAATTTCCGGCATTTGTGATCTGCAGATGCAATTATTGTATCATACCTAGTTTGAAGCATAGCGAGACATTCCAAAGTGAGTTCTTGTTTGCTTGCATACTTATGTTCAATTACTGTCTGGTTAATGTCAGAAAGCAAAAGGGCCATTTTATGCGCTCAGGTATGAAAAAAAATCACTAAACCCTTGCATTTTTCTTTACGGATATAGTAGATTAATTTGTACCTGTGGTACAAAGTGATGCGGACGTTAGCGGATAAGCAAGATTGTGCAAAAATAAGAATCAAAACTTACGATATACTAGGCCAAAAGATAGTTTGTACAACATGGAAGAACGGCGACCATGGGGTAGCTGAATAGTTACGAAAGAGAAGTGAGCTCTTACCTCTATACAGTGGAAAGGTAAACTAAAATTTTATAAAGGGAGTTTGTAATGAAACAAACAAAAAGACTCAACGCGTCGAAACGTCTTAATGTTGTGGTAGCCATATTGTCAATTACTTCTTTGAGTGGTGTTATTGCGCGCCCCCTTCGAGACCCAGAGCACTTAGAGCGTAAGCGGCAGCATGTACGCGAGAGAATCGAATCTGGCGAGTTACAGATAGCCAAGTCTGATGAGCTTGAGTGCAATCCAATCAAGGTGCCGTCAGAGTATGCTGCTCCTTTTAAATGGAACAAACAGACTAAAAAATGTGTGCAACTGATCTCTCAAAAAGATTTCAAAGGATATGGAAGAAACGGTATCATCCTGGACAAGCCCGGAACGTACCGACTAAAAGAAGATATTTGCTTTAAGCCACAGCATAAAGGTACAACAGCTATTACGATTGCTGCCTCGGATGTTACCCTTGATTTAGCTGAGTGTACTCTGTCACAGGGTAACGATATTAAATGTGTATATGGTATTGCAGTAGCACGGGATGTTAGCTGTGTTACTATTACCGGTGTGAAAAATAGAGCTAAGATTTTAGATTTCACGTTATGCAATGTTCGTGTTCTGGGAAGAACTGATAAAATTGCGTTGGAAAACATCGCGTCTTCACAGTCTGAACCAAGACAAGTAAGCAACGCAGACATTCCAGAATTCTGTAGCGACTTTCTGTGTACCAATATAAACATTGGCATCGAAATCGGTGAAGGCGATACATCTAATGTGTCCATGGTCGGGACTGATCGTGAAAATAAGGTGACCAATATTTCACTTAAAAATATCATTGCTGAACGATCTGCCATCGGCTGTCACCTGGTATTTACTTTCGGTATCGAAATACTTGATTCTGTATTCACTGAGAACACCTACTTTGGACTTCTTGCAGGTAATAACTGGCTTGTCAGTGACGGTATTGATAGTGAAGGCTTTGGTATAGCGGCATTTCCTATAGTTGGTAATGGGGTAATACGCAATTGCCGATTCGATAAGAATAGTGGTAACAACTTTGATTTAATCAATCCTAGGAGTCTGTCGGGCAACGTTGGGAATATAGTTTCGCTGGAGCATGATTTTAAGATTTTTGGCAATTTAGCAAACATATTTTAGGATATATTTTTGATAGCAACATAAAAGAATGAATTATTATGAGAATTGCTTTTAATTAGCGCATACTGGGGCATATCAATCATGCAGGACAGATTGATATCGGTTGATTATGTTGGGATGCATCCTTTATTTGCTTCTTCCTTAGTAAAGTGAACATCCTCTTAAGATTCCATGCTATAGATACTAGCTTCCATTCACCCGATACCGCATCGAGCCCTCTCAGAGAGAACTTGCTGAAGCCCATTACGTTCTTAATGATACCAAACACAGGCTCTACTGTTGACTTTCGCTTAGCATACAGCTCTTTTCCCTCCTTAGTTTTCATATAGTGCTTCATTTGCTTTACAGGGTCCTCTATTTCAGGACATTCAATATCTGCATGTTCGAATCTTGAAGTTAGTGATTTATTATGCTTATCTCGCTTGTCTGCTATCAGTGGTGTTTTCCCTGCTTGTACACAATGTCTTACATTTGCTTCGCTATAATAGCCAGCATCAGCGAGAACATGTAATACTTCTTGGCCAAGAACATTCTCTGCTTTCTTTATTTCCTCAAGGGTAGGAACTATTTCTCGTTTATCATTGGTACTTTGGGTTACATGATTTGCAATAATAAGGTGAGTATCTTCATCAACACTGGCCTGAACATTAAACGCTTGAACAAACCCGCCACCAGACTTAGGCATGATGCGGGATTCTTTGTCTGTTAAGTTGACTTGGTCTTTCTTTTGAGGCTCTCTAGTTGGAGGTTGCGGAATCTTACCGGCTTTTTTTTTACCGGTTTGCTTTTGCCACTCATTACGCTCTTTCATTTTTTCATCATAGGCAGCTTTTTCGGCGATATATCTTTCTTCAGCTCTCTTATCAATTTCTTCTTGTGCCGATTTAATCGCCTCTAACCGCTTCTCTCGACGAGCTAGTTCTTCTGGAATATTCATATCTTTAGGAATGTTGTCTGCCTCTTCAGCCAATTTGTGTAATTGGTTCAACTCTTCCCTCAATTGGGCTTCAAGTTTTTTGGCATACTCCCAATTAAGAGCTTTATGCTTACTTGCGTTAGCCAAGACTTTACTCCCATCCGTTGATACATTTCCGAGCTTCACAATACCCATTTCTGATGCAATTATTAAGATCTGTAGAAAGATAGCATCCAGTTGCTTCAAGAACTGTTTTCTGAAACTAGCTATAGTATCATGATCTGGATGGAGATTTGCTGCAATATATCTAAACGGAACTGATTCATAGGTTGCTTCTTCTAGTTTGCGGCTTGAATAAACGCCTGTTATGTAACCATAAAAGATCGTGGCTAAGAGAACTCTTACAGGATAAGCTTTCCTACCTGTTTCGGAATAGCTCTTTTCAATAGCTGATAGATCAAGCTGATCAACTATATCTACAACAAAACGTGCCTGATGGTTTTTAGGAAGCCAATCATCAACAGAAGGAGGCATTATATACAAAGTATCTCTGTCACATTGCATAAACTTTGACTTCATTACGATCCTATGGTTTAGATGATTCAATCAATATATAAGACTGAAAAAGTATAGCATTTTTATGATTAGTTGGGAATCGAAAATTACGAAAAAGTTTGAAATGTCATAGGTGGCTAGTTCGTTTTCCGACAGACTCCTAGCGAGACATTCTTTTATGATTTCTTGTCAGGAATTGCGCTCTATAGTGCACAAGGATTCCTCGTTGAGAACTGTACAATCACTGATAACTTTGATACCGGTGGTCTTCTAGCCGTGGATCATGATGGGTCTCATGACATAGTATGGCGTGACTGCGTCGTGCTACGAAATAGGAGCCAATTTGAATTCTGCGATGGCTGGCATGCGAGTGGATCAATTCCACGCATTGTTGGTAGGTGTCTTCCAGATCCAGTCGAATATCCTTTAGCGCAAAACGTTAATTTAACCGTAGAACGTACTTCGTCTATGGACAATCTTGGAGGTGGTTTCTCTGGGGCTTACACATACGGTTTCGATTTGGCTTACTGTAAAAATCTACAAATGATAGATTGTCACGCGTCAGGAAATAACTCAAAGGATGAGTTTTCTGGAGGATTTACTACGTTTGGAGGTCGGCCTGGCGGTGAAAGTGAAAACATTATCTTTATCAACTGTACAGCTCAAGAAAATGGTAGCCTAGGTGGCAGCATACTTGGAGCAGGTTTCTATTGCGACAGAGCGAGTAAAAGCATTATTTTTCAAAATTGTACCGCTACTTCAAATGGATTGTTTGAATCAGAGAATTCTGGAGGATTTGTAGTATATCCAGAATTTGGTGCAGGCGGTGCCGGAATTCCCGAGTTGGAAATTAGTAATGTAGTATTTGATAATTGCACCGCTATTAGCAACGGAAACACAGATTCAGGACTTTCTGGTGGGTTTATTGTAAACAGACCAGCTGATCTAAACTGGCTCGACATAAGTGACATTATTATTCAAGATTGCACATCAGCGCACAATAAAGGTGCTGGATTTGGTGTCTTTGGCGATGCTATTCCAAGAGTTGTTATTAAGGCAAGTGAAGCTGATAACAATACTGGTGTTGGATTTGATGTAAGCCAGAATCCACAACCGGTCTTCGTTACCGCGAACATTGCATATGATAATACTGGAGGTAACTATGCTGGAGTCAGCCCTTCTGTCATTATCAAGGGAGATCAAAATACCTTACCAGATACAGTGGGTGCCAAGAACCTTGATATCGTAAGTGTATCGTAAGCATAGAAAGAAGATAACTTCCTACGATACCATAGCTGCTGCCGGCCGGAAAACTCCTTCCTGCCGGCGGGTGGTAACCTGACTAATTGTTTAAGAAAAGAGATCTGCGAGTATCTCTTGGCAACGATTCATTGGAATAAGTTGACTGAAATGTAAATTCCCAGCTAAAGACTGAATCCTCGGACTATACTGAATTCATTAATTCGGACCCTGAGCAACATTTTTTTGTTTGCACGTAGAACACTGCCTAAATACCATTCGATGCTCAGTGACTGTTGGTTTCATCGGTGGTAGATCAAGTTCTTGTCGTACTAAATAATCAGTTGATTCAACTTCTGACAATCATGATTACCTACATTGCAACGAGCAACATCATAATACTGTATTTCGTTAGGATTGTCGGTTCGTTTAAGAGCCGTGCCTTGATGACCCGGTTGGCCTCCAGCTTTCATTTTTTTCGACCGCTTTAGGCTTACTCTTCATTTCAAAGGATCGGTTGATAGAAGATTATTGCTATTGGAGCTATTTTTAGCCAAACGCAATTGCAACTCACGAACCTCATCCTTTAAAGCTCTGTTTTCTTCAAGGAGTGAATAACGTCTTGTATCGGATTTCGATAACGAATCAAATCCTTCAGGAAGATTGACCGCCTCTCTCTTTTTTGAATTCATGCTAACACTATACTATCTTTCAAAAGAAAATTCGAACTTTTCTGAAATCTATAGTCTAAACTAAATATACGTACAAAATTGGTTATATTTGCTAGAAGGGTGGAGTCATCCTGAAAGTCTAATACCGAGAGTCTTATATTAAGCACATTCTTTGCTCACCCATTTTTCGACCGTTCTTTTATCTTTGTCAAACTGTACGCCTATCATCACAATGGGCTTATCAACTAACTGGTACTTTTTGAAATATTCCTTATCTTCAATTTGAGAAAGGGCATCTTCAGCAGAGTCATTGAGCTTAAATTCAAAAATGTACACTGAAGAAGGTGTTTCAACCACCGCGTCAATATGGCCGTTGTTCGTGCGCTCTTCAGCGCGCACTTGGGCACCCAGTAAGGACATTATAGTGAAAAATATAGATTGATAATACTTTTCAAAAGGCAGTGACAGATCATAAGGTATCTGAGCAAAAAATACCTGCAAAGTTTCGAAAAAGCTATCAAGATCGCCCTTGATCAGGGCTTGTGAAAGCCGACTCAGTACACTAGCAGTACAAGCAGGATCAATTTCAGTAATACTTTCAATGACATGTTCAAAGAATGATATGCGAACCTCTTCGTTTGGAAATGTCAGCTGAAAATTTTTGGTAGCTGGATCATAACTCTTAACCGTTAAGTAGCCCGCTTGCCATAAAAGAGGCAGAAGCTTGACGTCTTTAATATCGTACGATTTCGTTTGTGACTTGTTAATCCACGCACCTTCAATCGAGCTGATGGGATACTGTTGCTTTTTCAGAAATCTCATGAGAAAAGAGGGCGTACCGGTATCAAACCAGTAGTTATCAAAAAGGCCATTCTGAAGGTAAAGCATCACTGTATAGGGATTATATACCTTAGCATCTTGTACCGCAGATGGGTCAACAAATTGGTAACCATTGTACCAGAATTGAATACGTGCAAGAATCTCATCAACTGATATATTTCCTAGCTGGCTAAGCTCAGCCAAGTATTCCTTGTAGTTGACTCGTATCTCCTGGGAAGTGTACCCCAATAGACGAACAGCTCGACTATCAAGACTAAGATCCTGCAAGTTGTTCATCCCAGAGAAAATGGAAGTTTTTGAAAACTTACTTATACCGGTAATAAAGACAAATCTGAGCTTTTTATCAACTTCTACATCCTTCAAAGCAGAAAAGAATTCACTCAAGACTTCACGGCATTCGTTTGCAGTCTCGTAGTCTTCGATATTTTTAAGTATCGCTGCATCATACTCATCGATAAGAATCACAACATTATTCACCTGAGCTAGCTTGACAATGAGTGATTTAAACTTCATGCCTAGCGTTGGCTCATCATCAATTTCGACACCATAGCGATCAGCTATTTGTTCAATAGTTTTATCAAGAGCTTGACGCAATACTGTTGCTGAGCGAGGTGCCATCGTAGCAAAACTAATCACAATAACCGGGTACTTCTCCCAGGAATATTCCATCGAAGCAATAGCCAGGTCTTTAAAAAGCTCACGATTACCCTGGAAGATCTCTTCCATCGTTGATACTAAGAGGGTCTTTCCAAATCTACGAGGTCTTGAGAGGAAGTAGTATCCCTTAGCCTTGACAAGCTCATAGATGTAGCGGGTTTTATCAATATAGATAAATCCGCCTGTGATCATATCAGGTAGCGACTGTTGGCCAATAGATAAGAGACGTTTATCCATCTTTTAATCTTTTTTTAGGTAGCAAGGCATAGCATTAATATATCATAATACACAGCTAAATCACAATCCTGCAAAAGAAATGGTGAGTTCCTGAAAGGCGTAGGTGTGTCAAGCCTAACGGGCGGAGCTTTTCGCACAACCTTGTTGCAAGAGCTTCTCAAATACATCAAGAAATCATATATGATCTAACCATGGGATCTTTTACAATACTGCCCTATGTATTGCACCTTTTTGCATTGTTCATCACTCATCCCAAAATACCCGCTGTAAGCCAGAGCTTTGTTTTGAAACATCTGCAATGGAGAAAGCGAAGACAATCCCTGAGAATGTTATGCCAGCCCATTTCGGGCTACAACATACACCAAATTAAACTTCCTCTGCGTCGTAAGATTATTGCGATGATTATAGATCTTGACTTCCTGAGCTATGCGCTCACGTCGCTGTAATGAACCCCATATTTCGGACCACTAGCTAAGCTTGTCATTTTGCTCCACTCTAAAATCGAACAGCATCATTCAAGGATAAGGTTGCTAAAGCATAACTCCTCTCACCGATGGAGGAGTTGAGTAATGAGAAGATTGACGTTTAATAATATCATTAAAACGCTTCTACAAATCAGCCATAACACACAAATCAGCCATAACACTATGATAATCGTTACGGCACAGGAAAATATCGGTTTTACACTATGGGATGCCGAAGAAGGCACGGCATTAATTAACCTACATCCGTATCATTCCCCGTACAATGGATTACGCGATCCCGATAAAATATTTTCTGCTCAGTGGAGCATAACAGGAAATATGATCCTTATTACAACAGAGTCCGGCTCTATACAAATATGGAATATTTCCATGGGGTCATTAGCTCATGAAGAATTACAAAGAACAGCCGACATATTTTCAGATAACTTACGTTAACTCAAGCGATTATGTTATGCTGTATCCATGAAGTGATTGTAGCGAGGAGACTCGTTAGTATACACAAAGACAATGCTTTTAATACGCCGGGAATAGGCCATAAGTTACTATCTCTCGTTACCAAAAAATTTCATCCATCAGCTGAAAATATTGTTTTTGTCTTTAATAACTATCCTCATCTTCAACAACATTATGAAGAGCTGCCTCAAAAAGTGCAGGGCATTCTTTCTCCCTTTATCGTCAAAAAAATCTCCTAGCTTAAGAATTAGGAGCTCTGTTACGAACATACCTCACCAGAAGAGTATGTAGCATTATGCTTAGGCAAGAAAGAAATGAGGCAACTACTTCCGTTTTTCAAACGACCTTCTTCTCTACAGTTGGAAAGAGTTTGAAAAGCTTTCTGAGACTGGAGCAACGCTCTACTATAAGGCCAAGCAACAAGGTCTCCAGATATACGGCCAATCATAGGGATCTAGCTCTGGCCACACGGCCTCTCAAAAAACTAAAAGCAAAGCCCACTTTACATCTGTCGGATACAAACGATAAGTGCTCTTTACATCTGGTACAGGTTGCTGTATAGTGAAATTACATGCAAAGTACACTGCACATGTAGTAAATACGAACGATCACACAGCTCTTGCTGCTTGAATTGATGAGGGATCTATGATCATTAATAGGCCTATCTGGCAGAAACGTATCGAAGCCCTATGGAAGGAAAGAACCGTTATATGGCTCATGGGAGTGAGGCGCATAGGGAAAACAAGCCTATGCAGGAGCCTCCCGAACATTTCATATTACGACTGTGAGCTTCCTCGCACAAGGATGCTGCTAGAGGACCCAGAGGCTTTTTTGGAAAGTCAGAGTGGTAAAAGGGTTGTTCTTGATGAGATTCATCGTCTAGACAACCCATCAGAGCTTCTCAAAATAGCAGCCGACCATTATCAAGAAGTCAAAATTCTTGCTACCGGTTCTTCAACTCTCGGAGTTACAGCAAAATTCAAGGATACGCTAGCTGGACGTAAAAGAGAGTTATGGCTTACTCCTCTTCTTCTTGAGGAAATGGAGCTATTTGGTAGCCCGGATATCAGGCATCGTTTTCTGTACGGAGGATTGCCGGCTTTTTTTGAGCAATCGGAGATTCCTGAGCGAGATTTTCAAGAATGGATAGCAGCATATTGGGCTAAAGACATTCAAGAACTGTTCAGCGTTGGTAAAAAACACTCGTTTCAGAAGTGCGCTCAACTACTATTAGCTCAAAGTGGAGGACAGTTTGAAGCATCAAAATTTGCAGCTGCGTGTGAAGTCAGTAGGCCAACGATCGCAAATTACGTAAGTATATTAGAAGAAACATTTGTAGTTCATGTTGTTCGGCCTTTTTACAAGCATAAGCATGCAGAGATAGTCAAAGCACCCAAGATATATGGATTCGACACCGGATTTGTCTGCTATGAAAGGGGATGGCGAGAACTCAGAAAAGCTGATTTAGGTGTTCTATGGGAACACTGTGTGCTCAATGAGTTGCAGGCAAAACTGCAAACTCGATCCATAAAGTACTGGAGAAATAAACGTGGACATGAAATCGACTTTGTCATAAGCGACAAACGGGCCGCCAAGTCCGTGACTGCAATAGAATGTAAGTTCTCCATAAGCAATCAGAGCTTTAGCTCAGAAGGGCTTAGAGAGCTTGTTAAAAATTTCGAAGCTCTTCGAAAGTTCTATCCCGCAGGAGACAATTATGTAGTAGCCCATGATGTTGATGAGCCCTTTGCAAGAGCTTATAATGGGATCTCTCTCATCTTCATAAATGCCAAAGATTTAGCGGCTGAGGTTTCACGAAGGCACCATGTGTAGTGTAATTAAGCTGATACCTGACTCTTCTTGTCTTAACCTCCAGCAATACAGATTCAGTTGCGCAGAGACAAAGATCATATGATGATCTTCAGATTGATCTACAGCCGACTTGTACAGCGAGAGGGGTCCTGAGTAGGGCGACTCGACATAGAAACTAACCAGATGCAAAATCAACTTTACATTTGTTTGTGCCAAATGTTAAATACACGTTACATCTGGTACATAATAGGTCCATGCTGAAGCGGGTAAACACAAACTTTTACTAGAGCTATCTTGTATCGCTTGAATTTTTCTCATTTGGCGTATGGGTAAGGGGGCATTCTAGCCCTTGGTGCTCATCCAATCCTTTTTCAATAAACTCAAGAACCATTTTCCGAAGGCTCTTACCTGAGAGCGCGGCTAACATCTTAAGTCTTCTATGTTTTCCTTTAGGTAGGCATATCTATGGTGATTCGCGATACTTCATTATTTGTTCTGGCACTCATTTTTGCTCCATGTTAAAATGTAATTCCAGCTAAACTAGTATATTGAATACTACCATATACGTAAAAAAGTAAATACTTATAGACTGTGGAATCTACTTTGCTTTTCAGCAGCTATAGGAGGCATGCGGAAGGCTTGGTAGACAATTCTGAGCAATCCAAATGCACCATTATATAAAAAATGCTCATACACAGCTATGCAATCTGGAATACGCCTATATAATATGAAAATCCAAAACAACCGCCCTTCAATATTTTGGGCCTTCATGTCCGAAAAGCTCACATTGCAGACATGAAATTATAGCGACAAAAATGGGCCTTAGTACGACGTTTTTCCCTATAGCAAAGTATTACGTGATAGCAAAGCATTGCGTGCGCTCAAAATCGTTCCCAGATGCGCAACCAAAACACACCCTAGTATGATGCTCTGCTTCTTCATAACATCCTTGCTCAAACGTAACGTTATCGTCTTCCAGTAAAATACAAAATGGTTACCATCCAAACCAAACAACTCTAAACTGAGCAGCTTTCCGCAAGATCACACAAAATATCTCCTTGGAATTAATAAGCTTCAATTAGCTCGCACTAAAGATACAAGTATTAAAGACCTGAGAAAAGCAGCTGGTTGGAATAATGCTATGCTGCAACATATATTAGCTCAAAAATTATAATGCGTCAGCCCTGACTGTATTTTCACAAGCACTATATATTTTTTTTAAACAAAGACCATTTCTTTTTTAGAGATCCTGTTGTTTTTGAATGCTGAGATTGTACACTCTGCACCGTTTCAACTTCTTGCTTATTTTGTGTGGTACGCGGATTCAAGACTTCTATAATATAAGCATTATTAGTTCTTTCAGCAATATCAACACTAAAACTCAAAGTTCGTGCTAAACAACGCCTCTCAACATTTCGTGCTATATCCAAACTAGTATTGCCATAGGCATCCAATGCGTTTGGATCAGCTCCATAAGAAAGAAGCTCATATACTATTTGTGCAGCAGAACACTCTGTTGCTGCATGCAGCATAGTTTTTTCTGAATATTTATTTTTTGCTCCAGCTACAAAGATATCTCGTAAGACACAATCAGATACTTGTTTTCCTTGTATCATATATAAAATACTTTTGCCGGTAAGGTCTGCGCCATTGGCGATAAGAATCCGAGCAATTTCATCTTTTTTTTCAGCAAGTGCAATTTCAAGAGGAGAAAACCCATTATATTTTCCAAACTCCCCAATAGGTAATACTGCTCGCTCATTCACTTGTGCTCCATGATCCAACAGAAGTTCAACCATTTCTTTTTTATCTGAGAGAACAGCTCGACAAACTGGCATAATGCAAGAGCTATGAGGACTCGGCAATGTAACATTATGTCGTATAAGCATTAGTATTCCTGAAACATCACCGCTTTCTATACAACGGTTAAAGAGCTTTCCATTAACAGCATCTGACATATGGCCTGTAAAACCACCTTCCTCTCTTGCCTGCAACAGAATATCCCATACTTCTAGAGAAGCTTGGCCAGCAACAAATTCCATATCTGAATCATTGATGGATTGTGGTCCTTTTGCAAGAAGAAGCTTAACAAGTTCTTTATTTCCGCGTAAAACAACATAGCTGAATATTACACTAGTAGGCTGTATCCCAGCAGCAAGAATAAGCTTAGAAAGATCTGTCCTTCCTAATGCAACAATCTCGCAAATAAGTTGTTCATTAGGCAGTATTCCTAAAGACAGTAAGCGCTCAATATGCTCTTTATTTTTCGATCGGAATATCCGGGCACTAAGCTCATCAATAATAAGACCATATCGAGTCAAAAGCTGTATCCCTAAAAAACAATCATTCCTTTGCATAAAGCCATTAGACAATGCTCTATTAAAAAGATTATTCGGCTGTATAATACCGGCTTCTTTGCCCCATTGCAAAAGAATATCAAGCATTTCTATAGAAGCAAATCCAGTAACATGATATAAATCCTCATCTGTCAAGAATTGTGCACCTGCAGCAAGAAGAACTGTTACACTTTCTGTAGAACCACTCTTTATAGCCCCATTAAGGGCGCTTCTAATCTTATTCCTTTGTCCCGATAAAATTTACTAAGCTCTACTGAGGTTGGATTTACTGAGGCACCTGCATGTACAAGCATCTTTATTATATTAAGATGTCCATTTCTTGCAGTAGCATAGAGAGCTATGCTCTTCGTTATGTTCGTAGCTGCTTACTTAAAAGAAATTCTACTATATCATCATTTCCCCAGAATGCAGCTGCAGCTAGAGTACCAGCTACCATTTGCTCAGGAGTTCTCGGATAGCTTTTACCATTATTTGACTTTCTAATATCTTCTCTTGCATCTCTTCGTCAGAAGTATCTTCATCTGCAAAAATGCTAATCTCTTCATATTCATCATCACTATCCTCCCAAAGATCTTCCAAATCATCACTTTGCATAAGCGAGGTATAATAATTACGAAGTGCATCAATATCTCCCAAAATAGCATAATAAAGAAGTTGCTCTAATCTTGGCTCTTCATTTTCTTTCGCGCCAACGGAACGTAGATATGTTTCAATTTCTTCCTCACCCAATGCGCAGGCAAGCTGTATTGGAGTCACATTAAATTTAAAAAGCACCTCAATGGTAGCCCCTTGCTGGACCAAATAAAGAACAGTGTCATAATGCCCTCCTACAATTGCCCAATGTAAGGGCGTCATCTCAAGCTGATCAGGGCTATAATTAACAAAGATACATTTTCAGCTAACCGTGACTTCATAAGGGTTGGCATATCACCCTGATACGCCGCTTTATGAACAGACGTCATGTCAGGATCATATCTTTCGGAGAAGTGCCGTAGAGCTCTTTGCAATCTCTCACCTGGTATTTTCTGCATAAAACTAACCGCTTCGCGCACCGGACCATTTTCTTTCAAGATATTCATAATCTCTCTATGACCAGCTTTTTGAGCATAATCGTATGCCGCCAACCCCGCAGCATCTGACAGATCTATTCGAATACCACTATCAATAAGCTCTTCCACTATCTGTCCCTGACCTGCTATACTAGCATAATGCAGTCCATTTCGTCTGTCTTCATCAAGAAGATCAATCGATGCGCCATCTTCTATAAGTAGTACGAGTATTTCTATAAAGCCAAAAAGTGCACTGATGTGTACTGGTGTCGTACCAGCACTATTAGCACAATCAGGATTGGTACCAGCATCTAATAAACTCCGTACGGTGGTCTCATCCACCCCATATGACTGCACTATGAAGATTTGTTTGGCCAAAAGCTCTTTCAATAGTTTCATCTTGACATTTTTCTTCAAGAATCTTAATTATTGCATCGTTATGCAACGTACGAGCTAGATAAAGAGGGCTTACAAAAAATCTTCCAATAGCAGAACATGAGGCTCCTTTATTAACTAAAAAGCGAACAATGCCTTTATGGCCCTCTTGTATGGCATAATGAAGGGGAGTCTTTGAGTAGATATCAAAAGAATCCAGAGCTATATTTTTATTCGCCAGAAAAACAACAATCTTTCGTTCTCCTCTGAAAGCAGCGTCATGTAATGGCGTAATCCCGTAAATATCAGCTTTAAACGCATCATCAGAAAAAAGTCTTCTTACCTGAGTAAGATCGCCAACGATAACAGCTTCATGAAGGGGTGACTGCCCTGCTCGTTCAGTAAGATGAATTTTACTCAGCTCTTCTTGAGGTTCATTCTGTTCAAGGCATCTTGCATTTTCCATTGCTTTAGCCAAGAAAGGAACGAGTACTACGTGGCATATCAATACACAAGAGAATTTATTCATAGATAACCTTATTTAGAAATATAAAGAATCAGAACCAATCTTGCTACCTTCTTCCATAGTATAAAAGATTACGAAAAAGATCTAGATCAATAAAATATGCTTATTCTAACAGCCTCTTATTGTAGGATATTTGCCTTCCACGCTTAGGAGTCGTCTTGATCTAACAAAGAACTTTTCATAATTATCAATATTCTCATATATTATATATCCATTCTTATGATTTTTTGGACAAAGCCAACTCAATAACCCAAAAAATATACGCTAAAAACTTAAAAAACATGTGTATACTAAATTGATTACATATATCTAGCATTTTCGTTCCTCTAGTATATACTACCCTAACATAACAAAGGACTGCAATCATGAAAATATCACTTATATCATTTTTCGTGCTCTCAATCTCACTCTCACTACTGAGCATGGAGATGAAAATATTTAATGTGGGACAGGGAAACTGCACCGTCGTAAAAGATTCTCACTATGACACCCTCTTAGTGGATGCAGGCTCATCAAGCCTTCCCGTAGACAGTCCAACACAGAAGATATTACAAAACATCATCGCTTACACAAGCAGCGAAGGAAAACCGGTTACCATTGTGGTAAGTCATGGCGATAAAGATCATTATTCCTGGATTCCTACCATTATTAGGAAACTGATGAAAAAAAAGATACCAGTATCGCTCATTCTTGGGGGCACACATACCGATTATGTCCCAGCCAATGAGAAAACAACCAATACCACACTCGATGACCTACGTGATCTCTGCAATGAACTTGACGGTCACTACGCACAAGACCTCCTTGAGGAAGATCTTGATGATCTTCTTCCGCCATATGCTCAGCTCCTTGCTGCGCTTACTACCAAAGGAGGATTAGCAAATAAGCGTAGCATTGTCATTAAAATCATTCCTCTGGATGCTATTATACCAGGTGATGCTAACGGGACCACTATGAAAGCACTCAAAAAAAAGCACCCTAAACTGAAGGCTAATTACTATGTGGCAGCCCATCATGGAGCTCATGCAGAAGAGTGTAATACTACCTCCTTCCTTACCAAGCTAGCACCACAAACGATTATAGTAAGCGCTGGCATTCAGGCCTCCTGATGTTTCTTTACCAACTTATCTTTCTCAAGTTCAGCTTTATAGAGCAATAACTTTTCATTAAATTCATCAATCGCTTTAGCTCGAGCATGCGCATTAAAGTAAACATGTACATAACAACGGCGGCTCCCTTCTCCCCACTTGTAGGGGGTTGAATAGACATAGAGCGTTTCTCCATCTATCTTTTGATAACCTTCTGGTCCATGTATCCTGAATTCCCGGCATCTTATAACTAGGCTTTCATATAGGAGCATCTATCTTAAGCTGCTGTAGTATTTCTCGCTGCTGCTTAGTAAGTTCCGTAATGATGGAGCCATACTTTCCACTATATTTTACCCTGGTGAGAGTCCTCCATTTCCCCAAGGAGCTCTCGTATAGTGCATTTTCCATTTAATTCTGATTTTCTAATTCTATCTCGCAAGGTATCGGGAATTCAGGTTGGAATGGTGCCCCATGCTTTACAATTGGAGCAAGAATTCTGTGTTGCCAGGTTTATGGACAGAGACCTTAAGTTTTGATGTCACCCGACAAAGAGACCACCTAGGCGTAGTCGACCCAAAGCCAGCACCCCTCGAAATAGCACTGCCAAACAGAAAGCTATGAAAATAACGAGTGTAGAGCATCATCCATCTAGGATATACTTGTGAAGCTACCCGAGATACGGCATACAAAGGATAAGAATGAACTCTCTCAAATAACGAAGTATTTTGGGTAGAAAAACGAATACCATACGGAGAATCATGATTTTTAAGAAATGAGTGAAGGCTCCTCAACGTTGTTCCTAGACCACCCTTAACCTCGATGGGAAGTATCTCCGATCTCATTTGCATAAGATAGTCAACTTCCGCAATACCTTGCTTAATCCTACGCCAATAGTAGAGATTCTGCTGCTTAATAGGATCGCTGTAAGCGAGAAGCTCCTGACCAATGAATGCTTCTGTAATAGAACCCTTGCTAATTAGGTGCTGAACAGGATCTAAGAACCACTCCGTTAGTCCCAAATCCATAATTGATTGTGTCAACCCTACATCTAGAAGCAAGACCTTATAATCTGAAAGATCTGCTTTGGCAGCTAAAGGAAGGCCACTACCAGACATACGGTATACTTTATGAGCAACCGATGCTGTTGTCAGTAATGGCTACTGCGCACTTGATTCGTTCACTTTCTTGAGCATACTCACCAAATAATGAATCCAACACGTAGTCGTAAAAAAGCGTGTAGACCAGATTTCTCGGCAAAGATGGCTTACTCATTCAGAGTGCATGATAGACATTCAATGGCTTTTTTACTGGAATAGGAGACACATAGTTTGGAAAAGGACAATAGTGGGCCGAGCTGAAAAACGCGATGAGAAGTTCGCTTTTTTGTCCCCTCATAAGTGCTTAAATAGTTTTTCATGCATGTTAGCCAGGGTACCCTGACTAATTGTTAAAGAAAAGATATCTGCTAATATCTCCTGGCAATGATTCATTGGAATAAGTTGACTAAATACCCAGCAAAAGACTGAATCCTCGGACCATACGGTACTGCGTTCGTTACCTATTTTGGACCCTGAGCACTATTTGTTTGGTTGCACTTAGGACAGTGCTTGTATGCCATTCGATACTCAGTAACCATGGTTTCATCGGAGGATATCACACTCTCATGCTAAATAATCAGTTGATTCAAACTTTTCTGAAACCTATAGTCTAAGCTAAATAGTTACCATATAAGTTGATAACGTAGAGTCCCGGTAATCATTGGTACTCAAAAAAAAGGAGAGCTGCCTTTATAAAATGCGCCAAATGCAACTCTATTTTACGCTATGCGACACTTTGTGTAAAATAGAGTTGCATCATGTTTGACTTTTGCGCCAAATGCAGGTACATTTTACAAAAAATACCACTTTGTGTAAAATGGAGTTGCAGATGGTTAAAAGGAATTTTTGGCTTTCACTTATTGAGTCTTCATGGCAAGATCGTTCCATTATTTGGCTTGCAGGAGTAAGAAGAGTAGGCAAAACATCTCTCTGTAAGAGTTTACCTGATATTGAATACTACGATTGCGATCTACCACGAGTTAAGCAGCTCCTTGCAGACCCAGAGCAGTTTTATAAAAAGGCTGGTAAAAGAATTGTACTTGACGAAATTCATGCTTTACCAAACCCGTCAATTGCGTTAAAAATTGCGGCTGATCACTTTCCAGATACAAAAGTCATTGGAACGGGCTCATCAACTATCGGTGCATCACGAAAATTTAAAGATTCGTTAACAGGAAGAAAAAACACTATTCATTTAACTCCATTACTCCAGCATGAAGGTGTACTTTTTGGAAATGATAGCATTGATCATAGACTTCTTTATGGGGGGCTGCCACCCTTTTTTCTTAGTACAAAACTTCCGGAGAAACACTACTCTGAATGGTTTTCATCATATTGGGCGGGGGATATACAAGAGCTGTACAAAGTTGGAAGCCGCTATTCTTTTATTAAATGCATCAACCTACTTTTAGCCCAAAGCGGTAGTATATTTGAAGCTACTCGCTTTGCAAATGAATGTGAAGTAAGCCGACCAACTATCACTAAATATCTAACTATTGCAGAGGAAACATTTGTTGTGCGCATTGTACGGCCCTTCGGCAAAGATCCTCGTAGTGAAATCACGACTGCTCCAAAAGTATACGGATTTGATACAGGATTCGTATGTTATTCAAAGGGGTGGGAGCTTTTAAGGAAGGAGTACTATGGTGATCTTTGGGAACATCTTGTGCTCAACAACCTCATTGGAACATTTCAAGATCTGAGCATCAAATATTGGCGAGATCGACGAGGACATGAAATCGACTTTGTTCTGCAAAAAAATCGAAATAAGGATCCTATAACCATTGAATGTAAATGGCACTCACAACACTTCAGCCCAAAAAATCTGATAGTATTTCGAAGAAAACATCCTCACGGTAAAAATTATGTTGTCTCAGAAGATATCGTTGATTCTTTCGACAGAATCTATGATGATATAACCGTTACTTTTGTTTCATTAAACGGTCTTATGAAAGAGCTTGCATAAAAAACCCAGAACCGGCGATCTCTTCAATCTCGTAAAAGCAGAACCTATAGCATAGTGCTATGTTCTTGTTTGTTTCTACCCAAGCTCTCATGCTTGCTTATTTCCTAGCAATCTTAGTATCACCATAAAATGCAAGAAGTGGTCAGCATATCACTTACCCTTTTCTGCAAAAACTTAAGAAACAGCATGCGCAGATTGAAGATGATCTTAGATTTACTTACCCAGTCATCGATGTAAAACCAACCTTCTGGATCAAAGCTGGCCTTACATCCTCTAAAAATATTATTACGATACGGGAAGGAACATGTGGCTATAATACACCGCTCCTTACTTCTATCAACCTGACTCTTGGGCCACAGGAAGGCCTTGCAATTGCTGGACGAAATGGCTCGGGAAAATCTACGATTTTAAAAGCACTCATGAATGATCCGACTATCATAAAGATACATGCATTTCTCCACCACCTGAAGAAATTGCATACCTTGACCAGCATTACAACACGCTTAATGAAACACTTACCGTTCTTTCATCACTTGAGAAACTCACAAACGGTTGGGACTATACCGAGCGAAGAAACCACCTCGCTGCCTATCTCTTTATAACTCGAGAGGAGCTTGAAAGACCCGTATCGGTCGGTGCTCTCCGGAGGAGAACGTGCTCAGCTTGCCCTTGCTTGTATAGCAGCACTGTCACCCTACCTGCTCCTTCTTGACGAAATTACTAATAACCTCGACAGAGAAATAAAGCAGCATGTCGCTCTGGTACTCGCAGCCTTTCAAGGAGCCCTTGTAATTGTGTCTCATGATGCACCATTTCTTGAATCAGTTGGTATAACTTCTGAATATGTCTGTCAGAAGAACTAACAGCTTCATAGGCTAGTCTGAATCTACTAAAAACCTTTCAAGGCTCTTGGCTACTCTGCAGAGTGTTTTTTGAAGTGCTTCATAGCTATGAATCCAGCTCGTTTCTCTCTTTGCCAACCTCATCATTTTGGGACCACAAAATAACATATGAACCTGAGGTAAAAGGCTAAAACAGCTTCATATTCATCGGTGCGGTGATACTGTATACCCAAGAAATGAGTTGCAGTGGTAGCGTTTTTTCAACAGAGACAGTCAAGGTCGCCCAGCTTAAAAACCACTAAATCCCGTAGGCCATACGGCGCAAACACTATGCTGCCTGCTTCTTTATCACCTGTTTCTTTATAGGTATCCAATTCTGTGTAGGCTCTCCCTATAAGCATATTATACAGGTAGTTCGCTTTTCTCGATTGATCGTCAAGGCATCCTGCACTATTCTTATCAACGTTCATTGCTAACTTTACCACATTCTTAACCTGTTTCATGAAAGCTCAACCGTTTGCTTAACCACTTCTAAGAGTTTTTTGTTTTTCTTACTTCGTGCCCCATACAAACGAGCTGAAAACACCGTAATAATCTCGAGTACATCTTGCGCAAGCTCTTCTTCAAAAGAGGGTTGCTTGCCCTTATTTATGATAACTACCTCTATACCTTTTTCTTCACACACGCTGAAAAGTAATTCTGCTCCAAATCGTAAGAGCCTATCCTTATGGGTCAGAACTAGACGTTCTATCTCGCTGACCAGTATCTTTTTCAAGAGGCTCTTTAAGCCTTTTTTATGATAGTTCATGCCAGACCCGAGGTCGGATAGTACCTCAAACTGCCAACCTTGTGAAGCACAATAGAGCTCTAAAAGCTCTCTTTGCCTTTCAAGGTCATCTTTCTGATCATGACTTGATACACGTGCATAGCAAAGAGTCAGTCCTTCAGGCTTAGCATTTCGACTTTGCTGAAGCTTCTTCGGATCATACCTTCGCTGACCGCCTCTCGTTCTTTTATCAGGAACTATACGCCCCTCATATTCCCAACGACGCATTGTCTGTGGAGATACTCCCAACAGTCTTGCTGCTTTTCCTATGCTAATTAACTTAACCATATTGGCAAGATATAAGAAATTTTAAGCAAAGTCAATACAGCTGTTAACTAGCCCACCGTTATCACACAAGTTCACCATTGCTACGTCGCACTCTTGGACTACCATCCAATACCGATCACACAGTATGCAGCTTGCACAAAGCTTTTCATGTTATTGACCCTCACCGGCTTAAAAGCCGGCGATTCTTGCTTCTCAGAGCTGCCCAACGGCAATCTCTCCACAAGCTTTTAGGGCGGAGAGCCCCGCCGCCCTTATGTTTTTCGCTGCATTAACATCTCTGTCTTCTACTAGTTCGCATTCTTCACAATGATACACTCTTTTTTGTAGAGGCATATCTTGCTTATTGCCACAGGTAGAACACAGTTGACTTGAGGCAAACCATCTATCTATTTTGACAAAGTGTTTACCTTTCCAAGCGCATTTATAACGTAAGAATTGAAGGAATGTTCCCCAGCCAGCATCCGCTATAGCTCGTGAGAGCTTCTTGTTTTTAATCATGCCCTTGATATAGAGATCTTCTACACACAAAACACCGTGGTTCTTGGCTAATTTTGTGGATAATTTATGTAAAAAATCATTCCTCAAGTTCTTGATGCGGCTATGTAATTGCTGTATCTGAGCAACACACTTCTTCCAGTTATTATTAAACTTTTTCTTTCGGGATAGAGCCCTATAGAGATAGCGCAGGCTCTTGAGAAGTTGATGAAGATAGGCAGGATTATCAACCTTTTCACCAGTTGAAAGCGCTGCAAATACCTTGATACCTACATCAACACCAAGAGCTTCTTCTTCTCTTATAGGGACCTTCACAATATCAACCTGTTCTTCAAAGACAATTGATATGTGCCATCGCTTACCTCTTTTATATACAATTGCTTGTTTTATCGTACCAGGTATAGCTCTTGAATTACGATATTTTACCCAGCCAATTTTAGGAAGCCACACTCTGTTGTTTTCACATCGTATATGCTGAGGATACCTCATGGTGTCGTTTCTTCCTCTTTTTCTAAAGTGAGGCATCCCTACTTTTCTGTCTGATTTCTTGTTTTTAAAAAAAGAGGTTACAGCGAGAAACATATCCTTCAGTGCTTGCTGTAAGCATTGGGCTGGAGCATCTGCTAAAAACTTCGTTTCTTCAGCTATTTTAAGCAAGGGCAGAAGATTTGCTATCTCTTTATACGTAGGAATAGCTTTCTTTCCATTAAAAGCTATCTTTACTATTGATAATCCGTAATTGTAAACAAAACGAGAGCATCCTGAAAACTGAGCTAATAGCTTCTGTTGCTTATTGGTAGGATTCAGGCAATACTTGTAGCTTTTTGTTAATCTTTCTCTCATAGTGCAGAAATAGTAACAAATATTTTGTAAGATGTAAAATTTTTTAATTAAAAATCTTATGAGCAAACAGAAGCTTGCAATAGTATTCTCTATACCATGACTTCTTTGTGCTTACAGCTTCTCATTTCGCGTGTCTTACGACAACGCTCTATTCAAACAAAGGATAACCGTTCATCTACGGCTTTGGAGTAGACGTGAATCATATTTTAAGTGATAATGAAGCATGGACAAAGAGGCAATGGAGCAGCGCAAAGCTTGGTGATGCTCGAAGAAATAAAAGAGCTGTGAAAATAGGAGATTGCATGCTAAGAAAGCCAACTGCTAGTTTGCCTAACCAGATGAAAGACTTCTATGATTTGAAAGCAGTATATCGACTTCTTAATGAAGAAGATGTTACGCATGGGGCTCTGCAAGAGGTGCACTGGAATAATGTAAAAGAAGCTGCTAATAAGACAAAAAACACCGTCTTGATGATCCAAGATACCAGCGAGTTAGACTATAGTTCAAAGAAATCAATTGAGGGTCTAGGACCGATCGGAAATCATAAAGGCCGTGGCGTTCTTATTCACTCCACACTAGCTGTTGAGTTTGGTAAAAATGGCCCGGAATCTGTATTAGGATTAGCTCATCAATCTGCATGGATCAGAGACAATATTGCTCGTAGACAAACTGAAAAGAGGTCAGAACGAGCTAAAAGACGAACTGAAGCTGATTGTTGGATCGAAAGTTTAGAAAATATTGGTATGCCAGACCATCAAGATACCCAATGGGTAAGTGTGGGAGATCGTGGAAACGATATCTATAAGTTTATTCGCTATTGTACGCGGACCGGTAGAAACTTCCTAGTAAGAGCTAATACTAATCGAGTTATAGTGACAACAGAAGGGAAAAAAGAAAAACTGAGTGATTTTGTTCGATCCCTTCCTGAACAGACCACAAAAAAGATAGATTTGCGCTCAAGACCGGGAAAAGCTGGAAGAGAAGCTATTCTTTATGTTGCATGGAGTACAATATTAGTTATCACTCCTAAAATTTTCCCTAAAAAGGAACATGAGACTATAAAGCTTTCATGTATCCGCGTATGGGATAAGTCAGATAGTAGCTTGGAATGGATTTTGATAACGAATCTTGAGATAGCAAACCAAGCAGATGCCCTTGAGAAGATAGCCTGGTACGAATCTCGCTGGCTTAAAAAGCCGATAGTTTTCCGGTTATGAAATAAAAATTACAGAACTAAGACGAACAAGGCGATTATGATCTGTTATGATCTATAGTCCTTGACCTATAGATCATAAAATGGTAAAATTTGATCTATAGAAATGCCTCTTATAGATCATAATAATCTCAAAATTGATCTATAGGTGACAATAATGGCATGGAACTGGCAGCTACCCAATTGGCCAAAATTCCGGTATGACCCTTCCGAGATATCCACTTCCGAAAAAGACTTTCTTATGGGGGCAGGGAGCTGCAGTGCCTATTTAAAAACTATTACCGTCGACGAGCATGATCAATTTGTGGTGGAAATTCTCAGTCTTGAAGGACTAAAAAGCTCACTCATAGAGGGAGAACTCCTTAAACAAGAAAGCCTTCAGTCTTCAATCCAACTACATTTTCATTTAAAGAAGGACGCCAAAAAATTACCCGATAAAGAATATGGCATGGGAGAGCTTCTCTGTACTGTCTATCGAACATATGATGAACCTCTCACACACGAAATGTTAGGGGAATGGCATCATATGCTGCTCTTTAAGGGGTCTACACATGTAGAGTCGGGCAGCTATCGAACTAACGAGATGCACATAGTTTCGGGGCGAGTCAACGATCGCACAATCCATTTTGAGGCACCTCCTGCAAAAGATGTGCCTCGTGAGATGACCAATTTTATCGAGTGGTATAATGCATCGCGCTCGTATATACTACCCCTCGCTCGAGCAGCTGTCGCCCATTTATACTTCGAGACCATTCATCCCTTTGAGGATGGCAATGGAAGAATTGGTCGTATTCTTGTTGAGAAAGCTCTTTCACAATGCATTGGTCGTCCTACCCTCATTGCTGTCTCTGAATTCATAGAACAGCACAGAAAGGAGTATTATGCAGAGCTTGGACGGGCCAACAAAAGCCTGGATATACAACACTGGGTAGTCTATTTTGCTCGGGTAATCCTTCAAGCACAAGAGGGCTCCTTGCGGCTTCTTCAGTTTTTGATTCAAAAGTCAAAGATGCTTACAAAGCTATCTGGACACATTAACCATCGACAGGAAAAAGCGCTCATAAGAATGTTTACAGAGGGACCAGATGGCTTTACCGGTGGCATGAGATCAGCAAATTACCAGGCGATTACAAAAGCACCATCTGCAACTGCGACTCGTGATTTAGCCGATCTCGTTACTCAGGGTGCCCTTAAGAAATCCGGTGAACGGCGGCACGCTCGCTATTGGCTAAACATACAAACATAGATAGGAGGAAATAACTTATGTCGTTTTACCTTGTACTATGAAGCACCGAGGACTCAAGGCACTTAGTCTTGTGTATCTTTGGTCTTGATGCTTTCTTCTATCGCATGCTAAAACTATTTTAAGTCCTTTCAGCTAGACCTTGATATGTTTTTTACGTCCTTATGGGCCATATGCATCTCCATAAAAGTTGGTCAGTGTTAGTTTGACTTAACGTTAAATTTTCCGAAATATAGTTGTCCGAATTTATGGGGGGTCATTATACTTGTAATTTTTGAACATATTCAACTCAGCTATCTGAAAATATGATTGATCTTCTGAAAGTTTGCAAGCTATAACAACCTTATAACCTGCAAACTTTCAGGCCCGCCAGCAAAAACTTTGCAACATATAATCGATCAAACTCTGCAAACTTTTCACCTCCACAAAAAACTACGAAGAAGCTTACCATAAGACATATACAACGCTGACTTTCTCAAGAAAACAGACCTTGCAGCATACAGAGGTTCTATATGCTGCAAACTTTATCCACTTGACACAAAAAGCTTGCAGGTTATAATCGTTTTAATGTCTATGAGTTTAATAGATTTTGCCGAGGAAGAGAAAAGTCCATGATCATTGGAAGAAAAAGAGAGCAAGAGCTTTTGGAGCAGGCGTTCAACGAGAAAAGAAATCGCTTCATCACCGTCTACGGTCGACGTCGTGTCGGTAAGACTTATCTGATAAACGAGTTTTTTAAGAACAAGAAATGCATCTATTTCCATGTTACAGGTACGAGAAATGGAACCATGAAGGATCAAATCGAGAATTTTGCCCAAGAATTTTCTCAAACATTCCTAAAAGGTACGCCTCTCAAGCCCCCGGCGCGCTGGAAAGAAGCCTTTCAACTTCTTACTGCACAGATAAGGCACACTAAGAAAAAAGTTGTTCTATTCTTTGATGAGCTTCCATGGCTTGATACTCGGCGCTCGAAACTTCTTGATGAAATTGGATACGCCTGGAACAAGGAATGGCTAAATTTTGATAATATTATATTTATTGCCTGCGGCTCGTCAGCAAGCTGGATGATCAAAAAAATTATCCACGACAAAGGGGGCCTTCATAATCGCACAAACCTCGAAATAAACCTCCTACCCTTTGATCTGCATGAAACCAAAGAGTATCTGGCCTTCCGCAAAGTCAATTTAACCGAACAACACATATTATCTCTTTATATGGCCATTGGCGGTATTCCCTATTATCTTGACTACGTATCTCCAAAACTAACTGCTCAGCAGAATATTCAGAACCTCTTCTATGGGCCCAATGCTCCGCTAAAAAGCGAGTTCAATAAACTGTTTGAATCACTTTTCAACGGAGCTGATGACTACATTGAACTGATCGAAATTATCGCACAGAAAAGAGAAGGCATATCATTACCAGAGCTTGGAAAACTATCATCATTGTCAACAACTGGCGGAGGACTCTTAGCAAAACTGCAACAACTATGTGATACCGGTTTTATTCAGAAATTCGTCCCTTGGGGAAAAACCATTGGTGCCTACTACAAAGTAATAGACGAATTCTGCCTCTTCTATCTTACATGGGTAAAAAACGCATCACCGGTACCCATCCCAGACTACTGGATACAAGAGAGCCTCAGTCCTCGATACCATGCCTGGTCTGGTTATGCATTTGAAGCGGTATGCGCAAAACATATGCTACAGATCTTTCGAGCACTTAAGATCCAGCATGCACAAACTATTAGCTCTTGGCGCTATACGCCGAAGTTGAAAGAGGACCAAGGGGCACAGATCGATATGGTCTTTGTACGCCGCGATGATGCCATCACTCTTTGTGAAATCAAATATACAAAAGAGCCATTTGTCGTCGACAAGCGTTACGCAAGCACACTTATTAACAAACGCACTGTATTTAAAAAGCAAACAAAAACTGATAAACAGATATTTTTCGCTATGGTTTCAGCTCAGGGCATCACAAAGACCATATACTCAGAAGAGCTTATCAGCAACGTTGTAACCTTACAGGACCTTTTTAAGCCAGATAGCTGGGACTACTAATCCTCTGGAATGTGTACCACAACATACGATCGTGATGATATTACTGACCTTCTCTTTGCTCGCGGAGCTAACCCCCACGCATGTACGAAAGCTCTTCAAACTCCACTGATAGCTGCTGAAAATGCTCATAAAGTGGCTCTGCTTTTTACTCGATACCTGCAAATATGATATTTCGAGTAGTGATTCAAGAGGCAATACTGCTCTTTCACATGCTTCGATGATGGGAAATATACACGTTGCGAAAGTTCTTCTTGCAGAAGAGGCCGACATAGAACATCAAAACCATTCTGGCTCAACACCATTACGCCTAGCTACACAAACAATCATCCTGATATGGTATCCTTTCTTCTTCAAAAATTGCTCCGGTAGATGCTCGCGGACCGGCGGGTGACACCTCCCTTCACATCGCTGCAAAAAAAAAGGGCATCTCAAGATCTGTGTGGATTTATTGGACACTGGAACTGATGTTTTGCAGAAAATCACAACCAGATCGATAGCCTTAATATCCGCCGCCTATTATGGGCTTTTACCAATCATTAGACTGGTTTTAAGCAAAGATGTCGACATTAATAAAAGCATGGAAGTATAGACCTTATGCATGCTGCAGGCAATGGCAAACAGAAGCCGTTACTTTCTTAGCCAAGGCGCTCAGCTCTTGGCAACGAAACCACCAAGGCCAAACAACCTCTTCAGTAGCCGCAGCTATTGAGCACCAAGCAACCCATCAGTTTTTTGTGCAAAAACAGGCTCTTATAAATTTTAATTGAGGATATAATTTATTTTGCGTAAATGAGATAGTTTTAGTTTAAGGCAATCTCATTTTTACACAATTGTTAGGGGAATGGCATCGTATGCTCTTTAAGGGGTCTAGCCATGTAACATCCGGCAGCTATCGAACTAACGAGATGCATATAGTTTCTAGGCGAGTCAACGATCGTACAATCCATTTTGAGGCACCCCCTGCAAAAGATGTGCTTCGTGAAATGACCAATTTTATCGAGTGGTATAATGCATCACGCACGTATATACCACCCTCGCTCGAGCAGCTGTCGCTCATTTATACTTCGAGACCATTCATCCCTATGAGGATGGTAATGGAAGAATTGGTCGTATTCTTGTCGAGAAAGCTCTTTCACAAGGCATTGGTCGCCCTACCCTCAATGCTGTCTCAAAATTCATAGAACAGCACAGAAAGGAGTACTATGCAGAGCTTGGACGGACCAACAAAAGCCTGGATATACAGCACTGGGCAGTCTTTTTTGCTCGGGTAATCCTTCAAGCACAAGAGAGCTCCTTGCGGCTTCTTCAGTTTTTGATTCAAAAGTCTAAGATGCTTACAAGGCTATCTGGACACATTAACCATCGACAGGAAAAAGCGCTCATAAGAATGTTTACAGAGGGACAAGATGGCTTTACCGGTGGCATGAGCTCAGCAAATTACCAGGCAATTACAAAAACATCATCTGCAACGCGACTCGTGACTTAGCCGATCTTGTTGCTCAGGGTCCCTTAAGAAATCCGGTGAACGGCGGCAGCTCGCTATTGGCTAAACATAGACATAGAGTAAGGTAAAATAGCGCTTACAGTCGTTTTTCCTTGATAGTCCCGCCACCATTCTTACTTCAATTAACTACAATAACGAGAGCCAAAAGTACAAATGTATACGTTCCTATACGTTAATCATAACTATGCAGTTGAAACATAGCGTTTATAATTTTCACCAATTATCTAACTTAACATTAGACTAGTAAGTATGTTGGCTGAACACTAATTTTTAGACAACTCTCACCGTATCCAAAAAATTTCTTAATGCTGAAAGTCTTATTCCAAAGCTACTAGCCATATGCCACCAAACGGTCATAGTATCTCTGCGCGGTTCAAAGTTCTGAAAATCAATAACAGCTGCTCGTGCCTGATGCAATCGCTCAAGATACATTTCATTAGTTCTCATAACACGAGCTTGCTCGAGATTATTCAACCTGTCAACCATCCTTTCAAGAGCATCACGAGCTAACTCTTCATTATCTTGCTCTCCTTTGCGAAGACACATTTTTTTTAGATAGACGAATTCTTCTTTAAGAGCATTAAACTCTTGAACAACATCTATCATTGGCGCAACCTGCTGGCCAGTTCTCCTAAACACAAAGGCACCAATAATCTGAAATCTTCGTTCTTGAGTAAGCCTAATTGGATCCATAGCATTTACATGATGTATTATCGCTGCAATGCCGGGAGGTAAATGTGGAGCCAAGGCGTTTACAATTTCTCCAACTGCTCCGAGTCTTTCCTCTTCTTCTGCATCTACATGCATATTTGCAACTTGAACATCTTGATGTAGTAGCAATTCAGCTAAATTAAGACCAGCAGGTGGTATTTGAGCTAAAACAATCGCTAAAACATCTCGGAGTTTAGGAAAAGTCTCTTCATTATGAACCTCTTCCACGGGTAGTGCGGCTACTAAATCGGTACATACAACTAACCGGGGATCAATCATAGAATAAAGTGATAGGGGAAATAGTATATTTGCCGCTACTAAAATAAATATTCTTTTCATATGTATCTCTTTCTCGTAAAAAAGTATCATTCTACTATTATCTAATGTAAAAACAGCGAACCCTTAGGAAAATCAAAAATCATCCTTTCATTTTAAATGAACTACTAAGACGAAAGCTATCCTGTAAATTGACCCTCACCGGCTTAAAAGCCGGCGATTCTTGCTTCTCAGAGCTGCCCAACGGCAATCTCTCCACAAGCTTTTAGGGCGGAGAGCCCCGCCGCCCTTATGTTTTTCGCTGCATTAACATCTCTGTCTTCTACTAGTTCGCATTCTTCACAATGAAACACTCTTTTTTGTAGAGGCATATCTTGCTTATTGCCACAGGTAGAACACAGTTGACTTGAGGCAAACCATCTATCTATTTTGACAAAGTGTTTACCTTTCCAAGCGCATTTATAACGTAAGAATTGAAGGAATGTTCCCCAGCCAGCATCCGCTATAGCTCGTGAGAGCTTCTTGTTTTTAATCATGCCCTTGATATAGAGATCTTCTACACACAAAACACCGTGGTTCTTGGCTAATTTTGTGGATAATTTATGTAAAAAATCATTCCTCAAGTTCTTGATGCGGCTATGTAATTGCTGTATCTGAGCAACACACTTCTTCCAGTTATTACTAAACTTTTTCTTTCGGGATAGAGCCCTATAGAGATAGCGCAGTCTCTTGAGAAGTTGATGAAGATAGGCAGGATTATCAACCTTTTCACCAGTTGAAAGCGCTGCAAATACCTTGATACCTACATCAACACCAAGAGCTTCTTCTTCTCTTATAGGGACCTTCACAATATCAACCTGTTCTTCAAAGACAATTGATATGTGCCATCGCTTACCTCTTTTATATACAATTGCTTGTTTTATCGTACCAGGTATAGCTCTTGAATTACGATATTTTACCCAGCCAATTTTAGGAAGCCACACTCTGTTGTTTTCACATCGTATATGCTGAGGATACCTCATGGTGTCGTTTCTTCCTCTTTTTCTAAAGTGAGGCATCCCTACTTTTCTGTCTGATTTCTTGTTTTTAAAAAAAGAGGTTACAGCGAGAAACATATCCTTCAGTGCTTGCTGTAAGCATTGGGCTGGAGCATCTGCTAAAAACTTCGTTTCTTTAGCTATTTTAAGCAAGGGCAGAAGATTTGCTATCTCTTCATACGTAGGAATAGCTTTCTTTCCATTAAAAGCTATCTTTACTATTGATAATCCGTAATTGTAAACAAAACGAGAGCATCCTGAAAACTGAGCTAATAGCTTCTGTTGCTTATTGGTAGGATTCAGGCAATACTTGTAGCTTTTTGTTAATCTTTCTCTCATAGTGCAGAAATAGTAACAAATATTTTGTAAGATGTAAAATTTTTTAATTAAAAATCTTATGAGCAAACAGAAGTTTGCAATAGTATTCTCTATACCATGACTTCTTTGTGCTTACAGCTTCTCATTTCGCGTGTCTTACGACAACGCTCTATTCAAACAAAGGATAACCGTTCATCTACGGCTTAAAAGCCTTGTCTTTACCCACATTTTTTTAGCTCCATTTTTCCCATAATCTTATCAGCGATAGCTGTCCAGATGTCTTCATTCTTTTCAGGCTTGATAGATTCCATTTGCCCTATTAAGTTGAGCGTAGACAGCATATCAAGAAACGAAACCCAACCTGACCAACTAGTCTGCCAACCAGGGTTACCATCAGACTTTCGTCCTAAGAATCCACCAAGACGTGCAATGCATCGCCAAAACTGATTACAGGTCATAGTCTCTGCTGATAATTTATAGCGTGAACATAATAAGTGTATCCCTTCAATAGGGAAGTGGTCTTTGGCCTTTGCTGAAGAATTAAGTCTTATAAAGAACTTAATAGCAAGTAAACGCGTAGCTATAACCCCTAGAAACCCCAGCAGTGAAAGCAATCCTCCAGCCTTTTTGAGCTGGCTGTTTTGGATACGGCATCCAGTTTTTAGACATTTATGATACTCTTCTATAAGCCAGCGAGATTCGTACCAGGCTATCTTCTCAAGGGCATCTGCTTGGTTTGCTATCTCAAGATTCGTTATCAAAATCCATTCCAAGCTACTATCTGACTTATCCCATACGCGGATACATGAAAGCTTTATAGTCTCATGTTCCTTTTTAGGGAAAATTTTAGGAGTGATAACTAATATTGTACTCCATGCAACATAAAGAATAGCTTCTCTTCCAGCTTTTCCCGGTCTTGAGCGCAAATCTATCTTTTTTGTGGTCTGTTCAGGAAGGGATCGAACAAAATCACTCAGTTTTTCTTTTTTCCCTTCTGTTGTCACTATAACTCGATTAGTATTAGCTCTTACTAGGAAGTTTCTACCGGTCCGCGTACAATAGCGAATAAACTTATAGATATCGTTTCCACGATCTCCCACACTTACCCATTGGGTATCTTGATGGTCTGGCATACCAATATTTTCTAAACTTTCGATCCAACAATCAGCTTCAGTTCGTCTTTTAGCTCGTTCTGACCTCTTTTCAGTTTGTCTACGAGCAATATTGTCTCTGATCCATGCAGATTGATGAGCTAATCCTAATACAGATTCCGGGCCATTTTTACCAAACTCAACAGCTAGTGTGGAGTGAATAAGAACGCCACGGCCTTTATGATTTCCGATCGGTCCTAGACCCTCAATTGATTTCTTTGAACTATAGTCTAACTCGCTGGTATCTTGGATCATCAAGACGGTGTTTTTTGTCTTATTAGCAGCTTCTTTTACATTATTCCAGTGCACCTCTTGCAGAGCCCCATGCGTAACATCTTCTTCATTAAGAAGTCGATATACTGCTTTCAAATCATAGAAGTCTTTCATCTGGTTAGGCAAACTAGCAGTTGGCTTTCTTAGCATGCAATCTCCTATTTTCACAGCTCTTTTATTTCTTCGAGCATCACCAAGCTTTGCGCTGCTCCATTGCCTCTTTGTCCATGCTTCATTATCACTTAAAATATGATTCACGTCTACTCCACCTTATTGAACCAATCAACTTTTTTCAGGTATAGATTGTAGATAAAAATGTGGGTAAAGACAAGGCTTAAAAGCCGATAGTTTTCCGGTTATGAAATAAACTAAAGTGCACCCCTCTGTCAACACCAATTTATTACCAAAGTTAAAGACAAATTCATACACAGCCCATATAGAGCGAGTAATAAATCAAAATGGCATATTTGACATTGGAACTACCTACTAAGTGAAATAATGGCTTTATTGACTTACTCCCATTTATTCTTAAAAGAGAGTGTTATGATGTGCCTAGACCACTGTTGTCCAAGATGAAGAAACTTTATTGAAAGCATATTACAAAACATCCCTTTTCAACTTACGCGCGTAAAAGCGTAGGCCATCTCAATGGCAACCAAAGGATTTACCATAGAGCAAATAGCCGTAGCTTCGTTTGAAGGAGATCGAACAATTAGCCAATGAATTAAAGATTTCTGCGAAAAAAGAATGGCAAGCATGTTTAGTATTCTTATAGGAAATCAGAATACTAGTAAGCTTACTAAAGAGCAAAAGGAGGAAGTTAAAAAGGTTTTAAAGCGGGATCCTTCTGAGTAAGGTATTCCTAAAAATTTACCTCGACTGAAGTCCTATATAGAAGCATCTTTTGGGGCCGCGTATGTATCAAAGCAGTCTTTCCACTTCTTATTAAGATTCAGTGATTAAGCTTTAAATATCCGGATACTTTTTCTCATAAGCGAGATGAAGATTTAATAAAGAAAAGAATGGCAGAAGTCCGAAATGAGATTCAACTTTTTTTAGCAAATTCTGATTGGGAGGTAGCTGCAGCTGATGAATTACGTGTGGAGCTATCACCAGAAAAGCTTGGATGCCCAAAGGAAAAAGAACTATTATTAAAGTAAATACAAATAAGGAGTCGCAGAGCTATATTGGAGCATTATGCCAAAAGACATTTAAGTGTCATGTGTTTGAAATGGATTGCCAAAATCAGGAGCAAGTGTTACTGGCATTAGATCAATTGCTCAGTTGGTTTCCAGATAAAAAGATATGTATAGTATAGGATAATGCTAGATTTCATAAAGGCAAGCTTATACGACCAGCTCTTGCTCAAGTTGCTTGAGAGAGTTCATCTGGTAAACTTTCCTCCATATGCTCCCGACTATAACCCTATAGAGCATGTTTGGAAACCGTGAAAGCTAATTTAGCAAAATAAACAGTTTGAATCTTTCAATGATACGCAAGCAATGTTTCTCAGCGAAGTTAACTCCAGGAATTATAAATACAAAATATGACATTTTTTTTTAATATTGCTATAGTATAGCAATCCGGAAGCTTATTATAGTCAATGTAACTAAGCGCTCACTCAGCATGATAGTCCAAGGACATTGCTAGCCAATTCATGGATCTGGACGACAGTTGCAGAAACGTACATAAATTATTGTAGTATAACTCGTAATGTTAATTAATATCTTCAGCTTAAAGAGCACTATGATGAGGTTCTCGAATCACTTAGCTCGCTTTGTAACGAAACGAACTCGAAAGGAACACCCATGCAAAAACTGGCAATTGCTCTTCTAATAAGTCTGCCCTGTTGTCCTATGCAAGATATGCCAGCCGTTGCACTGGACCAAGAGATTCTTAGTCAAGAAAGTATCGCCACATGCGGTAGGTTGCCTGGCGACATTTCCAGAAAACTAGCCCAAGAAATTCTTCATAATCATCAGATCATTCCCTATCTCCTAAGAAATATCACGCTAACAAACAGCCTTGCTCTTAAAGGCCATGAGGCTTCTCTTTTTTCGGCGGAGTTTAATGAGGCAGGAAATAGAATAGTAACCGCATCGTGGGATAAGACGGCCAGAATTTGGGATATAGAGACTGGCACCTGCCTCGCTACTCTTCAAGGTCATGAAGGTACCGTTATGTCAGCAGTATTTGATGCGACAGGAAACAGAATAGTAACTGCATCTTGGGATAGAACTGCCAAGATCTGGGATGTAGTAACTGGCACCTGTCTCACTACTCTTGAAGGACATAAATCCGAGGTATACTCAGCGGTATTTAATAAAACTGGAGATAAGATAGTAACGGTGTCTAAGGATAAAACAGTTAAGATATGGGATGCGACAACTGGCTTCTGTATTGCTACTCTAGCAGTGCATCAGCCTGTTCGTTCAGCAGCGCTTAATGAGGCAGCAGATAGTATAGTAACCGCTTCTTGGAATAAAACGGCAAATATCTGGAATGTTGAGACTGGTAAATGTTTCGCTACTTTTGAAGGTCATACAGACATGGTGAATTCAGCGGTATTTAATAAGACTGAAGATAGAATAGTAACCGCTTCAAAGGATAGCACTGCTAAGCTTTGGGATGTAGCAACCGGCGAATGTCTAAGGACACTCAAATGTAACCAAGCTTTTGTAAATTCAGCGGTATTTAATAAAGCTGGAGATAGGATACTAACAGCATCTGGGGGGGATAATACTGCCAAAATTTGGGATATAGCGACAGGCTCATGTCTAGCTACTCTTGAAGGTCATTTAGATTGGGTGAGGTCAGCAGTCTTTAATGAGGCAGGAAATTTGATAGTAACCGCATCTGATGATGAAATTGCTATGATCTGGAATGTGAATGATCTTCATGAAAGTAATAACTTTTTGATTAAGACAATAAGCCTTGCACAAGCAATAATCTTGAATGCTATCTATGAGGTTATTGTTGCACGGAGACTCGTTATACTCCATGGTAAAGATGCATTTACTAAAGAAGAGGAGACCATACATCAAAAAATCAATGTCAATGATATAACTTTTGATTTTAATCACTATCCACACCTTCAAGCCCATTATAATACAATTCCAGAACCACTAAGAAAAAAATTAGACCCCTTTGTAACAAGCTGCTATGCTTTACAAAAGCAGATAGATAAACAGATTTTTACTCCTAAAAGTATCATTTCATACTGCAGGTTACCTGGTAATCTCTCCAAAAAACTAGCTCAATCCGTACTAAAGAACCACTTGATCATACCATACCTTTTAAGAAATATTACACTAACAAGTAGCCGTGCTCTTTTAGGCCATGCATCTAGCGTTAATTCTGCAGAGTTTAATGCAGATGGAGATAGGATAGTAACCGCAGCTGGTAGAAATGCCAAGATCTGGGATGCTTTTACTGGCAAGTGTTTACGTACTCTTAAAGGTCACTTAGTGTGGATTTATTCAGCTAAGTTTAATGCAGCAGGTAATAGAATAGTAACGGCATCTCTTGATGAAACTGCCAAAATTTGGGATGCTTTTACTGGCGAGTGTCTAGCTACTCTTAAAGGGCACAGAGATGAGGTATACTCTGCAGTATTTAATGAAGCTGGAAATAAGGTTCTCACTGCCTCTAAAGATAAAACTGCTAAGATATGGGAGGTCGCGACGGGAAAATGTTTAGCTACGATAGCAGTCTTTCAGCCTGTACGTTCGGCTGCGTTTAATGAAGCTGAAGATAAGATAGTTACGGTAGAAGGCATAACTATCAAGATCTGGGACCTAAAAACCGGCATCTGTCTCGCCTCTCTGATTGGTCATAATGATGCTGTGAACTCAGCAGTATTTAATAAGGCTGGTGATCGGATTGTAACCTCATCTAAGGATAAAACCGCCAAAATCTGGGATGTTCAAACTGGCGACTGTTTACTTACCTTCAATGGTAACCAAGCTTTTGTAAATTCTGCGGTATTTGATACAGAGGGAGATAGAATACTAACCGCATCTGGCGATAATACCGCCAAAATTTGGGATGCTTCAACCGGTAAATGTTTGGCTACCCTTGAAGGGCATTTAGATTGGGTGAAGTCAGCAACCTTTAATAAGGCAGCAGATAGGATAGTAACCACATCTGACGATGAAACTGTCATGATCTGGAATCTAAATGATCTTCATGAAAGTAACAAGTTTTTGTTTAAGACAATAAGCCTTACACAAGCAATAATCTTGAATGCCATCTATGAGGTTATAGTAGCGCGGAGACTCGTTACACTCCATGGTAAAAATGCCTTTACTAAAGATGAGGAGTCTATGTATCAGAAAATAAGTGTCAATGATATAACCTTTGATTTTAATCGCTATCCAAGCCTACAAGAGCACTATTATAAGATTCCTGCACTACTAAGAAAACGATTAGATACCCTCGTAACGAGACAAACTACGTAAGGAACCCCATGAAAAAACTAGTAATTACCATTCTAATGAGTCTACCCTGTTATCCTATGCAAAACCTGATAGAAGAAACACAGGAACAAGACATTCTTTCCCAAGAAAGTATTACCATATGCAATAGATTACCTGGTGATCTCTCAAGAAAGCTAGCTCAAGAAGTACTAAAGCTTCACCCAATCGTACCACATCTTTTAAGAAATATCGCGGCAATAAGCAACCTTGCTCTTAAAGGCCATAAAAATAGACTTACTTCAGCAACCTTTAATAAGGCTGGTGATAGGATAGTAACCGCATCTGGCGATAATACCGCCAAAATCTGGGATGCTGAGACTGGCGAGTGTTTACTTACTCTTGCAAGACATAAAGATGGTGTGTTTTCTGCTGTGTTTAATGAGGCAGAAGATAGAATAGTAACGGTATCTGATGATGGAACTGCTAAAATCTGGGATGTTAAGACTGGTGAAAGTTTAGTTATATTAGCAAACGCTTTCATAATGAGTTCGGCAGTATTTAACAAGACAGAAGATCGAATAGTAACAGCATCACTTGATACTATTATCTGGAATACTGCTACTGGAGAGCGATTGCTTACTCTTGAAGGCCAGGAAGGTTCCTTTACTTCAGCAACCTTTAATAAGGCTGGTGATAGAATACTAACCACATCTGATGATAGAACCGCTAAAATCTGGGATGCTGAGACTGGCGAGTGTTTACTTACTCTGGTAGGCCATAAAGAAAGTCTTACTTCAGCAACCTTTAATAAGGCTGGTGATAGGATACTAACAGCATCATGGGATAAAACTGCCAAAATTTGGGATGTAAAGACTGATAAACGTTTAACCACTCTTGCAGGCCATAAAAATAGACTTATTTCAGCAATATTTAATAAGGCTGGTGATAGGATACTAACAGCATCATGGGATAAAACTGCCAAGATCTGGAATTTGAATGATTTTCATGAGTGTGAACAGTTTTTGTTTAGTACAATAAGTCTTACAGAAGCAATAATTTTGAACGCAATCTATGAAGCTATGGTGGCACGGAGGCTCGTTACACTCCATGGTGAAAATGCCTTCACTAAAGATGAGGAACCCAAGGGATTGTTAGCTCCAGCTTTTTGGCTCTGGAGGATAGTTACTGGAAGCCACGTAGCTATAAAAAATATAACACTTGACTTTAACAGCTATCCCCACCTGCAAGAGCACTATGATGATATCCCAAAACTACTAAGAAAAGTATTGGATCACTTTGTAACGAAACGAACTACCTAAGGAACATCAATGAAAAAACTAGTAAGTGCCCTTCTCATAAGTCTGCCCTGTTATCCTATGCAAAAACAGGTAGATACATCGCTGGTAGAACAGATTCTTACTCAAGAAAGCACCGATATGTATCGTATACTAGGCGCTGATCTCTCGAAAACACTTGCGCAAGAAGTACTGCATAATCACCCGATCATTCATTATCTCTTAAGAAATATCCCAATACACTGTACCCATACTTTCATAGGCCCTACCCATCATCCTTTTTCCGCAAAGTTTAATGAGGCAGAAGATATGATACTAACCGCATCACATGGAACGGCAAACAGGATCTGGCATGTGGCGACTGGCCAGTGCCTGGCTACTTTTGTTTTTGAAGATGTGGTGCATGAAGATTACGTCAACTCAGCGGTATTCAGTCCAACAGGAGATAAAGTAGTAACTGCATCTAGAGATACTACTGCCAAAATTTGGAATGTAAAAACTGGTAAATGTTTAGCTACTCTTGTAGGCCATGTACGCGAGGTCAATTTAGCAGTATTTAACGACACAGGAGATCGGATCGTAACCGCATCTTTTGATACTACTGCCAAGATCTGGAATGCTTCTAGTGGCAACTGTTTGATTACTCTTGAAGGTCATACCAGTCGTGTTGTGTCTGCCGTATTTAATAAGAGAGGAGATAGGATAGTAACTGCATCTTGGGATAAATCTGCCAAGATCTGGCATGTTCAAACTGGCGAGTGTATGATTACTCTTAAAGGTCATGAACATTTCGTTAACTCAGCGGCATTTAATACGAAAGGAGATAGGATCGTAACCACATCTTATGATAGAACTGCTAAACTTTGGCATGGTCAAACTGGCGAGTGTTTAGCTACGTTTGAATGTCAAGAACTTTTCGTTAATGCAGCGGTATTTAACGAGGCAGGAGATAAGATAGTAACCACATCTTTGGGTACAAATGCTAAAATCTGGCATGTACCTACTGGCAAGTGCCTAATGACTCTCAAAGGAAAGCTAAATTCAGCGATCATTAATAGAGCAGGAGATAGAGTCCTAACAGCATATAGTGATGGTGCCGCCAAGATCTGGGATCTCACTGATCGTAATGAGAGTGAACAGTTTCTGTTGAGGACAGTAAACCTTACACAGGCAATAATTCTGAACGCTATCTACGAAGTGATAGTAGCACGGAGGCTTGTTACTCTCCATGGTAAGAATGCTTTCAGTAAAGATGATGAATCTATATTTCGAGAAATAAATGCTAATGAAATAACACTGGATTTTAATCGCTATCCCCACCTACAAGAGCAGTATGATGAGATTCCAGCACTACTAAGAAAAAAATTAGATCACTTTGTATCCAAACGAACTACCTAAGGAACATCAATGAAAAAACTAGTAATTACCCTTCTAATGAGTCTGCCCTGTTATCCTATGCAAGATATTGCAGACGTGACACTGGGACAAGAGATTCTTAGTCAAGAAAGCACCGAAATGTATGCTATATTGCCAGCTGATCTCTCCAAAAAACTTGCTCAAGAAATACTTCATAATCATCAGATCATTCCTTATCTCTTAAGAAATATACAAATACCATGTAAGCATACTCTTATAAGCCATAGGAATAAAGTTTCTTCAGCAGCGTTTAATCAAGCAGGTAATAGGGTAGTCACAGCATCTAGATATGAAACTGCCAAGACCTGGAATGTAGCGACTGGCGAGTGTTTATTTACTATTGAAGGCCATGAGTTCGGTGTTATATCAGCGGCATTTAATAAGGCTGGAGATAAGATAGTAACCGCATCTATTGATGAAACTGCCAAAATTTGGGATGTTCAAACACACGCATGTCTGGCTACACTTGAAGGTCATAGCGATTGCCTTTGGTCAGCGGCATTTAATGCGACAGGAGATCGAATAGTAACAGCATCTGTTGATAGGACTGCCAAAATCTGGGATGTAGCAACTGGCAAGTGTTTAGCTACTCTTGTAGGTCATGAGAGCGAGGTTCGTACAGCGGTCTTTAACCAGGCCGGAGATAAGATTGTCACTGCGTCAAGGGATAGAACCGCCAAGATCTGGGATGTAGCAACTGGCAAGTGTCTGGCTACTCTTGAAGGTCATGAATATAATGATGTATATTCAGCGGCGTTTACTAGAAAAGGTGATATTATAGTCACGGCAGCTTGGGATAGAACCGCCAAAATTTGGGATGTAGCGACAGGCTCATGTCTAGCTACTCTAAAAGGCCATGGACTCGCTGTTACTTCAGGAGTATTTAATAGAGCGGGAGATCGGATAGTAACCGCATCTGCCGATAGGACTGCCAAGATATGGGATGTGGCAACTGGCAAGTGCCTGGCTACTCTTGTAGGCCATGGAGATTGTGTTACTTCAGCAACCTTTAATAATGCCGGAGACAGGATAGTAACGGCAGGTGATAAAACTGCCAAGATCTGGGATCTGTCTGATTTTCAAGAGAGTGAACAATTTTTGTTTAGTGCAATAAGCCTTACACAGGCAATAATCCTGAACGCTATCTATGAAGTTATGATAGCACGGAGGCTTGTTACTCAACATGGTGAAAATGCCTTTACTAAACATGAAGGACCGAAGGGAGTGCTATATGCTGTTTCATTGCTCTGGAAGACAGTTGCTGCTGGAATAAACGTAAGCAGCATAACTCTTGATTTTAAGAGTTATCCCCATCTGCAAAAGCACTATGATGAGATTCCTGAACTACTTAAAACAGTATTAAATCACTTTGTAACAAAACGAACAACTTCTATACAAACCACGTAATAGAAACTGTAGCTCAAAGAGCATTATACACCTATCATTCCTTATCTCTAAAGAAATGTCATCCCATCAAGCAGCCTTGCTCCAAAGGCCATGAAGCCAATGTGATATCAGGAGGGAGATAGAATAGTAACGGCATTTTCTGATAGAACTTCTAAGATCTAAAATATAGTGGACTGGCAAACTATCTCGCAACATTGAAGGCCATAAATCCGAGGTCCTCAGTGATAGTTAACAAGGCTGGCAATAAGATGGTGACGGCATCTAAGGATAAAACCACTAAGATCTGAGAGGTGGCAATCAGCATGCCTCGTCATTTACGCCTAACAAAACTTCCAAGAGAAATTGAAACAATAACTTCTTTATCTTCTTTATTATTCATAGTATCCGCTCTTTATTTCTTGGTAGGCGAACTCGCTGAGGCAATTTTTCGTCTTGTATTCTACGACCAATTGAATCAGAAGCACTATCAGCAAGGACCCGGAGTCTATCAATCATTCCTAAAACAAATATCACTGAGGCATATCCCCCCATTGATACTGTTGGATCACCTCTTTCAATTTTAAGAATCGTTGATTGCGAAAGAGAAGCTCGCTCTGCCAGGAGTTTTACGGTAATGCGACGCCGACGCCGAGCATCATTAATGTCTTGCCCTAACTTCTTTAATGCGGTAAATGCCGGTATTGGTAAATGAATAGTTTTTTTCATTTTAAAACCCTTTTTTAAATCCCTTATAATATACCTTAATCCGACATATGAACTATTATAATACATTTAAATAGAGGTTCAAGTAAAAGACGATCTTTAAACTCCTTTAATCTACGTTTCCCATAGGGAGTCCACAAGGAACCCTGATAGAAAAAGTGCGTTAAAAGAAATAAAGCTTGAATTAGAGGTGGTGCCCTATCTGTCTACCTCATTGGGACTCCCCAAGTTAAAAGGTCTACATTAACCTCTAATACTCTTTGCAGAGCATTATTTGCCAAAGAACCTCATTTCATTGATCTCGACGACCTTTTAAATGTCATTTATCAACGTATAAACAATGTACGTCTTTTTTTGTATACAAGGTAAAAAAGGTAGGTAGAATCCTAACTGGAGAAATTTATGAAAAAAACTCTATCACGCTATGGCAATAGCTTTGCCCTCATTATAGACAAGCCAATACTAGAGCTGTTAAACATCTCTGATAGCACCATTTTACATATTTCTACTGATGGTACTCAATTGATTATTAGACCTGAAGTCCGCCATGGTGATAAATCCCAGACTATTAGCCAAGATAAGACTATGCAAAAAATAATTGAAGATGCTTTAGATGAGTATGCCGATGCACTGCATAAGCTTGCTAAAAAATGAACTCATGGAAACATATTCATTTTGGCTCTTCTAAATTTCAAGTGGGTAAGCATGCTGGGTTCAATTTCCCAAAGTCCAAATTGCTGGTAATTAAATATACAATAGTTTCATAGTGCTTAAACTTGTAACCTCGGGCTTTTCGCTTGGCAGCTTGAACGATTGAGTTTAAACCTTCTAAGATGCCATTATTGACCTGAGATTGCTTCCACTGTACAATGCCATCCCAATGCTTTTTTATTGTCTTAGCAGCCTTAACCATAGGCTTCAAACGGCTATGGGTAGCCCAGAAATACCACTTCTTAAGATGTTTTTCAAACTCCTCAGGTGTTTCAGCCCAATAAATATCCTGAAATGCCTCTCGTATTGCTAAGGCCTTCAATGACTTGATATTTAACTTTGACAGGCTGAGCTCTTCGTTTTGTTGTCGTTGATGAGCGGTAAGATTACGTTCATTTTTTAGAAAGATATATCTTGATCCCTTCAGTAGAGGGTTTTTCCGAGCCTCTTCTCTTCTTACCTGGTCTACTCCAATATTAATGATCTTCAATACATGAAACTTGTCAAATGTAAGCTGGGCTGAAGGAATATGTTCTTTTGCTCCTTTAATGAAAGCAGGGGACATGTCACAGCTAACATCAGTTATCTTTTCAACTGCGCCACCATGTTCTTCAAAGTCATCCTTAAACTGTCTGAATGTGTTGCTGTCTTTGCCTTGAGCTACGAAGATAGTCTTCCGTTTCTCTAAGTCAACGAATAGAGAAACGTAGTCATGCCCCTTAGCTCTTGACGTTTCATCTACTCCTAGTTTGGTAACGTCACTGTAATCTTCAAGAATCCGAGCTTCTTCGGTATATTTCTCTAATATGGTCCATATTTTATAATCGGAAACATTGATCAGCTTGCCTACTTGACTTACCGACATATTCTTTGCAAGCTGAAGGACAAGAGCCTCAAACAATAAGGTAAATCCATTTTGTAGCCCACTCCATTCAGGCATAACTAACCAAATTTTCTCATCCGGAGTTTTAATTCTTGGAACTCTAGCTTTTAAGTAGCACTCATGCTGAAAGAAGTTTAAATGGCGCCATTCCTTTTCAATAGTATCGTACGCTTTATACTCTCCTGGCAAGCCACTTTGAGAAAAGGTTGCTCCTCGTTCAAAATTCAACTTTATATCCAATCTCTTATTAGATTCGTCAAAGTTGATGCTTTCAATATACCAAGGATAATTTAAAGTGCACCCCTTTGTCAACACCAATTTATAGTTAAAGTTAAAGGCCAATTTTATCCCACCGTTTTGTCGTTATAAATCCATACATTTCACTTTTTGGCTATTCTCTTCCTCTAAAAAAGGAGAGGATAATAAGCCCCCGCCGGAGGCGCTTTAGGCAGAAACCCTTTTCTTTCTCGCTGGTTTGCCCATTCCATGTACGAGGTTTACTGATTGCTCCATGCCTGAGTATACTTCTAGTGGTGTTTTATACCCAAGACTCTGGTGTAATCGTTTATTATTATAATCATGAATATACATGTCAATTGAGCTTTTAAGCTCGAGCACTGAATCATATATATGAATCAGTATGTTCTCATATTTTACTGTTCTCCAAAAGCGCTCTATTATCACATTATCTGCCCATCGGCCCTTGCCGTCCATACTGACTTTAATGTCGTTACCTTCAACCGTAGAGATCCAGGCTTCACTGGTAAACTGTGATCCTTGATCTGTATTTAAAATCTCAGGCTTACGATTTATTAATGCTTCTTCCAGCATACTTAAACAGAAGTCTGTATCAAGAGTATTGGATAGTCGCCATGCTACTATATACCTACTATAGAGATCAATTATAGCAGTCAAATACATCCACCCATTCTTAGTCTTGATGTATGTTATGTCAGTCGCCCAAACCTGGTTTGGCCTATTGATAATCAAGCCCTTTAACAAGTATGGGTATACCTTATGGTTTTTATTACGCATACGTGTGTTTGGCCGTGGGTATATAGCCTGTATCTTGGATTCCTGCATGATCCGTAGCACGCGCTTATGATTTATATCATAGTTCATACGCCTCAGTTCCGCAGTAATCCTACGATAGCCATAATAGGGCATCTTTTGCCATATCTCGGCTATCAGGTTGGCATACGTAGTATCATCAGTCTTAATCCGCTTCTTATAGTAAACACCTGATCTGGCTACATTAAGTAGCCCGCATTGTTCTCTGACACTTAAATCAGAATGTAATGAATCGATGCACTTTAATCGAGCTTCCCGGGGAATTTCAATAAGTTTTTTTTTAAAAAATCTATATGTATTGCCTGCTGGCCAACTTTTCGCTCAAGGGCCGCTACCAATGCACTGTCCTGCTCTGGCTTAGCTTTCTTTGTGAATACTGCGGATGCCTTTGCCAGAAGCTCAGCTTTCCACTCTTTTATCTGGGTTGGACCAATCGAGTGCTTTGTGGAGAGCTCGGCAATCGTCAAATTACTCTGGATCGCTTCTAGAGCAATCTTTGCTTTGTATTCAGCATTAAATCTTCGTCTTTTCATCTTTGACCCCTATAATATTATTTTGGGGGAAAAATTAGCCTTTATCAAGGGCTAAAAAATGGTCCTAATTCTGGGGTCCATTATAATTAATGCCAAGTGCCTTGCTGAAAATATCTTTCATGTTCATGAAACTGCTCCAATCAAAGTGTTAAGAAAATCTTTGATTAGTATAAAACCTTCATAACATTTGATCTATTAATAATAAGAGAGTCATTTTTTCTTTAGAATCCCCCCTGGCTTTTTTTAACACATATAAATTAAAAAAAGCCAGGGGGGATTCTTTATCTTGTTTACCCACTTAAAATTTATAAGAGCCTTCATTTTTTACCTATAGATAAAATAATTGGAATCCAACGAGCTCAAATTGAGAGATACAATGGGATGCACGGTATACGTGATAGAGCCTTGCTCGACTCTGCTATCGCAATGCCCCAAGTGTCTGTCGGGGGAAATTACATTCATAAAACCCTTGCCCATATGGCTGCTTTATAGTTTTTCATATCATAAAAAGCATCCATTTGTTGGTGGGAATAAGCGTACAGGAGTTTTCTGCGGTCTGGTTTTTTTGAGGGCGAATGACTGTCATGCTAACTGGACACAAGGCCAAATGGTAGACCTTGGAATTAGCGTAGCACTGTCGGAATTGTCAAAAGAAGATATTGCTGAATTGCCATATCTCGTTTCAGCATACGATTGATCTTGTTTTGGGAAGTAAGTCGCAGCTACTCAGCCTAGACTATAAAGTTCTGCTTCAAGATCCATAAATCGTACTTCAGGAAGTTTTGTCAAATGATTATTTACAAGGTAGCATAGGTATTGAGCCACCACCGTAGTAGCCTTTCTTCTCTATTGCACCTACCTATCTTTGGTAGAGTATAGAAAGCTTAGGTTTAATTCTCAACCTTCGCTAACGTTCGATCTCACCATACAACATGCATTAATTCTACTCTATACATAAAGAAAATGGCAAGGTATGTAATTTTGTATCTATTGAAAATAACTATATAGTCATGATTTTCTACTCTGGACAAGCCTCGCTTATCCCACTAGCTATCAGCAGACAAGCACATTAAAACAATTGGGCTACCAAGCTTTTTGCCTCAGCAATGCATACAGTCACCTACCGCAATACAAAAATACTTAAACGGTATTTTTTGAAGCTCTGTGTGACTTACTTTGTAGCAAACATAACATTCTTCAGCTATCATCAAAATCAACTAAACGAAGAAAAAATACCCCAGCTCTTTATCGGCTCTTCCTATCTCTCTGCTCTTTCTGACGCGAGACTTGTACTTCTTTGGTAACGTTAGTTGTTGGCTTGGACCGTTTCATTTTCATCCCATCAATAGCCACATTTCTTGCACAGCATGGCTTTATAGCTAAATGGTATTTGTTACGATATCCATAAAATCCACGTGGATACCCAACAGGAATATGTCCCATACCTTTGTATTGCTCTATAGTCTCCTCAATCCTTTTCAGTTCCTTAGTGCTGAATAAGTTCCCACTTAAATCTATGCCAATGAGATCCATGAATTGTCCCAACTTTTCAGGAAGTTGTGTCAATTCATTATTTGCAAGACTTACAACGTTTAAGGTAGTATTAGCATCAAAAATCCCAGATGGTAGTTCAGTTAGAATATTATCTGATAAATCTACAATCTCAAGCAGAGGAAATGTCCTGGCATCAAAATCTTCTTCTTTTAACGAACGGAGATGGTTATTATGTAAGTTTATAAAAACAATTGGGTGTTCTGATTGAATTGATTGAAGGCCATCAAGACTCGTAAGTTCAAGACCACTCAAATCAAGCGCTACCCCATTATCCGTCCGCGTACAATTTTGTTCACATGGTACAATTCGTTGCTGTATATCAATATCTTTGACCGATCTTGAGTATATGAAGCTACTTGATACAATCAGAATCAATATACTAAGGGAACTGCAACCCAATAAGCTCTTATAGAAGCGATATAATTGATAAAACTTCATAATTCGATTTCCTTTATTTTTGATATATCACTACCACTATTATGACAAATAGAATAGCTTCATGTCAATAGTAGGGCAAGGAATGTCTAAGGACAATATCACCATAACTAAACCTACCATCGTATTTCCTTCTATAAATCTTGCCAATAACTATTTTTAGCCTTATATCCCTATCGTCGCTATATCCAAGTATTCGTCATGTAATTTAACCAATGTTGTCTAACCACAGTAAGAGAATATTATCACCTATCACCCGCGGCTATATCTTTTGGCATAGCCGCCCAAAAAGACTTGTAGTAAGCCTTTTACAAAAAACAATCTGTCAACTTCAGTTAACCGCTAGGTATAAAGAACTATACTCAGCGGTTATTTTAATTTTACAAAAAATAACCGCCGGGTATATTATGCATTAGAATGAGCAGGAGGATTGCATCCATATTCAGTCGGGGAAAAACAAAAATCTCTGAAAAAATCATTTAACAATCTATGCTCTGAGTTCATCACTATCTATGGTAGGTATCGTGCGGGAAGAACATTTTAATACAGAAATTTTTCAAACAAAAAGACTATATTTTCACAAGCACTATGTATTTTTTTTAAACAAAGACCATTTCTTTTTTAGAGATCCTTTTGCTTTTGAGTGCTGAGATTGTACACTCTGCACCGCTTCAACTTCTTGCTCATTTTGTGTAGTAAGAGGTTTCAAGACTTCTATAATATAAGCAATATAAGGATTAGAACTATTTCGTGCTATATCCAAACTAGTATTGCCATAGGCATCCAATGCGTTTGGATCAGCTCCACAAGAAAGAAGTTCACGTACTATTTGTAAATCACAAAGCTGCGTTGCTGCATGCAGCATAGTTTTTCCTGAATAGTAATTTTTTGCTCCAGCTACAAAGATATCTCGTAAGACACAATCAGATACTTGTTTGTCTCGTATCATATTTAAAATTATTGTGGTTGTAAGGTCTGCGCCATTGGCGATAAGAACTCGAGCAATTTCATCATTTTTTTCACTAAGTGCAATTTCAAGAGGAGAAAACCCTTCATATTTTCTAAATACATGATATTTTTCAAATTCTAATATTGCTCGCTCATTCACTTGTGCTCCATGATCCAACAGAAGTTCAACCATTTCTTTTTTACCTGAGAGAACGGCTCGACAAACTGGAGTAGGGCAAGAGCTATGAAGACTCGGCAATGTAACATTATGTCGTATAAGCATTTGTATTCCTGAAAGATCATCGCTTTCTATACAACGCTTAAAGAGCTTTCCATTAACAGCATCTGACATCTTGCCTATAAAATTACCTTCCTCTCTTGCCTGCAACAGAATATCCCATACTTCTAGAGAAGCTTCGCCAGCAGCCCATTCCATTTCCAAATAACCATAGAAGAAGACTGGTGCTCCCTTCGCAAGAAGAAGCTTAACTAGCTCTTTACTTCCCGATATGACAGCATAGTAGAACATATTATTATTAGGCTGTATTCCAGCAGCAAGAAGAAGTTTAACAAGCTCAATTCCTCCGTCTATAACAATCTCGCGAATAACTTGTTCATTAGGCAGTATTCCTGAAGACAGTAAGTGCTCAATATGCTCTTTATTTTTCGATCGGAATATCTGGGCGCTAAGCTCATCATCTATCATAAGACCATATCGGGTCAAAAGCTGTATTCCTAATAAAGAATCTTGCCTTCGATCAATAAAACCTTTAGACAATGCTTGATTAAAAGCGTTATTCGGCTGTATAATACCGGCTTCTTTTCCGTATTGCAAAAGAATCTCAAGTATTTCTAAAGAAACAAATTCAGTAACAAGTTGCAATTCCTCAGCTGTCAAGAATTGTGCACCCACAGCAAGGAGAAATGCTACACAATCTGTAGAACCACTCTTGATAGCTCCCATTAAAGGTGCCTCTAATCTTACTCCTTTTTCTCGATAAAATTTACTAAGCTCTACTGAGCTTGGATTTACTGAGGCACCTACATGTACAAGCATCTTTATTACGTTAATATGTCCATTTCTTGCAGCTGCACAGAGAGCTATGCTCTTCGTTAAGTTTGTCAGCTGCTTACTTAAAAGAAACTCTACAATATCATCATATCCCCAGAATGCAGCTGCAGCTAGTGGCCCAGACACCAGTTGATCAGGAGTTCCCGAATAGCTTTTATCATTACGTACCCCTGAGCTAAGATCTTGTCTTGGTATCATCTCGTCGTCAGAAGAATCTTCATCTGCACACATGCTAAGAATTTGTTCTTCCTCACTACCCCAAAGAAGATCTTCCAAATCATCATTTTGCTTAAGCGAAGTATAATAATTACGAAGTGTATCAATATCTCCCAAAATAGCATAATAAAGAAGTTGCTCTAATCTTGGCTCTTCATTTTCTTTCGCGCCAACGGAACGTAGATATGTTTCAATTTCTTCCTCACCCAATGCGCAGGCAAGCTGTATTGGAGTCACATTAAATTCAAAAAGCACCTCAATGGTAGCCCCTTGCTGGACCAAATAAAGAACAGTGTCATAATGCCCTCCTACAATTGCCCAATGTAAGGGCGTCATCCCAAACTGATCAGGGCTATTTAACAAAGATACATTTTCAGCTAACCGCAACTTCATAAGAGTTGGCATGTCACCCTGATATGCCGCTTTATGAACAGAAGTCATGTCAGACTCATGTCTTTCGGAGAAGTGCCGTAGAGCTCTTTGCAATCTCTCACCGGGTATCTTCTGCATAAAACTAACCGCTTCGCGCACCGGACCATTTTCTTTCAAGATATTCATAATCTCTCTATGACCAGCTTTTTGAGCATAATCGTATGCCGCCAACCCCGCAGCATCTGACAGATCTACTTGAATACCACTATCAATAAGCTCTTCCACTATCTGTCCCTGACCTGCTATACTAGCATAATGCAGTCCATTTCGTCTGTCTTCATCAAGAAGATCAATCGATGCGCCATCTTCTATAAGTAGTACGAGTATTTCTATAAAGCCAAAAAGTGCACTGATGTGTACTGGTGTCGTACCAGCACTATTAGCACAATCAGGATTGGTACCAGCATCTAATAAACTCCGTACGGTGGTCTCATCACCCCATATGACTGCACGATGAAGATTTGTTTGGCCAAAAGCTCTTTCAATAGTTTCATCTTGACATTTTTCTTCAAGAATCTTAATTATTGCATCGTTATGCAACGTACGAGCTAGACAAAGAGGGCTTACAAAAAATCTTCCAATAGCAGAACATGAGGCTCCTTTATTAACTAAAAAGCGAACAATGCCTTTATGGCCCTCTTGTATGGCATAATGAAGGGGAGTCTTTGAGTAGATATCAAAAGAATCAAGAGCTACATTTTTATTCGCCAGAAAAACAACAATCTTTCGTTCTCCTCTGAAAGCAGCGTCATGTAATGGCGTAATCCCGTAAATATCAGCTTTAAACGCATCATCAGAAAAAAGTCTTCTTACCTGAGTAAGATCGCCAACGATAACAGCTTCATGAAGGGGTGACTGCCCTGCTCGTTCAGTAAGATGAATTTTACTTAGCTCTTCTTGAGGTTCATTATGTTCAATCTCTCTAACGTCTTCCATTGCGCTAGCAAATAAAGGAAACAGTATAATATTACCTATTATAATACGAGAGAATGTATTCATAAGAATCCTAGGTTCAGAACAAAAGAGAATCAATCTTACTTATTATCAAGCTAATTAAAATTGCAAAAAAAGTCTAGATCAAAAAAAGTCCAAAGCCATCCTTCAAAAAATGTATTAAATACTCTATTTTCACCAACAAAAGTGATGCCATATCATTACCATTCAAACATACTTCCACATCCCATGCAGCACTCTGCCATAGCTGAAGATGTATAAACTATTATAGCCGGAATCTGCATGTAAAAAAGAAGAAGGCTCGATTATATTGCGCAACAAAGATCTTAAATATGCTAGAAGAACTGATTAAAAATAGTTGCAAGGCTCTTTGGATGAATGAAAGAATTGCTAAATACCTATCAACTATTCTGTAAAACGATCTCTTAATTAAGACTTGATCAACAGTATATATAAAGATAGTCTTGCTATCTTGTTATGTACATCTGGTCTAGCATTTTCATACCTATAGGATATACTACCATAATACAACAAAGGAACCCTACCATGAAAATGCCACTAATATCATTCTTCACTCTCACCGCCTCACTTTCACTACTGAGTATGGAAATGAAAGTATTTAATGTGGGACAGGGAAACTGCACCGTCGTAAAAGATTCTCACTATGACACCCTCCTAGTGGATGCAGGCTCATCAAGCCTTCCACAAGACAGCCCAACAAAGAAGATAGTCCAAAACATCATCTCTTATACGAGCAGCGAAAGAAAGCCAGTCACGATGGTGGTAAGCCATGGCGATAAAGATCACTACTCCTGGATTCCTACCATTATTAGGCAATTAAGGAGGAAAAAGATACCAGTATCTCTCATTCTTGGGGGTACGCATACCGATTATGTCCCAGCCAATGAGAAAACAACCAATACCACACTCGATGACCTACGTGATCTCTGCAATGAACTTGACGGTCACTACGCAGAAGACCTCCCTAAGGAAGATCTTGATGATCTTCTTCCGCCATATGCTCAGCTCCTTGCTGCGCTTACTACCAAAGGAGGATCAGCAAATAAGCGTAGCATTGTCATTAAAATCATTCCTCTGGATGCTATTATACCAGGTGACGCTAACGGAATCACCATGAGAGCACTTAAGAAAAGGCATCCTAAACTGCAGGCTACTCATTATGTGGCAGCACATCATGGAGCTCATGCAGAAGAGTGTAATACTATTTCATTTCTTACCAAGCTAGCACCACAAACGATAATGGTAAGCGCTGGCATTCATGATTCGTATAAGCATCCCACCGGTACATTTATAAAACGCGCATTGGCTGTGCTTACGGACAACGTGCGTCTTCATCAGCTCACCTTTCATCCGAATGACGAAACATATATCTCAGATGACTGCCTACCCTATCTGGTCTACAGTAATGGCTATGTCACTACCCTGACACGAAAACCAGTATATACAACAATCGATGCTGGAGATATTACGTTGAGAAACGATGATGATAAACAGCATCTACGCAGTCAACAGAACCTAGGGCTTTTTGGCGTACTTAAAAATCCTCCTGTGCATACCATCGTAGAGCTTCATCTTACCCAAGGGCTGATTGAGAGCAACCAGCTCATGAAACTCAGAGAGCTCCCACGAACCCTTAGGAAGATCCACGTTGCTCAACCAATCAAACGCAGAGGGGTTATGTGGCTTGTGCACCTCACGAGAAGCAACAAAGAAATAACTATTTATCTCTCTGACGTACCCTTCTTAGTAGAAGAGTTTGAACACTATATTCTTAAGAATTTCTATTTTTCACTACTTAGAAAATCACAGTTTTATATATTTTTAGCACCAGAAAACACTGACGAAGAATTAATACAACAACAGCTTGTCGCTATCAATAGAGAGCATGAACCCCTTGATGAAGATACGCTTCTTCATATCCCGATATATGCACTGCATGAAGATAAGGCTGAGCCTATAGTGATATCACATGAGCGCTATGCTGATGCCTATATCCGTCATTACCCCAAAAAGACACAGCACCTTCTGAATGAGCATAACTAGAAAACATCGGGCGATATGTTTGTGTGCTACTGAGTTTACTAGCCATCATCACGTCCGTGTTAACCACTGATCTGAACAAGCATTGCCTGAACGTTATCAATTTGTCTAACAGAAAAATTATGATAAAGCTAATCTCATCGAGAAAAAAGGCACATAATCATTGCCGTGGCACTATACCATTCTCAGAAAAAACCCATTGAGAGAGCTCCAATCTTACTGATAAGCCTTCTGCTTAATTTAGCCTCAGTGAGTACTGTCCCAAATGCAAGAGATCTTCTGCTCAATTGCCCGCGGAAGCACATAATCTACCACAGAGATAAGACCCAAAAAGTTTGCTAGCTTGAGCATCCCAATCAAGTCTGCAACTACATGATCCCACACAAAATCTTCCGCGAGATCAACTTCATAGTCCCCAGCGTCATCTTTTTCGCGTTCAATAACAACGTTCACCATGATAATTTTTTGCATATATCTCATCAGATTATTTAATGCTTCCTGATCGACAAGTGGCACCTCTATTCTTGTGGTATCTGGAGAGGCACCCAATAGACCGGTAAGCGCCTGGCTAAGCTTGGTGAAACATTTAGGCATGATATACTCTCAGTTTTCCATCATATACAAGAATACTATAAACAAGATGACTTGATTCTAGGATCCTATTGCATAATATGAAAAACGTAGATTGGTTGAAGTTTAATTTTAAGAATTTTGGCTAGATCACAGAAAACATATTTTTAGATTTTAGAATAATTATACGAAAAGAAGAAATATTATTAAAAGCAAATTTCTAAGCGCATCATAGTATCTCTTGGCGCATATAAAGCTTTAAAAAGCACGTTTATACGATGTTGTTTACGAGTAAGCCTAGCATTTTCATCTCTATGAGATATACTACTAGCCTAATAGGAGGAATTCTACCATGAAAATGCCACTAATATCATTCTTCACTCTCACCACCATATTCTCACTGCTATGCATGGAGATGAAAGTATTTAATGTGGGGCAAGGAAACTGTACAGTAGTAAAAGATCCTCAACATGAAACTATTGGTGGATGCAGGATCATCTAGCCTTCCTAAAGGCAACATAAGACAAAAGATCATCCAAAATATTATCTCATACACAAGCAGCGGAGAAAAACCGGTCACCATTGTGGTTAGCCATGGTGATAAAGATCACTACTCTTGGATTCCTACCATTATTAAACAACTGAGGAAAAAAAATGTACCAGTATCACTCATTCTTGGGGGCACGCATACCGATTATGTCCCAGACAATGAGAAAACAACCAATACCACACTCGATGACCTACGTGACCTCTGCGATGAACTTGACGGTCACTACACAGAAGACCTCCTTGAGAAAGATCTTGATGCCCTTCTTCCACATTATGCACAGCTCCTAGCTGCGGTTACTACCCAAGGAGGATCGGTAAATAAACGTAGCATCGTTATTAAAATAGTTACTCTGGATGCCATTATACCAGGTGATGCTAACGGGACCACCATGAGGGCACTTAAGAAAAGGCATCCTAAACTGCAGGCTACTCATTATGTGGCAGCACATCATGGAGCTCATGCAGACGAGTGTAATACTACCTCCTTCCTTACCAAGCTAGCACCACAAACGATTATTGTAAGCGCTGGCATTCATGATTTGTATAAGCATCCCACCGGTATATTTATAAAACGCACATTGGCTGTGCTCACGGATAACGTACGCCTTCATCCGCTTACTTTTCATCCTGATGGCAAAAAATATATGTCAACCACTGACTGTCTACCCTATCTAGTTTATAGTAATGGCTATGTCACTGCCCTGACAGGCAAACCAGTATATACAACAATCGACGCCGGCGATATTACGTTGAGAAATGATAACGGTAAAAAGCATCTACGGAGTCAACAGAATCTTGGGCTGTTTGGTGTACTTAAAAATCCTCCAGTGAACAATATCGTAGAACTTCATCTTACCCAAGGGCTAGTTGAGAACAGCCAGCTCAAAAAACTAAAGGAACTCCCACGAACACTTACTAATATCTACGTTGCTAAGCCTATCAAACGAAGTGGAGTCATGCGGCTAGTCGACCTCACGAGAAACAATAACGAAATAACTATCTACCTCAACTACCTACCTTTCTCCGTAAAACAATTTGAGGACTATCTTCTTAAAAAAAGGTACTTTCCACTACTTACAAAGTCACAATTTTATGGACTGTTAGCACCCGAAAGCACAGAAGAAAAGTTAGACGTAACACAACAACAGCTCGCCGTTATCGTTAGAGAGCAAAAGACTCTGGATGAAGACTTCCTTTTTCATATTCCTATGTATGGATTATTTGAAGATAACTATTACAAAGAGCCTATAATCATCTCACATGAACGCTATAATGATGCTTATAACAATTATCACCCAAAAAAGAGGCCACTGAATGAGCATCACTAGAAAATATACTGCTAGAAAGTTGCTCAATTGGTATAAATCTTACACAGCTGAGTTTATACTACTAGTTGCTTTCACTTTACTCCTATAACTACCTGAGCTAAGTATCGTCTGAACGTTATCAATTTGTCTAACAGAAAAATTATGATAAAGCTAATCTTATCGAGTGAAAAGAGCACATAATCACTGCCGTGGCACTATTTCGTTCTCACTAAAAACTCTACCAACAACGAGATCTACAATCTCGCTGATAAGCCTACTATTGATCTTCGCCTCAGCGAGTTGCTGTCCCAATTGCATGAGATGTTTCTGCACAATTGCACGCGGAAGCACGTAGTCTACCACAGAGGTAATGCCCAAAAAGTTTGCTACTTTTAGCATCCCTATCAAGTCTGCAACCTCATGATCCCGCACAAAATCTTCCGCAAGATCAAATTCATACATTCCCCAGTCCCCGGCGTTCTCGCGTTCAATAACAACGGTCAACATGATAATTTTTTGAATATGCCCCATTAGATTACGTAATGCATCTTGATCGACTAGCGGCACTTCAATTCTTGTGGTATCCGGTGAGGCACCTAATAGATCGGTAAGCGTCTGGCTAAGCTTGGTGAAACGTTTAGGCATGATATACTCTCGGTTTCCCTTACATACAAGAGAAATATCATCAGGACTTGGTTCAAGGTACGTATTTGCTACATAGATAGCTGATTCATTAAAGGGCTTTCCATAGTCCCAAACAGAGGTAATTGGCATACCTAGGGTGCTATCAGCTCCTCCCTCAATTAAGAGCTCTACACAGCTAAGATGATTCTTACGCATTGCTAGAATAAGTGGCGTTATTTCTTTATCATACAGTATGTCACTAACTGCACCAGCATTAAGAAGGAGCTCCATATACGCCCTATCTCCTCGTTCAGCAGCTTCAAGAAGAGCTGCATTCAACTCTTCTTGTGTTAGACTAGAAAGCTTCTTAGCGGGCGACTCCACCGTGAAATGTTCCTGTTCGGCCTTTCTTTTATAATGTGCCATAGGATGGATGCGTGCAACGCATAAAAGAATCAGCAGCAATAGATATCTAGAGATCATTAGTATGCTTCCTTTTGTAAAAATCTAACATATCTCAGCATACCAAAAAGTTCCAAAAAGTCAAAATGTGTATAAAATATAAATCTAAACTTTACTAAAAATGGTGCTGATGCACATGCTTCCTTTCAGTTACCACTCAGCTCGTCTTCATCAAGTCTGGAACCTGTCATATTCTTGATATACTACATCACAAAGGTTCATAGTTCAGCGCAAAATCTACCTGATAGATACTATCTTATAGCTGGCCTCCTTTCCTCAATGCGCAACAAGTCGCTACAGCTGTTCGATAGGTTTGTTCGGCCTATAGTCCTCTAGCTAGGGAATTATGTATTTCTTCGCGTTCCCTTTTGCTTAAGACACGATCAACCCGATATTGCCCTACTGTTGGACATAATAGAATATTCGCAGCTTCCCTTTGACCATCTGGAAGACTATTTCTACCACACATCCCCAAATAACCGCCTCCATTAGGTTATACCGGCCACATTGACAAATAGCCACAATCTGCTATAATATAAAAGGCTTACGTTAAGTAATAGTAATTCACACAGAGAAAGATATGAACAGAAAACTACAAGTGATAGGCATACTGCTAGTGGGCTATTCCCTGGTGGCTATGGAGTCGGCAACAAAAAAAAGAAAAATTGGCACTCATGACTCTACAAATCGCCTTATAGCGGATATGACTCAAGAAAACCCCGATGTCGAAAAAATCGCGGCTCATCTTAATGCAGGTGTAAATCCCAATGAGCATATTGATAGGCTACCATTGCTGTCGTATGCAGCGAAACATGGATGGTATCCTATCTGTGATATACTCATTTCAAAGGGAGCCCAAGTGAATATTTCTGGCTTTGGGCCACTTCATGCTGCAAGTAATTACGGATGCTTAAGAACGTGTCAGCTCCTTCTTTCAAGGGGTGCCAATTGTGAAGCTCTTGATACTAACCGTTTTACACCATTGCTCCGGGCAGCATATAGAGGCCATACAGAGATAGTTAGATTATTACTTGATGCAGGTGCAAACCTCTCAGCTAGAGACAAAGATGGGTGGACAGCCTTAGATAATGCTGCTAATAATGGTCACTATGAAACATGCAAGCTCCTTTTAGAAAGAGGTGCTCATATACAAAGTAGAGCTCATAGGTCAACTGCGCTTAATTGTGCTACTCGAAAAAAACATATAGCCATTTGCACGCTTCTCATAACTCATGCCTATTTTCCACTACCTCCCTTTCTGCATGCCGGGTATGCTACCACACCTAAAATGATACGGTATGCGTATTTGAGCCTTTTACATAAAGGTCTTCCGAAACATATCATTGAAATGATACTCTTGCATGCTCCTTCTATGCGAGACAGAATTGCACGTCAGCTAGAAAGATACCATACTACTGAAAACTTTAACTCTATATCCCTTCAGCTCAAGTTGATCCTACGCAATGAGCTCTATAAAGCTACTATTGACAGGCTCAAACCTATTATGGAACATGCTGCAAACCAAACTGATGATACTACCCTCAAGAACAATATCCTTAACCCGGAGCTTCTTGAACAAAATTTTGGTGCGACAATTTGGGAAAACATAGGAAAGCGCCTTGGCATTGAAACAGAGTAATGAGATACTGATTCCGTTGTTTACTGCTATCAGTATAAAAGCTTCTTCTTGCACAGCATATGATTGAGTATGCTTTGCGAGTTCAATGCTGAAGTTAGGTAACTAAAACAACCTATGAGAATGATCTACCATTGCTATCGCAAAATAGCATGCGTCTCGTTTGTAAAAAGATCACGACCCGAGCAATCCCCAAAGGGCCATACCTAACATTAACAAATCTTCAAGTAAGGTCACATAGGTCATTGGTATCTTAAAAACGGTGCCTAAACAGGCACACATAATTTCTTTATTCTTTGCAAGCTCAATGCCTACGCCAATAGCACTAATAGCCATTACAATGGCGGTAATACTATTGGTAAGCGGCAAATTAAAGCGAAACAAATAGGCGAGACCAAGAAAGATTTCTATAAAGGGATAGGCATATGCATACCAAATGCTCCGTTTTGCAATAATATCATAGGTGGTATATGCTTCAGCAAAGGCTGATAGCTTAAGAAGTTTAAAGCCACCAAAGACTAAGAAAAAGCCCGCCATAAAATCATTCATCGCCTCAGCTACTCCACCACCAGTATACCACATTCTAAGCAGCGTAAAGCCCAGTATAAGCAAAAATATACCTATGAGTGGCATAAACTGAGCAATGGTATAACGACTATTCATCATTTATCTCCTTAATAGAGTAATCTTTGTAATAAAAATCTCGCAACCATAATGAGCTCGATGGCGCTATTTTCCGGGAGGGTAATCCAAAAAAAGTATTCATCATCTAACAACAAAAACCTAAACAGCTTCATTACTAAAGTGTTTAGCAATGAAGCTGTATTTACTACTACTTTGTCGCGTCACTTTTTCTTCGTCTTTTTTGGGGCGAAGACTTTTTAGAGACATTTTTTCGTTTTGAAGGCTCATTTTTCCGTACTGGTTTTCTAACCTCTTGTTTTGACGCCTTTTTTGATTGAGACGTTTTCCGTGCTTGAGTTTCTGGGGTTCTCTGAGCCTCTTTAGTAAGAAGCCCTAATTGTTCAAGAAAACCTCGCCCTTGTCTCATAGATGGTGATGAGAATGGCATTTCTCCTTTCTCTAGGTTAGCCAATCGAGACTCAGATCGCTTGAGTGCCATTTGTACTCTTCTATATGCTCTATTTTTTTCTGAAAGGCCTTCTCTTCTTAGAGCTGCCAGTATGGCTTTCCAATCGTTTACTGATTCTTTCCTTCTTTCTATGAGTTCGCGTTGACTTAATCTGGCCAATAAAGGACTACTCACAGAAAGAATAGACAGCAATAGGACACTACATACTTTTATTATTTTCATGCAGTCCTACTACTTATTTTTTGAAAGTGAATCAAAATAGTCTACCACGTCATTATACCCTAAGCGTTTTGCTACCTCACGGGCCGGCAACCTATCAGGGCCAATAGGAGTATCACCAGAAAAACCGGTGTTTCCTTGTTCAACAAGCTGCTTTATTGCATCTAGATTTCCATCATGTACTGCATCGCAAAATTCAACAAATTGCATCCGCAATTGAGGAACACCCACCTGCATCATTCGTCTTTGAGCAACTACGTGTGATCCTACACTCGCTAATACTACTATATATATGATACGCTTCATACTCATACCTCTCTATTGTTATAGTTACTTATTGAAATTAGGTTCATACCAAGATGAGCCATATTATTTCTAATTGTATCAAAAATAGAGCAATCAATGCAAGATTTTTACTAAACATAGTTTTCTAAGCTGAAATATGTATACCAATATAATGACGCTGAGGATGACCCCCTCAAGATCACGTTAGACCGATAGGGCTGATGGCTTTAGGAACCTCTTTAACTACATCTTTGGCGTCTTTATCATCTCTCAATCCTTTAAATCGACCAACTCGGAGTCTATTTTCTTTTGTCCAGTTCGCAAAGCGAAATTCTGCTACAAGTTCTGGCTTAACCCAATGCACGCCTTCGGTAGACTCAGTATAGTTTGAGAAGTAACACGTTGAGGTCTCAAGAGGAATCAACTTACTAAACAGCATGCGAAGTTCATCATCGCTATAGCCTGTGCCGACCTTACCTGCATAGTGCAGCTTCCCATCTTTGTAATAGCCGACAAGTAATGCGCCAAAACCAATGCGAGTACCACGTGGATCGGTGAAGCCTCCAATCACCAGTTCCTGTTTCATGATACATTTAAATTTCAACCAATCAGTTGAGCGTTTACCTATATAGGGACTATCACTTTTTTTAGCAATAAGGCCTTCCCAGTGAATTTTACATGCCTTTTTAAAATAGGCGACACCATCGCCAGTCTTATGTTCTGTATAGGCGAGTATACCTTTAAAATCAAGAAGATTTTTAAGTACCGATTTGCGACCAAGAAGAGTCAAATCCCTAATATCATAGCCATCAGCATACATAACATCAAATATCTCTAATGAAATTTTGACTTTCTTGCGGACCTCTTTAATTTTCGATTCAGTACTCAGATTAATCCGTTGTTGAAGCTTCTGAAAGTCTGATACTCCTTCTTTCCCGATGGTAATAATTTCCCCATCCACTATAAAGTTATCTGCTTTTTGTTCTTCAAATGCTTTCACCAATTCAGGATATTCAAGATTCTTCGATTTCTTATTTCTTGACATGAGCGTAACCTTTCCGTTCTTCTTAACTACCAGACATCGCTCTCCATCAAATTTATGCTCATAAATCCACTCAGTACTAGAAAAGTAGGTATCTGTTAATGTTGCAAGCATCGGCTTAATAAAACTCGGCTGAGCAGATTTCTTACGCTTTTCTTTATCTGCTTTTGATAACCCTTTAAAAACATCCATCTGAAACCTCATAATAATATACATACTCATTTTTACCCAGCCTACAAAATAGTATATGAAAAGATCAAGAGCTTATTATTTTGAGAGATTCATTAAAAGGAGAAAACAATGATTATTAACGACTCAAACAAGCTAAGAATTATTGGTCTATATCTACTAGCTAATCGTATGGCTCATGAGGTACTTACACACCAGCCATTCCTGATAGCCTCCGAATTCGTTTTTCTGCACTCTACATTAAGATGTTTATTTCTGAATGATAGCTCTCTTATGATTCAAGTAGAACTAATCAAGCAAACGATGGAGCTCACTGAGAAGATAAAATGGCAGTGATCTCAACTCATACGATACTTCAGTCCTATCATGAAGTTTTACTTTTATACCAGTTTTCAGAGGGAGACCTGAATAGACGCGAGCTGCTAATGGTAATTTTTTTATATTCATAAACTGATGTAGAGACTTAAGAGCTCCTGCTTCTCCAGCTTTTACCTCTATAGGCACCACATTCGCTCCATGTTGTATTACATAATCAACTTCGGCTTCAGACTTTTCAGTAAATCTGAGCCAATAATACAGCTCAGGATCCATAAAGGGAGGAAAAAGGGTACGCATAAGTTGGCCAGTTACCTGCTCTGCTATACCGCCAGAATTAATAAAAGAAATCTCTTCTACTGATCGAATATGCTCAAGAGAAAGTCTCAACGATGCTGAACAAAGACCCACATCAACAAAGAGCACCTTAATGTATTTCTCATTTTTTTCACCCCTCAGCGGTACGCCATTTGCCGCGGTCGAAATTACCCGATGGCAAATTCGTGCTTTACAAAGCAAGATTAATGCTTTCTTTAATGTTGGCACCTGAACTTCTCTCGTTACCTTGCTGTATACAAATTTCTTTGAAAGCTCTAAGGGAACTCGTGCCATCGTTTGGTCTATAATATCAGGATCTATACGCCCAGCATATTTGTGGAAATCACCTCTGTATGTTGCTAAGATATTCTGCTGTCTCTGGCTCACTTTAAGAAGATCCCTATTAGCAACCCAGTTTTTAACAGCAGCAGGCATACCGCCAACAATAATATATTCTTTAAACAAACGCATGAGTTCTTTATGTGCAATGGATGATATACCATCACCCCAGGTAAATTGCTGAATTATTTTTACCAATGGGCCTTTATCTTGTGCCAATAAAAATTCTTCAAAGGAAAGGGGCTCTAAATACATAAACTCTACCCGTCCTACGGGCATACTAATCTCTTCGTCATGACGCTTAAAGATGAACTCAAAAAGTGATCCAGCACCAACAACCGCTAATTCCGGCATCTTTTCTGCAAACCAACGCAGCTTGGCGTACAGCTCAGGAACAACTTGAATTTCATCTAAGAATAGCAGGCTGGTTCTAGGATCAATCGGCTCGATGCCAAGATCACCTGCGAGTATTTCCAGGATTCTTTCAGGATTGTTCGAAGCAAATGCATAGGCAAGTTCCTTCTGATCATCAAAGTTAAGTTCAATGAGCCTCAGTCCCCGTCTTTCTGCAAGATGCCTGATTAACCAGGTTTTTCCTACTTGACGAGCCCCGCGTATCACAAGAGGCAGTCTATCATCTGAATCAAGCCATTTCACTAAAAAGGACATACAAGTTCTTTTCATCGTCAACTCCACCAGTTATATGGGGATAGAATACTCAAATACTCTTAAAAGTCAAAAAAAAACGGGGGTGTTTTTATGTTCTGATCAAAAAAAGACGGGGGTGTTTTTATTAGTTGAGATAAACTCCTCCTATTCATTGCTTGCAGATCATCCGTATCATGAATTATCATCTACAATACAGACAATATCCATAAATAGAAGCTACTCTAGGGATCAATCTTCTTCCAAATTACCCTTGCTAAGACAAAAAATATCTTCAGCGTATGAGATTCATGCTAAATGAGAATCATACTCTTTCCTGAATTGCTCTTGTTGCTGCTCTTAAAGGCCAAGAAACGATACTAATGCTATTGAATCATGAAGCAGATAGCAATCTATGTTCTTACGTTAATATGCCCTTAACTATGCACTTTCATATAGCTCACACAACATGATTGCACAGCTGCTTTCACAAGGAGCATCCTATTAAGCAGTTACACAGTGGTGAAGCATCACTACAATTGCTCTTTCATAAAGAAGAGCCCCAGCATTCCCAATATTCATACAGCCATGAGCCAATCAAATAATTCGATCTACCTAAAATTATACATGATAAAAATATCCTTCTATGAGCATATATAGGTCGACAACCATGCCCCAACCTATCCACTAGGATATACTTCTTACACCGAGGCCATTTCTACAAAGCATAGTAACCATATCGAATCAAATACAAATTAACGATATGCCTCATTAAGAGAGGCTGCCTTTAAACCTACTATTTTCTTAATATAGTCAGCATGAGCATTACCAAGTGCTCGAGCATAGGATACCAGTTCCTGGCTCTCTTCTGGAGCATAGTGCAACTTGAACGTACTAAATTTCATTGGATCAGTATCACGTACTTCTAGCGGAAGCTCAGGATCAATAATTGTTGGAATATAGATAACAGTCATCTCATCTTTCTTATTCCAATCACCAAATACCCTCACTTTACGTCCATATTCCTTCATTTCCTCAAGAGCTCGCTGTAGACTTTCTTCACGCTCAAGAGTATCAGGTATTTTAACATTATGATGTTTTGCATACATCACAAATTCTTTGAGAGCCCCACCTAAATTCTCATTCAGATCACCACTCGCATCCATAATGATCAAAACAGCAATATCTCTGTGTGGATTAAATAATGGTGGAAGTGGTAGATTAAACGAAATACCACCATCGCGCAGCTCAAATGGATTTGTGTTTACCTGAACTGTGTTTCCTAAGCCAAGGTCTTTTGTTTCTGTTTCAGGATTGTAAAAGTTAGGAACAGAAAGACCATAAAATAGCCGCGTCCTTTCCAATTTTTCAAGAAATGGTATCCCTTGAGACTTTGCGGTAAGCTCGGCAGTATCAACTGTAAAGGCAGAACCAAATGCTGCTACTAGCTGATTAAGTCCTGGTTCAATGCCGTAATACTGGGTATCTTTATCAAGATAATTCGACACCACACTATTAAAGCTATTAACGGGGTCTTTAACAGAAGAAACACCTCCTAGATAACCTTTTTCATAACGACGCCCAAGGCCCCACATGGGAATAGCCCCATTTCCTGACGTCATTGAACTCTCAAGAATGCTTGCGGAAAATGGAGTAAACTCAAACCAGCTATAATCAATAGGTTGCACTTTTTCTTTACCATGCGAAAAAACCTTTGCCAGATAGCCTTTATCTCTCGTGGCTATTGCCGTACAAAGAGGGAGTGGCATAGTGGCAGCCACTGCCCTATCGGCAAATGATGAAAGGGTAACACTATATCTGTCTGGATCATTAGCGAACAATGCATCGGCAAGAAGCATACCATACAGGTTTACAAATGCCGGGTCTGCTTCATTACTTTCTGCAAAAAATCGTGCTTTAAACTCATCACTTATGGGAATCTGAGATTGAATAAGTTTATGTTTTGCTATAAATAATAATTTTTGTACAAGAGATTGGTATAAAATCTCAGGAGCTAAGAGCCCTTTGTTCAATGCTTCACGTATACCGGCAACCACTTCTGGCAACATCTCTGAAGTTGCACCATCATGCAGCCACTTCATCCACATCCATGTTGATCCTGATAATGCAGCACCATAGGTGGTAACATCCAAAACTCCTGATTCTGACATGGCCTGAATAAAGCCAAGGCTTGATAACATTGCCCGAAATCCACCGCCGCTCGTGCAAAGAGCAACGCGAGGCATCTTCCATGCCTGTGTATCATTATATCCCTGTTCCCGTAGAATGTTGGTAATAGCAGGACGAGTTATCTTGGCCCGATTCTTTAAGAATGTCTGCTCATGAAATGGTAGTTCTGGGGCACCATTGCGCACCCATGAAAGGTCTACCTTTTCAGGATGCTTTTCATTATATTCTTTAATATAGGCTGCTGCTTGCTCACCAATTGGACGTGCTAAAGCAACATCAACGGCAAGACCTTCATCATCAAGCACCACTGGCAGATCAATCCAATTATTAAATCCCATCACTTTGCTCTGAGCATAGTACAAATACCGCTGAGGAAGTGATGCAACCTTTGGTATCATTATCACCTCTGTGTGGCCAGGCTCAACCATTATACTAGCTGATTGCTCTTTATACTCACCTCTTATCCTGCCATATAAGTAGTCATACACTTGTACATAAACCGGCAATTGACCCGTATTAGTGACACGCAATGGAGCTGTATCACCAGGGCTTATACCTTTAATCTCTACATCATACTCTTGATCGATACTATGGGGAAGCTCTACACGCGTACGAACCTGTGCAGGATCAACTGGTTCAGTATAATGGTAATAGAGATACCGAGCACTTTCAGCTGCTTTATCAATTTCAATACCTCGTGTATCATCTGGATCTATACGATATACAGTGGAAAGTTCATGGTAACCACCACCAAGTCCAAAGAACCCTCCTGATTTGTATTCATATATCTGTACAAAAGCAGGCTCCATACCATCATTGGTTACATTTAGAAGCACTTGATTAGTCTGCATTGCTCCTAAGCCAGATACTATCATCAAACTGGCCACTATTGTTGTTACTTTTTTCATTATATGACTCTCCATGTTGGTTCACCCATCTATACATTCATAAGACTTTTCAGAAACCTATAGGCTTCGAACTATTTACTATACCAGACATCTCTACTCTCTGGCCTTCAGGCCTCAATATGTGAATGGCTATACTATTACTATACTTAATATTATTTCAAATTGTCAAGATTGAAGCAGGCATAGTTGATACGATATTTTGAAGGCTTGATCGTTATTTTGTGCTATTATGAAGAGTACTGTATGATTGTATTCACTTTTGCAACCTATAACTAGCTGGCAACACTTCCCGGCGGGCATTTCTGCGCTTCATCATAGAGCTCTTAGAGCTTTTTGTAACCATATTGTACACGTAGTATTACCAAGCTAGACACTGCAACTAAGTATCAGCGACCTTATCAGATCCAATAGGCCGCTGATAAATCGCATGCTCCTCTAGTTATCAGTGGCCTATAATCCAAAAAACTAATTTCTTATTTTCCGCAACCATAAACACAAAATCGCCCTGCAGCTGGCGAATATCCCATCCTCAATTCATGCTGAATATTTATCAGCGGCTTATCCAAACTCGATAGGCCGCTGATAATTCACGCTTTACTTAATGTATCAGCGGCCTATATTATTGGATAAGTTGCGTCATATCTCGGGAGAATCAACTATGATTATAGGTCGACAAAAAAAACAGGAACTTCTTGAACGTGCCTTCACAACCACTAAAAACCGTTTAATCACCATCTATGGAAGAAGACGTGTCGGCAAAACATACCTAATCAACGAATTTTTCAAGTCAAAAGACTGCATATTTTTCCATGTGGCCGGACTACAAGATGGACCAAAACAGGACCAGATAAAGAATTTCATGGCCGAGGTCTCTTCAGTCTTTCTAGGAGGAGCTCCTCTGATCACTCCTCACTCTTGGATGGAAGCATTTAAAGTGCTTAGTGATCAAATCAAAAAACCGATAAAAAAGTTGTTCTGTTTTTTGATGAGCTTCAATGGATGGCAACTAAAAAATCTGATCTTCTTTCAACAATTGATTATTTTTGGAACAAAGAATGGTTTGGACTCAAGCATCTCATTTTCATTGCTTGTGGATCATCTGAATCATGGATCTTAAAAAACATAATTTACAATACGGGCGGCCTTCACAATAGAACCAATCTAGAGATAAATCTTCTTTCATTTACATTTACCCTTGCTGAGACAAAGGAATACCTTCAGAGTATGCGCTTCAAGCTAAATGAGAACCACATTCTCTCCTTATATATGGCAATTGGAGGCATCCCTTATTATCTTGAATAGTTGTCTCCCACTAAAACGGCCCAGCAAAATATACAGAATCTCTTTTTTGATAAAGGAGCTCCTTTGCATAACGAGTATCACAAGCTTTTTGCATCACTTTTCGACGGTGCAGAGGTCTACAAAACACTCCTTGAAAACATTGCTCAGAAAAGAGAAGGCAAAGCGCTCACCGCCTTAGCAGATTCACCGGGTATTACTTCAGGCGGCAACCTATCTGAACACTTACAACCATTATGTGATGCTGGTTTTATAGAAAAGTATATACCATGGAAAAAAGAACGTGGTGCCTACTATAAAGTCATCGATGAGTTTTGTCTCTTCTATATCTACTGGGTCAAAAATGAGCAAACAAAAAAATTTGCATCCGATCATTGGGTTGTCATGAGCCAAACTCCTCGATATCATGCATGGTCCGGCTATGCATGTGAAGCAGTCTGTGCAAAACATACCCTAAAGATTATACAAGGGCTCGGTATTAGCAGTGCAAGTACCATCACTTCATGGAAATATACACTTAAAACTACTCAAGAACGAGGAGCTCAAATAGATCTTGTTATTGTAAGAGGTGATGATGCTATTACCCTCTGCGAAATCAAGTATACCGATAAACCATTCGTCATAGACAAGAGTTATGCAGCTATCCTCCAAAACAAGATTAATTCATTTCAGAAACATACACAAACTACCAAGCAGCTCTTTCTCTCTATGATAGCAGCTCACGGAATCAAGCCCACCATATATTCTGAAGAACTCGTAAGCAGCGTAGTAACGCTTACCGACCTATTTAGATCTTATGGCTAGGTAAATCACTTGTAATACTCCAACGCTTTTTCTCAACAATCAATTGTTTAATTCTTCAGTCATATCCGCTATAGCAGAAATGATACTTGGAGCCACTTTATGAGCAAGCTCTTCATTGAAACCAATCAATTCATGTGACTCTTCAATTGAATATTGCAGTTTGAAGGTATTATACTTTAATGTTTCCTCAGCATCATTGCAGGCAGATACTATGTAGATGACGGTCTTTTTACCTGGCTCACTAAAGACAGTTACCATGCTACCCTCTTCTTGCATCTGCTCTAGCTGATCATGAAGAAGTTGATCATGTGCAAGATGTTTAGGAAGTGGTATATCAAACTCTTCAGCAACATTTCTGAACTCCTTGAGAGCATTGCCAATATTTTCGTTGACATCCGAGCTTGCATCCACTACGACAATAATGTCAATAGCACGATTCTGATTAAATAATGGTATCAATGGGAGGTTGAAATGTATTCCTGCATCTCGCAATTCCAGCTCTTTTTCTACTATAACTTGAGGGACTTCACTATAGGGGGATAATAGTTCAATCTCTTCTTTGTCAAAATAAATTGTTCGTGGTAATACACTTGTTTCAGGAACTAATAATTCTGTCACTTCTCTAGGCACCAACGTATGATTCGCTGAACGAGCATAAGGAGCATAAAAGTTAGGAAGATGAAGACCAGAAAAGAGATTAGCATCCCTTATATTATCCTTTAGTTCATTATATGCTGACAACATTGTTGACGAGGCGCGATGAGACAACAGATGTGATGCAGCAAGTTGTGTACCAAGTTCAAGGAATTCTATAGGTCGTTGCCACCCTGATTTGGCTATTATTTCTGAAGTCGTTACAGAAAACGCTGAACCACAGGAAGCAAGAAGCTGATTAAACCCTGGTTCAATTTTGTAATAAGATTCTTCTGTAAGGTGCTTACGAATCTTTTCATTGAAGCTTTTTACTGGAGATTTTATAGAAGAAACCTCACCACGGTAATACTTTTTAACGTCCCTTCCAAGACTAGATAATGGTACATAAGCAGGAGTCTTTGTAAGGTAGCCAGCCTCAAAAGGGGTAAATTCTACCCAATCATACACTCCTGGATCTTCACAACTCGTTATGGCTGTCAAAATCGGAAGTGGCAACACCCCTGACAGTGCAACTGGCGCTAAAGAAGAAAAGGTTAAGCTATACTTATCTTCTCTATCAGGAAACAATGCTTCTGCAAGTCGCATGCCATACGAATTAATCAAGCTCGCATCACTTTTTGTACCATTTTCTGCAAGAAAACGTGCTTTAAATAATGGATGCATTTTAATTTGATGAGAAATACTATTTCTTAACAGAAGTAACGCAGTATCTGAAAGCGTTCCATTCAAAATTCTTGGTTCAAAAAGACCCTTCTCTAATGATAGGCATAGTTTCTCCATAACCTCAGGGAGTGCATCTGGTTCTGGCCGTCCGTGGGCAAGCAAAGCAGCTTGAATCCAGGTCGAGCCAGAAAGCGCTGCCGTATACGTTATGGTATCAAGCAGCTGTTGTCGGCGTAGCCCTTCAATAAATCCAAGACTTGAAAGCATTGCTCTAAAACCACCGCCACTTGTACAAAGTGCAATGGTAGGTAATTTTTCAGCATCAGCCAAATGCTCACGCCCCTCACAACCCGCTAAGAGTAAGCGAATAGCGCTATGAGTTACCCGGGACCGATTTTCACAAAATTCCTTTTCCTGATCGCAAAGAGCAGGAATACCGTGATAGGCCCACCTGAGAGAAGTGTTATTTGGAAAATGTCGATTATAATGACGAATATGGTCTGCAGCTTCGCGTGTCATAGGAAAATCATAGAATACTTCTATAGGGTCTTCATCACCAATAAGCTGCTGCGGCACTACAGCATAGCTTAAAAAATTTCTACGTAACTCTTCCTTATCTGCAGCAAAATAGAGCCGACGGGGTAAAGGAGCGCGATTATGCACTGCAATCTCTCTAGTTTGATCTGGAAAGACTTTATAAAGTAGAGAACGTACATGATACGAAGGGATAGTTCTCCCACTCTCATATTCGTACAGTTTAACATAGATAGGCTTTGCACTCGTATTGGTGATTCGCAATGCACAGAGCTGACCGGTACGCTCTAGCTCTGAAAGATATTCTTTAGAAAACGGTCCATGATAATAAATCTGCAATTCATGTTCTTTTTTTGCTATCACTTGGGGGACTTCAATATAGGGTGACAATCGCCCAATCTCTCCTTTTTCAAAATAAATTGTTCGTGGCAATACGCTTGTTTTAGCAACTACTAGTTCTTTCACTTCACCAGGCATCAATGTATGATTCGCTGAACGAGCATGGTAGGTCGTTCTCGTATAGCCTTTCTCATATTCATAGAGGCACAGAGACACGCCAACTAAACTAGTATTTCTAATACGAAGTATTGCATGCCGACCTAAGTTTTGTAGGCCTCTTTCATATTGTGGCAAGGCTTCCTCAGCGAACTCACCTGAAACAAAGACTCTCACATCATGTGATTCGGTCGCAATCTGTTGAGGTACCATTTTATATGAAGCAAGAGCTTCATCATCTTCCTCAGTTGACCCATAATAAAGATACCGTTTAAAACGTCCTTCTGCAGGAATATCAATAGCAGCACTTTGCCCTACTGGAACCACAAAGACTTCAGAGAGATTATGATAGGTTCTCGATGCCCAACCCTGTTCACACTCAACTAGCTTACATTTTACCGGCAAGAGACCATCATTCACTATTTGCAACGTTACTTTAGTCTTTACCTCTTCCATAGCTGTAAGCTGGACTCCAAGAACAGCAATCGTCAATACAGCACTCAATCGAGCTACTATCTTCATGGGCATAGTTCCTACACAGTTTTTTGAATTGATCATAATCCAATTATACGCACTTTATTTCAATATGTCCAAATACAAAAAGTGCTCACATGCTCTTGCCAATCTTTCCCAATTATCCTGTGGAAAGGAAATTCTTGCATACCAAATCTCTTATGATCCCGATATTCGTTGCTTAAGACTTCAACTTTCAGCACTAAGGTGATGCATTGCTAATTGAACATATCATTCGCTCTCATCTTGTAATCTTTTAAAGAACAGTCTCACCTAAAGAAAAGTCTAGTTCATGCATCAGTAGTCATTGAAAAACAATGGCCTTAGTCTTGAAAAGCTTATCATCATTACTGTTACTCTTATCTATGTTAGTGTGAGGGATTAAGTTCATAGGTATCATGTTTGCACAGTTTTATTGGTAAGCTTCTTGCATTGATGCTTTTACTGAGCTCATTGCAATACTCTCACTACAGCTTCCAAGGACTATCATCTCGAATTCTAAGTACTTTTTTCAGCAATGAACGTTCGCGTTTCCGTCTACCTTTTTTCCTACCAGAAGGCTCTTCTCTATATAGGGGAACTTCATTAGGTACACAGATAAGATACGTATTGCAGTATCGCTCGCTCAACTGTTCCCGTTCTTCACTGGGCAAATCATGTCCATTAACTATACCACATATCCGCTTACCAAGGCCACGTAAAGTTGCATAGTGATATGCCATTTCATATCTTGAGAGAAACTTATCAAATATATCAGAATAGGTTAAGCAAAAATGCCAAAATATACATTGACTAGATAATGCTGGACTTAACTGATAGCTCAATGCTTTATCTAAACACTCACGTGCACGTCTAACGTTTTGTTTGCCTTCGAGACCAAAAGCATACAGTAGACACAACTGTAGATATGCCTGCGCTTTCGTCTCATCATCTGCTGCAGACCATACTACTGATTGAAACAATCCCCGAGCCGCAGCAATATTACGTTCAACTTCAACACCATCAAGAGCATTTTCACCGAGCTCAAGAGCTTTTCCCGGCAAAAGGTCATTTTCACAAACAAGCCGCGGCAATTTTTTAGCATGCGGAAATGATTCTTTTTGAGCATAGCGGTCATTATCTTTAAAACGACCACCATTGTAGCCGCTCGATACAGCATAACGAATATGAGGAAGAATATCTTGATCATCAAAAAATTGCGTATGAGCTAACAGGTGAGATTTTTCATTAAGAACAATAGGACCTTCATCTTCTATAATTACATCTTCATCAACATGCTCGTCATCTTCATCACTTCCACTAAGAAAAATAACATCATACCTATGAAGAGTTGGCTCTTCGTCCAAATGAATAACTTCTCTTTCAGAACGATCGTTCTCGTATGGTTCAAGAATTTCAACAGCAGGCAGCTCCTCTGCTGAATACAAAAATGCACCACTATACATCGCTACGAGAAAAAATAAGGCCTTATTCATAAACGTCACTATAGTTGCTATGTATTAAATCAGTGTCTGCTAAAATGGTACCAGAAAAAAAGATGTTCGCAAATTAAAATGAGCACATTTGTCACTTCTACGATTGTAGAAGTTGACGGCATTTCCATATATCTTCATTGGTACATGATGCTATCTTAACCACTAAGAAAATATGCCCACATCTTGTTTGTATAAGAATGGTAAAAGCAGGTTCAGACTTAGTAAGTCTGAACCTGTTCAACTTTTACGCTTTCTTGATTGCAAGGTTATTATACTTGTTGGTGGTATCTCCAACATTTAACTGAGACGGTAACTGTGGCTGCACAGCTTCATCAACAGGAGCTGCTCCTCCCCAGTTAATTACGTAATTGGTATTCTGATTTGGCAACAGTCACATTTCCATTAACATTCTCAAAGGTCTGAAGGCCATTCCCCCCTGAAGTAAGATCTACTATGCCATTTGAAACTGTCGCTGGTACCTGCCCTTCTGAAATCGCGATCGCTGCGTCTAAAGATGTCGCTAATTGAAAGAACATCGGCGGGTTAATGAGATCACTTCCTGTAAACACAATACCGTTACCAGCATCGGTAATACTATTATTAGCTACTGTTGGCCTTTGTACAGATTCCATATAAATACCTGCAACGTTATCTGTCAGACCTTCAATGGTACGCTTTATATCTGAAATACGATTTTCAAAAAGATACACGTTCCTAATAAAGGCGCCAGGTTCACCTTCATCAAACGGACTGAGATAAGGGGCTAGTTAACAGCTATGTTGACTTTGCTTAAAATTATTTATATATTACCAATATGGTTAAGTTTATTAGCATAGGAAAAGCAGCAAGACTGTTGGGAGTATCTCCACAGACAATGCGTCGTTGGGAATATGAGGGGCGTATAGTTCCTGATAAAAGAACGAGAGGCGGTCAGCGAAGGTATGATCCAAGGAAGCTCCAGCAAGGTCGAAAGGCTAAGTCTTCAGGACTGACTCTTTGTTATGCACGTGTATCAAGTCATGATCAGAAAGATGACCTTGAAAGGCAAAAAGAACTTTTAGAACTCTATTGTGCTTCACAAGGTTGGCAGTTTGAGGTGCTATCCGACCTCGGATCTGGCATGAACTATCATAAAAAAGGCTTAAAGAACCTCTTGAAAAAGATATTGAGCAGCGAGATAGAACGTCTAGTTCTGACCCATAAGGATAGGCTCTTACGATTTGGAGCAGAATTACTTTTCAGCGTGTGTGAAGAAAAAGGTATAGAGGTAGTTATCATAAATAAGGGTAATCAGCCCTCTTTTGAAGAAGAGCTTGCTCAAGATGTGCTCGAGCTTATTACAGTGTTTTCAGCTCGTTTGTATGGGGCACGAAGTAAGAAAAACAAAAAACTCTTAGATGCGGTTAAACAAACGGTTGAGCTTTCATGAAACAGGTTAAAAATGTGGTAAAGTTAGCAATGAACGTTGATAAGAATAGTGCGAGATGCCTTGACGATCAATCGAGAAAAGCGAACTACCTGTATAATATGCTTATAGGGAGAGCCTATACAGAATTGGATACCTATAAAGAAACAGGGGATAAAGAAGCAGGTAGCATAGTGTTTACGCCATATGGCCTACGGGATTTAGTGCCCGGCATTAAGGAAGAACATCCCTTTCTAAAAAGTGTCCACTCATCACCACTTAAGAATTCTGCACTCCGAGCAACACGAGCATTTAAAGACTTTTTTGCTTCAAAGAATGGGCTGCGTAAAGGCAGAAAGTTGGGCAGACCACGGTATAATTCTTGGAAGATGCATTGGTTCTCTTTGCTCTATGATGAACCAACCAAGGGTTTTGCGATAGAGGGTTCAACGCTCAAACTTTCACTAGGAACTGGAGCTGATGGAAAAAGACATGCCATAGAAGTACCGCTAGTAGGCGTAAAAGGTCTCAAAGGCAAAATTGTTCGTAATCTTCGAATAGTAAAAGAACATGATGACTATTATGCCATAGTCACAGTACTCAGTAAGGTTCCTGAAACAAAGCCGATCAAGAGAGTTATAAGCTTTGATCCTAACCATAAGAATCTGTTTTATGGGATCGACAGTACCGGAAAGGCCGTTATTTTTGAGGCGCCACACTATCTTAAGCAACTAGACAAACGAATTGATGAGTTACGCTCGAAGCTTGATGCATGTAAGAAACGATCGAAAATGGTAACGTATACCGATAGCAAAGGCAATATCCATACTTACTGGGAGGGATCAAGAAAATATAATAAGCTAAAAAAGACATTAAACAAGGCTTTAGCAAAACGACGAGATCTTACCAAAGTATTTTGCTATAGCATTGCAAACTGGTGTTGTCGTCACTATGATTTAATTAGTATAGGAGATTATACTCCTCAAGGTCAGGGAATAACACCTAAAATGAGGCGAGCTATGAACAATAGATCATTGCATGGCAGAATCAAGAAGGTTATTTCCTGGACAGCGCTTAAATCTGGCAAACTTACGTTCATCTATGATGAAAAAGGTACCACACGTACCTGTCATGTCTGTAAGACAGTAGTTGATGGAGGCATTAAGCCGTCGATACGACAATGGCGCTGTCTTGGCTGTGGGGTGCAACACAATCGTGATGAAAATGCTGCGTTTAATGGACTGAAAAAAACATATGAGAATTATGAAAAAATAACCGGAGAAATAGCTCCGGCAGTGCCTTGCTCAGGCCTTGTTCACAGTAATGAACAATGGGCTTGTAGGGTTTTAGCTAGTGGCGTTATAGCTACGGGGCTAAAACCTTGTCTTTACCCACATTTTTTTAGCTCCATTTTTCCCATAATCTTATCAGCGATAGCTGTCCAGATGTCTTCATTCTTTTCAGGCTTGATAGATTCCATTTGCCCTATTAAGTTGAGCGTAGACAGCATATCAAGAAACGAAACCCAACCTGACCAACTAGTCTGCCAACCAGGGTTACCATCAGACTTTCGTCCTAAGAATCCACCAAGACGTGCAATGCATCGCCAAAACTGATTACAGGTCATAGTCTCTGCTGATAATTTATAGCGTGAACATAATAAGTGTATCCCTTCAATAGGGAAGTGGTCTTTGGCCTTTGCTGAAGAATTAAGTCTTATAAAGAACTTAATAGCAAGTAAACGCGTAGCTATAACCCCTAGAAACCCCAGCAGTGAAAGCAATCCTCCAGCCTTTTTGAGCTGGCTGTTTTGGATACGGCATCCAGTTTTTAGACATTTATGATACTCTTCTATAAGCCAGCGAGATTCGTACCAGGCTATCTTCTCAAGGGCATCTGCTTGGTTTGCTATCTCAAGATTCGTTATCAAAATCCATTCCAAGCTACTATCTGACTTATCCCATACGCGGATACATGAAAGCTTTATAGTCTCATGTTCCTTTTTAGGGAAAATTTTAGGAGTGATAACTAATATTGTACTCCATGCAACATAAAGAATAGCTTCTCTTCCAGCTTTTCCCGGTCTTGAGCGCAAATCTATCTTTTTTGTGGTCTGTTCAGGAAGGGATCGAACAAAATCACTCAGTTTTTCTTTTTTCCCTTCTGTTGTCACTATAACTCGATTAGTATTAGCTCTTACTAGGAAGTTTCTACCGGTCCGCGTACAATAGCGAATAAACTTATAGATATCGTTTCCACGATCTCCCACACTTACCCATTGGGTATCTTGATGGTCTGGCATACCAATATTTTCTAAACTTTCGATCCAACAATCAGCTTCAGTTCGTCTTTTAGCTCGTTCTGACCTCTTTTCAGTTTGTCTACGAGCAATATTGTCTCTGATCCATGCAGATTGATGAGCTAATCCTAATACAGATTCCGGGCCATTTTTACCAAACTCAACAGCTAGTGTGGAGTGAATAAGAACGCCACGGCCTTTATGATTTCCGATCGGTCCTAGACCCTCAATTGATTTCTTTGAACTATAGTCTAACTCGCTGGTATCTTGGATCATCAAGACGGTGTTTTTTGTCTTATTAGCAGCTTCTTTTACATTATTCCAGTGCACCTCTTGCAGAGCCCCATGCGTAACATCTTCTTCATTAAGAAGTCGATATACTGCTTTCAAATCATAGAAGTCTTTCATCTGGTTAGGCAAACTAGCAGTTGGCTTTCTTAGCATGCAATCTCCTATTTTCACAGCTCTTTTATTTCTTCGAGCATCACCAAGCTTTGCGCTGCTCCATTGCCTCTTTGTCCATGCTTCATTATCACTTAAAATATGATTCACGTCTACTCCACCTTATTGAACCAATCAACTTTTTTCAGGTATAGATTGTAGATAAAAATGTGGGTAAAGACAAGGGGCTAAAACAGCAGCTTGCTGCACCTCCAAGAAATTAAAATTGAGATGTGGTAATCTCAAATCAAAACCTATATGAGTAACTTTGTATAGATTTTGAAGAGCGGTAATGTCAATACCTGCGACTCTACCTTGAAGACCTGAACTATGGACACGTTGGATCACATTATTCTCAATTGCTACATTGATCAATTCACCTGCAACACCATCACGACCAGAACGGTCGGCAGCCCATGTAATACCTCTACTTTCATTTTGCGAAATAATATCACTAAAGTAGGAATTTCTGATGCTGAAAGTTCGTGTAGCACCAACAGTATCATTTATTGGATCATTCTTCCCAGCACGTATCATCAACCCATTAGATGAAGGGAATGGTGAATTCGAAATAATGTTTGTAAATTGACAGTTATCAACAACAACACTTCGTGCGGTAATCATGAAAAGACCCATTGTTTCAAGAGCAAAACCTGCTCCAGAGCTTATCCCATTAAACTCACAATCGACAAATCTTATACCTTCAGAACTGGTTGACGTTCCTCCAGCATCAGAAATATGAGTTCCTTGCGTAACTACTGAGGCTGTCCCACCATTTTGGTTGTTAAATTGACAATGCTCGACAAAGAGACCTGGCATAGTTCCCCCAGCAAACCCAACAACAAATGTTGCTTCTTCGCCAAAAGTATTGTTACATTGAGAGTTTCTTAGGTTCAGGTTTCCTACAACAAGTGAGAAGATGCCAACCACGACAGAAGCACCTTGACCTGGTACCGTAGGACCGCTCTTCAAAAGCTATACAAAGTTAGTCATATAGGTTTTGATTTGAGATTACCACATCTCAATTTTAATTTCTTGGAGGTGCAGCAAGCTGCTGTTTTAGCCCCGTAGCTATAACGCCACTAGCTAAAACCCTACAAGCCCATTGTTCATTACTGTGAACAAGGCCTGAGCAAGGCACTGCCGGAGCTATTTCTCCGGTTATTTTTTCATAATTCTCATATGTTTTTTTCAGTCCATTAAACGCAGCATTTTCATCACGATTGTGTTGCACCCCACAGCCAAGACAGCGCCATTGTCGTATCGACGGCTTAATGCCTCCATCAACTACTGTCTTACAGACATGACAGGTACGTGTGGTACCTTTTTCATCATAGATGAACGTAAGTTTACCAGATTTAAGCGCTGTCCAGGAAATAACCTTCTTGATTCTGCCATGCAATGATCTATTGTTCATAGCTCGCCTCATTTTAGTTGTTATTCCCTGACCTTGAGGAGTATAATCTCCTATACTAATTAAATCATAGTGACGACAACACCAGTTTGCAATGCTATAGCAAAATACTTTGGTAAGATCTCGTCGTTTTGCTAAAGCCTTGTTTAATGTCTTTTTTAGCTTATTGTATTTTCTTGATCCCTCCCAGTAAGAATAAATATTGCCTTTGCTATCGGTATACGTTACCATTTTCGATCGTTTCTTACATGCATCAAGCTTCGAGCGTAACTCATCAATTCGTTTGTCTAGTTGCTTAAGATAGTGTGGCGCCTCAAAAATAACGGCCTTTCCGGTATTGTCGATCCCATAAAATAGATTCTTATGGTTAGGATCAAAGCTTATAACTCTCTTGATTGGTAACTACTGAACTATTTTTTACCTTACCGTTATCTGGAGGGACAATGTATGGAGTTTAATGTTGGTAAAAAATGCAGACTATATGCTTCTACGCAAAAAAGTCATGCTCTCTAAGCGGCTATCTTATACGAGGTACCTTACGTAATGAGCCATACACGAATTGGCGTTGAAAATCTTTTCAAGAAGCAGAAGCCCATTTTAATCTGCCAGCTCAAAGGCATAACAGCTCACTCTTTTTAACAAGAAGCGGTAAATTGGATAAGCCTATTTAAAACAATGTATGAATAACCTCTTACCTCAAAACTTGTGAGGAGTATCCCTATAGTTCCTTAACAAAGTAACTATACTCTCTCGCTCTTTACTAGTATTCTGTTGCGTCATGTCAACGGCTAACGTCAGTGCTGTTCTACCTGCCGTATCTTTAAGATAAAGGTCTACATTTTTTATCAGCAATTCGACTATGGCCATCTTGCCCAGTATAATAGCCTCATGAAAAAGCACTCGTCCATCCCTATCGATGACATTTGGCTGAGCGTTTGCCTGAACTAATAGCGCAACGATATCATCTCGCCCTTCCCAAACAGCATACATGAGAGCTGTCCTACCATAACCATCTTCCTCTTCTGTGGCAGCGCCAGCAGCAAGCAATAAGGCGACAATTTCGCGGTGTTCACCATGAGTTGCTAATATCAGCGCAGCACACTTACCCTTTCCTCTAGGATCTGCACCAGCTTCTAAGAGCAAGGTAACTTTAGCCACGTCACCAGAATGGGAAGCCACTTGAAGAGCAGTCATACCAGCACTCAATAAACCTACCTCACATGGTACCTCGAGATCATCCAAATATATTGATATTTCTTCCTGAGCCAGAAGTAATCTGCGCAGCTCATTTTCAGAACCCCAGAACAGCGTTTCTTCGTTCAATAGCTTGCCAATGGCAACCAGGTAATCTAGCCCTACATAGTTTGCCTGCCGTAACAGCTCATAATAATCATCTGGTCTACGTTCAAGTAATCGTGCAAGACTCTTGTCGTAGCCATAGCCATTCCAAAAAAATACATCCAGGGCAAGTAGCCACCAAAAATACTTAATAGAGAGCTCTGGCAGTGCTAGTGACCCGCTAGCCTCCAACAATTCTTCAAGAGCCGGATCAATGATATTCTTAAAGCGTTGAAACTTAAGAGCATCAAGTTCAACAAAACCATCTGCTAATTCAAGTCTTTCTGTTTCCTGCTGTTCTGAACTAAACCTCAAAGAAGTCCTTGTATCATGCACTTGAGCAGGTAGTTCTGCAGCCTGTAATAACTCTATGACATCATGATGCTTCCCGTGTGTTGCATACATAAGCGGAGTATAATTCTTACCATCTTGAACATACGGGTTTGCTTTTGCGGCTAAAAGCAACGTGACTTTAGCTATCTCCCCATTACGTGAAGCCTCATGAAGTGCCGTCCTACCTTCTTTATTTACTTCATCAATGTCAACAAATTGAAAAGACAGCCTCTGCTGTGCCGTTAACAATTTCCCCAGAGATTCGGTAGAATAGTAAAACAATACCCCTTTATTAAGGTGCTTACCAAGTTCCATCAGCGAACCTATCCCCAAGCTGCATGCCTGCAATATAAGCTCGTAATAGTCATCTGGGATTCGTTCACGCACGTACCAAAGAGGAAATTCAAGAGTCTCCTTGCTCTGATCAAAAAAATAATCAAGAGCCTGTAGCCACCAAAAGTTCTTAATAGTAAGCCCTGGAAGAACTTTTTGCTGCCCTTCTATTACGTGTATAAGATCTGGATCAATGATATGTGTAAGATATTCTAGATCAGACCTATCAACCGCAACAGTGCCATCTGCCAACACGAGTGTCGTCTCCCTGACTAACAGTTCAGAACTACCTAAGACATGACTGGCACCTATAAAAGGTATCAACCCTACAAAGATCCTACTAATAATGCTATTCATGCATCTATTGCTCATAAATGTTTTCTTTTGTGTATAAATGAACTTCAAAACATGCATATTTACCCTATTTGCCTGGTATTTTTGTACGATGTATTTTGCCAGTGAAAAAAACCTTTACCGGTCGGTATAAAAGTTATTACGTTCAATATCTATCGAGTAAAACAGGCAAAAGAATCCCCTTAACCCCCACTATAATGATACAAAAATATGACCAAGCTAATGACATTAGACCAACAAAGTATGCATTATAATAGGAATACCAGAAAAAAGAACATATCGCAATGGCAGACTACAGCTATTAGCAGCGAAACTACCCATAAAGCAAAACAGCGAAGGTTAAGCGTATGATGCCAATGCTCCGAACTTAAGAAATTGCAATAGCTAGACTTATTCATGATGATGCCACCTTCAACATTAATGAAAATGGCTATTCCAACATTTCTTGGCCTGAAGGCAAGAAATCAGTAGTAGACCTAAAGCAAATATATGATCTATAGCATACATAATGTATTTAAATAGGCAAAATACTGTGTCGTCGGGCAGCAAAAAACGTGACGTTTGATACATACGCCATGCTAGTCGCGCTTAAAAGAACCTAATAAGATGTTATTATTTGGCTAAAAAAGATAACCTTCCCTGTTAGAAAGTCGATCAAACAAGCTGCTTAGTTCCCTTTACACACATTTACCCTTTTCTTTGAGAGCCAAAAGCAGTGAATGACCTTTTTTCTCAATCAGAAAGCTCATGTACATCGCCAAGCCAAGCAGTTAAGTACATAGCAGATGAAGTACCTTCATAAAAAAACATACTATCATGGTCATCTCGTGTCAGTTCTTTCTTATTCTCACACCCATTCAAAATTTTCATGATACAGATTTCTATAATAAGATGCCTCATAATGATCAACTTCTAATCGTGAAGGAATACGCACTGTCATTTCAACTCCAGCAACCGGTGAGAAGATATCTGGTTGACGTGCACCTGACACAACTGGCTGATAGAGCGCCTTATTTGTATCTAATTGAGAATCACGCTTTAACTTAAAGATGCTTATATGGGGCTTTTGCTCTTCTTCATACGTCTTTTTAGCCGTAGGTATCCCTTTTTTCACTGCGCGGTAAAATGCCTCAATAGTCTTTTGATAGTTAGCTGGTGGATCATATGAAATAACCAAGAAGTTACTCAACCATGCAAGCTTGCTCCAGTTAAAAGGCGTTTTCAGCTGGGCATCTATCACGCTCTCTACAATATGCGTTTCGCGAGCTATACCTTGCAAGGTATCGAGATATTCACGTGCTTTATTTGTATATGAGGCGCCTTCCTTGATATCATACTCCGTAGGAATTGAAATATAGGCCAAAGTCATATGAGGTGCACTTTTGACTTTTTCAACTTGCTGTCGAACGTCACGTGCAATATAATCATTATCATAAAATGGTTCAATTGATCTGCGTATATAGCCAGGATCTGGTTGTAACATAAGAACAAATTTTGCATAAACTATACCTCCGTGACCAACTAGAATCCTGATAACATCAATATGCTTCTTTACTATCGCGTATTGTAGCGGTGTAGACATTCTCTTATCAGGAAGATTTACATCAGCACCATTCTCAAGTAGGAATGATACCATAGCAAAATCACCACTATTGGCTGCATGAGCAAGAGCACTCATTCCTCTATTGTCCGTTTCATTAACATCAGCACCATGTTGCAAAATCAAGTTGACTATAGCAACATTGCCCTGTCGTACTGCATGGGTAAGTAAGCCGAGTCCATAATCGTCTTTTAAGGTAACAAAATCTGGATAGCGCTTAAGTAAGTCTTCTAGGCGAGTACGGTCACCTCTCTTAATCGCATTTATAGCACGAGAAAATTGTTTTCTAGTTTTTGGCGTTAGTGTTTGAACCGGAACAACACATGGTTGTGCCATCTGAGCTGGCTGAATCCGTTCAACCGCAGGTGAAACCTCCCTGACTTCTTCACCTAGTAAAAGTTGTACAATAGCTTCGTTACCCTTATCAAGAGCAATTGAAAGTGGTGTTTCTCCATTACTTGACTTTACTGCTTGAGGATTTGCTCCATAGACAAGCAACTCACGGACAGCATGTATTCTATTTTTACGAACAGCAGCATGGAGTGGAGTATCACCATACTTATTTGCTGTGTTTGGATCTGCATCAAAATCTAATAATAGTGAAACCATGTCATCATTTCCTGCAGTTGCTGCAGCAATTAACGCAGTATTCCCTGCTGTATCTTCCTGTCTATTTACAAGGTCTGGCTGTTCAGCTAAGAGCTGACGTACCTGCGAGATTTCATTTTTCCTTGCAGCCGTAATCAATTGCTTTACTTGATTTGGTTGTATGGATACTGGTGATGTTGCACGTGCTGGTTGACGTCGCTTAAGCTGTGGCTTCTGCTTTTTTAATTCAGCGCCACGAAGAAGCTCTTTTACTTCTTCATTTTTCGTCACTGATAGAGGAGTCTCTCCCCGCTGATTTCCAGCCCGAACGTTTGCTCCCTGAGCAAGTAATGCACGAACACTGGCCACTCGATTTTTCCGAGCAGCTGCAATGAGCGGCGTATCGCCATACTTATTTGCTATATTTGGATCAGCATCATAACGTAATAGTAGTGAAACCATTTCATCATTGCCTGCAGTTGCTGCAGCAATTAATGCTGTATTTCCTGCTTGAGCTTCCTGTGCATTTACAAGGTTTGGTTGATTATTAAGGAGCTTCTTAACAAGATCTGCATTGTTCTTTTTTACTGCTCCCAAAAGCTGCTTTATACGGCTACTCATAAGTGCCGCTTTAGCTACCTCAGGTCCTTGCATTGCCTGACTTGGAAAATGACAACCTATGGTCAAGCCAATGAGGAGTAATAGTGTTTTTTTAATATTCATGATAATTCCTTATTTACAGGTACGTAGCGAATCTATTAACGAACAATGGCCAAGAGAGAGACATCATAAAATGTACCTCTACGACCTATAGCAGTCCCATTTTAGAAATTTTTCTACTTCAGTTCTTTATACTATTATACTACAAATAATTACAGAATGTCAATAACAGCATGGATTAAATCTAAACACTACCTCTAACTGAATTTTACAAAAGAAAAAGTACTCTACTTTTTGGAGACATAAAAAAGGGCTCAATTAACGACCTATACGCATCTTCAGCAAGCAAGGACTGCTCTTACTAAACAAAGATAGAATGCAAACCACAAAGTCCTTGAAAATCTGTGGAAGACAATCTATAGCCGTTTTTTAGGAATAATTTTTTGTTTCTAAACTACTTGCAGCAGCCGTCTCTTGAAAATCTATGAAGCTTCAAAACCGGCAAAGTATACCATTCTTGTGAGACGAAGAATCAAAAGTAAACGTGCATCACAGAATAGTAAGTTAATCATCAGTTCTCGCCATCAACACAGGTATACCGTATGGCTCTTCCCGTACCTTGTTTTTTGATGAGTCCTCTTTTAATGAGATAGGTGAGCTCACGCAACGTCGTATCTTCTCCAAGAGTAAGGCGCTGCGCTAGTTCCTTTTTACTCATGCTGCGTACATTACAAAGGGTTTGATAGATGGTAATTTGTCGAGAAGTAAGTGTACTATGATCAATATTCTGTAAGCGCTTTCTAAATCGAATGTTAAAAAAGTTTGTAGCAACAACCTCTAATGGAGGATTATTATTCTCTGCCAAAGCATGTTGCATGCGGGAAAAACCACTTCCAACTCTCTCGATAAACCCAGCACGGTGAAGAAGATCAGCAATCAACCTATTACGCCTTATACTTCGTTTACCTAAATCCTCAAGAGATAAGCCTCGATAAAGTCCCCCAGGACTTTCTATTTCGATGTACTGCGGGAACATATGTATGTATATGTGAGAGCTATCATACAGGTAATCTCTATGTACAACAGCATTGATTATTGCCTCACGTAATGCTATCGGAGAATATTCGTACACATCGTGCCGTGCACCAGATATGCCCGTGATACGAGGTTCGCTCGTCATATGTCGAAACATGAAGCTTAAACTATTGTCGATCTGATTAATAGGTGACCCTTTGAAATCTTTTTTATCATAGAGAGAAAAGCGATCTTCAGTTTTATAGCTAACTGCAGTGATATAACTTTCAGGAAAGAACTTTTGTGGATCTTTTGCAAAAAAAAGAACTCCTGCATTAGTACATATAAGGTTACCTTGGTGCTCCTCCTCTGCCACATTAAGACTCAACAAAATGTCATAGGCGGAAACGCGCGTTTTAATGCCGCATAATCGTAAATACTCATCTAAAGCTTCCTGTGAGAAATCTTCCGGAAAACGGAATTGATGATTTAACATCTCATCAAAACGTTGTGTATGTGCCTGGTTAATCAACTCAATAATATCATCACGCTTTAGCTTTTGCGTTGATGGCCCATTTCTCAAAAAAAATCCATCCTTACATCGATATGGCTTATCCATACCAGAAGGAACATGTATCGCAAGCACTCTTTCTTGTGTAAACTCCTGCAGCGTAACTTTTATGCTCGGATCAATGTTGTAGGCAATATCAGTAACCTGACTCTTCAATGCATTGGTAATAGGTATACCTATGATACTACCAGCATCATTAACCCCGAGGTAAATAGTACCGCCACTGGTATTCGCAAAAGCTACCATTTCACGATCTAAACTCGATAAACGCTCTTTAAACTCTACCTTAAATCCCTCTCCTTCGCAAAGGACTAATTCAAGCATTTTATCCATAATTATAGGCCTCAGAGATCAATTTACATAATTTGCGTCGCAAATGCAACGCATTTTCACCGCAAATGTATCAAGTTTAAAAATCCCTGTCAAGACCTTAGCTTAATATATACTCATACAATAACAAACTCTAAAACTGCCTTTAAATGGACACATTTAGGCGCTCCCTAGTACAAATGCAACAATGAAGAATTATCAATACATTTTGCGTTGCAAATACACCGCATTTGCGACGCAAAATTATTAATTTTTCACTCCTGGCAGTCTAGTAGCCTATAATAATCCTTTGGAATCATGAGACCTAGTATTAGATGAGAAAACGATAGAGGCATCAAAAGATATCATCCGCTTCTATGCACAATCGCTTATGCAAAAGCCGCAAAGAGACCATGAGACATCGATCACGGTTGAAGGGCGTGCCTACAAGCTGCGATTTTAAGCTGTAACTGAAGCAACTCGTACTATAGCGGCCATTCTGTGCTACCACTCGATGTTACAATCCCCTTATAATCAGGAGTTACCATCTCATCAGTAGCCGCTTCATGCACATCTTTGCCAACGAATTCAAAAAAGAATCGCTGGTAGCAATCAAGAATACCTTCTTTATCCGCAGGGATCTCCGAAATAGCAAACGTATCATCTGGACGATACAGCTTTGCTTCAGGGTTATGAGTCTTAGGAGACTGATTTACTGATGAGTGGCAATGCTGTCCTTCATCAGTCAGATCATGAGCCTGACAAAAAAAGTTGGTCTTCGCCGTTACAAAAATATTCAGCCTAAACACGCTCCAGTCAATGTCGCCATCAGTACGAGGAATATTAAAGCCCTGCCTGTGCAATTCTTTTACCAGCATTCTTTTAAACCCTCCCGGCTCATGAGAATTCATAAGGCTCACCAGTGTTGGGGTACAGGCTGCACATACTGAGTTCGTTGAATAGGCAAGCATTACGATACTATGAACAGTAAAATGTCCTTCTCCTAGCTGCTGACGCAGCAGCTCTACCAGCTTCGTAATGAACGAAGGCCTATGAAAGAGCTCCATTAGGATTCGTTCACTATGCACTAATTCTCGGGGAGTTTTCTTTTTAAATTTTTTCTGTGCTTCTTCAAGAGAATACCCGAGTAGTACCATCCCATCAAGATACTGCTTTTGAGCATGAGCATAATATTCTTCATCCGCGACAGCAATCTCAGCTCGTGTTAATGGCCGATTTGGTAAGCCAAAGAAAGTTGCGGTAAGAGAAATCTCTACAAAAGAAGGCGCACTGCCATTTTTGCTTACAAGCATATGCAACTGCGGCACAAAAACATTCTCAGACTCGTTGGGTCGATAAGGCTCATACCTCATACCAATACGCTTAAGCTCAGCAAGTTTTTTAGCTAAGGAAAGATGGTCCTGTCTACCCTGCTCATCAGTATATACTAAAAAACGAGTATCTTGATGAAGATATACTTTTGTGTAGTATTTGGAGGCACGTTTTCGTGCTTTTATAAGCGATCCTACAACAGATTTATAGGTATTAAATCTCTTTACTACCGGTAATGCCGGCGTTATCGATTCTAAAGAATGTACCTTTGAACGAGCGGGAGGATTTGAAAACACCTTACGATACGTAGTATAGAGAGACCACTCAATAAACGCGCTTCTCCACTGCTTCTGCGCAACTGCATTACGGTAGCGTATAAGAATTTCTGAAAATGGCTGCTCAAAGTCAGCGCTATTAAAGCTAAAAAGCTTCTGCAAGGCATTAATCATATAGTCTTTTACTGATCCTGATGCTTTACCCTTCTGTAACTTTCGTAATGTTGCTTTAACCGTACGTGCTATAAAAAATGGGTCATCAATAGCAAACTCTTGCCAATCATAGTCAAACCAAAGACATTCAAAAAGAATCATTAATAATTCTTTAGGCACCTCAAGATCCTGACAAATCTCACCACTGAGATCATCTGCAAGTCTAAAGGTTCCCACAAGCTTTTCGTTAATCAACGAACTATAGTCAAATTGTACACGCTTCTCAAGAAACACTTTAATAGCATCGCAATCGATCGCTTCTTCAGTAAAGATATCACCGACATCCAGAAATAGACCAAGAATTCGTTCCAATTGCACCCGCTTCCATTCTTCATAGAGTTGCTGTTCATAAAAGCTGTCCTCTAATTCATCATCTGAGCTACTATAATCTGAATCACTCTGGGACGAATCAAATCCATCCTCATCACTTTCATCGGAACTTTCTATGATTGAATTGGTATCTTCATTAATCTTACAATAAACATCATATGAAAGGACTTCATCGATCATCCAATCATAAATAGTCTTTTGTAAACTCTGAAGAAGCAGAGCATGATAGTCTTCAAAAAGAGTACCATGAAGATCTATAGCCTTAATTGTTCGAGAAACGAGAGAAACATACTCCTTTTCAGCAAGCGCAAAAAAACGTTGTAATGTTGCTTCATAGTGCTTGCGATTCTGCCAAGCAAATGCATCCGCTCGTTCTTCTGCGACATCTTCACCTACTAGACCAACTGCAAGCTCACTTCCCTGTATTGGTAACCAGAGCAGTAGCGTTGCTAAACCTAGTGTCCGTAATAATAATACCATGATTCTCTCCTCATAATCGTAAAATAATAATGAAATTACCGTATCACGTACTCGTAACAACGTCAAGCAAGGTAATATGTATTAGCCTATCCTATCAAATCAACGAAGCCTCTAAGTAGACACATATAAAAAAATGAAATAAGACGTATCTTTTGCTTCTTCTATAAAAATGATCTAAAGGAATGATAAGAGATTACTAGGAGCCTCTCTAGTAACTACAGTTATTCTTTAGTGCTCAACCTTAGCAAAAGTTAAAGATGAGCACTAAGTATCTAGGTTCTTGTAATGCTCATTATAAACTTTTCATGAAGGCTATAATAATGATGGATAATCTTTCGCAAGATTGTTATAGTGCGCTTGTTCAAAAAATCAAGCGCACTATAACAGTGCTATATTAATTAGTAAGATAGGTTAATTACACCTTTTTCATAAATGGATTTGAACTAAGTGTGGTATAGGTACCTAAACTATTAACCGTGGCATCCAGCTTTTCATACTTTTTGTTGGTAGTATGAGCAGTAAGAAGATTATTTGCCTGTGGAGCATTCACTGGTAAACAAGATTTGTTTATTTGGAATACAGGCATATAAGTTGACCAGTTAGAACCATAGGTAGCAGGAAATGCTGTGCCATCGGCGTAACCGGGATTTACTACAACAGGATATTGATTGAATAACCAGAAGGTCTTATGATCGCATGGATCTAGAGCTAAACCTGAATAATCACCATAGCGATTCACGTTGCCACGTTGATAATAAGTATCCCCACCTTTTGGCGTTTCAAGCGGCAACCTCACTGTTCCTTTCGGGTCAGTTTTGAGCCGTCCAGTATAAGCAATTGCAGGATAGTTCTTTTCGCCAACAAGAGTAAAATTAATAGCCATGTTACCATCTTTATCGGCATTAATTGAAGGCCCAATTTGGTTAGTCAAGCTACCTGGATCAGCATTACCAGCTTGTACCAACTCAGCTATGTTATCGTTCAAAAAATCAGAAACATCAATCTCATACCAACGGGCAACAGTTCTATCAAGACCATTATCAGAATAGACATTCATAGTTGCCCAAATCGAATTCCCCACGACAACACCAGAGCGAAAAATCCACATACCACAATCTATGGGAACTACTGGAACATCAAGCGGCTCTATAATCGGAGCTGGCTGAGGTACTGTATTACCACTAATACGAACCCGGTATTCTGGAACGTGAACTGTAGTAAATACTGGCTTTGGATTGGTTAACACATCTTCTATTTGATAGACAGTTACCATTGTACTTGTATACTGACCTCCGGAAATAAAGTCACCAACCTGAGTTCTAACAAAGAGAACTTGCTCTACCCCTTTTTTATTTAAAGACTTCCTTGGCTGGCAGGGGAAAAAGAACAACTCTGGCGTGGGAAACTCTAGCCCAAATAGCTGCTGATATACAGGTTGCACGATATATGATCCATTATTTCCCTCATAAAGAGCCATTTTGTCAAAGGCAGCTACAGAACTCCCCAAAAAATTCTCAGTTTCAAAGTCATAATCATTAGCTGTGATATATATTGCTTCCTTATCAACGGCAACTTTTGGATAGTCAGCAATATTTGGCGCTCGATATACATACTTGTAGAAATCATCGTAGTTGAAGCTTATAATGGATCCCAGAATTAGTACCATTTTTTAGCCCTTGAATAACGCGTCCATCTGCAAAAACACTATGATGAGATTCAAGAACCATTAAGGAATGCATTAGACCGCTTTGTAACATAACGTAACGATCACTCATGCACTCGTGAAAAAATTAACATTTAACCTGCTGATAAGTTCACCCGACCATATTATTCTCTGCAAAATCAGATAGATCAGACGTACCATGCAGCTATTCACTTGAAGACACTTATATACTAACCAGGACTCAAACCATTTAACAAGGCTACAATAGACATACTCACCTCATGAAAAGCTTTACTCACTCTTACCCGCTTCTCGCTCAGATCTTCCAGGTGTAGTAGTTGTTTTTTGAGTATCCGCTTCACTGAGATATCTCTTAATCACTATCCCGAGAGCAATACCTATTGCTGCGCCAATAATGTGCTTTGTCGTGGATGAAGAGAAAAAGCTTTCTTCCTTTACCCCTGCAGCTTCCAGTGAGCTCTCTTTCTGAACATCCTGATCTTCGTCATGCAGTACTTCATCGCTCTCTTCACCAGCGTCTTCAGAGTCAGCAAGCATTTCTTCCTGTTCATTCTCTTCATCAGACTGTCTATCTACTAACAGTTGCCCATGAGGAATATAGACAGCTGGATACAGTACGGGATTCACCTTCGCTTTCATCTGTTCCCAATGAGGTAGCTCTCTTTTGAGAAGTGAGGCTACAACTTTAGCTTTTGGAGACCAAACCGAATCATGCTCTTCAAGAAATTCTCCAAAACTTTTGCCATTATTCGCTACCAATTCCTGAAAAGGGTCTAAGCTTGCTAATAACTGCACACGTCGTTTAAATTGCTTCCATAAGAGCTTCCGTTGAGCTTGCGAAAGAACCTTGTCAGGTTGCATTTCCTGATCTCGTTCACGTTTATACCGTTCCCAGTCATCACCATATACCTGTTTCGCATAGGTACCGAGCGTCTGATATAATGGATTCCATGAGGTGCTCTTTTCTTCAATTATATCACCAAAACTAACTCCGTTTTCATCAAATATCTGCGTGAAGGGATTATATGAAAGAGCTGGCAATGCAAGATGTCGCGCAATACGTAGTACCACCGTCATAAAATCTTCACTTTGGTTCATCAACTCACCAATCTCCTCAATCATGCGATATCGCCTGCCAGAAGAATCAATCTCATACTGTACCTCACAGCCCAACATCGTAGTTTGAGCTAATTGATCAAGTAATTGACCTGCATTTACCAGTTCACCTTGATAGATAATATCTATAGCATCCAGATCGAGATCCCTGTACCATGAAGGAATAATTCCCTCATGCAGTTCGGATCGAAACTGAGCCCAATCATCAAATTCAATGGCGGCAAACAAGCGGAGTAATGCGCCCCTAATTTTCTCTTGGCGTGGTATCCCATCGTAAGGAAGATCTTCAATCTCAGCCTGCTCTTCCCTCTCATCACTTTGCTCTGCGATATCTATAAACTCATCAGAAGACTCTTCTTCAGACTCAGGATAAAGTGCATCAAGTACCCGCTGGTTAATCCATTCATCTGCAGCAGCAGTGGTATTTGTATACCAGGCTTTCACCTTTGCTGGGCTAGACTTGATTGCTGATAATGTTCTCTGCATAGCGCATGTATAGCCTGAAACTACAAGCAATACACCTAATACATAATATTTCATATATGCTCCAACTATTTTTTGTTCTCTAGTATACTATTAGGCTACAACAGATACCCTCGTTGGGCAAAAGGTCGGCAATTTAGGCACCAGTATCCTTAAACAAGGGGAGATACTTCCCATAGCCTGCTTGTTCAAGTTCCTCAACTGGAATAAAACGAAGAGCTGCTGAATTAAGGCAATAACGTAGACCAGTAGGAGGCGGACCATCGTTAAAAACATGACCCAAATGAGAACCTGCATGGGTGCTCAGCACTTCAGTGCGAACAAAGAATAGTAGCTTTCTATCTTCTTTTTGCTGGATATTAGCAGGCTCAAGTGGTTTGGTAAAGCTTGGCCAACCTGTTTTAGAGTCATACTTATCAAGAGAGCTAAATAATGGCTCACCAGACACCACATCAACATAAATCCCAGGACGCTTATTATCCCAGTATTCATTATCATAGGCAGGCTCAGTTGCCCCTTGCTGAGTAACACGATACGCAAGAGGCGTTAATCGTTCTTTAAGCTCTTTATCTGAAGGCTTTTTATAGTCATTTGAGGTGCTCCAGGCCTTTTTTAAGAAAGTATCTCGCCCAGAAAGATATCGATAGGTCTTATAACGCCAAGGGTTTTTCTTCGCATAATCCTGATGATATTCCTCAGCAGGATAAAAGGTGCTTGCCGGGAGCACCTCAGTCACTACAGGCTTATCAAATCGACCTGATTGATCAAGGGTCTCTTTTGAATGCAATGCCTGTTTCCGTTGTTCATCCGTATGGTAAAAAATTACTGAACGATATTGTGGCCCTCTATCTGCAAACTGACCACCTTGATCAGTTGGATCAATACTGTGCCAAAATGCCTTCAAAAGATCTTCATACGATACTTTTTGAGGATCATAGGTAACTTGTACAACTTCTATATAGCCCTTACGTGCATAATCACCATAGGTAGGATTCTTACCAGTGCCACCCATATAGCCTGCACGAACATCATAAATGCCATCAAGTGCTTCAAAAGCAGGTTCCATACACCAAAAACATCCTCCTGCAAAGGTCGCTTTTTCTCCCATATTCACTTCTCCTTTTTTATGCGGTACTGAACGAGGTACAAAAAATAGATAGACTAATCCTAGCACGACGAGGCAGATACCTACCAGAATATATTTCATCATCTTCCCAATATAAATAAACTCACTAATAAAAAGACTTGCAATCCAAGCAAGGTCGCTCCTTTAATAGCCTTCATAATGATATCATCCTCACCTCGCTTTATTGCCAGCAAGTTTACTAAATAAATAACAAAAAGTGCCAATAAAAAGAGATTAAATACATGATCAGTAAAGGTAAAATATCCTACGTTCGGTTCAACTGCTTCAATAACAAAACGGTAGGCGATCAACCCGGTAAGTGTCCCCGTAGACAACCCAAGAACTGAACTTGAAAACTCCTTAGGATCAAGTGAAAAACTACAAGAAGCCAAAATAAAGAGAATAAGCATTGGCAACATAATAAGAAACACTTTTCTTAAACCCTGCTTGGCAAGGTCTATAGAAAAGACCACTGCTGGATAGGTAAGCGACCAATTGGTAAACTCTCCAAGGCGATCTTCAAAAAAGCCACTTTCTGTCCGCTTACCAACAATAGACCATACATCAGTCTGAACCGTAGGATCAATATAAAATGCTCGTGGATCAGCGCTAAATGAAACCTTAGACGCTGAAACATGCTCATTTTTAAGGGTAATATAGAGCGTATGATCATTTAACGGAAATAATCTATGATCAAGTGGTGTTGAAAACTCTAAGCGTATTCGATACCGTACTAACCAGATTGGCCCTTCCTTTGCAATAACTGGATCTGACTTTTGATCAATTTTGCCCCGATCAAAAGAAAATGTATCTATAGTATCAAGCGATAACTTCGTACTATTAAACTCAAACCAGACTATGGCGTCTATCGTAAATTCATTAGTAGAAATATCAAATTTTGGCATATTAGTCACCACAAAACCAACCTTCACTGGCGCTGCTCCTTGCTGCAACTGCTCATTATGTTTGATAGGTGGCGTAAGATCAGCAGCATCAAAGGTTATAACAGAGAGATAAAGCATACCGGTAAATGCCGCAATAACGAGTAATAAGGAAACCACCTGTATAAGAGGGCTCATGAGCTTGGCAAAAAAATGTACTACTGATTGGTTCATCTGTTTCTCCTGTATACCTTACTATAAAATAGTTCAAGCACCCATGTAAAGAGTTAAGAACGTAACCTGCTTGTCGAGTTACTAGTAACCTGGCATACTGATAGACATGGAAAGACTAGTATCAGGCTTTATATGCATCAATAAGCCAATAGGAATAACCTCATTTGCCGTGGTAAAACATATACGCCAGCTTATGGGCAAGCGCATTCGTGTAGGCCATACGGGCACGCTTGATCCTTTTGCTACTGGGCTGCTTATCATTGCCATAGATCGTACAGCAACTAAGCATATTAAACATCTTCTTTCTCTTGATAAAACCTATCGTGCCTCAGGAAAACTAGGAGAGCTCACCGATTCATTTGATACTGAAGGGACAGTTCTCTCGAGGCAAGAAATAGACCACCTTTCTCACAAAGACCTACAGAATGCCATTACCTCACTGGGATCTTCCTATAACCAAAAAGCACCTATTTATTCAGCACTCAAATATAACGGAAACAGATTGTGTGATCTTGCCCGGAGCAAACAACTTACCAGTGAACAACTTGAGGCTATCGCAGAGCTTAAACAACGGGAAGTTATTCTATATAACCTTGAACTTCTTGAACTCTCGCTTCCCTTTTTTACCGTGAAAGCTCATGTTTCTAGTGGTACTTACCTGAGGTCCCTGGTAAATGATATCGCTAAAAAAGCAGGCACGGTTGCCACCACCTATGAGCTTGAACGAACGGCAATTGGCCCATTTACGCTTGAGCATGCATATAAGCTTGAACAAATAACCTCTGTTGATGACATTGCACAGCACTGCATCCCAATAATAAAAGTATTAGAACAGCTCGAACGGTATAAAAAGTAGAGCCATTGACGACAAGAGCGGTGAATGCTATGATGATCATATAGATAGAACGTAGATTAATTGCATAAGGAATCATATGATTACACGTACCGCCATCTCTTTAGGAATACTAGCAACCGGCATATTGTTGAGTAGCAATTACCTGCAAACGAGTCGTTGGAACTCTGGTTCAACAAATTATCGCGATAAAACCTTTGAATCTCTTAGCTGCTCTGGGAGTACCAAACTGCATACTGTTGTCGTCAAACAGTCAGCCAAATGCAGTGGTTCATTAACTTCCACCAAGTCGACTTTTGGAAAGATTTCAGCATCTGGTTCTTCTACCTTAAACGAAACAACCGTAACAGGCTACGCTTCATTTTCAGGGGCCGCAAAACTTACTGATAGCGCTCTACATGGTACTACTTCTTTTAGTGGAAGCCTTACTGGCACAAATAGTACCTTCACCACTATCACCCTTTCGCGCACCAGCAAGCTTACCCTTACTAACTCCACTGTTGGATCAATCCAAGTAGATGATAGTTCATCCTCAAGTCCAACTAAAGATATTGATCTTTATGGAGGCACCGTAACCGGAGATATCATATTTAACTATAAAGACGGAAAAGTAATTCTGCATAATGATGCGACCATTAAAGGTAAAGTTATTGGCGGAAGCATTGTTAAAAAATAACCGTCGGTATCTACTTACCCTTTTTAGTAAAGAGTCGTTATTTGCTCAGCCTAAAAAGCTCATCACCGTGACTTTTTCGCTAATAGTGGGTAAAAAACTATTGCCATTACTTTCACGTTCCCCGAGAATACTGTTCTTTTACCGTGGGTATACTAATTATAACAATTAAGCAATGATACTATCTAGTCGAAAGTATAGAACCTAGCTTTAATTGCAGGTATTCCTAGCGTGGCTTTAAACGTAACATAAAAGTATTGCAATGAACTCATCAGATTAGTTACACTTATCTACGAGTAATCGAGACTAAGAAGGTGAAGAGCAAGAACTACCAGGTATAGTTATCAATATCATAATAACAGTATGGCCACAGAGAATGGCTATCAAAAACAAACAAGGACAATAGTATGAATTCATTTTTTTCTAACAAACAGAGTATACTCGTGGCAATGAGTGCCATATTGTTATCAGCCACTGCGTTCGCTGATAAAAAAAATCATAAGAAAAAAAACAAAAAGTGCGTAAAGTTTGTACAAGCAGGGGCTTGTGCAGGTAATGGCTCTGAAAAAAGACCATATAACTCATTAGCCCAAGCTCAAGCAGATACCAGCTGGGACACCTTAGTCGTATTACCTTCTCCGGTCGTGTTAGATGGAAGCATTATATTGCGGTCCGGTACTACCTTAAAAGGAACCTGTGATCCCACCTGTGGTCCACTCAGCCCACAACAAGCAATTATCACAAACTCGAATGGTGAACTTAATAATGGTAATGCAGTAGTGGTGCAAGGAGACGCATGCATCAAAAAGCTTTACTTCAAGGACACCTGGGCATCAGCCATTAATTATAGTAATGGGCGCAATCTACACGTAGAAAAAGTCCTCATTACTGGACATAATCAAGGTGAAGTTACCGTACAAACCCAAATAAGTCCGGCTATATCGATTCCTGTGACTGGCATTTTTGGTCAGATTAATGCTGATGGTACTACGAACTTTAGCCGCGTCATCATTAAAGATAATACCACAGGCGGAGGTATCTTTGAATCATCAATTAATGGTACGCATCGAAAAATTTCTGTTAACATCTGCGAAATTGCAGGAATCAGATCCCTTTCGACTGAAAGTCCATCGATTGTTGAGCAATCTTTTGGCATAGACTTCGTGAGTAGTGGTCTTGGCACACATCATGAGGTAAGCATAACAAACAGTTATTTCCATGACTTCAGACCAAATGCCGATTCTACTGTTGATGCTGAAGCAATAGAACTCGATACCTTTGATGGAGGATTGATATCAGCCTGCATAAAGAATTGTTCATTTAAAGATATCCATAATAACAAACGACAGACTGACCATATTCTTCTTTCTACAAGAGGGTTACCGCAGAAGAATAGTAATACTGTCAAGGTAAAAGGCTGCCGATTTGAAGAAGCTCCAGCTAATGCCTTTCAACAGGTAACAGGGGTCGCAAGTGTACTCCAAGACAGTTCTAATACCATAACCATTACAGATAATACCTTTGTTAATCTGTACGACAATATCTTTACCTCTCCGTTAACAGGCACCACTCAGGAGCAGATTAACATTAGCGGCAATTGTGGTTCTGGTATTAACACTTTTTTTGGCACCGTTAATTATGGCGCTGCAAAAGCAATCATAGAAGGTACTATCTCAGATAATTACTACAGTGGCGGGCAAGGCTTAGGAGGAATCGGTGTTGCCGTAATTGCACCTTGGAAAAAGCTTCTCATAAAAGTAGAACGAAACTATTTAGACGGCCAAGGAACAGGAAACGTTGGACTCTACGGCAGTGCTTTCAGCGGAACAGAAACAGGACCTGCAATATTAGATGCCGGTTGTGGCTCCTTAGGAAGTAAGGGAAAGAATAGCATAGTCGGCTATTTCTTTGATGTTGCAAATGATACAGGACTTACAATTTTTGCGCGCAAAAATTGGTGGGGACAAGGTAATCCATGTACTGCTGAAAGCCAGTGTACTGCTACACAAGAATGCAAAAAGGGCTTCTGTGTAGGACCAAAACATGTAGTAAATGAAGGGGATGGTGTGATACATGTTAGCATGCCACTTTCATACCCACCACTCTGTCCAAAAAAATGCTTCCCTACTGCTCAACATGCTATAGACAACCGTACCGTCGATGTAGCTAATGTAAAGCAACAGCATAAAGAAGCACTTAACAAGAAAAAAGCATTGCTTACACGCCGCAAAGCATGGTAGAAACGTACCAATAGAATTACAAGAGGGAATCAAACAAAGATTCCCTCTTGTAGTATATTTACCAAAAAACAATCCTGCATTAATGCTTTTTTTAATACTGCTTCTCATAGCTGACAAAACCACAGAATGTACGCGAGCTCACTCTTTACTTCGATCAGGAAACATGGTAAAAAAAGGTCATCACATCACAATCTTTGTATACGCAAAGCATAAAAAATGATACCATAACCCCATGAAACAGTATCTTATTATCCTACTTTGTTGTTGCAGTTGTTTCCTTCAGGGAACTTCATTGGTATATAATCTAAAAATAAGGCGTTCCTTTACGGGCCTTTCTCATCTTCTTCATCTTGGTAAAAAGACTACTTATGTTACCTCTGCGTTACCTGTCATCTATTATAGAAAAGCTCGATTTATCATAGAGCGCACACAAGATGATATCAGTGATAAACGTATTGGCGGCGGTGCAATAGTTAACCTTCGTATGCCATCTAAGCATTGGTGGTTCGAAACCACAACGGCGATTCAAAAAGAGTCGGTGAAAGTACGTGGAACACAATGCTTTGATACTGCGCGCAGCGGTCTTGATGATATAGTATTATCTGCTGGCTATAATGCCTATCCTTCAAAGAATGGGCAATTCACCCTGTATGGCTTAGCTGGGTTTCCAACCACAAGAACGCTCAGCCCTGCTGACGCTCACGTTCCTTTAGTGGGCACTCGTTTTTTTGCCCTAGGCGCTGGCGCTGAATATTCGTATAGCTATATAAATACCCCTAAGACACTTTTTGCTGGCATTCTTCAAGGACGCGTCATTCATTTTTTTTCAAGAGAAGCTGAAGCACTCTTAGGACCAAGTGGCCGCTTACAGCCAGGACAAACCATTGATTTACTTTTTAGCATGCGCTACCGCCATAAGCGAACAGTAGTTGAGTCAGGCTATAACCCCACTTTTTTTGTTAATGTTGCAGCTATTACTCAAGGGCAAACCTTCCCAGCTAAACCCCTCGTACGTCACGGAGGCTATCTTGGCGTGGTTCATCTCACCCAAAGAAAACTTGGACATGCTTTATTAGCTGTTGGTGGAGCTCTTATCTATAATGCTGCGCCACATCTGGAGGCACAAAGCATAACTGCGTTAGTTAATTTCACCGTGGTATTTTAGCGCAGCTTCCTTTTGTATAATAAGCGCAAAATACATTCAGCATTATCGATAACATGAAAAGCTGAATATTCTGACCTTTAAGCACGAGTCCTTATCTAGTGCAGTAACATGTTTACTTGATGAGATGAAGCTTGCTAGAAACCTTAGACAATATTCCATCTATTTTAAGATGTTCAGACACTGTTGATGAAACCTTCGCTTTTGTCTCAGATGCGGGTACTACATTGCTTCGTTGTACCTGTCCAAAACAAGGGACAACAATTACGCTCGTTAACACGACAACACCCACAGATCTTTTGATAATTATTTTCATAACAATTCCTTTCTTTTTTGTATTTCCATATTTCTATCGTTAAGTGTATGAAATATCGTTGTGCTTGGTCAAGAGTTTATCATCGGAAGACAGATCTGCAACCAGCCGGATTCTTTCACTTGTCACGAAAAAAACAACTGGACCGGATCAAACTAGGAAAAAACACAGTTACTTCGCTTAAAGCAGATCACAATTCATACAAGCAAGAATCGGTTGATACCTTACTATTACTGGAGAGACTACGCATGTGTATGGTGTATGCATGTTATTATATAAAATATTGATCTTTTTGGCTACCTTACCAGGTTGACGGTCAAAATGGTGTACACTTACCATTTCTAATAAAGAAATAACCATACTCATTTAGAAATTTGATACGTATAATTATGGAAGATTCTCGTGATCTTGCTACTATCAAGTATTTACGAAAAGCAATTGCGACGGCAGATGATAAGGTATTTAGCACGATACTTCAAGAATTTATACAAAAGACCATGAGTTACTCTGATATGCCAGCCTCTGAACCAGAAAGGAGTTATCATCTTTTTGTACTTGGCTTGCTTGTTATTCTCACGGGAACCTATATCATCAAATCAAACAAAGAAAGTGGACTGGGCAGATATGATATTCTCCTCATTCCTCATGATAAAAAAGCATTGGCCTCATACTTGCATTCAAAAAAGTTGAGCAAAAAGAGACCTTTGAACAAGTAGCCGAGCATGCGCTTACACAAATTAACGAGAAAAATTATGCGCAAGAGCTAGAAGATCTTGGTATCAAAAACAGTGCCTCTTTCGGTATCGCTTGTAAGGGCAAAGAAATCTTCATCATCAAAGCAGTTCACTAAAAAATCAAGTATTCTTCCTCACTTTTCGTGATTGTTTCATACCAAGGTTATGGTACACTAGTAGAAAGAAAACAACCTATTTACCATATGTCTGTCATCATGAAATACTTCTTTCTCAGCCTTCTCTGTATCAGCACCATGTCAGCAATGGAGAAACTTAATACAGAGGTACAGGCCGCATTAGATCAAGCACTTGAATCGTCTACACCAGATCTACGCGAAATAGAGGACCTGATCTTGGCTGGCGCAGATATTTCTCTTCTACGTTCAGATGTTTCGCCCTTGATGAAAGCCGCTTGCGATGATAACGTAGCTCTATGCAGTCTTTTAGTAAGGTATGGCGCACTCGTTAACCAAGTCAACCAGCATCAAGAAACAGCACTCATGTTTGCAAGTAATGACTCCTCATGCAAAGCAATGGCATACCTGATTGAGCAAGGAGCCAACATAGATCAGGTAAATAGTGATGGACTTACCGCCCTTCTTATCGCCTGCAAATGCCACCATTATGTCGCAGCACTGATGCTCCTTGAAGCAGGTGCTAATCCTGCGATAACATATAACGGTCGTGGCATCTTTTCCTTACTCCTAACGCCTAACGCAGACAGTGAAAAATTAGTCCCCCTTGTCCAACAACTCCTGGAAAAAGGAGCTTCTCCACTACCAGCCGTTAGACACTACTTTGCAGATAGTACTTCAGCGCTGATTTGCGGGTTTCAAGAAGTAATCGAACTTTTTGAACGTTATGGCTATCAGGTGGATAGAGAACATATACCACCCTCGGCCCTCATGGTCGCGTGTAAAAAAAGACTCGTTGCAGGAGTTAAGCTATTAGTTTCCTCTGGTGTTCCGGTCAATAGATTGTGTGAAATGCCGAACAGTAAGAACTATACCAGCCCTTTAGGCATAGCTATCTCAACGAGAAATCAAAAAATCATAGAATGCTTGCTTGAAGCAGGTGCTGACCCCTATTTTGGTGGCTGGTCCCGCTGGCCCCTCCTTGAACTATTTTATCAGCCCGAATCAGAACTTCTTGGACTATTTAAGCAATATGGCGTAGTACTTGATATGATTGATGAAGAATCTCAATCAACACCCTTTCTTTGGGCATGTGCTCATGCTCCCCTCGAGGTTGTGCAACGGATGATTCTCTATGGTACGAAACTATACCAACGAGATGGAGAGGGATTAATGGGCCTTCACTATGCTGCAGATGCTGACAATGCTCCGGTTGTACGCTATTTGTGTCAGTTACTTAACCCTGATTGTCCTGTTCGTTCTTCAGACCAATATCGTCATAGGAAAAATATGACACCATTAATGTTGGCTGTGCAAGGAGGGCATGTAACCTCTGCACGACTCTTACTCGAAGCTAAAGCAAACCCATATCTATCTACCCTGAGGTATTCCTCAAATCTGCACTGCGCAGCAGCGAGAGGAGACAAAGATATGTGTGACCTTCTTCTTAATGCCGGCGTTCCTATCGATACATCATCCATTCATAACTCATCAGCACTTTCCGAAGCTGCCGGAAATAATCATCCCGACTTGTGCTCATACTTGCTTTCTCGAGGAGCTTCAACAACACCCGTTAGCGATCCCACAGTAGTATTTGAAGCTGCACTACGAGATGACGCCGCTAACGCACTTGAGGTGCTATTAACTCATGATAATGACGTGTTCACCAGGCGCTTTACTGTCAACGATCAGACGGTTTCCCTTTTTGGTCTTGCGGTATATCATTTTAAAAAGCGAATGTGCTATTATCTTCTTGCCTCACAGATTGCTCTGCCTGAAGAACCTCAAGAAGAAGGTTGGGCTCTCTCTTCTGTTTTCTCTACACCACGAAGAAGCCTCGCCGAACGGCGAAAAACGCTCTATCTCTTTCTGCTGTGTTGCAAAAGAAACAGCATACCGCCAGACGTGTGGTCACTTATTCTTTCTTACTGCCCACCTCTCTGCGATGACGCCGCATACATCCTTACTCCTTCTATCAAACAAGGTCGTGCTTACCACCCCAACCTCATACCAGGCCTTACTACAGCAATCATGCGCTATTCAATTGCACAACTTCACCCAGCGATAAAAAAAGAGCTTTCTCGCTATCTGCTTGATACCAAACGCAGGAATTTCATTTCATAACCGGAAAACTATCGGCTTTTAAGCCGTAGATGAACGGTTATCCTTTGTTTGAATAGAGCGTTGTCGTAAGACACGCGAAATGAGAAGCTGTAAGCACAAAGAAGTCATGATATAGAGAATACTATTGCAAGCTTCTGTTTGCTCATAAGATTTTTAATTAAAAAAAATTACATCTTACAAAATATTTGTTACTATTTCTGCACTATGAGAGAAAGATTAACAAAAAGCTACAAGTATTGCCTGAATCCTACCAATAAGCAACAGAAGCTATTAGCTCAGTTTTCAGGATGCTCTCGTTTTGTTTACAATTACGGATTATCAACAGTAAAGATAGCTCTTAATGAAAAGAAAGCTATTCCTACGTATGAAGAGATAGCAAATCTTCTGCCCTTGCTTAAAATAGCTGAAGAAACGAAGTTTTTAGCAGATGCTCCAGCCCAATGCTTACAGCAAGCACTGAAGGATATATTTCTCGCTGTAACCTCTTTTTTAAAAAACAAGAAATCAGACAGAAAAGTAGGGATGCCTCACTTTAGAAAAAGAGGAAGAAACGACACCATGAGGTATCCTCAGCATATACGATGTGAAAACAACAGAGTGTGGCTTCCTAAAATTGGCTGGGTAAAATATCGTAATTCAAGAGCTATACCTGGTACGATAAAACAAGCAATTGTATATAAAAGAGGTAAGCGATGGCACATATCAATTGTCTTTGAAGAACAGGTTGATATTGTGAAGGTCCCTATAAGAGAAGAAGAAGCTCTTGGTGTTGATGTAGGTATCAAGATATTTGCAGCGCTTTCAACTGGTGAAAAGGTTGATAATCCTGCCTATCTTCATCAACTTCTCAAGAGACTGCGCTATCTCTATAGGGCTCTATCCCGAAAGAAAAAGTTTAGTAATAACTGGAAGAAGTGTGTTGCTCAGATACAGCAATTACATAGCCGCATCAAGAACTTGAGGAATGATTTTTTACATAAATTATCCACAAAATTAGCCAAGAACCACGGTGTTTTGTGTGTAGAAGATCTCTATATCAAGGGCATGATTAAAAACAAGAAGCTCTCACGAGCTATAGCGGATGCTGGCTGGGGAACATTCCTTCAATTCTTACGTTATAAATGCGCTTGGAAAGGTAAACACTTTGTCAAAATAGATAGATGGTTTGCCTCAAGTCAACTGTGTTCTACCTGTGGCAATAAGCAAGATATGCCTCTACAAAAAAGAGTGTATCATTGTGAAGAATGCGAACTAGTAGAAGACAGAGATGTTAATGCAGCGAAAAACATAAGGGCGGCGGGGCTCTCCGCCCTAAAAGCTTGTGGAGAGATTGCCGTTGGGCAGCTCTGAGAAGCAAGAATCGCCGGCTTTTAAGCCGGTGAGGGTCAATGAATTAGATACACTTGAAGAGATAATTGGAGAATATATGAGAAATAACATCAATGCTATGCTCTGGGCTGCTATGCCAAAAGAAACTCAAGCAAGTTCTTAACAAAAAAATAACGATTTCCTTTGAAATAAGTTATTTTCCCTGTATCCTAGCAAGGAACTGGTAAAGGAATGTATCATGGCACGAGATTTAGTATCACTTAAACTATTTACGCTTAGTCTCACAACAGCCCTTGTAGGCTTACTCGTTTCTTCCTGTAGTATCAATTCTACAAAAGACTCCAGTACACGTATTCCCGATCATCCTATTGTACCTCTTATTACTGCGCGCAGATCATTATATGATCTTTATAGAACCCGTACCAACGACCAGATAAAAGCTATCCTCCCGCAACTCTTTGAAGCTGCTCGATGGGCACCCTCCGAGTATAATGCACAACCCTGGCGCTTTATCTATGCACTTCCCGGCACTGAGGCCTGGGATACATTATTTGCAACACTTGCTCCTGGCAACCAACAATGGGTAGCTCATGCAAGTGCCATGATTCTTGTGCTTTCAGCAACTCAGGATGCTAAAGGTAGATCGCTCTCTACTCATTCTTTTGATACTGGCCTTGCCGTATCACAGCTTCTATTACAAGCTACTGAGCTCGGGCTTATTACTCACCCTCTTGCAGGGTTTGATCATGAACAGGTTCGTAAGGCATTTGAGATACCGCTCCTTTATACTATTGAAGTGCTGATTGCTCTTGGAGAACAGGCATCACATGAGCACTCCAATAAGTCTTTTGCTAAAAGAGATGCACGAACTGCGACAAGAAAATCTATAAATGAATTCGCGTTTGAAGGTAAGCTTGGCTAAGAGGTCAGCTGCTTTTTTGGCTTCTTCTTTTGTGGTGCCTTTTTTTTCCGTAATGATGCTTCGTAAGCTTTTTCGATCCACAGAGAAAGTGTATCTCTCTGTTCTAGATGAGATTCAGGGAGTTTTATATAGGGCATAGCAACCTGTTTGGTTTTACTTTCATAGATCCATTGCTCACCACCTGCTGCTTCAAAGTCCGGTTTGGTAAGCTCATCAATCTTAAAATACAGCTGATTATCTACGATAACACCAATAATGGCCTGACCATAATAAATGCCATAACCACCAAACATTGAACGAGAAGTTATCGGTCCATGCGGTTGTAATAGATCTAATACATACAGAAGATATTCGTTCTTTTTCATCAACCAAACCTCTTGGTAACGAGTTACACCTTAGATAGAATACGCTCTTTTCTCATGAGACGCAAAAAAGAATTCATCAAAAAAAATGAGGCTAGTTCCCTCTCTTGGGATGATCATTTCGTAGGGTATCTAAGACGTGAGCAAAATGTTCATAGCGATCCTTATTACCAGATCCGTCTTCTGATTGAGGCTCAGATACTTCAGCAGCCTCCTGATCAGTGCGTTGATCTATCTCTTGCTGATCTTCTTCAATCAATAGTTTAGGGCCAAGAGACCCATCAGGAAATTCTATCGATTCACGTTTACCATAAGCAAGAAAGCCGCGATAGGCATCCACCACTTTTCCATCAATAAGGCGTTCTATAGAAGCATTTACACCAGTTTCATCTTTTTTGTCTATATCGAGTCTAAATGACAATTGAAGATACCCTTTCAAATCTAGAGGAAATTGTGCATGTTTTACTATTTGGGCTACCCGCAAAAAATCAGATTTGACGGTTAAGGCATGCATCGGCACTATACTTAACAAGGCGAGAGATAAAAATGTCTTCTTCATGTATAAACCCTTCCATATGTATTATCTTTGTATATCTATTAAATTACCATGCTTCATAGTTTAGTCAACCGGTCTAGACCATGCATTCATTCTGCACCTCGTGCTAGGCCTAGTCATACCCATCATACTGCTACCTAATTCATCAGCAGTATTTTCTTATTCATTATCACCACCATACAACATCAGAAACAGTAAACGCAAGAGTTTGGACAAACATAGTGCAGCGCAAACTTTAGCGGAACTTAACTTTCATCTGCTTCACAGAGAAAAGGCTAGGTGATCACTGAAAGAATGAGGCTTAGTGTCAATCATCTTAGTTCCGTTTCTTCATCTTGAGGCTCTTTATTCTCTTGCAATAAGCGCTTAATATGGTTCCATCCAGATTCCTTCTTGAGATATCGCCATACTTGTTGTAGCATCTTCTTAACGTAATACAGCACATCGTACTCATTCGTTAGTTCCTGCAGGTACGACCACAGTTTCTCAGCTTGTACATCAGTGAGTGCGAGTGTCGCATTCCATACTCTAACGGTACAATCTGTAGAACCAGATACAATGTTATCATCCTTGGTTGCGTAAACAGTTTTAACCTCACCTTCATGTCCCTGACAAACAGCTAACTGGTTACCTTCCTTATCCCATATTTTTACCGTTCCATCATATGATCCAGATATAATCTTACCATCCAGCGTTACGCACACTGCAGTAACCCCTTCCAAATGGGCCTTACAAACAGCTAGTTGATTGCCTTCACTATCCCAGATTCTTACCGTTCCATCACAAGAACCCGAAACGATCTTACCATCAGGGGTTACGCACACTGCACCTACAGCAGCGTTATGTCCCTCACAAACTGAAAGCTGGGTGCCTTTCATATCCCATATTCTTACCGTATTATCACCAGATCCTGATACTATCTTACTATCCTGGGCTAAACAAACGGTATACACATGTCCATCATGCCCCTCACAAACAGTAAGCTGGTTACCTTCACTATCCCAGATTCTTATCGTTCCATCAATTGAACCCGATACGATCTTACCATCAGGGGTTACGCACACTGCCCTAACCCCACTTTCATGTCCCTCACAAACAGCTAGCTGGTTGCCTTCCATATCCCAGATTCTCACCATTCCACCCCAAGATCCCGATACGATTTTTCCATCAGGTGTTACGCATACTGCATCAACAATATCTTCATGTCCCTCACACACAGCAAGCTGATTACCTTCACTATCCCAGATTCTTACTTCTGCATCGTAAGATCCTGATACGATCTTACCATCAGGGGTTACGCACACTGCACTAACCTGATATTCATACACGTTACACACAGAAATCGTTGTTGCTTCATAAGGACCACATGCAGCACGCGCTCGATGAAAAATAATCTCATCTACATAGTTCGGAGGTAACTTACTCAGCTTATCATAGGAAAGAGTATTTAGATGCCCGGCATGGGCAAGTGTTAAACACGCATTAAAGACTACCGGCATCGCTAGATAGTCTGCGATCAGCATATAAGACAACAGCTCATCTGCACAAAGTTTCTTAAGAAACAGTATAAGTGCCTGATAAGAACTTTCCGTCATTTCTACGCTACAATGGTAGGCTAATTCTATGCATTCAGATATACACTCACCGTTATCTTTCGTTAGATGGGAAAGTGAAATTGGTGTATCATCATCAGAATACCTGAGATTTCCTCGTATGATTTCTGAAAGCGCTGCCACATAGCCTGGTACTTCTATGATGCCACCGCTCAGCTCAAGCTTTACCGGAGCTAAATCTTTAGTCTGCGTCATAGCCAAAAGCCCTGGAGCACACAGTACAATGAAGGTTAGTTTTTTGAACATTGTCGTATTCTTTGACTACTATAGAAAACTATCACAATTTTGAAATATTGTCTCAATTTTAACAAATTTATTTCAATTTGGCAAGCTGAGTTTAATTACTTCTTTCTTGCTACTAAGACTCCGCTTTCGGCATAGTGAGATTAGAGAAAAAGATCCAGCCCCTTTTTTACCGCATCTCCCCATGAATCTACCTTGCTAGCATCCCAGATCAGCCCTTGCAGTGTATGTATTGCAACAGACCCCACCATAAACAAACAGCTATTATGTCTATCTAGTAGCGTTTGAAAATGGCACAAATTAGAAAAATAGTGTTTTTTTTGGACCTCTGCACTCACACGTATATTCACCCTTTACTAGTTAACATGCTACGTCTCTAAAGCATCCTATTAGTAGTCTGTAATGCCCACTATACTCTGTGCCAACCGGTTGCATTTTACCCTGACTGCAATACACTTATAGAAATACTTACGTATCAGCAGAGTATTTCTAAACTACTTCCTTTACGGTTAACGCATTCAAGGAGCTTGATATGCACCCTACACACAGTAAAAATATACGCATAGTCATCTGTTTCATAGCATCCTACCACTCTGCTCATGCAATGAAAACTGTTGTCCGTACTACCACCTGGCCCGAGGATTTCTATCATCAAGCATATCAAGGTGCAAAAAAGTATTATAACCTGGGTAAAGAAGGCTATGAAAAAGCCTACGAAGTAGCTATGAAAGCAACTCTAGAACAAGCAAATGCTGAAGACTGGTCAAACGAATTTCGCCAAGTATGTGACTGGATCTATGCCTTGAAAAAAACAGAAGAAATCTATCTTTCAAGGCCTTTTCAACCTTGGACGCTTCAAGACTTCTGCCTCATTAACAGCTGGCTTACCCGCCTCACGGCCATACATCCAGGAACATTTAGAGAAGAATATAGCCATTGGGAACTAAGAATACCTGATAGGCACGAGAAGCCTTACCTTGATCTCTTAGAAGTTAAATACCATCTTCAGATGACTGTAGGATATCATGAGTATTGCGATGCACCCTCTGATAATCATCCCTGGATACTAGCCATATTAAACCTAGTAGAGCATCTTTTACCGAAACTTCCAGAAACAGCTCTACAGGAACTTGCCCAGCTAGGAGTAGCACACTATCTTGGGCGACGCCTCACAGACGAAGAGCAGGCCTATCTCAAGCGTGCATTCGTGTTGTTCCCGCCACCTCAATCAATTCCTGCACTCTTAGAAGATGTGCTTCAACCTATTAACCACTACATGCTACGGCTTGATGAAGTACCTAATCGACAAGAGCTAGCCACCTCAATAGGTGCGATTCTTCACTACGAGTTAGTAAGAATTCATCCTTTTGAGGAAGCCCATAAACGACTCGGTAGGCTCTGTATGAATAGTATGCGTATGCAAGAGGGAGGTGACCCTCTTTATTTCCGCGATGAAGCATCATATCGCAGAGCTCTCATGTACAGTCTGTATACTTCAAGTTGTGACCCATTTTGTAAATTTGTTGCCTCAATTGCTCATCCACCAAAAGTAAAAAATTGCTGCACGTACTGCGATAAAGACCTCGATTCCCCAAAACGATGTGGCAACTGCAAGAAGGCACTTTATTGCAATAGACACTGCCAGCACCTCGATTGGCAAAGGCATAAACAGGTATGCACTGGTGGAAAATAGTCCCCACTGAAAAGGATAACGTATAGTTATCAATTCAGAAGATCTTCTAGTATCACAAAACTATTATATTTACCAATAAAGTAAATTGTGGTAATATAGCACATATCACTCATCAAAAAAGTTAATAAGTACTCAAATACATATACGCATCAACATAAAAAAAATTAGCCTCAAAAATCACTTGACTCTGACGTGGCGTCATGGGTTAATCTATGTTTTAGTGAGGTAAAGAAAAGATGAAAACATGGTACGTAAAAGAGCTAAGCAGATTAACCAATGTATCTGTGAGAGCCCTTCATTATTATGATAAAATTGGGCTTTTAAAGCCCTCTGATCGATTGCCCAATGGGTATCGGGTATATACAGAAAAAGATGTTAAAAAACTTGAACAGATTATCTCTCTGAAGTTCTTTGGCTTTACTCTTGCACGCATTAAGCAACTATTATCACATCAAGAGCTTACAATTGAGCAACTTGAAACACAGCTTCTAGTTTTACAATCTGAAGTTTCATTTTTGCAGGAAGCGCAGCGAAAGCTGTTGCTTGCTTCAATCAAAGAATACAAAAAGACTGCTTCTATAGACTGGCATGCGTTGGTCACTTTAATAAATGATTATACACAAGCAAGTAAAGAACTTACCAAACATGCACAGAATACGTTATTAGGGAGAGAAACTGAGCTCGACCATGAACTCGTACAGCATCAAAAAATCTGGCATAAGCTTCTTACCAAGATCCAACAATTTGAATCTGACAACAATCTTTAATATGCTATTTCTCCGTTACTGGCATCTTTAAAACTATTGTACAGTATATATGAAGCAACAAGCACAACACATGAAACTATCCCTACGCGCATGAAAGATTGCCGAGTGTTTTTTACTGTAGCTCTTAGGGGCTTCACCTCATCACGATAATTCACCTCTTCTTGCTTAGCAAGAGTAAGATCAGCTTTAGCTATATCAATCTGCTTACCGGTATCTGGTGTATCAGTAATTTCGTGCTCTCTTCCAGCAGCTTTATTTATTTGATGTATCGGACTATTAGACGTAGCCGTTACCTCTTTTTCATCCTTTTCTTGGGATGAACAACCTGCCACTACATGAGCTGGGTCCTCATGTTCAGTAGATTCATCATCAGTCTCCTCCAAGAAAAGCGCTTGAACAAGAGACCTAGGCTTATCATCCTCGTCGCTCACTGACTCGGGGGCTATCTCCTCTTCAGATGTGAGTTGATCCTCAAGTGCCGAAAAAATACCACTCAGTTCTTCTTCAAACTGTTCATTTTCTTTATTTTCTTCAGAATATTCATCTTGTACTTGATACTTTGCGACCTTAAAAAGCTTTTTTAAGGCTTTAAGTGCTTCTTTATAGGTAAGTTCAGGAGTAAGTTCTTTGAAGCCAGCAAAATAAGCAAGTTGAGCACATGCTAGCGCATTTTCTACTCGCTGCTTAGAAGCATTCTCCTTTAGATTAAGCACTGAAAGAATATACATCACCATCGTTGATTGGTTTTGCTCGACGAATTCTTTATATGCAGATTTTTGCAATGTCACGGCAATTCGGCTTGGTATTTCTTCAAGCCTCATCATGCCTTTTCTTAACGGGCTTTCAAAAGGACCTGTACCTTTCATAGCATGCAGTGGATAAGCAAACAAGAAAGAAACGGTAATTGTAAGTACTTTACTCATTAAAAGAACCTTTTTAATATTTTTTTCCATACTCCTCTAGGATAATATCTTTTTTAGATGATAACAAATTAACTAGCGCCTTTTATCTTCTCCAGAACAAAAAATGATTTCTCTAAGCAGGTTAACGTGCTAGCTAAAAGCTTGCTCACTCTTGAGCGCAGGCTTTTTTGACTCGTAAAAAACGGGAAAGTCCAGAAAGAACCACAACTACGGTAAAAGGAGTAAGAATATAAAAAATGGCATAAGGATAGAGCATCATAAAGCTAAACACCACAAATGCTTCTGCCCTTTCTACGATACTTCTGTCATAATGCATACCTTTTGGTCCATCATTTTTAAATACTGAACCAGCTACAACGAAGGTAGAAAAATGAAGCAATAAAGCTACCATAAAGAGCACATAGGAAAACATATGCTCTGGATACTGCACAGAAAACCCAATCATCAAAGCAGATTCTACCATTCTATCTGATATAAGATCAGTGTAGGCACCAAAGGGATGACTCAGACCAGTAAGTCGGGCAATAGTGCCATCAAGCACATCACACAGACCAGATAACCATAAAAAACAGAGAGCTATGATAGTATATCCATACCCAATGGCTACTGCGCTCATGATTCCTGTTATAAAAGCACAGAGAGTCATTTGGTTAGGTGTTATAGGCACCTGAGCAATCCGCCTACCAAGTAGATCAAAATATTTTTGACAGGTAGGACGAAGGTGCTTGTCTATCATGATACCTTCCTGAGCTCAATTGCCGATTAAAGACCAAGCTTGCGTTTAAGTTCTTCAACTTCAATAGTTTGAACCTCATCATGAGCAGTTGGCCTATCATAATGTTCTGTAAGGTATGACAGCTTTGCTGGCCCTTCTGTAGGTAATCCAAGAGCATACCATTCGGCAGTACCACCCTCGTACGCCTTAACATTAATAAACCCTTTATCATGAAGAAGTTTCCATGCTCGTCTACTCATAGGACAAACATAACTTGCACATTGCACCACTATCTCTTCATCTTTAGCTAGAGTCTGAGCATAAGCATCAAGCTCATCAAATGGCACATTTATCGAACCCTTTATATGACAGTCTTTAAAGACTTCTGGGCTTAATACATTAATAACCTTCATAATCATTCCTCAAAATAGGCATAGCTACGTACCGATCTTTTGCAATACTGAGTCTTCCTAGGATTCATCATTAACTATATGCTATCACTAGTTTTGTACATAGCAGATTTTTTTCAACTATTACTCTAGAATAGCTAGATTTGCTAAAATCCACAAGCCTTCCATTTACCGTGATATATTTTTCACTTTCTATCTTCAGTGTTCTTTTACCCAATCAAGCAGACAACCTGCGCACCATACCTTAGATTACGTGCACTACGCATCCTCACTGAGCGGTTTAGCTAAAAGCATTGATCAGGTAAAGATTCACGGGATTTCTCATTGCTTTCTACAAGCGTACCAGAAGTAAAGTACCTTTTAACGAAATCTAAAAAACCAAAGAAGCATCAACTCTTGCAACCATGCAGGTTTCTAGGCTACACTTACCAGTAAAAGGAGTAATCCATGACAAAGTACATTATAAAATCCACCGGAGAAAAAGAACGCTTTAGTGTTAATAAGCTCAAGCGATCGCTCCGCAAAGCTGGCGCCTCTCCGGATGCAATAAACGAAGTGATACGGCAAGTGCTAGCACGAGAGGACCTTGATACCACTAAAAAGATTTACTCATTTGCCTATAATCTTCTGAAAAGCTTAAATAGGCCAACAGCAGCCAGATATAGCTTAAAACATGCATTATATGAGCTCGGACCTGAAGGATTCTATTTTGAGAAATTTGTCGAACTCCTATTTAAGGAGCAAGGCTTTTCAACAAGAAAAGACGTAATACTTTCAGGAGCTTGTGTTGATCATGAAATAGACGTTCTTGCACGAAAAGATAACAATCAGTTCATGGTTGAATGTAAATTTCATAATCATCGGGGTACCAAAACTGATGTAAAAGCAGCTCTCTATGTTAATGCTCGTTATCTTGATCTTGCTAAAAAATGGCACCAGATATCCCGTGACACTCATGACGGTGCCTATCTTGTTACGAATACACAATTTACCTCTGAGGCAACGAAATATGGTAGCTGTGTTGGCCTCCGAATGCTCGGCTGGGCATACCCGCATGATGCTGGCATTGCTACCTTGATAGATGACCTTGAAATGCATCCAATTACTACTCTCACCGGGCTCAGTAAAAAACAGAAAAGACTCTTGTTAGCTCGCGGCGTTCTTCTCTGCAGAGATCTTATAAAACGACCACATCTGCTTAATCAGCTCGGCATACGAACAGAAAAAAGTATTACCGATGAATGCAAGGAACTATGTCCATCACTTCAACATAACTAAAACTCTTGAAAAGTATTAAGCATATTATCTATACTTAATGCAAGAACATACCATTACCAAAGGAGAAGATATGATGGAAAATGCTTCCTACGATAAAGTTAAATTATTACACCAACTGTCAGAACTAGTCTGGTTTATTGATAAGCATGCACTAAAAGACCTGCAAGAAGCTGGTGACAATTGCTGCCTAAATACCTTAAAAGAGGTTCATACAGAGCTTGAGCAACAGGTCAAAGCACTTCAAAAAACCTTGCAGTGTTGTAAAGAATGTGAGTGATGGAGACCTGGACGATCATTATCCTTGGCGCAACAGGAGATCTGTCCCGCTCTCGCTTACTTCCTACCTTGTACGAGATAAGTAAGCATAAAAAAGATCTTTCATTTGCATTTATTGGTGCTGCCAAAGATTCTATTGACATTACTGACCTTATATACAAGAGCGTCAAAGGTGATCAACAGATTATAGATACACTCTGTAAACGATCATCCTATATACAGATAGATTTTACGGAACCAGCATCATTTAAACGACTTGCCGAGCAGGTAGCTCACGTAGAACGTGAGCTAAACCTCTCGGGTCAGCGTCTTGTGTACCTATCAATAGCTTCCCAGTGGTATTGTACCGTAACAGAGCTTCTTACCAAGTATGGTATCATAGGAAAAACGCCCTTTCATCGGGTCGTATATGAAAAACCATTCGGTTGGGACGACCAATCTGCTGAAGAAATTAATGACTGCTTAATAAAAGAGCTCACTGAAGAGCAAATATATCGCATTGATCACTATCTCACAAAATCTTTAGTAACATCGCTCTTTGTAACCCGATTTACCAATGTATTTTTTGAACCAGTTTGGAATAACCAGTATATTGACCAGGTACACATCACCCTTACTGAGCAAGAACGCCTTGACAAGCGTGGTACCTTTTATGACCAGTATGGAGCTCTCAAGGATGTTGTACAAAATCATCTTTTGCAACTCCTATCATTTGTCGCTATGGAAAAGCCACCTACCTTTGACCCACAAACAGTGAGTGACTACAAAAGCGTTGTGCTTCGTCATACAACGATTACTGATGGACTGCTTGGTCAATATGAATCGTATAAAAAGGTTCCTGGTGTTGCGCCAGACTCTCAAACAGAAACCTATGCACTTCTCAAAGCCGAAGTCTCCACACCTCGCTGGGAAAATGTGCCTTTCTTTATTAAAACCGGTAAAGCCTTAGCTACCAAGTCAACTGAGATTCATATCGTATTCAAACCTCAAACTGAAGAGCTCATTGCTCAGACAGGGACCCTTGATACTAATAGGCTTATCATTAGAATATCACCTGATTCTGCCATTTTTCTGAGACTCAATGCTCAGAAAAAACAGGCCCCTGAGGTTGTTCCCATTTCGATGGAGTTTTGTTATCGCTGCACATTCGGCCAAGAGCAGCCCCATTCATATGAAACACTCTTTTATGAAATCATGAAAGGAGATAAAAGTGCTACCGTAACACTTGATGAGATTGTCTACGCGTGGGACGTTATTGCTCACATTCAAAATCTCGCATTACCTCTGTATTCATATAAAGCAGGAACTTCAGGCCCACAAGAAGCTTATTCATTTAGCAAGAAGTATGGCATTCTATGGGACTCCGGTGCCACTATGGCAATTCCTTCACTAGAAAAAGAAGAATCTTAAGAGATTATTACTCTCACTTAGGCAGCAAAGAGATCGCTGAGTGTACACGTGGCAGTTATTAGTTTTTCAGAATAGAGATTTTCTTTGAGACCATTTGCCGAAACAAAACAAATATCAATATTTTTTTTTGTTTTTGTTTGCTCTTTAAAAACATAGCATTTATTCTCAAGATCTTGCGCATATGCTTTATCTATTATATATGGGGTTTTTGTATATTTAATTTCACAAATCGTAATAGTATCATCTGGCCTATCAAACAACAAATCAATCTGCACACCAACTTCTTTGGAACCCCTTGCGGGAACATATCGCCATGTTGCAGGAAGGGATGCAGGGCTCAAATTAAATACATCCATAATCTGCGAGGTATGCTTGTGACAGATAGACTCAAATGCATAGCCAGCCCAACTATGCCATGCTGGAGAGACTTGCTGAGCTTCCCAATATTCCTTTCTCATGCTCCTCTCTTCCAGGGTACCTTTTATTGGTTCAATCCATTTAAAGTAAAACAAGCTATATTCGTCAATCATCTTGTAGTAGTACCCTTTCGTTGCATGATATGGTCGATAACGCTGAATAAAACCTGCGTCTGAAAGATTTTTTAACCACTTGGTTGCTGTCCCACCTTTTGAAATACCATGAGACTGTGCTATTTTCAACAAAACTTCTTGTGCTATACCAAATCTATGCTGTGCGATAATCCGTGCTAACACTGCATGCCCATGTTCATCATTAAAGAGCGTTCCAAAAAGATTATTAAACTCATCTAGCAAAAAGCTATTCCGAGAGAATGCTAACGCAGCTATTGTCTGGATAGCCGACATGCCCTTTTTCACTTGCTTTAGATAAAAAGGAATACCACCAAGGACCATATAGAGATGAGCAATTTGCTTTTCATTAAGCTTGACTTTCCGATGAGTCAAGTATTCTTTTGCCTCCCCTAACGTAAACGGTTCAAGGCCAATTCTATAATCAACTCTATTATAAAGTGCGCCACGATTATTCACAACATGCTTTAACATCCAAGATGCAGATGAACCACAAATGATTAATTTTACTCGAGCATCTTTCGATGCATATTCATTCCAAAAATATTCGAATGCCATGAGAAGCTCAGACCTGGGCGTCACCATCCAGGGAAATTCATCAAAAAAAAGGACAATTTTTTTCTTCTGTGACAGTGCTATTTCTTGCGCAAGCACTTCTAAAGCAGCAAACCAATTTTTGGGAAGAGCTAAAGACATCCCGGTATGATAAAAAGCAATGGCAATACGATTAACAAAATTTTCCAGTTGCTGACGCAATTTCCCCTCTTTCATACCAGTAACACTAAAGTATAGGCAGTCTTCTTTTTCTCCAAAGTATTTCGTTACTAAAAAGGTCTTACCAACCCTCCTTCTTCCATATAAAGCAATTAATTCAGCAGTCTTTGATTCGTAGGCCTCTTTAAATATTTTTAACTCATCTTTTCTTCCGATAATCATAAAACTCCTTTCAAAAATATTTATGCTTCAAATAAAATATCATATGAAGCACAAAAAAACAATAGCTCAATAGTTTGTGCTTCAGATAAAATTTTATACGGAGCACAAAAAAATAATTATAACAAAACACTCTATAAGAAGGATAAATCAAGGAATTGACTAACATAAAATGCAGCATAGAAAGCCCTATTCAGAATATTTTTGCAAATGGCTTTAGGGATAGCATATTCGCACACTCGAAAGATTAAAATGCTCAACTATTCTGAAAAAGTGAAGATTCTAAAAATTATATGGAGCACAAAAAAATGGTAAAAAGAAATTTTGTGCTCCATATAATTTTTTATATGGAGCACAAACATATAGAAATCCTTCAAGCTGGAGAAATACATTGACCCTCACCGGCTTAAAAGCCGGCGATTCTTGCTTCTCAGAGCTGCCCAACGGCAATCTCTCCACAAGCTTTTAGAACGGAGAGCCCCGCCGCCCTTATGTTTTTCGCTGCATTAACATCTCTGTCTTCTACTAGTTCGCATTCTTCACAATGATACACTCTTTTTTGTAGAGGCATATCTAGCTTATTGCCACAGGTAGAACACAGTTGACTTGAGGCAAACCATCTATCTATTTTGACAAAGTGTTTACCTTTCCAAGCGCATTTATAACGTAAGAATTGAAGGAATGTTCCCCAGCCAGCATCCGCTATAGCTCGTGAGAGCTTCTTGTTTTTAATCATGCCCTTGATATAGAGATCTTCTACACACAAAACACCGTGGTTCTTGGCTAATTTTGTGGATAATTTATGTAAAAAATCATTCCTCAAGTTCTTGATGCGGCTATGTAATTGCTGTATCTGAGCAACACACTTCTTCCAGTTATTACTAAACTTTTTCTTTCGGGATAGAGCCCTATAGAGATAGCGCAGTCTCTTGAGAAGTTGATGAAGATAGGCAGGATTATCAACCTTTTCACCAGTTGAAAGCGCTGCAAATACCTTGATACCTACATCAACACCAAGAGCTTCTTCTTCTCTTATAGGGACCTTCACAATATCAACCTGTTCTTCAAAGACAATTGATATGTGCCATCGCTTACCTCTTTTATATACAATTGCTTGTTTTATCTTGCCAGGTATAGCTCTTGAATTGCGATATTTTACCCAGCCAATTTTAGGAAGCCATACTCTGTTGTTTTCACATCGTATATGCTGAGGATACCTCATAGTGTCGTTTCTTCCTCTTTTTCTAAAGTGAGGCATTCCTACTTTTCTGTCTGATTTCTTGTTTTTTAAAAAAGAGGTTACAGCGAGAAATATATCCTTCAGTGCTTGCTGTAAGCATTGGGCTGGAGCATCTGCTAAAAACTTCGTTCCTTCAGCTACTTTAAGCAATGGAAGAAGATTTGCTATCTCTTCATACGTAGGAATAGCTTTCTTTTAATTAACAGCTATCTTTACTATTGATAATCCGTAATTGTAAACAAAACGAGAGCATCCTGAAAACTGAGCTAATAGCTTCTGTTGCTTATTGGTAGGATTCAGGCAATACTTGTAGCTTTTTGTTAATCTTTCTCTCATAGTGCAGAAATAGTAACAAATATTTTGTAAGATGTAAAATTTTTTAATTAAAAATCTTATGAGCAAACAGAAGTCTTGCAATAGTATTCTCTATACCATGACTTCTTTGTGCTTACAGCTTCTCATTTCGCGTGTCTTACGACAACGCTCTATTCAAACAAAGGATAACCGTTCATCTACGGCTTAAAAGCCGATAGTTTTCCGGTTATGAAATAAACCATCATGAGATATATAATACAACCAGCTATGATTAATAGTGCTGCATTGTTAAACATAACATGCTGATACTGTTTTAGGTAACTCCTAGCTAACGCACCTGAATTCCCCGACCTCCTTATAACGAGACTTTCCTTCAGGAAGATCTCAAGTTACTATAGTCTTTCACATTCTTCCGTAGTAAGTTCCATAATGATGAAACCAGACTTTCCTCAATATATTTAACCGGTATAGAGTTTCTATTTCCTCAAGAAACTTTCGTGTAGTACATTTTTACAGAGCATACAAGCAAGCCAAGGGCTACTCAAGCATGTCTATTGAGGGTAACTTCTAAAAAAGAGAACATAACAAAATAGTCTTATGTAAAGACCTTCCAGACAATTTCGTACTACACACAAAACTCTTCAAAAAATTGATCTAAATAGAGTAAGCTCATAAAAAAGGAGCGAAACTATGAGAGTTGGCGTGATAGGTCTTGGTAAAATGGGTGGTCCCATTGCTCACAAACTACAGGAAGTAGCCTGTGAATTGGTGGTTTATGATATAAATCCCGCAGTTATGCAAGAGTATAAAAATAAAGGATTCATGCTGGCTAAAAGTATCACCGACTTGAGTGCTCGCACTGATATCATGTGGGTCATGGTACCCCAGCGGCACCTTGACACGGTGCTTACTAATTTATGTGCTTGCACTGAACCTGGCGCCATTATCATCGATGGTGGCAATAGCTTTTATAAAGATACTATACGTCGTGCTCATGACCTTGCAGAACGCAACCTTGAGTTTTTAGATTGTGGAACTTCTGGTGGTCTTTGGGGCGCTCAACACGGTTTCAGCATGACTATTGGTGGCAAAAAAGAAACATTTGAACGAGCTGAGCTCGTTTTTCAACTTCTCGCTGCCGAAGCTTCATCTTATGGCCATGTAGGACCATCTGGTGCGGGGCATTATGCAAAAATGATTCATAATGGCATCGAATATGCCATGTTCGAAGCCTATGCCGAAGGGTTCCAGCTCTTGCATGAAGGAACCTACGAAGATCTTGATCTTGCTGCTATTAGTAAGATATGGGAATCTGGCAGTATTATTCGCTCGTGGATACTTCAGCTTACGCATGATATTCTTGTTCATGATCAACATCTTGATACTATTAAAGGAGTTGTAGGAGAAAGCGGCACCGGCAGATGGACGGTTGAAGAAGCAGAAAGGCATGATCTTCCGGTCCCTGTTATAAAAGAATCACTTGCGGTACGAGTATGGTCTCAAAAAACTGGCGGCGATTATCGTACAAAACTGATAGCACTTCTTCGCCATATCATGGGAGGACATTTAGTCGTGCAAGAAAAATGTGAAGATTGCATTAAGGAGAGCAGTGATGAGAAGATATGACTATGATTGTATCGTCATCGGCGGCGGCCCTGTCGGCCTCGTAAGCGCAAAGCTTGCTGCCGGTCTTGGCAAAAAAGTAGCCCTTATTGAAAAAGAGCGACTTGGGGGCGATTGCACCCTCACTGGCTGCGTTCCGACAAAGACCCTAATTGCGACAGCAAATTATGTCTATTACGCGCAAGAGATGACTAAGTTTGCATGCCATATTGATATATCATGCCTTAATACCGAACGTATCATGGACCATGTACATCAGGTGATTAATGAGATTTATGCGGGTCATACGCCAGAAATATTAGAACAGGAAGGAATCACCGTAATTAAAGGAGCTGCCTCATTTAAAGATGCACATACCCTACTGGTAAATAGCAAGGAGCTTACTGCCGACTCGATAATAATCGGCGCAGGAGCACGACCTTTTATACCTCCCATCGAGGGCCTTGATACGGTACCTTATCTCACCAGTAAAAACTTTTTTTCACAAAAAAAGCTGCCCCGATCATTGCTTATCATTGGAGGCGGCCCGATTGGCACAGAATTTGCTCATAGCTTATCTAAACTCGGGACTACGGTTACACTGATTGAGAGGTCTTCCCACATATTGCAAAAGGAGGATGCTGAAATGGTACCTCTTGTTGAGCAAACACTCCGCGATTGCGGTGTTCAGCTAAAAACTGGTCATGTGGTAGTAAAAGCATCTACTACTAAAGAAGGCATAACTCTTGAATGTAATAATGAGCAAAACCAACGAGTAACCTTTTCTGCTGAGCAACTTCTTGTTGCTGTTGGCAGAGTGCCAAACTATGAAGATCTTATGCTTAATAATGCTGGTATTGCGTATACTAAGAAAGGTATTACCGTAAACACTACTCTCCAAACAACTGCTAAGAATGTCTATGCTGCTGGTGATATCGTTGGTCCGTATATGTTTAGTCATATGGCAGAATATCAAGCGACAATAGCAACCCGCAATGCACTTATTCCTTTCTTTAAAAAGAAGGTTGATTATTCTCAGGCCTGTTGGGTTACTTTTACCGATCCTGAGTTAGCAACAGCTGGCATGACTGAAAAGCAAGCGCGGGAATACTATGGTGACACGATACAGATCTATCGCAGCGAATTTAAGAACATTGATAGGCCACGAACAGATGGAAGAACGCATGGTATGGCTAAATTTATTTTAGATAAAAAGGGCTACATTCTTGGTGCTCATATCTTTGGTGCACGAGCCGGGGATATGATTGGAGAAATTCAATTAGGTAAATACTATAAGCATACGCTCGCCTCTTTCTACCCAGTAATACATCCCTACCCTACGTATGCTGATATCATTTGGCAAACTTCAAAGAGAGCCTATATTGATTCGATCAAGCGTACATGGTATATACGACTTGCCCAATGGTTATTGAGCAAAAAGAAATGATGCCTAACAGAGCATCTAAGACTTACCAGAAAAATATGCTCTATAGTGCTTAATCCGATCGCACATTGCAGCAAGCGCCAACTGCTCTTCAAAAAGCTTTTTGATTTTAATGAGAGCCTTTTAGGCTATAGAAGATCTCTCTTCGCTGCGTCTCAGGGTGCCGACTCAAGGTGACGATGAGGTCATTTTTTCTCGAAGGATCTAACTTATCAAGCTCTTTAAGTAACTTCCCGTAGGAAATCTTAGTCTTGCCGATCATAAGGTATGCATCTTCTGACCATCCTTCTAATGGTCCTAGATGCTCAACGGCACCGTAGGGAATCAGCAGTGATTTAGTCTCTTCCTGGTCAATGAGTACTGCTTTAATAATAGGCATTGTTTGCTCATAAGCAACAGCATTTGCAACATAGATATGACCGGTACATGGCCCAGGCTTAAGCTTAGGCATATGGCAATCGCAAGACATTTGACAACAATCACGTTTTATACATGAGCAGCCTGTTGCACAGTTACGAGATCCACGACAGCTTTTAGCTTGTCTTGTATGTTTCACCGTTCTTTTTTGGAGAGGCTTTGTACTGCTCTTAGCTACAAAAGGCTTTGTAAGATTCTCACTGGGAAAATCATCCAAAAAGGTGCCACTTGATCGTACAAAGGTATCATCAGATGTCTTTGCTGGCATCACTTCTCGCGTCATCGCACCAGAAAAGTAGCTAGTAGTACGTAAATAATTATAGCTTATTCCAGAATGGTAAGAACCGTAGCCATCAGGATCTAACGTGCGAACACCAGGTTGAATCGGGGGAATGAGTTCTGTTAACAGATGCTCATCAACCTGAGCATGAGTAGATACGTTATCCATAGATAGCTCAGTTGCATGAAACTGCGAATTAAACAACACTCGAAAACCCTTATTCATATCAGAAATGGTAATCGCATCGCTGATCATACATGAAGCATTAGCAGACAAACGAACTGCTAGGTTACCAGATCGAAGCCAACTTTTTGGGGCTGCCACATGGGATCCTCCATCTGCCCAGATGGAGGTAGCACAACCATAAAACTCTGCTTGATTCATAATAAGATGGGCATAGGTACCCGCATTGATACCTTTTTCACACCAAATAAAACAACTGTTATGACTTTGGCCATAATTATTTGCATAGATTTCTATGCCTTTTTTTATAAAAGTTTGATAGTGACCAAGATAGGAATGAGTTACCTCAAGTCCTCCAAGATGAACAACCTGAGCTTCAGAAAGATCATCGGCAGCAATATGCCAGATACTCAAACACTGCTCAAGTACTCCCTGTTCAAAAATGGCATGACCAGTTCCTTCAAAAGAAATTCCCTTACATGAACTGCTTCCCGTGAAGGTTACTCCCTCATCACATCTTAGTGAAACGCGGGGTGCTATGGTAAAGCCTTCTCCCGGTTCAAAGGCAACTGGCTCTGAAAGCGTTAAACTATTTCCTTCAGCATGAAGTATGTCGCACATTGTTATGCTATCACGCTTTATCACATATACACGATCAACACCGGGAATCACTTCAGAAAATTCGGGGGCTCGTCCCGTAAACATTCCCTGCCCCATAACCTCAAGGGTAGTTCCTTCAACTGATACGGTAGAACCGGAAGTTACCAGGCTATAAGGTCCACGGCCAGTTATTTGAGAACCTTCCTGAAAGGTCCCTATCAACTGACCATAATAGATACCAGTATGGCTCGTAGTAGGTGCTTCAACTCTTATCGATGCATAGTTCTGCTTACCTAAGGTATGAGTACCTGGTTCTTCAAGAATAACGGTTGACACCTCATCATTAGCTAATGCTTCTTCAAGGGTAGGTATATCTCGCGGCACATAGATAGTGGTGCTATAAAGGGGCTGTATAAGCCCAAGAAGAACGAATATCTTTTTCATGGTGTTCCTTTTTTTGTTCATGCTGCCTTCAATGATAGCATGTTCCCTGTAACGAGAGCAAGAGTTATCTCAAAAGGAGCTTAATGAGGTAGACGATACCCTTATTTTTCGCTAAACTGTCCTATATGCTTATTTTTAATACCTAAGGAGCAACTCATGAACTATTTATCACTCCTTGCATTGTGTAGTGTACTACTTGCTCTACCAGCATGCAGCAAAAATAATGGCTGCTGTCGCAAGAGATATGTAACTACCACAGAGACTACCACCACGACAGCAACTCCTGCTCACGGTGAAGAAGATAAAGAAGTCTTGTATGAGCAAGAAATTGTTGAGGTTATGAATAACAAATAACTACTAACTTCCTCGCCTCACTAAGGAATACCCCATGGAACATTCTGAAACACGTGACGGGGCTAAATATATCTGGAAACTGCCTGATCCTACCAGTCAGGCAGTTCTAGATCTTTCGTTATCTTACAACCTCTCGGTACCGGTTATGCATACACTCTATCATAGAGGTATGACAGATAAGGAATCAATTGATGCATTTCTGTTTAGCACGTTTGAACAAAGTGTCGCCCATCCCAGTTTATTAAAAGACGCAGAAATAGCGGTCGATAGACTTGTACAGGCTCTACACCATAAAGAAAAAATTCTCATCTGTGGTGATTATGACGTTGATGGCATTACATCCTCTGCCATGATGATGACGTGCTTACTACCACTTGGTGCCCAGGTAAACTATTTTTTGCCAAACCGTGTACGAGATGGCTATGGCCTTTCAGTTAAGACGGTAGAACGGGCTGCTCGTAATAACTACAAGGTACTCGTAACCGTTGATAACGGTATTACGGCATTTGATGCAGCACAGGAAGCAAAAAAGTTGGGACTTGATCTAATTATTACTGATCACCATAAGCCTCATGAGGAACTTCCTGAAGCACTTGCAATCATTAACCCTCATCAATCAACCTGTCCCTATCCCTTTAAAAAGTTTGCAGGGGTGGGCGTAATCTTTAAGATTCTCACGCTCTTGTATGAACGGCTTGATAAAAAGTTACCGCCAAAGGTATATGAGCTTCTTCTTCTTGGCACCATCGCTGATGTGGTTCCCCTTACCGGAGAAAATAGATTTTGGGTACGGCATGGTCTCCAGCAAGTTAACACCCATGAAAGCCTTGCAGTCAAAACACTCAAAAGCAATGCGCGCTTTTCAAAGCCGGCAATCTCATCGACTGACATTGGGTTTTCGATGGCGCCACAACTCAATGCATTGGGTAGACTAGAAGATGCCCGAGATGGGGTAGCATTCCTTATTGCCCAAGATGAAAGCAGAGTTACGCGCATTGGTAAAGTGCTCAAAGAACTCAATGAAGCTCGAAAAAAGATTGAACAGAGCGTGCTTAAGGATGTCCAAGCTGATATTGATGCAAAAAAAATTGACCTTGATAGCGAACGTATCATCATGTCGACCTCAACCAATTGGCAACCTGGGGTAATTGGCCTTGTCGCCTCACGACTCGTGGGCGCCTACAATAGACCAGCTATTTTATTGACCGTTAACAGCAAGTCTGAAGCTAAAGGATCCTGTCGCTCAGTACCAGGGTTTAACATTTTTGAAGCATTAGCTGAGCATAAAGATCTTCTTACTACATTTGGTGGTCATGCTCAAGCTGCTGGCTTGTCATTACCCGTACAAGCTGTACCTGAGCTTAAAAAGCGACTAGAAAAAACCTTTAGAGAAAAAGTACCGGTGTTCTTACCAAAGGCAGTTCTTGCCCTTGATGCTGAAATTACTCTTACTGAAGTGAACAAAAAACTTATGGCTGATATGGCCCACCTTGAACCCTTTGGTAATAGCAATCATGAACCAACCTTCTACGTTAAAAGCGTTACCTTGGTAGAGCCACCTCGATTGTTAAAAGATGCTCATACCAAATGCATGGTCTTTAGTGAAGGGACTATAAAACCGGTCATCTTCTTTAATCGTCCTGATATATATGAAACACTCTCAACTCTTGATGATGAATCGTTTTCGTTAGCAGTAAAAGCCACCGAAAATCACTTTAATGGAAGAGTCTCAGTTGAACTCCATGGATTGGATATAGCCCTATGATAATCACCATCGACGGCCCTGTCGCTTCAGGTAAATCTACTATTGCCGAGCTCCTTGCCAAAAAACGAGGCTACCTGTACCTCAATACAGGGTTACTGTTTCGAGCAGTTGCGTATTTGCTCTACATAAAGAACCAAACATTAAATCTTTCTGCATTGACCTATACCTATACGAAAGATAATGGTGCACAGATTCTGTATAAGGATCATAATATCACCCCATTACTAAAAACCCCTGAGATGGATCAGCTTGCTTCACAAGTAGCAACCCAAAAAGAGGTACGAGAAGCCCTTCTAGTCTATCAGCGACAGGTAGCAAAAGAACATAATGTCGTTGCTGAAGGAAGAGACACCGGTACGGTAGTATTTCCGCATGCTGACTATAAGTTTTATATTACGGCGAGCCTTGAAGAACGAGCAAAGCGCTGGCAAGCTTATCAGCTAATACGACGCAACAACTACACTCTTGAAGACAGTATTGCCATGGTCAACGAGCGAGATACACGAGATGAACAACGAAATGTGGCACCATTACGTATACCTACAGGAGCTCATGTCATTGATACGAGCGATATGACCATAGATGATGCGGTAAATGCATGTCAACTCATAATCAATAAACCTGCCGTCTAACTGCTCACAGAACCTGCACACCTCTTATTTTTCAGTAGTCGACATATTCAAATAAGGGAATAATGGCGCATCTTAGCTCTTTGAGCACGACCGATTTTTTTGGGAGGTCTTTAACCGAATATTCAAACAGAAAAAACCATTGACCAAATTTATGTAAATTTGTTACAATTAGAGTATGGCAAGTAGATTGCCAACTGGCTTTAAAGGATCTTTATATGAACAAAGTACAGCTACATATTACGATTGCGCTGCTAAGTATCGGTTATACCTATGGTATGGAGGTCGTTTCACCTGAATATTCCGTAAAAGACTTTTTAGAAGAAGGTAATGAGGTCATAGTAGATGATGGCTCTCTCCTATTTTCCGGTAATGGACTCACCTCTCTTGAAGGACTAGAAATCCTTGCACAAGCTCATGAAATAACAAGACTCTCTTTCGTAAATAATCCAATAAAAGAACTACCACCAGGTATATTTGAAGCATTTGAGCATCTTGAAGAATTAGAAATTCAAATGGCCGACTTCGAAACAATAGACCCAGAGGCTTTTGAAGGCCTCCCTAACCTGAAGCGCCTTGCTATTTTTGCTACACCAATAAAAAGTCTTACCGCTGGTACGTTTGAACCACTTGAGCATCTTGAAGAATTAGAAATTCAAATGGCCGACTTCGAAACAATAGACCCAGAGGCTTTTAGAGGCCTCCCTAACCTGAAGCGCCTTGCAATTATTGCTACACCGATAAAAAGTCTTACCGCTGGTACGTTTGAACCACTTGAGCATCTTGAAGAACTAATATTGTCAGAAACACAGATTGAAAGTATCGACAAAGAAGCGTTTAGGGGGCTTAGAAGGCTGAAACGGCTAGAACTGCATCATAATCACCTAGCAGTTCTTCCAGCCCATGTCTTTAATGAACAAGAAAACCTTGAAGCACTTTTTCTTAATAGTAATCAACTTGAAAGAATAGAACCGGGAGCATTTGATGGGTTGCCCAGTCTCAAAGTGCTTTACCTGTCACACAATACATTAACAAAGCTTCCAAAGCATGTATTTTCTCCCTTAAGATCACTGCAAACGGTATATCTCGGTCACAATAGTCTCGTAGAGTTAGATCCAGCTACTTTTAGTTCTAATCATGACCTGAAGAAAGTATTCCTCGAAAATAACCCCTTGCCAGACCTACCAGAAAGCATTATTGACCAGTTTAAAAAGAACAGAACATATACGGATCACCCAGCAATACAGGCCCATCTTAAAGACTATTACTATTCAGTAGCACAACTTCTTGCCGATTTACAAATGAAAGGCATATCCATTGAAAGCCTTGTATACGATTATGGAGAGATATTGCTCGACCTTTCTGAAAGAGGCCTTACCAGTATAGACGGCATTTCAGCGCTTTCAGGGTTAGAGTTTAACGTTCTCAATCTAAGCAATAATTACCTTTCTGAGCTTCCAAAAGATGGACTCCGTACCTTTAGGGATCAGATATCCTGGTTGCAGCTTCGCGCAAACCTCCTTACCTCAGTGCCACGATTATTTGGCGAACAAGGAGCAATCCTCAGGGAACTATCCGTTGTGCGAAACAAGTTATCCGAGTTACCAGACCTCAGCACGTATCCAGAACTACGCATAATTAATGTTACCCACAATAATATTCAACAACTAAGTCCTCTGGCCTTTTTGGATCTGCCAAACTTAGAGGAGGTCTACCTAGGTGAGAATAAACTTACGAAACTTCCTCCTCACCTTTTTTTACAGAATCCTCACCTTAAGATTATTCATCTAGATGATAATAAAATTGAGACATTCCCTCCAGATTCCTTTATATACCTGCCTGAGCTGCAAGAACTTAACCTTTCTAACAATATGCTCGGCTCGGAGCAACAGTACAACTTGCCATACCTTCACCAAACAGATGATTGGCAAGGCCTCATATTTGAACCTCAAAAAGGATCACCTTCTTTAAACATTCTTGCACAAAGAGCGCTCATCAAGTCACTTGTAGGAAAAAATCTTCCTGAGACGATTGATATGATTAGTAATCTGCCAGCTGAACAACGCTATGACTTATTGCACAGCGCTCCTTATTTGGTGAGATATCATGTAGAAAAAGCTAACACTCTTATTGATGCAGCCTTTGCTATAATGAGCACCGACGATATCCAACAACTTATTGCTATCACGACTCATCTTTCATCAGAAGACCTCAAAGAGTTACGTAATCTCTGGCCGCAGCCAGAGGTACAACAAAAACTCAATAACCCTGTTATACTAGCAGCCCGCCAACTTAATGACGCAGTAGATAAAGAAGTAGTACAACAAATTCTACAGAAACTCAGTCCTGCCCAAGTAAAACAGCTGAAAGAAAACGCACCGCCAGCCTTGCTTGAAAAAATCACGACCTAACGAAAACCGGGCCATGAGCCCGGTCCTTAGCTTCAAAGCAATACCTATTTTTTCTTCAAGGTCGGAAATAGAATTACTTCCTTAATTGAAGGAGTATCAGTTAAGAGCATCACCAATCTATCAATACCTATACCAACGCCAACCGTTGGGGGTAAGGCATACTCAAGAGCTCTAATGTAATCTGCATCAAACTGATGAGCCTCTTCATCGCCTTCATCAAAGGCCGTCAATTGGTCTTGAAAACGCTCAGCCTGGTCAAAGGGATCATTCAGCTCATTAAAACTATTTGCTAACTCAATACCACCAACAAAGAGTTCATAGCGAGGTGCTATTGCGGGATTAGCGGCGTCTTTTTTAGTTAAGGGAGATACCTCAATAGGAAACCCTATGACAAAAGTCGGTTGAATAAGCTTACTCTCTACTAACTCTTCAAAAAGAGCATACACCTTTTGTGCATGAGATGCGCCTGGTTTAACCGAAATGCCATGTGTCTTCAGCGTGCTATCTAGAGAGGATTGAGAAAGATCATCCTTTGTACAATCAGTATACTTGACCACTGCATCTTCCATAGCAATACGCTCAAAGGGCTTTTCAAAGTCGATGATATGCTCACCATAGGGCAACTGCAAATTGTTATTTATTTGTTGAGCAACAGTGCGAATCATATCTTCTACAAAATCCATGGCATAATGAAAATCCTTATACGCTGTATAGAACTCAAGCATAGTAAACTCTGGATTATGGCGTGTTGAGATGCCCTCATTTCTAAAGTTTCTATTTATCTCAAAGACCCGATCAAGTCCACCAATAACAAGCCGTTTTAAATATAACTCTGGCGCAATACGTAAATAAAAATCAGAATGGAGGGCGTTATGATGAGTAATAAAGGGCTTTGCGGCAGCACCACCTGCTATCGGATGAAGCATCGGTGTCTCTACTTCAAGATACCCGTGGTCTTCAAGATAATGCCGTAACCCTTTCACAATTTCACTTCGCTTAATAAAACGTTCCCTGGTTTCATCATTCGTCATAAGATCTAGGTACCGTTGTCGGTACTTAATCTCAATATCCTGCAGACCATGAAACTTTTCAGGAAGCGGATACAAGCACTTTGCAAGCAAGGTATATGATGATACCTTAAGGGTTATTTCACCCATCTTAGTGGTAAATGAGGTTCCTTGTACCCAAATGATATCACCAATATCTATAAGATGCTCAAAGATATCAAATGCTTTGTCGCCCAGTTCATCTTTCCGTAGATAAATTTGCAGACGACCTGAACTGTCTTGAATATGTGCAAAGAGCGTTTTACCATGGCCTCGACGGGTCATTAATCGCCCTGCAAGCTCATACTCCTTACCCTCTTGGTACTGCTCAATTACGTCAGCACACTGAGCGGTCACCGGCTTACCATCAGGATACGGTTCTATACCCGCATCCCGTAGCTTTTGGAGCTTTTCAACGCGAAGTATATGCTCAGCCGATTCCTCAGCTAATTCACCCTCTAAGGTATGTAATGCTTCTTCATGTGTTGCCATGGCGTCCTGCCCGTGCTAAAACGTGTTGATAGTTTTTCTCTACTTGATGCCAGTTTACGACCTGCCACCAAGCATCATTATATTCGTCTCTTCTGTTATGATACTTAAGATAGTATGCATGCTCCCATACATCAAGTCCAAGAATTGGATTCAACCCTAACGTAATCGGACTATCTTGATTAGCGGTAGCAAGAATGCTTAAGGTTCCTTTTTCATCTGAAACTAACCAAGCCCAACCGCTACCAAAGACACCCTGTGCTGCGGTATTAAACTCTTTTTTAAAAGCATCAAAGGACCCAAATTGTTTTTCTATTGCTTCTTTTATCGCGCCCGTGAGCTGCCGCTTACTGGTTTCAGGTGTCATTACTAACCAGAAGAATGTATGATTTAAATAGCCGCCACCATTATTTTTTATACTTTTACGAACTTGGGGAGGGAGCTCATCTAAATGAGTTAACAAATAGTCTAATGAATGCCCAGCTATCTTTGGATTCTGCATGAGCGTTGCATTAAGCTTACGTAGATATGCCGCATGATGTTTTGTATAATGAATACGCATCGTCTCTTCATCAATATAAGGCTCAAGGGCATTAAAGGCATAAGGCAATGGAAGCAAGGTATATTCCTTTGCTTCACCGCCACCAGGTGAAGTTCTATAAAAATAGGCAGCCGCTACCACTAAGCTACTTAAGACAATAACTGCGAGCGAAAGAAATATTGTTCTGTTCATAGTTATCCTACATAGTTACGATAAAGATCTTCAACTCGTTCCCAGTTAACTACTTCCCACCACGCAGCAATATAATCTACGCGACGGTTCTGATACTTTAAATAATAGGCATGTTCCCACACATCTATACCTAAAATCGGTGTATAGCCTTTCGTAAGAGGACTATCTTGATCATGAGATTGTTGCACTTCTAAATCGCCTGCCGGATTAAGTACGAGCCAAGCCCAGCCACTCCCAAATTGTGTTTTAGCAGCAGCGGTAAATGCTTCCTTAAACGCCTCATAGCTACCAAACTTCTTGGCGATCTCATCAACCACTTTGCCCTTAGGTACGCCTGCACCTTTAGCCATCCATGGCCAAAACAATGAGTGATTGTAGTGGCCACCACCATTATTTTTAATAGCGGTTCTCACATCCTCTGGCAAGGCATCCAGATGCGTGATCAGTTCAACAACGGTTTTCTTTTGCAACTCAGGATACTTTTCTACTGCCTTATTAAGGTTATTAACATACGCTTGATGATGCTTCGTATAATGAATCTCCATGGTACGGGCATCAATATACGGTTCTAATGCATCAAAGTTATACGGCAATGGGGGTAAGGTAAACATATCAACTCTCCGGTAATAAATAGACTGTTTCGTTTTTGTAAGCCATTTGTAGTTCTTTTCGTGCAATACTTTCTTGATAAAATGGATTCTCTCTGCGTTCTTCAAGCTCCTTATCAAGCTGATTAATTTCTCGCTCTAATATTGCAATCTCAGCTGTCAGGTCACTATTAATAGCGTGAGCATACCTCACAGCGACTATACCGCCGCTGCCACCGAGGTAGACTATCGTAATAAAAATAAGTTCAAGCCCTAGTGCTAAACGTAAGGCTGTTTGCTTTAATGCAGACATAGCATTCCTGTAGAGTATTACCAACAAGTAGCATAGCGTAAATAGCTCATTTTGCCAAGCCATAAAAAAGCCGCCCAGATACTCTCTGAGCGGCACGGTTTTTTGTAGGGCTTAGCCTAGAGCATCAAGCCCATTACCACATGCAATGAATGCATCAGCAAACTTATCAAACTCAATTTTTCTATTTCCCTTCAAGATTGATTCAGCCTGCTGCACACCCTCTGTAAGCAAGGTAGTGATGAGCTGAACTAGGATCACTTTAGAAGGTGAAAGACCATCAAGGTTATGGGTAAGATCATATTCATGCATACCATCACGAATACCGGCCAAGATATTGAAAACTTCTGCAAACTTCACCTCTTTTGGTATGAAAGGAGTACGGCTTTCCGCTAAGGAAACAAAGGACATCCATCGAGCTCTCAACGTAAATACTGATGAGTAATCGCCCGTTTTCAGATACGTGCATAGAGCATCAAATACGTCTTGCACATATGACTTACCAAATTCATAGAAGACAGAAGTTGTATCAGTGGTACCATTAAACGTTTGCACTTCAAAGTCCAAATCAATTGGTATATGTGCCAATAACCTCACTTGCATACCAATATTCTTACATAACTGTCCAATGGTATCCGCATCAATGATAAGATTTGCACACGTAGCTGCTATCTTAAAAGACTGATCATCATAATAGCCACAGCAATCACAATCGTTTATTAACTCCAATTCAATCTCAGACGCCCGTTTTTTAAGCCCCTTAGCTATCATTCGCACCTTCTGAAAGGCTTCTTTAAATTGCTGTTCAGAGGGTTCATGATATAAAAGGCTCTGCCCAACGTTCAGTATGGCCTTGAATTGTGATTCTTCTATTCCTGGCTGTGGCTGCAACCACAATATATTCCCAAGCGCTTTTCCTAGTGAGAAAAATTGATTCTCAGGAGCACCACTTGCTTGGGCGCCACTTAAAAGAAGAGCTAATGACACTAAAGATATACGTAGAGTATTCATAAAAATGATCCTTTATATGTTTGATGGAATTGATACTATTATACCCATCTTACAAGATCTAACATATTTGTAAACGGTGACTTCAGGAATGCCTGGGCTGAAGGCAGAATCTAGAGATTCGTTAATGTTGCCTGAACGATGTATCTTAACAACCAAGTCATCTTAAAAGATTGTTTTCCTCAAACTCTTCCTCTATAAGCAGCATGTTGGCTATACTGGCAAAAAAGGAAGATTCATGAAGTATCTTATTGCGCTTTCATTCTTCGTAGGTTCGTTACATGCAAACTTATCTTCAACGGTATCTGATACCATGACAGAGATAATGCAAACTATCACTACCAATGCATACTATCCGCTTGATCTACAGAAAGCGACTATAAAAGCCGCTGAGGCAATTAGCAGAGAAGTTGATGACTATACCCGATTTCTTGACCCTGCAGCCTATCAAGAACTTATAGCTTCTACAGCAGGACATTATTATGGTATAGGCATAGAACTGGGTCCCAAAAAAGCTGATGAAGACTTTCTCATGATCTTAGGCGTCCAAGCAGGCAGTCCCGCAGAAAAAGTCGGCATTAAGCGATACGACAAAATACTTGGTATCGATGGCACACCTATCGGGTCTGAATCAATCGATGAAAACATAAAAAAACTCAGAGGATCTAAGCAATTTGAACCGGTAACCCTCACCATTGCCCGAGACAAAAAGATACTCACTCTTATGCCTCAGCGAGATCGCATGGAAGCTCATTCGTCCTACTGTGCCTATTTGCCTAATCAGCGCATAATTTACTGCCATATTGCCGCATTTACTCATAATGTAGCTTCTGAAATTGCCACTTCGTTAAAGAAGGCCCCCTCAGCAACACAGGGAATCATCCTTGATCTACGTGACAACCCAGGTGGCGCCTTGCAAGCTGCTGTCGATTGCGCAAGCCTTTTTGTCCCACAAGGAACACCAATAGTATCTATCAAAAATAAGCACCACAAAACCGTTCATACCTATTGTACTACCACAAAACCACTCGCTCCTAAACTGCCCATAGTAATCTTAGTTAATCAGTATACTGCCTCGTCTGCTGAAATTCTTGCACGCTCACTCCAGTACTATGCAGAAGCTGGTACCCTCTCTCCCTTTGTAGTCGTAGCAGGAACTCGTACCACTGGTAAGGGCTCCATACAAGATATCAAACCCATTGGATCAGACTGCGCATTGAAGCTCACTACTGGCATATATGTTATGCCTGACAATCAGCCTATTGAAAAACGGGGTGTAAACCCTGACATACCACTCAAGCAGCGCTACCCTGCACCTGACGAGCTAAAGAAACTACATAAGCTCTATAGCCCTCATAAGAAAACAGCTAAACTTCATGACACACCTAAAGACCGCGACGCTCGCCGACGCAACGCCCTTAAAAAGGATTATCAGGTAGAAAGCGCACTACATATCCTTGGACTCATACATCTTGCACCTAAGAGCATCACCAACCATAAAAAGGTATTGAGCTGGCTAACACAACACTACGCTATACCAAAAAATATTCTTGTTACACCACTCTGAGATAAGCTTGAAATCTAAACGCTTAGAGAAAGAGAATGGCTTAATTCCCTGGACCACCGCAAACAACTCCTCAAAATCCCCCCTAGCTTTTACTGATAGCAGCTGCCCCAGCACATCTCTTTTAGGCTTACTAAGCCATCTCTGCCCTTCTTTAGAAACCTGCCGCTATCCGGCAATTCCCGGCTGAGTTGAATAAGCCCATATAGCATCACATAAAAATTGGGTTTTCGTAAACTATACTGCGATCGGCGATAAACTGAGCTTTCATTGAATTTGATTTTATTGAAATATTTTGTAATAATTGCGGGTGCGTTAGCAAAAAAAGGAGCACCCCATGATTCGCATATCGTTTGATACAAATTCTATTAATGAACTTCAAAGTGTTCACACTCGCCATCATCATCGCTTTGTGCGCAAAAAGGCATTAACCCTACTACTAAAAAGCCGGAATTTATCCCATAAGCGCATTTGTGAAGTCGTAAATATCTCAGCAAATACACTTCGCACATACTTGAGAGGGTACATCGCTCGGGGCATTAACTACATATTGGAAACCAAGTTTTATCAACCACAGCCACTTTTAATACCATCGCGCATTCAAAAAAAGATCGAACGATATTTAAAGAAGAATCCTCCATCTACTATTAAACAAGCATGTGCTGAAATTAACAAGCTAACGGGAATTAAGATTGGTAAAACACAAATGGGTCATTTTCTCAAAGCCTTGGGATTTAAGTTTCTCAAAGTTGGCAGTCTCCCTGCAAAAGCAAATATTGATCAGCAGAAGCAATTTCTTAAGGATGAGCTTAAGCCACTATTAAAGAAAGCAAGAAAAGGAGACTGTTCAGTCTTTTTCGTTGACGCTGCTCACTTTGTTTTAGGCTCAGTTTTGGGTTACATTTGGTGCCAGGAGCGCCTCTATGTTAAAACCTCAAGTGGCCGACAACGATTTAATGTATTAGGAGCATTAGATGCCGTAACTAATGAATTGCTCAGCGTTGCCAATAGTACCTATATCACTTCCACTCAAGTGTGTGAATTGCTTGAGTTAATTGCTTCAAAAGCAGTTAAACCGACAACAGTGGTTTTAGATAATGCAAAATACCAACGATGTGACTTGGTCATGAGGAAGGCTGAAGGACATGGTATCGAACTGTTATTCTTGCCAACTTACTCACCAAACTTAAATTTGATAGAACGACTATGGAAGTTTGTGAAAAAGTATTGCCTTAGTTCCAAATATTATTCTGATTTTAAAAAGTTTACAGAGGCAATTCGTTCCTTTTTGGCAGGTATGCATTCTAAATATACAGAAGAGTTAGAATCCCTTTTGACGCATAAGTTTCAGGTCCTGAAAAAAAGCCAATATAGAGCTGCTTTATAATAGATACATAGAGCAAATATCAATAGCGTCTTCTAAAGAGCCAAACCAATCGCCATTATCAAACACACATGGCTTATAGGTTTCGCTGCTATACGCAAAAAAGCCCAAAATCCAGTCATCTTCAAAATATCTTAAACGTCCTATAGGGAAAGGAGCTTGCCCCTCTTCATAGGCGTCCAAATAACAAAATTGCCCTTTAAAGCGAAGCTTAAGTTTATAGTGGGGGTACCATTCTTGCTTAGCCTCATGAGCTGCTGCTTGAGCGATAATTTGATCGTAAATTCTCGGTGGTATTTTTTTACCGCCGCTGTGAGGGTCTATACACCATACTCTTTTCATGTATTTTAGTGTAGCAGAATTACTATGCATTGAAAACTTAAAAAGTCTAAATGCTCAGCTTATGGCCGATTGCAGTATGGTATAATTACACTCAGAATCTAATACGGTAAGGTTGCGGCAATATCTCATCGTTAAGCCAAAAATTGGCACCACCTCTTGTTCTGAATAAGTATTGTTAATTTGAGTGTTTTGGATAGTAAGATTATCAATATTTTCACACAGAACCCCAGATATACCATTATGATTGATACGACAATTTTCAATCTGAACGTTTGAATACACAAAAGTATCCGGATACTGGGCATCTCTATTCGGCAGATAACAATCCAAACAGAGACCAGTTGCTGCAAGTGCTCCATTTATTATTCCATTTGGACAATTGTCTATAATAGTGAGATTCTCAAACAAGAGGTTTTTGAGAGTCTTTTGGTTTTCTGGATCATTGAGCCCGACCCGACCACCAGAAACGTAAGGATTCGTAATAGGAGACGCAACGGTGAATGTGTTTTCCATCACTGAAACAACAGACAAAGAGTATCCGTTATAGACTCCATTATCCCTCGCAGGAGAATTGACGACACCAGTAACATTTACTATGTCTCCAGGCTGAAGACTTGGCGCTCCTGCTGCTGGCTCATACGTATATGTTACCAAGGTTCCATCACCTTCTACGTTTGTGATATCCCCCACAAAAATATCTGCAAGATCGATGAATGAAGCTATCCCTGCACCTTCAAATTGTCGAACTGTTCCATTAACAATGCTGATATTCTCAAACCCTGGTTCTAACCAAAAGCCGATAATCCCAGGAGATGAATCTCCTGCGCAAGTGTATAGTTCTTCATATCAATATATACATCATCTGATGCTATCGTGATGGCTCTTGTTTGTGAGACAGCACTAGGTCTCGATACTTGGTTGCTCATCTGTGACATAATAAATGAACTAATACCATTGAAATTTGAACCATGCTCTGCTACATATTGATCAATTTCTGCAAAATACTGTTCGTTTTTGAGCTTATCTTGCAACTTCATCGCATCGGAGCTTATGCCTGGTGAATACTCTATATTACTGCAAAACTCATATACACCTGGACCATCTATCACCAGACCTTCATCAACCATCCGCTGCGTAATGAGCGTAGGTTTGCAACATCTTTTTGATTTTTTGCTAGGTCTGTGATTACCTCGACTATCATCATTTTTTGCAACGATTTGAGTTGCCATACTAGTTGCCAATACACTACATAATGCAATGGCTGCATATATTTGCTTCATTGTTTTCATCAGAAAACTCCCCCTTTGTTAGGTATTCAGCTACCACCCTGGTAACCGTTCTTTCATAGAGCACAAAGCTATTTTTGTGAAAGCGTAATAAGCATATATCCGGCAGCATCTTGCTATATATGCTAACGTTTGATCTCTTTGTACAACATGTATACATTAATTCTATTAGATTCAACATGAAAAATGCAAGGGTAAAGTGTTTTTCTATGCCCCGGTAAGATCAACTCTTTTTGTTGCAATCTCAGAACCTTATAGATTAACCAGCCTTCATATATCACTAGTAAGCAGATCATGCCACCTATACACTTTTAGAGATCAATAAGAGCTAAAAAGGATAAAACTTGAAAGTGATTCAAGCCTCCACAAAGCGACATCTCAAGGATGTTAATTGATCGATTGAAGCAGAGTTAATGCTTATGTACAAAATATCTCCGCAGAAAACCTAACAAAATGGTCCTATTCCATAGATGTACCCATGGAACAGGACCATTCTTTAACTTTCCATATACTCTATAGTGACCTATAGAGTCATTGAAAAATTATTCTTGTGGAAGTTGTGGAAGTCTAATATTCCACCACACATTGGTTCCATCATAGCCATTTTGAATCGCGTCTAATCCAATGATGTCATAGGCCATTGGATTGAGATACGACACATTTTGCAACCAAGCACTCGTTGTCCCATCTTCAGTAGTATCAACATATCCTGCTACTGAACAATTGCTCACCCTGTTATTTTGAACAAGTCCATTATTGGTTACCTTCAAACCAGTCTCCTCATGGTTCGTAAACAAAATACCATTCGTAGTTGCAATAATAGTATTATTCGTAACCACTGGATTTGTTACCGAATCCAAATAAATACCAGCGACATTACTCGTTTCACCTTCAACGGTTCTCATAACATCTGTAATTGTATTGCCATCCACCACAAAGTTTTTCACAAGGAAAGGCTTGGCCCCTGGTGTGCCTTCAAATGAATCGAAACTCATAATACCTGCAACTTTGTGGAATGTTGATGTACCAATCATTTTTGAAATAACGTTATTTTCAAGAACCACGTTTGTCAATTCAGGATTAACGTCACTTACAAATTCTGGACCAGTTACATCAATGAACATAATTCCCGCAACTTGCCCATCTCCATGAAAATCTGTAATAGTCGTATTCTTAACTCTACAACATTCCATATTTTCAACATCTAGGTTGGCTGCATCAGCAGAATGTCCTTGATAATAGATGCCAAAAGTGTTCCCCTTAGGATATTGAGCCGGAGCAACACTTCCATAATTATTTCTATAGTTTGCGAATTGACAATCTTCAACAATCAAATTATCAATATCATTATAGCATATTCCTGCCATAAATTCACTAGGGCCATCATTTTGATAGCCATTAAATTGGCAATTTACAAACTTATTACTACCATTTCCAGGTGCTGGAAAAGCATCAGAACAATGGTATCCATTATTAACTTGCCAATTGACAGTCTTTGTATCATTGAATTGGCAATTTTCATATAGCATGTTTTTTTGTTGGCTTGACAAAAGACCTCCACAGAAAAACCCGCCAAAAATTGTTGGGTTAGGAGTACCCACGGCTGTTGAACTATTAAATTGACAACCCCGAAAAACGCCATTTCTATTGACAGCCTGTAGAGTAGCTACTACAATAACAACATTCACTTGAGAAACGCCATTGTTAGTATAATTGATCTCAGAATCTACCATGGTAAAGTTGCGGCAGGATATCATGGCTAAGCCAGAAACTATTACAAAAACTCCAGCCTGTTCTGAATAAGTATTGTTCATTTGACTGTTTTGGATAGTAAGATTATCAACATTTCGACAATGAAGCCCAACTATACCGTTATGATTGATACGACAATTTTCAATCTGAACGTTTGAATACACAAAAGTATCCAGATACCGGGAATTATTAAACGGCAGATAACAATCCAAATTGAGTCCAGTTGCCGTCAGGGCTCCATTTGAAATGCCATTTGGACAATTATCTATAATAGTGAGATTCTCAAACAATAGATTTTTAAGAGTCTTTTGGTTTTCTGGATCATTGACAGTAACTTCCCCACCAGAAACGTATGTGCCCGTAGATAGATCAGCAACAGTAAATGATGTTGGGGTTGGGGTAGATGCAACAAGAAGAGAAGATCCATTATACTGAGAAGGATCAACACCAGAAACATTGACATAATCTCCAGGCTGAAGAGTTGGCGCTCCTGCTGGTGGCTCATACGTATATGTTACCAAGGTTCCATCACCTTCTACGTTTGTGATTTCCCCCACAAAAATATCCGCAAGATCGATGAATGAAGCTATCCCTGCACCTTCAAACTGTCGAACTGTTCCATTAACAATGCTGATATTCTCATACCCTGGTTCTAACCAAAAGCCTATAATCCCAGGAGATGAATCTCCTTGCGCGAGTGTATAGTTCTTCATATCAATATACACATCATCTGATGCTATCGTGATTGCTCTAGTTTGTGAGACATCACGAGAGCTCGATACTTGGTTGTCCATCTGTGACATAATAAATGAACTAATACCATTGAAATACGAACCATGCTCTGCTACATATTGATCAATTTCTGCAAAATACTGTTCGGTTTTGAGCTTATCTTGCAACTTCATCGCATCGGAGCTTATGCCTGGCGAATACTCGATATTACTACAAAACACATATACACCTGGTTCTTTTATCACCAGACCTTCATTAACCATCCGCTGAGTAATGAGCGTAGGTTTGCAACATCTTTTTGATTTTTTGCTAGGTCTGTGATTACCCAAACTATCAACATTCTTTGCAACTACTGGAGTTGCCACAATACTTGCCAATACACTACATAATGCAATGGCTACATTTACTTGCTTAATTGTTTTCATTAGAAAACTCCCTTGTTTATTATTTCAGCTACCACTATGGTAACCGTTCTTCCATAGGTACAAAACTATCTTTAGTCTAGCAGCGTAAGCTTAGATCCTAATAGTGCACAATCTTGCCTATTTGCTAACGTTTGACCTCTTTGTACAACATGTATACATTAATTCTATTAGATTCAACATGAAAAATGCAAGGGTTAAGAGTTCTTTTTTTACAACGCTTTAATTTTGTCCGCTTTTTAACGCTTTAATAATGTCCGGTTTTACCATCTAGCTCCCGGCTCCCGCCAAGGATGATTTTTTGCTGGCTTACGAATATTTTCTTTCACAATTTTAGTCATCTCCTTCTTTTTTGGTTTCTCCGGCTTACTTATTTCTCGGTAACTATAGTGACCCCACTTGTCAATACACTTTTTTAGCGTGTATTTAGGAATAAGCTCTCTCGTCCTCCATTTGCGATAAGATGGTTTTTTGTCACTAACATTCGGGTGTGTCAAATATTTTGTGTAAACAATTTATTTAATCATGAGCCTCTCCTTAAACAGAATGTGTAGTTGAGTAAGGATACTTTGCCAGCTCCTTACAGGATACGTCCACTTTTTGCTCATATTAGATGCAGCAAGATAGAGAATTTTAAATAGGCTCTCATCATTAGCTAGAATAGATCTCGTTTTAGTAACCTTTCTGAACTTCCTATGAACAGCTTCAACAGCATTAGTCGTATAGATCATTCGTCGCAACTCTTGAGGATATTTAAGAAACGTTACTATGTGGTCCCACCCAGCATTCCAAGGTTTTACCGCGAGTGGATACTTTGTTCCCCAGCCTTCATTTAGCTCATCAAGTGCGAAGGTTGCTTCTTCTTCAGAATTTGCTTGGTATATTTTCTTTAGACAGGCTATGAAAGCTGCTCGTTTAGCATGCGGAATATACTTAGCAGAGCTCCTGATAAGATTAATAATGCAACGTTGAATTTCTACCTTAGGAAAGACTGCTTCAACTGCATCGGGTAGGCCCGGAAGGCAATCCATGCAGGCGATAAGGATATCCTCTACCCCTCTGTTTTTAAGTTCATTTATTACTGACAACCAGTAGGCGGATCCTTCATTTTCACCAATCCAGATCCCGAGAATTTCCTTTTTCCCTTCATTAGTTATACCTAACACAGTGTAAGCAGCTTTATTTACGATCTTATTGTTGTAGCGAACTTTGTAATGTATAGCATCAAAGTACACAACAACATACATCCGCTCTAAAGGCCTGTTCTGCCATTCCAATGCATGAGATAGTACCTTATTGGTGATTAAAGAGATCATGGAAGCCGATACATCAATATCATAGATCTCTCTCACATGCTCTTGAATGTCTCTTGTAGTCATGCCTCTTGCATTGAAATAATCTTTTGATCAAAGCGTAACTACTCAATAAGTGTAGGTAAGTTAATCAACACTAGACATCACAATAATCTCATGTTAAATTGCTGCCATGAATAACAGAGAAAAGCTTTTACAGCTGTCAACAAATGAACTTGTAGATATAGTGCTTGAACTTCGAGCAGAAATTACGCTATTAAAGCGAGAAAACGAACGATTAAAGCAGGAGCTGGCGGCATCAAAAAAGTCCCGCTCAAGCCAAAGATAGAACCAAGTAAGCTTGAGCTCAAGAAAGGCGGTTCAAACAAAAAACGTAGTAATGGCAAAGTCTCGAAGCGGCTCATCCCAACTGAAGTACTGCACTCTCGAATCTCTCTTCCTTTCTAGGACAAACTCAGCTCCAAGCTCTTTATAGGGGGCTTTATGGAGTAGCATATAATATGCGGAGACTAGTATCTTATGCCCAATTGCAACGAGGGCCTTCTTGCGGCCCATTCTTTTCACTAAGTTTTTGTATGTAGCATTGAGAAAAGTATCTTTAGTCCGAGTTGCACTCCAAGCAGATTGTAATAAAGCAGCTTTTAAGTGCTTATTGCCTGGGTTGATCCGAGAACTTTTTTTTACCAGCACTTTCATTATTTCCCGGAGAAACACCAGCCCATGAGGCTATATGCTTTTCTGTAGGAAATTGATTCATATCGATGCCTATTTCAGCAATTATGGTAGCAGCAACAGCGTCACTAACTCCTGGAATTGTAGTAAGAAGATCTACTTCTTGAGCATAAGAGTCAAGAGAGCTTTTTATAAGACCTTCGACATCCTCTATAGCTTTCTCCAGGTCATTTATTTGATCAATCATAAGACTGAGCAGCTTGCGATGATGATCTTTTAATGTTCCCTTTAGGGCTCGCTTGATATCTTCTCTTGAAGACTTAACATTACCTGGAATAGAGCTCGTAATTTCATCAAGATCAATATTCTCCTTTGTTAGAGCTAACACTATATTCCACGCTGTTTTACCATATACATCTGAAAAAACAGAAGCTAACTTTATGTTCGCACTTTCTAGAAGCTTCAGCAGCCTATTCTTCGCAGAGACTAAGTTCTGCTTTAATGACTTGCGATACCTTGTAAGATCGCGTAGATAGCGAATCTCTTCAGGAGGTATGAAGCTCTTCTCGATTAAACCACTCTTTAGTAATCGACAGATCCAAACACTATCCTTTACATCAGTCTTTCTTCCTGGAACATTCTTTACATTCCTAGCATTAGCTAGGCTTATATCGAAATATTCATCTTCAAGAACATTAAAAACTGGCTTCCAGTAAACTCCAGTGCTCTCAAGAGCAATATGTCGCACACCATTCTCCTTAAGCCATCTACCAAGATCTTCCAACTCATCAGTCATTGTACCAAAAGACCTAACTTCAGTTCGGTGAACGACTACATATAAGATTGTATAATGATCGAGTTGAAGGATATCTAGGTCGAACTCATGCGATAACTCTTCCTCGAATCTACCCCAATTCAAAAACAAAGAGGGTTAGGAGCATTCAGCTTGAACATGTTATTGATAGCCTCATTCGAAAGCCGGGAGCGTTTCTTTATTATGTCTTTAGAGATGACATCATGCCTAATGATCAGTATAGGTTCATTTGGAACCACCTTATAAGTACCTTGCAAAAAAGAGCAGCTTGTAAGCTTATGGTAGGCATACTTTATCTATCGGTAAAGCAGAATTGCACAGACCAATTGGCTGAAGTTGTTATAGAGCTCATAAGGACAAACAAAGAAATCAAGCTTAGCGTCCTTCAAGATATGTTTACTCCAAAAGGAGAAACTGCTCCTTTAGTAGATGTGTCACAACACTCACTCGATTCTTATAATGAACTTATTCCAGTGGGAGGTAATTATGATAGATAGTGCAGTCCTTCCCTTTCAGCTGAAGCAGTTACGGTTAAGTACTATGCGTGATGTCTGTGAGGAAACAGCCCAGCTTGCTGAAAAACATCATTGGACTTACCAGCAATTCTTAACGATACTCTGTGATAGAGAGCTTGGTGTAAGATCTCAACGACGAATACAGCGTAACATTATAGAAGCAAAACTCTCTATAGGGAAAACACTTGATAGGTTCGAATTCAAAAACCTGTCGTCGATCACGGGTGCCCAAATAGCTGCATTCGCAGAAACGACACATTGGCTTGAGGAAGCTCACAATCTGATTCTCTTTGGACCAAGTGGCGTTGGCAAAAGTCATCTAGCAGCTGCTATTGGAAATCGGCTTGTTGAACTTGGCAAGAAAGTTCACTTTGCAAAAACGACAGCGTTGGTGCAAAAGCTTCAGCTTGCCTATCAAGAACATAAGCTTCAAGACTTCCTAGAAAAGTTAGCTAAATACGATCTACTAATACTTGATGACATAGGGTATGTGAAAAAAACTGAATCAGAGACCAGTGTTTTGTTTGACCTTATTGCAGACCGATATGAATCAAAAAGTCTCTTAATAACAGCAAATCAGCCATTTGATAAGTGGGATGCAATCTTCCCAAATCATATAACTACAACTGCTGCAATCGATAGACTGGTTCATCATGCAACTATAATAAACATTAATGAACATAGCTACAGAAAAGCTGCCCAAATAGCTAGTTCTAAAAGTACGAGGGTAAAAAGCGAATAAAAGCAGCCCTATGTTGGCAAATAACCATCAAATAGTTAACCAACGAATCAGGGAGAGTAAGGTGAAGACCCTAGCGGAGCGGAAAAAAAATTGATTTTGAAAAATGAAAGGAATATTATGGCTATCGACACATCATAAAACCGGTAAAGGTAATTGACGCCAAACCGGCAAAGTAGTTGACGTTTTATAATTTGAAGTATACCAGGGTAGATAATATGGGTTCATAAAAAAAAGAGTGCTGCTTGAAAAACGAGCGCATATATATTACAATTAGAGAACTTTGGAATGAGTAAAATCAGTAAACAACTGACTCAAAAATTTGCTTAATGTTAGCCAAATTTTGTCCAACGATTGGGTACCACCATCCTATACTATGATTAAGAACATACTTGAATCATGTAGCAACACTAGTGAGGAATCGCATGAACCATAACCTATTACTCGTACTACTCATATCAGCAACAACGTGTACTATGGATGAAGCCACTCTGTCACAACAGGCACTGAACCAACCTAAATCAGAATTTGAGAAACTCCCTGCAGTATTACAAAAAATCGTAGAACTTCTATGGATACGCGGATTCAATTCCGAAGTGCATAACTGCAGGTAGTTAAAAAAGTCAGATGCGGTAAGATGATCTTTAATTAGGTTTGGAACTAATGAAAGGATCATCATGAAGCCCAAAAGCTACCAACATCTGACTTATGAACAACGATGCCAGATTTATACACTTTTGAAAAGGGGGGAATCACAATCAGCTATAGCTCAATTTATTGGAGTGTCACAATCTACGGTAAGTAGAGAGATGACAAGAAATTCGGGGAAACGAGGTTATCGTTTTAAGCAAGCACACATCAAAGCTTGTAAAAGACGCTATGAAGCTAGTAGTATACCAAGAAAACTTATTCCTAGTCTTCAAGTCTTTATAGAATATCTTTTAACAAAGAAGCAATGGAGTCCGGAGCAAATAAGTGGATGGCTTGAACGGATATATAAAAAGGCGATCATTAGCGGAGAAAGAATCTACCAACATATATGGCAAGATAAAGCTAGGGGAGGAGCTCTCTATAAACACCTCCGAAGAAGAGGTAAGAAATATAACAAACGAGGAAATAAATTGGCTGGGCGAGGGCTTATTCCAAATCGACGAGGTATAGAAGAAAGACCTAAAATTGTTGATGAGAAAGAACGAGTTGGAGACTTTGAAGTTGATACTATTGTTGGAGCTCAGCATAAAGGATCAATCTTAAGCATTGTTGATAGAAAAACCAAATTCACGTTTCTCGTATTACTTCCAAGAGGTACAGCAGACAATGTTACTCAAGCTATGGTCTCTGCCCTTCTACCTATCCAGGATTATACTCATACTATTACAGCTGATAATGGTAAAGAGTTCGCTCAGCATCAAATAATCACGGAACAACTACAAGCAAACGTTTATTTTGCACGTCCATATCACTCATGGGAAAGAGGACTTAATGAAAACACCAATGGACTTGTTAGGCAATATCTGCCAAAGCATACTAACTTTGCCACAATAACAAATCAGGAAGTTAGCACAGTTCAGCATCTTCTCAATACCAGGCCCAGAAAGTCATTAAACGTCATGACTCCTGCTGAAGCATTCCATAATGAAACCGGTAGAATGATCCCAGATTACCTTGGCATTCAATCATTGATACAAAAATTATCAGCTTAAGCAATCACTAAAAAGGAGGTAGGATGAAGCCCGCCGGAGGCATTCAGAAGCTTTAGTAGTCTAATTATTCACATTCTCAAAGACGGTGGTAGAGTTCTACGTTTCTTATTGTCATAGCTCGACAACCTTCTATTCTTCCTGCATAATTGAACTTGATATTGAAATTGCACTAACCCATTAAAAATCATCTTTAGTGCTTCTGGTGAAATCTAACCACATTATGCACTTCAAGGTTGAATGTGCGATATTTAAAGACCACCCCGTAGCTGATTATATCAAAGATTATATCACAAGATCAGCTTATCTCTGTGTATCAACCCTACAGGGCCATGCTGGTAATGTTGCGTCAGCCAGTTTCAGTCCTGACGGCACCACTCTCGTAACCGCATCATTTGATGATACGGCAAAGATCTGGGATGTGAGGACTGGCAAATGCCTGCATACCCTAGAGGGGCACACTAATTATGTTGATTCAGCCAGTTTCAGCCCTGATGGCTCCACTCTCGTAACCGCATCTCATGATACAACTGCAAAGATCTGGGATGTGATGACTGGCAAATGCCTGCATACCCTACAGGACCATGCGAGGACTGTTACGTCAGCCAGTTTCAGCCCTGATGGCACCACTCTCGTAACCTCATCATGGGATACAACTACAAAGATCTGGGATGTACAAACTGGTAACTGCCTGCATACCCTAGAGGGCCATGCGCGTTCTGTTAATTCAGCCAACTTCAGTCCCGATGGCACCACTTTCGTAACCGCATCCCAGGATAATACTGCAATGATCTGGAATGTACAAACTGGTAATTGCCTGTATACTCTAGAGGGCCATACTGGTCCGGTTAAATCAGCCAGTTTCAGTCCTGATGGCGCCACAATCGCAACCACATCTCATGATAGATCTGCAAAGATCTGGAATGTAACCTCCGTAGAACGATTTTTTGCACGGGAGAACATACAACTTGCCTCAAGTACTTTAAAATGCCGTCTATGAGATTGTTAATATTCGCACATTGGTTAAAAATTGGGGACAAGAGCTTTAACCAAAAAGCCTCAGTATATAACCAGCTTACCTCTTGGTTGCGGTAAGGCATTAACCTTACTTGGTAAGGATAATAGTACTCATGAAGCTATGCTAGTTGATTTTGATAAGTATCCACACTTACGTAAGCATTATAGAAGGTTACCTGCTATGATTAAGAACATACTCATTTAAGGAATATCATGATTAGCCAGAATACCATCAAGATAGGTCAGCAAAAATTATGAAAAAAATCACTAAACCCTTGCATTTTTCTTTAGGGGTATAGTAGAATTAATGTAACTATTCAGCATAGACTATAGATTTCAGAAAAGTTTGAATTTCCTTTTGAAAGATAGTATAGTGTTAGCATGAATACAAAAAAGAGAGAGGCGATCAATCTTCCTGAAGGATTTGATTCGTTACCGAAATCCTATACAAGATTTTATTCATTTAATCCTTGAAGAAAATAGAGCTTTAAAGGATGAGGTTCGTGAGTTGCGATTGCGTTTGGCTAAAAATAGCTCCAATAGTAACAATCCTCCATCAACCGATCGCTTTGAAAGGAAGAGTAAGCCTAAAAGCAGTCGAGAAAAAAGTGGGAAGAAAGCTGGAGGACAACCGGGTCATCAAGGCAAGACTCTTAAACGAACCGACAATCCTGACGAAATACAGTATTATGATGTTGCTCGTTGCAATGTATGTAATCATGATTTGTCAGAGGTTGAATCAACTGATTATTTAGCACGACAAGAAATTGACATACCACCGATGAAACCAAAAGTCACGGAGCATCGAATGGTATACAAGCACTGTCTTAAGTGCAAACAAAAAAATGTTGCTCAGGGTCCAAAAGAATTAACGAACTCAGTACAGTATGGTCAGAGGATTCAGTCTTTCGCTGTGTATTTACATTTCAGTCAACTTATTCCAATGAATCGTTGCCAGGAGCTATTCGCAGATATATTTTCTTTACCAATTAGTCAGGGTACCCTGGCTAACATGCATGAACAACTATTTAAGCACTTAGAAATCCCTGAAAAGCAGATTCATACATCTTTACTTCAAAGCAACTCACTTTGTTTTGACGAAACAAGTCTGTATGTTAATAACAAGACGCACTGGCTTCATGTGGCTTCGAATCAGAAAACAACAGCCTATTTAATTCATGAAAAGCGTGGCACGGTTGCAATGGATGCTATGAATATTTTACCACTCTACAAAGGCGCTATAGTTCATGATTACTGGAAACCATATTTTAGATATGATGATGTTCAACATGCTTTATGTAATGCGCACCATTTGCGAGAGCTTCGTGCCATGCATGAGGATTATGGACAGTCCTGGGCTCAAGAAATGGCCCTTTTGCTTTCTGACATTAACCAGACAGTAATTGAACACAAGAATGCAAACAAACAAGAACTCACTTTGGCGTGTCTCGCTATGTTTGAAACTATGTATGATACAATAATTGCATCTGTAGAATCACAGATTCCGGAAATTGCAAAACAGCCTGGTAAGCGTGGCAAGGCCAAACAACATCCAGCTAAAAATTTACTTGATCGTTTAACATCGAAGAAAACTGAAACACTTAGATGTATGCACGACTTCAATGTTCCTATTACCAACAATCAAGCCGAGCGTGACGTGCGAATGGTGAAAGTTAAGCCCAAACTTCGTGCTTCATTGGGGAATAGGTAGTTTTAAGGCCTTCAGGATTTTTTCAGTTTTTGAATTTATTTCCCCGGTATACCATTCGCCATTAATTTCAATTTTTTTGATAGCTATTAACCTCTCTATAAGATCTTTGGGGGAATACTTTGATAGCAAGTCACTCTTCTTGAGCAGGTTGAGCAACTTGTAATACATAAGCGCAGCAATGTGGTTGATTAGAATCCATGCCTTAAAGCTCTCATCAGATTGCATATATGACCTATCAGCCTTAAGATTATTCTTGAAAGAGCCGAACAATCTTTCAATTTCCATTCGCGATTTGTAGAGTTGGTAGACTTGCTCTGCTGATTGATATGACCGATTTGTAACGACAAGGAACGTGCCAAAGCGTTGTTGCATTTCTTTGAAGCCTTCCAGTGTATACCCCTCGTACTTATCCTTCATGCGATTCAAGTATGTCTTGCTTTCTTCAATTCCTAGTTGCTCGTCATAAAACATAATGCATTTACGATTGTTATGAGTGTAGCGGTAATAGAATATAGGCCTCCCTTTGTATAAAAAATGACCGTCGTACGCTTTGTCATAATCACCTTTATACTTTAACTTGGAATACCTCGCATAAGAGCTATTTCGCTTAAGCGGAAGAACGTAATATAGGCCGTTTTTCTCAAGCTCTGCCAGATTCGCTTCAGAGGTAAACCCCTTATCTCCAACGACAGTGCAATCCTCCAAATTGGCCTCTTGAATAGTTAATTTCAGTGCTTTTACTCCACTAATATTTCCCGGAAGAATTCTATATGTTGCTGGCATCCTCTTATCAACTGAAAATAGATATAGAAGGCTTACCTGGGGGTCAAAGTGTCGTTTTGAGGAAGGACCTTGGTGATTCAAGGTCATTTTTTGTGACTGAGAGATAATATCGGTAACATCCATCAGTGTATATTTTGCGCCCGAGACGAATCTATTTTTAAAGGCTAATTCAGCTTTGCTCTGACTTCCGATAATTCTCATTTCTCTGGTAAGTGCATCCTTGGATAAGTTCAGATTAGGATACTGATGGGATAAATAAGACTCTTCATATCTGTCTGACATGTTCTTGAGCGGAGATTGATGGAGTAGTCTCAGTAGAGATAGCGAGAAAATAGTTTCTGCTTCATCAGGAAAGCACTCTTTTAAGCCATCAATAATATCTTGGCTGAGGGCCGTCATAACTGATGTGGCCCCGAATTCTTTTACCCTGATACGGTCAATTGTTAAAGCTTTCTTCTTCTTAGGTTGCCCTTTAGTAACTAAGCCATGCTCTTTGGTAATTTTACCCAAATACTTGCCTGATATTTTAACAGCACGTTTTTTTGTGCTATCCCACTTAGAGTGCACTTCGTATAAATAGTAATAGGTCCCCTTTTTACCCTTCGTTACCTTAATTTCCGTACCTTTTTTCTTGTGTTTTAACACCCATTTTGGGATTGCCACACCTAACTCCTCAATATTGACAAACATATTACCCATAATTATATAGTAGGTAATACGTTTTGTCAACAAAAAAAGACCCGAAAAGGCCATTAAAACTATAAAATCTAAAGAGTTATTACCTAATTAAGCCAGAAGTTTGGGGTTAAGCAAAAGATTTCGGGTTGTTTTCGAAGTGAAGGTGGAGCAAGGCGTTTCAGTAGGATTCGAAGTTATAGTTCAACTTTTCAAAAGCGAAGCATTACTATTTTATTTGCTCTTGAAAATGTTGTTCGTGGTCAACTAGAAGTTTTCCTATAATACTCATAATTCATCATTCGAAAACTTCGACTAAATAGGTTTTTTTAAAATATGAAAAAAAAATCACTAAACCCTTGCATTTTTCTTTACGGGTATAGTAGAATTAATTTGTACATGTTGTACAGAGTGATCGGACGTTAGCGAATAAGCAAGATTGTGCAAAATTAGAATCAAAGCTTACTATATGCTGACCAAAGATGGATTTGTACAATATGGAAGAACGGCTACCATGGTGGTAGCTGAATAGTTACGAATTAATCTGTACATGTTGTACAGAGTGATGGGACGTTAGCGAATAAGCAAGATTGTGCAAAAATTAGAATCAAAGCTTACTATATGCTAGACCAAAGATAGTTTTGTACAATATGGAAGAACGGCTACTATGGTGGTAGCTAAATAGTTACGTTTTATAAGCAATACTTTAGCTGGTGACTACTGCTTATTCGAAAATTAAATAATAACCAGCAAATATAAGGAGAAGTCGATGAAGACTCTAATGACAAACAAACACGCTCAGATGGGGCTAATGTTTGCATGTATAATAAGTATGCCTGTTGCATCTTTTACTAAATCAAGAAGACAGCAGGAAGAGTGTTTTGATTATGTCGTAGTAGGATCAGGGCCTGGTGGAGCAACATGTGCTAATAGGTTAGCAGCAGATGGTTGCAGCAAAGTTCTAGTTTTGGAAGCCGGTCCAAATTGGGACGATAGAGAGGTCGTTCGTCAAGGGGATCTCCAGGCTATGACAGGCAATGAACGAAACGAAGTAGAATGGGATTTATGGACTAAGCAAATTGCTGCGATTGCTAATCGTCAGCTGAACACCCTGTGGGGAAGAGTTTCTGGTGGGTGTTCTTCGCATAATGGAAAAACATGGGCGTTGCCTGATGGTGGCTACTTTGATCGTTGGCAAGCAGTTACCGGCGGTCCATGGTCAGCACAGGATATCGAGAATCAGATTGATTCAATAGTTACGATCAAAGATCCTAATAATGTTGTACTTCGAGGACATGGTCCTTTGATCATTACTCAATCAACTAATTCATCTGACTTTACAGATGCTTCAGGAAGTGCTTTTGAAGCTATTTATGGCATTGCTCCTACCACGTATCCCCGAGTAAATGATTTTGAGACATTTACGAACACACCTCTTTTTCAAGGTACGGCAAATCCAGGAGAAACATTTATTAATCCAGCATTTCCGGACCTCCCATTGGGAATCAGAACTTTTTCTTCTGAAGCTTTTTTGTACAGTCTTGATAATTTAACCTTCAGAACAGAAGCTCCAGCTTTAAGAGTTGTTTTTAATGGTAAAAAAGCTGTTGGCGTCGAGTACTTCTATAAAGGAGAGTGCAGAATTGTCAAAGCTAAGAAAGGTGTCGTGTTAGCTGCAGGTTTTCAAAATACACCTAAACTACTCAACGTTTCAGGTATTGGTAGTGAAGAAACACTGAATTCTCTTGGTATTAAACCAGTTAGTACGGTACCAGCCGGAGAGCATTACCTAATGCAGGTGTTATTACGTGTGCAATACATAGTTAACCCAGAAATAGCTACAAATGCATTTTTGAATGGGGCTAATATTTTCGTTCCAGCTCAGGGTACCATAGGTCATATTCCAGATACAACAAGACCGGCAGATCAGGACAAAAGAGGCTTCCAGTTTCAATTCCCTGTTCTTGGCTTTCTACCTAATGGTTTTGCAGTGGCATTGATAGATAATTATTTTGTACTCCCATTAAGTGAAGGTACTGCAGGAGCCGTCCTTAATGATCCAACATGGAATAGTGTCTACAATCCTAATCCATTGGCCGTTGAAGCTGATCTGGTATCTCTAGCGGAAGCTGGTCTTAATATGAGGAAATTCAAAGATCAAATGGATATTGATTTGCCTGGTTTTTTCCTGGCAACAAGTGATCAACTATTTGCTTCTGATGAATTTCTAACGGATGTTGAGGTCAGAAATGAGTGGGTAAGGACTATTCTTGATTCGGCTATTCATGACTCTGGCACTTGTCGTATGGGACCAAATGACGGAAATAATGTAGTTGATTGTAGAGGGGCGGTATATGGTACAAAGCACTTATACGTCGCTGATACTTCAATTAGCCCCTTCTGCCCTCCATGTGGGACAGTTTCTATGGGGTATATTATTGGTAATCAAATTGGGAAAATACTTGCAGGCGATATTAAAGAATGCAAGAAGGCACGCAAATTATAAATAAATACGAAAGGTATTACTATGAATATTAAAAAACTCGTATACGTTGTAAGCTTAATTGGGTCTCTCAGCACCATTGGTGCAATTTCGGCCAAAGAAGTACAACCAGCAATGAAAAACTCTATTATAGCTTTTTATACAGTAATGGAAAATAATGGATTTACTACTAGGCTGTCACCCGAATATCTCAAAATGTATAGGGCTTTAAAGGATGGTCAGACTGATTTTGATGATATGCTATACAAAATGGTTATCAAAGAAATAGCGACTCTAACCAAAGAGCTACTTCTTACAGCAATGTAGCCTTACACTTGTGGTTGGAGGCCTAACAGCCTCCAACCACGAGTATAATGACCCCATAAATTCGGACAACTATATTCGGAAAATTTAGCTTTAAGCTAAACTAACGTTGACCAACTTTTATGGAGAAACACATGGCCAGAAAAATACGTAAAAAACATAGCGATGAATTTAAGCTTAAAGTTGCTCTAGCAGCAATAAGGGGCGAGATGACAGTTGCAGAGATGTGCAGTGAGTTTGGCATATCCAGTAGCCAAATCTATGGTTGGAAAGATCTTCTTTTAACTCGGGGAGGTTTAGTCTTTTCAGATAAGCGATGTACTGATGATAAGCAAAAGAAGATAGATAAGCTACATCGTCTTCTAGGAAAAGCATCAGCGGATATTGACTTTTGTCGAATGTGCTCGATCGGTAAGCCTAAACAGGCGGCTAGAATTGGTCTAGCAGAATAAAAGCAAGATGAGCATTTCAAGGCTCTGTAAATTGCTGAAAGTTAGCCGCAATAGTGTGTATTATGAGAAGAAAGGCGTAAGCAAAAGAGATGTATATATTATGAACGAAATGCGATGCATATATGAAGGTTGCCCCTTCTATGGTTACAGGAAGATTCATGCTGTCTTGAAGAATGATAAGAAGATTGAATGCAGTAGAGGAAAGGTGCAAAGGTTGATGAAGCTTATGGGACTAAAGGCTTTATACCCAACAAAGCGTACAACAATATCAAACGTCCAACATAAGAAATATCCCTATTTGCTAAAGGATATTAACATCACCAAAATCAACCAGGCATGGCAAGTTGATATTACCTATATAAAGCTCAGAAGAGGCTTTGGTTATTTAGTTTGCTTAATAGACATCAATGGTTCGGACATTTTTCTCACCTTATAACTCCCAATTCTATTGTACTTTCATAAGCTAAACTTATTTTTTTCAAACTCGGATCAATTCCTGAGTTTGAAAAAAATAGATCTAGCACCATCTGATTGTGGTTTCGAGTCTTATGGCTTTGCATTGAAAAGGGAACTCTGTCTGTCTTTTCTTGGTATAATTTGGCATCTTGAATCTTTGCATATAAAAGAGTTGTGAGAGCAGCATTAACATGAAAATGGATCTTCTCTTCGCTACGGGCCTGGTAGGGTGAGGAGGCGCACTTCAGTGCTGGCCTCCGTCCGCCACCTCAAACAGCACGTGCAGTTTTCCCGCATACCGCTTACTATGGACGCCGTTTGTACGGGCCTTGAATAGAAGGTATTAGAGATATTAGACTCACCAATCCCATCGCTCTTAGCTTTGCTGTAGGGAGAGTTTTCCAACCACAACACCTCCATTTCTTGAAGTGCTGTGACCATACTCTGCGAATTATCCAGTTGTCCAGTCGATTGAAGAGCTTTCTGACATTTGCTCGTCCGAGGTAGTTACCCCAACCCCTGATAAGAGGATTGAGTTGCTCAATCATTTCAACTATGTTCTGTGGCTTCGTTCTCTTCGTCCTTTGCCTGACCCCTTCTTTGAAGCGGTCAACAACCTTCTTTGTTGGTATCGCAAAAAGGCCATCCTTGTTGAGCTTCGCTTTGATTTTGGCCTTGGGCAACCTAAAGTTGCCCTTGCTTTTGCCAATTCGGAACCCAAGAAAATCAAATCCTGTGCGGATACTAACAATCCTTGTCTTCTGCATGTTAAGTTTAACACCCAGCTGCGCAAGGATTTTCCTGGCTGTTGTGAGGGCATGATTAGCTTCGGCTCGACTCCTGCAAGTGATGACCCAGTCATCCGCCCAGCGAGTGAGTCTATAGCCTTTGCGTCTCATTTCCTTGTCAAAGGGCGTGAGAAGTATATTGCTCAGAAGAGGAGAGATGACTCCACCCTGCGGAGTTCCCAGCCTCGTTGGAAACAAATGCCCATTCTCTAGGTAACCGGCTTTTAGCATATCATCAATGAGCTGTAGTATTCGACTGTCTGAGATTCGCTGCGCAATGAGCTCAATGAGTTTCCTGTGGTCAACTGACCCAAAGAAGTCTTTGAGATCAGCATCTACTATCCACTCACACCCTTCACTCAACTCCACCCAGATTTTGCCAAGAGCATCTCTCTGCTTATATCCTCTCCGATATCCAAAACAACTACTATCAAGTAGTTCCTCGAATATTGGTTCTAGTCTATTGAGCAATGCTTGTTGTACAACACGATCATATACACTTGGGATTCCCAGTGGTCTGGTTTTGGTTAGTTCTCCTCTCTTTGGAATTGTTACTCGCCTCACTGGAAGTGGTTTATAGGTTCCGTTGCATAGAGATTGATGAATGGACCCAATGTGTTCATTGAGTTTCACTTCAAACTGCTCAATGCTAACTCCATCTATACCTCCACAACCCTTATTGGCTTTAACTCGTTCCCAGGCAAGTACCAGATTGCTGGGATGGTACACTTTATCTATCAGAGAGTGTACCTTCTTCTTACCATCAAGCTTTAGATAGTCTCTCAGTTTCCTTGGATTGTGACGTTCGGGTTTTTCACTTAGGGAACTTTCCATCAACACAATCCTTTCTCGTCTGTTCATTCTGTTCTTTCACTTGATACATCCATGGCTGTCCTTCCCCAGGTACTCTCTACCTGCTCTTTCGAGTCATGTGATTTTGCTAGTCACACTTGCGGTACTATGCAACCTCCGACTACTCATAGAACATTGCATATCCACTTCGCTCTTCGCTTATAGGATCGCTTACTTACTTCATAAGATTCTATGAGTTCTCCTTGGGTCACGCATGCTTCTTCCTTGCAGTGCAGCCCGCAACCACCTTGGTGCGATGGGCTGGAACCATATGCTTTCGTCGCAATTGTGCCGACTCAACCATTTCCCACCTTTGGCCGACCGATTCATCCTCGGGATTTCTCCCATCGATTGCAGCCCGGCAATTCTCCTCAAACCCTTCGGATTCCACCTCACGATGGACACCCTGTCCTCCGAGAGTTTTATTTATTTCGTCTCTCGGCCAGCAAGATTTTACTCCCGCTTTTGGATATCAGCTCGTGGCCTCAAGCTGAACGGGACTCTAACCCATCTGAAACATGCGCTGCCAAGCGCACATAATTATCTTTGCCGGTTTTAGATTGAGCTACAGCTCATTCAAGTTCCTTTGCTTATGTCTTTATGAAAAAACATTGAAGAAACCGCGGAATACGGATACGTACGTTCCGTGGTGTACGAGGATGGGAGCTTGCGCTCCCATCTTACCCAATTTCTTGAACTAAACTAATTCGTGTCAGAATCTGATGAGTTCTTCATATATTTTTCAATCCACGCTAGATTCAATATATATTTTGGCTCATGACGTTTGCCTGCTAAGGCTGCTGGCTCATTTAAGCAGTCAGGATCCAACCCTTGAGCTAGTGATATATTATCTAAAGAAAAACCAGCACCTAGGTTAAAATTAAGACCGCCATTTGCTAAACCAATATTACCTTGATATACATTCGTATTAGCACCTGAAATATCAGAAATACCAAAGCAACCATTATTTACAAACTTAGAGTCTTGCACAATAATATTACGCGCCTGAGTACCTTCCTCAGTATTTGGTATAACTGAGACTCCAGCAACTCCATTATTACTTCCTTGACAGTTCTCTAACAGAGCACCATCAATACCAGCTAATTGCCAACCTACTTGCTCTAACGTGTCGTCATCACTACGGTTGTTGTTCGCTGTACAATCGACCCACTGATAACGAGTCAATGTGCTAAGCACAGGGTTGCCCTGGCCAAATTCCGCAGTTTCCCAACCATATGATGGCCCAATTAATGAGCGATTATTATTTGCAGTAGTCCGTTCAAAACGCACATCCTGACAGCTCCGAACACGCATTCCTGCTGCATATTCACCGCCACCAAGATTGTCGTCAGCCACACAATCTTGCCACAAAAGACCTTCACAGTGATACATAGACCATCCAACAGCTACACCAATACCAGGTATAGTAGATTCAGCCCGATTGTTGTTTCCAATACAGCGAAAATATGCAATATTTTCAGCAGAAGTAATTGAACACCCTTCAGCTTCATATGCCGTATCACCAGTAGCAAGATTATTACTGAAATCGCAATCAATAAAGGTTAGACCTTTAAAAGCTCGCGTTGTATCTCCTGCAAAAAGACTACTCCAAAAAGCCTGACATCCTATACTAACTGGTATTACCAATTGAAATCCAGGAGGTGCCTCAATAGGATTTGCTACAGAATTATTAAATCGACAATTCTGGAAAAGGAAGTTCTCAGATAGTGGAAAAGCTGAAGGCCCTGCACTAATACTGCACCCTAGACTACCTGGTATTAAAAACACTCCAAGATCTAAAAAGTCAGATGCTATGGCTTGCGTTCTTAACGCATCAATGTCAGTTCCCACGACATTAGTACAATGGGCAAAGAATATTCCGCGTCCAATATTACTATCAACTAAAACTCGTCTTAGCGTAATAGCTCGTGAAGCCACCCCTGCGATCTCTTCCGTCTCAGACGTTCCATAGATAGCTATGCCTGCACTTTGTTCAATAGTAGAAACTCCAGGAAATCGCGGGCTTTGTAAATCACTATTATCATTTCCATTCTCTAACGCACAAAAGTCCTCTATAAGGATTTTTTCTACATTTGACGCTTCCAGCCCAACAAGACTAAACTTCTGCACGGTACCATTTCTTACCGATACATTTTTTAAACCAGGAATAAATTTAATTCCTGTGGTAAATCCTAATTCTTTGTCATTACCACGCCCTTCAAGAACATTCTTGCAAAGATCAATATGAACATTATCCGCACTAATCTTCAGAGCTACATCGCCTTGATCAAGCCTCATAGAGTTTTTCACTTGGTAATGTCCTGGCCTAGAAATCTCATTACAACCATTTCGTAGGTATAATGGAATAGGGCATGCATCTTTTTTACAATGTTTTTTTCGAGCTGTTGCATGTGTTGGTAAAATTGTCACAAGTAAAGCTGCACTTAGCAAAAGTATGCTTAATGGCTTTTTTGAAAAAGTATTCATTGACTCTCCTTATAGACTCACTGGTGTTATTATTCGTAAAATGGTAACTATTCAGCGACCACCATGGTGGCCGTTATTTTGGAGTGATCCCAATATTTTGGACCACTTTTTAACATTTAGTTGATACAATCGATAAGACTCCATGTCTTATCATGTCAATTCTGTTTTGTACCCCTCTTAGTAAAATAAACGTAACTATTCAGCTACCACCATGGTAGCCGTTCTTCCATATTGTACAAAACTATCTTTGGTCTAGCATATAGTAAGCTTTGATTCTAATTTTTGCACAATCTTGCTTATTCGCTAACGTCCGATCACTCTGTACAACATGTACAAATTAATTCTACTATACCCGTAAAGAAAAATGCAAGGGTTTAGTGATTTTTTTTTCATATTTTAAAAAAACCTATTTAGTCGAAGTTTTCGAATGATGAATTATGAGTATTATAGGAAAACTTCTGGTTGACCACGAACAGCATTCTCAAGAGCATGTAAAATATTAATGCTCCGCTTTCGAGAAGTTGAAATATAACTTCGAATCCTACTGAAACGGTTCGCTCCTTCTTCACTTCGAAAACAACCCGAAATCTTTTGCTTAACTTTCACCATTCGCACGTCGCGCTCGGCTTGGTTGTTGGTAAAAGGAACATTGAAGTCGTGCATAAATCTAAGTGTTTCAGTTTTCTTCGATGTTAAACGATCAAGTAAGTTTTTAGCTGGATGTTGTTTGGCCTTGCCACGCTTACCAGGCTGTTTTGCAATTTCCGGAATCTGTGATTCTGCAGATGCAATTATTGTATCATACATAGTTTCAAACATAGCGAGACACGCCAAAGTGAGTTCTTGTTTGTTTGCATTCTTGTGTTCAATTACTGTCTGGTTAATGTCAGAAAGCAAAAGGGCCATTTCTTGAGCCCAGGACTGTCCATAATCCTCATGCATGGCACGAAGCTCTCGCAAATGGTGCGCATTACATAAAGCATGTTGAACATCATCATATCTAAAATATGGTTTCCAGTAATCATGAACTATAGCGCCTTTGTAGAGTGGTAAAATATTCATAGCATCCATTGCAACCGTGCCACGCTTTTCATGAATTAAATAGGCTGTTGTTTTCTGATTCGAAGCCACATGAAGCCAGTGCGTCTTGTTATTAACATACAGACTTGTTTCGTCAAAACAAAGTGAGTTGCTTTTAAGTAAAGATGTATGAATCTGCTTTTCAGGGATTTCTAAGTGCTTAAATAGTTGTTCATGCATGTTAGTCAGGGTACCCTGACTAATTGGTAAAGAAAATATATCTGCGAATATCTCCTGGCAACGATTCATTGGAATAAGTTGACTGAAATGTAAATACCCAGCGAAAGACTGAATCCTCGGACCATACTGTACTGTGTTCGTTAATTCTTGTGGACCCTGAGCAACATTTTTTTGTTTGCACTTAGGACAGTGCTTGTATACCATTCGATGCTCCGTGACTTTTGGTTTCATCGGTGGTATGTCAATTTCTTGTCGTGCTAAATAATCAGTTGATTCAACCTCTGCAAATCATGATTACATACATTGCAACGAGCAACATCATAATACTGTATTTCGTCAGGATTGTCGGTTCGTTTAAGAGTCTTGCCTTGATGACCCGGTTGTCCTCCAGCTTTCTTCCCACTTTTTTCTCGACTGCTTTTAGGCTTACTCTTCCTTTCAAAGCGATCGGTTGATGGAGGATTGTTACTATTGGAGCTATTTTTAGCCAAACGCAATCGCAACTCAGGAACCTATTCCTTTAAAGCTCTTTTTCTTCAAGGAGCAAATGAATAAAGTCTTATATCGGATTTCGGTAACGAATCAAATCCTTCAGGAAGATTGATCGCCTCTCTCTTTTGTGTATTCATGCAAACACTATACTATCTTTCAAAAGGAAATTCAAACTTTTCTGAAAAATATAGTCTAGGCTGAATAGTTACGATTGTTTTTTTAATACCATTTGCTGCCACGAGAGAGGTATAGAGCTCTTTTTCAGTGTTGGTTTGCTCACGAAAGACATCCATTTTGCGAGTTAGCCAATTCCTGAAGATTCTCACCTGTTGCCATTTGATGTATAGCAAGTTTATGTTGATATAGTCAAATTTGAGTATATGTGCATAAACTTCTTATATTTTGCGATAGCTAGGGATCCACATAATATGTTCTACCCTGGTGTAGGCACGTTACCTGGCAGGTATGAGAAATCTTTCAGTTCGTTGACCTAACGGACAAGGACCTCACCTTTGTTAATTTTTGAACAATCTCAGCTAATAGCTTTGATATTCTTGCTGCCGCTGAGCAACCGCATCAATATTCTTGGTTCTCAGCCTTGCAGGCTCCCATGCTAATACTCCTAGTGAACACATATGAAAAAGAATTGCTTTAATTTACCTTTCTCCTCTTTCATAGTTATAGCATATAAAGTGAGTAAAATAACTATTGGCAGGAAAAACCCCCTATTTCTTCACTTGATTTATAAGGAGTTTATGGTAATATAGTCAATATATAGTATATATACATAAACTCCTTATATTTAGAGGAAGCTATGGATCCAATACGTAATCCCTTCTCCCCCGGCGCAGGGACGCCACCTCCTGAATTGGCTGGACGTCAGGATATTTTAGAGCGCGTGAACATATTATTTGAGCGTCTTCGTCTAGGTAGGCCTGAGAAAAGCTTTCTGTTTGTTGGGCTTAGGGGGGTTGGAAAAACAGTACTGCTAAACGAGGTTGATCGAATTTGTAGGGAAATTGGCTGTCAATCAATCCTAGTAGAAGCACATGAGAAAAAATCTCTTGCAGCACTTCTTCTTCCTCATTTGCGTAGGCTCCTTTTTCAATTTGATCGCATGGAAAACTTTAGTGAAAAAGCCAAAAGAGGTCTAAGAGTCTTAAAGAGCTTCATAAATGGTATCAAACTCAAATATCACGATGTAGAGATTAGTTTAGACATAGATCCTGAACTGGGTACAGCTGATAGTGGAGATCTTGAGTCAGATTTACCATTGCTGTTGGAGGCAATTGCTGAAGCTGCCGCTGAAAGAAAAACGGCGATTGCGATTATAATAGATGAACTTCAATATCTCTCAGTCCATGAGCTGAGTGCGTTAATTATGGCAATTCATAGAATTGCGCAAAGAAGACTACCTCTTGTTCTCGTTGGAGCAGGGCTTCCACATCTTATTGGCCTAACTGGCCGTTCAAAGTCTTACGCAGAGCGACTGTTTGACTTCATACCTATTGGTCCTTTAAAAAAAGACGATGCTAGGCGAGCAATTAAAGAGCCAATACAAAAGCAAAGTGCCGATATTACTTCCGATGCACTTGAGTCACTGACTGAGCAGACTCAAGGATATCCCTACTTTCTTCAGGAATGGGGCTATCAGGCATGGAATCTGGCAAAAGCTTCGCCAATAGACCTTTCTACATTAAATGAGGCTACCAAGAGATCTATTCAACGTCTCGACGATGGTTTTTTTCGCGTTCGATTTGATCGGCTTACGCCTAAAGAAAAAGAGTATCTCTACGCTCTTGCAACTTTAGGGAAAGGTCCTCATAGGTCAATAGATATCGCTCAAACAATGAAATCAACAAGTCAAACAGTCGCCCCTATTAGAAGCAGTCTTCAAAAGAAAGGGATGATTTACAGCCCTGCTCATGGCATTACTGATTTTACCGTGCCTCTCTTTGGAGAGTTTATGAAGCGAATTTGGCAAAAGTCAAATACTATCGAGTGAATAAGCAGATTGTCGAGGACGTATGACTTTTGGCAAGATGATCTTTGTCGTACATTGAATAATGTAGAATATACTTATCATACACTTGCAGCGATTGCTTTTGAGAGACAAAGCACTAATCATGATTAAAGAGATCTTCAAGTGTGGCTACACCACTCAATAATTCCTGAGCAGAGCGATTCTTTCGAACACCATTTGCAGAAACCATTGCTAAAAATATATCTTCTGTCGTTCCAGTGACCTTTCTAAATACATTTCGTTTTCGCTCGAGGTCAGCGGCATACCTTTTATCAATGGTAAACAGTTTTTCGGTGTATTTCATCTCAAGTAACGTGATTGCTTTGTCAAGCTGCTCAACAACCAGATCAACTTGAGCTCCTTCCTCAGCCCATGATGTAGATATGTAGCGCCATGGATGCATCGGAGCAACTGATCTAATAAGTAATGCGCGTAATATTTTGTGAATATGCTTTCTACAAACACTTTCAAATGCATAGCCTGCCCATGCGTGGAATGCAGGCTTATTTGCTTGATATAGCCAATAATCAACATCAAATTGAGACCCTTCATGCGGGGCAACCCACCGCAGATAATACGGGCAAAATTCATCAGTAACCTTATAGAAGTCTTCGCCCATATCATGCCATTGTCGATATCTTGTTACATATCCAGAAAAGCAAAGATCCTCAAGCCGCTTAGAGAGATAGCCACCTCGTCCTGATGAAGTAACCTTTGCCTCAATATCTGACCAGGTCATACCTTCCTTCTTTTGTGAAAGCACTCTCACAATCTCTTTATAAGGCACTGCGTTATAAAATAGTGAATCAAACAGCACATTAAATTCATCTAATAAAGGGCTATTTCTATCAAAGAATAACCGCTGAACATTCTTCTGAGAAGTCTGCATAGGTTCTACTAAATTTAAATAATAGGGAATACCACCCAACGCTATATAAAGAGAAACAATATGTTTATCACTCAGTCTCACTTTTTTATATCGCAAAAACTCTCTCTTTTCAGACAAGCTGTAAGGCTCAATTACAAGCTTAAGCGTTGTCCGCTTATAAAAGCCACCCTTACCCTTGATTATCTTTCGCACTATCCAGGATGAAGACGATCCACATAACACTAGGAGCACATTAGGCATACCTGCCCAGGTATTATTCCAATAGTAGTCAATCTCGCTAAGCAAACGAGACCTTCTGCCCGCCATCCAGGGAAGCTCATCTAAAAAATCACCACTTTACCTTCAACTCGCTCTATCTCAAACTGTAGCGCTTGAAGCGCCTCAGACCAAGTTCTTGGTATGGCCAAGCGGGCACCACCATGGAACGTTTTAGAAAGAGCTTGAGCAAATTTCTCAAGTTGCTCCGACATCTTCCCACCCTGGATTCCTGTTGCATGAAAAAAGTGGCACTTCTTTCCTCTAAAAAACTCTCTCACCAAAAAAGTCTTCCCAACACGCCGTCTACCGTATACCGTAATAAACTGAGCCTCCCCAGAATTAAAGCAGCACTAAGACTTTCAAGCTCCCACCGTCTTCCAATGATCATGGCTACTCCAAACAATAACTGATTGATTCAATTACGCAACCAACATCCTAGAAAATCAATAAAAAGTGCGCTACTTATAAAAAGCTATACGTAGCGCCGCACAAAATACTATAGATAAAACAACTCGGCAAGGACTTCAAATAAGGCGACAGGAAAGTGCTAATGAGCGAAGCCTTCCAGAGGTAAAACTACCAAAAAACTTCGCGGACCATTAGCAAGAATGCCAAAAAAAGCTCGCAACTTGCGCTACTTATAAAAAACTATAAGTAGCGCAGCCCCAAACACTAAAAAGGAAAACGCTAGACCATGCCGCCAATAGCCCTTCCAAATAAATCATATAGGCTCCCTAGAATAATAATAAAACTATCAAAAAACTGAGCGCAGTATCAGTGACGACAAAGAATGTTCGCAACCTGCGCTATATATAAAATGCTATAGGTAGCGCAAGCTCAAATAGCGCACTAGAAAACCAACACCAACTACCACAGATAATACTACTCATAAACCTATCCGAGAGGCTTTTTGTACATTTATAAACTACAAAGTTTTGCGCGGCCATTCTCTAAGCCCACAAAAAACAACCCTCAACTTGCGCTACATATAAAAAGTTATAGGCAGCCATCTCGAAATTCCCTAAAAAATACTAGTACTCAAAGATTGTCAATAAGACCACCAAAAAACACGTATACATAACTATGCGCAGGTAAAAACTACCGGACAATTGCGCAACCATTACCTAAGCCAACAAAAAACCCACAATTTGCACTACTTAAAAAAAATTACACGGAGCAATGCGTGCCAAAGAAGTTTAAAAGCAGGCAATCCTGCAAAGGGTAAGATATAAACGCTGGACTGCAAAATACACCTACAAAATATTCGAGCTAACAGTAGAGTAGTACAAGCGCCGAGCAACATTTCTGCTACTCGGCGTTTGTATGAGATTCGTAAGGTACGTTAAGGTATTAACGATACGTTATAAGCCTTCTCACTTCCCGTTGGATAATCAGCAAGATCACCCGCAGTCACTGGCACTACACCAGCCCAATTAATTGCATAATTGGCAGCAGCTGACGCAGGAGTTCCATTATTGAATGCTGTATTATCAACCCATGCACTACTGGTAGTTGGTGCTCTATCATCTTGATACCCACTTATAGAACAATTGTCTACTTTGTTGGTTTGTATAAGTCCGTTTTCAGAAAAACCTGGTACACCAACAACCGCGAAGTACGTAGTACCGCTCACCAGCTCAGAGATATTATCCCCACCATTTGCATTATATACTACTTGATCACCCAATTGCCAATTGAGCGTATTAAGATCAACTGGTGAAGTAATATTATTCCGCAGAGTATCAATCGTTGCAGCAGATGGTGCAATATTAACCTGATTTGCTTGTGCAAGATTCTGGAAACTTTGCACCGGCGCAGCAGCAGGGACAGTAGTTAAATCAATTACCACTGGTGGAAACGCTTGCGCATCCTCCAGCGTTGCCGCCAATTGGAACAAGTTCGGTGGATTAATAGCATCACTACCAGTCAATAAAATACCTCTATCACAATCGGTTACACTATTATTGCATATAACAGGGCGATGAACTGATTCGGCCAAAATACCAGCAGATAGCGGACTCACCTCTTCTTGATTACTACGCACATCTGATACACGGCAATCTCTGATAAAGAGATTATTAAGTCGGCTAAAAGGACCACTTGCTGTATCCGGTGGTGCTAAATAATTCACCTGTGCAATACCTGCTATTCTTCGCGTAGAACCATTACCCCTCATGTGTTCAGCAATACAATTTTCAAACACTGTATTGGAATATACCCCTGGCTGACCAGTAACACTACGGGCATCTGTCGGAACAAAGTATCCCACTGCTAGCCCTGCAGCAGAAATATCAGAAGCCACACAATCGCGGAAAGTAATATTACGCACATTGCCAACTGCAGGCAAAACATCTAATAGCTGTTGCCAAACAAAAAACCCCATAGAGTCAAGACCGCCAGAAATACTGCAGGATTGGCATTCTTCAAAGATTACGTTTCTTAGTGTGAGTACCCAGATTCCAACAGTAAGGCCCTCCGGAAATCCGTTCGTTGAGCCATTGAATTGGCAATTAATGAACTTTACCCCGTCACCCTGTGTTTCTTGAAAACGAAGATCTGACATATGAACACCGGCAATTATTATTGAACTAGCGCCACCACGAGTATTATTAAATTGACAGTTTTCAAGAATCATTCCTTGGTTATTTGAAAGGTTTGAATTTACTTGAAGGCACGCCTCAGCAAATGTATTATTAAACTGACAATCTTTTAGGTACACATTAATACATCCAACAATAACTGCACCACCAGCTTGGGTGACAGAAAACATCGGATCAGTTACAGTAGTATTGTTACCCTGGCAATTGAACATTTGAATGTTCCTGCCACGAATTACATACCCAAAAATAGAAGAGAACGACACTTCAGTATTTAAAAGATTATTCGCTTGGCAATCTTCTATTACTGCATTCTCACAGGTCTGAAGTACTACCGCACTATTACCCAAACAACGATTTACATTACACCGCTTAACCGTTACATTTTTGTAAGCCGCAGGAACTTCCGGCCTAAAAAGTTCATTTGAACCAGATGAATCAAGATCAATACCTGATCCACGGTAGATTGATGGTGAAGAACCACATTCTAAGACATGCAAATCAGTAAACGTGAGGTCTTCAAATGCGTCCCCAGTAACAGCTACGGCTGCATTAAAGGCTCCTATACCTTGCCCCTTAAAATTGGTGATTGAACCATTAGTGACGGTAATATTTTTAAATACTGCCGTTTCTGAAAAGTCCTCACCAAGGCGAACACCAGTAGCATCTGCAACCTCATTAACTTGCCGCAGTACGTTATCACACAGGTCTACTATTACGTCATCAGAAAGAATCTGAATAGCAGCTTGCCCTTCAAATGCTGGCTCAAAGTTAATACTCTCGCCCAGGCACCATTTACCAGGTTGATCTATTACTACTGTCTTACTTACGGTACAATTATTTGTTTTATCCATAAAGTCTTTTTGTGTCAGCACGTGACACGTGTTACAGCCATTCTTTGGTCGTGAACCATGACTACGAAAGCTTTGTGCATCTCGATCTTTGGTAAAACTCGTGTGAGGCATTACTATGGCAATAGCCAACAATAATGGACTTAATTTCTTAAACATACTCTCTCCTTTATGAATTTAACTGGGATAACAATTGCTGCATGTCCGGATTTTTTACTCGCTGCAAAAGACCATGGCTTTGCAATTCCCGTATAACACGCATGAGAACATCTTGATCACAATTGGTCAGATGTTTTTTTTGAATACAATCACAATACTCCGGACACTTTTAGGCACCTCTAATAATTTATAGTGCCAAAGTGAAGCAGCTCTTCGTAAATCGGACTCGATTTAATTAAATTCAGGTCAAAACCTAACTTTGAAAAAATCATCTCAATCATGGTTTCGTTATGGTACTTTGCCTTATAGCTAGCCATTGAGAATGGTCTTCTTTGCTCGGCATTTTGCTGTTCAAGCTGCTCTTGTACCTTTGCTAAGTTGAGTGCCGCTAAGCTTATGTTAAAATGAAAGTGAAGAGACTCTTTATTGCGAGATTGGCAGTCGCTTAAGCCAGTATACTGCTTCGCATCCCTAAATATAAACTCGATTTGAAAGCGAGATTTATAGTAGCAAAATATCTTGAAGGGGCTCAACTCAAGATCTGTCGTAAAAAGTAGGGCTGTTCCAACTTTTCCATTATGAAGATACCGTACGGCAACTACTTTAATGATTCTTTCGAGAGATTGGTGATAGAAAGTTCCTGAATATAGAGTAGGAATATCTTCAATATCTTTTTCGCGCTCAAATCCTTCAAGCTCGCTGATGTTGGCTTTACCAGCAAACTTTCTTCGACGTCCTCGAGCTTTTTGTTTGCCCGTAAAGAGAATCTTGAGATTGGCATCACAGCGTAGCTTGCCGATAAAAAAGAAGCCCATATTCACAATACCATCTACCATCTTCTTCTTTGAAAAATATCCATCAAAAGCAAAGTAATTAGTATGCTTTTGTAAGATGCTGCGCACCTTTCCGATACACTCTAAATAGAAGTTAATACGAGAATCGGAGTCATCTCTTTTGATCGCATCAAGATGAGGAGTTTGGTCAGCAATTACGCTATAGCCCACCTTAGCGGCAACGTCAATTAAAGCGCAAAGGCCTATCTCTAAACCTCTTTCAGCTTTAGAGGCACATGAGTTCCAGAAGAAGTCTCTACCATATGTCTTCTTTCCAGCTTTTGGTTGGAATGACTGATCAAATACTGCTACAACCTCTTTTTCAGTCGGGAGAACCATATCTATTGCGCAAGAGTTAAACTGGCAAAAATCGAAGAAGCGCTTGAACCATCTTCTGAAGGTTTTATCGGACAAACCACTATACCGACTCAGGCTGGTAAAGTTGATACGGCCATTCATAGCTAGTATTGTTGTCAAGAGAGTTGAAATAAAATTGAACTGCCATTTGCTTTCAGTATCCATTTTGGATAATATTATATCTACGAGCTTCATGTTACCTCTTCATCACTCACTTCTGCTTTTTTAGTACAAAACCAGAAATAAGTATGCCGAGGTTTTTATGAAGCTCAAATTTTTTTCAAGCTAATCTGTCAGATAACTGTCCGGAGTATTGAATCATACACATGCAAAAAATCAGCTGAAAGTTCACTCGTGCGATTTTCAGCCTCTAGTTTTGTATGTAAGGTAGTTACGGCATGTCTGATAGTGCCGGTAATAACGCGTGCACTTACTTGACTGCCACACAATGACAGAAGAAGCGCAATGCTTACTCTATATGTTTTTAACTTCATACGAAATCCTTTTTTAAAAGTAATTATGTAGCTACCACGATGATAGCCATTCATGCACATTGCACAAAGGTACTCTTCGTCTAGCATCATAAGCTTTGATTCTAATGTTTGCACAATCTTGCCGATTTGCTAACGTTCGGTCTCTTCATACCAGGTACAACTTAACTCTACTACATTGATAAACAACAATGCAAGAGTTTGCTCTTAAATAAAAAAAAAGCCTACTTAGTCGAAGATTTCTAATGACGATTACTCGGTAAAAAAATTCTGGTTGAGCATGAACAGCATTTTCAAAAGCAGATAAAAGAGTAATGCTCAGTTTGCGATAAGTTAAAAGGCAATTTTCGAATCATACTGAAATCCCCTTACTCTTTGTTTGAAAAACAATACAAAATATTCGAGCTAGCATTAGAGTAGTACAAGCGCCGAGCAACATTTCTGCTACTCGGCGTTTGTATGTAGAATATACGGTAAGTTATGGTATTAACGATACGTTATAAGCCTTCTCACTTCCCGTTGGATAATTAGCAAGATCACCCGCCGTCACTGGCACTACACCAGCCCAATTAATTGCATAATTGGCAGCAGCAGACGCAGGAGTTCCATTATTGAATGCTGTATTGTCAACCCATGCACTACTGGTAGTTGGTGTTCTATCATCTTGATACCCACTAATAGAGCAATTGTCTACTTTATTAGTTTGTATCAATCCGTCCTCAGAAAAACCTGGTACACCAACAACGGCAAAGTATGTAGTACCGCTCACCAACTCAGAGATATTATCCCCACCATTTGCATTATATACTACTTGATCACCCAATTGCCAATTGAGCGTATTAAGATCAACTGGAGAAATAATCAAGTTTCGCTGAGTATCAATCGTTTCATCAGATGGCGCAATATTAACCTGATTTGCTTGTGCAAGGTTCTGGAAAGTTTGCTCTGGTGTAGCAGCAGGAATAGTAGTTAAATCAATTACCATTGGTGGAAACGCTTGCGCATCTTCCAGTGTTGCCGCCAGTTGGAACAAATTCGGTGGATTAATAGCATCACTGCCAGTCAATAAAATGCCTCTATCACAATCGCTCACACTGTTATAGCACATAACAGGGCGATGAACTGACTCGGCCAAGATGCCAGCAGATAGCGGACTCACCTCATCTTGATTACTACGCACATCTGATACACGGCAATCTCTAATAAAGAGATTATTAAGCTGAGCAAAAGGACCTCCTGGTGCACTAAGTGGGTCAATGCCCTGTGCAATACCCGCCACTCTTTGTGTAGAACTATTGCTCCTAATGCGTTCAGCAATACAATTTTCAAACACTGTATTAGCATAAACACCTGGTTGACCAGTAAGATTAGAAGAATCTGTGGGGACAAAATATCCAATTACCCGACTTGCGCCAGTAATGTCAGATACCACGCAATCGCGGAAAGTAATATTACGTATATTACCAAATTCCGGTAAAACGTCATTTAATGATAGCGCTACAAAAAATCCAAACGCTTCATCACCAGGCGCTTCACTAAAACTATTGATAGATTGGCACCCTTCAAAAGTCATATTTCTTGCGGTATTAGAAAAAAATCCAGTAACTCTACTTGCCCTGTCTGGATTTTCTTCCTGCAGTCTGGTGGATTCATTAAATTGGCAATTAATAAACTTAATTCCATCAACCTGAGTTTCTTGAAAAGTGAGATCTGATATATGTACACCGGCAATTATTGCGGCTCTCAAGCCACCACGAGAGTTATTAAATTGACAGTTTTCAACAAGAAACCCTTTGTCGTTGGATAAATTAGAGTTTACGCCAAATGATGATTCACCAAATGTATTATTAAATTGGCAGTCTTTTATAAGCCCATTAATACAATCCTGTATAAGAGCACCACCTACTTGACTAAACAAAGCCAACGGATCAGTTTCAGTAGTTCCATTACCCTGACAGTTAAACATTTGAATATTCCTAGCAACATAAATATGCGCAAATGTAAATAACGCAACTTCAGTATTTAAAAGATCATTTGCCTGAGTATCCTCTATTACTAGATTCTCACAAGTAAAAACCATTACGGCAGTATTACCCAAACACCTATTAACATTGCACCGTTTAATGACTATATTTTTATAGCCCACAGGAACTTCAGGCCTATAAATCTGAAGATTGTCAACCAATGATTCAAGTAAAATACCTGAGCCAAAGCTGAAAGATGGTGAAGAACCACACTCTAAAACATGTAAATCAGTAAACGTGAGATCTTCAAATGCGTCGCCAGAAACAGCAACTGCTACATTCAACGCTCTAATACCTTGCCCCTTAAAATTAGTAATCGACCCATTAGTAACGGTAATATTTTTAAATACCGCCGTTTCTGAAAATTCCTCACCAATAAGAACACCAATAGCATCTGCAACATCATTAACTTGCCGCAATACATTACCGCACAAGTCTACTGTTACATCATCTGAAAGAATCTGAATAGCCGCTTGCCCTTCAATTGCTGGCTCAAAGTTAATACTCTCGCCAAGGCACCATTTACCAGGTTGATCTATTATTACTGTCTTACTTACGGTACAATTGTTTTCTTTATCCATAAAGTCTTTTTGTGTCAGCACATGACACGTGTTACAGTCTTTCTTTGGCCGTGAACCATGCCTACGAAAGCTTTGTGCATCTCGATCTTTGGTAAAACTTGTGTGAGGCATTACTATGGCAATAGCCAACAATAATGGATTTAATTTCTTAAACATACTCTCTCCTTTATGAATTTAATTGGGATAACAACTGCTGCATGTCCGGCGTTTTTACTATCTGCAAAAGGCCATGACTTTGCAATTCCCGTATAACACGCATGAGAACATCTTGATCACAATTAGTTAGATGTTTTTTTTGAATACAATCATACACATGCAAAAAATCAGCTGAAAGTTCACTCGTGCGATTTTCAGCCTCTAGTTTTGTATGTAAGGTAGTTACGGCATGTCTGATCGTGCCGGTAATAACGCGTGCACTTACTTGACTGCCACACAATGACAGAAGAAGCGCAATGCTTACTCTATATGTTTTTAACTTCATACGAAATTCCTTTTTTAAAAGTCATT
>CAVQCM010000002.1:0-167780 GCA_963711045.1 uncultured bacterium | reverse complement strand
TGTAATATCATAAACAGCTATATAATCAGCATCAGGCGTCACAACTACCCTATCTTTTGCTAAAACAATATCTCCATAAGCTCCACCATGACCCCCTACCCTAAATTTTCGTTCGAGAAATTGCCCAGTTGCAAGATCCCAAATCCTTACATAGCTACTATTGACAACGGATATCATTTTGGAATCTCCTTCGGCAAAACATAGTGCATCTACATCGTGGTGTGGGTAATGTTGAAATACTAACTTACAGTCACCGGTAGTCAGGTCCCAAACCCTTACAGTTGAATCTCTTGATGCTGATGCAATCTTATCACCTGCCTCATTAAAACATGTTCCATTAACATAATGTCTGTGGCCATTAAATACTCTACAGTCACTAGTAGCACTATCCCAAACCCTCACAGTCCTGTCAGCAGACCCAGATACTAACTTATCTCCCTTTGCATTAAAACGTACTGAAAATACCGCTCCAGTATGGCCTGCAAACACCTTACATACCCCGGTTGTAAAATCCCAAACCCTTACGGTTGCATCTTCAGACCCAGTTACAATCTTATTTCCTGCTCTATTAAAACTAACTGACCATACTGCTCCAGTATGCCCGGCAAGCACCTTATACCCCCTAGTAGTAAGATCCCAAACCCTTACGCTACCATCTTCAGACCCAGATACTATCTTATCCCCTGCCCTATTAAAATCCGCGCGGCAAACCTCACGTTCATGCTGAAGCGCATAACTAGGAAAATCTATACGATTACTGATAAATCGTAGAAAATGGCCATCGCCAAGTAAATAAGACACAATCCGTTTTTTAGGGTACGTTGGCAAACTCATTATTTTTGCAAGCAACTCCTGATAATCCTGGGAAAATTCGTTTAATGGTGGCAAAGCGACATGAATTGGTAATGGTTGAGGCATGAGGTTAATAGATTTGGCTTTCTTTGTGAGCGATTCACAGGCAAAACAAAACGAGCCACCAGTTGCTAGTATAAGAAGTATTTTATAGATCATTTATGTGCCATCCTTTCATACTAAAAAAAGTCAGTCTTTTTTTAGCATCTCTGCATATGTAGATGTACAGTAGAAACAGTTTAATATCAAGTTTCTTTTTCCATTATTATGCCTCATTGTGCACATTCCCTTATTTAAATCTCACCAGATGCTTATTTAGCTGTCAATGAAACGTATAATAGCAAAGCCTTCCCGTAGAACTTTTTCAAGGAAAACCGACGTTTGGTAGTTCATAGGATTGACTGCAGTGACAATCTCAGTACATCCGCAAATCAGGCGGCATAGGTCTCATTCTTTCCTGATAAACGGATCAAAGATCTGCTTAATTTCAGGAGGCAAACTTTTGTAGGAATTTTCAAGAGAAACTTTTAGTTCTCCACCAAACATACTGAATTTGAAATACATTTCTTCTAGATTAGAAGTCGGAAAACATTGATTCAGAGCTAAATATTCCTCTGGAAACCTCTCTTTAAGGTCTCTTGCTATAAACACTTCATAAATGGCTTTCAATATGAGAACCCCTTCTATTAAAGATGAATCTTTGAATCGCTTAAAAACACTAAAATCCCACACCCTTACCGTTGTATCAAAAGAAGCTGAAACAAGCTTATCTCCAGCTTTGTTAAATTTCCCGAAAGACGCATCACGCGTATGTCCATAAAGCGCGCATATAGCGCAATTGTCTCGTGTAAAATCGAAAACAAGTAATTCGCTTCCTGCAGGCGTTATTACGGCCCAATTTATTGCTAGATTAATACTTGTTTTATCAGTACCACCCTGTGCCCAGAACACCGATTGTTTAATAGTTTCCTCGGTAACGAGATTCCAAATCCTAAATCTATCCTTTGCTATGGATATCACCTGAGTATCTCCTTCAGCAAAACATACTGCATCTACCTCAGTTGGGTGTTGAAGCACCTTACAGTCTTCAGTTGCTAGGTCCCAAACCCTTACGGTTGTATCTGCTGAAGCTGATGCTACTTTATCTCCTGCCATATTAAAACATACTTCCCAAACATCATATGTGTGACCACGAAGAACTTTACACTCACCAGTAAGAATATCCCAAGTCCTGACCGTCCAGTCACGAGACCCAGAGACTATCTTATCTCCTATTGCATTAAAGCTTACTGTCTTTACTCCCTTAGTATGCCCTGCAAGTACCTTACATTCGCCAGTAGTGAGATCCCAAACCCTTACAGTTGCATCTTCAGACCCCGACACTATCTTATCTCCTGCTTCATTAAAGCTTGCTGAATATACTACTCCAGTATGCCCGGCAAGCACTTTACATTCCCCGGTAGTAAGATCCCAAACCTTTACACTACCATCGGCAGACCCAGATACTATCTTATCTCCTGCCCTATTAAAATCCGCGGAAAAAACCGCGCTTTCATGTTGAAGTACATAACTCGGAAAATCTATACGATTGCTAATAAATCGTAGAAAATGGCCATCACCAAGTAGATACGACATAATCCGTTTTTTAGGGTACGAGGGCAACCTCATTATTCTCGTAAGCAACTCCTGATATTCCTGAGAGAATGTATGGTAGACTGGCGGCAACACAACATGACTTGGCAATGGTGGCGGCATGAGGATATTTGTTTTTGCTTTCTTTGTAAGCGATTCACTCGCAAAGCAAAGTGAACCACCAGTTGCTAGTATAAGAAGTATTTTATAGATCATATATTTTCCGTTCTTGCATACACATCACTATCAATCTCTTTGAGCTTCACTTATATGCAGCTTACAGCTTAATAGCGAACTATTTTTTCCACTGTTATTCCTTATTATACCACATTCCCTTATTTAAATCAGATGACTGCTTAGCTCCCTACGACATTTAAAGCAATATACCGTTCCAGCAGAGCTTTTCAAGTAAAGCTGTGTGCTGGTTTCTTCGGAACAGAGACAAAAGTTCACCAACAATCTTCCAAAGCATGGCCGATGATAAGCCTCATTCGCTCAGGATATACTCATTAAAGATCTTCTTAATAAGGGGAGGCAACTTTTCATAGGAAGTTTCAAGAAGGACTTTTAGTTCTTCTCCAAATATACTGAATTTGAAATACATATCGTCACGATTAGGAGTCGGAAAATACTGGTTCAGAACTAACCATTCTTCTGTAAACTCCTCTTTAAGGCTTCTTGCTATAACCACTTCGTAAATGGCTTTCAATACAAGAACCCACTCTATTAAAGATGACTCTTTGAATCGTTCAAATTCACTTAAATCCCACATTCTTACTGTATCATCGGAAGCTGAAACAAGCTTGTCTCCAGCCTCGTTAAATTTTACGGACCTCACCGCATGAGCATGGCCATAAAGCCGGCATAAAGTGAAGTCATCTCCAGTAATATCGAAAACCATTAAATCGTTATAATTCGCTGTTACTAACCTAGCTTTTGCTAGATTAATACTTGCATGAACTCTGTGACCAGCTGACCAGAACATTCGTTCGAGAAATTCCCCGGTAGCAAGATCCCAAATCCGGATGTTATCATCCGTACTCGATACCACTTTGGTATCTCCTTCGGCAAAACATACTGCATATATCTGGTCGTCTGAATAGTGTTCAAATACTTTACAATCACCAGTAGTTAGATGCCAAACCCTTACGGTTGAATCATCTGATGCAGATGCTATCTGATCCCCTGCCTCATTAAAACATGTTTTATTAACACGAGATCTGTGGCCATGAAATACTCTACATTCACCGGTAGCATTATCCCAAACCCTTACGGTACCATCTTCAGCCCCAGTTACAATCGTATCTCCAGCTGCATTAAAACTTGCTGACTCTACTTCTCCCGCATGTCCTGCAAATACCTTGCATTCACCGGTAGTAAGATCCCAAACTCTTACCGTTCGATCTTGAGACCCAGTTACCATCTTATTTCCTGCTCTATTAAAACTTACTGACCAGACTTCTCTAGTATGCCCGGTAAACACCTTATACTCCCTAGTAGTAAGATCCCAAATCCTTACGCTACCATCTTCAGACCCAGATACTATCTTATCTCCTGCCCTATTAAAATCCGCGGAAAAAACCGCGCTTTCATGTTGAAGTACATAACTCGGAAAATCTATACGATTGCTAATAAATCGTAGAAAATGGCCATCACCAAGTAGATAAGACATAATCCGTTTTTTAGGGTACGAGGGCAACCTCATTATTCTCGTAAGCAACTCCTGATATTCCTGAGAGAATGTATGGTAGACTGGCGGCAATACAACATGACTTGGCAATGGTGGCGGCATGAGGATATTTGTTTTTGCTTTCTTTGTAAGCGATTCACTCGCAAAGCAAAGTGAACCACCAGTTGCTAGTATAAGAAGTATTTTATAGGTCATATATTTTCCGTTCTTGCATACACATCACTATCAATCTCTTTGAGCTTCACTTCATATGCAGCTATAGAGTAGATACAGCTTAACAGCGAGCTACTTTTTCACTGCTATACCTCATTATACCACCATTCCCTTATTTACATCAGATGCCTATTGAGCTGTTACATGGTATCTCACATACTATACCCTTTCAAATGAAGCTTTTCAAGGAAGACCGGTTGCTCAATTCCTTCAGATTAACGATGACAGCATTATCAATCTCTTAGTGTCGGCGAACAATTAGTCTCACTCGCTTAGGATATACTCATTAAAGATCTTTTGAATAGGGGGAGGCAAGTCCTCATAGGAACGCTCAAGAAGATCTTTTAATGTATCTCCAAACATACTGAACCTGAAAAACATATCGTCAATATCAGAAGTAGTAGAATGAATCAAGGCTAATCGTTCCTCTGGAAACCTCTCTTTAAAATCTCTTGCTATAATTACTTCGTAGACGGCGTTCAATACAAGAACCCACTCTATGAAACAGGACTCTTTGAATTGTTCAAACACACTAAAATCCCACACTCTTACCGTTCTATCGTAAGAAGTAGAAATAAGTTTATCACCGACCTCATTAAATTTCGCAAAAGACACCTGTCTTGAATGTCCATTAAGCTCGCAAATAGCCCAGTTGTCTCCGGTAATATCGAAAACAACTATATCACATTCAATCGGTACTACTACCCTATTTTTCGCTAGATTAATACTTGCATTGGCTCTACCATCACATGACCAGAACAACTGTCGCTCGAGAAATTTCATGGTAGCAAGATCCCAAATCCTCACGGTATTATTCCCAAAGGATACCATCTTGGTATCTCCTTCGGTAAAACATAGTGCATCTACCACGTCATTTCGGTAGTGGCGCAGTATCTTACAATCACCAATAGATAAGTCCCAAACCCGCATGGTCCCATCACGAGATGATGATGCTACCTTATCTCCTGCCTCATTAAAACATGCTTCAATTACACAATCTGTATGGCCATGGAACACTCTACACGCACCGCTAGCAGTATCCCAAACCCGTACGGTCCCATCACGAGATGATGATACTACCTTATCTCCTGCTCTATTAAACCTTGCTGAAAACACTCGCCTAGTGTGTCCTACAAGCACCTTACATTCACCGGTAGTAAGATCCCAAACCCGTACGGTCCCATCATCAGCCCCAGATACTATTGTATCTCCTGCCGCATTAAAACTTACTGACCAGACTTCTCCTGTATGCCCGACAAGCACCTTATACTCCCTCGTACTAACATTCCAAACCCTTACGCTACCATCGTCAGCCCCAGATACTATTTTATCTCCTGCCCTATTAAAATCAGCCGAATAAACCGCACTTTCATGTTGAAGTACATAACTCGGGAAATCTATACGATTACTGATGAATCGTAGAAAATGGCCATCGCCAAGTAGATAAGACACAATTCGTTTTTTAGGGTATATTGGCAAACTCAATATTTTTGCGAGCAACTCCTGATAATCCTGAGAACATTCGTTGACTGAGGGCGACACAATCTCACTTGGCACTGGTGGCGGCATGAGATTAATTGTTTTGGTTTTTTTTAGAGCGGTTCACTCGCAAGACAAAGTGAACCACCAGTTACTAGTATTAGAAGTATTTTATAGATCATTTATATTCATTCCTTGCATACAGATCAACATCAATTCTCTTTGAGCATTGCTGCATAGGTAGCTGAGTAGATACAGGTTAACAGCGAACTATTATACCTCATTATACCACATCCCCTTATTTAATGCAGATGCCTATTTAGCTGTCAACGACATCTATAACAATCTACCCTTCCAGTAGAGATTTTCAAGCGGAAACTAACGTTGCTAAGTTTTCGTACGATTGACAGCAGAACAATCTCAGTACTGCCAAATCATAGCCAGCAAACAATAAGTCTCATTCTTTTCGTATAGAGCCATCAAAGATCTGCTTAATTTCGAGAGGTAAGTCTTTGTAGGTATTTTCAAGAGAAACTCTTAGTTCTTCTCCACACATACTGAATGTGAAATACATATCGTCAAGATGAGCAGTAGCATATTGATGCAAGGCTAATCGTTCCTCTGGAAACCTCTCTTTAAAATCTCTTGCTATAACTACTTCGTAGACAGCGTTCAATACAAGAATCCACTCTATTAATGACTCTTTGAATCGTTCAAACACACTAAAATCCCACACTCGTACCGTTCTATCATCTGAAGCTGAAACAAGCTTATCTCCAGCATTGTTAAATTTTGCGTAATATACCAGATTTGTATGTCCATAAAGCGCGCAAATAGGACAGTTGTCTCCTGTTATATCGAAAACAATCATATAGTTCCCGCACGGTACTACTACCTTATCTTTTGCTGGATTAATAGTTACCACTGCACCTGAATCAGTGAAGGTTCGCTCGAGAAATTTCCCGGTAGCAAGGTCCCAAATCCTGGCGTCCCCATCCCCAACAGATACCACCTTAGTGTCTCCTTCGGCAAAACATACTGTATGAACATAAGAATCGTGTTGAAGTACCTTATAGTCACCAGTAGTTAAGTCCCAAATCCTTACCGTTGAATCAGCTGATGCTGATGCTATCTTATCCCCGGCCTCATTAAAACATGTTCCATTAACATGATCGCTGTGGCCATAGAATACTCTACAATCACTGGAAGCACTATCCCACATTCTTACGGTTGTATCTTCAGACCCAGATACTATCGTATCTCCTGCTGAATTAAAACTTACTGACAGTACTGTTCCAGTATGCCCGGCAAGCACCATACATTCCCCGGTAGTAAGATCCCAAACCCTTACGGTACCATCTGCAGAGCAGGTGGCAATCTTATTGCTTTCTCTATTAAAATCCGCGCGGCAAACCGAGGATTCATGGTGAAGTTCATAACTCGGGAAAGCTATACGATTACTGATGAATCGAAGCAGATGGCCATCGCCAAGTAGATAAGACATAATCCGTTTTTTAGGGTACGTTGGCAAACTCATAATTTTTGCAAGCAACTCCTGATAATCCTGGGAGAATTGGTAGACTGGCGGCACATGAATTGGCAATGGTGGCGGCATGAGGTTAATTGTTTTGGCTTTTTTTGTGAGCGACTCACTCGCAAAACAACGTGAACCACCAGTTAGTAGCATAAGAAGTATAAGTATTTTATTGATCATTTCTATTCCATCCTTGCATACAGACCAACGTCAATCTGTTTGAGCATTGCTGGCATATACCTATCAATTCAAAAGTTTTGCTCTACCAGCTTTACATTCTATATGAACGAATATCCACGTTCTGAATACAGAGCCCTACGAGGGCTCTGCCTCAGAGGTAACATTTACAGACTTCAAGAAGCTTATCGCATTGGAACAGCTGCCCCACAGGTCTTTATCGTAGCACAATCTCTACTTTTTACCACGTTGTTTTTAAGATCATTAATAATGCCGGTACTCGTAAATTGATGCTTCTTTGTTAGGCGCTCTTCATCTTCAAGCACCTTATCAAGAGAAACTGCAGTCGTCGTACCAAACTTGGTTTTCACGGTAATATAGCCGCTATCCACACTAGCTCGTAGAGCTTTTCTTAGGTCATCCAATGTAGAGACTTTCTGTCCATTTACCGTATCGAGTAATGCTCCTTGGTATACTACTTTGGTTTGGCAAAACACCGATCCAGGAATAATATTTGTCACGATAAGAATCTTCTTATGCTTTTTTACATGACGTCGATACTGTTGTAATCGTGCCATATCGGGAAAAGTATGAATATGATTTAATCGTAGCTGCATGACACACATACCGCCAATTACTTCATACTCAACCTCATCAGGTTCATAATCTGGGTATACATTCCTAATCATACAACAGGGACTTGAAATATCACGACAAACAAGGCTCTTCTTTTGGCCTTTGCGGTAGAGTTCAAAGCGTAACTCTGCGTGAGATGGCTGCCGCAACAGATATTCATCAAGAGAAATCTTTACTGAGCTTGGCAAGTTTACCGTAACGTCACCATAACTATCAACCTGGAGACCATTAATTTGATAGAGCATATCACCCGCTTGCACACCTGCTTTATCCGCGCTTGAGCCTGGCTCTACGGTATGAATATAGACTCCTGCAGGAAAAGGATTCCCAAGAGACTCAGTATGCTCCTTGGTAGCCCTATTATAGCGAATACCTGGATGAGGTTTTAATACCAGGCGATTTTTCTTAAGATCTTCAAGCAAAATCTGTACATCAAAGATTGGTACAATGTACCCAATATTTTGTAATCCTGTCATTACTGCACTGTTTATACCAACAACTTTACCTTCAAGGTTTAATAACGGTCCACCAGAATTACCCGGATTAATAGGCGCCGTGATATGCATAAAGGACTTTCCACCGATATAATCTTTTCCAGCAACTACACCTGAGGTACATTTTACATAGCGCTGCCCATTAGGATAGCCAATTGCCAATACTGGCTCTGTTGGAAATAAGGTATCAGAATCACCTAAGATCAAATAAGGAACTTTCTTAAGAACCTTTTTTAATAGACTAAGGCTTCTCTCTTTTAGGCGAATCAAAGCAACATCAGCATCGGGGCACACTCCTACAATTTCAGCCTCAAGAGGCTGTTGACCCATTGCGGGAATAAATATCTCTATTTTTGAAGCCTGTTCAACCACATGGAAATTGGTCAGAATATCTCCCTTTTCACTGATAAAGAAGCCACTACCAGCACCGCCGCTTTCGATAGGACTCTTGTAGGGCTCTATCCAGTTAAAGGGATTACGCTGAACGATAATCTGTACAACAGCATTCTTTGCCAAGTGTTCAGCATTCGCCCACATAGAGGCTCTTGGTGTCACCTCTGTAGCTCGTATTGAACATGCGAGCACCATACTTGCAGCTATTAATCGCTTTATCATAACTCATTCCTTTCTATACATTCCTCAAAATAAACTCACAGAGTATTTTGAAGGCTACTTATCTTATTATAATATTCTAATTGTATCATATTTTAATAAAAACTCAACAACTCTGGAATCTAATAGCAGAAAATCAGCATGAGCCTTAAAGGTTGTAGTATTTCATACCTTTACGCATTATCTGAAATAATTTGTTTTGCAAACCATGAAAAATAGCCATTTGAACACCATAGGTTGTAAAAAACCATACCTTTAAGCTTTATTTAAACTTGCAATCCGAAATCATATCTCATAGGTACGAAAAATTCATACCTATGCGCTTCAAAATATATAATATGCTTGAATTTCATTAAGTAATACCCTATACTAAAGCTTAAAGGTATTAATTTAGGAACAACGTATGACAGATACTACCTCTCTTCTTAAGAAGATACTCCGCTCACCAAAATCAGTATTCTCTTTTAAAGAGCTTCTGTTACTCACTGATAAGCCATCTGTGGTGCATCTAAAAAATCAAGTATCCTATTACGTAAAAAAAGGTGATTTACATCGTGTTCGACGAGGTATCTATGCAAAGAACATGGAGTATGACCCTAAAGAAGTTGCTACTAAAATATTTATTCCTTCCTATATTAGTTTCGAAACGGTTCTTCGAGATGAAGGTATTCTATATCAGTTTTATACCTCCACTTTTGTGGCAAGTTATCGTTCACAAACGATCGATTGCGATGGTCATCGCTATATTTTTAGAACAATGAAGCGATCTATCCTTACTAACAGTGCAGGTGTGACACATAATGAAAAATATAGTATCGCATCACCTGAAAGAGCCTTCTTAGATATGCTGTATATACATAAGGACTACCATTTTGATAGTCTTAGCTCACTCAACTGGGATAACGTATATATGCTTCTTCCATTATATGACAACAAAAGAATGGTACGAGTCGTAAAAGAGCACCATGATAGATTTATCCAAGATTATCAAGGAAGCACTTCTCTGTTTAGTTGAGAAAGCTCGTCAAATTGGTTCAGCACCCTCTGCAAGCATTATGATATAGCGCTTGAAGGCGTACCGCTTGGCGCGCTTTTTACCAGTAATCTCATGCAAAATGCCCCACTGCTCAAACTCCCGTACAATATTAGATGCACCCTGGAAAGAAACTTCGCATATGGTTTCTACATCTCGAATGCTGATGACCGGCTTTTTGTATAAATGATACATTAATCGCATTGAAGATATCGTTGCATTAGAATCAAGAAGAAATGTGCGCATTTCTTCTTGTAGGTCAAGTATCGCTCGTATTGATGAGAGAGCTGATCTACACGTTGCGGATACACCCTTTAGAAAGAAAAATATCCATTGCTCGTAGTCACCTGTTGTTCGCACGAGGCTTAATCTATCATAATACTCTTGTCTGTTAAGCTTAAGATAATAGCTCAGGTAAAGTAGTGGACTTGATAACACACCCTTCCATTGGAGATAAAACGTTATCAAAAGACGTCCAAGCCTCCCGTTACCATCTAGAAATGGATGTATCGTTTCAAACTGATAGTGCATTAGCGCACAATCAATAATGGTGGGTAGACCGGAGTTGCTATGCAAGTAATTCTCGAATGAACCCATCAAGTCAATCACCATGTGTGGAGGGGGCGGTACAAATGACGCGGTGAACAAGGTACACCCTGCTGGACCTATCCAGTTTTGGGACCTTCGAAAATCTCCAGGAGTCTTATTCTCGCCTCGCGTCCCAGTCAATATAATTGCATGCAATTCTTTAATAAGCCTCACGGTCAAAGGTGATGGGTTAATTTTTTCAAAGCCATAATGAAATGCCTTAAGATACTGTATTACCTCGGTAACATCATCAAGATTCGTAATATCTGCTCCTGATTCAAGTTCAAAAATATCTTCAAGAGAAGCCTGCGTTCCCTCAATCTGGGCACTCAAAAGCGCTTCTTTTCGAACATACATGTCAACAAAAAGATCAACATTTGGCAATGAGCTTCCCAATCCCTCTAACCGAGAAAGCATGGTGGTTGCATCATCCAATTGCAGCTTAAGTTCTCCTGCTATCTCTATAGGAGGATGAGGAGGAAGTTTAGTTGGTATAAAGGCTTTATAGTCACCTTGGGACTGATACATGCCACTTTCTTTTCTCATACTTTATCCTTATTCAACTAAACTTGAATAAGGATACCAATTACCACACCTTATTCAACTGAACTTGAATAAGAACTCTAAGCGCGCCGAGTCATTAAAGAACATGACCATCTTTCCTATTATGCTTACTATCACCCGCTCGATTTTCCGGTCCATCCTCATACAACATACAATGCACCTCACTAATTTCTACGACTGGCACTCACTTTAGCTGAGCTCACGTTTTTTTGCAGTACGTTAAGAACTCTTTATTTCCTTCGGCACCTAACACCGGGGACTCTATCACGCCTTGGCACACAAAACCCTGTTGTTCAATATCATGTACAACCTGTTTGATCACCCGTTCATGCACCTTAGCATCTTTAATAATTCCCCCTTTACCTACATCGGCTCTTTCAGCTTCAAATTGTGGCTTAATAAGCGCAATAAGACGTCCGTTATCTTTAAGAAGCTTGCTAACTGCAGGTAACACTTTTGAAAGCGAAATAAAGGACAGGTCTAGAGTGGCTAAGTCAACTTTTTCGGGTAAACTCTCAAGATGTCGCAGGTTAGTTCGTTCCATCACCTCAACGCGTGGATCATGTCGTATCTTTTCATGGACCTGGCCATAACCAACATCAATGCCATAGACTTTTTTAGCACCATGCTGCAACAAACAATCAGTAAATCCGCCCGTTGAAAGCCCTGCATCAAGAACTACCATACCGTCAGGATCAACAGTAAACTCCTTGAGGGCCTGCTCTAATTTAAAGCCTGCACGAGACACATACTTAGGCACCTCATAGGTAAGCACAATAGCGAGATTTTCTGCTACCTGCGTTCCCGGCTTAGTGACTCGTTTACCTTCAACCGTAACTTTACCCTGCATTATAAGGCTTTGAATAAGCGTTTTACTTAATGAAGGATGAAGCTCTTGCACCCGTTGATCTAATCGTTTTTTTTGTTTCATCTTTTTTTCGGTTTGGCGTATAGAGATCATACTATCATAAATACACAAAAATTTCTGCATTTGGAAACTGTTGAAGTTGCCCAACTTTTTAGCACATGCTATACTAGCAATGCTACATCATAGTAACACTCTTCACACATTAGGGACATACCATGAACAATCGTATTATTCTTAGTTGCGCACTTATACCATCACTCTTTTCTTTACACGCCAGTGAAGTAAAAAGGGCTAAAGTGGATACCAATGACTATCTTCGAGATGTCATGAATGATAAATATGAAGAAGTAAAATATCATCTAGAACAGGGCGTGCCTATTGATGCGTATAATGAAGATGGGAGTGCTCTCTATTTAGCGGTTCGCGGAGCTCATAGCCTTGAAATAACGAAGCTTCTTCTTAAACATGGTGCCGCCGTAGACAAAGGGAGCACAAAAGGACACTTTACACCTCTTATGGTTGCTATTGAATTTGGTCTTGAAGAAATCTTTGATCTGTTAATGGAATATAATGCAGATGTGACAAAAGAAAATGAGGATGGTTACTCTCCACTGCATTATGCGGCTGCATTTGGGCATACTAACATGGCACAACGACTCCTAGAAAAAGGAGCTTCTTTCAAAGAAGCAACAGATGGCGTCACCCCATTGTTACTTGCAACAGTCAATGAACATGATGAAATGATCAAATTATTCTTACAACAAAATCCCGCACCTGAGATTGGTCGTGGGTTTGAAACCCTAACGCGGAAAGTCAGCACCCATTTAGTAAACAAAATTATTCGTTGTACCGCTGCCCTATTATCTAAAAAAGCGAGCACTACACAAGAGAGCTAATGTATCAGGCGCCCATTTTAAAAACGGCAATTGTTCAGTATCTGCCTGACAATCCCATTATTGTTGAAGCGGGAGCCCATATCGGGAGAGATACCGTTAAGATGGCAAAACTCTGGCCTTTGGGAACTATTTATGCGTTTGAACCTGTTAAAGAACTCTTTGAACAACTTACAAAGAATACGCAAGAGTTTCACCACGTTCAAGTATTTAACAAGGCTTTAAGCGATCATACAGGAACTGAGGTACTGCATGTCAGCTCAGGCGCCTCTACTGCAGCTAGCTCTTTTTTTGAACCTCATGACTATGCTCAATGCCGACCAGAAGTTACCTTTTCCCCTCAAGAAGTGCAAACCATCACCTTAGATGAATGGGCGAAAAAAAACACCGTACTGATCGTAGATTTTCTGTGGTTAGATATGCAGGGTGCTGAGCTTAAGGTACTCAAAGCAGCGCCACATATTCTCTCAACGGTGAGTGCTCTTTTACTTGAGGTCAGTCTTACCGAACGATTTAAGGGAAATCCACTCTATGATGAAGTTAAACACTGGATCGAGGCCCAAGGGTTTGTGGTAGTCCAACAGGATATCCCTAGGCATGATAAGATTAATCTGCTGTGTATACGAAAAGAAATTGCGTAGCATCTGATACCCTTTTTGATTGAGATACACATATGATGCTTTATTATTTTTGTGATCGTTGTTTGTTAATTAGATCTTTTAGATCCTCTTAAGGGAAATTTGGGTTTAACATCTTTTCGTCCTATTTTAATGCAAAGCAATTACAACCGGATCTTAGATTTTGCTTAACCATGAGTAGGTCATAATAGGAAAATGCGTTAACTTAAAAACACTGAGAGAGGTTTAAAACCTCTCTCAGTATTAGTTTACGTCAGTACCGCTTAGTTTCCTGTAGGTAATGGGCAAGTGCCATCATTTGGAATAGGACACGTTGGGAACGTAAATTTAAAACCACCTTCAACGTATGGATTATTCACATATTCATACACCGAAGGGGTAGTTCCAGGTACGTATGGAACAGTATGAGCATCAAATGCATCTACTGGATAACCGTCGTAATCTGGATTATCAAATGGTGCAATTCCATCTCTTACCCGAGCAGCCCAATCATCAAAGAGTGGTTGAAGACTTGAGATGAAATACCCATTTGCATCGATCAATAAGAAATCAAAGAAATACTTTGTCGCTTTATTGCCATTTGCTTGAAGTTCATCATATCGTGCTTGTCCAAGCACATCTGGTAGACTTTGATACAATCCAACAATCTGCATAAATCCAAGACCATAATTTAAAGCCTGGGTAGGACCAACAGGAATACGTTGGGTTACCTCATCGGTAATAGAATAAAAACCAAACGTATCTGCATTAAATCCTTTCACATATTCAGCCATTGTCGTTTCTTTGACTGCTGCTGAATGAAGAGCTGTATCCCACGTCAATCGAGCAGCAACGCGAGAAGTGTCAGCGATCGATCCGATCTCAGTCAATGGATCCGGCTTACCTGTTGGATCAGTATAATTAAAGTATCTATCGACTGCAGACAGATAACTCGTATATAATGGCCCAAAGAAGGTTTCTATAAATACTGCCCAACCTTCAGCTGTAGCAGAATTGCTAACCCAGCCAGCAAGCCATGATCCTGTACCAGTACTATTAATCATTTGACCTATCGGAACCTGTATGGCATGACCCATAATAAATTCATGCAAGATCGTGGTACGTGTACCAATACTTACAAAACGCGGATCACTATAATCAAGAAGGTGAATATAGGTAATAATCTCAGATGACGGATTATATGATGAGCTTGAAGCATAGGTAGAGTTAAGATAGCGATGCGCAGCTAGCTTATTAAATGCATCCACTATATAAGGACTAAAGTAGAAGTCTAATAATGGATTTAGCCCGATCGTCATAAAGTCTTCCCATGAATGCTTAATAAAATCATAGAAGAAATAAAAGACACGAGCCGATTTACCTTCCACAATGTCAATAGAACTTAGATACTTGTAGTAATCAGCTTTATCACTATCAAGCACTGAAGCCTCTTGAAGCTTAACAATGTCAATAACACCATCTGGACCTAAAGATGTTTGTGGATCATACAGAACGTTCCCATCTCTGTCATAAAGCACTGGACCATCAATACGACCATTTGCATCAAGCTTTAATTGAGGGACACCATCCCATGCTTCTGTATAATATCCTTCTATTATAGAATAATCATATAGAGGACCATTCTCATCTTCTTTTGGTTGGTAATGTTGTACAAATGCATAGATACCACCACCAGCAGGATCTTCTAAATCAGAGATCAAACGACCAGCGTGATTTGCAGCTTTTACCGCTTCATTAATATCACTGTATTCGTTCATCCAATTTGGATTCCATTGATCAAGATAATATACCATTTGTTCCGTAAAGAATTCAGTTAATGTTTCTCCTGAAGCATTAAGCTTCTGTGGGAGCGTTGTATCTGATGTATCAAATGCAACACGCCAGTTTTCAAATGGATTAACATTTGGAATAGTACTCACCTTTTGATAATAAGGAATTGGCGTATCGCGATTGAGCTTCAATACGATTTCTATCATATTGGTATAATGCTCTTCACCAGAAGGTATATCTCGTTGAAGTTCGATATTTTGCAAACTTACATCGATTACATTACCATTCGCATCTTTAATAACAACCTCTTCTCCAAGTGGATCTATAAATACCGTTTGACCAGTATATGGTCCATCCTGTACAAGTCCCTCAACTTCTCCTTGGTCATTTACTTTGAATTTATAACCCCATTCTCCCGGCTTATCATCAAATCTTGTCAAACGCAAGGCGCGTACAAATGGGCTATTATCATCTAAGTAAAAGGTACTTAAAAGCTCTAAGTATGCTGCCTTAACAGAATCATAGGTCTTACGAGCTTCTTCTTGTAAATAATCAGCTTCAGTTTGGTCCATAACACCTTGATCAACCAGTGATTCCAAAAATGGTAATGGATTAAGTCCTTCTATCGTGAATGTACCTACATAGAGAAGATTTGGTGAAAGTTGATCTTCAAAACTTGCATTAAGTAAACGATCATAATCAATTTGTGCAAGCTGACGTGAATCATTATATGCAGGGAAATTACCGGTACTTACGAGATTAGCAATATTTGCAGGATAGCCATATTCAATTTCACCAAATGTTGACTCTTGGTAGGAGGTATATGGTCGATTTCTAAGAACGTGGGGATAAAACCCTTGTTTTAATCCTTCACGTGCAACATCAAGCCAGTTTTTTACTACTTTAGGAAGCAACTTGTACATACCTGGCAACGAACGCGCATCTGTCACAAGCGATGCGCCATCACTGTCCAAACCATATGCCGTTAACAAGGCTACATTTACAAATGGTGTGAACCAAGCAGCATTATATAAGTATGCTGAACGATCAGACAAATTCGCCGAACCAAAATATTCTGCTCCAATCGCATCAGTCCAGGTATTTCCAGCCTTCCAGGCAATGCTATAAAAACGACATTGCGTAATAAGATTGAAAAGTGTTACCTTATCAGCTTCTTTTAGGTTTGCTTCATTAATAAGAAGGAGACCTTTTAGGATTTCATCCATAGCCTGAGCTGCAAACTTTTGTTGATCTGCTGGCATCACGGTAGTACCCATAAAATAACCCTCTTTAATTTGTTGCTCAGTTGCAGAAAAAGGACGACCTTGAACAAGGGCGAAAAGACGGTTGTGAGCGCCTGAATAGAAATCAAGCTTCTCTTTGTCAGTTGCTGTATTAAAGTCTATGATACCGTGAACAATTGAATTCCAGTTATCTCCTGAAACAGGAACAAAAAGAGGACTTAACGAGGTATATTCATATACTTCACCCGGCGCAATCTTAGTTGTTTGTGGCAATGCACCATTAGGAAAACGATCATAATCTGGATTTACAAATTGTTCTGCTTGCCAGTTACGAAGGTCTTCAATAACATTTACGTCTTCGTATGAGACTTGTGCAGTTTCAACATTAAAATCAGCTCGATCAGCAGTGACTCTATTTATTGAAACGTCGCCAGCCTTAAGCGAGCCATTAACTTCAAGAGTGCCTTTAACAGAAACATCTTGAGCTGTAATAGTACCCGCAACATCAAGATTACCACCAACGGTAGCATCATCTTTTACTGCTAGGGTATCAATATTTGCATTTTCAGCACAGAGTTGGTTGGTCAGAACACGTTTTGCACTGATACATTTTTTCTTTGGTGTTGGCAAAGGAGACGGACAACCCTCAGGTTTCGGTTTTGGCTGTCCATTGTCTTGCACCAAAGCAACTTTCTTGCCATCTGCTTTTGCTGCATCCTTAGCAGCTCTTTTTTGAATATATTCTTTCTTTAACTGCTCAACGTTGTGACTACCGCGCTGCAATCGTAAATTATTTAAATTCTTCGCCTTCACCTGCATAGAATACAGAGTTAAAGAAAACGCCCATATAAAAACTTTGTTATTCAACTTCATAATATAATCCTTTTTTTGAAGCATATTAGTAACTATTCAGCTACCCCCACGGTAGCCGTTTTTCCATATTGTACAAAACTATCTTTGGTCTAGCATATAGTAAGCTTTGATTCTAATGTTTGCACAATCTTGCTTATTCGCTCACGTCCGATCACTCTGCACAACAGATACAAATTAATTCTACTATACCCGTAAAGAAAAATGCAAGGGTTTATTGATTTTTTTCGCAAGGGTTTATTGATTTTTTTCATATTTTGAAAAAACCTATTTAGTCGAAGTTTTCGAATGATGAAGTATGATTATTATAGAAAAACTTCTGGTAGACGACGGAGTCTCTCCGTTTTTGAATTCATGCTAATACTATGCTATCTTTCTAAAGGAAATTCAAACTTTTCTGAAACGTATAGCCTAAACTGAATAGGTACATTTTTTTTAGAGAGTTACTATGGTAGATAACCGTATCTATCATTCACTCAAGGCGGTATATGTCAGAAGTAAAAAAGCTTCAATCTAGAATATGTCGTTTAGAAATGACAAGAGTAACAATAATTTTACAGTTCAAATATAAAGGCGGACTCATCATACATTCGATGATTGAAGAAAACTCACACCCTATGTATAGATCACTAGCTCTTTGCTCATAGTTGAATCTTGATACGTAGCCGGCTCAAAGACCATGTAAAGGCAGTATTTAAGCTGCAAGCTTGCACATCAAACGCTATACGCATTTTGAAGAAATATCATGTCGCCAGGGCCATTCACAAATTACATCAATTCTGGTATACTTGTTCTTATAAATAATTAAATTAACCAATGAGCCTGAGCCTATCATGAACTACGTTATTCTTTCTCTTTTTTTTGTTCTACCCTATTCATTGCTTGCCATGAATGATGATATAGGCATTATTCTTTCAGAAGAAGCTACTCCTCCTCTACTCGAAAGCAAGCCTCCCAGAACTATTTCTAAGTCCCTTTCTCGAAAAAGGACACCTAGGCTTAGAAGAAACTTCTTTCCAGCTCTCCCTTATTCTACCTATAACTCTAGTTCTCCTGAACTGGTAGCTCAAACTCAAGATGCTGGACAGCAAAGTGTTTTCTCTATAAGCCCTTACCCTCCTCATTCATTACGCCCTCTTGAGGTAGCCCCAAACCAAAGCACACAGAACGCTGTATCTCTAGCATATCCACTGTTTCTGCCCATACAAGACTACACCCCCACGTCATGTGGACCTTCAGAAATTTTACCGCCACCACCTAAGCCACCATCTGTGCAATTGCCACCGCACCCTATGCCTAAGAGCCACCAAACAAATACTAGATCTATTCCCCAACTTCCACAATACCCTGATTTTTCTTCGCATCCCTATTATACTGCACTAGATAAGACAACACTTGAGCTCACACACAATGATCTTGAATCTCTATCACCATCCATTGGAGAGCTCACTATTCTTAAGAAACTGTTAATCTCTCACAACAGCCTTGCTGAACTCCCGGATGAAACAAGGCACCTTACTGGGCTTCGCCTCTTAGAAGGGAACAATAACTGCTTGAAAACCGTTCCTATTCTTCTAACTCTTATAAGACTTACCGAATGCCAACTAAGTCATAATGAGCTGATAGAGCTACCATCCTTACAGCCCTTAACACAACTTTCCTTCCTTGATCTCTCATACAATGAACTCTCAGAGCTTCCCTCTCTACCTCCTTCAGTAGAAGAAGCGTATCTGACAGCAAATAATCTCAGAACCTTACCCTCATTCCCCGCTCTTTCAGAGATTCAAATACTTTCTTTATCAGATAATCAGTTAGAAAGTCTTCCACCAGGGCTCGCTCACCTACAAAAACTCAAACTTCTTAATCTTATGAATAATCCATTTGACAGGCATTCTGATGGACGACAAGCAAGCATTGCTTATATACTCTATCGCCTTGCCGGCAAAGCAGCCCTACGAGCAGCAAAGAGCGTACTCAAACACCAACAAAACGTGTTGGTTAAAGGGCTGAAATCCCTTACCAACGAAGATCTATTGCTGAGCGAGCGGCAATCATTTGATGAGATGATGGCCATACTAAGCCAAAACATCCCGCTCATTGATTCTGCACTAGAACATGCGCAAGACGGATCTATTCAACAGCTAACTGACTATCTAAAACTCTACCAATGGCTCTTTGCACTGCATCACACCAAGAGGCTCCTACTAGGAAATACGTTTAGCGCCCCCTTCTGGGACTATACCGTTAACGAAACCCATAAAACTCTTCCCGATGAGTTTAAAAGGCTCTTTCAGTTACTTCTCGAGGAAGAACTGTATAATCAGGTAGAGCTATAAGTAGGATTACTTCGATAGCAAATCATAGCATATGAATGGCCCACATTAACAATGCCGTCCTCTCTATATATACTAAAGTACATTTCCGGTTTAGCAAGACTCATCCTACAAAATCGTAGAGTATATCTTTTAAGAAATAGTACATCTTGAATCTCTCGAGCACAGAGCCATAATAAGGGTTTCAAGACAACGCTAGCAGGGCTCAATTTGATACGTCAATAAGATCTTTGATACACAAAATATAGTGTAGCATATTACGTTAATAGAGAGGCAACTCTCTCTCTTGATGCACTGAATGCCGCTGCAATAGCATACAACAAAGAATAGGAGTGAATCTTTCCTCGAATACCGTAATTTTGTGGTGAAAAGCATATCCCATAAGCTGAATTCTCATGTGTTTCCAAGAAAAGATGCATGCTCTTCATGCTACTGCTTTTCCCTTTAACCTCAATAGGAACAATAGACTCATCTTGAACTAAATAATCTATTTCTGCTTGACTACTCCGCTCTTGGCGCTGCCAATAATAGAGCTGATACTTCATATGGGGATATGAATATCCTAGGAGCTCTTGGCCAACAACTGCTTCAATAATATTACCTTTATTAGTAAACTCATCAACTATATTCTTAAACCATTGTTTAATATTCAAACCTAATACCACCTGAGCTAAAGCAATATCAAGAAAGAGAACTTTGAAATACTCCGTTTTAATTTCTGATCGCAGAGGTATCTTATGACCATCACTATGATACACAATGGTAACGATTCCAGCAGTATCTAATAGCTCTAAACTTGGCTCCAAATCTCTTTTTCTATAATCCATGCCAACGGCACTGTACTTGAAGCGTTGCCCAAGCAATTCAGGAACTTTCTCAAAAAGACGATTGACATACTTTATTTGATGCTTTTTTGCATAAAAGCCGAAATCATCTCGATAAATATCAACTAGCGCATTTTGCAAAAGAGCACATTCAGAAGTATTCTGAGTATCTACCCATCTTTGTACAACGTTAGGCATTCCACCGATTGCAATATATTGAGCAAAAAGTTCAATTGCTTTATCATGAAGAGATGTACTCATAGGACTTTGTATATCTTGTTCAAGTATAACTTCAATAAGCAACTCATGATTCAGTGCATGCAAAAATTCAAAAAAAGTCATTGGATAAACATACAAAGAAAAAACTCTACCAACTGGAAGACCCGCGGAAGCAATGGTAAAATCCAATAATGATTCTGCAGAATGCTTTTTTATTGTCTTAGCAGCCTTAACCATAGGCTTTAAACGGCTATGGGTAGCCCAGAAATACCACTTCTTAAGATGTTTTTCAAACTCCTCAGGTGTTTCAGCCCAATAAATATCCTGAAACGCCTCTCGTATTGCTAAGGCCCTCAATGACTTGATATTTAACTTTGACAGGCTGAGCTCTTCTTTTTGTTGTCGTTGATGAGCGGTAAGATTGCTTTCGTTTTTTAGAAAGATGTATCTTGATCCCTTCAGTAGAGGGTTTTTCCGAGCCTCTTCTCTTCTTACCTGGTCTACTCCAATATTAATGATCTTCAATACATGAAACTTGTCAAATGTAAGTTGAGCTGAAGGAATATGTTCTTTTGCTCCTTTAATGAAAGCAGGAGACATGTCACAGCTAACATCAGTTATCTTTTCAACTACGCCATGTTCTTCAAAGTCATCCTTAAACTGTCTGAATGTGTCGCTGTCTTTGCCTTGAGCTACGAAGATAGTCTTCCTTTTCTCTAAGTCAACGAATAGAGAAACGTAGTCATGCCCCTTAGCTCTTGACGTTTCATCTACTCCTAGTTTGGTAACGTCACTGTAATCTTCAAGAACCCAAGCTTCTTCGGTATATTTCTCTACTATGGTCCATATTTTATAATCGGAAACATTGATCAGTTTACCTATTTGACTTACCGGCATATTCTTTGCAAGCTGAAGGACAAGAGCCTCAAACAATAAGGTAAATCCATTTTGTAGCCCACTCCATTCAGGCATAACTAATCGAATTTTCCCATCCGGAGTTTTAATTCTTGGAACTCTAGCTTTTAAGTAGCACTCATGCTGAAAGAAGTTTAAATGGCGCCATTCCTTTTCAATAGTATCGTACGCTTTATACTCTCCTGGCAAGCCACCTTGAGAAAAGGTTGCTCCTCGTTCAAAATTCAACTTTATATCGATTCGTCAAAGTTGATGCTTTCAATATACCAAGGATAATTAATGCCAAGTGCCTTGTTGAAAATATCTTTCATGTTCATGAAACTGCTCCAATCAAAGTGTTAAGAAAATCTTTGATTAGTATAAAACGATTAGTATAAAACCTTCATAACATTTGATCTATTAATAATAAGAGAGTCATCTTTTCTTTAGAATCCCCCCTGGCTTTTTTTAATTTATATGTGTTAAAAAAAGCCAGGGGGGATTCTTTATCTTGTTTACCCACTTAAAATTTATAAGAGCCTCATTTGTTAAGTAAGGCTAGCAAATACTTTTCTAATTAGAGCTGGTCCTTTTTCTAGGACCAGCTCTTAATTATTATTTACCAACCCGCTTTGAAAGCTCCTTAAATAAGTCACTCACAGGGAATCGATAGATGTTAGAAAGGCGCTGTTCACTTGCTAGTATCTCCTCAAGGGGAATAACCGCAAACTGATTATCAGATGTCTTAAGAGTAAGGTACCCTGATGAGGCACTTTGCAGTACCGCTGCGCGCAATTCATCGAGTGTATGCACTTCCTGTCCATTAATCTCAGTAACGATGCCACCTGTTCCAATTGAGCGCAACTTAGAGGCAGGAGAATTAAGCATAGTATGCGTGATTATCACTGCCGGTTTAATCTCTTCTTTTGGATCAACATACTTAATAAGCTGAGGCACAAATTGTGAAAGATTCATGATATGATTCATAGTAAGCGGCATAAACACAAATCCACCAAGTACTTCATAATCAATATCCTCAAACCCAGGGTACATTAAACGGATTGGAGGATCAGTCATCTCAAGAGGAAGCGTTGTCATATGGCGCGTACCATTTCGGTAATAGACAAGCTTAATCTCGTGTCCTAGCTTAAGACTAGCAACATAATCGATAATAGAGATACGCTCTTCCTTACTCCATGGTACCGACATCTCCCCATGCATATCTACCGGGTATGAATCGATAGTATAAATCATATCCCCTGGCTGTATACCTGCTTTCTCAAACGGTGATCCTTTATACACATCTACGACATACAGTCCGCCGGGTTTCGGATTATTAAGAAATGCGCGTAAATTGTCATTAGCGCCTCTATTAAAGAATACCCCAAGGAATGGTTTGCGCAAGAGTTTTGGTTGAGCACCCTCTTTAATGGTTCCTAGCTGATCTAAAAAGAGCAATACTTCATTTGAAGGAATAATATAGCCAACATTTTGTGCTGATGGAATGCCAAGGGAGTTTACCCCAACGACACGTCCTGTAGAATCAAGTGATGGACCCCCAGAGTTACCAGGATTGATAGGTGCACTTATTTGTATAAAATATCCTTTTGTTGGAATATGCTCTCGTCCACTGACTATGCCAGTAGTACTCTTCAGTTTTTCCTGGCCAAGAGGGAACCCGAGTGCCATGATTTTGTCACCACGGCGTACAGCATCAGAGTCACCAATGGTAACATACGGTATAGTATCTACACCCAAGAGCTCTTTAAGTATTTCAAGTTCTGTAGGTGGCATACGAAGAAGCGCAAGATCACGCTCTGGGCTCATACCAATCACTTCAAGCTCAAATCGTCGTTTACCTATGGATGGTATCTGTGCAGAAACAGCAATCGCTTCATTAATGACATGGGCATTGGTAATAATGTCACCTTTCTCATTAATAAAGAATCCCGTACCAGAACCCTTTTTTTGAATTGGCGTCTTGTAGGGCTCGAGCCAATTAAATTCTGCTACTTGTGAAAATATTTGAAGAACGGCATTTTGGTACCTACTTTGCAAGTCGGACCACTTTTGCTTTTGACCTGTTGTTGTGTCAACTTCAGCACGCTCAGATGATTCAACAATTCTCTGCTGTACCTGTCGATCCTCAATAAGATCAACTGACTCTCTTACGCGTCGCAGCTCATGGTAAAACCGATATACTGCATAGGAAAGCCCTGCGATAAGGCCCAAGATAATCACAATGAAAAATACTTGTCGTTTGTTGTGCATAAACTATGCTCCTTATATTGGTAGGGAAAAGTGACTTGGTTATGCTACTAGCTTACCCTACCTTAAAAAAAATACCAGAGGGTACCCTTTTTTGTGTAGGTATCGATCAGAACGATCAACAAGAAAGAAAGATCATTGCTTTTGTCGTACTATCAATCTATACTTAAAATGAACCAAACCAAAGGAAAACGCCGCATTACTGTACAACAAAATGCATATCTAATGAAGAAACCGTTACCCCTCGGGGCAAGCGACTACAAAAAACTAATCGACAAAAACTGTTACTATGTAGACTAAACTCTTTTTGTAAAAGATATCCTTGCTAAAGGCGAAGTGATCTTATTGACACGCCCAAGGCGCTTTGGTAAAACACTTAATCTTTCAATGCTTAAATACTTTTTTGAAAAAAGTACTAATAACACTTCCTATCTTTTTGAAGACAAGGCAATATGGCGTGAAAAAGAGATAATAAAACTACAAGGAACATTTCCCGTTATTTTTTGACCTTTAAGAACGCAAAATTTTCAACCTTTGATATGACGTATCAACAATTAGCCCTCATTATCGGTGAAGAATACGGGAGACATAAATACTTATTAGAAGGTTCTACGCTGAATGTACATGAACAAGCATACTTTGAGAAGATAAGACAAAACAAAGCAACATTCTTAGAAATCAGTTCTAGCCTTGAAATGTTGGCAAAGTTTCTTCAGAGATATTATCAAAAGAAAGTAATTCTTCTCATTGATGAATATGATGTACCCGTCCAATCAGGCTACATCCACGGTTTTTATGATGAAATACTCCAGTGCATACAAAACATCGTAAGCTCAATACTCAAAGATAACCCGTATTTAGAAAAAGGCGTGTTGTCAGGTATTCTAACCCTTGCTAACGCAGGACTATTTTCTGGCCTGAATAATGTAACCATCTTTAATCTTACTCATCCTTTTTTTGCTGTTAATTTGGCTTTACGTCTCAAGAAACAGAGCAGCTGCTTTCTTATTACGAAATAGAACAGGTTGATGCTATTAAGAAATGGTATAATGGATACCTCTTTGGTACAACTAATGGTATATATAATCCTTGGTCACTCTTAACATGCATCGAAGAGCAAGGTGAACTTGAAACCTATTGGGCAAATACAAGCGATACTATTCTTTTGAAACGGTTGCTTTCGCGGGCAACAGCATCTACTAAATTAGACCTTGAACAACCTCTCTTAGGCAAATCGATCAGTAAAACTATCGATGAATCAATTATGTTGCCAGACCTAGAAAAACGGGAAAGTCTTATATGGAGCCTATTAGTCTTTAGTGGTTACGTAACCTATAAAAGCTATGAGCGCATAAAGGGTAAGAAAGTCGCTCAACTCCTATACCAAACCAAGAAATTGACTATCTCTTTGAAGATCTCATTAAGCAATTATTCTCCGAAAATATCATTGGCAACAAGGCAGAAGAGCTTCTGCAAGCCTTACTAAAAGGTAATACTGAGTATTTTGCTGAACTTCTTCAGGGATTTGTACTCAACAGTATGAGCTCATATGACATTCCTGCAACCGAGCTTGAAAGAAGCTATCATCTATTTGTGCTTGGCCTTCTTGTTCTTCTTGAAGATCACTATGACGTTATCTCAAATCGGGAAAGTGGCCTGGGACGCTATGACATTCTTATCCGTCCACAAAATCCTTTATTAACCGGTGTTATTATCGAATTCAAAAAAGCATCCCCTCGTGAACACCTAGAAGAGGTGGCGCAAAAGGCACTCGACCAGATCATAGCTAAAAACTATGTACATGAATTAAAAAAGGCTCATGTAGAGCACATTATTGCCTATGGCATTCCCTTTTCTGGTAAAAATCTTCTCGTGAAATCACAAACGATTTAGGTTTTACCGTTCAAGCAAAACAAGCTATACTAAGCCTGTGTCTAACTGCAAAGGATTCTATGGCAAACAATGTTACCCTTGAAAAAATAACCGCACTATGCAAAAGAAGAGGTTTTATTTATCAAACTGCCGAAATATACGGCGGCTTAAATGGGGTATATGACACTGGTCCACTTGGCACCTTACTCAAAAGAGCTCTCAGAAAAGCTTGGATCACTTCTCTTGAACATACCGGCTATGACATTCTTTTTATAGAAGGAGCCCTACTCGGGCCAGAAGCTGTATGGGAAGCCTCAGGGCATGTTGGTGGGTTTCAGGATCCCATGATTGATTGTCTGTCATGCAAGCACCGGTATCGTGCAGATGATATAGACATTTCAAAGCCATGTCCCCATTGTGGCAACACGGCATGGACTGATGTTCGTCAGTTTAATCTTATGTTTAAGACTCAAGTAGGGGCAGCAGCTGATGCCTCAAGTATAGCTTATTTACGCCCAGAAACTGCGCAATCAATTTTTCTTAATTTTAAGAATGTGATGTCTTCAAACCGCGTAAAAATCCCTTTTGGTATAGCACAAATCGGCAAAGCATTTAGAAATGAGATCACCCCTAAACAGTTTCTCTTCAGAATGCGAGAGTTTGAGCAAATGGAAATGGAATGGTTCTGCAAAGAAGAACAGGCCCTTGAGTATTTTAAAAAATGGTGCGATATTCGACGGAACTTCTATGACACTATTGGGATCGATTCTAATAAAATCCGCTTAAGACATCATGAAACAGATGAACTTTCTCATTACTCTACGGCTACGTCTGATATAGAATATCACTTCCCTTTTGGATGGAAGGAACTAGAGGGCATAGCTTACCGTGGCAATTATGACTTATCTCAACATTCAAATCATTCTGGAAAAGACCTGAGTGTCTATGATGAAGAAACAAAGACCTCCTATATTCCTCAGGTAATTGAGACATCGGTGGGGACCGATCGGCTATTTTTAACCGTACTCTTTGATAGTTATACTGAAGAGGAAGTTGAAGGTGAAACACGTATAGTACTTAAACTGAGTCCTCAGTTAGCTCCTTATACAGCAGCATTCATGCCCCTCTCTAAGAAGCTCTCTGAACCAGTGTATAAGATCTATCAAGAGATCAAGAAAAAAGGATATGCCGTACAGTTTGATGAATCTGGTTCTATTGGCAAACGATACCGTCGCCAAGACGAAATCGGTACACCTTTGTGTTTCACCTATGATTTTGAATCTGAGGAAGATGCATCAGTCACTGTCCGTAATAGAGATACCATGACACAAGAGCGAATAAGTATCGATCAGATTGAACAATACATTACTGCTACCCTGAACGGATGAAGGCACTTTATCAGTGGTTAGGAAAACAGGTACATGCTCCTTATGGCACGCTACTATTTAGTGCATTAGTATTTGTTGAAGGCTTTTTACTTATGCCGGTCAGCACGCTTCTCGCTTTTTTTAGCCTTGAAAATAGACAAAAAGCTCTCAATTATGCCTTCTTAGCAAGTATCATTTCAATAGGGAGCGCCTTGACCGGTTATAGCCTTGGTCTTCTGCTTTGGCATATGGAAGGACAAACCTTTTTATCTTATGTAGTGACACCTCAAACCTTTAATGAGCTCGTAAACAAGCTCACGCATCATCAAGCCTGGAGCACTTTTATACTTGCCTTATCACCATTACCGTTCAATGCACTCACCATCAGTTCTGGGTTCATGGGGCTTCCAGTGATTCCCTTTATTCTCGTTACCCTTCTAGCCCGAACAGTGCGCTTCTTTATTATTTCTGGGAGTATTTATCTGTGGGGCGAACAGTTTTATCTTTATTTAAGTGAATATTTTTATTGGGTCGTTGGGTGCTTCGCAATAGGATATATCATCTGGAAGTTTGTATTGTGAGTAAGATACAATCATAGTTACAATGACACTTACATGGTACGACATATACTTTCTTGCCTTCTTGTGGCTACCAAAGGATTTATGTTCCTACCGATAAGCGCAATTCTTGCCTTCTTCTGTTTTGAAAACCGCTCTTAAGCATTTATATATGCTACAATTGCTACCATACTTACTGGCCATGTGACCCTTCTTGGGTATGGTATTGGGTACCTCGCTTATCAAACAGGGAGTTATTTTATGCTTGATTATCTGGTATCTGCTAAAACCTTTGCCCAGTTAGCACAACGATTTCAGGAGTACCAAACTATCACCTCATTTGCCGTTGCCATAAGTCCGCTGCCTTATAGAACACTTACCATCACCGCTGGCTTTTTGGGGATACCTCTGTTTCCATTCATTCCGTTTTCTATTCTTGCACGAGGTATGAGGTTTTTTGCTATCGCCAGTGTGATGCATGTATGGGGAGAAACCTTAAACTGGACCTTGAAAAATATTGTTACTGGATACTTTTTCTTGTCCTGGCGATTCTTGTCTGTTGGTATTTCTGCTAAGCTGCTTACTAACAGGTAGCATTCAGCTTTCTTATGCAACCTTTTTTACGTCCTCAGGTACTTGTTTTCAGAAATAGTTTCTAGTGGCTATTGTATGTTGAAAGTACTACGTAATGTAATCGATAGAGCAGATAAACGCATCGGGCAGTAGTCTTTAGAACAGTTGAGTGCTATACCTCTCGATACAGCACTCAGCTGAACAAATACTTAATTAAGTATTTGGCCCTGTGCCTGCCTCATGCACATGTCATAAAATAGTTTGCAATTTCCTCTCTCTTTCTCACATTGTTTACGGTCAGCTTCGCATTGTTCTGCCGTAATCATCGGGGGGGTGAAGATCTCAGTTGCAGACGCCATAAAGAGGCTTGAAGATATCAATACAAGTGAACAGAGGTTAATCAATTTTATTTTCATTCTAGTACTCCTTTTGGGATGGTGGTAGGTAATCCAATGTACTCAATAGCAGATAAGTGCTGAGTCAGCACAGCACTCATCTGCGTATCTACTTAACTAGCGTCGACCAGCCATAACTTCTTCGTAGCACTTCTCTTTTAAAGCACTGCAATCAGTTTTTCCAGCGTTGACACATTCTGTATATTCAGCTTCGCATTCCTCGCCCATCATCGCATTTGTAGATGCTATAAAGAGGCTTGAAGATACCAATACAAGTGAACAGAGGTTAATCAATTTCATTTTTATGCTAAATTCTCCTTTTGGGATAGATAATCAATTCAATCTAATTATTAGTATAGCATGGAAACTTTCTATTTGTCAATATTTGCCATGTGAATTTTTTCAAATAGAAATATTTCGGAATCTCTATATTCCTGTAGCGTTCCTATGCATAGGGATAATGGCTAATTCCCCAAAGAAATTAGCCCGAGTAAAAATTGTTCTCATGTCTGACGTTCATGATAATTGGTTCGTTTCGACTGTTTTCTGCAAGATATATACAAAATACTATGGGACACATCAGATAGATGTCTGTGTACGGGAAGAATCATAGTGGGTGAAAAAGGCCCATTTGAAGAAAAAGATGTTAGCTACTTTACACGCCTAATCGGTAGGAGGGAGGCTTTAGCCTCCCTTACCCTTCTTTACGTAATAGCTCTTACAGAGTGATACGAGCCATAAAATCTCTGTAGCACTTCTCTTTTAAAGCACTACAATCAGTTTTTCCAGCCTTGACACATTCTGTATATTCAGCTTCGCATTCTGGGCTCATCGCATTTGCAGATGCTATAAAGAGGCTTGAAGACACCAATACAAGTGAACAGAGGTTAATCAATTTCATTTTCATTCTATTATTCCTTTTGAGATGTGTTAGATAATTCATTCTATTTATTAAGTATAGCATAAACATTTTCCATTTGTCAATATTTGCCAACACCTATTATTTCACATAGTACTATTATGTGATCTCTGTGTTGACGTTCCTATGGATAGGGATATTGGCTGATTTCCCAAGAAGTTGGCCCTAGCAATTGTCTTCATGTCTGACGTTCATGATAATTGGTTCGTTTCGGCTGTTTTCTGCAAGATAAATACAAAATACTACTATGGGACACATCAGATAGATGTCTGTGTACGGGAAGAATCATAGTGGATGAAAAAGGCCCATTTGAAGAAAAAGATGTTAGCTACTTTACACGCCTAATCGGTAGGAGGGAGGCTTTAGCCTCCCTTACCCTTCTTTACGTAATAGCTCTTACAGAGTGATACGCTTTTTTTTGTTGCAGAATGATAGTTTGCATGCCTCACCATAGAGCTTGAATTGTGCTCTTTTTCGTGATTTAAAGCAGATATCATCAAGTGGATGAATACCAAATACACCACTTAGATAGGCATCTTTGCATTCTTTTGTAAGTACAAAATGAGCTACCGTATGACCACGGAAGTCATCAGTTGTTCCCGGTGGATTGGTAACGCTTGAAAGAACTACTTTGTAGTGCTTTTTATCCACCTTCTTCCAGATACCATATGACATAGTTGAATAAATGCCACATTGTACATCGTTTGGCTCTTTTGGAATGCTTGCTATAACAACAGTTCCATCACGATGAAACGTACCAACACCTTCAAGGATAACCTTGTTGCCATTTGGTTGAGTAGCATCGAGCTCAAGAGTTTCCTCTGTTGCTTCTAATACGTCAGTGCCAGAAGTGACTTTTACTGGAATTGCCGCGAACGTTAGATTCCACGTGCCAACAATAGGATCAACCTGCTTGTTATGTTTATGGTTCTTCCGATTTGGCTTAGCACTCAATGAGCTGAACAAACATAATGCCAGCGCAGCCAGCATACTTTTCCTTGCATTATTCATAAGATTCCCCTTTTTTTGAATAACGGTATTTTGACTATCACCATGATAGCCTTTCTTACATGTTTACGTATATCTATCGTAGGTATAGCCTGGTAAACTGAGATTCTGCAGCATCTTGCTTATTAGCAACCCCATGATCTATTTGTACTACATGTATAATTTAATTTTACATCATATACAAATTAAAATGCAAGAGTACGCGACTTTTTTTTTCTAGAAAAAATGATGCTGTTCATTTCCAGTACTGAACAAAGCTATTCAGGAATTTTTATCACCCTTCGCTAACCTGAAGGCGATTTTTGTTTTCCTGCTCATTTGTTTCTCTTCCAGTTTATGTATTATTCCCTGCTATCCTATTTTCTCTATCAAAGTCTCAGTAAATGGCTCTAATAAGGTCGAATGATTTTTCCCACGAGAGACAGAGCAAAAAAAACACCACTGGAAAGGATTATAAGTGGACCCACGGGATAGTGGCTATACCCGTGAAAAAAAATTCCCATGATACATGACAGTGCACCAAACATCAAACTCAGACCGGTATACTGAGGCAGGGATCTACTTATATTATTAGCTGATGCTGCTGGTATTGTCACCAGCGCTGCTGTCATCAGCCCACCAACAATGCGTACCCCAAGAGCAACCACTAACCCAATGCACAGCATATATATTAAATTATCACGTTTAAGTGGTATGCCCTCAACAAGGGCACTTTCCTCAGATATCATTCCTATAATAAGATGATTATACACACTGCGCACTAATATATAGATACCAAAAGAAGCACTACAGCCGATTAATACCACCATACCTGAAACCTGCGATATATCTCCTAATAAAGCAATATCAATCTCCCCTTGTGGTAATACTAAAAATGATATCGCAAGCGAAAGAGCGAAAATCACCCCCGTTAGCGATTCAAATGAAAGCTTTGTAGCATAGTTGAGAAGCCAAATACCCACGGCGCCGACTAAGAGTACTAATAATGCACCGAGAGTAACGTCAAAGCCATATAACAAGGCAAGAGAAACGCCAGGCATTGCTAAATGACCAAACGCTCCACCCACTAACGCCATACGTTTTGTTATCATCAATGATCCTAAATAACCAGCAACAGCACCGATACTAGCACCAAGAAGTAATGCATACATAAGTTCAATTGTCATGATGCACCCCGGTATAGAGCTGCTTAATGGTCTCAAGAGATACCTCACTTTTTGAGCCATAGCATACCTGATGCGTATTGATACATAGAATATGATCAGCAAATTCTAAGGCACTATGAAGATGATGGGTCGCTATAATAACGGTACAATGAGGAAGATGCTTTATATAAGAAAAGATACGATGTTCTCCTTCAACATCAAGGCCACTCGTTGGTTCGTCAAGTACCACAACTGATGGGCTTCCACATACCGTCCAAGCAAGCATCAAACGCTGAAATTCTCCCGTTGATAATGTTTCAATGTATCGCTCGTTATACGAAGGATCAAGCCCAACCTTAGAAAGCAGCGTATCATGTTTATGATGATGCTCCTTAAATCCCAAAAAATTACCCACCGTTAACGGCGGCAACCCTTTCCTTGTTATTCTATCTAATGGTGGCATATACCGTAGTGTATCTTTATGCCATATAATGGTTCCCGTACTTGGTACTAAATGAAGAATAGCACGTAATAACGTAGACTTCCCCCCGCCGTTAGGGCCAACAATAGCAAGAAGCTCATTCGACGCAACCTTAAATGAAATATCTTGTATTACGGTGTTCCCCGCAAGGGTGACGGAAAGGTTTGAAACTATAAGATCATACATATCTTCTCCTTTACTTTGAAAGCCTAGCATATCAGGAGTCATCTGCTCAAGAATTCACTCGAGCACTTTTCAACCCAGTTGCATTTTTTTTTACTTAGTTCACACTGAGAATAGATACAGCTCACTACCTCTGGAGATATCCATGAAAAAATATTCTGCGGTATTACCCTTCTTATTGCTCTTATCAAGCTCTTTGCACAGCAAAGTTATCATTTGGGATCTTGGGGGTGTACTGTTTGGACGTAGTCGCCTAAAAATGGCACATTCAATTGGTATAGGAGAGTTCTTAGGCTATTGGCTCTTTGACGGGAAATCCCCTTTTACCCATATTGAACCGCTCATATTTGATATATTACAGCAGATTCCCTGTTCTCCATTACCAGAAACAGCAGGTGCCTGCAATAAGAATGGCCGGCCGTTTCCGCCTATCATGTGCCACTGGCAAGCTGGCACCCTATCTGGCACCGAAATATGCAGACTAGCAACATTTCATATAGAAAGACTTTCACAGGAAGGGTACTTTGTGAGTCGTCGCGAACGGAGGCTGATCGAAAAAACTATTGAGGGCATGTTTAATCCTGCAGTATTATCACGGTGTATGCGCCCTCTTCGTGGCGCAACGAGAGTATTTAAAGAATGCGCTCATGCATGCACTGAAAATGGGTCTCAGCGAAATATTAATATTGCGCTCTCTAATTGGGATCCCGATTCTTTTGCCTTCTTAAAAAGTAGGTACCCCTTCACTTTTTCACACTTTGATCATCTGGTGATTTCCGGGAATTGTGGCTATATAAAACCATGGAAATCAATCTATCAGCATCTTATACAAACATGTAAACTCAATCCAACAGACTGTCTCTTTATTGATGACCAGGAAGAGAATCTTGTTGCTGCTAGAGAACTTGGCTTTTCTACCTATCTTATGAAAGGCAATTATCGAGAACTACGTAGAGTGCTTGTTGACTTTGGAGCTTTAGACTAATAGCTATTAACAAGTCATTTTTTTCAAAAACTCCTTCACGTTCAACTCAAATACCGAGTTATCTAATGCGCATGTAGGCATATGCGCTCTTATTTCCTGGTGGGCGGAACAAATAGATTCTTGCACTTTTTATCACTCTTGTCTGCATGAGGAACCTAACAAGAATAGTATCAAAAAGGATAGCTTGCCTGGCATATGCATGACTTTATTTGCCGCGCCCCTCTTTCCAATGAAGAATTGATACCGAAACATCCCATTAGTTAGCTGTGGTTGAAGATTGTATAAGAATACCATCCAAACTATTGACTCATCTTCTTTCTTTGTTTCATACTTGGACAAATGGGAGAAGGCTTCATGAAACGGTTACTTATTACGCTTGCGATAATTTTTAGTAGTGCTGGGGGACTCTTTATCCTTGGCAAACGCTCTTATGGTTCATCCGACTATGCACGTGAGTTCTTTACCAAGCTTCTTAACAAAGCAGATATTACCGTCAATGGCCCTCAACCATGGGATATTCAAATCCATAACGACTCCTTATTTCAACGAATCTTACAAGGTGGCTCGTTGGCACTTGGCGAATCCTATATGGATGGCTGGTGGGACGTTGAAAAACTTGATGAGTTTTTTTATCGAATATTTAAAGCGGAACTTGATAAAGAGATCACACGCAATTGGCGGGATATCATTGATGGCTTTATGCTCTGGATATTTAATTATCAAACAAAAGAACGCTCTAAAGAAGTAGGTAAAAAGCATTATGATCTCTCAAATGAATTCTTCAAAGCTATGCTTGATAAGCGCATGATCTACACCTGTGGCTATTGGAAAGATGCTAAGAATTTAGATGAAGCTCAAGAGCATAAATTAGATCTCATTTGCCGTAAGCTTCAGCTGAAGCCTGGCATGACAGTCCTTGATATCGGTTGTGGCTGGGGTGGATTTGCTCTATATGCAGCCGAAAAGTATGGTGCTCACGTTACTGGCGTAACTATTAGTAAAGAGCAGTATGATTATGCCCAGGCTCATAAAGGTTCATTACCCGTTACCTTTTTAATGAAAGACTATCGTGATTGCGATACCCAGTATGACCGGGTACTCAGTATTGGTATGTTTGAACATGTCGGTCATAAAAACTATCAAGAATATATGGAAGTCACCAATCGTTGTCTTAAAGTTGACGGACTGAGCTTGCTTCATACGATTGGTTCTAATGTTACCAAGCTTACCCCCGATCCATGGTTTGCAACCTACATATTCCCAAACAGCATTTTGCCGTCATTACCTCAGATAACTGAAGCTGCTAATGGTCTCTTCATAATTGAAGATCTTCATAACTTTGGTCAGGATTATGATAAGACGCTCATGGCCTGGTATCACAATTTTGTACAAGCATGGCCTCGCTTTAAAGATTCGCTTGGCGAACGGTTTTATCGCATGTGGAGCTTCTATCTTCTTTCCTGTGCAGCAGCATTCAGAGTTCGTGGCCTACAACTATGGCAACTCGTTATGTCTAAACAAGGAGTTGAAGGTGGTTATGAATCGCTACGATAGATTATAGGAGATGACCTAGCTATCTCATTATTTGCAGAGGATTCTTCGTGTTGCTCTTGGATGGTATCTAACCACGTACTATAGAGATCTTTCATCTGCTCATCATTGATGGTAAGCTGGTCTCGAACTGCTTCAGGCACAAATTCTTGTATCTCGCGTTTAGCGTAATCAACAAGATATTGAATAAGAAAACTCTTGTTATGTGCGTCGAGCATTTTACCTTGTAGAACCGTATCTAACAACACAAGCGCATAGGCATTTCTCATATTATCAGATGACCTAAGAATAAAATACTGTATATCTTTTGGCAAAGAAGGAGCAACTCTTTTAATGCTCATCAGCATCGTTGTAAGAAGCCTACGTTCCTCTGCTAGTTGATCTTCATCAATTTCAGGCAGAAGCGGAATCTGTAGTATCAAGGGAGCTTTATCTGGATCCTTCGCTAAAAATCTAAATACTGAACCCTCTTTACTCGTTGTATAAGCCCCTCTTTGTACAAATAATGCAACTATTTTTTCGAGTCTCTCATAATCATCATCTCGATATCTATGTGAGAGCCGGTAGTACAGAGCAGTTCTACCACTTTTATCTTGCACAGTGACCAATGCGCCATGTTCAAGAAGCAGTGAAATCATTTCTGGCGATACAGCAAACATAAGTGCCGTCTTTCCTTCTCTATCTTTCGAATTAATATCAATATCATTTTGTTCTAACAAGAGCTTAACCATAGGGATATTCTCCTTTAAAACAGCCTTCATAAGTGGAGTCGATCTTTTATTATTAGCCAGGTTTGGTTTAGCACCAAAACGCAAGAGTACCTGAGCCAATTCTGTATCTCTCGCGACTGCATACATGAGAGCTGTATCACCATACTTATCTTTTTCATTAATGGTGCTACAGTCATGCTCTAAGAGAAGTTGAATTACGTCAGTCGGATACTGACTCCTAATAAGCCTTATCAGAGCGGTATGACCATTCTTGTCTTGATAATTTTTTCCCACCGCTCCTTGTGAAATCAGTTGACTCACTTGTTGTATAAAGAAATCATCTGCAGGAAACTTAATCGCGTGCGCAAATGTTCTCTCAAGAAGACTCTGAGACGGCTGACTTCCAGTGATAGGTATCATTATTGACAGAATGCCATAAAGTAGCCACTTATTTCTAATTATCATAATCACCCTCAGAATACATAATCCAACTTGTATCGTCTATACTATTATTATACGTTATATCATTTCTAAATGTCAATATTATACCTTAGTATATAATACATGTGGAAACTTTTTGCAGTGAAATCTCGTATAAATGATTTACTTTCTGCTGCATAAGCTTAATATACCTAGCGAAATATAGAGCAAAGCTCTCTTTATTTTCTAAGCTTTTCATAGCAGATCTCTCATGCTATACTACTGGTATATAAGAAGGAGCAGCACCTATGCAGAAATCAATATTCTTTGTCTTTCTTGATGAATTTAGTGCATTTATCAGCCGCGGCAATGTAATGGATTTGGCCGTAGCTGTTATTATGGGTCAAGCATTTACTAGTATCGTGAATTCCATTGTTAATGACATTCTTACCCCTATTATCGGCATATTCCTTGGCGGTATCGAATTTGGCGATCTTGCCTTTACCATTGGTAATGCTGTCATTAAATATGGCTCCTTTATACAAGCTACAATAAACTTTCTTATTATTGCCTTTGTAATATTCGGACTGGTAACAACTATTAATAAGCTCCAAGAAAAATTCCTTGGACAATTACAACTAAAAGAAAAAGAGAAAGAAGAAAAAAAGAAGGAAGAAGTGCGTCTTCTTACCGAAATACGAGACTTATTAAAAAAGGAAACTTCATGATCAAGCAGTTAGCTCTCATTGTCATATTAGTAATACCCTGTCTTGCTGCGACAAAAGCAGAGCAGGCTTCACAGCTGCGTAACGACCTGCAGTTTGCGTGGAATACCAATGCCGCTCTCACCAGAGAATACCTTTTAGCAACAATGCACGATCAACAAAACAGCAATCTTCTTGAAAAGACCTTACTTGAGAACCAAGAAGCAATAGGTACCTTGTTTGAACCGCTCTATGGCAAAGAAAAAGCTAAAAAGCTCACTACGCTTTTAACTAAACTCGCTCAAAGTACCCTAGATGTTATACAAGCGCGCCATAAAAAAGATGAACCAGCAACTGTTGCTGCTCGTAACTCCTGGAAGCAACATGCCTGTGAACTTAGTACTCTATTAGATTTAACGAATCCCTACCTGCAATCAAAAAAACTACAAGACCTCTTTGATACATATTTCACGAAGTTGTCAGCTATGATTACTGACCGGCAAGAAAAAAAATGGTCAGATGATCTAACAGATTATGCTGCTTTTAGAATGGCGCTTCATACTATTATTTCTACTATTGGTAAAGCAGTTACTGATGCATTTCCCAAACCAAGGGAACAGGTAGCTCCCCCAAAACCGCGCGTTACCGTACCGCTACCTCCAGGAATGAGTTTAAGATCGTCATGATCAGATATGCCCTTATACTGCTTCTCTGTACCCATTCTCTTGAGAGTGCTGCACCAGTTGTTCATGCCTATTGTGCGGAAATGTATTTCACGTATTGTAGACCTAACTACTCGCTCAAGCAACGGGAAGCATTTATGAGAGGCACCCTATTTCCTGATATTCGCTACATTGCCTCTATTTCAAGAACTGAAACTCATACAAAAAATGTGACACTTGAAGAGGTAACGTCTTCAAAAAATCCGTTTACTGCTGGCATGCTCTTTCACAGCTATATTGACGAACAACGAGAAGCCCTTGCTCAACAAGTAGGAATTTATGATCATCTTACTAACATACCCAAAAGACATAAAGCGGCACTTTTGAAAATAATTGAAGATCAACTGATCTATGCTAAGCTTAATGTACCGATGGTACGCAAGGCCTTAAGGACATTTAGTGCTGAAGAGAGACAGCATAAAGTAAAGATACCCACCATTATGCTCTGGCATCGGTTGTTAACAAACTATCTTAAGCAATCACCAGATTCTTTTTTTCATAAAAAGGTAGCCAACCGACAAGGTTATCTACTTCTACCGGCAGACGCTATAGCCAATGCATACACCATCATTAAGCAGTATAGCGCCGATAAAAAAGTACAAACGTATGCAGAAACACTCATACATACTATTGAAGAAGGTCTAAAAAAGAGATGAGATGCTACTCTATATTATCCTAACACTCAGTGCTATCGCTATCGGCATAGTTCTCGTATATTATCGCAAAAGAAATGTTAGTGGCCTTGCTTGTAATCGGTGCGACAATTACTCGGCTAGAAACCCTATTGCCAATATCATTTGACACGGTCTTTTCTTGTTAATTTCGCTTCCAACTGTTGGATCTAGATTCATCCAGAAAATATCACCACGTTTAATGCTACTCATCCCAAGATTCTCCCTCAATAGCCGACCAGTCCTCTAAGGTTTCATTTCGATCAAGGTCGATATTGGCTTCTGAATAGGCAGCACGTTGAAGTTGCTTTGCCTTTTCCTCAAGGGCGTTATTTAGGGCCTCTGTCACGAATGCACGAAATTTCCGTCGTGCTATTAATCCATGCATCAAATCTATTGTTTCCTTAGGGATAGAAAAGGTAACATTTACCTTTTTCATGCAAGCCTCCATAATTAATATTATGTATATATCATATCTTGCATTAATAATATTATGAATACATTTGCCTAGCTCAAAATTTGATGAGTAGCACTCATTTAGACTACCATATGTTTGGAACCCCTTACAAAACCCCATGTTAGTTGAGTCGAATCCATGACTAATAAACGGCAAAAAGTGTCTGATGATCAACAGAAAAAAAGCTTACTGCTACCCTAAAAAATCAGATAGAGAAGCACGCCACCTACATATTTCTGCAGATTTGCAGTAGCATTGCAAATCTGCAGAAATATTTCAAATCTATTTTCTATAGATGGAAATAGGAAACTAAAAACCTTGACATCAGTGGTGATTTTACCTAAAATTAGCCGTGTATACCATCAAAACTTTGGCAGATTTATAATGATATTTCAAATCTGCAGATTTCGTTAACGCAAAGAGTCTAAGGAGAAAATGTATGAATATCAAAAGAGATCTTACAGGAGAGCTACTCCAGGCTTCAAAAGAGCGATCTATTCTTGCTGTACTAGGTCCAAGACAATCTGGAAAAACTACGCTTGTTCGAAGCATTTTCTCTGCTCATAGATATGTTGATCTTGATGATCTTGAAAGTAGAGCTTTTGCTCAGTCAGATCCAAAAGGATTTCTAAAAAGCCTATCTAATGAAACTGGTATAATTCTAGATGAGATTCAACATGTTCCCGACCTCTTTTCATACCTCAAGGTTTATGCTGATGAGCTAAAGAAAGAAGGATATTTTGTAATTACCGGCTCCCAAAATTTCGCTTTGGCAGAAGGTATATCGCAAAGCCTAGCTGGGCGTGTAGCAGAAATGAACCTCATGCCACTTTCTATACATGAACTTGAGCACGCTGAAAAATTACCCGAAACCATAGAAGAGTACGTATTTAAAGGATCCTATCCTGAACTGTACAAAAAAGATATTGCGATCAGCAGGTATTATAGCGATTATATAGACACCTATATTAAGAAAGATGTTCGACAGCTTCTAAATGTTAAAGACCTCATTCTCTTTAAGAAATTCATAAAGGCATGTGCTGTAAGAACAGGACAATTGCTCAATCTTTCCTCAATTGCTGAAGATCTTGGGATTTCGCCTAATACCGTCAGAGATTGGCTTTCTGTTCTCGTAGCAACCTATGTTGTTTTTTTAGTTGAACCCTACAACCATAAAATTCCCAAACGGCTCATAAAGGCTCCTAAACTATTTTTTCATGATACAGGACTCGTATGCGCTCTGCTTGGGATAAAAACTCCACAGGAAGCATTTGAAAGTTACCTCAAGGGCAATCTCATCGAAACATGCATTATATCAGATCTATATAAACAATATTGCAACCTAGATAGAGACCCTGGCGAGCTCTATTTTTTCAGAACTCGCGGAGGCCAGGAAGTAGATGCTATACTCAATAAAACTCCTGAACCTATTGCTATAGAGATCAAGGCAAGCAAAACAATCTCCCCTCAATACTTCAAAGGACTTAAGAAGTGGCAAAAACTAGCCAAGACAACGAGCTCCTCAAACTATGTTATATACGGGGGAACACAAGTGCAACAATGGCCTGATGCTAAGGTTCTTGGTTGGAAGCATGCGGGAACTATTGTCAACGATGCACTCTTTTCACCTACAACTGACTAGCCAATACAGACGAATCCTTGTAGAAATAGAAACTCATTCATCGTTTTTTCCAGGCTTGCCTTTTCTCCTTCGTAAAAAAAGGCTGCCATTTTAGGCATCGTTCAAGAGCAACTACTCTTTGGTGGAGTATCAATAATCTATGAGAGAAATGATGCAACGTTTAGTACTTACAGGATCTACACATTATGCAGCAAGTTCTAATGGGGTAGGTAGGGGCGGAGGAGTCGCATTTCAGTGCTGGCCTCAAACTGTACGTGCAGTTTTCCCGCACACCGCTTACTATGGACACCGTTTGTACAGGTCTTGAATAGAAGATATTATAATATCTGATGAATATGAATCAAAAAGCCGTCTTATTACTGCAAATCAGCAATCTGATGAATGGGATTCCACCTCACCAAGTTCAGAGATGGCTGTAGCCAATATAGACAGACTTATTCATCATGCGATAATCATAAGCTTCAATGAAAAAAGCCATCTAAAAACTTTCTTTTCTTACGGCATGCAATAGGAAATCTATAAAGGAATAGACAAAATGAGTTGTTATGGACTAATATAAATACTAAAACCGGCAAAATAATCTGTCGTCATACGGCAAAAAAACTTGGCGTTTGATATTAGTGAGGAATTGGATGAACTATAATCTATTACTCGTGCTACTCTTATCAGTAACAACTTGTGCTATGGATGAAGCCACTCTGGCACGACAGGCACTGAACCAACCTACATCAGAACTTTTTGAGAAACTCCCTGCAGTGTTACAAAAAATCGTAGCTCTATGGATATTTAAAGACCACCCTATGGTTGATTATATCAAAAGATCAGCTGATCTCTGTACATCAACACTGCAGGGCCATGCTAATCATGTTAATGCAGCCAGTTTCAGCCATGATGGCACCACCCTCGTAACCGCATCAAATGATGAAACTGCAAAAATCTGGGATGTAAGGACTGGCAAATGCCTGCATACCCTAATGGGCCATACGAGACCTGTTACATCAGCCAGTTTCAGCCCTGACAGCACCACTCTCGCAACCGCATCAAATGATGAAACTGCAAAAATCTGGGATGTAAGGACTGGCAATTGCCTGCATACCCTACAGGACCATAGTTATTTTGTTATGTCAGCTTATGTTAATTTAGTCAGTTTCAGCCATGATGGTACCACACTCGCAACAGCATCTCGGGATACAACTGCAAAAATCTGGGATGTAAGGACTGGCAATTGCCTACATACCCTAAAAGGCCATAGTTATTCTGTTATGTCAGCCAGTTTCAGCGCTGATGGCACCACTCTCGCAACCGCATCAAATGATGAAACTGCAAAGATCTGGGATGTAAGGACTGGCAAATGCCTGCATACCCTAATGGGCCATACCAATTTTGTTATGTCAGCCAGTTTCAGCCCTGATGGCACCATACTCGTAACCACATCTTATGATAGAACTGCAAAGATCTGGGATGTAAGGACTGGTAATTGCCTGCATAGCCTACAGGATCATACGAGGCCTGTTAATTCAGCCAGTTTCAGTCCTGATGGCACCATACTCGTAACAGTATCTAGTGATACAACTGCCAAGGTCTGGGATGTGCAGACTGGTAGCTGCCTGCATACCCTAAAAGGCCATACGAATTCTATTGCATCTGCTAATTTCAGCCCTGATGGCACCACACTCGTAACCGCATCTTGGGATGGAACTGCCAAGATCTGGGATGTATGACTGTAATGTCTTCGAACACTAGAGGGCCATACTGATTATGTTAGGCCAGCCAGTATTCAGCCCTGATGGCAACCATACTTCATAACCGCATCAGTCTGGATGGAACTGCAAAGATCTGGGATGTGATGACCTAGTAACATACTTGCCCACCTACAGGGCAGGCCATACTAGTGATATTAATTCAGTCAGTTTCAGCCCTGATGGCACCACTCTCGTAACCTCATCATGGGATAAAACTGCAAAGATCTGGTATGTACAAACTGGTAAATGCCTGCATACCCTACAGGGCCATACTGGTTATGTTGATTCAACCAGTTTCAGCCCTGATGGCACCACTCTCGTAACTGCATCTGGTGATAAAACTGCAAAGATCTGGGATGTACAAACTGGTAACTGCCTGCATACCCTAAAAGGCCATACTGGTATTGTTAAGTCAGCCAGTTTCAGCCCTGATGGCACCACTCTCGTAACCGCATCTGAGGATAAAACTGTCAATGATCTGGGATATACAAACTGGTAACTGCCTGCATATCCTACAGGGCCATACTGATTTTGTTGAGTCAGCCAGTTTCAGCCCTGATGGCACCACTATCGTAACCGCATCAAAAGATAGCAACTGCAATGATCTGGGATGTGATGCACTGGCAACTGCCTGACTTACCCTAGAGGGCCCAAGTGTGTATCTTAGGCTCCCTATGTCAGCCAGTTTCAGCCCTGATGGCACCACTATCATAACCACATCAAAGAATGGAATTGCACTGATCCGGGATTTACATGGTAGCTGCCTACGTACCCTAAAGGGCGTTAAGTCAGCCCGTTTTAGCCCGATGGCACCACTCTCGTAACCACATCAAATAATGAAACTGCAAAGATCTGGGATGTATAGGACTGGCAACTGCCTGCATACCCTACAGGGTCATACTCGGTCTGGTTAAGTCAGCCAGTTTCAGCCCTGATGGCACCACTATCGTAACCGCATCTAAGGATACAACTGCAAAGATCTGGGATGTACAAGACTGGTAAATGCCTGCATATCCTAACAGGGCCATACGAGTCCTGTTAATGTCAGCCAGTTTCAGCCCTGATGGCACCACTACTCGTAACTGCATCTTTGATACAACTGCAAAGATTTGGGATTTAACCTTCTTAGAACGATTTTTTACACGAGAGAGCACCTTGCCTCAAGCAATACTTTTAAATGCAATCTATGAGATTGTTATTATTCGCGCATTGGTTAAAAAATGGGGACAACGAGCCTTTAACCAAGCAGCCTCAGTATATAACCAGATTGACAATTGGTCCGATAAGGCTTTATCATTACCTGGTGAGGAGAACAGTATACATACTGTCATGAAGCTCTACTATTTGATTTTGATAAGTATCCACACTTGCGTGAGCATTATAGAAGCTTACCAGTTATGATTAAGAACATACTTGAACCATTTATTAACAATAGTGAGGAATCACATGAACTATAACCTATTACTCGTACTACTCATATCAGTAACAACTTGTGCTATGGATGAAGCCACTTTGGCACAACAGGCACTGAACCAACCTACATCAGATCTTTTTGAGAAACTCCCTGCAGTGTTACAAAAAATCGTAGCTCTATGGATATTTAAAGACCACCCTATGGTTGATTATATCAAAAGATCAGCTGATCTCTATACATCAACCCTAAAGGGCCATACTGGTATAGTTAGGTCAGCCAGTTTCAGCCCTGATGGCACCACTCTCGTAACCGCATCTGAGGATAGAACTGCAAAGATCTGGAATGTACAGACTCGTAACTGGCCGCATACCCTACAGGGCCATACTGGTCCGGTTAATTCAGCCAGTTTCAGTCCTGATGGCACCACAATCGCAACCGCATCTGGTGATAGAACTGCAAAGATCTGGAATGTACACACTGGCAACTGCCAGCATACCCTACAGGGCCATACTGAAAATGTTAGATCAGCCAGTTTCAGTCCTGATGGCATCACTCTCCTAACCGCATCTGAGGATAGAACTGCAAAGATCTGGGATGTGATCACTGGCAACTGCCTGCATACCCTACAGGGCCATACTGATAATGTTTATTCAGCCAGTTTCAGCCCTGATTGCACCACAATCGTGATAAAGCTGCCAAGATCAGGGATATGCTAACTGATAAATGCCTGCATATCCAACAGGGCCATACAGATTTTGTTGGTCAGCCAGTTTCAGCCCTGATGACACCACTCTCGTAACCGCATCAAATGATAGAACTGCAAAGATCTGGAATGTAAACACTGGCAACTGCCAGCATACCCTACAGGGCCATACTGAAAATGTTAGATCAGCCAGTTTCAGTCCTGATGGCACCATTCTCGTAACCGCATCAAATGATAGAACTGCAAAGATCTGGAATGTACACACTGGCAACTGCCAGCATACCCTACAGGGCCATACTGAAAATGTTAGATCAGCCAGTTTCAGTCCTGATGGCACCATTATCGTAACCGCATCTGAGGATAGAACTGCAAAGATCTGGGATGTGCTAGACTGGCAACTGCCTGCATACCCTACAGGACCATACGAGGCCTGTTACGTCAGCTAGTTTCAACCCTAATGGCACCACTCTCGTAACTACATCTGATGATAGAACTCCAAAGATCTGGGATGTACAAACTGGTATCTGCCTCCATACCCTACAGGGCCATACTGATTATGTTAATTCAGCCAGTTTCAGCCCTGATGGCAACACTCTCGTAACCGCATCTTATGATAGAACTGCAAAGATCTGGGATGTACAAACTGGCAACTGCCTACATACCCTGCAGGGCCATGCTGGTCGAGTTTGGTCAGCCAGTTTCAGCTCTGATGGCAACACTCTCGTAACCGCATCAAATGATAAAACAGCAAAAATCTGGGATGTGCTTACTGGCAAGTGCCTGCATACCCTAAAAGGCCATACTGATTATGTTGGGTCAGCTAGTTTCAGCCCTGATGGCACCACTCTCGTAACCGCATCAAATGATAAAACTGATAGACTTAGAACTCCATCTGATACAACTGCAAAAATCTGGGATGTACAAACTGGAAACTGCCTGCATACTCTAGTGGGCCATACTGCTATGGTTAATTTAGCTGGTTTCACCCCTGATGGCACCACTATCGTAACCATATCTCATTTTGACAGAACTACTTTTGACAGTACTACAAAGATCTGGGATGTACAAACTGGTAACTGCCTGAATACCATAACGAGCCACGATGGGTGTTATTAAGTTAGCCAGTGTCAGCCCTAATGGCACCACTGTCGTAACCATACTTCATACTGATGATAAAAATGCAATGATCTGGGATGTACAAACTGGTAACTGCCTACATATCCTAGAGGGCCATACGAGTGATATTAATTCAGCCAGTTTCAGCCCTGATGGCAACACTCTCGTAACCCCATCAAATGATAGAACTGCAAAGATCTGGGATGTACAAACTGGCAACTGCCTACATACCCTGCAGGGCCATGCTGGTCGAGTTTGGTCAGCCAGTTTCAGCTCTGATGGCAACACTCTCGTAACCGCATCAAAGGATGCAACTGCAAAGATCTGGGATGTACAAACTGGTAACTACCTACGTAACCTACAGGGCGGCCATACGAGTGCTGTTAAGTCAGCCAGTTTCAGCCCTGATGGCACCACTCTCGCAACCGCAGCTATGGATAATACAAGCCCATCTAGATCTTCTGATAGAACTGCAAAGATCTGGGATGTACAAACTGGTAAATGCCTGCATACCCTACAAGGCCATACTTTGCCCGTCAGGTCAGCCAGTTTCAGCCCTGATGGCACCACTCTCGTAACCATATCTGAGGATGCAACTGCAAAGATCTGGGATGTACAAACTGGTAAATGTCTGCATACCCTAAAGGGCCATACGAGTGCTGTTCTTTCAGCCAGTTTCAGCCCTGATGGCACCACTCTTGTAACCGCATCTTCTGATAAAACTGCAATGATCTGGGATGTACAAACTGGTAACTGCCTACATATCCTACAGGGCCATACTGGTGTTGTTAGATCAGCCAGTTTCAGCCCTGATGGCGCCACACTCGTAACCGCATCGATTGATAAAACTGCAAAGATCTGGGATGTGCTGACTGACAAGTGCCTGCATACCCTAAAGGGCCATACTGATTATGTTACGTCAGCTAGTTTCAGCCCTGATGGCACCACACTCGTAACCGCCTCTCGCGATAAAACTGCAAAGATCTGGGATGTACAAACTGGCACCTGCCTGCATACCCTACAGGGTCATACTGGTCCTGTTAGGTCAGCCAGTTTCAGCCCTGATGGCACCACTCTTGTAACCGCATCATATGATAGAACTGCAAAGATCTGGGATGTGATAACTGGTAAATGCCTGCATACCCTAAGGGCCATACGAATTCTGTTATGTCAGCCAGTTTCAGCCCTGATGGTACCACTCTCGTAACCGCATCTTTGGATAGATACTGCAATGATCTGGGATGTGATGACTGGTAACTGCCTGCACACCCTACAGGGCCATACTCAGTCATGTTTGGTCAGCCAGTTTCAGCCCTGATGGTACCACTATCGTAACCGCATCTGAGGATAGAACTGCAAAGATCTGGGATATACAAACTGGTAACTGCCTGCATACCCTAGAGGGCCATACGAATTCTGTTATGTCAGCCAGTTTCAGCCCTGATGGCACCACACTCGCAACCGCATCTCGTGATGAGAACTGCCAAGATCTGGGATGTAACCTTCTTAGAACGATTTTTTACACGGGAGAGCACCTTGCCTCAAGCAGTACTTTTAAATGCAGTCTATGAGATTGTTATTATTCGCGCATTGGTTAAAAAATGGGGACAACGAGCCTTTAACCAAAAAGCCTCAGTATATAACCAGATTGACAATTGGTCCGATAAGGCTTTATCCTTACTTGGTGAGGAGAATAGTCATCTGCTTGTTACTGGATCAGCTGAAGCTATACTATTTGATTTTGATAAGTATCCACACTTACGTGAGCATTATAGAAGGTTACCAGCTATGATTAAGAACATACTTAAACCATTTATTAACAATAGTGAGGAATCGCATGAACTATAATCTATTACTCGTACTACTCTTATCAGTAACAACTTGTGCTATGGATGAAGCCACTTTGGCACAACAGGCACTGAACCAACCTACATCAGAACTTTTTGAGAAACTCCCTGCAGTGTTACAAAAATATCGTAGCTCTATGGATATTTAAAGACCACCCTATGGTTGATTATATCAAAAGATCAGCTGATCTCTGTACATCAACCCTACAGGGCCATACTGATAATGTTAGGTCAGCCAGTTTCAGCCCTGATGGCACCACTCTCGTAACCACATCTCGTGATAGAACTGCAAAGATCTGGAATGTGCAAACTGGTAACTGCCTGCATACCCTAAAGGGCCATACTGCTCGGTTATGTCAGCCAGTTTCAGCCCTGATGGCACCACTATCGTAACCGCATCTGGTGATAGAACTGCAAAGATCTGGGATGTACAAACTGGCAACTGCCTGCATACCCTAGAGGGCCATACTGAGAGTGTTAGATCAGCCAGTTTCAGTCCTGATGGCACCACTCTCGTAACCGCATCTGATGATAGCACTGCAAAGATCTGGGATGTGCTGACTGGCAACTGCCTGCATACCCTACAGGGCCATACTAATCATGTTTATTCAGCCAGTTTCAGCCCTGATTGCACCACAATCGTAACTGCATCAAGGATAAAACTGCCAAGATCTGGGATGTGCTAACTGGTAAATGCCTGCATACCCTACAGGGCCATACTGATTTTGTTAAGTCAGCCAGTTTCAGCCCTGATGGCACCACTCTCGTAACCGCATCTCAAGATAGAATTGCCAAGATCTGGGATGTTCAAACTGGTAAATGCCTGCATACCCTACAGGGCCATACTGATTATGTTTGTTCAGCCAGTTTCAGCCCTGATGGCACCACTCTCGTAACCGCATCAGATGATAGAACTGCAAAGATCTGGGATGTGATGACAGGTGGTAACTGCCTGTATACTCTAGAGGGCCATACGAGTAATGTTAGATCAGCCAGTTTCAGCCCTGATGGCACCATTCTCGTAACCGCATCAAATGATAGAACTGCAAAAATCTGGGATGTGATGACAGGTAACTGCCTGTATACTCTAGTGGGCCATACGAATTCTGTTAGGTCAGCCAGTTTCAATCACTGATGGCACCACTCTCGTAACCGCATCAGATGATAGAACTGCAAAGATCTGGGATATAACCTCCTTAGAACAATTTTTTATACTGGAGAGCACCTTGCCTCAAGCAATACTTTTAAATGCAATCTATGAGATGGTTATTATTCGCGCATTGGTTAAAAAATGGGGACATCGAGCCTTTAACCAAAAAGCATCAGTATATAACCGGATTACCTCTTGGTTCGGTAACGCATTAACCCTACTTGGTACGGATAATAGTACACATGAAGCTATGCTATTTGATTTTGATAAGTATCCACACTTACGTGAGCCTTATAGAAGGTTACCAGTTATGATTAAAAACATACTAGAACCATTTATTACCAATAGTTAAGGAATCGCATGAACTATAATCTATTACTCGTACTACTCTTATCAGTAACAACTTGTGCTATGGATGAAGCCACTCTTGCACAACAGGCACTGAACCAACCTACATCAGAACTTTTTGAGAAACTCCCTGCAGTGTTACAAAAAATCGTAGCTCAGTGGATATTTAAAGACCATCCTATGGTTGATTATATCAAAAGATCAGCTGATCTCTGTATATCAACCCTAGAGGGCCATACGAGTATTGTTATGTCAGCCAGTTTCAGCCCTGATGGAACGACTCTCGTAACCGCATCGTGGGATGCAACTGCAAAAATATGGGATGTACAAACTGGCAACTGCCTGCATATCCTACAGGGCCATACTGAGTATGTTAATTCAGCCAGTTTCAACTCTGATGGAACCACTCTCGTAACCGCATCATGATGATAGAGCTGCAAAGATATGGGATGTACAAACTGGCAACTGCCTGCATACCCTACAGGGCCATACTGATTATGTTAATTCAGCCAGTTTCAGCCCTGAGGGCACCACTCTCGTAACCGCATCTGGTGATAGAACTGCAAAAATCTGGGATGTACAAACTGGCAAATGCCTGCTTACCCTACAGGCCCATACTGGTCCGTGTTAATTCAGTCAGTTTCAGCCCTGAGGGCACCACTCTCGTAACCGCATCTAATGATAGAACTGCAAAAATCTGGGATGTACAAACTGGCAACTGCCTGCATACCCTACAGGGCCTATACTGGTCCTGGTTAGGTCAGCCAGTTTCAGTCCTGATGGCACCACTATCGTAACCGCATCTTATGATAGAACTGCAAAGATCTGGGATGTACAGACTGGCAAATGCCTGCATACCCTACAGGACCATACTGAGTCCGTGTTACTGTCAGCCCGTTTCAGCCCTGATGGCACCACTCTCGTAACCGCATCTGTGGATAGAACTGCAAAGATCTGGGATGTACAAACTGGCAAATGCCTGCTGTACCCTACAGGGCCATACGAGTTTTGTTAGGTCAGCCAGTTTCAGCCCTGATGGCACCACTACTCGTAACCGCATCTTTTGATAGAACTGCAAAGATCTGGGATGTAACCTCTTTAGAACGATTTTTTACAAGGGAGAGCTCTTTGCCTCAAGCAGTACTTTTAAATGCAGTCTATGAGATTGTTATTATTCGAGCATTGGTTAAAAAATGGGGACAACGAGCCTTTAACCAAAAAGACTCAGTGTATAACCAGATTGACAATTGGTCCGATAAGTCTTTATCCTTACTTGGTGAGGAGAATAGTTATCTTGTTACTGGATCAGCTGAAGCTATACTATTTGATTTTGATAAGTATCCACATTTACGTGAGCCTTATAGAAGGTTACCAGTTATGATTAAGAACATACTAAAACCATTTATTACCGATAGTGAGGAATCGCATGAACTATAATCTGTTACTCGTACTACTCATATCAGTAACAACTTGTGCTATGGATGAAGCCACTCTGGCACAACAGGCACTGAACCAACCTACATCAGAACTTTTTGAGAAACTCCCTGCAGTGTTACAAAAATACGTAGCTCTATGGATATTTAAAAACCACCCTATGGTTGATTATATCAAAAAATCAGCTGATCTCTGTACATCAACCCTACAGGGCCATACGAGTACTGTTATGGTCAGCCCGTTTCAGCCCTGATGGCACCACTCTCGTAACCGCATCTCGTGATGAAACTGCAAAGATCTGGGATGTGCAAACTGGTAACTGCCTGCATACCCTACAGGGCCATACTGATATTTGTTAAGTCAGCCAGTTTCAGCCCTGATGGCACCACACTCGTAACCGCATCTATGGGATAAAACTGCAAAGATCTGGGATGTACAAACTGGCAACTGCCTGCATACCCTACAGGGCCATACGAATTCTGTTTATTCAGCCAGTTTTCAGCCCTGATGGCACCACACTCGTAACCGCATCTGGGGATACAACTGCCAAGATCTGGGATGTACTAACTGGTAAATGCCATGCATACCCTAAAGGGCCATACTAATCAGTGTTAATTCAGCCAGTTTCAGTTCTGATGGCACCACTCTCGTAACCGCATCTGGAGATGACAACTGCCAAGATCTGGGATGTATTGACATGGTAACTGCCTGCATACCCTAGAGGGCCATACTAGTCAGTGTTAATTCAGCCAGTTTCAGTCCTGATGGCACCACTCTCGTAACCGCATCTGGATGATACAACTGCTAAGATCTGGGATATACTAACAGGTAACTGCCTTCATACCCTACAGGGCCATACTAGCAGATGTTATGTCAGCCAGTTTCAGCCCTGATGGCACCACTCTCATAACCGCATCTGGGGATACAACTGCCAAGATCTGGGATGTACAAACTGGCAACTGCCTGCATACCCTACAGGGCCATACTGCTTGTGTTTGGTCAACCAGTTTCAGTCCTGATGGCACCACTATCGTAACCGCATCTGGTGATACAACTGCAAAGATCTGGGATGTAATCCTCCTTAGAACGATTTTTTACACGGGAGAGCACTTTGCCTCAAGCAGTACTTTTAAATTCAGTCTATGAGATTGTTATTATTCGCGCATTGGTTAAAAAATGGGGACAACAAGCCTTTAACCAAGAAGCCTCAGTATATAACCAGATTGACAACTTGGTCCGATAAAGCTATTATCCTTACCTGGTGAGGAGAATAGTATCTACATGAAGCATCATACTATTCGATTTTGATAAGTATCCACATTTACGTGAGCCTTATAGAAGTTTACCAGCTATGATTAAGAACATACTAGAACCATTTATTACCAATAGTGAGGAATCACATGAACTATAATCTGTTACTCGTTCTACTCATATCAGTAACAACTTGTGCTATGGATGAAGCCACTCTGGCACAACAGGCACTGAACCAACCTACATCAGAACTTTTTGAGAAACTCCCTGAAGAGTTACAAGAATATGTAGCTCTATGGATAATTAAAGACCACCCTATGGTTGATTATATCAAAAGATCAGCTGACCTCTGTACATCAACCCTACAGGGCCATACTGATGTATGTTAGGTCAGCAAGTTTCAGTCCTGATGGCACCACTCTCGTAACCGCATCTAGGGATGAAACTGCAAAGATCTGGGATGTGCTAACTGGCAACTGCCTGCATACCCTACAGGGCCATACGAATTTTGTTAATTCAGCAAGTTTCAGCCCTGATGGCACCACACTCGTAACCGCATCTTGTGGATAGAACTGCAAAGATCTGGGATGTACTGACTGGCAACTGCCTGCATACCCTAGAAGGCCATACTAATCGAGTTAATTCAGCCAGTTTCAGCCCTGATGGCACCACTCTCGTAACCGCATCTGGTGATATAACTGCAAAGATCTGGGATGTGCAGACTGGTAAATGCCTGCATACCCTACAGGGCCATACGAATTCTGTTAGTTCAGCCAGTTTCAGTCCTGATGGCACCACTCTCGTAACCGCATCAGAAGATAGAACTGCAAAGATCTGGGATGTGCAGACTGGTAATTGCCTGCATACCCTACAGGGCCATACGAGTTCTGTTATTTCAGCCAGTTTCAGCCCTGATGGCACCACTCTCGTAACCGCATCTCGTGATAGAACTGCAAAGATCTGGGATGTACAAACTGGTAAATGCCTGCATACCCTACAGGGCCATACTGATGATGTTTGTTCAGCCAGTTTCAGTCCTGATGGCACCACTCTCGTAACCGCATCTCGTGATAGAACTGCAAAGATCTGGGATGTGCTGACTGGCAACTGCCTGCATACCCTACAGGGCCATACTGAGTCTTGTTAAGTCAGCCAGTTTCAGTCCTGATGGCACCACTCTCGTAACCGCATCTGAGGATACAACTGCAAAGATCTGGGATGTGCTGACTGGCAACTGCCTGCATACCCTAAAAGGCCATACTAGATTATGTTATGTCAGCCAGTTTCAGCCCTGATGGCACCACACTCGTAACCGCATCTAGTGATGAGAACTGCCAAGATCTGGGATGTAACCTTCTTAGAACGATTTTTTACACGGGAGAGCACCTTGCCTCAAGCAGTACTTTTAAATGCAGTCTATGAGATTGTTATTATTCGCGCATTGGTTAAAAAATGGGGACAAAAAGCCTTTAACCAAGAAGCCTCAGTATAATAACCAGATTGACCATTGGTCCGATAAGGCTATTATCCTTACTTGGTGAGGAGAATAGTATGCATGAAGCTATACTATTTGATTTTGATAAGTATCCACACTTACGTGAGCATTATAGAAGCTTACCAGCTATGATTAAGAACATACTTGAACCATTTATTACCAATAGTGAGGAATCACATGAACTATAATCTATTACTCGTACTACTCATATCAGTAACAACTTGTGCTATGGATGAAGCCACTTTGGCACAACAGGCACTGAACCAACCTACATCAGAACTTTTTGAGAAACTCCCTGCAGTGTTACAAAAATATGTAGCTCAATGGATATTTAAAGACCACCCTATGGTTGATTATATCAAAAGATCAGCTGATCTCTGTATATCAACCCTACAGGGCCATACTGAGTACTGTTAATTCAGCCAGTTTCAGCCCTGATGGCACCACTCTCGTAACCGCATCAGATGATAAAACTGCAAAGATCTGGGATGTACAAACAGGCAAATGCCTGCATACCCTACAGGGCCATACTGATACTGTTAGTGTCAGCCAGTTTCAGCCCTGATGGCACCACTACTCGTAACCGCATCATGTGATAGAACTGCAAAGATCTGGGATGTACAAACTGGTAACTGCCTGCATACCCTACAGGGCCATACTGGTGAGGTTAGTTCAGCCAGTTTCAGTCCTGATGGCACCACAATCGTAACCGCATCTTGGGATGAACTGCCAAGATCTGGGATGTGCTGACTGGCAACTGCCTGCATACCCTAGAGGGCCATACTGATAATATTAGTTCAGCCAGTTTCAGTCCTGATGGCACCACTCTCGTAACCGCATCATAGGGATAGAACTGCAAAGATCTGGGATGTGCTGACTGGTAAATGCCTGCATACCCTACAGGGCCATACTGAGTTCTGTTAATTCAGCCAGTTTCAGTCCTGATGGCACCACTCTCGTAACCGCATCTTATGATAGAACTGCAAAGATCTGGGATGTACAGACAGGTAACTGCCTGCATACCCTACAGGGCCATACTGAGTTCTGTTAGGTCAGCCAGTTTCAGTCCTGATGGTACCACTACTCGTAACCGCATCTTAGGATAGAACTGCAAAGATCTGGGATGTGAAGACAGGTAACTGCCTACATACCCTACAGGACCATACGAGTGTCTGTTAATTCAGCCAATTTCAGCCCTGATGGCACCACTACTCGTAACCGCATCTGATGATAGAACTGCAAAGATCTGGGATGTGCAGACAGGTAATTGCCTACATACCCTACAGGGCCATACTGAGTTCTGTTAAGTCAGCCAGTTTCAGCCCTGATGGCACCATACTCGTAACCGCATCTAGTGATACAACTGCCAACGATCTGGGATGTAACCTCCTTAGAACGATTTTTTACACTGGAGAGCACCTTGCCTCAAGCAGTACTTTTAAATGCAATCTATGAGATTGTTATTATTCGCGCATTGGTTAAAAAATGGGGACAAAAAGCCTTTAACCAAGAAGCCTCAGTATATAACCAGATTGACAATTGGTCCGATAAGGCTTTATCCTTACTTGGTGAGGAGAATAGTATACATGAAGCTATACTATTTGATTTTGATAAGTATCCACACTTAAGTGAGCATTATATAAGGTTACCAGCTATGATTAAGAACATACTTGAACCATTTATTATCTATAGTGAGGAATCGCATGAGGGCGCCAAGCGAAGCGCATAATTACCAGCCGGTGTGAATCCGGTCCGAATAAAGTCTAACCAACAGTTCGGAATTGAACTTCACGTTGAGGGAGGTAACAAACTTAGCGAAGCTGAGGGAACAGATATATTGGGCTGCAACGAAAGTGAATGTATGAGCTCCGTAATATCCAACATCGTAGAGGCTGACACCGTTCATGCAGTGGAAGGCAATATTGGTCGTAGCGCTAAGGAAATCTACGATAACTCTACCGGGGTCTGAGGCAGTGGCACGACATAAGATGGTAAGGATGTGAACTTGGAGATCCACTAGGTTCTCTGGAAAAGAGTACACCGAAACAAGTCTGGAAGGATAAGAATTTGTGGATGACCTAGTGGAAGTCGGATTACTTTGTAGTACTCGGAGGATGGGAAAGCCGTCTACATGGGGAAGAGAGTAACAAAGATGTGCTAATCGAAACTGAAAGTATAACGGACACTGAGTTTGAGTATGTATACGAAAAGTAAGAGACGGTTAATAGCTGAAAAGGCTATCATGGATAAGAAGCTAAAGTTCAATGCATTAGTGCACCACATTAATGAAGACCTTTTAGCTGAGTGCTATAAAGAGTTGCATAAAAGCGCAGCTACTGGCACCGACGGTGTAACGGTTGAAGCCTATGGCAAAAATCTGGAAGCAAACCTGAAAGGCCTGGTTATTCGTTTGAAGACCAAGAAATATAGATGTCGCCCAGTGCGAAGAGTCTATATTCCAAAGCCTGGCAGGAAAGAACAGAGGCCCCTAGGCATACCGAGTGTTAAAGACAAGCTGGTCCAATTGGCTGCTAAGAAGATTCTAGAACTAGTGTTTGAGCCGCTTTTTCTGGAAAGTTCTCACGGCTTTAGACCTCATAAGAGTTGTCATACTGCCATCAAGCAATTGCATGAGGTGGTTAGACGCACTCCCATCAATACATTGTGGAAGTTGATATAGCGAAGTTCTTTGACACGGTAAGCCATAGATGGCTGCATAGATGCCTAGAAGAACGGATCTCTGATCCGAATCTACTGTGGCTAATTAGGAGATTCTTGAAAGCTGGTGTGATGGAAAATGGTCAAGTTGAAATGAGTAAACAAGGGACTCCGCAGGGAGGTGTCATAAGTCCACTATTAGCAAACATCTATCTACACTATGTACTAGATCTGTGGTTTGACATAAAAGTGAAGCTACATGCACGAGGACATATGGAGCTTATTAGGTATGTGACGACTTTGTCGTAGCCTGTGAAAATGAGCAAGATGCAATCAGCTTTCTAGAATCACTAGAGGAGCTGCTAGCAAAGTTCAATCTCACCATCTCGAAAGAGAAGACGATGATTGTACCATTTGGTAGACTAGTGTGGAATCGAGCTCAGCGGAAAGGAGGCAAAGTTGCAACCTTTACGTTTCTAGGCTTCACACATTTCTGCAAAGCGACCACGAGAGGATGGTTTGCTATGGGGCATAAAACCTCCAAGGAGAGGAAGCGGGGAAAGCTGAAAATGGTCAATGAGACACTGAAGAAAACGCGGCATTTAGGCACTCTGAATGAGTGGTTCGAATGGTTGAGAAAGGTACTCATTGGCCACTATAACTACTTTGGTATAAACAGGAATCTGAGAAGCCTGCATCAATACTACAATGGGGTATTGAAGGCTGTCTTTAAGTGGATAAACCAGAAGATTCAAAAGAAGAGTATGACATGGGAGAAATTCCAAACATACCTTGGATATAATCCTCTACCAAAGCCAAGAATAGTGCACCGGATACTATGGTAGCAATTGAAAGTGAAGGCATCTTTGAAGAGCCGTATGTGGGAAAACCACCAGTATGGTTCTGTAAGCGCTTTCAAGTAAAACCCCCATGATCACTCGTGCTCTCAAATAAGCATGAAAATTGCTTAATCAGTTATTTTCGGGTATTCTATCTTTAGTTAGTATATATTACTAAAGAGTGGTTTATTAAAAGGTCGGTATTTTTTTGGTAGTTTTAGACTCCGCAAGTAAAACTGACATCATTAGTTATAAGCACAAACATATGTTGCATTTTTTAGACACAATCTATCTAACAGCACGCAAGGTAAATTTTTCAACAAAACTTATAGCTTGATTTGACCATCTAGATAGTGAAATAGGAAGGTTATTATGAATTAACTAAGAATCATTTTCAAGGTAAACTTTATAAACGTAAGGAATAGAAATGAATTCTACTCGACACTATAATCAATTACTCGTACTACTCATATCAGCAACAACTTGTGCTATGAATGAAGCCACTCTGGCACAACAAGCTCTTAACCAATCTAAATCATAACTTTTTGAGAAACTCCTGCAAAGTTACTAAAATCGTAGCTCAATGGATAATAAAACCACCCAATCATATTATCAAAAGATCAGCTGACCACTGTACATCAACCTACAGGGTCATACTGATGAAATTAGTTCAGCCAGTTTCAGCCCTGATGGCACCACTCTCGCAACCGTATCAGATGATGGAATTGCCAAGATCTGGGACTTGCTGACTGGTAAATGCCTACATATCCAACAGGGTCATACTGATTCTGTTACGTCAGCCAGTTTCAGCCCTGATGGCACCACAATCGTAACAGCTGGAGATAGAACTGCCAAGATCTGGGATGTGATGACGTGCAACTGCCTGCATACCCTACAGGGCCATACAGATTTGGTTAGGTCAGCCAGTTTCAGCACTGATGGCACGACAATCGCAACCTCATCATGGGATGAGACTGCCAAGATCTGGGATGTGCTGACTGGCAACTGCCTGCAAATCCTAAAGGGCCATACAGATTTGGTTTGGTCAGCCAGTTTCAGCCCTGACGGCACCACAATCGTAACCGCATCTCGTGATAGCACTGCAAAGATCTGGGATGTACAAACTGGTAAATGCCTGCATACCCTAAAGGGCCATACTGATGATGTTAATTCAGCCAGTTTCAGCCCTGATGGCACCACTATCGTAACAGCTGGAGATAGAACTGCCAAGATCTGGGATGTGCTGACAGGTAAATGCCAGCATACCCTACAGGGCCATGCTGGTAATGTTACGTCAGCCAGTTTCAGCCCTGATGGCCCCACTCTCGTAACCGCATCTTGGGATGAGACTGCCAAGATCTGGGATGTGCTGACAGGTAAATGCCTGCATACCCTACAGGGCCATACAAGTTTTGTTAATTCAGCAAGCTTCAGCCCTGATGGCACCACTCTCGTAACCGCATCAGATGATAGCACTGCAAAGATCTGGGATGTGCTGACAGGTAAATGCCTGCATACCCTACGGGGCCACACGAGATCTGTTAATTCAGCCAGTTTCAGCCCTGATGGCACCACAATCGTAACCGCATCAGATGATAGAACTGCCAAAATCTGGGATGTAACGTCCTTAGAACGATTTTTTACACGTGAGAGCACCTTGCCTCAAGCAATACTTTTAAATGCAGTCTATGAGATTGTTATTATTCGCGCATTGGTTAAAAAATGGGGACAACGAGCCTTTAACCAAAAAGACTCAGTATATAGCCAGATTGACAATATTGACAATTGGAAGGCTTTATCCTTACCTGGTGGGAAGATCCGATACAGTATACATGAAGCTATACTATTTGATTTTGATAAGTATCCACACCTACGTGAGCCTTATAGAAGGTTACCAGTTATGATTAAGAGCATATTAGAACCACTTATTACCAATAGTGAGGAATCAGATGAACTATAATCTATTACTCGTACTACTCTTATCAGTAACAACTTGTGCTATGGATGAAGCCACTCTGGCACAACAGGCACTGAACCAACCTACATCAGATCTTTTTGAGAAACTCCCTGCAGTATTACAAAAATTCGTAGTTCTATGGATATTTAAAGACCACCCTATGGTTGATTATATCAAAAGATCAACTAATCTCTGTACATCAACCCTGCAGGGTCATGCTAATTCTGTTGAATCAGCCATTTTCAACCCTGATGGCACCACAATCGTAACCGCATCCTATGATAGAACTGCAAAGATCTGGAATGTACAAACTGACAACTGCCTACATACCCTACAGGGCCATACTCATTATGTTAGTTCAGCCAGTTTCAGCACTGATGGCACGACAATCGCAACCTCATCATGGGATGAGACTGCCAAGATCTGGGATGTGCTGACTGGCAACTGCCTGCAAATCCTAAAGGGCCATACAGATTTGGTTTGGTCAGCCAGTTTCAGCCCTGACGGCACCACTCTCGTAACCGCATCTCGTGATAGCACTGCAAAGATCTGGGATGTACAAACTGGTAAATGCCTGCATACCCTAAAGGGCCATACTGATGATGTTAATTCAGCCAGTTTCAGCCCTGATGGCACCACTCTCGTAACCGCATCTCAAGATAGAACTGCAAAGATCTGGGATGTGCTGACAGGTAACTGCCTGCATACCCTAGAAGGCCATACTCATTATGTTAAATATGCCAGTTTCAGCCCTGATGACACCACTCTCGTAACCGCATCTTGGGATGAGACTGCCAAGATCTGGGATGTGCTGACAGGTAAATACCTGCATACCCTACAGGGCCATACTAATCATATTAATTCAGCAAGCTTCAGCCCTGATGGCACAACTCTCGTAACCGCATCTTGGGATGAGACTGCCAAGATCTGGGATGTGCTGACAGGAGACTGCCTGCATACCCTACGGGGCCACACGAGATCTGTTAATTCAGCCAGTTTCAGCCCTGATGGCACCACAATCGTAACCGCATCAGATGATAGAACTGCCAAAATCTGGGATGTAACCTCCTTAGAACGATTTTTTACAGGGGAGAGCACCTTGCCTCAAGCAATACTTTTAAATGCAGTCTATGAGATTGTTATTATTCGCGCATTGGTTAAAAAATGGGGACAACAAGCTTTTAACCAAGAAGCCACAGTATATAACCAGATTGACAATTGGTCCGATACAGCTTTATCCTTACCTGGTGAGGAGAACAGTATACATGAAGCTCTACTATTTGATTTTGATAAGTATCCACACTTCAATACTCCGGACACTTTTAGGCACCTCTAATAATTTATAGTGCCAAAGTGAAGCAGCTCTTCGTAAATCGGACTCGATTTAATTAAATTCAGGTCAAAACCTAACTTTGAAAAAATCATCTCAATCATGGTTTCGTTATGGTACTTTGCCTTATAGCTAGCCATTGAGAATGGTCTTCTTTGCTCGGCATTTTGCTGTTCAAGCTGCTCTTGTACCTTTGCTAAGTTGAGTGCCGCTAAGCTTATGTTAAAATGAAAGTGAAGAGACTCTTTATTGCGAGATTGGCAGTCGCTTAAGCCAGTATACTGCTTCGCATCCCTAAATATAAACTCGATTTGAAAGCGAGATTTATAGTAGCAAAATATCTTGAAGGGGCTCAACTCAAGATCTGTCGTAAAAAGTAGGGCTGTTCCAACTTTTCCATTATGAAGATACCGTACGGCAACTACTTTAATGATTCTTTCGAGAGATTGGTGATAGAAAGTTCCTGAATATAGAGTAGGAATATCTTCAATATCTTTTTCGCGCTCAAATCCTTCAAGCTCGCTGATGTTGGCTTTACCAGTAAACTTTCTTCGACGTCCTCGAGCTTTTTGTTTGCCCGTAAAGAGAATCATGAGATTGGCATCACAGCGTAGCTTGCCGATAAAAAAGAAGCCCATATTCACAATACCATCTACCATCTTCTTCTTTGAAAAATATCCATCAAAAGCAAAGTAATTAGTATGCTTTTGTAAAATGCTGCGCACCTTTCCGATACACTCTAAATAGAAGTTAATACGAGAATCGGAGTCATCTCTTTTGATCGCATCAAGATGAGGAGTTTGGTCAGCAATTACGCTATAGCCCACCTTAGCGGCAACGTCAATTAAAGCGCAAAGGCCTATCTCTAAACCTCTTTCAGCTTTAGAGGCACATGAGTTCCAGAAGAAGTCTCTACCATATGTCTTCTTTCCAGCTTTTGGTTGGAATGACTGATCAAATACTGCTACAACCTCTTTTTCAGTCGGGAGAACCATATCTATTGCGCAAGAGTTAAACTGGCAAAAATCGAAGAAGCGCTTGAACCATCTTCTGAAGGTTTTATCGGACAAACCACTATACCGACTCAGGCTGGTAAAGTTGATACGGCCATTCATAGCTAGTATTGTTGTCAAGAGAGTTGAAATAAAATTGAACTGCCATTTGCTTTCAGTATCCATTTTGGATAATATTATATCTACGAGCTTCATGTTACCTCTTCATCCTCACTTCTGCTTTTTTAGTACAAAACCAGAAATAAGTATGCCGAGGTTTTTATGAAGCTCAAATTTTTTTCAAGCTAATCTGTCAGATAACTGTCCGGAGTATTGCACACTTACGTGAGCATTATAAAAGCTTACCAGCTATGATTAAGAACATATTAGAACCATTTATTATCAATAGTGAGGAATCGCATGAACTATAATCTATTACTCGTAAAACCTATAGGAACAACAATGGCCTGATGCTAAGGCTCTTGGTTAGAAGCCACTACAAACCGACTAGCCAATACGACGACAAATCCTTTTAGAAATAGAACGCTTTCATAGTTTTTTCCAGGCTTGCCTTTTTTCATTCAAAAAAAAAGGCTGCCGCCTTACGGCATCGCTCAAGAGTAACTACTTATGGTGGAGTATCAATAATCTATGAGAGAAATGATGCACTGTTTAGTACTAGAGAAACAAGTCCATTAGGTAAACATACAAGTGGCATGTTGAGCTAACGGATAAACGGGAATACTAACCGACCTAGGAGTCTGTCGGAAAACGAACTAGCCACCTATGACATTTCAAACTTTTTCGTAATTTTCGATTCCCAACTAATCATAAAAATGCTATACTTTTTCAGTCTTATATATTGATTGAATCATCTAAACCATAGGATCGTAATGAAGTCAAAGTTTATGCAATGTGACAGAGATACTTTGTATATAATGCCTCCTTCTGTTGATGATTGGCTTCCTAAAAACCATCAGGCACGTTTTGTTGTAGATATAGTTGATCAGCTTGATCTATCAGCTATTGAAAAGAGCTATTCCGAAACAGGTAGGAAAGCTTATCCTGTAAGAGTTCTCTTAGCCACGATCTTTTATGGTTACATAACAGGCGTTTATTCAAGCCGCAAACTAGAAGAAGCAACCTATGAATCAGTTCCGTTTAGATATATTGCAGCAAATCTCCATCCAGATCATGATACTATAGCTAGTTTCAGAAAACAGTTCTTGAAGCAACTGGATGCTATCTTTCTACAGATCTTAATAATTGCATCAGAAATGGGTATTGTGAAGCTCGGAAATGTATCAACGGATGGGAGTAAAGTCTTGGCTAACGCAAGTAAGCATAAAGCTCTTAGTTGGGAGTATGCCAAAAAACTTGAAGCCCAATTGAGGGAAGAGTTGAACCAATTACACAAATTGGCTGAAGAGGCAGACAACATTCCTAAAGATATGAATATTCCAGAAGAACTAGCTCGTCGAGAGAAGCGGTTAGAGGCGATTAAATCGGCACAAGAAGAAATTGATAAGAGAGCTGAAGAAAGATATATCGCCGAAAAAGCTGCCTATGATGAAAAAATGAAAGAGCGTAATGAGTGGCAAAAGCAAACCGGTAAAAAAAAAGCCGGTAAGATTCCGCAACCTCCAACTAGAGAGCCTCAAAAGAAAGACCAAGTCAACTTAACAGACAAAGAATCCCGCATCATGCCTAAGTCTGGTGGCGGGTTTGTTCAAGCGTTTAATGTTCAGGCCAGTGTTGATGAAGATACTCACCTTATTATTGCAAATCATGTAACCCAAAGTACCAATGATAAACGAGAAATAGTTCCTACCCTTGAGGAAATAAAGAAAGCAGAGAATGTTCTTGGCCAAGAAGTATTACATGTTCTCGCTGATGCTGGCTATTATAGCGAAGCAAATGTAAGACATTGTGTACAAGCAGGGAAAACACCACTGATAGCAGACAAGCGAGATAAGCATAATAAATCACTAACTTCAAGATTCGAACATGCAGATATTGAATGTCCTGAAATAGAGGACCCTGTAAAGCAAATGAAGCACTATATGAAAACTAAGGAGGGAAAAGAGCTGTATGCTAAGCGAAAGTCAACAGTAGAGCCTGTGTTTGGTATCATTAAGAACGTAATGGGCTTCAGCAAGTTCTCTCTGAGAGGGCTCGATGCGGTATCGGGTGAATGGAAGCTAGTATCTATAGCATGGAATCTTAAGAGGATGTTCACTTTACTAAGGAAGAAGCAAATAAAGGATGCATCCCAACATAATCAACCCATATCAATCTGTCCTGCATGATTGATATGCCCCAGTATGCGCTAATTAAAAGCAATTCTCATAATAATTCATTCTTTTATGTTGCTATCAAAAATATATCCTAAAATATGTTTGCTAAATTGCCAAAAATCTTAAAATCATGCTCCAGCGAAACTATATTCCCAACGTTGCCCGACAGACTCCTAGTGCGCTATTAGCCAAAAAACAAGATCGTATGGTCCTACAGCTAGGTCACATAGCCCTGACGCAACTCTTCATGATAAAAGAGAAACAGACCAAGACACACAAAGATAAAGGACACAAAAAGCATTGGTGAAAATGTCTCACCAAGCATGAAATACCCTAAGAGCGCCGCAAAGAGTGGACAGGTAAACCCAGCAAAGGATAAGAAGGTAGCCGTATAGTGTTTAAGAAGATAGCCATACAGATTATAAAACAGGAGGTTAGCTACCACAACAATTAACAAAGTTGCTTGTAAAAAACTTGACCAGCAGGTTACTGGCGATGGTGTCCAGGTCTCAGTGAAATAAGACGTACCGAGTGCTATCACTCCGCCAAAGAACATGCCAATACCATTAGCTACGACTGGCGAATAGCCCTTCTTCATAAGCGCTCGCAAGAGTACCCAGCCATAGGCAGAAGAAACGACCGCAATAAAGGTTAATACACGTGGCCAGAGATGACTCGTGAATGTGCCAAACTGCGTGAGCTGTGGCAAAAAGGCACCAAACCCCATAAGAAGTCCTAACCACTTTTTGGGAGTCATAATCTCATTAAACCAAAAATATGATAATACAGCTGCCACAAATGGTGACAGATTATAGATCACCGCAGATTCGATACTTGATATATCTTTAAGGGCACATATATCACAAAGATAGGTCAGATAGATATGAAAGAAGATTATTTGTGCGAACAGAAACCAATCCTGTTTAACATATGATAGAAGACGTCTATCTAGCCCTTTTCGGGCAAGCAAATAGCCGCACAAAAGTGTTCCTGCAAGGATCATTCGCACGGCTACGAAAAATATCGGCTCTGTATAGGCAAGCCCCCACTTACTAATAGTGAACATACTTGCACACAGTGCATACAGAACAACAACTAAATACATCTAACTCCCGTAATATCCTCGTTATTCAGTGTCTGATTCTGCTTTCTTCGGGACTTTGACACCTGCCTTGCGAGCTTCAGAAAGACCGATTGCTATAGCCTGGTCTCTTGATTCTACTTTGTCACCAGACTTTCCAGACTTCAAGGTACCAGCTTTATACTCTTCAATGGCTTTTTTTACATATTTGCCAGCTTTTTTTCCATACTTCGTCATACTTATATCCTTTTTCAAATAGTTATACTTCTCTACCATTTTTAGCATACACTATTTCATATAGAAACTTCAAGAGTTTTAACTCTATCACCATCGGCGTTTTTCCGCATACTCATCTTTGCCCTCAATGGTAAGAGCATCATCAATAAGTTTAATCAGTTCTATTGAAAGAGCTTTCCCTGTTATGGTATCGATAGCTATACATACGCCAGTCATGATCATCGGCCCTTCTGTTTCAACTTCAAAGCGAACCGGCATTTGGGTAATTAACCGTTTGATTATTGGACCGCTTTTCATGCCGATCATTGAGTTCATGGCGCCTGCCATCCCTAAATCTGTGATATAGGCGGTACCAGCAGGCAATATACGAGCATCATTTGTTTGTACATGGGTATGGGTACCTACGACCGCTGAAACGGTACCTTCTAGATAATAGGCGAGGCCCATTTTCTCAGAGGTAGCTTCACCATGAAAGTCTACCAAGATTATCGGCGTTATAGTTCGTAATGACTCAACTAATTCCTTAGCTGTTTTAAACGGACAAGCCACTTGTTCCCTCATAAAGGTGCGAGCTTGTACATTAATAACCCCGATAGTAGTCGTTCCTACGGTAAACGTAGTAGCGCCAACACCAGGACATTCATCAGGGTAATTAGCCGGCCGTAAGAGATCGGTATTATTTCTTAGGTAATCATAGATCTCTTTTTGGGCCCAGATGTGGTTACCCGAAGTAACCACATTAACCCCATTATGCTTAAAGAACTTCATGATACGTGAGGTAATACCTTTGCCGGTAGAAGCAGCATTCTCACCATTAACAATAAGTGCATCAGCATCATACTCTTGCATAAGTTGATCAATATGCTTTTGAAACATGTGTCTGCCTGGTGCAGCACAAATATCGCCAAGCATGATTACCTTGAACACACTCATGATTACCGTGCGTATTCAATAGAGCGTTTTTCACGAATAACATTCACTTTAATCTGACCAGGGAATGCCATATCTTTCTCAATCTGCCGCGCAATATCACGAGCCAGTTGTGCCGCTTTATCATCATCAAGGAAGTCTTCCTTCACGATAATACGAACTTCACGGCCTGCTTGAAGCGCATAGGCTTTTTTGACTCCTTCAAAGCGATTTGAGATTTCCTCAAGCTTTTCAAGACGTTTAATATAGGCAGATAAGGTCTCTCTTCGTGCACCTGGTCGTGAGGCAGAAATCGTATCAGCTATCATGACAATAGGAGCATAAACCGATTCAAATGGTGCTTCCTCATGGTGAGCAGCAATACAGTTCACGACTCGAGGATCTTCACCACACCGTTTTGCGATATCAGCACCGATCAAGGCATGAGGGCCTTCAATTTCTGCTGAAACTGCCTTACCAATGTCATGAAGTAACCCACCACGTAAAGCAATTTCTGGATGAGGCAATCCGAGCTCTTCTGCAATCATACGAGCAAGAATACCTACTTCAATGCTATGTGCTAATACATTTTGGGAGAAACTTGTTCTGAAGTGCAATTTGCCGAGCAATGTCACAATCTCCTGTTTAACTCCTTGCAGGTTAAACTCAAGAATCGCATTTTTACCATACTCTTGAATCATCTCTTCAATCTCAGCTTCACACTGAGCAACAGCTTCTTCAATACGGGTGGGATTAATACGTCCATCCGCGATAAGCTTTTCTAGTGATCGACGAGCTACTTCTCGTCGTATGGGATTAAATCCTGAAATGGTAATAATTTCAGGGGTATCACCAATAATAAATTCCATGCCGGTTGCAACCTCAAGTGCCTTGATGTTGCGCCCTTCCTTACCAATGATACGTCCCTTCATCTCATCTCGTGGTAAATGAACCACCCCAGATGAATGAGGAGCAACTTGATCAGCGGTGTATCGCTGCATAGCTGTTACGACAATTTCAGTTGATTTTTCTTTGGCAAGTACTCGAGCTTCTTCTTCTACTTTTTGGATATACTTTTGGTTCGCAAGAGCAACTTCATCCTCAAGAGCTTCTAAAAGAGACTGTCGCGCTTGTTCTCTGGTCATCCCACTAATTTTTTCTAACTTCGCGGTAAGATTGTCATACACCACTTTAAGTTTTTGCTCATGTGCTCGCTGTGAATCAGTTGCACGAGAGAGAGCTCGCTCTTTTTGCTGTAAGTCACGAATAGTCTCTTCAATACGCTGCTCCTTTTTCTCAATAGCATCATATTTTCCGTTCAACTTAATCTGAAATCGTTCAAGCTCTGCACGCTCACGTTTTATTTCAAGATCAAAATCAGTCCGCTTATTAAAAAGCTCTTCTTTAAGCTTATTTGCAGCTTCCCGTTTCTCAGTTTCTATATCTTTCTGAGCAGCCTTCAGCTTCTGCTTTGCTTGGCGCAGCAGCGCTTGGCCTTTCAGTTGTTTTCGTTGCCCGATAATCAGTAATAATATTCCTGAAACGAATAATACTACTGGTACCAGGATCATTAATAAGTCCGTCATCTCGTTACATCCTACTTGTCATACTCTCTCATACATCCATTTATACTTTCCACTATACCACAAGCAACCCAAAGCTGCCAGAACCCCTTAAATACTACGTATTAGGAGCCTAGGCATTGAAATTGCCTTGCAACTAGAAGGTGTAGAGTAAGATGTCTATGAGGATAGCTCGGTAGTAATATGCTCAATCATCTTATTGGTATATTGTTGAACCTGATCAAGCCGGTCACTGCTCACCATCATTTTACTGGTGCTTTGCAGCGCCACCAGGACGGCCAATCGTTGAGGATCATCAGAATAGCCAGATTGAGCAATTTTTCGCATTTGAGTATCAACAGACTCAGCGACTTGTTTAATATGCTCTTCAGGCTCATCACTTACTAAGAAGTAACTCTCTCCAGCGATAGTAACCTTATATTTTTTGAGATCCTGTGACATGAAGCCTCACTAACAATTAAGTAGCTCCCTCAACCTGAGGTAACGCCTCAACCAAATGATCAATAGTTTCAATAAGATCATCAACCATCTGCTTGGTACGTATACGCTCTTGAGAGAGTTCTTCAGTGCTTTTTGTTTCTTCTGAAAGAGAAGACTCAAGAAACTGAAGTTTCGCACTTAAGGCATTTTTTTCTTCAAGCAATGCCTGAGAACGCTCCCGCTCTGCATGTAAAAGATCTATAATATGTGCTATCTTCTTTTCGAGTACTTGCAATCTTTCAAGTGGCTGCACTGTTTCCATCGTCTCAACCTTTCTGTTCTCATCTTACCCAAACACATTGTTCTGCCTTATGCAGAACCTGCTACTGTTACAAGTTTTTCAAATACCTGTGGATCATACACTGCTAGCTGGCTCAGCATTTTTCTGTTTAACTGAACATCAGCCTTTTTAAGACCGTGCATAAATCTATTATATTTTGTGCCATTGCGTTCTGCTGCCGCTTTAATACGCATAATAAAGAGCGCACGCATGTCACGTTTACGAAGCTTTCTGCCTACGAATTGGAACGCCATTGCACGAAGCAAGGTTTCTTTCGCTCGTTTGAAGACATTTTTCCGTTGCCCCCAGAACCCTTTGGTCTGTTTTAACAGGCGCTTATGCCTCTTTTTTGTTACGGTACCTCGTTTAATACGGGTCATGATACTATCCTTTCAATTATCAATAAGGTAATAATGGTGCAATATGGCACATATCCTGCGCTGAGAGATACAAGCCTTCGCGTAAGTCACGTTTACGCTTTGATGACTTTTTAGTCAACAAGTGACGCCGATACGCATGAGAGCCTTTAATAAGCCCACTTTTTGTTTTCTTGAAGCGCTTTTTTGCGCCAGAATGTGTTTTTACTTTGTACATAGGTTAATCCTTACTTCTTAATATAGTATACCCGAGACCACATGTTACCTGAACGGGAGTCTTTCTCCGCAAATAACTTAGGGATCTCAGCCGCCTCTAATGCTTCCTCAATTTTTCGAAAAAGCTCAGAGCCAAGCATATCTTTCATTCCCATCTCACGACCACGAAATTGTAGGGTCATTTTAACATGTTTACCCGCATTTATAAAGTCAATCGCTCGCTTAATTTTTGTGCTAAAGTCGTGATCACCAATTTTAGGACGAAATTTTACTTCTTTTACTTGTATCGTCTTCTGATGCTTTTTAGCTTCAGCTGCCTGCTTTTTCTTGGCATACTGTGCTTTTCCATAGTCCATGATTTTGGTGACAGGAAGTCCTTCGCCACCATTTTCAGCAAGCACCACTAAGTCTAAATTAGCTCTACGAGCTAAGTCAAGAGCTTCATGGCGTGACATAACTCCAAGGTTCTGTCCCTCGTTAGAAATCACTTGCATTTTGTCAAAGCGAATTCTCTCATTTATATTAGGCAGCTCTTTTCGCGGCCCTTGTCTGCGAGGTTTCAACGTTATCATACTCCTAGTTTCAATGCCGCCACTTTTTTATCAGCCGCCGGTTTTTCCGCAGGACGAGCTGCTTCAACCACCTGGCCTTTCATTTTTTCTACAACTGCTTTGCGGATAGTTCCAAACAGCTGTTTATCTTCTTTTAATAACTGCCGCAATTGGTCCTTCCCTTGAGAAAGTCTCTCTGTGTTAAAGGAGAACCAAGCGCCAGACTGCTTAATCACCTCATGGGTCAATGCAGCACCAATAACATCAAGCTCCGGTGAAATGCCCTCACTAAAAATCAGATCAACTTCTGCTTTTTTAAAGGGAGGCGCCATTTTATTTTTTACGACTTTAATCGCGAGCCTATTACCGATGTGGGCATCACGATGCTTAATAGCTTGGATTTTTCTTACATCTAATCGCAGTGATGCATAGAACTTGAGTGCTTTACCACCAGTAGTAACTTCTTTATTAGCAAAAGCAAAAGAACTTATGTTTGCCCGTACCTGGTTAATAAATATGAGTACTGTTTTAGACTTGTGAACAACCGGGGTTAATTTACGAAGCGCTTGTGACATTAAGCGAGCCTGAAGACCAACATGGACATCGCCCATTTCTCCTTCAAGTTCTGCCTTAGGAACTAATGCCGCTACAGAGTCAACGACTATGACATCAACAGTACCTGACCTAATCAACATCTCAGCAATATCAAGCGCCTGTTCGCCATAATCAGGTTGAGAGATGAGTAAATCATTTGTATTAATCCCTAAATTAGATGCATAGGTAGGATCTAGGGAATGCTCAGCATCAATAAAGGCACAAACACCGCCCTGCTTTTGAGCTTGGGCAAGCACTTGTAAGGCAAGCGTTGTTTTACCGGTAGCTTCAGGACCAAATATTTCAATAATCCTTCCTCGAGGAAATCCTTGAATTCCAATCGCATCATCAATTAAAATTGAACCAGTAGAAATGACATCAGCTTGTACAGAAGTGTTCTGTCCAAGACGCATCACGGAACCTTTACCATACTGTTTATCAATCTGCGCTAGTACTGATTCTAGCACTTTCATCTTTTCAGTTTGAGCCGCATCGGTAGTCTTTTTCGTCATATATATACTTTCTATAGTGAGGAAATTACTCTATCAATAAGTGTAACAGCATTTCCCAAAGACGCAACGATTAATTACGTCCCTCAGAAATCTAGAAGTTTCAACAATTCATTCATTGGTAACGCAATTGCGCATATTTCAGTTATATACAGTACTCTCGCCTATAACTCGATAATGAGCATATAATATGTCAATGCTAAACTGTGCTCTTCTTAAAGGTGATTTAAAATATGCACACAATTCATAGGTAATTAACGTAGTCTCGAGACTAACAGAATTCACTACGCTCCTACACCAAGTTCCCTGCCATAGGACATTTTCATGGCAATTCTTTTAATGATTAGCATGCAATCTACCCTACTACCCATTCTTGGCCAAAGACAACCATATGCATCAACCCGAAATGGCCAATGTAACATTTCTTCGCAAAAAAGTATGCTCCCTATGCCCTTGGTCTATACCTCACGGCAGAAGGCCACCTGCTAAAATAAGTAACTCGGGAACATATAGACTTTTATAAGTTCCCGAGTTTTTGCTATTTTCAGAGCAACTCGGGAACTTATAAGTTTTTTGTTGACGTAAGACATGATTTTCAAAAAGCACTTTTAAGTGGCAGCTTTCAGAAGGCAAACTGTTTCCCTTTCTAACTCGGGAACTTATAGATTATTATAACTTCCCGAGTTTTTGCCATTGACAGAAAATCCCGGTAAGTTATAAAAATAGAAGAACTTCAGGTAACAAAAAGAAATGCTCAATGATAATTGGTCGAAAAAAAGAGAAAGAGTTGCTCGAAAGGGCCTACCGATCAAACGAAGCGCAATTCATAACTATCTATGGTCGGAGACGTGTTGGTAAACATATTTAATACGCCAGTTTTTTCCGAGAAAGATTGTATATTCATGCATGTCACGGGGGGTCAGAATGGTCACCAAGAAGAACAATTAAACGCATTCATATTAGGCTTTTCTTGGGCATTCTATCCCGGCGCCCGCCTGGAAACACCTTCTAGCTGGGAACGAGCCTTTATGATGCTTAACGAGGCTATTGAAAAAACAGACAAAAAAGTTGTTATTTTTCTTGATGAGTTACCCTGGTTAGCCACACGAAAATCCACTCTCCTTTCCACTATTACCCAGTATTGGAATTCCATTTGGGCAGGAAATCCACGAGTGATTTTTGTAGCATGCGGTTCCTCAGCTTCAAGGATCCTTAAAAAAATCATTTATAATAACGGAGGGCTCTATAATAGAACCACTCTTGACATTAACTTGCTCCCATTTAAGTTGTGGGAAGTTCGTGATTTTCTACACTCTAAAGACGTTCATTTGAATGATAAGCATATTTTGTCGCTCTACATGGCTCTGGGTGGCATTCCTTATTATCTAAATTATGTAGTACCAGACCAGACAGCTCAACAAGCAATTCAATCACTTTTTTTTGATGATAATGCACCGCTGAAAAATGAATACAACAAATTATTTGCATCACTTTTTGATGATGTTGAAGTATATAGAACTATTTTAGAAACTCTTGCCGGCGTAAAAAAAGGAGCTACAAGAGGCGAATTAGAAACTGCAATACATCCGATAGCTTCTGGCGGGAGCAATTTAACTCGCAAACTAAGAGATCTTTCTGATGCTGGCTTTATCAAGGCCTATATTCCTTGGAAAAAGAATATAGGTAGATATTACAAAGTCATAGACGAATTTTGCTTGTTCCACATTAGATGGATACAAAACTATAAAGGAGATTCTTTCGATAGAGATTATTGGGTTATTCAAAGCCAAAAACCGGCCTATCACGCATGGGCAGGATATGCATTCGAAGCGGTATGTTCAAAACATATTCATCAAATTATTCGTTCACTTGGCATTGTCGCCGCACAAATAATAAGCTCATGGCAACATGTCGCGCGTGGGAACCGCGAAAAAGGAGCCCAAATAGATCTTGTTATAGAAAGAGCAGATGATGCAATTACCTTATGCGAAATCAAATACACTGATTCTCCCTTTGAGGTAACGAAAAGTTATGCAGAAGCTATAGAGCGCAAAATGGCTGTTTTTAAGAAGCAAACTAAAACAACTAGCCAACTTTTTTTTGCTTTGGTTTCCGCAAGCGGCATTAAGAACACTATGTATTCTGAGGCTCTTATAAGTGGTGTTGCCACGTTAGAAGACCTGTATAAGCATGAATGATATAACACTTTCGCAACGATCGATAAGAATTACCATCTGCACAAGCAACAATCTCATACATACAATACAACTATACCTTCTTAATGGCGTCGAAAAACGGCATGTACATTTTCTACCTCAGATAATGCACGCTCTTTCAATAAGCTTTCTGCAGGGCATCATTTGAGAAGAGCCTTACCACCTTTTTCGTACTCGTTAACAGGCTTCCCAAAAGAGAGATACTTTTTGAGCATATCTACCAAAAAATTGTATTCCTTATTGTCGAACAAGAGTAAGAGAGCCTCATGAATACGAGCAACTTATCTTGTGACATAAAGAAACCAAGGCATTTCCTTGCATAAAAAAGACGCCCAACATAGTGCTGAGCGTCCTTACATAATACTTGTATGAGTTATCGACCTATTTGGCGCAATATCTGCTCATTAAGAGAAATGTTTGCTTGGTCTCTTAATGACTGGACAAAGGCAGAGGACAATCCTTGAGATTCTTGTCTCGTAAGGTTTTTTCGTATACGTGACTTCTCTTTTTCATACTCTTCTTGATTAACGTTGTCCATTTGTTTAACTTGGATCAAATATCCATGAGTATCAGTAATATCACTCGCTATTGCACCCTGCTTGGTTAACTGAGCAACTTCAGCAAGATTAACCTTAAGATCTTCAAGCTTTTTAAGGGTTTCTCTATCACTAAACCTAATCCAGTCAGTGATATCTACCGTGCCACCTAAGGCCTGTGCAACCTGAGAGAGAGTCTTCTTACCTGAACGAATATCTGACAACCCTTGCTTGAGATCATTAGTTAAAAGCTCAAGAGCTCGTTCTTTGTAGATATCCTCAGTAACGGTTGACTTGATAGTATCAAGCGCAGGCACCTTGCTTGGTAACAATGCGGTAAGCTCTATGATATAGCCTTTACCATCTTCTTGATAAAAGGCCTTATCACCAATTTTGCGAAGCTTGAAGATATGCTGACTTTGCGGCGTATCTGTTTGCGTTGCCTCTTTGACGGTAGAAAGCTGCCCTTTGTGCTGCTCAATAAACTGCGTTAAGAAAGCGGGCGCTTCACGTGACTGACTTACTACCCGCTGAGCGTTAGCATCAAAAATACGCTCAAACTTTTCTTTTTTCAGCTTCTTGGTGAGCTCAGGTTTTACCTCATCAAGTGATTTATATTCTGGCTTGATTTTATCAATAAGCTTAATAATAACAAAGCCGTCCTTCGTTTCTCTTACCGGAGAAAGCTCACCTTTATTAAGACCAAAGGCTATACTCGTAAAAGTACGGTCTTTGTCAGAACGCTTAATGGTAATAGTAGATCCTTTATCTGATGCCTCTGAGTGCTGTGCAGCTAGCTCAGCAAAAGTATCTGGTGCATCTTTTACCTGTTTATATACTTCCTGTGCTTTTGCACGAACATCAGCTTTCGTATCTTCAGTAAACTTGAAGAGGATATATTGCACTTGTGCTTTTTCAGGAGTTTTAATGTAGGAATTCCTGCTTCTATTATAGGCTGTCTTTAGATCAGCATCACTGATGACTATCCCAAATGTATCAGGGGTAAAGGTCCATACCTGAGCTGAACGTTTTTCTGGAATTCGATAGTTCTCTTGATGCTCTTTTTTAGTATAATAGTTGCTTATTTCTGCATCAGTAAGCTTCGTTTGTTTAGCTTTCGCCACATAAGAAGCACGAGAAAGCGGCAGGTAGGCAAACTTTTTCTTAACATTCTGGCTTATATACGCATCTTTTAATGCATTATCTGGGATATATAACCCTGCTTCAACCAAGTTAAATAAGAACGCTCGCAGCAGCGCTTCTTGCAACAGCTCATCAAAATCAGCTAGTGACATATTTTGTCGTTCAAGGTTTCGTTTAAGTGCAGCTACATCGATAGTGCCACCTCTTAACGCTTGAGGTGGTATAATACCTCGTAAGTTCTGATATACAAACATAGGATCATTAAGTTTGCCATGTATGTATTCTGGATGGATTTCAGTGCCAAGCTTCTGCGTAGCTGATGAAAGCACTTTTTCACCTATAAGCGCTTCGAGAACAAACTCATCAGGTCGCCTATCAAGGCCCCACATCTTAAGAACGCGATCCGCGTTAACTCCTTGGGTTTGCCTCACCTGCTTAATAGCATGCTGGATTTCATTAAGCTTTCGGGCAAACTCTAAGTATGTTATTTCTTGTCCATTAACCGTAGCTATCCTATCTGGCCGACCTCCCAAACGACTTAAGAGCAAGCCTATAGTACCACCACCTACAATCGAGGCAAGTGATACCCAGATAAGTACCTTAACCTGGGTTGTTTTCAATGTTTTACGAATGTCACCTATCATCTTCATAACCTTTCTGTAATTGAATCACTTGATACCATATTTTTTCTTCTCCCGTAACCGAACGGCTTGTTCGTGTTATAATTTCACCGTCTTTCAACGCCCTCCTAAGAGTAACAGCTTCTTCAAGCGTTGCAACTCGGCCATGTTCATGAGGTACAGAAACCTGCTGCTCAGTGCTTACAAACGTCTCTATGGGTAAGAGTCCATCATGCTGTTCAGAGGTACCAAGAACATATCCGAGTAAAAACACCCCAAAAGTAACAAGCAATAAAAGCGCGACTACACGAGCTAGCTGCTGTTGCGTTACTACCTCATAGGGCTCTGCGCGCTGATGCACTTCATGCTCTTCCTCAGTTTCTACTACTAAGTGAGGAAAGAGTACTAACTGTTGATATCTATGTTCCATAACCTTCACTACCTGTATAGAATTGTTCAAGCTCTTTGCTCAGTTTCTTACTATAGCTCTCAGCAGGCTGTTCTGTCAAGTCGATCTCTTTAATTGCTTTCACCCACCTCTTATCAGGATCACTTTTTTCAAGTCGTTTTTTTAAAGCTTTCCAGAATGTTAGCTGTCGTTTTGCGTAACCACGGGTCTTTTGCGCAATACGTTCCACCAAGTTCTCATAAGCATCATCAGAGACTTCGCCAACTTCTTGAGCTTGCAGATAGCGAATAATTTCAGGATACCCAATAAGCTTTTTCTTTAATAAATACTGATGCCATTCTTCGGGTAATCCGACTACTTCTTCTACCCAGCCGTCATGAAGCATGGCAAGAACGCGCTTATTAATCCGCTCATGAAGATCTTCTTTTGCACGAGTTAAAAAATAGATCACACAGCTACCTGGCGGCGCAAACGCCGGTGCTACTGTTGAGGGCAAAGTGCCCGTTTGATAATAGATCTGCAGAGCTCGCTCTATGCGATAACGATCATTTTTATGTATGTGCATGGCACGCGCGGTATCAATTGTTGCTAACAGATCCCAGAGTTCTTCAGTACTTTGCCCCGAAAAATCTTGCTCATCGATTTGTTGTAATGCAGGTGGATAAAAAAGCGTTGCAATATAAAAGCCAGAGCCGCCCACCACAACAGGAACCGCACCACGACTCGAGATCTGTTTCATAAGGGTAAGCACTGCTTCTCGGTACTGAGTAGCCGTATAATCCTCTGGCGATGAAATAACATTAAAGAGATGATGCGGCATCGCAACCTGTTCAAGATTTGGCTTTGCAGTACCAATGGAAAGAGGCGTATAGAGCTGTCCGGTATCAGCATTGATTACTTCTATGGGAAAGCTAAGCTGTCGAGCTAGGTCATCTACGAGAGCTGTTTTGCCGACCCCCGTTGGCCCGGTAATAGTAATAAAAAACATTACGTACTACGCTGGAGATTCTTCAAGATTACCATTGCAAGAAGCGCAGAGTGATCGTAATTGCTCAATAGTTTTTTCTTCACCGAGTTGCTCAACTAAGGAAATTTCTTCAACTAAGAGTGACTCTATTTGTTGCAGCAACCCCTTCTCTCCAAATGAAAGTTCTTTATACGTTGATATAATAGTAAGCTCTCGATACATAGAGCACAACTCTCTAAGATCACCATTTTTTAGCTTGATCTGATATTCCTTATTTCGCTTACTCCAGTTAGCAGGAGCAAACTCAATACTTAAATCAGGTTCGGTAAGCATAGTAAATACGCCCCGAATATATTCATGCGTACTCAAGGCACGTAATCCGACTGATTCTGAGTTCTTTGTAGGAACAAGTATCGTCATGTCCTTATTAAGAAACACAAGTTCATAAAATGTTGCTTCACTGTCACCCACTTTTTTTGTCACAATTGCCTGTATCTTTGCAACACCATGGCCCGGATACACAACTTTGTCATCTATACGAAACATTACCAACCCCTAACGCAAGGCTTATTGGCCTGTCTGATTTCAACTTCTCTTAGTATATCACTCGTTTTATGTTTATACTAGTCCTAATATTACATTTTTTAGTGAGTTAGCACCATGATACAACGAGTTAATATACCTCATTTGCGCGATTACAAACAAGGAATCATCTGGACGCTTATTGATTCTCTTGGTAGCCAAACCTTGGTAATCCTGTATCATCTTTTTTTCAGAACTGCTGCAGGAGAGTCTCTCCATGGGGCTATGGGATGCTTACTCTCTACTCTTTACTTAGCAATTGCTATCACTAACTTCGGTCTTGATAAAACTTTAGCGCCCTTTTTAGCGTCCATCAGCAGCTCCAAAATAAGTTTTAGAAGGTTTTTGCTTACTCTTATCGTGCCCCAAATGCTTATTATTCTCTTAGTAAGCATCCTAGGGTATGCCAGCTATTATCTCACAAGTACCTTTCCCCTCATACGAGGTTTAGACCCCTTTTTATCACCATCTATCATGCTCTTTATCGCTCTTTCTTTTATCCTTGAAAGCCTCCGCAAACTAGCACGAACATTCTTACAGCTCTCCTTTTATTTTGAGCTTACTACCATCGTCGAGCTCTTTGGGATAAGCGCAAACCTCATTGCCCTCGTAGCTCTCTATACTTTTGATAGCATGACGCTCCTTACCTGTTGGCAAGTATTTGCCGTTACCTCATTGCTACAGTTACTACTCCTTTCTCTCGGCATGTTACGTATGTATATGACCCTGCCAGCAGCAGCCAGTACTGCACCTTTTTTCTTGATGCGCTTTACTAAAACTCGCCTCTTTTCGTGGGCATTGCAATGCCTTAATCAGCTCTATTCTGGTAATTTTCTTGTACCTATTTGTGCAATACAGTTTGGCATAGAGTCAGCTAGTCTGCTTAAGGTTATAACCAGTATTTCCTATTGGTTAACGCTCATAGCAAAACGGGTGTTTGGCATCACTAGCAATGCGCTCCTTGCGCATGTAAAGTCCCGCTCACCTGAAACTCAAACGAAGGCATTTCATTATCTCTCAGATGTATTCAATCAAGGAATCATTTGCGTACTTATATTCCTTCTTATTAATGGCCACAAGCTAGGTGTCCTCTTATATAAGGCTCCGCCACAGGTAACGTGGTCATTGCTTTATTTTATGTTATTACTCACGTTCTTTGAAAGCTTTTTTGTCTTGTATGAAAAGTGGTACATTCTAGAAGAGGATGCACACACCTACCTAGGGTTCAACCTACTCAGCGTCGGTTTTGTGTATCTTATTGCACGAACACTATCTTCTCCATTAAGTATCCTTGTTGGCATTATTAGTGTTCGGGTAGTAACCTTTACCGTCCTTATGCTTTTCTCATTCTATCGATGGCATATTTGGCCATCGTTCACACCACATCCTACAACGACACTTGGAGCACTTGTTGCATCTGCTATCAGCTACTTCTTGCTGTAACTCGAAAGCTAATATTTAGACAGGTATTAGTGCCGTAGCTTAGAGAGCAATTTCTTAACAAACAAAGCATATTCTCCCTTTCTTTCTAGATTAGATCTGTGCACCGTGGAAAGATTACACTTACTACCAAACGGGGGGTACGGCGCGCCCAAATACGAATCCCGCAGGATATAAAAAACTATAACCTGCGGGATTTTGAAAGAATATTAAATTTGCCGCAGGTTATAAAAAAACTAAGTCAACCATTTTTCAAAAATAGAAACACCATCTCATTGGCACTTCTAAAGCGATCTACCTTGGAAAATAGGATGCCGCAGGATATAAAAATCTATAACCTGCGGCAAAATAGCCTTTTTCATAATTTTGCCGCAGGTTATAATCTAAAATATGATAAATCAAGAAGGAACCATATATGATTATAGGTAGAAAAAAAGAACAAGAACTTCTCAAAGAAGCTCTTAATAGCAACGAAGCTGAATTTGTCACCGTCTATGGAAGACGTAGGGTTGTAAAACCTATTTGATCAATCACTTTTTCTCCAAAAAAGACTATGTTTTTTTGATAGCAATGCACCTCTAAAAAATGAATATTTCACTCTTTTTGAATCACTCTTTGACGGTGCAGATGCCTACAAAGAGCTTATAGAACTTATAGCAGAAACAAGAGACGATATTTCTGCAGAAGAGCTCGCAAAACGATTAGCACACTTCTCAAGCGGAGGCAGCTTATCTGATAAGCTCAGACAGCTTTGTGATGCTAGTTTTCTAGAAAAACATCAGTCGTGGAAGAATAAGAGGCAGATCTATTACAAAGTGATCGATGAGTTCTGCCTTTTCTATATATATTGGATAAAAAAAACTAAAACAACTAAGTTTACTCCTGACTATTGGCTTCTTCAAAGTCAACGACCAAGCTACTACTCTTGGTCAGGCTACGCCTTTGAAGCAATTTGTAGCAAACATTATTATCAAATTATGAAAGCTCTCAACATCAAAACTGCCGAAGGAATTACCTCATGGCGATATATTCCCACTTCAAAAAAAGAGCGCGGCGTCCAAATAGATTTGGTATTCCCACGCTATGATAACGCGATTACGCTTTGCGAAATAAAGTACACTGATGAACCGTTTGCTATTGATAAAGCCTATGCTCATCAACTGCGGTATAAAATAGACACCTTTGAAAGAGTAACTAAAACAAAGGATCAAATTTTCCTAGCATTAGTTGCTGCTAATGGCATCAAGCAAACAACATACTCTGATGAGCTTGTAAGCGGTATTGCAACTATTGAGGACCTTTTTTAACATCTACTAAACAGCCCGTCTAGAGCTTCTACAACTCTTGCATCATCGGGTGAAAGAGTGGTAGAAGCAACAGAAATAGGCTTACCCTCAAAGGCTATGCCATACGCTATAATGTTATTAATTGAACGATCAAAAAGCTCCTGAGTGTAATCTTTCTGGATAATTTGACTAAGTGCTCGCTGTGCTGCAGTATCTACTGTTTCACCCTTTCTGACTACTTTAAACTCAATGACAATTCCAGGTTTGTTATTCACTCTTGGTATGAGAGCTATGTCATATCTTCCATGACCACTCTCGTTGTTGGACTTAACTTCGTATACGTCACGTAAAGCGACTAACAGTCCTAATACAAAAAGATGATAACTCTTTTCAGGTTCAGAGCTTGATAGGTCAAATGAACTCATGCTCGCTAACACAAAACTTTGCAATAACTTGGTAAATATTTTGGTGTCGCCAGCTATAAGTGTTTCCAAAAGATCATTTACTTGCCCACCAACAACAGATTCCTTAAAAATATTCGTAATTAGCTCAGCATACAAATAAGATAACTCCTCATTAGGAACATTCAATGAAGCATAAACTTTGCCTTCTTTAATACTATAATCTGCATACGTCAGATAACCTGTGTATAGAAGAAAAGACCACAATATATCTGATCGAGTTGTTAATTCAGGAAACGTAATCGACTTATCGATAACTTCTTGCACCGCTTGGCCAACTAATAGCTTTTCAAGTTTTGCTTTTACCTCAACGCATGCTCGGCCAATTAACCTTTTAACTAAATAATTGCCACTCGTACTCACCCAATAGTTCTGGAGCATCCCTTTGTTTCTTATACAACTCAACACTGACCAAGGATTATACAAAGAAGAGGTACGCCCAAACATGTATCCATTATACCGTGCCTTAATATTCACTTCTTGCTCATCAAAGCCATAATATGTTATTAGCTCTCTCACTTCGTTCTCGGTAAAACCAAACTTATCAGAGAGGTTCACACTACTAGTAAGATCAAATACATCAAGATTATTAAGACCGGTAAAAATTCCTGCCTTTGTCAGCGTAAGAATACCAGTAATAATTCCTTTTTCCATTTCATCATTATCTTTTAACACAGTCCCTAAAAGACCTTTGAGAAACCGTATAGCTTCTTCATTTTAAGTTATCCTTCTAAAGCGCGGAAACTCTGTCCTTTAGGGCAGAGAGGAAGCGCTTGTTAAACACTACTATAGGTATATCCATCACTTTTATGAATAATCTTGCAGTGTGAATGTTTAATTCCCTGTACTACGCTCGATGGCATTATAATATTAAAATAGCCATTTGAACGTACGGCAACTTTACCTCTATAGGTACCTTGTTTTTTGCCTGATGGAACATAGGCTTTTACCATGTCACCAGTTTGATACCCAAACTGCTTTTTTGCTTTCTTAGGCCCTGTTCGTGGAAAGCCATATCTATCAACACGACACATTTGTCGTGATCCATGACCAGTAGCTTTTACCAGAAGTGGCGCCCCTAATATAATAAGCTTTGTAGGTGTAGATGATCCTACACATGCAGCATCATGCCAGGAGTTTTTTCAAGACCTCTTTTCGTTCTATTATACTTAGTTTGAGCTCCGGTCCCTGTTTCAAGAGAAAGACCAAGAGCCTGTAAGTGACGCACAAGTAGCGGCCGTGTTATGTTCATAGCAGCTGCATCTCTCAGGGGCTTTTTGGCTGTCTTGTGTACCTCAGGGTGACCAAACTCTTCTGCTGTTTGGTTTCCTTTTCTTTGGTTACATGACCGGCAAGCGAGGGTAAGGTTTGATACCCTGTTGCTACCACCCTTACTCTTAGGGACAATATGATCTATCTCAACAGGAATATTCTTAGCACACAGGTTCTATTGTACTTCTCAAGAAGATACTCTCTTACTTCAAAACCAAGAAGTTCACCCTGTTGATACTCAATACCAGATATTTCTGGTCGTTTCATTTTCTGCGTATCAAATTTTGCAACCTCTATACTCAGAGCATCAATAGGACTATGTTGTCTCAGCCGTGATATCCAGGTGAGTATATGAGCTATTCTGCTTTCTATAGATGGTGGTAACTGTTTACTTGTTCTATTGTTAAACCGTGGCTTTCGATAGCGAGTCTTTCTAGATCTTCGTGAGCTACGCAAAGCTCTACGGCTCGTCATAGAAGTAGAAATGGAAAGACTTCTCTGTTCAAGCTCAATCATAAACGGTACCTTGCCAGTGGTGTCATCAGAGCAATGCCCGTTTTTTTACTCCCTGGATCTATTTTAAGACGTAGTGGTTGTACGTTCTCGTGTGATTCCTCCTTAAGGATTATGGTAAAGGGATACTGTCTAAAGACAGCAGCCCTACCTTCTTTAAGCAATGAACGTGCTTTACCTGGATGGCACGGATTACCTGGCTTTTTGTTTTTATCTATAACTAATACATGTCGCATATTACACCTCTAATAGGTAATGTCTCCCATTGCTGGGGTTAAGTATGCCTCGCCAATAGTAAAGAGCGGCTTATCTTAAAAGCACGAGCCTATCCCTTCAGCTTGTTTAACTTTTAAGTAACAGAGCTTGGAACTGGCAAGCATTCCAAGGTGCGTGCTTGAGCACTCCTCTTTAATGTAGCCCGGTAACCTACAACTAGGTCCTGGCTAAAGCTGGTCAACATAAGCTTTTGCAAGCTGTGCCTTTTAAGGCCTTTTAAGGCGCGGTAATTGACAAACCGTAATCTTATCTAACCAAATCCTCATAGTATACGTAAAATATCAGCAATGCACAATGGTACGATAAATCATACTATACATAATTAAAAGAGCCTATCAGAGAACTATCCCTGCTGCCAGAGAGTCACTAGCAATCTGCAAGCAGCATAACCATTAAATCTTAGTCAAATAGACTCAAATTTCTTGAGTAAAACACTTGACATATTCTACACCATCATGTATAAAAAATATAAGAGAATATAGAGAGAAACAAAGATTCACCGCGTATAACAAAAGGGATTCACATGAGTAAAATCATCGGTATCGACTTAGGTACCACCAATTCTGTTGTTGCCGTTATGGAAGGCGGCAGCCCTAAAGTAATTCAGACGGAAGAAGGCCAAAATACCACCCCATCGGTGGTGGCATTCACCAAAGACGGTAAACGTCTAGTGGGTGTCTTGGCTAAACGCCAGGCAGTTACTAATCCAGAAAACACTATTTTTTCAGCAAAGCGGTTCATTGGTCATAAATTTGATGAGATCAAAGACGAACTAAAGCAAGTTCCTTTTGAACTCAAAAAACGATCTAATGGCGACATCGCCATTGTTGCTCAAGGTAAAGAATATACCCCGCAAGAGATCTCAGCAGCGATACTAAGTAAACTAAAACAATCAGCTGAGTCATATCTCGGCCAACCAGTAACAAAAGCCGTGATTACGGTTCCTGCCTATTTTAATGATTCCCAGCGTCAAGCAACAAAAGATGCGGGCAAAATTGCAGGTCTTGAAGTACTGCGCATCATTAATGAGCCAACAGCAGCTGCCTTGGCCTATGGACTTGATAAGAAAAAAAACGGCACCATTGCGGTATTTGACTTTGGCGGTGGTACCTTTGATATTTCCATCCTAGAGATCAATGATGGGGTAATTGAGGTAAGATCAACCAATGGTGATACCCATCTTGGTGGTGATGATATTGACCATAAGATTATTTCCTACCTCGTTGACCAATTCAAAAAAGATACGGGCATAGATTTAATGCAAGACCGTATGGCATTGCAACGCCTTAAAGAAGCAGCTGAAAAAGCCAAAATTGAGCTTTCAAGTATGCATGAAACTGAAATAAACTTGCCTTATATTACCGCTGACGCTTCGGGACCAAAACATTTAACCATCAAATTGACGCGCGCACAGCTTGAATCTATGTGTTCAGACATATTTGAACGGCTCTTAAAGCCCTGTCAACAAGCAATGAAAGATGCTGACCTAACCAAAGATCAGATTGATGAAGTCATTCTCGTTGGTGGTTCAACCCGTATGCCAAAAGTACAACAGTTAGTGAAAAACTTCTTTGGCAAAGAGCCAAACAAATCAGTTAACCCTGATGAAGTAGTAGCTATCGGTGCTGCCGTACAGGGAGCAATCTTAGGAGGAGAAGTAAGCGACGTTCTACTGCTAGACGTTACTCCCCTTTCGCTGGGCATTGAAACTCTTGGTGGCATTGCCACTAAGCTTATCGAACGTAATACTACCATACCAACAAGAAAGTCTCAGGTATTTAGTACCGCAGAAGATAATCAATCAGCGGTAGATATTCGTGTCGTACAAGGTGAACGTGAGTTTGCAAAAGACAATAAGTTTCTTGGACAGTTTAAGCTTGAAGGAATTCCAGCAGCGCCACGTGGCGTACCACAGATTGAAGTAACCTTTGATATTGATGCGAATGGTATCGTACATGTCTCTGCTAAGGATAAAGCCACCGGCAAAGAGCAGAAAATCACTATTACCAATACAAGCGGTCTTGATCAAGGAGAAATTGACCGCATGGTACAAGAAGCTGCTGAACATGAAAGTGAAGATAAAAAAGCAAAAGAAGCTATTGAGAAGAAGCATCGTCTTGAAACGCTCATTGCAGAAATTGAGAAAACCCTCAATGAAAACAAAGAGAAACTTCCACAAGAGGAAGTTGATGCAACATCCGCTGCATTAGAAGTTGCCAAAAAAGCAGTTACTGATCATGCTGGCAATGCAGAAGAATTGCAGAAAGCAACTGATGAACTTCTGAAGTCGTCTCATAAGGTAGCAGAATTGCTCTATAAACAAGAGCAAGCAGCTGGCGAAACCACACAAGAAGACCAAGATAAAGCTATGGATGAAGGACCAATCGACATAGACGCTGAGTAATAGGTTAAAATGAGCCGAGTATCGTATGATAGTCGGCTCTTCTTTTGGTCTCTTTCCTTTAAGTTCTCATTAATAGATGGTATACTCTAACATGATATGTATCACTCTTAATGAGAGACTCATGAAAAAAAAACTTGCCAATAGGAATCCAATCGTTTGAGAAGATCATCACACAGAACTTCCTGTATATTGATAAAACTAAAGAGATTTACGATCTTACTCAAGTCGGTTTGTACTATATTCTCTCGAGACCTCGTCGTTTTGGCAAGACACTTCTTTGCACGACCTTAGAAGCGTTGTTTCTGGGTAAACGCGAATTATTCACCGGGCTCTCTATTGATTCAACTGATTTTGCATGGGACAAGCATCCGGTAATTTTTATCAGCTTTGCGACAATGGCTCTTAAGTCTGCTGAAGCACTTAGAGATGCACTTCATGCTGAACTCGAAGCAATTGCGCTTACTCACGGCATTATGCTCACCACTAGAACAAGCCTTGGAGGACGACTTAAAACACTCATCACTGAGCTCGCTAAAAAAAATCAGGTTGTCCTTCTTATTGATGAATATGATGCCCCAATTCTTAAAAACATAGAAAACTATAGGGTCGCAGAAGAGTGCCGCGAAGTAATCGCTGAGTTTTACTCGGCGCTAAAAGATGGTTCAGTAGATAAGTATTTGAGATATGTCTTAATAACCGGAATCAGTAAATTTTCAAAAACATCAATTTTTTCTGGGTTAAACCATTTGCAAGATTTAACGTTGGACCCAAGAGCAGCAACCCTTCTTGGCTATACCACTCAAGAAATCAGCTCACAGTTCACTCCCTATCTCACCGCGATATCTCAAAAAACGGACCAGCCAATTGATGAACTGCTACAGCTCATCAAGACCTGGTATAATGGCTATCAATTTAGCACTCCTCTTAGTGATACTCAACATAACAAGGTATTAATCCTTATTCCGTTATGCTTTATCTAGAAAAAGGGATTCTTGATAACTACTGGTTCGATACAGGAACACCAACTTTTTTAATGAAGCTCGTTAAGCAACAGCAGTATGCCATAGCAACTATTGAAGGATCTTTACTCAATAAGGACGAGATGAAGTCATATGAGATTGAACAGATTGATCTTATTTCACTTTTGTACCAATCTGGCTATCTTACTATTGAGAGCTATAATCCTCATACTGAAAACTATGCACTGAGCTTTCCGAATCGGGAAGTTAAACACTCGTTCTTTCAATTCGTTGTGCAGAGTATGACCAACGCAAAAAAATCTTCCATCAAAACACTTCTCTATTCGTTAGAAACAGCCCTTAACCAAGCTGATATTGACACATTTTTTACCACATTACAAGTCTTTTTCGCTCAATACCCCTATCATTTACACAGTAATACAGAAAAGCATTACCAAGGGGTCTTTTATGGAATTCTGTCACTTCTTGGTGCTGATATAACCGTAGAAGAGCCCACTAATAATGGTCGTATTGATGCCGTCCTAGAAACGAAAACCACTATCATTATTATTGAGTTTAAACTCGGAGGATCAGCAGAAAAAGCCATACAGCAAATTGAGCACAAAAAGTATTACCAAAAATATCTCTTGTCAGGCAAAAAAATACTTCTTGTAGGAGCAACATTCGACACTGCTTCGCGCACTATAGATCAATGGATCTCAAAAGAGTTGGCCATATAAAAAAATGTTTCTTCATGCCGAGATCTTTTGACTTCTATGAGCAAGATAGGTTTTGTTATTTGTGATACAAATATATGAACTGAACAAGCTTTTGGTGCTATCTCCGTATAGTTACCGTAGCATACGCAATCGTTTCTAACAGCTATTTATAGCCATTTTGTGCAAATAGGTATGTGTTGAAACGACAAGCACTATTTCAAGATCCAGCAATTGTCAGTCTTCTATGTGATACTTTAGGGGCCTTGTTCTAAAGACCCCCTACGTAAGATTATTTTTTCATTGCCCGTTCAGTAATATCAATTATGAACTTCCAATCTGGTATAGCTTTAGTAAGCGTATCTTCATGGAAAGAGAAATTCCCCGCCTTAATGTTTTCATACACTTCAATAAATTCCTTTGGAGCTTTATCAAGCATACCCTTACTTTTAAGGCACTCGTATTGCAGAGTAATTGACTTAGGCAATACCGTGCCTTCAATTGAGATGTTTGCATGGGCTGCTGAGTAAAGCAAGCCTATGATCAGTAATTTTTTCATGAGTACATCCTTTGTTAGTTAAGGCAGGGGGTATGATGCCCCTGCCAAGGTATTAATTGTTTTCTTTAGTAAGTGATAAATTGTAATATTTGTTCGGATTTGGGGGAAACTGTTGAAGTGTCCCTCTATCAACAGGTATATTTACCGTATCCCACGTAATGTTGTAGTTATCTGTATGTGATATCCCTGAACCATTTGTTACGGCAGTATTATTTACCCAAGCACTCTCTGTAGGTGCAAGCGTATCTTGATACCCTGCTATTGTACAATTTGTTACTTTGTTATCTTGTACAAGACCCTCTTTACTAAACCCAATGGCATCATCCCCAGAGAAGAGTACCCCAATACCACTCGCAGTAACGATATTCTTGCAAAGTATTGGATTAATAATACCAAAAAGGTTGATACCAGTACGGTCTATGTCATCTGGTGCTCTCACATCAGATACTGTGTTTCCTGTCAGAATAACATTAGTAAAGGATCTATCAGGAGCCGAATTTATTATATTAATTCCTCGGCTGCTTTGTTGAGCAAAAACATTTTCCAAAATACAGTTCTCAATAATTAGATTTCTATAATCCAAAAGATCAGTATTCTGAGATACATCCTGTAAGTTAGCATTAATTCCTCTTGCTATTCCTACGCTAGAAATATTGCTTACTACGCAGTTTCTCCAGGTTATATTCCGTACCGATGCTGCTTCATTGAAGATTGGATCACTATTGAATACCTCTATAACAAAACCATTTGCGCTTAAACTTGGTTCAAGGTTAACATGATTGCTTAATTGGCAGTTTTCAATGAAGACATCTTTTATTGTGATAAATTCTATACCGGTGGCACTACCAAACAGAAATGGATTACCAACGCCATGAAAGGCACCATTGAATTCACAATTGTTTACATGAAAGTATTCACTTCCAAAACTTGCGACACTGCTGTCAGAATGATGAAAGCAGTCTACTGCCCCACAATTTAATCCATATGGATTGTTAAATTGAGAATTTTCAAAATGCATGCCATAACTTGTTGCTCCTAATGCACCAATTACAAAGAAAGCATTAATTCCTCGTGCATTATTACACTGGCAAGTATCTACAAAGAGATTTTGTAAATTGATATTTACGATCCCTCCAACGAAAAAAGGTGTTCCACTCTCATTACGAGAATTGTTAAAAGTGCTATTTAGAAGCTGAACATTCGCGGAGTTCGTGGTCGCGAAACCTGCAACAATACTAAAAGCTGCTGTTTCAATAAAGCTATCGTTAAGCTCCGAGTTTTCTATGCGAATGCCATTTGCTAAGTTAAACCACGTAGCAGAAAGTGCATTACGATTGATTTTGCAATTACTGATGGTTATATTCCGATAGGCAAACAATTCTGCAAGCTTTGGCTCTTGAATCGCTGCTGGAGTTTGAAATGATATGCCGGTACCTCTCCGAGTATTTCCTAAATTATCAGGGTTACCGTTATCTGAAATTATAAGATCGGTAAAGCAGACCGTATCGAGGATAGCATCATTACCCTCTTGAGTGACACTAAAAGTTGGCCAATTTGTTTGCCCGGTATTACCTGGTGCATCTTGTATAGTAAGTGCCATTTCAGGTGTTGGATCAGCTGGGCCAAATGATGCTACAGAAAGAATGCCACCAGTAATACTTCCAAGTGATAATGGATACGCAATGTTTATTCCATAACGAATGAGAGTGTTTATGCTTGAGTTTTCATCTACAGCGAGCTCAAAATCAACGGGTAAACCATTAGCATCAACACCCGTGATGATAAGCTTATCACCTACCGTATAAGGGGTAATATTGCTATCTAAACTGCTTAAATTGGTCCCACCAGCAGCAGGAGAGCCATTTGAGGTTAACTCGGTATCTGATGATACGATTTCTCTACCATCAATAAAAGCATCAACTGCTGCACCTTGAAAGTTGCAGATCGTACCATTTGCTATTTCGATATTCTCATAGCCTGCATTGAGTTCAATTCCTGTAACACCAAATATCTCATTTGCTTGTTGCAGTTTTTTCGTGCACAGATTTATTTTAACATTGCTTGCTTGCACAGAAATCGCAGGCAAAGCATCTGCTGGTGCAAAATTAATACTTTCACCAAAGCAGTAAATACCCGGCTGAGTAATAACAAACGTCTTTGTGAGTTCTTTAGTTTCTTTATCGCAAAAATCCTTCCGTGTGATTGTTATGCAAGAATTGCATCCCTTTGTTGTTTTGTGACGTTTACGATTTTCTCTTGCATCTACTCCTGTAGAAAGCAATAATGATAAGCTTAGCAATGCTAAGCCAACTGATCTACTATGTTTCATACTGCTAATCCCTTCAATTATTAGGTAACCTGATTTCCTTTTTTGATCACCTATATCTTATATATATTAATACCGTGATAAGACATGTTGTGTTACCTTTTTCAATGTACCTGTTAGCTCCCCCTTATTGGTCAAACTTTTTTCACTCAATACACATCATATCTTCCGCACGATATCTTCAGACCTCTATCTAATTGAGCACATTTTTAGTAGCGCCTTCACTAACGGTCTAGATGTCTGTATGATCTGCAATTCTCATTCTATAAAATGTTGACAGCTAAATGCAATAGTTTTACGAGTATTTTTTAACAATCACAATACCACCCTCTAAATCGCCATTTTCACATAATTAATTCACTAATGGGTCGTTTCTTTTCTAGCCATATCTAAGATAGATCACCATTGTTACGGTGCAATGAAAATATCCTTGTACTCTATCAGCACTCTAACAATGGCACTCGCCGTGCCGGTCATTTTGTGGTACCTTTAGACTAGTATTCATTTTGAAAAGGATCGCTCATGGCAATTAGTGCAGGCTTAGTTGGCCTACCAAACGTCGGTAAATCTACTCTCTTTAATGCTCTTACCAAGTCCTCAGTTCCTGCTGAGAACTACCCCTTTTGTACTATTGATCCCCATCTTGCCTGTACCTTTGTTCCTGATGAGCGAGTAGACAAGCTTAAAAGTATCTATAACTCAGGAAAAATTATTCCTGCCACGGTCCAGTTTACCGATATTGCCGGCCTTGTGAAAGGCGCCGCTTCAGGGGAAGGTTTAGGAAATCAATTTCTGAGTCATATTAGAGAAGTTGATCTTATTTTGCATGTCCTGCGGTGCTTTCCCGATCCGCTGGTAGAAGCAGGCCCACGAGATCCCTCAGTTGATTATGATATTATTACCACCGAGCTTATGCTTAAGGATCTTGAGTCAGTCACTAAACGAATCGCCAAAGTCACCAGTCTGATGAAAGCGGCAAAAAATGACCCCAAGAAATTAAAAGAACTTGAAGCTGAAATGACCCTTCTACAAGAACTCTCAACGGCGTTAAATAATTCTGATAGTGAAACGATTCGAAATCTTATAGAGAAATCTTCAGTAACGACGATTCCTCTTCTTTGCGCTAAAAACTTCCTTATTATTGCTAACGTTTCTGAAGATGATATTGGTAATGATCGATACAAAGACAATGATCAGTATACCATTTTGGTCGAGCGGTTTGGTGAAGACCGTGTGATCCCCGTATCAGCTAAGCTTGAGCTTGACCTGATTAACATGAATGAAGAAGAGCAACAAGAAATGCGTGATATGATGGGAGTAACTCGCGATAACCTCGCTGAAATCATTAGAAAAACCTACCAAGAGCTTAACCTCATCACGTTCTTTACCTGTGGACCAAAAGAGATCCATGCATGGCCAATTAAGAAAGGAACTGCGGTTAGGCAAGCTGCTGGCGAAATTCATAGTGACCTTGAACGGGGATTTATTTGTGCCGATGTGTTTAATAGCAACGACCTCTTTGCCGCAGGCAGTGAAGCTAAAGTAAAAGAAATTGGTAAAATGAGAACTGAAGGACAAGACTATATCGTTAAAGATGGTGATATTATCAACGTTAAGTTCAATGTTTAAAGAGTTGCAAAGGACGCCTATCTATTGCATACTACTCACGTAGTTCAATTAACACGGGCCAAAGGAACCATTTATGTTACTGATATATAGCTTAACAATGCTCTTATTGTTACCATCTTCTCTTTGCGCTACCGGTTGCTACCCTTCTCGAGATTGTGAGAGTTCTATCTCAGGAGATTGCGACCAGATAAGCAATGACTATACTGATCATGGTGTATCAACCTTTTTTAGGCCTCGTACTATTACCACTGATTTGACCTATCGTAATAGCATGACGTTTTATCAGCGGTTCAGAGGCGATGCAAGCTGCGCTTTTTTTACCTTTGATAGCACTTTTTTATACCAAAAAAATAGAAAAGCAACCCGTATAGGCAGAGGCTTCTTTGGCCAAAACCCGATCAGAGTTGCTGAAAATTGTGCCCCCCTTAATTCGCTTAATCTCAGCCTTGGCAACACTCAACCTGAAGGACCTTCGTCATGCGTTCGATTTAGCCCTAAACGTAAAGTCTTTGGCTGGTTACCCCAATTCATCTTCCATTTTGATAGATGGCTCCCTGGCCTCTGGGCTGACATGGCATTTGCTGTCGTGAGGGCCGACCATAGAATCTGTTTTTATGAACAGCTTGATCCTGCTGGTGACATTGGCGATATAGCCACGGTACAGCAAGCATGTAATAAACTTGATGTTTTTCCAGACGAGACTCATCATACCGGCATTGATGATATTGAAGTTCGCTATGGCTATACTGTTCACTATTGCGAAGATGACATTATTTCTTTATATCTGCTTGGCAGCATTCCAACCGGCAAAAAGTTTGATAATTCACGTTTTTTTCAACCGCTAGTAGGATCTCGTAATGGCGGACTTGGCACCGGACTGATGTTTGATAATACCTTATGGTATGCTGAAGATACCGATTCAGAATGCCTACTTATGCTTGAGCTTAAATATCAACATAAGTTCAGCAATACTGAATGCCGCCAATATGATTACTGCAATGGACCATTATCACGATTTCTGTTAACAACTCCTCTTGAGAACCCCAATAACCCACGATCAGGTATCGATTTATTACGGGCACCTACCAAGGTAGAACCGCGCAATACCCTCGATTTTTGGCTTTCTATTCACTATGAACGCTGCGGTTGGGGATTTGAATCGGCCTATAATCTCTTCTGGCGAGATGAAGAGATAGTACGTCCCTGTGGCTTTAATTTTGAAGAACATGGTATCTTTGATAATACCCGTTGCTCTGGAAGAACATCACATAGCACTGCCCGCATTTCAGATCCTTTTGGGGTTGGCACTCCTGATCCCTCATTTGTAGTGCTTACGAGCGAAGTAGTGAATGAATGTCCTGCAGCAGCACGAGAAGCCCTTTCTCACACCTTCTCAGGTGTTATTACGTACAATAGCATATGGTGCGATTATCCCTTTAGTTTTGCCCTTGCAGCTCGTTATGAAATTGCCGGTACTAATGAACATACCTCAACCTTAGAAAACTGGGGTGTATTTGGTAAGGCATCCGTAAGCTTTTAAAACTCAAAACCACCTTTTATGAATACAGACCATTGATTGAGCGCACTTCTTACTGAGAGTGATCGGGCGTCAAATTCCGCCTCTCCACCAATCCCAAGATATGGATTATAACACCAGTCAACATCATAGAAATTATAGCCAAGATACCCAAACACCTTATGCGTTGCTTGCGCTGGCAAGGTTCCTGATGGTAAGCATAGGTCATCAGTTGTTACCACTACAGGGGGTGCTGACTCAAAGGCAGGCATAACTCCTGGAGCCTCAATTGGCCCTTCTTGAACGCTAAAGGCGGTAACTATAATATCTGATGGATTAACTTTTTCGGGTTCCTGTGGATTATCAGGTAGGGCTGCTGTTCTTATAGTAGCGCAATGTTGTGAAGAGTTTAATGGTATTTTCCTTACTAAGGGACCAAATTCGATCGGCGGTTGTTGCCCTACCGTTGCATATTCTAATCCACATACTCCTTCAGTTCCTTTAAAGGCATAGATCTTCTCATCAGTAGTATCACGCAGGCAGAGAGTCTCTTTTGTTCTTCCGTAGAAATTATAGCCAAGATCTGCGATTATACGAGGCGTACGAAGCGCGAATTTAGCAGAAACATCACCCTTCACAGCAATAGATACCTCTGCTGGGCGCGTAGCAAAGTTAATAGCATTACTCAGATTACCTGAATAGACTAAGTTACCATCAACTCGATTGAGTTCTTTGAGCAGCATATAGCGACTCAGCAACCCATTTTCGCAAAAATCAAATGAACGCATTTGGGTATTTTTAAACATATGTACAGCATTGCCTTCAATCCAGAATGAAAGATTATTCTCAGCGGTATATTCATACAGGACAATATGAGCACTAAACCCACCTCCTAATTCTACATGTCGTGCATTACCAACCATTGGATAAAAAACCGAGCAAGGATTGTATCGATTACCAGTAGGTAATACTAACTGCCCATAGAACCCTGCATGGTGGGTATCTGATTGACTAACGTCATACCCAACAATTACGTCGATATCTGCTAATCCCGTTTTTGTCTGAGGGCCATCGAGTATTCGTCCATAGTCCCACGGCTCATGTTGATCACCAAAGACAGTATCGCCAGATATGGCGCGTAACAAACTCCGCATTGTTGCTGTTTGATCTTCCGCCATATAACACTCAGGAAATGTCTTAGATCCTTTCTCTTCAATTATTGGACATAATCTGAGATCCCATCGTGTATGAACAAGTGGCAGATGAAATCGTAGATAAAGCCCACAAGCAAGAGGATCAAGCCCAAGAAAAAACTGATTATCAAGTACGATATTTTCAATAAGAGGGTTAATGGTGAGTGATCCTCTAAATTCTGGCGAAAGGCCAAAGTTATCCGCGATCAGTTCACATGGCCTTCGATCAGCAACTTGACTTCCGGCAAAGCGCAGTATGGTATCACCAAAGAGCTGTTGTGCTAAACGCTCTGGTCTAAATGAGCGATAGTACCCGAGTACATGGCCAGTGGTAAGATAGTAATCACCTACATCAAATTGATGAATGAATTCTTCCCACCCTACCAACTCTCGCGCAGTATCAGTACCTTGTGAGCGAGGAATAAACAACGTGCGAGGGCAAGGACCTCGTTCAAGTTCATGAGCAGCACCGGCACAAAATCGGCTGGTATCTCTACACCGGCTACAGGGGCCTTCGTTTTCTTCTGCAACATACCCTTGCTGAGAACCAAGTTTAACACACGTGCTACAGGAACTCGTTTGGCATGCACCACACACTCCATTTCTCATGCAGGGAATAACCGTGCCTTCATAAGCTCGTACAGAAACTACAACCATACTTGCTAATAGCATATATTTTTTCATGGAACCATCCTTCTATTATTTTGTTGATAGCAATGAGTATACCTTATTAAGAAAGTCTTTCAATAATATAAGGAAAACTGCTCATGTAAGCGCTTCACATAAAAATTGGTTATAAAACAGACTGTATAGGGAACAATACCCCCGAGTAAGAGCAACCAGCCAACAATTATCAACTGAGGAAGATACTCAACAAGAAAAGAACCCATAAGGTACCCTACCGAAAGAGCTAAGAGTAGTATCGCATAGGTAACCAAGAAAAAAGGATAATTAAAAATGATCATCGTAATTGCTCGCTTAAATGCTTTGATATAACTCCAGGTAGTTAACTTCGCATCAAGCATAAACAATCCCCATACAATTAATAAGGGAGACATACACAGAACAACGCTGCCTATAGCTTCAATACCTGGTAACCAAGATGGCCCCACTATGAAAAACAGCTTTTGCATTATTGTTGATAGCCATGTTCCCTTAATGAGCTGAGGCAGAAATAAAAACGTCAGGATACCACCAAATATAATCCAGTCAGCAACAAGTGGCTGTTGCCAATAGGATACTCGCTTAAGATCAATTGAAGGTCGTGCAGCTTTAATAAGCAGTGTTAGATAGCAGGCAACAAGAAGATATTTCAACTCAAGAACAAGGCCTACGAGCAGTCCCAACGGCAAAAACCAGGCATACATGCAAGACTGATATAAAAACAACAAGGTGCGTAATGATACCAATGCTAACATGCTGATGCTCTCTAGCTTTAGCATGTTAAAAGATTCTATAAGTGAAGCTTTAAGTGAATCAATATACATCATTCTCTGTACTCTCTTCTGGTTTCTGTGGTATACTCTACAAATATGTAGCTATTAATACACTTAGGTGATGAGTAACGGCCCATGTTAAATCGATATAAACATCTTACGGATTCCTATTACCGCTTATGGGTAAGATTAGCTAATCTACCAGAAAAAGCTAGTATCTTTGCTATCGATTTTAGTAAGCCATGGTATCACGTTATCATACAGCAAAAAGTATTTCCTATCGTAACGGTCTTATGTCAAATCGTCATCCAAAGCTTTTATTCTATTTATCCCATCTATATTGGCCGCATTATAGAATACCAAAACTGGCATCACTTTCTGTATCTTATAGCTTTCTGGATCGGCGTAATTCTTCTTGATTATCTTTCAGTGTATTGTGCAGCACTTATGGAAATTCAATGTATGAATAGTGTACTCTATAACTCCTTTAAGCATTTCCTCACGGTTGACCCAGTGTATCATACCCTTAAATCTACCGGTAAACTATTTTCTAAGATAACTCGCTGCGCACGAGCATATGAAAATCTTCTTGATATTCTGTTGTGGGATCTGCTCCCTATCATCGTAAGTATCGGATCAGTTTCGATCGAATTTATGCGTCATGATATGACGCTTGGGCTAGTATGCCTTATACTCCTTCTTATTATTGTTGTCGTAAATGTTGCCCTTAATCTCTTTACGAGTGCCACCTTTGAAAAAAGGCTCATTGTTGCTGATGATGAACTTAAATCGCTTGGGGTTGAAAGCTTAACACAGGTTCAACTCATTCGTTCATCCTTTGCTACAAATGAACTTACCAATCTTACCCACAAACGAGCAAGTAACCTCATGTACCGAGAAGGAACCGCCTGGCTTGCATTTGCGAGTTCAGTGAGCGTTTCACGATTAGCCTATGTGGCAAGTGTCATTATTCTTGGATGGATAGTATTTTCTGCTATGCAAATAGGTACCCTTTCAGTCATGCTCGGTTCCACCATCCTTATTGCCTATATTAATGGCACCTATGAAGTGATCGATGTTGGAAGAAAACTACGTAAGCTCTTACGAGCAACCACTCGTATTAATGATTTGTACAGCTTCATTCAGCTCTTTGGCAAACAAACATTTCCCGTACTTTCAGCTCCGCCGGTTGAACCTCTTAGCTCTTTTAAAGAAGGTGTAATCACCGCAGAAGCGAAAGATATGACCTTTTATTATAATCCTGATGCAAAAATATTTGATGGACATAGCCTGTACCTAGAGGTCCCTGAAGAACAAAAAAATAAGCTCTATGGTATTATTGGTCCATCAGGTGTCGGTAAAACAACCCTTATATCAGTGTTGGGAGGCCAACTCAAACCTGATAAAGGTGTGGTAGCCATCAACAGTATTCCAATCTATAACGTTGATGACAGTGTTCGTAGGACACTCATTGCTATGCAGGGACAAGTTGCCAGTAGCTTGAGTGGTACTATACGACGTAATCTTATGTTGGGCTTGCCAAAGAATGTCTACTCTGATCAAGAAATTATTGCCGTCCTACAAAAAGTGGGCCTCTGGTTCATCTTTGAAGAAAAGCAAGGTCTTGATACACCCATTGGTGAAGCCGGACTCAACCTATCAGGTGGACAACGTCAACGCCTTAATTTTGCAAGCTTATATTTGCGAGCGACCTTCTACGATCCAGTACTAATCTTAATTGATGAACCAACTTCGAGTCTTGATGATATAAGTGAACGAGCGATCACCTCAATGATCAGTGAACTATCACAAAAGTCCCTTACGCTAGTTATTGCGCATAGACTGCATACGCTAGCCGATGCCGTTGGGATCTTGGACTTCTCATTGCTTGATAAACAAAAAGAAATGATTTTCTATCCACGACGTGAACTTGAACAAAAATCACCTTATTATAAAAAACTTATGACGGGTGATGTCTCTATTGAAGATTAAAAAAAACGGGCCCGAAGACCCGCTTTTTTTTAGTGTTTTGTAGCTCTTAGAATCGATTTCTAAAACCACCTCCACGAGGACCGCCACTACCACCACCACCTGGGCGACGTTCTGGTTCTCGTGCTTCGTTAACACGAAGACGACGTCCTTCAAGTTCAGTATCGTTCAAGTTATCCATTGCTTGACGAGCCTGATCATCGTTTGGCATATCAACAAAGCCAAAACCACGTGATTGACGAGTTTCACGATCAAACAAAATACGAACTGATGAAACATCACCGTATTGTTCAAACGCATGTTTAACCGTTTCATCCGTGGTAGAACGGGAAAGGTTTCCTACGTATATTTTCATTAAGAACCTCATAAAAAAGGAATAAAAAGTATTTCACAAACTTTTGAAATGATGAGAACTTCTGGAAAAGCTTTACAAGAAGAGAATCAATTAAAAGTCTTTTACAGTTTACTTCAAATATATCCTCCAGTCAATAGCTAGCTACTCGTTTCGGTACCAGGAATTTTTTGTCAAACAACTCATGCTACGCTCCACTAAAAATGACACTACTTCCTTAATATTGAGGAAACCATGAACTATAATCGAGCATCCACCTTCTCGTTTGCACCTAACAATGAATGCTTCACTTCTGGGGGAGCCATTATCAATCCTATTTTTCGTACATTTCCTCTTGATCTGCAATACTACATTCTTTCCTTCTTGCACAATCCACCCAATTGGTGCATTTTTCGGACTTTTAATCATTTTGAAACGTAGCAGTTAATAAGCTTCAAAATGGCTCGTATTAAAGACATAAGTAGTAAAAGGACTGAGAAACGCAGTTTCTTGGATTATGTTACACAGAAACACACAGTGATTTGACTCAACTAGTACGCCAGATCCCTACTCTTTAAGAAGGTCTATCGGTCGGCGACCAGCCTTATTAAGAGCAGAAGGATTAGCGCCAGCCTTTAGCAGCAATGTAGCTAGTTTTTTATGCCCTTTTTGATACGCGCAATGAAGTGGCGTGCTACCAAATCTAGTATCTTTGCCATCGACTGAAGCTCCGCGCTCAAGAAGCATCTTGGCAATGATATAATTCCCTCGTAATGCAGCAGCACTTAACGCTGTTTGATGCAGGTTATTTCTCTCATTAACCCCAGCACCGCTAACAAGAAATAGACACACTGTTTCTTTATTACCTTGAAGCGCAGCAAGTTCAAGAGGCGTTTCTCCTTTACTATCTTTTGCATTAACATCAGCACCACAGATAAGAAGCATCTCACAACAGAGATCATTTCCTTGTAAGGCGGCAAGATGAAGAGGCGTTTGGCCATCTTTCTTACAGCTCATCGGATCTGCATTAAAAAAAAGAAGAAGCTCTACACAATCAATATGGCCAGTAATACAAGCAAGATGTAACGGCGTGCTCCCATCTAAATGGGCTTTATTTGGTGAAGCTCCTGCTTCAAGTAATAGGCGTACACATGCAGCATGGCCCTTCAGCGCAGCACCACTAAGCGGCGTCTGACCGTTAAGCTTACCTTTATTTGGATCAGCACCAGCAGCAAGCAGCGCTTCTACACAGGTAGCATGGCCATTAAGTGCAGCTAGGGTTAATGCCGTTTCACCTGAGTATTTTGAGAGATTTACGGTAGCACCGGCTTCTAATAGGACACAAAGGGCCTCAGCATGACCTTTTAATGCAGCATAATGAAGTGCGGTTAGGCCTTGCTTATCAACTGCATCAATCGGCGCTTGAAACCAGAGTAAATAATGAACAAAAGGTACTCGATCCTCCTCTTTATCAATCTTCATAGCAGCAACAAGAGCGGTATCAGTCCCACCGATAATGCCGGTGATATCAACGCCTTGCTTCACCAGCTCAGTGATGCCGGTCACATCTGATCGCTTAATAGCTTTATACAGAGCTTTTTTCATCTTTTTTTGAGATGCTACTGCTTGTTCAGCTGCTTGATGCCGGTTATAGGCAGTGATAAATTTACTCGTAAGAAGCGTTTTTCGTAGGCTTTGAGACTTCTGGCGCTGTGGAGCATTCTTAATATCTCGCAGTACCGCTGGTCTCATTGCTCCTAAGGAACTACCTATTAGTAGTACAATGATTATCTGTTTCATGGATTCTCCCTACACCCGCTTAAAGGATGTTAATACTAGTACTATTATTATGAGTTTATCTTTCTTATTGTATATAAATAACGATATTTTGTCAATTCGGACACACATGTAGAACTGTACTTATCGATGGGAGGCAACACCCTTTTTAGGGCAGAGTGGGTTTAAAACACATTTGGAGCAGAAAGGAGATATCGGCACACATATATTTTGACCCCAGATAACTAACAGCGTGTTAAGTTCAATCCAATATTCTTTGGGCACCATCTGTTGTAGTGCACGTTCTGTTTGATCTGGCGTCTTCGTAGACACCCATCCAAGCCTATTTGCTAGGCGGTGTACATGAGTATCAACGCAGATTGCTGGCTTATCAAAAGCTATACCAAGAACAAGATTAGCCGTTTTTCTCCCTACTCCTTTTATACTGAGCAGTTGCTCTTCTGTTGAAGGAACCTTACCGTGGAATCTTTTTATAAGCTCTTTTGCTACATCTTTTACTACCTGTGCCTTCTTATGATAGAACCCCAATGGATGAAAAAGTTTTTCAAGATCACTCGTTGGTATACGAAGAAGCTCTTCTGGCGTGCGGGCCAGACTAAAGAGCGAGCGACTTACGGGATAAGTCACCGTATCTTTTGCTCGTAAACTCAGTAAACAGGAAAATAGTATAACAAAAGGATCTTTCCCAAACTCCTCAGCAAGCATCACCGACATAGGTTGAGCCATCCCTTTTGTGGCTTGCCGCAGAAGATCGAGGCATCGTAAGATATGTATTGTTTTTTGATTCATTGTATCATCACTCTATCATGATAATAAAAAAGTGCAATGGTTTTACCAGCACAACATTTGACAATATGAGATGTTTTGCTATATTAAAAATACAAGCAGTGCTAAAAATATTCATACACTACTCTTTCAACTAGAGAAAATAAATCACCGGAGATAGTGCTATGCAAAACCCTTTAACGGTACTCGTAGCTATTTTATCACATCCTGTCGTGGCCGTTGCCGCTCTTACTGGTGCCTTGGTAGCAAAGCTTATCATAGCATGTTTTCTTTGTTGGTATCTTGTTACTCGTGAAAAAGATCGACTACCCCTTCTTTTGCTCTTGATATTTGTAGTAACAGCAGCATGTAATGATCTTGAATATCTAATTGCTGGTCTCCTTCGTGGGTGCCTAAAGCTAAAGGGTGAACTATTCATTCATACTTTTGCTGCGCGTATCAATTGGATAGTTTATCTTCCACGAATACAGTCGCTTGCCCTCTTTTTTTACTATTTACTCTATCGCCGCCTTAAATTTTCATGGTTTTGGCTTCTTAATGGTGCCGCTGGCGTCATTAGTATCGGCAGTTTTTTATATCTTATTATTGGCTATTATGGTATCCCTTCAGATAGTAGTCAAACACTCGGCTTTGAATGGAAGATCGTTACCTTCATCTATAGTTATGCCGCCTGTATGTGTATCTGGATTTTATGGCATATTATTAATGCGCTACGTTCACAAAGGCTGCCACGCATCTTATACCGGCAGATTAGCATGCTCGCCAAATTTATTATTCCTTTTCAAGTGCTCTCTCTTGGTATGCGCATCTGTATTGAGTATCACCTATCATTTCCTTTTATTCCGTTCACTAAACCTTCACTTGAAGTTATTATTGGGATCTTCACGACCATTAGTTTGTACTTCCTTAGTACCAAAATCATGCAATTGCGATTTTTAAATATCAGAAAAGATATTACCTCATCTGAACAGTTCAATTTCCTACGAAAATTTAAAGATATTCTTGAACAGCTCAGCTATACCACCGGATTAAATGAACTCACTCATATTACACAGACATTTTTTTCCACTGCTTTTAATATTACTCGTGGAAAGACACACCTCATGTTACGCACCAAGCAAGACACCAGTGGTATGTTCTCTTTTAAACAAAATGGAAAAGCCGATCTGATAGAAAAATTCATAGAAAAAGAATCGGTACTGACCAATGAACTCTATCAAGCTAAAATACTCATTAGAGATGATTATCACTTTACTTCATTTTATGAAGAAAACAGTAACGCCCATGAAATAGTCGCTTTTTTAGATAGCATCCATGCAGATATCTTTTTACCAATCTATGAACGATCTTCAATCATTGCCTACTGCATTGTTGAACAAGATGCCCGTCCCAGAAGCCTTTATACGAGTAAAGAGCGTGACGAAATGATTGTCTTCACTACCTACTTAAGTAATATTATCAGTCTCGTCAAGCAAAGCAGTTTTGCAGCGCTTCAGCTTGAAAAAAAAGAGCTTACCGAAGAGCTCTATCACAAACATCAAGAAATTAATCAATATAAAGAAGTCCTTCGCTCTTATATGCGCTCTTCAGAAAGTCGCCGTATCGGCATCGTTTATTATAAAAATAGAAAGTTTACCTATGCTAACGAAGCAGCACATGATTTTATTCCTCATGATATGAATACCCATGTAGGTCATCCATTAAGTAAAGCGTGTACCTCAGTTGCAAAACGGGTACAAGAATTTAGAACAGCACAAACAACATCTATTGAGCTGCAAGGGAAAAAACTTGTTGTATCAGGCCTACCCAATATGGATGGGTCATCAAGCATTATATTGTTGTATTACCCCGAACTTTCTGATATGGTAAAAAATCATATTGAACATCTTCCTGATCCCTCAACCTGGGATTATGCCCTATACCTCGAAACAACAACCTCAGGAAGACTCATTAGTTCATTAATACCCGGCACTACAGAACAGCTTATGCGCTTAAAAATTTCCCTCTTATCGGCAGCATTAAGCAAAAAAACCCTCCTTCTTACGCTTCCACCTGATGACCTTCAGGCAACCGTTGATGTCCTCCATGCTATTAGCTTAAGAACAACGCTTCACCGCATTGAGCTTACTGGTAAAGAACAATCTGACGAAGTTGCACGCTCACTTTTTGGCATTAATAAACTTATCGACCAATCTGAAGGGCTTCTTGAACAGCTTGATGAGCATGGCACGCTCTTTATAGAAAATATTGAATACCTAAGTGCAGAAACACAAAGCGCGTTAGCTCATTATCTCACGTTTGGGTATTTCAAGCCACTAAAAAGTGATAAGAATATCTCAAGTAGAGCACGTATCATCTGCTCAACAACTAAGCAGCTAGCGGCCCTTGTTGAAGAAGGTAGTTTCTGTAAGGAGCTCTATCAACAACTTGAATCAACTTGCATCTCTATGCCAACCTTACAAGAAGAAGATATCACCTGTCTCGCGCAAGGGTTTGCGGATCAGCTTATACAAAATGATACCTTTAAGCATCTCTTGTCATTATCAGAAAGAGATACGCTACAGCTTATACAAGATACTCCCTTAAGTATCCATGAATTAAAAACGCGGGTTGAACAACTCGTGAAAGAAAAGACCTATAAACACCAAATATCCAAACATACTACCTTCGATCCTGCCTACTTAATCAGTGACCCAGATATTGCTCAAGCCGTTCGCCTTGGCAGAAAAGCGCTGAGAGATCCTCATCTTATGGCACTCTTATGGCATCGCTTTAAAAACCAGAATAAAATCGCACAACTCTTAGGGGTCAATAGATCATCGGTCAATAGAAGATGTCAGGAATATAAGCTGACATAAAAAAAGCGACCTATGCTTTCGCATAGGTCGCTAACTTTGTTAGAAATTAGTCATCCCAACCATAGCCATTATAGGGAGGGCCACTATCGGGCATTTCCTGGACGACAGGCTTTGCGTCTTGTGGTAAAACTTGTGCTTCAAGCGTACTCACTATTGTAACAGTAAGCATAAAAGCACAAGAGCCTAACAATAAATGTTTCATTGGTACTCCTTCAGAAGTATATTAAACTGTCAACCACTACACTACAAATTTCAATTTAATTTGACAAATTACTTCACTTAGCTTTACACTTTTCACTGTCAAGCCAAAGTATATAAGACAAAAAAAAGATGTCAACAAAATGATAGAAGAAGTTAGCAACGTCCTTCATTTAGCAGCCAGGAACTACTATGTAATCTCCTTGATACATATTACCTGCATACTTGTTAAGCTCTTCTTTTTTGGCATATGTGTACATTTCATTATTACCTCTAAGCGATCAAGAAAAGCATTTATTCTGCTCTCTATTTATCTAGTTTCTACCTTGCTTATCGACGTACAACATGTTCTTGAACTTATTTTATGGGGGATACTAAAGCGCAGAGAGGAGTTTGTTGCTTTTACCATATTTCATAGAATCACCTGGATTTTTTATCTCACTCAGTTTCAAGCATTAATTGCAAGCTTAGAATACTTTTATACAAAACGTATAATGCTTACGCCTACAACAATACTTCATGGATTTGTTAATATCGCGATTTCTCTTAGTTTTCTCTACTTGGCCATATTTAAATATGATATTTCTTCAGAAAGTTCTGGCACACTTCCCTTTGAATCCTTCTTAGTCTCGGTCATTAGATACTATGTAATATTTTTGACTATTTCCACCATGATGGTTATTGTGCTCCGTTTCAGAAAAGAAAAAGTACCACGCATTCTTGTTCACCAATCATGGTACCTTATTTTCTTTATTTTCTTTGTCTTTAGCACCGAGTTAATGAGTATTTCAGTTAACTCACTTGCAAAAGTAATTTCCTACTTTAAAACCTACCGAGCACTCATAGGTGCTTTAGGAACAGTAGCTTCTACGAGTATCTTATACTTTATTGCCCTAAAAATTATGGGGTTGCGCTTTCTTAATATTCGGAAGACTGTTAGCTCAAAAGAAAAGTTCAATTTTCTCTCCCAGTTTAGAGACATCTTAGAGCAATTAAGCTATGCAACGGCCCTTAAAGAACTTGCTCAGCATACCCAGCAATTCTTTAACACAGCATTTCATATTCCTATTGGAAGAGTTCGCCTCTACGTACGTAAAGCAGAAACTGACCAAGAAGATCACAGCTACTATGACATCGCAAATACGACCGCTAAAGTTGAACAGTATATCGGTAAGCATGAAAATGAAACCTTAACACGATCTCTGCGGGAAATGAAACTCTTTATTAGAGATGATATTCATTTCTCATACTTTTATGAAGAGGACGTCTTAAGTGGAGAAGCACTACGATTTCTTGATCACATCAATGCTGATATCTTTGTACCAATTTTTGAGCGAAATGATATATCAGCCTATATCATTGTAGAAAAAGACGCCCGACCAAGCAGCCTCTACACCAATAAAGAGCGTGATGAAATGCTCGTGTTTACTACCTACCTGAGTAATGTCATTAATATTCTTAAATATTCAAACCTTGAAGCACTCCATCAGCGGCATAAGCAACTCACTGAAGAACTCTATAACAAACATCAAGAAATTAACCAATACAAGGAAAGTATTCGCTCGTTCATGCGATCAAAAGAACGAAAAGTAGGTATCCTCTTTTATAAATACCGACGCTTCACTATTGCAAATGAAGCCGCACAAATCTTGATCGGCATGGATCCTAATATGAATGAAGGGCATCCGCTCACTCAAGCAATGAGAAAAGTGGCACGCCGCGTGCAAGAATATAAGACCTCACAAACTAACTTTGCTCATGATACAGAAGGCAATAAACTTATTATCACTGGTATACCAAGCCTAGAAGAACGTTCTACCATTCTTCTTGTGCATTATCCTGAAGTATCGGATGTCATTAAAACGCATTTTGAGCAACTTAAAGACCCTTCAGATTGGGACTATATGCTCTACCTTGAAACAACACAATCTGGACGTCTCATTAATCAAATGATTCCAGGAGATAGTGAAAAATTGCTTAACTTTAAAATTAATCTTCTCAGAACGGCGCTAACCAAAAAAGCAACGCTTATTAATATACCAGATAATGACCTCATGCCCACCGTTGAAGTACTTCATGACATTAGCTTGCGACAATCACTGCATACTATTAAGCTGACGTCACCAGAAAAAACTGATGAAGTAGCAGTAACCCTCTTTGGTCTTAATCCTCTTATACAAAAAGATGCGGCGCTTCCTCTTCTTGAGAAGCTTGATAATGTGGGGACCCTTTTTATTCAAAATGTTGAAAATCTCAGTAGAGAAACGCAAGAATATCTTGCTGAATTTATTTCCTTCGGGTTCTTTCATCGCCTCAAGAGTGACCATAAGGTCTTTAGTAACGTACGCATCATCTGCTCTACAAGAAGAAATCTTCTGCAACTCATTAATGAAGACAAATTCTCAAAAGAGCTGTATAACGAGTTAGAGCAAACATCCCTCGTAATGCCCTCACTGCAAGATCTTTCAGAAAAGGAAGTCACCACTCTTGCACAAGGATATGCTGATCAGATCATTACTGAAGATACCTATAAAAATCTTCTTTCACTAACTGATAAAGATAAAACGAAACTCTATGATGAGCGACCCTTTAGTTTGCATGAGTTTAAAGAGCGGGTTCACCAACTTCTCGTGCAGAAATCTTCTAAACATAAGATTTCTGAAGTGACAAAATTTGATGTTGCCTATAATGTAAGTGATCCTGATATTGCCCAAGCAGTTCGTATGGGTAAAAAAGCCCTTAAAGATCCTCAAATTATGGGATTATTGTGGGCTAAATTTAAGAATCAATCAAAAATAGCCACACTCCTTGGGGTTAATAGATCTTCTGTAAATAGACGTTGTCAAGAATATAACCTTAAATAGGACTGGCATGCATTTCCCTATTAGCAAACGGCTGATCCATCTTCTAGCTGTGGTACTTGTAGCGTTTTGTACCCTTGGTGGGTACCTCTTTAATCTACAAATAGCGCAAAGCACCCTTTTTTCTCAATTGAGCAGGAGAAACTTTTTCAGGCAAGAACAGGTAGAATCTCCACGAGGAAATATCACCGACCAATATAACAAGCTTCTTGCTACTAATCGACCAGTATATAGCTTGTACTGGCAAGGCACAGGCAATTATCATCTTAGTACTCAGCAAGAAGCTATCCTTACCCGATTATCTCTTATCTTTTCTTTAGAACCAGACGTTCTTATCCATATTGCCCAGATTGAGCGAACTGGTAAACAGCTCCTTCTGAGCGACGATATGCCCTATGAACAACTTACCAAACTTGTTGAACAGCTACCTCATAATAAGAATCTTCTCATACATACAACTTATGAACGGTACTACCCTCATGATACTCTTGCCAGCCATATTGTGGGTTACCTTGGTATGAAAGATGCTCTCGGTAAAATGGGTCTTGAGCGCCTCTATAATAAAAAACTTACCGGACAAGCAGGTACCATCATTAAGATTATCAATTCACTCGGCAGAAAATTAACAACGCATAAGGTGACACGCCCGACTATGGGCACTACTATTAAAACAACTCTTGACCTTCAGCTTCAACAAATTGCAGAAAAGCTCTTTCCTAAGGAATATGAAGGATGCCTCCTCCTTATGGATGATGACGGAGCCCTTGAAGTAGTTCTCTCTCGACCATGCTTTTCGCCAGGGATATTTTTGCAACCATTAACTCATGAACAATGGCGCTTGCTCCAGCAAAATAATGGATTTATCAATCGAGCATTTAGCGCCTGTTATCCTCCTGCTTCCTTATTTAAACTGGTGACCCTTGCTGCGGCATTAGAGACGTCTATGATTACCCCAGATACCGAGTGGCGCTGTAAAGGAGCACTGAACTTTAAGGGCCGAAACTATCATTGCAATAGACGATGGGGCCATGGCATCATTAACACCAAGAAAGCATTTGCTCAGTCCTGCAATGTTCCTTTTTATGATATTGGCACAAAAATGCCCATTGATACCCTCGCTGAGTATGCCCATGCATTAGGACTTGGCGTAAAAACTGGCATCTTTTTTCCGGAACAAAAAGGGCTGGTGCCCACCAGCTCATGGAAACAAAAAGCACGCAATGAGCCGTGGTGGCCTGGAGAAACACTTTCAGCAGTCATTGGGCAAAGCTCCTTACTCGTTACCCCCCTTCAATTAGCCTGTATGATCTGCGCCGTAGGAACTGGCTCTAAGGTACGTCCACGAATGTTAGTAGAAGAACCGGTTATAAAGGAACTCGTCCAATTACGCCCAGCAACACTATCTTTTTTACAGCAATGCCTCACTTCTGTAATTAAAAAAGGAACCGGTACGCTTCTTAACAGGCTTTCAGGATTTACCATCCAAGGAAAATCAGGGACCGCCCAAGTTCGCTCGTGTACAAACAAGACATCCTCAAAAAAAGATCTCCCCCACGGGTACTTTGCTGCACGATTCCAGTATAAACACTATAAACCAAGAACATTAGTGATTCTTCTTGAACATGCAAACACCTCACGACATGCCATATCCCTAGCACATCGATTGCTTGAACAAATCGCCCGCATAGAAGATCAGCGACACCCATAAGCCCCACTCACAAATACTATTACTCACCATTTAAGCTTTTTACACAGATTGATAAACTAAACTATAGAATGATAGAAAATAACTCAATTTAGAAGCGAGAAGCATCATGAACCTACTACGTACGATAGCCATACTGTTCACCTTGAGTATAGGTATATACACAAGTTCCTTCGCAATGAATACTTTAGAACCGGTAGAATGCACCATTTGCCTTGAAGAATATACCAAGGATACGATCGTACTTCAGCTTGATTGTAATCAAAAGAAACATCATCATATGTGCCTGGACTGCGCAAAAAAACAAATAACAACAAACGAGCAGATCTGTAATGAACATCATCGACATACTAACCATCTTACTTGTCCTCTATGTCGAGCACCCTTTAGGCTGCATGATCCACGCATAGATAGAACAAGCTACCAAAAAATACACCACGTATATCGTCCCTTAACCTCTAAGGAGCAAAAAGACCTTTCCTGGGTCTTACAACGTGTACCATTGAGTAAAAGACGTAGTCCAGAAGCGATAGATAGAGCTTGCCACGCTTGTCAGGTTGAACATGAGGCAGAACTGCTGGTACGATTTACCTGCTCCCATGCCGTATGCCTCAATAAGGCTCTTTCATGGGCAGCGTCTGGGTCTTGCCAAGTATGTAATGAGCCTCTACGATTGGTAGATCCTCTTAGGGGACCTGATCGCATAAAATTACTCTATCAAGCAAGACGACCTTCCCGTGAAGAACTGACAATCCTTCACAAGCTAAGAAGCATGGTACCTCTCTATCAAGAGCATATACCTTACCATCAACGTGTACCGGTTTCTAACCCTGCAAGTTTACCCGTCCTTTCCGAGACTTACCCCAATCTGCCTCCCACTAACGAAGACAAAGAGCTTAATGCTGCCTACCTACCAGCCCACCTAAGCCCACAGGATTGGCAAGTAGTACTTCAGCCTAATGGAACCCTAGCCCTTGCTCGTAGGGCACGTACGTTGCCCCAACGACCACAGCCGTCACCTAAAAAATCACCTTCCTATACATCTTCAGAGAATAACCTTGGAAGAAATTTATTGATAGGCATAGCATGCGGTTTCCTTATAGGACCTGAGTTTGATAAAAAGGGTACAAGACTAAGAAGGGCCTATCCTTTTGCCTTAGGCTTTAGTGCCTATAGCATATATGAAACGTCTCCCAGCGAAAGACTTAAAGCAGCTGGTATCTGGACCATAGGCCTTCTTGGCGGTATATACGGCTATTTACAGAGAACTGCAAAGAACTAACAATCTACCAATCTATTAGGGAGATGAGAGAATACCTCATCTCCATTTTCTTAGCTAAAACAGGCTAGCTTAGGCTACATATTACGTATGAAATGAGTTTTAGCAGGAAAACATGGTGCTACTGAGTCTGTACACAACCAATAGGTATAACGCTTAAGCTACACATTTGTGCAAAAAAAAGGGCTACAGCAACTACTATAACCCTAATCTAGTAGGAGAAAAGAATTATTGAGCTTGGCGCATGCCAAGAAGTCCTTCAAGACGTTCTACCTCAGCGTTCTTTATACTCCAATCCCTGATAATATCTCTTCCTGTTTCAGTAGACACTCCTTGTGTCTCTAAAGCTGAAGCAACTACCTGTAAACCAGCACGGGCATTATTAAGTTCTTCCTCTGGCACATCTGGCATTCTATCAGCAACAGTTCGAGCTACCTTAATAGCTGCTCGTGCAAACCCTTGGTTAACAAAACGACGTAATGCCGCTTGTTTGTCCCGGTCAATGTTGGTTCCTCTTTCACCAAGCGGTTTGATTCTATCAGCTACGATACGTGGATCAAGTGTTCCATTCTCAAATTCTCTTTGAACTTGTTCAAGAACCTCTTGGTATGAAGCTCTGGGTAATTCAGATGCTACCATAGCTACTGGTGAAGCTAGTAGTAAAAGGGTAAGTGTACCTTTCATAGATTTCTCCAATTCTTGTAATGTAGATTGCATAACTATACTATCACTTTATCTATTATTGAGTATACCAAAAATGTTTTCAAATTGCAACACTGGAGCCCATTCAACGCGCAACGCATTTACTTCTTGTCTAGAAAGGGGCCTCTTTAAGCTGTTTGAACGTGGTGTAGTAAATCGTTTTGTTCTTTCAACGCTCTCAACACTTCTCTAAAATGGAACACATGGAAGATCTGATATACATAAACTATTCATTAATAGCCTACACGGTTTGCAAAAGCGAACACAAGCACTCAGACATTCTTACAGGAGTTGGCGTTCGCTATAGCTTGGTCGTATTCTGGCCTCTATTACTATTAACATACCATGGACTATTATTGTGGCCACACATCTTCAAAGGTGTATTGCCCATAGTATGCGCGCTAAGAGGGCACGGGGCTGGGACTGTAGCTTTTGCTACTCTAAAAACGGTACAACAAAGCGTATCTAGAACTATGAAAACAAGTTCAAGTAACAATGCATCGTTTTCAATGCACAAGATCTAACATCAGAACTGCAGGGTAAAAAAACATAGGGAAACAAAAAAATAGTCTCACCTATAAGAAGGAGAGACTATAACGACGTTTATATCAGGCAATTTACGCTGCAGCTTCTATACGCTTATCGACTTTCTTTGCAAGGCGACTCAATTTACGAGAAGCTGTATTTGCATGGATTACTTTTTTTGATTTAGCGCGAGCTAATTTAGCAGCAACATCACCTAAAAGCTTCTTAGTTGCATCAGCATCAAATGATTCGGCAACGAGCGCATCATGCACTCTACGAATAGCTGATTTAATTGACGTTTTTCTAGAGATATTTTTCAAGCGACGTTTCTGGTTTTGACGTGACGCCTTTTTTGCAGATGAAGTATTAGCCATATTAAATTACCTTTTGTACCTTCTGTGCTTTGACACATTTTGTGCATACTTTTCCAGCATGTACTTTATTAGAAGGACATGATGTTAATGTATAGCGCATCTTATGCACATTTGGGTAGACCCAACGTTTTGTTCTGTTTTTTGCGTGACTTACTAAGTTCGCCACTTGAGGTTTCTTACCACAAACCCCGCATATACGTGCCATTGTAATACCTTTCTTTTCAACTACCTTTTCTTAGTCTACTAAATACTGAACTATTTGCAATGCTTAATGAAACAGATGCTCGGCACGGGGCTCAATCCCGAGGAGCTGATAAATTTCACCAGCATAGAGTGTTTCTTTTTCAAGAAGCTCATTTGCAAGGACTTCAAGCTTATCCCGATTTTCTGTTAAGAGCTTCAGCACATGCTTGTAGCACCCATCAAGTATAGAGCGCATTTCATCATCAATAGTACGCGCTGTTTCTTCTGAATAGCTCTTCTCACCCATTCTATTTTGTTCATATACTAGAGGACCAAGCTTCTCAGACATACCGTAAGAACAGACCATCGCACGTGCAACCTTCGTTGCGGTAGCAAAGTCACTGTGCGCGCCAGATTCTAATCGATTAAATATCAATTCTTCAGCTGCTCGTCCACCTAAGGCCACCATTATGCGGGCAGTCATTTCATCTTTACTTACCGTATGTTTTTCACGCTCAGGCAATGACCAGGTTACCCCTAGAGCCTTAGCGCGGGGTATTATAGTCACTTTATGAAGCGGATCTGTTTCTTCTGGAGTAAGTAAGGTGACTAGCGCATGACCAGCCTCATGATAAGCCGTTACTTTCCTATCTTCTTCAGTAAGGACCATTGATTTCATTTCTTTTCCAAGAATTATCTTATCTCGCGCATCCTCAAAATCTTCTACCGATACATGAGCCATATCATTCTTAGAAGCGTTAATCGCAGCTTCATTGATGAGATTTGCAAGCTCTGCACCGGTAAACCCAGGTGTTCCACGAGCTATACGTGCAAGATCTACCTGATCAGAAAGTGGCACTTTCTGCGCATGCACACGAAGAATCGCTTCGCGGCTCGTAATATCTGGGTATGGTACACTTACGCGTCTGTCGATACGTCCCGGGCGTAATAACGCTTTATCAAGTACATCCGGCCTATTTGTGGCAGCCATAACTACTACAGAAGATTGATACGATTCAAAGCCATCCATTTCTATAAGGAGCTGATTAAGCGTCTGTTCACGCTCATCATTTCCACCGCCTACGCCACTGCCACGCTGACGGCCAACAGCATCGATTTCGTCAATAAATATAATACTTGGTGCATGACGGCGAGCTTGGGCAAATAAATCACGAACACGTGCCGCTCCAACACCTACAAATACTTCGAGAAACTCAGAGCCACTCACACTAAAGAAGGGACAATTTGCTTCACCTGCAACAGCTTTTGCAAGTAATGTTTTCCCATTACCCGGTTCCCCTACTAACAGAATGCCCTTCGTTAATTTTGCTCCCATTCGCTTAAAACGATCTGGATGCTTAAGAAACTCAATGACATCAGTGAGCTCTTCTTTTGCCTCAACGGCTCCAGCAACTGAATCAAAATTAGCTTTAATTTGAGATGGCATAAACATACGGGCTTTACTCTTACTCATACTAAAGATGTTACTTCCCGCGCCGCCACTGCCGCCTCTACTTTGCCTAAAATACCACATTACCAGGCCTACAAGACCAAACGTAACTAAAAGTAAAAAGAGAAGTGACCAAAAGCTAGTTCCCCCGCCAGTACTGCCAATAGTTGTTTCAACATTATGTTTTGCAAGATTATCCCATACTTGAGGGGTATTAGGAACCTTTGTTTCAAACGAGTGGCCACCACCTCGGTAGGTACCACGAACCTCATTGCCCGCCACCTCAACTGATTGGATTTGGTTGTTTTCAAGTTTTTTCACAAAGGTAGAGTAACTGATATTTTCCGTCCGTTGACTAAAATCAGCCAGCTTGTGCACCGCCAGAAAAGCTAAACTCAAAAATGCGGCGACTAATAGTATATTGCCCGGTCCTTTAAACTGCTTCATATTAATTTTTTTCATGCGAAATCCTAACTAAGAATGTTACGTTTTAATCATAGTATATCACGGTCGAAACTAATTGTCCAACCCCTACCAGAGGGTTATTTCGCACAATCTTACTCCTTCCTTGATTATTTGATCCTCTGAAAGTCAGTTAGAATCTAGCACACTTTACACCATTATGCCAATGGTTTGGCACAAAAAATTAGTTCTCATAGTCAGAAAAAGGGTTTTCGCTGTAGAAGGTCAACTATTTTTGGCTCTTTTTTATGAGTTTGATAGATAATGTTCTTCTTTTCATATATTCTTACGCTTCATTCTTTGATTTTATTGATTAAGAGTCCTTTTGATAGTTTTGTTCGCCTAATAATTCTTGCATGATGAATTATTCTATCTAACAGTTATATCATTGAGACATTCTATCTCTCCTTATAGATGTTTCAAGAGGATCTGTCTCTTTTTTCAGTAATCATAGTCTATATACTACGTGACAACCGGCACTTCCCCATATACTGGTGACCAGGCAGGACAGGTGCAGTACTCCCGAGCTGGTGTTATATAGGTTCTATGTTTCATGGCAACATGAATCACCACTATACGACTTGTTCTATTTTGTTGACAACAAAATACGATATACCTCCCGCAGGGAGACCAAGAGCAGTCAATTTTGTTGCCTTGATCAAATGTCAGCTGAATATCTTTATCCCGCTTAGTATCATACACAAACAATTGCATAACACCATTGATACGTTTTGAGTAAGCAATTTTACCATTGGTTGCACAGTAACTTGGTCCAACGCAATAGCCCTCTTTGGTAAGTAAGGTGATACTTCTATCCTTGGCATTATATCTATAAACTTTAGGTCCACGAGATGAGATACCTTTTCGTAATGAGGGCGCATCAGAACAAAATATAATATCACCCGTATCAAGGAGCGTTGGCGACATATTTTTACCTTCATTTGAGATTATTACTTTATGTATGCCTTTACGCGATGTTGGTTCATAAGTATACAACCAAATGGTGCCTGACCTACAATACACTACCTTATTTGTATCATGCGCTACAGAAATCCCCACACAGGTACCCCGTAAATTAAGCACGGTAGACTTACTACCTCGGAGATTTGCTGCAGCAAAGCGCACATTATATTTCGTAAATTCTGAGCAAAAGAGACAGGGATTTTGTATATCATTATGCCAATACAAGCTAACATAGGTACCAAGCTTTGGAATAATTACCTGCTCATGAGATCCATCACTATTTGAAACACATACAATAGATTGCTGACGTTTACCCTTGGGAGCTCTTCGTTTTACATAAGCAAGCTTTGTTGAAAATGAACTCGGTTCGCTGGTTAACAATGGCCACAGCTCATCGGCAATATTATCAGCATACCCATGCGCAAAGGCACCTCGTTTTCGATATTTTTTACCTTGGATAAGTTTTTTATCTGGCACATCATATAAGCGCCATTTTATACTATTCCCTTTATCATCATGCTCAATAAAAAGTTCAAGTGGGTACTTTGTATCAAAGAGCTGATCAAGCTCAGATTGTTTTGAAGGAACCTTGAAACCTTTGACGTCAACCTTAAACTGTCCTGATCGCTCTAGATTTTGTGCTAGCAGCTTACCTATAAACATAAGCTGGCTATCATCCCCGGGCATCACGCCAAGTAATAAGGGCATAGCTTGCCTATTTGCATCTTCATAGACTGAAGACTCAATCGCAACCTGCGGTTGTTGCGCATATATGCTTGTACAGAGTAATAACAGACCAATACTAATCATATAATCCTATTTAATCACGAGAGGAATGTTTTTGCGATTCTTAATGGGCATGGTACATCGTAATAATGCATCTTTAAAGGCCGTATACATTACTAATGGCTCCGAGCCCTTGGGTTGTAAGTTTATCACTTTTCCCTTATCATCTATATCAAATGTTATCGTAAATGCAGCTACCTCTTCAATGCCAGGTGGTATAGTTAAGTGTCGATAGATTTCCCGTATAACCTTATCTGATGACACTGCGGCATCAGCCACATTAAACTCTTTTGGCACAGGCACTACAGGTGTAACTGGCGCCGCGCTCCCTGCTTTTTTAGTTTCTGCCTTTTTTGGAGGGGTTTTTGTAACAGGTATTTTTTTGATCGGTATCGTTTTTGCAGGCACTTTTTTAGGTGCGACCTTTTTAACCGGTTGCTTTTTAACTACCGGTTTTTTTTGCACTTGTTTTTTGGGCACTGCCTTTTTTACTGGCTCTTTTTTTCTCTGGGGTGTCTTCTGTACCGGCTGCTTCTTAGCTGGATTTTTTACCCCGGTAGTTGATTGCGGCCTTGGCATTGAGAGCATACTTACTCTACTGCCCATATGAGAAAGATCAAAAATAAGAGGTTTTTCCTGAAAGAAATAGCCTTCAACCCAAAAAAAGAGCGCAAGCAGTGCTAGATGGGCACCACACGTAAGCCCAATAATCAGGTAACCTATCTGTTTATCGTACTCGTTCGGTAGAGAGAATAACATGTTCGACCCCGGCTATATATTTAATTGAGTCAATAACCTTCACGAGCATTCCGGAGGATACTTTTTTATCACAATCAACATATACTCGTTTATCTTTAGCTGTTTTTACTTTTTTTGCTAACTCATTAAGAAGACTTTCAAAAGAATATGCACTCCCATTAAGCAAGACCTTGTCTCCCTGGATAACAGATACAACTAGTGAAGAAAGTGAAGGATCAACCTCTTCCTTCATGTTTCCTTCGGGAAGATCTATCTTCAGTGAGTTATGCATAATCGGCGTCGCCACCATAAATATCACTAATAACACTAAAGCGGTATCAATCAGGGGTGTAAGTGACACTTCTGGCAACTGGTGCTGTTTTCTTCGTATCCGCCGAGAAATCATGCCATTTCCCTTTCAGCAGATACAGTCTTCTGGGCGGTAGGTTTGCTTACTCGTGTTGAAGAAGATATAATAATCCCCCTAAAAACCCAGGTACAGGTATCTGTTAACTCTACAATATCTTGTTCTAACAGACGTGCATTAGAATATAGGTAACTTATTAAGCCAAGTGTTGGAATAGCAACAAGCAAACCGCCAAGCGTTGTTAATAAAGCTTCAGCTATACCTGGAGCAACCGCTGCTATATCAGCTGTACGTTGTTGAGCAATTTCCATGAAAGCATGAATCAATCCCCAAACCGTACCAAACAATCCTATTAACGGTGCCGCTTGAGCTGAGGTGGTTAATATCGGTATAAGTGATTCTTCCTCGGTAACCGCATCATCAATTCTTTGTTGTAATGATGTCTGTAACATATGCCAGTCTGCATCTTTAATCTCATTGCCGGCATCACGCAAGCGGATAATCTTTTTCAAATCAATTAAAAAATTAGTTATGAGCTCTCCTGCATAGGTTGTCTGTATTACCGCAACTCGATTGAGAAGATCTTCCATACTTTTAGTTGTTTGTAGCAGGTTCTTAGCATGCGCTAATGATTCACGCTTAATCTTAGTAAGCATTCGCTTATAGATTGCAAGAGCCCAACACGTAATAGACATGCCAAGCAACACAAGCAGAACTATTTTACTAGTGACATCAGTTGATAAAACGAGAGACCAAAGACCCATTGCCATAATATAACCTTTGCATTTTCAATGTGTGCTAACTGTTTTCTAGTGTACTTTGTACTAAAGATAATTGCAAAACCAACTCATTTTTGGTCGTACAACCCATTTATGAAAAATGGGTTGTACGACCAAAATAACTAAAATAGCCAAAAAAAAGCCATTCGGAGCCTAAATCTCCTAAAAACCTTATAAGTAGGTACAATTCCATTCCTTTAAAGTAAAGCTTAACGGGCCTACTAGATTGTAGTATACTAGAATAAAGTAAATAAAATATATCGGAGCCACAAAATGGTTATATCTACCCTATCACCTTCATTCAACCTCTCCATCCCAAAAGTAATACGTCTTGCTTTAAATCTTCAACCTGGCGATGCCCTTGAGTTCTTTGTCCAAGAAGATGGCACGATTGTCCTTAAAAAAGAAGTTGTATATAGCCACAATACCCCTCAGATAGCTTTTCAAGCAGTAGAATGGGTCTTCGAGGATGACATTGATGAAGAAGAGGAAGAAGAAGAGGAATGTGTTGCCGTAGCCACTATTCAATCTCTATCACGTACAGACAACCCTGAAAAGGTCCAGTAATAAGTTATAGACTACTACTTCTATTCAGATTTTTTTAACTTCTCCAGGCAAGAGGAGGCAATACCATAGTATAATTATGAGCAATCAAATGTAATTTGCCGTCAATGCATAGCAAGTTCTCATTTCAATGCTCTATAAAACTTATAGCATGTTTTATATGAATGGGAAAAGCCATATAGTAATTCCAAGAAACAATTCCTATTACTTCCGGGCAAAAAGGCTGTAATTATACAAGCAGTATACAATCAATGATATTATGAATATATTACACTATATTATATCGTAAGATTCTATTGTAGCTCAAGCCTTTTGCCTCAATTACAGCGGATTGAACCAATATTGTCTCATTCTTCTTTACCTTTCACCTCTCGGCTTATATTATTTATGTATAATAAGATTCCCTGCCAAATAATCAATCGTCTCATACTAGTATATATACTCTTAATATAGAGTATCTGTTTAATTACTTTGCCTTCATTACGCTCAATCTCACTAGACCCTACTTATATATTGACAACCACTCTTGTTCGCCTTAGGCTTAGGCTGATATTTTATTCATCCCCCTACAAAAAGGAGTCGTCATGAAAAAACATTTCATGAGTCTTGCAGCATTACTCGCCTTCTCTCCTTCATTATTCGCTATGGATGACGTAGCAACTAAGGAAGAAGAGACTACAAAGATTATCACCATTACTACAGAGGATATTGGTGATATCAAAGCATTCGGTAAGGATGCATCTGCTCTCAAAGAAATGCTTGCCCAAACAAATAGTGAGCTTGCGCAGCATAAGAAAGAAGGCGAAGAACTCTTGCCAGGAGAGCAAGAAAATCAAAATAACATCATAAAAATTGAGCAAACAATCGAAACAGTTATTGCACAGCTAGAGAAAGCTCCAGCACTTTGCACCAAGGCAGTAAAAACGCTCAAACCTGATGGGTTCTTTAAAAAAGTAGGTGGTTTATTCACCTGGTCATCAACTCAAAAAGCTGATGCGCCTCAGGAAGATGACATTATTTTGGCAAGTACTTCTCGCCTTGTTATGGCTCTCACAGCCGTTGAGACATTTAATAACAAGCTAACAACTATAATAGCTAAAGAAGATGCTGCACAGGTCGAAGAACAACTTAACGCCCTTGTGGACATTACTGCTGCTATTGCCGATGCCATTAATACGCTCACTGAGGAGTTATATCACGAAGCAACATTTAGCGAAATGATGGTAGGATTTGCTAAAAGCCTGCTATCCTCATTTAATAGTTTGACTTCAACTAACGAATAATCTATGAGCCGGGATATAATCCCGGCTCTTTTTCTTACACTGGCAAGCTGCCTCTCCTTGTGCACTTCTCTTGTATCGCTCTATTTTATCGTTACGAATATATTATTCTTGCTAGCATGAAGCAATGTATATCAAGATAAAGTAAACGAAAACCCGAGGAGCTTTGAAAGGCTCCTCGGGTATAAGGTCTAGCCTTTTTTATGACACTTCTTTTTTATGTGCGGGAATCAATGAAAGGTTGCCCTTTAGGGTACTCATTTAACAAATACTTGTTAGCAGCTTTCTCCCGAACAAATATACAGCATGTTGAAAGAGCTCCCTCTCAAAGCTAAAAAATGCCCTTGAGACTAATAATATCTCTCAATTTTGTGATATTCTACAAAGTTTGTTTGCTCACATTCCCTACACCCTTCATATTAAGAAAGAGCGCTACTATCATTCAATGTTTCAACTTATAGGCAAGCTGCTTGCACTCGACATTGAGTCTGAAATACTGACTGATAAGGGTCGCATAGATCTTGTTGCAAAAACAGCACGCCATATTTATGTTATCGAATTAAAGTACAACAAATCTGCAGCACAGGCACTAGATCAGATAACAGACAAGAAATACTTTGAAAAATATCACTTAGATGGAAGAACAATCACTTTGGTTGGTTTGGCGATCAAGCAAGGTCATGAACAAATCGAGTTTGATTGCAGCGTTCAAGAACTTAACGGTGCCTAGAACCCATCTTTATTGACAGCACTCAACGTTAATTTTCCATATGTCGTGTAGAAGAAATGTTCGCTGAGTTCTTTCGCGCCATCCAGGCAACGAGGGAAAGCAAAATTATTTATAATAGAGTCATATACATCTACGGTGAGCGGTCCAACACTAAGCAATTGTGGAAAGCAGGCCCCAAAAGCCAACGAGAAGCCCTAACCACTTTTTAAGGGTCATAACCTCAGAGAACCAAAAATATGACAGCGGAGCGGCTACAAATGGGGGCACACATTATAGTCACCGTGAATTCAACATACTTTGCTGTATCTACTCCTTTCAATCCAACCATTTTCAGTTCAGGAAAAAATAATGCCCAACTTAGAAAAACACCCGTAACTATCCTATCAAGATGTATCTCGGCTTTTTTTCAGCTGCTTAAGTCGCTTAACCACCAGTTTTTTTAACGATTCTTTATCCCGAATCCCTTCTTCTATTTGATGCTCAAAAGCAAATGATAGCAGCTTACCCATCAATGGGCCTGGTTTAACAAGATCCATGATATCTCTACCCTGCAAAATCTGTTTTTCAGGCTCAAACAGAGCACCTGCTTTTTCAGCCTTATTGAGAAATTCTACAATAAAAGATGGCGTTATCGTTAATGGCATTGGACCATTTGCATTACGCCCTCGCCGATCAACTAATGCTAAGGTAGCCAACATCTCAAGAGAGGTATATGTTGCTAACTTAAATGCTAATCGTTTATAGGCAGCTAATCCTGCATTTTGTTTTATAAATCCGCTGGGTTCCATATGGTATTTAACTAGCAGCACGACAGCTTTTATAAGTTTTACTTTGCGTGTAATGCGTTTTAACAATGCCTGGGCATAGATAGCTCCTGCCTGGGCATGACCAGGACTTTTAATATGTCCGTCTTTTACAATGGTGGTAGAGACCTTACCAAGATCATGAGTAAGAGCTGCATACCGTAACGTAAGATTTTTATCTTTGGTCATTAGATCTAACTGAGCAGCAGCATCAACCGTTTGCATAAGATGCTCATACACCGTTCCTTCTGGGTGCCATTTTGGATCCTGCAGTGTGGTAACACAGTGAGCCAGTTCTGGAAGAATATCGGCAAGCCGATGTATATCATGAAGCCATCGAATACCTAACGAAGGCCGCTTACTTTTAAGTAAAAGCTTCTCAAATTCATATTCTATCCGTTCGATTGAAACAGTAGAAATGTCCATATGAGTACATTTCTCATTAAGGGCAGCATCAGGATACATCTCAAAGCGTCCAATAAATTGCATGACGCGATAAAAACGCAGCGGATCTTCGGTGAAAAACTGAAGATCCGGCGATCGTAGTACTTTCGCTGTAATATCATCAAGGCCATGAAAAGGATCAATAAACTCAAAGGTAGCAAGGTTTATAGCCAGGGCATTCATGGTAAGATCTCGTCGTCTGAGCGCTTCATAGATACCCATATGTGGATCAAGATGTACGACTGGCTTTCTACCAGAAGTATCTGTACGAGGAAGTGCCCAGTCTGTTTCTGTCCCATGCAATTTAAGGATACCAAATGATTTACCAACGTACGAAACAGGTCCCTCCTGTGACAAAATATCACTGAGCTTTTCAAGTGAAAGGCCATGCACCTCGATATCGATATCAAGTACCGTTCTTCCTAAGATAAGATCTCGTACGGCACCACCTACTAAGTAAGCAGTGCCACCTGCATTTTCTATATGACGTACGACTCGAGGTATCACCTCATGGTGCTTAAGAAGATGTGTAAGTGCCAATTCAACTTTTGGCAAAATTTGTGTAGACTTCATGGTACGATACTTTTACTAAAAGGATTTACTTATGAACACCTTACGTTTTTTACCCCTACTTATTATAACGATATACCATATTCCTTGCCATAGTATCAACTTTAAGTTTTGGCAAAAGAATGAAGTAGAAAAAATCAAGAAAGATATTCCTGTCCAAAAAAACTCCCATATTACGCTTGTTAATACTAATGGATCATATACTATTAAGCCATGGAACCAACAAAAGATTGCGCTTGAAGTTGAAAAAGTTGGTAATCTTGAACAACTTAAAGAAACCCTTATTAAGAGTAAAGTATCAGGAAAAGAAGCATCTATTACCACGCAACTCAAAGAAGAAGGCTCTTCTGCACAGGTTACCTATACCCTTAGGGTGCCAGAAGATGCCTCGGTAAAAATAACACAAACGAAAGGAAACGTCACCATTAATGGTATCAGTGGAGATATTGATGTGTCAGTCGAATCGGGATCGATTGATATATAGGATTTGCTAAAAGCCTGCTATCCTCATTCGGCAGCTTGACTTCAACAAACGAATAATAATGTATGAGCCGGGTTTAATCCCGGCTCTTTTTTTAACATACAATCAGCTCCTTTTTCTCTCTTCTTTTTACCATTATGAACATAATGATTTAAGACTCGGAAATTTCTTCAATCATACCTATTAATTGTCATCCGCTAAATGACATGAGACCTCTCCATTTGTTAAAGAGGTCTCATGCCATAGTTATAGACTAATATGCTCAACTAGTGAGAGCGTCAGTACTAGTATATAGATACAGGTTGTTACTCCTTGTCAGCGGCAGTTACAGCTGCTGGAGCTTTTCGCAACTGTTCATAGACTAATGTATCTTCCATTAAGCTATATGGCTTAACATTAAATGCTGAGTTGTCTAATACATACTCTGGGGAGTCTGTTTGCTGTGGGAATATATTTTGATTACCCCATGAAACAGCTTTTACAAAGGCTTTCTCAAATCCATCCTTTTCTAAATCAAAAGTTATTGTTATAGCAGATGGTTGATTGATATAATCACCAGTAGTAAAGGTACGTCTAAAGCGTTCGTCGTAACGGAATGCCGCTGCAGAATCGAGTGTATTAATACTATTCAAGGTAATTGGTCCAACAACACCTTCATCACTCGTCCAGTTTGACATTGCATAACTATAAATTGTATATGGTGGGATAATGCCATTAATATCTGGTTCAACAGTTTGATTTAATGGTGTTGAACTATCGGTTCTGAAGCCATCAAAATGATGGTTACCACTTTCTAAGCAAAGAATACCCCTTACTGCCTCTTTACCTTCATAGTTTAGAGGATCAATCGGTGTTACCACACCGTTTGGATCATCTACGATGTCACCTCCATTAAAGAGATGATATAAAATAGAGGTTTCTTGAGTAGACAATCTATCTCGAAACCCTGCCCCAGAAATTAATGTCGTATTTCCAATCAAACATCTGAAATAGATTTGGTCTTGATTGAGCGAATAGCCTAGATATTTGCCTTCTTTACTATACGCAGGAACTTTTCCATCTTTTTGAAGCACATCTCGTAACCAGAGTAGTTGGTTTTTACCAAGAGTGGTAGCCTGTTTAGCATAGGTGCGCGTAAACATTTCTGCAACTTCAGGGGGTAGTAATGGATTATAGTTATTTCCTCCAGAATTAGCCATAGCATAATAGGTGATTTCACCAGTCGTTCTATCTCTTCTCATTTGTATAACAGAACCAATCGCCTGGGTTCGTTCATCGAAACCAACAAGCTGTACAAACTTACCAGGGTACAGTTCATAGGCAACAGTATAGTAAAATCCGGGATTATCATTTCCTTTTTTCCTTCGTTCATTCATCTGAATAACTTGAGGATGACATCGATCATTATTAAACATATATTTTTCAGCCAAAGCATATGTTTGTTGAGCAATTACACTTAGTGAGTCAGCTGTATCACTTATTTCCCAATCATGATCATCAGGACAATACAAAAAGTTACGTGATCCGATACGAGAACGCAATTGTCGCGCCGTTTTCGTATTCATGAGCTCTTTCCATTGGAACTTTTTGTTCTCAAGCAAATTATCTATGCCATTAGGGTAAAGGGCATCATAATACCGAGGAGTTTTTAGAAGCCACAATGTATCTTCATTAAATAGGGGGTTATAGATAACTAATGCAACATCTTGATATTCAGGATATACCTGATTAGTAGCAGGATCAACATAAAGAAAATACAGAGCATTAGCATCAATGTAATCTACAATATACCCAAAGTGTACAGGAACACCAGAACGTAGAGTTTCATCTGAGTAAATTTGGTCACCCATATCTATATAATGACCAATATTTTCCTGAAGGCACAGCTCGAAAGTACTCAACTGCAATTTGCGCATTTTGTCATATTTATCTCTCTGTGTTGGATCAGTTGGGTCAATTACTGCGGAAGCAGGCATTGTACACCCTTGGAAGCAAAAAGTATTCCAATCGATACAAGGATGCTCCTTCTTCTTACGCCCATGGTCTTTATTCTTCTTAGCACATACTGGCGACACCAAAAGAGCCAAGCTAAATAATTGAATAAACTTCTTCATCATTTGTTCTCCTCTGTTAGATGAAGTAATACAGCCTTTTTCTAGGCTGTTTGGTAATGTTTTCAGCTACCCCCACGGTAGCTTTCTTCCCTATTTCCACAAAGATATCCTTGGTAGAGCATCGTAAACTTAGATTCTAATTGTTGCACCATCATGCTTATGTGCTAACCTTCGGTCTCCTTGTATAGCAGGTACGCATTCATTCTACTATACTCATTTAAAAAAAAGCAAGGGTTTGTGATTTTTTTTAAACTGGCCATTTAATAAAGATACGAAAGAGGTGAATTATGAATAATTCAATAATATTTGTGGTTGCCGACAACATTCTCCAACTGAATAAAAAGCTTAAGGATATAGAAATATAACTTCAAATCTAATGCATTGACTCTTTTTCATGTCCAGCCCAAAATCCTTTATGGTATCGCAGGTATGTAAACTTCCAGAAGCTTTTTCTATACAAAGAGAGTGACTGCAAAGAAGGTGACGGCAACTCTCAAGCAGCATACTCTAAAGAGATTGCTGACTCGATAGGCCATTTTGTCGGACCTTTTATCTAACATCAGTATAATGAGCCCTAGCTTCCTATGTGAATAAATCTACCGTTACCATCAAGATATATCCCGGCTTTTTTTCAGCTGCTTAAGTCGCTTAACCACCATTTTTTTCAACGTTTCTTTATCTTGAATTCCTTCTTCTATTTGATGTTCAAAAGCAAATGAAAGCAGCTTACCCATCAATGGGCCTGGTTTGACAAGGTCCACGATATCCCTACCTTGCAAAATCTGTTTTTCAGGCTCAAACAGAGCACCTGCTTTTTCAGCCTTTTTGAGAAATTCTACAATAAAAGGTGGCGTTATCGTTAATGGCATTGGACCATCTGCATTACGCCCTCGCCGATCAACTAATGCTAATGTAGCCAACATCTCAAGAGAAGTATATGTTGCTAACTTAAATGCTAATCGTTTATAGGCAGCTAACCCGGCGTTTTGTTTTATAAATCCGCTGGGTTCCATATGGTATTTAACTAGCAGCACGACAGCTTTTATAAGTTTTACTTTGCGTGTAATGCGTTTTAACAATGCCTGGGCATAGATAGCTCCTGCCTGGGCATGACCAGGACTTTTAATATGTCCGTCTTTTACAATGGTGGTAGAGACCTTACCAAGATCATGGGTAAGTGCTGCATACCGCAACGTCAGATTTTTATCTTTGGTTGCTAGATCTAACTGCGCAGCAGCATCAACCGTTTGCATAAGATGCTCATACACCGTTCCTTCTGGGTGCCATTTTGGATCTTGCTGTGTGGTAACACAGTGAGCCAGTTCTGGAAGGATATCGGCAAGCCGATGTATATCATGAAGCCATCGAATACCTAACGAAGGCCACTTACTTTTAAGTAAAAGCTTCTCAAATTCATATTCTATCCGTTCGATTGAAACAGTAGAAATGTCCATATGAGTACATTTCTCATTAAGGGCAACATCAGGATACATCTCAAAGCGTCCAATAAATTGCATGACGCGATAAAAACGCAGCGGATCTTCGGTGAAAAACTGAAGATCCGGCGATCGTAGTACTTTCGCTGTAATATCATCAAGGCCATGAAAAGGATCAATAAACTCAAAGGTAGCAAGGTTTATAGCCAGGGCATTCATGGTAAGATCTCGTCGTCTGAGCGCTTCATAAATACCCATATGTGGATCAAGATGTACGACTGGCTTTCTACCAGAAGTATCTGTACGAGGAAGTGCCCAGTCTGTTTCTGTCCCATGCAACTTAAGGATACCAAATGATTTACCAACATACGAAACTGGTCCCTCCTGTGACAAAATATCGCTTAGCTGATCTAGTGAAAGGCCATGCACCTCGATATCGATATCAAGTACCCTTCTTCCTAAGATAAGATCTCGTACGGCACCACCTACTAAGTAAGCAGTGCCACCTGCATTTTCTATATGACGTACGATTCGAGGTATCACCTCATGGTGCTTAAGAAGATGTGTAAGTGCCAATTCAACTTTTGGCAAAATTTGTGTAGACTTCATGGTACGATACTTTTACTAAAAGGATTTACTTATGAACACCTTACGTTTTTTACCCCTACTTATTATAACGATATACCATATTCCTTGCCATAGTATCAACTTTAAGTTTTGGCAAAAGAATGAAGTAGAAAAAATCAAGAAAGATATTCCTGTCCAAAAAAACTCCCATATTACGCTTGTTAATACTAATGGATCATATACTATTAAGCCGTGGAACCAACAAAAGATTGCGCTTGAAGTTGAAAAAGTTGGTAATCTTGAACAACTTAAAGAAACCCTCATTAAGAGCAAAGTATCAGGAAAAGAAGCTTCTATTACCACGCAACTCAAAGAAGAAGGCTCTTCTGCACAGGTTACCTATACTCTTAGGGTGCCAGAAGATGCCTCGGTAAAAATAACACAAACAAAAGGAAACGTCACCATTAATGGTATCAGTGGAGATATTGATGTGTCAGTCGAATCGGGATCAATTGATATAAAGGATTCAACTAAAACCGTCATTGCAAAAACAGGCAATGGCAAAATCACCGTAAAACAACGCAAACTCGTTGAGCCAAACAGCATTTTTTTACAGGCGCACAAAGGTTCAATTGACCTGTCGTTACCAAGGGAAACACGGGCTACCCTGACTGCTAACGTTCAGCGAGGCACCATAGTAAGTGAACATCCTGTCACCATGATACTTACCACAAAACTGGACAAAAACTGGATTGATCGTGTTAAAAAAGACATCGTAGGTGTCTTAGGTAAATTTAAAGATACTGAAGAACTGGAAAAATTACGTGCATCGGCACCGATAACTCTTGAAGCAACGCGTGGAAATATCACTATAAAAGAATCATAATGGTGGAGCTGAGGAGAGTCGAACTCCTGACCTCCTGAATGCCATCCAGGCGCTCTGCCAGCTGAGCTACAGCCCCACATATATAAGGTAGTGTAGCACCAAAAACAAACAAGGACAAACCAACATGAAACTATCTGCCCTTTTCTCTCTTGCAGCCTTACTTCCCCTATCACTATTAAGCTATGAGGTCACTCAAGATCAGAAAAAAATCTCTGATACTGAGCAACACATTAATCTCACGTTTACCTTGGGAGAAAATGAGTACCTCTATAAAGAAAGTCTTCTACCGAGCATTAATAATCCAGAGGTCACGCTCAGCCCGCTTACAACGAGTACACAACCGGTATCTTTTTTTGACGAGAGCTATCAAAAACAAAAAGAAGGCTATACTGGTACCGTCACGTTTACTGGCACGGCAACTATTTCCCCTACAGCAAAGGTCCCAAATGCTCTTATTCATACCCATTTTATGGTTTCTAGTGACAAGCAGCCCCATGAACAAATTACTGCATTAAGCTTCACCCTGCCTCAGCAACCTGAAGAGCAGCCTATGCAGGCTAATACGGTAAAAAAAGTAGTACCCATTGGGCCTACGGTTGAATGTGAACCCCAACAACCATCACTGGTGGGTAACCTGATACAAAAAACCCTTAACTACAGTAGTGTCACAGTTACACAGACAAAAGAAGCATTATCAAGCTTATTTTCTACGACTGGTTCAAAACTATTGCGCATTCTAGCCGCCCTCTTGCTAGGAATTCTGTTAAGCCTTACTCCCTGCATTTATCCTATGATACCGATCACGATTGGGGTACTGCAAGCATCGGGCACAAAATCTGGCTGGGAAAACTTTAAGTTAGCACTCAGCTATACTATGGGTATTTCAACAACCTTTGCCCTTCTTGGTCTGATTGCGGCCGTTGGAAGCTGTGTCTTTGGAGAACTCCAGGGAAGTCCCTATTTAGTGATACCACTTGCCCTTGTGCTGCTTTATTTTGGCTTGACCATGTTTGACGTGATACAGCTTCCTATACCTACTTGGCTACAACCAAAAACAGCCAGCGTTCAGGGAGGATCAAAAAAATCGGCCTTTATTTTTGGTGCACTAAGTGGTACGGTTGCCTCACCTTGTTTATCTCCGGGGCTCGTACTTATTCTTAATTATGTAGCCAAAATAAGTACCGTATCGCTAGCAGCTTACTTAGAAGGTTTTTTCTTGCTGTTTATGTTTGGTGTCGGTTCGAGTCTTCCTCTGCTAATCATTGGTACCTTCTCAGGATCTCTCAAAATGCTTCCTAAAGCTGGTGCCTGGATGGTAGAAATCAAAAAGATCATTGGCATTATGCTCATTGCCATGGCCATGTATCATGTATCTCACCTTGAGCGATTGTTACCGTGGTATCTTTTTGTATGGGTAGTGGTGCTTGTATTTGTGCTGCTTGGTATCTATTACTTCGTAACAATCAAGCAGTATGACTCAAAAGGAATGAAGCGATATAAAAATGTCATGGGTGTCTCCCTCATTGTGATCGGTACTATCTTAGGTGTACAAGGAGTAAAAGCAGTTCTTGAGCATTTTTTCCCTGATGAAACAAAGCAAGTCTGGACCCATAATTATATAAACTCGCTCGCTCAGGCTCGTCAAAATCACACCCTTATGTTTATCGATATCGGTGCATCCTATTGTGCCTCCTGCAAAGCTCTTGATGAACAAATCTTTGCCCAAGCTAGCATTCAAGATGCTTTGGCACTCTTTACCCTGCTAAAAATAGAATCTGATATAGATACCGCTGCCTATACAGAAATCAAAAAAAGATATAAAGAGTATATCCTTGGATTCCCTACCTATTTAGTAGTTGACCCTACAACCGAAACTGTTATTAAGAAATGGACTATTGATATAGATCAGATGAGTCTTGAAGGTATAGAGCAAGCCTTGAGAGAGTTAGCTGAAAAGCATGCTGGTTCTTGAATGCACTAATAAAAGAAGGCCCCAAAAAGGGGCCTTTTATTTTACGCACTTTTAAAAGAATCACCCTTTTTTTGTTGATCTATTCGCTTTTCTTTTGCTTTACGTATTTCTCTAATCATTTTATCGGTAACGCGATCAATTTCTTGATACATTTCTGGGCCTTCATGATGGGCAACAAGATCATAATGGGGAGTCTTAACCACAATCTCAACCCGATGATGAGCATGTACCGTAGATGGCTCTAAAATAACATCAATGGTAACCGGCGTAGGTTCATGCTCAAGCAGGTGCTCAATTTTTTCAAGATGTGAATTGATAAATTCTTCTAGCACTGGTGTGCTTTCTATTCCTCTATATGCTATTCGTTTGTTCATGCTGTAACATCCTTTCCTTTTCGAACAATAAATTTAACCGGTACACCTATCATATCATACTCTGAACGTAGAATATTTTCAAAAAAACTTAATTGTGAAGGTCCAAACCATCGTGATTCATTGACAATCATTTCTATGGTAATAGGAGCGGTCCGAATTTGTCGAACTTTATACACAAGTAAAGGCATTCGAGCGCGATATAAAGGTTTTTTCTTGGCAGCTTCAATAAATAAGCGCTGCAGTTCAGCATCATCAAACCGCTGGCTCGCACGATCCCAGACCTTTTTTATAAGGGGCAAAACCCGACCGACATTTTTTCCTGTTTTGCAAGAAATCTTCATCACCGGAATTTTCTTAATAAAATAATGATATGCCTCAAAACTTTGTTCAAGCCCAGCTTCACTGTGCTCATCCATAAGATCAGCTTTATTAATAAGCACAATCAATGCTTTATACTGCTCTTGAAATACATAAAATGCTAACTTAAGCTCTTGGTCTACCAACGTATCTGATGAACCATCAATTAACAGGAGTATTATGTCAGATTTACGTAGTGCATCAAAAGCACTTTTTACCATCAGTGGCTCTAATTCGCCCGTTACGGCACGCTTTCGCCTTATTCCTGGTACATCAGTAATTTTTATTGCTTCTTTATAAAACGTGATCTGCTCAGAAATTGCTTCTCTTGTAGTCCCTGGAATCTCTGAAACTATGGCTCGTTCTTGATTAAGCAGCGCATTCATTAATGATGATTTACCGACATTAGGTTTACCAAGAAGCATAATCTTGAAGGCAGGCTTTTGCTCGGGCTTATATGACACATGCTCTGGAAGAAGCTCAACCACGTTGTCTAAGAGTTCGGGAATGCCTTTTCCATGTTCACCTGATAAGCCAAGCATCCTCTTAAACCCTAATCGTTCAAATTCATAATAGCGTTCTTGTGCTTGCTTACTATCTATTTTATTCACCACAAGTATCACCGGTTTACCAAGCTTATGGATAAATTTAGCAATTTCTCTATCTTCAGGAAGAACACCAACAGTACCATCAACCATAAAGATTATTACATCAGCCCGAGCAACAAGATCAAGAACCTGTTTACGCATAGCTTCAAATAAGGGATCGTGTGTTTTTTTTAGATGAATACCACCCGTATCGATGAGATCAAAGAGAGCATCTTTCCAGGCAATTTCCTCTCTAAGAAAGTCACGCGTAACACCTTCATAATCAAGGGTAATACTTTTAACGCGCTCGGTAAGTCGGTTGAATAAGGTTGACTTACCTACGTTGACACGTCCTACAATCATTACTTGTGCTTTTGTACTCATGCACTCTCCTTAGGAAGATTCTCAACACGTAGGGTCCCTTGAAAGGTCTCCATAATCATCGTACTCGTTTCAAGATGCTTTACGTCTTCAGCTGATACCTGCTTTCCTGCCGGCTTTGCCGTTTGCGGTTTACGGGCATACTGTTTTGCCGGTGCACTTTTTTCTTGAGATGCTGGCGGTGTATTCATAGGTTTACTAACGGGAGGAGCAGGATGTTTTTTCTTTGTAGAAGGCCCGGTAAACTGTGGAATGACCTGGGTACCAGCCCCATAGTAAGTAGCAATAATTGGCTGCCATATCTTTTGTGTATTATTAAGCCAGTCACCAAAAAACAATAAATCTTGAGCAAAGTTCATCGTAAGTTTTCCCTCTTTGGCAGAAACATTAGCAGCCTGCTTAAAAATGCTGATAACAAGAGGATCTGAAAGCCCTTCTAGTTCAGACAGACATTGTGACCATTTACTGTCTTGCGACTCTGTAGCAGAAGAAGACTGCGAAGAAATAGTAGACTGAGTTTTCTTTTGATCTACTACTGTTGGTTGTGGTTTCTGAACTGATTGCTGAGCCTGTTGTACAGGTACTGCAGGGTTAGCACTACTCTTAGATGCTGTAGCACCAGGAATAACTGGCTCTTGAGTTTCCACTGGTTTAGTAGACTGTTGCAGTGGAGCTATAGGTTGTTGAGCAACGGATGCCCTTTTAGATGCTGCGGCACCTGGGATAACCGGACCTTGAGGTGCCAGTGCTTTAGTAGTCTGCTGTACCGGAGCTGGTTGTTGAGTAACAGGTGTCTTAGATACTACAGGGATGACCGGCTCTTGTCTTGCAGCAACTTTAGTAGTTTGTTTTACCGGAGCTGTTGGTGGTTTAGGCGATGCCATCTTTGCCGGCGGCGGGGCAGCCGTCATCTGAGGGCCACCGGCGGTAGTCATTTTAAGAAGAAGCACTTCTAGCATAGTATGAGGAACTGCCGTCTTTGCAAATGACAGCTCATAGGTGTAACATAAATCAAGTAACGTAATTAAACGCTGATAATCGATAGCGGCAATAAAAGCGTGTAATTGCTCTGATACTGGCGCATCGTCAGGGCTAATTCCCTGCTTAAGCCAGAGCGATCTTCTGAGGGTTTCAACAAGCTTTTTCCAGATAGTGCTTGGATTGAACCGCATAAGTTCTGCTTGCTCAATTGTAGCGAGCACTCGTGATGAGTCTTGAGATGCTACGGCAAGCAGTACCGTTGCTAATCTATCTTCATCGATGCTCCCTAACAAATGTATTACTGCTCCCTTGGTAATAACTGCCGGCTTATCAGAGGTATTCAGTACTTCAGGCAATGCTCTCAGGCGTTCAAGTAAATTTAACGCATCCCGCATAGAACCTTCAGTTTCTTGGGCAATTAACAGCAATGCATCAGGATCAGCTGGTAAGTTCTCTTGCTCACAAATATACTGTAAATGGTGCACTACTTGCATTGGCTTAATCGGTTCAAAAAAGAGCTGAAAACAGCGAGATAGTACCGTTGGTATAATTTTATGCGGATCAGTAGTCGCTAGCATAAAAACCACCGAAGGTGGTGGTTCTTCAAGAATCTTTAAAAAAGCATTAAAGGCAGCTTTACTGAGCATATGAGCTTCATCAATCAAGTAAATCTTTTTTTTGCCAAGAACTGGCACAAATGAAGCAGCATCTATGATCTGTCGTACATTATCTACCCCAGTATGAGATGCCGCATCAATTTCAATAAAGTCAGGATGATTAGCTTGGAGCATTGCACTACATGAATCACAGAAAAGACAGGGAACAACCACATTTCGTGGGTCTTGTTGAAAATCAGCAAGCTTACTACAATTTAGTGCTGCCGCAAATATACGACCCGTACTTGTTTTACCAGTTCCTCTGGTACCCGATAACAAATAGACCGGAAATAACAGGTTCCGATATAAACTATTTTTAACAAGACGAACGGCAAGTTGTTGTCCAACAATCTCATCAAACTGCTTTGAACGCCATTTACGAGCTAGATTTAAATTCATCAAACTTCCTTAAAAACTAATGATATGACGTTAACAAGAGATAGTTCTAGTATACTATAAAAAATGATTTCACGTTAGTCCTAAACAAGAAAAAGCTTACGCAAGTTCAGCTGTTTTAACCAAGACGTTCTTACCTTTACAAGCAACGCCAAAAGAACCAGATCGACCTTATTCCTTGATCTTTGAGAATTTGGGTATAGTCTTTATGTACAATCAGACCAAGGGCACGATGAGCGGCTGCGTCTAACGTTTTGTCAGCAGAAGCCACCTCTTTATATCGCACATTCAACCTTAACGTATTATATAAGTAAGCTTTTCCTACACGTTGCCTGCCCACCATAACAAATTCTGCTTTACTTGCCCTGAAATCCACCTCCAATAAATATTTTTTGCAATCTCAATCAACAATAAGTTGCTTAAAAAAATCCTATGAACAAACAAATGTTATTTTCAGCTGAATAATGCAAAAAAAACAAAAATACAGCTGGAAATAAAAAACCATAGCCAGCTGTATCTCTCCAAAAAAGCTTCACTATTTTTGATAAAAATTACACTAAGAAGCCAAGAACTTGAAAAGCCCTAGCAAGCTGAGGTGCATAAAGAATCCTAATGGCTGTTTAATTAACAGAAACAAGTATATTGGCTCAATTAATAGAGCCTATTGCTTAGTGAAGCTCTGTGCTGCATCAAAAAAGGAAGCCTATACAAGAACGCCTACTTCCTGCTGCTTCCTTTCGGACCTGACAGATTAAAATAGGTATTCTTTATAGGCTTCCTATACTTATGGTGGAGAGAGAGGGATTCGAACCCTCGATACCCCTTTTGGGGATATACGCGATTTCCAATCACGCTCCTTCAGCCACTCAGACACCTCTCCACAAAAATTATTCAGCGGCTTTCACCTTAGCTGAACTACCTGACGACTTTTTTGTTGTGGTCGCTGTCTTTTCATCAGCGTTTGCTTTTGCAGGGGTGAGACCTGGCTCCTCGTTAGTTGGAGCCTTCATCTTTGCTGTGTCTTTCTTTGCTAAAGCTTTCTTTTCTTTTTTTAGCTCAACCTCTTCATCTGCTTCTTTTTTTAGAGCAGGTTTTTTCTTAGGTGCTAATTTACGCTTCTTCTTACCATGTGTATCATCTGGCTCTTCATCATAGAGAGTTTCCACAATAGTTTCAGCTACCTCTACTTTCTGTTTTGGCTTCTTAGCTGCTTCCTTCTGACCACGAACGATAGCTTCACCTAAATAGCTCATCAGTAAACCAATAGAGCGAGGTGAATCATCATTGGCAGGAATAACATAATCAATATCCGTAGGATCAGTGTTTGTATCAACAAGCCCAACGACTGGTATACCAGAGGCTTTTGCTTCTTTTACAACCACGCTTTCTTTTTTTGCATCAACAACAACTACCGCACCAACTGGCCATGACAACGTACGAATACCACCAACAATATTTTCAAGGCGGCCTGCACGCTTTTTAAGCAAATTAAGTTCTTTTTTGGTGTAGTGCGAGCTTGCTGACTTTTCAAGAATTTCTTCATAGTTTTGTAAGTTATGGATCGCTTTACGTACCTGACGATAATTGGTAAACGTTCCACCAACCCATCTATGAATTACATAAGGCAAATGTAGTTCATCAGCAACTGAGCGCACAGCATCTCGAGCAGCTTTTTTTGTACCCACAAATAAAATCGTTTTTCCTTCAGCAGCAACTGATTCTAAAAACGTAGCAGCATTCTCAAGGCAACGCGCCGTTTTCATTACATCTATCAGATGAATACCATCCTTGAAGCCCCAAATATAGGGCGCCATTTTTGGAGACCAACGGGCCGTTTGGTGACCAAAGTGAACACCATTCTTAATTAATACTTTTAAATCGATCATGATATATACTCCTCAGGGTTATAGCAATTATTTTCCGGCTTGATCTTGAAAAAAGACCCTCAACCACCCTGTTTTGGAAAATAAGTGACAAGATATAAACTAGTACTAGTATACCAGAATCTAGGGCCAATGCAACTATCGCCTCCTGCAGAAATGTATCGACCTACAACTATACGCCGGAGTATCTCCGCAGACAATGCTTCGTTGGGATTATGAAGGGTCCTTGCTTCTTTTCCTATGCTAATAAAAGTAACCATAGTGGCAATATGTAAGCAATTTTAAGCAAAATCAACACAACTGTTAACTAGCCCCAGAAAATCTCTACGAAGTTTGCTAAGAAGCATCCCGCTGAGCAGCACCTTGTTTAGTTTCAGAGGATACAAAAGCTGCCCTATTATTGTCATGTGGTTCAGTCTCATGAGCCTCTACAAGTTCTTCCTCAAGATTTTCGGCACCTATTACCTCATTATTAGCCACTGCCCTTTCATGGCGCCAACCAAGTAAGTAGGCAGCAACACCCCAAAGCAGGATAACGATACCAAAGAAGCTTGCCTGTGCCATAAGAAGCGCACCGGCACCTAGCCCATCAATATAATAGTTAAACGAGGAAGCGCAGGTTTTGGAGAACTTCTTACCAAATCCATCAATCCAGGTCTTAGATTTAAATTGTATCTCTTTTATCGTTGGTATATACAAGCTTTCAATTAACGGACTTGCAAAAGCATAATTAATTGATTTGGCTCCCACAAAGGCAACTATTGCCGTTGTTAAGGTAGGATTAATCACAAAGGTTAATATAGATGCCCCAGTAATAATTGGTATAAGCAGAAGTGAGCGACGTTCACCAAGGGCGGTAATGATAGCCCGGGTGCCAAAGAGCACAACGATGAATGCTACACCATGTATCAGAATCTGCTGCTTTAATAAAAATGACGTCAATTCAGAAAGATCTGTTGTGGCCGTCTTTGCAAAAACAATATTTTCTACCTTAAGTGCTTGGCCAACCAGTTCATAAAAAAAGCTCATTGCAAAAATACCCATTACATAGGGATATTCAAATAAAAGTGTGAGTCCCGAGAAAATACTTTCCAAAAAGGATCTCTTTTTGCCAAGATGATGTTTTCTGCTTTCCTTACGTAATTGATACCCTGCTTCATACCCGTGGAGTTCATTTTTTGGAATCTTATTGACTAAATAAAATACTGAAAACGGCACCAAGCCAAGAATAACTGATGAATACCCAAGTAAGACCTGAATAGTTGCTACATCAGTAAGATATTCACTCAAAATAATGCTCCATCCTAATAAGGCTAGTAAGATACCGCCCATTTTCGAGGAAGCAATCATAAGTGGATAGGTGTTTTTTGCCGACTTTGGCTTAGTAATTGAGTTGGTAAAGGCCCAGAAAACACTTATAACTAATGGTACATACAGCTCTATAAAAAAGTAAAAAATCCAACCAAATATACGCGTAGGTGAACTAATATTATTTGGCAACCCAATCGTAGGGTGACCAAGGAGTATAACGAACATAAACCCTAATATGGTATAAAGCCCCGAATAGATATACAAAAGTCTATGACGGCGTACTAAATCAACTAACCGAGAATGAAAAAAGATTGCTGGTACCAATACAAACATCGAAAGTACTTTGGCATAGGCCCAAAGCTTTCTGTCTGACCCTACGATACTTGAAAATACCGCATCCTTAAGAACATAGGTTACTGTATACGCCCCAATGAGCAAAAAGAAGGTGATACATAACCATAATACTTTACGCGCTTCACCTGGATCAACGTTTAATAAATTCTTAACGGATCTCTTGATATGTGATGTCATTATTAACCCCCATTGCCTTATAAAAAAGCAAGGCCTTTTTTCAAAGGCCTTGCATACATAACTCCTAACACACCAAACGGTTTTCTTCAATCGCTCTCTTATGGGTTCTACCCAAGAAGTAAGCAACGACCAGCCATACCGCGATCACTCCGACAAAGCCATAACTTACAGCGGCTATGTACCAAAGGGATGCCGTATCATTTGGCCCAAACCTATGCGTAATCATATAGTTTGGATCTGACCATTCAGGTCCTAAGTTTCTCAACATAGCGCCATGTTGTTTATTAATGAATGACCCACCGGCTTTTGCACCACGGCCACCAAAGCTCTCAATCCATGCTTGAGATTTATAACGAGCTTGTTCACTTGTTGGAATATATAGTTGCTTCTGTGAAGGACTATTCAACGCATAGTTCACTGCTTTAGAAAGTACCATCAACCAGAACAGTGCCTGCAGATTAGGGAAGAATCTAAAGACTCCCACCGCTAGAAGCACCAGTACCGGCATAAGCATCAACGAAGCGGTAAGACCAAGTCTTTTTTGTACCTTACTAATACCAAATGCAAGACACAGGAATGTTGCAACATTGGTCAGAGTGGCATAAGAACCTAGGAAGGCAAGCTTTTCAGCTTTATCAAGGATCTCTGTCTCCGCTTTAACTTTAAAGATATAGTCAAAGATCGTTACGATAACTTCATAGAAGGTAATGACACCAAAAATACCAAGAAGATATGGTTTTGAAATAAGCAACCATAACCCTTCAAAGAAACTCATGAAGATATTGTAGAAATAGGAAAGAATACCAGTGTCTTTCTGAGCTGCCTCTTGTGGCGCCTCTTTTACGCCCTGCTCACCAAATCCTTTAAGCTGTGACGGTGGCACCGCTTTTAAGAAGTAGGCAACAAGTGGAATAATCATGAAAATCAAGAGACCACAGCCAACAACCGTATAGGCATTACTTATATTATAGAGTTTTGGAACTTGCGTCATAAGAGGAATCAACATACCTCCTACCTGCCCAAGCATAATAACAAAGAAGAAGCCTTTTTTTGCAGATTCCGCTGAGGTAATATCTGTAGCAAATGCCCAGAATAATGCAATGATAAGCGATCCAAAACTTTCAACAAACCAGTACCATATCCATCCAATCCAACGATCAGGAGATGCGATAGTGTTTGCAAGGCCATGAACTGGATCAAAGAAGTACCAAGCTATGACAAGCGTTGCCGTACCATAGATTGCAGACATTACGTAAAATAGATTCTTACGAGACAGTTTATCAACAATAAAGCTGTAGATCATAACTAGAGGGAAAATAACCACCAGTGACCAGAGCTTAGCTTGAGGCTGATAAATACCGCCCACAATATCCTGAAACAAAGCATCCTTCAAAGGACGCAATGTCCAGTAGACCCCAATAATGAGGCCAAAAATAATACCGAGCAAGAGGAACTTGGTAAGCTCTTCAGGCTCAAAATCACCAAATATAGGACGCAATAACGTACGCAGTCCAATAATATACCCAAATAACATTGCAGCACCAAATGCTGCTAATATACCTATATATAACCATTCCATATACTAAACCTTTTCCTTATCATAATAGTACGGATTGTTGTTATCACTGTATAGCACAAAAGAATCGGGTTAAATCATAGGCATATTCTCCCGCCCTTGAGGTGTATGTATCACACCACAATGTTATAACTTATCATAAGTATACCCGTTTTATAGGTAAGTGCCAACATACAGTATGAGCACAACCACAGGCATATTCTGTTTCCTCTGCTTGGCAGTATTTCACCATAGAAGAATACTAAGTCTACAAAACCTAGATAAAACTGCAACTTTAAGAAGGCCATACTTTTTCTTCTTATCAATATGAGCTCATATAACTACATCTCCCCAAAAACGACGGGAAATCACACTGAACATTGTTGGGGAGATGCAGCACCCGCTCTGCTTGACGAAATAATCTCTTTTGTATTGGCTGCTAGCAAGAAACAATTCTGAAAGAAAACTTCTCATACGATCCATCAAGTATTCACCCGACTTAACAATCCTAAGCCGTCATCAATTGGACCTTTTAATGAAAAAGCCTCCTTCACTGTTGCCATGCAATAGGACTGTACAACTTGAGTCAATTATGCTAAGATTATATTAGTCTTGAGTAGTATATTTTACGACTAAAGATTCCTAAAGAATTTCTAGGAATAAAACAAATTGCCGCAATCACGGCTCAAGTAAGGAAGAACAATTAGTATGACAAAGAAAAAGCACACAAAAAACGTAGAGTTGCCATTATTACCGCTAAAAAACGTGGTAATACTGCCAAAAAGCATTTTACCCATAATTGTAGGTCGTCCTTCATCGGTTGCTGCTGTTGAAGAAGCATTGCGCAATGGTACCGACCTCTTTATTACCGCACAAAAAGATGCCGAATTAGAGGTGCCAACCCCTAAAGATGTGTATGCGCATGGTACTCGCTCAAGCATTCTGCAAGTTATGAGAATGCCTAAAGGTACGCTAAAAATACTTGTTGAAGGTATGAGTCGCGCCAAAGTAAAAACGGCTGAGGTAGGAGATTCGTTCATTACTGTTGAAATTACCGACCTCCCTTCAAAAAATATGAAAAAAACGGTCGACTTAGAGGCGCTCTGGCGCCAACTAAAGAGCCTGTATTCCATCTTTGCACAGCATAATACCAAAGTGCCACAAGAATTAATGGCGGCAGTAAAAACGGCAGAAGATATGGATACGACCGTTGACACCTTAGCAATACATTTAAATCTCTCATTTGAAGAGCGTCAACAGATTCTTGAAGAGGACGATTTGCCAAAAAGAATCACCTTGATTTGTGGTTTTCTTAACCGAGAAATTGAGATCCTTGAAACGGAAGAGCGTATTAGAGGAAGTATTCAAAAGCAAGTCGAAAAAAGTCAGCGAGAGTACTATCTTACTGAACAAATGAAAGCTATCCAAAAAGAGCTTGGTCGTGATGATACCCAATCTGACATTGCACTCATCAAAGCAAAAGTGAAAAAGCTAGGCTTACCAAAAGAAGCTCTCGAAAAGGTTAATAAAGAGCTTAAGCGCCTTGAACAAATGCCGCCATTGTCTTCTGAAGCAGTGGTGAGTAGGCACTACATTGATTGGGTAATTTCATTACCTTGGAATAAGACCACAAAAGATAAAATTAGCCTCGAACAAGCCGAGAAGATTCTTAATAAGAATCATGCTGGTCTAAAGCGAGCAAAAGAGCGTATTATTGAGTTTCTTGCAGCACGTAAATTCTCAAAAAACCTTGAACGGTCTCCCATCATTTGCCTCATTGGCCCGCCGGGGGTTGGTAAGACCTCACTTGGCCATTCAATAGCAGAAAGCCTGGGACGTGAATTTGTGCGTATTTCACTTGGTGGAGTAAAAGACGAAGCTGAAATTCGTGGTCATCGTCGTACCTATATTGGTGCCCTTCCTGGTAAAATTATTCAAGCGATGAAAAAAGCAAATTCATCAAACCCGGTTATTCTTCTTGATGAAATTGATAAGATGTCAAGTGATTTTCATGGAGACCCAGCTTCTGCCTTACTTGAGGTCCTTGATCCAGAACAGAATAAATCATTTGTGGATCATTTTCTTGAGCTTGAATATGACTTATCAAAGGTAATGTTTATTGCAACAGCAAATCATACTGAGGGCATACCATATCCTCTGTATGATCGTATGGAGCGTATTAATCTATCTGGGTATACCGAAGCAGAAAAGACTGAAATCGCCAAATCCTTCTTAATACCGAAAAACTTAAAAGAGTATGGCCTCAAAGCAACACAATTTAAGTTGCCACCGACATTACTCGCTAAGGTTATTAATGAATACACTAAAGAAGCAGGGGTACGTCAGCTTGAACGTATTATTGCGAAGCTTATGAGAAAGGCAATTCAAATGATTCTCAAAGATCCAGCGACTAAGAGTGTTACCGTCACAGAAAGTCGCTTAAAAGATTGGCTTGGGCATCCACGCTACAAAAAAACAGCTCTCGATACTGGTGAGCGGATTGGTCTTGCGACCGGCCTTGCCTGGACGGAAGTTGGAGGTGATGTTCTTGAAATAGAAACAACCGTACTTCCTGGCAAGGGCGGCTTGACGCTCACCGGACAACTTGGTGAAGTGATGCAAGAATCTGCTCATGCCGCACTCAGCTATATACGTTCCCGCGCTAAGAACCTTGGTCTTAAGGATTCATTCTATTCTTCAAAGGATATACATATGCATATCCCTGAAGGTGCTACGCCAAAAGATGGACCTTCAGCTGGTATCACTATGTGCGTTGCCCTTGTTTCTGCACTGACTAAAAATCCTACCAAGCCAGAAGTGGCAATGACTGGTGAGATTACTCTGCGAGGACGGGTACTTGGCGTTGGTGGCCTAAAGGCTAAAATTCTAGCAGCCCGCCAGCATGGCAAAACCACTATCTTGGTACCTGAAGAAAATAAGGATGATGTTGCAGATGTCCTTAAAGACATCGAAGACAAAAAAGGGCTGCATATCATCTTCGTCAATAACATGGATGATGTGCTTAAACTTGCCCTTGAAAATGACCCGTTTAAGACACCTCCTATCAAGCGAAAACTAGCAACAAAGCCTCATAAAAAGGCGGTTGGGAGAATAAAATAAATATTTAGAAATTCACGATACTGCGGGCAATCACTATAGCTCGCAGTATCTTATCATCAAAGTGAATATGAATGGAACTATAGCTTCACATCTTTTACTATTATTTGCAGGATTAAGCTAAGATAGGCATTAACTACCCTAACTAAAATAGGTTTCGGGATGCATATATTGCTAAAACTTATATTTTTACTGGCCTTCCTTATTTCTTTATCAATAGTCATGAAAGCCTTGATTAGAGTGAACACAGCACACCGAAGTAAAATGAACGTATTCTTGAATTTTTATAGCATTAAATAGTTAGACCCAAAAAGGTAGGGGCAATCCAAAGATCACCCCTAATTATCAAACAACCGATCAATGATGCAATTTAGGCATCCTCATCTTCAACAACGGGTAATCTATCTACAATACTCTTAACTATTCCTTGGGGAGCATTATAAGAATTGCCACCCTTACTAATTTGGAAAGCTGCGAGGTATGTGGTCCATAAAGAGCCAAACCCTTGATCCTCAGGATTGACTGGGTAAGGATACTCATGGAACATCCAGAAAGTCTTACCATCTTCAGGATCAACAACAAGCCCAGAATAATCACCATACCGGTTGCGCTCACCATCTAATTCTTGATAGTAAAGATTTGGGCTTATTGGTATCTCTAATGGTAATCTAACAGTTCCCTTAGGATCACTTTTTAAGCGGCCTGTATAAGCAAGGGCTGGATATTGCAGTTCACCGGCAAGAGCAAAACTGATACCCATATTGCCATGCTTATCAACATTAATCGCCTGCCAAAGACCAGTTTGCGCTCTATTGCCAGGATCGACATCGCCAGACTGCACCAATGAAGCTTTGTTTCGAGAAAGGAACTTTGAGATATCAATTTCATACCAACGAGCTAGCTTACGAAATTGCCCATCCTCAGAAAATACATCGTGAGATGTCCACAAGGATTTATCGCGAATCGTTCCTGTTATAAGGTAACCGCCGGCAGTTTCAAGACCTATAATTGGCTCATTATTAATGTTAATCAATGGAGGTGGTTGAGGTACCGTCGAAGTTCCGAAAAAGCCAAAACCACCCGTCATAAATTCTGGCACTTTAACATCGGTAAATACGATTTCAGCACGTTCTGCATCAAGCACATTCTTTACCTGATAAATACGAAGAGTATTACCTTTTGTGGTATTTGGCATCATACCTGTCTCTTCAGTTCTTGCCTGCACGAGAAGCACCTTCTCGATACTATTTTTGTCACAATTTAAATTTACATGTGGCTGAACCGGGAAGATAAATTCTGCAAACCCAATATCATTTGGAGGCCCTGAATCAATTCTTTTATAAAAGGTAGATAAAATATCTACTGGTGATGTTCCGTCAACAAGTGACTTCTTATCAAACGTCGCAGCGGAATAAAAGATCCTTAGTTCATCATCCACAAAAAAGGGATCTCGCCATGTTATATAAACTGCTTCCCTATCACATGCAAGCTTTGGATAATCTGCTCCAATCAATCCTATTTCTGGAAGGTGATACTTATAGAAAAAAAAGTCATCACCAATTCGAGGATCGGGCTTTTTTGATACCGCAAGATATATATTATTCAATGTTGTTATAGTTACAAAAAATCTCTTTGAAAACTCATCATACATAATCCAGGGATCACTCATGAAATCGCTTTCAAAAGGAAAAAAATTAATAAGATTTGCTATATAGCTTTGCTGCAATGTATCCTTGACCCAAATAGCCATAGAAAGGTTAACCATTGTTATTACAGTATTTGATCCCACAGCATTTATTGGGTCAGGAGGAAAATTACCATTATTAATTGGATCATTTTGGTTCATAGCATTTAGCAACTCTGTTCTTAATGAAAGATCAGCATTACATTTATCTATTCTTGACCGTTTCTTCCCAAATGTTTGGTTAGAAAAAAATAATAAGCCTACACCGAGAGTCAGCGAAATACCAAATCTAGTTGATTCGCTCATTAGTTTTATATTATGCTTCATCATCTTTGCTCCTTGCTTTATTGTGATGATTAGTTTAACAATTTAGTGAGACCACTTTTTGAGATCACACGTTATTACATTTTTTGCATGATAAGACTTTAATTTATCATTGCAATCATGCCCTCCTCTTATTTATAACTCATTAGATCTTAATTCAGCTATCCTTATAGAATAATTAATCGCTTAAACATAACAATCTACAATCTTAACGTTATCACAAAAAGAAAGCAGATTACAATAATTGATATGACTTTTTTTACTTTTGTTCACTGTTCACCTGAATCATAAGTAGTCCAGTCCTCTCTCTTTACATTCATCACAGCACAGGAGTTTCTAATACTTTTGAGTCACCTTCTAATCTTTACCTAAACCTCTCTACAAAAATACTATTTCAAAACTGCCTACCCAAGCCCATCCAAACATAGCACTTGACAGAACTACCCCATTTAGGTGTATATTGTTACGATAACAAAAGGAACAGTGCTATGAGATTTAGACGAACGCTCACCGATTCACCGGGTAGAACGGTATTGTTGACAATCGCACTCACAATAGTAATGGGAACAGGACTTCTTATGCTGCCAGCAGCACAGAATACCCCCATTTCACTTATCGATTGTTTTTTTACGGCCACTTCGGCAACCTGTGTTACCGGGGTTCTAACGGTACCCTTTGATTACTTTACCCTCTTTGGCAAGTGCATTATTCTAGGGCTCATACAACTTGGTGGTATTGGGCTCTTAACAATGTGGCTCTTTCTCTTTTCATTGTTTTTTAACTTAGGCATCTCAACCCAGTTCATGCTAGGAAGGGTTCTTGAACTCTCTACCTTCAAAAATCCACGTTCGATACTCTTTTTTATTATTGGCATTACCCTCTTTTGTGAGGCTGCAGGCGCCTTTGGCATCTACTCATTAATAGCAGAGCAGTATCCATTTCGCGAAGCACTATTCCATTCGGTCTTTCATAGCGTTTCTACTTTTTGTACCGCCGGGTTAAGTAGCTTTGGGCCTTCAAGCCTAGTTCAATTTAAACACAATCTTCCCTTTTTAGGCATTACCGCTCTTCTTGTGCTTGCCGGCAGCATAGGATTCATGACCTTACATGAACTGTTTTTATATTTTCAGAACAAATGGTATGGCAAACGATTTAAGTTCTCATTAACTACTAAGGTTATCCTTACAATGAGTGCGCTCCTTATCGCGTCATCTACCCTATTGCTGTTAATCTTAGAAGGCCCAAGCCATTTTCCAGGAAGTCCCTGGGGCATAACCCTAAGCAATATGGTTTTTAATGCTATAGCGTACCGTAGTATCGGTCTTACCACTATCGATTTAGGCACCATGCAAAGTGCAACGGTATTTCTTATTATGATGTACAGTTTTATTGGCTCATCGCCCGTATCAACAGGCTCAGGAATAAAAGTAACCACGTTTGCCCTCTTTTTAGCTACCATACGTGCCGTTATTAATGGAAGAATGACAGTTGATCTTAAAGGAAGAACTATTCCACAAGATCAGATATTTAAGGCCATGGCCGTACTTTCAGTAAGTGTGGTCTGGATCACTACAAGCACCTTCTTTTTGGCCCTCTTTGAAAGCCATAGCTCTTTTATGAGTGTTTTTTTTGAAGCAGTATCATCATTTACCAACTTAGGTCTTGCATCAAGCATCACACCTTCCTTGAGTACCCCAGGCAAATGGATCGTTATTCTTAACATGTTTATGGGAAGAGTTGGTATATTAACACTCATGTTAGCTTTACGAATGTCTCAAGATAGGGTAGAATTTCAATACCCTGAAGAACGGATTATGATGAGTTAGGATTGTGCGATGAAATTTTGTGTTATCGGTCTTGGACGGTTTGGTTATCATGTAGCAACTACCCTTGCAGAAAATGGCATGGAAGTGCTGGCCATTGATAGCAATGAAGCTATCATTGCTGAAATAAGAGATAAAGTTACCCAAGCGGTATGCTTACGCATTAGAGATGAAGAGTCATTACGAACAGTAGGCATAGAAGGTATGCATACCGTCATTGTCGCCATGGGTGAAAATTTTGCCCAATCCATATTAGTAACAGCTCTTTGTAAACATCGACTAAAAATTCCCAATGTTATTACTCGCTCAATAAGTGACATCCACAGAGAGATACTTCTTCTGATAGGAGCTGATCAAGTTATTTTGCCTGAGCGTGAGGAAGGTCGACGCGTTGCCGATCTACTTAGCTTACCATTTAAAGCCGTCACACGACTGGCTGCTAACTACTGCATTAGCGAACTAGAAGCTCCTGAGGAGTTTCAGAAAAAAAGCATAGAAGAACTCAATTTCCCAGAAAGCTATGGCATACAATGCATTGGCAAACGAGATAGTAACGACATTGAACCAGTCCGAGCTGATTATCTTGTTACTGAGAACGATGTACTCCTCTTTGCTGGTACCATAAAAGACCTAGCACGACTTCCTAAGCCTCCTAAAAAAGGCTAAAAGCGTAGTTATAATCAATAAAGATTAAAAACAGGAAGGATTCAGATGAAAAAAATCATATATCTCTTGCCACTGCTTGCAATAAGTGCTACCCAGTGTATTGTTTCACTTAATATGGGAACTATTTCAAGTAGAACGCTCGAAATCAGTTCCTATTACCTAAAAAATACGGGGGCATATCATGCAACAGACAAAGCAATATTCAGCGTAACGTCCTTAGATAATACTGGTTCTATCACCGCAGGCAAAGAAATCCATATTTATGCACATACCTTCTCAGGAAATGGATCCCTATCAGCCCCTTATGCATTCATCAAGGTTAAAACTTTATCCTTCACTGGATATATCAAGACAGAACATTGTATCATCGAGATTGAAGATTCAGCACCGTTAAACCCAAGCAACCTAACTGTGAGCTATGAGGCTGATTGCATTATGCTTAACAGAATAACTGGAGAAATCCTAGTAAAATTAGGAAAAACATCCACCTTTAGTAAGATTACTCAACATATGCCCTTAGCTAAACGGATTGAATGGTTTAAGAGGTATACAGAACCCGTGTTAGCACAGTTCAAAGAGCATGCATTATCTCTATCTGAGGATGATATAGCGAACACCTATGCTCATTTACTGACCTCAATTGATATGTTCTTCTTAACACCTGCTTATGCAAAACAGAGCATAAAAGAGATTGTGGACACATTCGTGTTAACCTATCATTCACTCAAAGACAAATCTATGAATGATGCTGTTGTATACAAGAGCTCTGTACTTTTAACAAGTGGCCTTTGCGCTTCAGCCTATGGCTATTTTAAAGAAGAGAAGATGTCATTATGGGTCGGATGTGCAGCAAGCGTTGCCGGTATTATTGGCTTAGCGATGGGCTTTAATCCAGATTACAAAGACAAATATGAACAATATTGTCTATTGCAAGAAAAGCTCAAAGCCATTTTTTAAGGATTCTATGTATACAAGCATTCGATGGCCTCTATATGTCGCAGCACTACTAAATAATCCACTTTTTGCCTTACCTGAAACGGTGTCTATTAATGGCACCAGCATAAGGAATCTACTCTCGCCTGTTCAATCAGTGACAGTCTCATGTGAAGATTCGCCTATATGTCTCTTTTCCGATAATGGTTATATCACCATAGGTCCCTTAACAGTTTCTAAAGAAATGATTCAGGCTATTAAAGAAGTATACTCTGAAGTGTCTTCATTTCCATTAGGAGACGTACATGACACTTGTATTTTGCCCTTTATCTCTACTTTTTACGAAGAACACAGGCTCATGCTAATAGGTGATAACTTTTTTGGCACCACAAACGCATATCAAACGTTCAAAAGAACTATATTTAACAAGCCTCCCAATAAATTTATTGGTAAACAATTTTTTTTTCAATCATGCTATTTTGAGCAAGCCGATGAGCTTATCATTTGCTCTGAACAAGAAGATGCCTTATTTCAAACAATAACCCTTACATTTGCTTCCCACTGTTCTCTTCCTTATATGATATGCGGTTCGATTAATCTTGAAACAGGAAATACCAGGTTTCCTCTCATTATAGTTGGTGCTAACAAAATTGAGATCTCTCTCAATAATGCTGTTGTTAGCTAATTGCTTTCATGAATATAATAAGACGTACTACTCACATTAAGTATTCCACAATTATTCAAATTATCTAATATGTATCTGAACTAAGAACATTCTTCATTAGAGGGAGATATTTTGCTCAATCATCCGCAAGGGTGCCCCTTTTTTATCTTCAACAAGAAGCTTTATACGCTGTTTACCTTCAGGAAGACCTTTTGGCGTATACGTCCAAGCACCTTGCTTATTTGCATAAGTTGACCCAAGATACTTCTTATCTTTATAAAAACTAATGCGACTTTCTGGCTCTGAGATTCCTGAAAGCACCCCTCCATGTTCTTTATCAGCATGTATGGGCTTACTCTTTTGTACTGAAAAACGCACCTTCTGTGACTGCAGACCGTCATGGAAAGCTTGTACCGTAACCATTCCCGTTGGTTCAACAAGAGGCACTGTCCAGATACCATCTGAGGAAGTGGTAACGTTTTGAGAGGTGCCATTTATGACAACGTTAATTGTAGTATTTGGCTGGCCAGTTCCTCGAATAAAAATCGTAGAGCTTGCTACGGTTGCGCCAGATTGAGGTGATATAATCTGAGGTGCCACTCGTTTTTTGGTAGCAACCTCAAAGGTTAGCTTTTCAGATATGCCACTTACCTTACCAGCTTTGTCAATTGCATGCGCTTGTAACGTATGCTCACCATCTGAAAGTGAGGTTTGTATATGCCATTGCCCGTCAGAAGTGGTGGCCGTTTCAAGCTCTTCTTTCCCATCAATAACAATGGAAATAACCATACCTGGTTGCCCAGTACCCCTAATAGTACTGATAGTGCGAGTAAGGCGCTGACCAGGTGTAGGACTAATAATACGAGGAATCTCCGGAGCTACATGTTCTATGCTCAGTGACACAGGTTCAGATGATAACGATACGCCCGTTAAAGGATCTATAGCTACTACAGTTGCCTGATAGATACCATCAGCTAAAAAGGGTAAATGAGCACTCCATACCCCAGCCTTATTTGCGGATGTGGTTACGGCAGGCACTTCATTAATAAACACCGAGATGATAGCGTGTGGCGATGCTTGGCCTGAAAGCATTCGCTGTCCAACATTAATTGCTTGCAAACTGCTCTTATAAATATAAGGTTCGAAAGGCAAAGGAGGATAGGTTAAATCTGCAATAATTATAGGGCTTACCCCAGTAAGATCTTCGGTAACTTCAATAGGAACACCATTACCCAAACTTCTTAATGGTGGTCCAAAGGGAGTAATTACAATGCCTGGTTGATTAGACACCTCTCCATTAGCATTAAAAACGGTATTGAGCGCACCCGTTTCAAGATAATTAATGGTCGTAAAATTATTTTGAAGGCCATCATTTGAATAACCAGTCGTATAGATGCTATTATTTTGGCCAAGTGCAACACCAAGCCCCTCATTTTCGGCAGTTATTGCCGTATCATTTTGTGTGTTTTCCGAAGGCTCTATGGTTTGTATCACCACTCCTGGGGTAAGACCATTAGGATTAAACGTAGTATCTAACGCTCCATCTTCGGTATAACGTATGGTGGCAAAAGAACGACTGTCAAGATTATCAGTAAAGCCTGCAGCGATAATTTTATTGTCATCTTGAATAGCAAGTCCTCTCAACACCGACAAAGAACTTTGTACTTCTATGTTATTTACCTCAGTCGTAATGGTCGTTATCACCGTACCAGGTGACCCTTCTGATTGCCCTGCACCATTGAACGTAGTATCAAGGGTACCATTTGGAGTATAACGTGCTAAGCCAAAGCTGGTAAGATCAGCATTATTGGTAAGACCACCAATAACAATGCGATTATTAGTATCTACGCGCAAAGCAAAAGATTCGTCATCAAACGTATTGAAATCAAGTGTTACAATACCCGGCGTCGAACTTTGTGCATTAAATGTTTGATCAAGTTGGCCCGTTGGCGTTAATTTCACGATAAGAAAATCGGTACTTAATGCGGGAGTAGCAACCGTAAAATTCACATTATCAAGCGTTCCCCCAACCAGAATGGCATCATCTGGCAATACAACAACGGCAGAAGCAGATTGATCACCTTGATTCGTTAAGCTTTGAATGCCGTCAATATCTCTCATCACTAAAACCCCCGGACTTCTAAATAATGGTGTCTCTTGACCTGTTGTTATTGCGGTAAAATTAAATGCAGGACTTCCTATCACCGGTGAAAAAGGATTAAAGGTTGGATCAAGCATCCCATCTTCTGTTAGACGAATCACTATTAAGTCAATATTCTGGCCATTATCTGATGAACCAACAACAACAATTCTATTGTGGCTATCTACAGCAACACCAGTCGCCACATCACCTAACATACCAAACGTAATAAACGCAATACCGGGAAGCGTGCCCAACTGACCGTTGGCATTAAACGTTGTATCAAGACTCCCATCTTCATTAAAACGGGCAACTACAAAAGTCGAGTTTAAGCCAACACTCGCAAAACCGGCCGCTATAATCTTATTATTCTGATCAAATGCCAATGCAGTAATTCCTTCATCAATTGGCTCGAGCACCACCGCCATTGCTGGAGGCAACATCTCCTGAATATCAAATTGTATCATGCCAGGATTAAAGCCCGTAGGATTGAAAGTAGGATCTAAAGATCCATCAGGTAAGTATCTGGCGAGCGCAAAATCAGTGGTCCTATCAGGCATGTTACTTGGAACACTTGTAATATTATTAGCCAGTCCAGCCGTGAGAATTCTTCCTTGCGCATCTACTAATACGGCATTTGCTTGAGAATTACCGCCATTGAGGACACCGCACGCTACATAACTAAGTATGAGACTGTATATGAGATACTTCATCTTACTTCCTTTTATATGACCCTCATTATCAGTATACGATACTTTTTGTATAAAAATCCATAGTTTTTACTATCAAATAGTTTCTAGCTGAACTAAAAATGCTCGAAAACTACCTCAAGCATAAGCATACTATGACATTTCTATAAGAATTTTATGGACAGAAGAAAGATTTCTAACATAAAATGCTAGGTAAAACGAGGAAGCGCTTCTCGTAGATGTTCATTCATTATACCGGTGGCTCTTCTTCATCTAATGAAGCAAGAATCTCACCAAAGGCCTCACTAAAAGCCTCATTAAACAGATCTACCGACTCAATAATTTTATCTTTATCCTCTTGAGAAAGCTTTTTAAAGTCTTTTCCTGCCTCAGGAAACTCTTCAAAAAGCATATTCAAATCAATAAACCTATATAAAGACGCAGCAGAACCTCTTGAGGGCTTACCCTCAAAAAGAGATTCTAGCGATTCTGTTGACTTATTATGCGCAGACAGACTGCCTGCAATGAGCATTGCTGCTACTACTCCCTTCATGTACGTGCTCCCCCATTTAGATGGATTCTATGCGCACCACGGTAATCGGTTGTCTATGACCCTTTTTACGCATATATTTCTTGCGACGTTTAAACTTAAATACCGTAAGTTTAGGCCCGCGAATGTGCTTTAATACCTTAGCTTTAACTGGCATAGTAAGAAATGGCTGACCAATATGTACGTCATTACCATCTTTTCTTAATAATACCTTCTCAAAGGTTACTGAATCACCTTCATTCATGTCAAGCTTTTCGATACCTAACGTCTTGCCTTCAAGTGCTTGGTATTGTTTACCACCCGTCTCAATAATTGCATAACGAGCATCTACTTTGTTTTTCTGTGCCATAGCAGTCCTTTATATGGAAAAATAACGCTTTTAAAGCATATTTTCTATTGTAGCATATATCTAGTATATTTCAACGCCAATTAGAGGAGAATTTCCATCAAACACCATCATAGTAGTAGTTCCTCTTGTAAATATAAAAAATACCAGCAAATACAATACTACGCTAACTGGCCTGCACGTCAAAAGACACTTGCTTGTCAAACACCTAAAAAGGTGGCAAACTTTTTTAAGCTATGAACATCTAACTGAAGAAGGAACTATCAATGCTCTACAAATTACTTTTTTGCACACTCATATCGGCTCCCATCTTTTGTATGAAGCAATCTTCTAAGGCACTCTCCCGGGCACTTCCAAGACCAACAATGAGTCAAGCCTATAAAATGATTGATGCCGTAAAATCCGGCAATCTCACCGCTCTTAAAGAACTAAAAGGGAAAGTTTCATTCAAATTAACCGATCATAGAAAAAATTCCGCTATCTTAGAAGAAATAATGCACATTCAGAATAAAGAGTTACGAATCCGCGTTATTACCTTCCTTGTAGAAGATACTGATATTGAAGCTACACAGATGAGTGATGCTTCATGGAGAACACTCACTAAAGACTCAAGTACTGTCGAGCTCTTATTACAAATTCCTCATCTTACTGTCCCAGAAAAGTATCTCTATCAAATTATCAGAAATCGCAACCTTACGCTTGCCAAAAAAATTCTTGCTAAACAACCTGACTCAAGAAACGACCTCGAAATGGATTTACGTAGCCTACCTGAGGATAAACGTATGCCATATATAGACCTCGTAAAAAAACATACCTAATTTGCGCAATGCGCGACTTTTTGGCACACTAGAGAGAAATATACAGTTTATGCCAAACCAAGGAGCGTTTATGGCAGATGTAACATTAGAATTAATTCAACGATTACGTGAAAGAACCGGTATAGGTATGATGGACTGTAAAAAGGCCCTTACTGAAACTGGTGGCGATATAGAAAAAGCAATTGAGCTCCTTCGTAAAAAAGGTGCCCTTCTTGCTGAAAAACGGGCTGGTAAGAAAACCTCTGAAGGCCTCGTACATGCCTATATTCACCCCGGCAATACTATTGGTGTTCTTGTTGAGCTCAACTGTGAAACAGACTTTGTAGCCCGAACTGAAGACATGGCTGCCTTTGCACAAAATGTTGCTATGCAAATTGCAGCATTTAGGCCGGTATGTATAGAATCAACCGATGTTGATCCAGCATTAATCGAAAAAGAGCGAGCTATCTATAAAGAGCAACTCGCTGGTAAACCGGCAGAAATCATCGATAAAATTATCGAAGGTAAGCTCGAGAAGTACTACACAGAAATCTGTTTACTTAATCAACCGTATATTAAAAACGACAAGCTCACAGTTGGAGATATGTTGAAAGACCTCATCGCCAAAATGGGTGAAAACATTAAGATTAGACGATTTGTGAGATTTGAAGTCGGTACCTAAAACCATGCGTATCCTTCTCAAATTAACGGGTAACATCCTTGATGATGGGCCAACCCTTCTTGAGAATATAGCTGCACAGCTACAGCAGCTTGAAGATTATACCTTTGGTATCGTCATTGGCGGTGGTAACTTTTTTCGTGGCGCACGCCAAAGTAAAAAGCTTCATATCACCGAACAAACAGGCCACTCTGTAGGCATGCTTGCGACCCTCATGAATGGGCTGATTATACAGGATATTTTTGAGCATGCAGGCATCTCAACTACCCTGTTTAGCGCTATCGTGTGTCCCGAAGTTGGGTTATCCATCTCTCCACAAGGATTACAGCGAGCCCTTAAGGAATCTCGTTGTCTCATATTTGGTGGTGGTACAGGAAGTCCCTATTTTAGCACCGATACCTCCGCGGTAATTCGTGCATTACAGATACAGGCATCTTCTTTATGGAAAGCAACAAAGGTAGACGGTATTTACTCAGCAGATCCTTATGAAGATCCATCAGCAAAGATGTTAAAGCATGTAAGTTACCACCAAGCTCGGGAAAAAGATTTGGGGATTATGGATGCTACTGCTTTTGTGTTAGCCCAAGAACATAACTTACCGATAAGAGTATTTAATATATTTAGTGATAATGCACTGATACATGCTGCAAAGGATCCCGCCTATGGCAGTCTCGTATCAGGTTAACTACAAAAAAGGATTTATTATGACCTTTAAAGCAACAATTGTAGAAGGTAGCCCCACAAAGCCCTTTTATGATGGTGTTACCAAAGAAATGCAAAATGCGATAGAAGCTTTTGAAAAAGAGCTTCTCAAAATTCGTACTGGACGTGCTCATCCTTCGATGATAGAAGATATAAAAGCCTATGCCTATGGCACTACCATGCCCTTAAAAGAAATCGCCTCTATTTCTGCTCCAGAAGCGGCCCTTTTGATGGTTCAGCCCTGGGATAAGGAAAACATTCCCGCTATAGAAAAGGCGCTATCCCAGTCAGACTTAGCACTCTCACCAGTAAATGATGGTAACATTATTAGGATTCCTCTTCCAAAAATGAGCAGCAATCAGCGCGATGAACTGGTAAAGGTCCTTAAGAAAAAACATGAACTTACCCGCGTAGCGATTAGAAATGTTCGTAATGAAGTGCTTAACCAAATACGAACTATGGAAAAGAATAAGCAAGTCTCTGAAGATTATGCTCGCCGCTTAAAAGATGAATTACAAAAGGCAACTGATGAAATAATCAGAAAATGTGATGCCATCAGTGATAGAAAAGAAAAAGATATCACTTCAATCTAATCAAAGGCAAGACTTACCATGAGGCTTCTGCTATCAGAAGCCTCATAGTCCAAACTATTGAATTACCTTCTCCCAATGTGATATACTACTTCAAACCATGAAGGAGAAGTATGAAGTATCACCGATTAGATAAAGACAATGCTGTCGTCTTGTTTATTGATCATCAGACTGGCTTGATAAGCCTGGTACATGACTATAGCCCCAGCGAATTTAAGAATAATGTACTCGCCCTAGCTGATATCGCGCAGTATTTTAATCTGCCAACTATTATTACCACTAGTTTTGAAGAAGGACCAAATGGCCCTGCCGTTCCAGAGCTTACTCATCTGCTGCCAACGGCAAAGTTTATTGCGCGCCCAGGCCAAATAAATGCTTGGGACAATGACGAGTTTGTCACGGCCATCAGGGCTACCGGCAAAAAACAGCTTATTATGGCCGGCATTGTCACCGATGTATGCGTTGCCTTTCCCGCTCTATCAGCCATAGAAGCTGGATATGATGTATTTGTTTGTTGTGATGCTTCTGGCACTACAAGCACGGCTATTAGAGATGTAGCTCTACTGAGAATGAGTCAAGCTGGCGCTCAGCTGGTAAACTGGTTTAGTATTGCCTCAGAACTCCAAAGAGATTGGCGCAATGATATAGAAGGCTTTGGTGAGCTTCTTATTCGTCATGAGCCAAACTACAAGGCACTCATGGAAAGTTATAGATCACAGAAAAAGTAAGATCTTCTAACTTGAGACTTCTCATGGGCAAAGACCTGTGCTATACTGTAAAAAGTTTCTGTAATAAGAAACGAGAGTATAGAAGCATTAAAAAACGCAAGAGTGGCGAAATTGGCAGACGCGCTGGATTTAGGATCCAGTCCCGAAAGGGGTGGGGGTTCAAGTCCCTCCTCTTGCACCAAAAAAAAGGATGAGTGTCATGATTGACCAAGGGGGAGACTTTGGGTTCTCAGTTATTGAAGAGCAACCTGATAGGCAAAAAGCGACCGTTATCGTTGGAAAAGAATACGTACATGCATTGTACAATGAAGCGGTCCATTCTCGACAAAAACAATTAAAAATTCCAGGGTTTAATAAAGGTGATACCTCGGTACACTATATTGAACAAAATTATAAGACACATATTCTTGAGCATATCAAAGAAGTTTTATTTAGCCACTGTGTGGTCCATTTATTATATGAATCTCTTGATAAAAAGAAGCTTGTTGTCATTGGGGATCCTGATCTTATAGATATAAAGCTGCAATCAGAGGGAAACGCAGAGTTTGTATTTCGACTTTCTAATGCACGCTTTGCACAAGAACAGCCGTGGAAACTCATAAAAGTAAAACCAGCTCGCCGAAAAAACTACAAAGATCTTGATCGGCAAGTAGATCTCTTTATGGATCAAGAGCTGAAGCTCAAAAAGAAAAGTACGGCAGATACTATTGAAACTGAAGACTGGATCAACTTTGAAATATCTTTGCTCAATGAAGAAGAACATGATCTGATTCCAGGTTATAGCAGCGACCTGTGGGTTCGCATCGCCCCTGGTGAAGATGATAAGGCCTTACAGGAGCTCTTCATTGGCAAAAAAGTTGGTGACACCTTTCTTTCAAATAATCCCTTTTTGCAAGAATCGATATGTGATACCAATGATATTTCCTATGTCTTTATGGTTAAGATTAAGCATCGCTTACCCGGTGCCTACTTCTGTTTGGACCACTTTAGTCATCATTTTAAGCTTACGGATCCTCATGAGATTCACACAAAACTCGTAGAAGTATTTTCGACACGAAAAGATATAACTCAGCGACGTGAAAGCATTGAAGCTGCCTTTAGTCATCTTCATAAATACTATGACATTACAGTCCCGCAGCATTTACTCAGTCTTCAAGAACAAATGGTTCTTGCGGCCATTCAAGCAAGTCCTAATTACCTTGTCTATAAGGGACGGGATGATTTTTACGAAATGGTAACAGGTCTTGCACAGAAGCAGCTCAAAGAAGCTATTATCATTGATACCATTGCTTATCAAGAAGGTCTTTCGGTTGACTCAAAAGATATTTGTGGGTATCTTAATCTTCTCAAGCGACCCCGTACCAAAGATTTCATCTACTTCGTGATGCCGTCTGCACGAGCTCAAGGTCATGAAAGTGCTTTACCTACGGCGCTGCTGAAGAAATATTGTTTACGTGAAAAAGCATTAAATCATGTACTACATGAGATACTCAGAAAGCCTAAACTATGACAACCGAAAATATAATTATTATAGGATCTGGCCCTGCCGGTCTTACTGCTGGTGTATATGCGGGTCGTGCTGATTTGTCGCCTCTCATCATAGACGGCTACGAACCAGGAGGTCAACTCATGACTACTACCGCGGTAGAAAACTGGCCAGGAGATATTCATATAATGGGACCAGCTCTCATGAAGCGTATGAGAGATCATGCCGAACATTATAATGCTCGCTTTCTCAGTGATACCATTACTAAGGTAGATCTTTCTCGTCGCCCTTTTGTACTTACTACCCGTGGAGAAAAAGAGCTCCATACTCATGCGCTCATTATTGCAACTGGTGCAAAACCTAAGCGCCTACAATGTCCCGGCGAAGATACCTATTGGGGCAAAGGAGTAACAACGTGCGCTGTATGTGATGGCGCTTTTTATAAAGATAAAGAAGTGGTGGTCATTGGTGGCGGTGATACGGCCATGGAAATTGCCTCATTTCTCACTAATTTTACCAATAAGATCACTATTATCCATATACTTCCAGAACTAACCGCTTCGCAAGCAATGAAAGAACGCGTCGTAAATAACCAGGACATTACCATCATCTATAACAGCACTGTCACTGCCATCGAAGGTGATGGCAAAAAAGTCACTGGTGTAACGGTTACCAATCAAAATACCCACAAAACAACACATCTAGCTACCGCAGGTGTATTTGTTGCCATTGGACTCACTCCCAATACCCACCTTTTTAAAGGTCAACTAGCAATGAATGACTATGGCTACCTAACAGTACAAGATACAACCGTTACCTCAGTACCTGGCGTATTTGCCGCCGGTGATGTAGCTGATCATAGATATCGCCAAGCAATCACTGCCGCTGGAACCGGTTGTGCAGCAGCACTCGATGCTGAAAGATACTTAAAAGAACAGAATATTACCTAGACTACTCGTTGATCAGCAATTACTTAATAAGCTTACTACTTGATAACACTTCTTGATCAGGGATAATACCTTTAAAGGAACAGATTCTTAGTTCTCGTTTACCTTGAGCCTTTACCAACTTGCCGTGCTCAATCATCATAAGGAGTTTTTGAATATCTTCTGCTGAAACAAATGGTGGCAATTCATAGAGGGTACGAAGTAAACGCAATGCTATCTCCTTTTTATCATGAGCAAGCCTTTCTAGCTCTTCCAGTAGAGTATCATCATCAAGGCCCATAACCCCCACTTTGTCTAAAGCAAACAGCACTACCTTGCGAGCATTATTCATCGTTGTTATATATTCCCGACATTCTGTTGCAAGTATTTCTTGTACTACCTCAGGATCTTCTTCTTTGTATATATCTGCTCGTACACCTTTGCATGGTTTAGATTCACGTTTAACTTTTGTATCGATAAAGTCAGTCAATATTTGTTGTAGATGAGGATTACAATTTGGAGAACAATCAAGTAAGCGTAACGTAAAAAAACCTTGTCTATGTGGTATATACACAATAGTATACGGGTGTAATTGTGCTGGCACAGTACCCTTTTTAGCTTCATAAGCTTTAAGCCTTCTTACATACAGCTCAGCTTCTACCGCAAAATGTTCTCGCCAGGTAGGCACTTCAGCTGTCGATTTGCCTGCTGCCTTTTTTGCAGCCCGCTGGGCTTCATCATTCTTTGCCTGCTGCACAAATTGTTTGATGACTGCTTCCTGTTGCTTCCGAGGCACATCTTTAAGAGCACCCTTCTGCATTGAACAACAATAATGAAAAGATCCTGTACTAACGAGTGCCATACACATGAGATAAGTATGTTGCATCATGATTGCTCCGGTAAAAAATATATTCATATCACTATGTGCATTAATAGTATCATAGACGGTATGAAACAGCAAAAGAAAGCATGAAGCATCATGAAGCATGCTAAAAGTGAGCGAGGTATATGTTGCAATCTGCAACGTAGCGGCTGAGTATTTCTTTGATGTTCTTCTGAACGATGTCCAAGGATACTTCATTTCGAATGTACAAGATGTATTGAAACAATGGGTTGATCGCGCAAACAATCAATAATGTCCATTTAGTGATCCTACTACCAGTAGATGCATTTGCTTCACAAACAGCAGCCTATGTATCCGCAAGAAATCCTGCAGGTTATAAGTATGCAGACAATCCATATGACTATGTCCCGTACAACTTCCTGAAGGCGGTTCCTGTCCATCTCCAGCAGGTGAACGGAACAAGTAATAATTGAGGGTAGTATAAGTTGCCCACTTGCTGGGATTCGATCTTAAACACATCTAACATTTCGGACTTCTTTCTATCTATTACTAAGATTAAGCATTTACGAAGATTTCAAATTATTCAATACTAACAATAACCCTTTCAAGATTAGAAGGTTAACGAATCCCTATGTTAATCACTTTTCTTATATTGAAATAATTTCATAATAGACTACACTAAGAAATAGGTACCTGTATATTATTGAGGATTGATCATGTCTATCACATTTAAGTTAAAAAGACGCAAAAGAAACAAAAAACACGGCTTCAGATATCGTATGTCTACCAAAGATGGCAGGAAAATCATCAACCGCCGTCGAGCAAAAGGTAGGAAGCGACTCGCCGTGCATGCGTAAATTCACCAGTTCTGAACGAAAAACACTCTTTAGAAAGGCCCTATTAGTACATCGACAGGATGAACTTGATATCCGCCTTTTAAAAAAAACACAAGAAGCGTCCCCTCAGGGACGTATTCTTGTAGTTACCCCTAAAAAAGTTGGCAATGCTCCCCAAAGGAATCTCCTTCGACGTCGTTTAAAGGCACTCTTTCACGAAGAAGGCTGGGACGCAAAATCGATTGATATGCTGGTCTATTGCCGAAAAGGGGCTGCCGCCCTTTCCTATCAAGCCCTCAAACAAATCGTGCATACTGCCTATGAATCATTGAATAAACCTACCAGCTTTTCAACACCATCCCAATAAGAAATATTTTAAACCATTGATTTTCTAATCAATTCTATTGTAAGCTAAAAGTGTAGACATAAATGAAGTGAGTCTTTTAAAAGGGGAAATAATGAAAAAGAAACTAATCGCTTTGCTACTGCTTGCCGTTCAAGGTAATGCCTTTGGTGCTGATACAGTAACCTATGCAAACAACAATGCTGATGCCTGTTGTCCTGCTCGACGTCCTGCCTGCTGCCCTCGACCTTCTCGTCGTGCATGCTGCGAGCCACGCAAATATCATCGTGTTCGTCGTTGGAAAAACTGTTGCACCAATGGTGACAAACACCTTGTTCGTCGATGGAGAAATAGCACTTGCTGTGCAAATGGTACATCGCGGCGAGGACGCCGCTGGAGAGATAATGGTTGCTGTGAACGCAGGAACTGTAGACGAGCGGGTCGTTGGAGAAACTGCAATGGACCAGCGCCACGAAAACGTCGTACTTGCTGCCCAAAACGCAGATATTGCCGCCCAAAGCCAGCTTGCTGCCCAACAACCGGCGATATTGAATATGAAACTGGTTACGAACCACCAGTAGAACCTGAATCAGCAGTAGAAGAAGCAGAAGAAGCTGCCGTCACCCCAGTAGGAAATACGGTACAAGAAATCATCTAAGAAAGACAGTTAATACAGCTGATAGAAAGGATAAAGGGACGTCATTCCACCCTTTATCCTTCTTCTTTTAGGTAAGCTATTAACAAATAGAAAACTATTTAGGTAGAATTAGACTATAAGTGATAACAATAGAAACCCACAAACATGAGGATAATATTATGAAGAAATTATTTGCTCTCGCATTATTTGCTGTAGCTGCTATTGGTTCAACCGCTGTTGCACGTCATCGTTACTACGCCGATGCGTGTGATACGTGCTCAAGAACATGTGATACGTGTAGCACCTATTCGTATGACGATTGCGATAGTTGTGTTGATGCATGGGATACTTGCCCAAGCTGTTAAGACTACTGAGGCCCACCAAAGGTGGGCCCTCCCATGTATCAGTAACGCAAACAAAGTATTGACAAATAGAAAAGTTTAATGCTAGACTGAAAATAGAAGTAGTACAAAAGGAGAATGTGATGAAAAAATTGATTACCCTTATAATGATTGCAGCAGCATTGACTGGCTCAACAACTTATGGCTTTTTTGGGTACGAAGAATGCTATGAAGATTATCGATATAGTTATGATTGTAATTGTCTTTGGGGCTGCCCTCGATGCCGTTAAAACTGTAGCTAAAGGGAAATAAGGTTAGAAGAACCCTTCACCTTCCCCTTTTAAAAAAGATCTCCTGTTTTGCAGGAGATCTTTTTTTTAGATTTTGGTGCCGAGAGACGGAATCGAACCATCGACACGAAGCTCTTCAGGCTTCTGCTCTACCACTGAGCTACCTCGGCAACTTAGTTACTAGGTTACCGCTTCAGGTTAATTTGTCAACGTTTAAGTTGCCAAGTAGGCAATGCTCTGTTACGATTAGGATGCTTGATAATTTATACTGACAATAATACTATGAGTACAATTAGAGAACATATTTCCCAGTATCAGGCTGATTACCTTGAAGAACTACACTTGGTAAAAAGTCCACAGGATCTTGAGGCGTTCAGAATTAAACATCTGAGCCGTCAAGGGCTCTTAGGTGATATTGTAGACAGACTCAAAACGCTTGACCTTGAACAAAAAAAAGTTATGGGTCCACTCATCAATAGCTTAAAAAAAGAACTCCTGGCTGCCTATCAAGAAAAAGACGAACAGTTTAAGCAAGAACGGCGTGCCGCTGAAACGTTGCGTACCCAATATTTTGATGTTACTGCCTATACCCCTTTTCAATTGCAAGGATCACTTCATCCTTATACACATATTATTGAACAAGTAGAAGACATTTTCTTAAGTATGGGCTTTGATGTTGTTGATGGTCCTGAAGTTGAGACAGAATTTTATAATTTTGATGCACTCAATATACCTTCTGATCATCCAGCACGAGATATGCAAGATACATTCTGGCTAACGATGCCTGGCTATGTCATGAGAACGCATACCTCCTCCGTTGAAATTCAAACTATGATGTCGCGAAAGCCACCCATTGCCATTGTAGTTCCTGGAAGAGCTTACAGAAATGAAGCAACCGATGCGTCGCATGATTTTATGTTTATGCAACTCGAAGGACTCTATGTTGATAAGAATGTTTCGTTAGCACAATTGATAGCAACAATGAAAGAATTTCTTCAAACGTTCTTTGAAAAAAAGGACCTATCATTACAGCTACGATCAAGTTATTTCCCCTTTGTTGAGCCAGGTGTTGAAATAGATATGACGTGCCCATTTTGCAAAAACGGGTGCTCGGTATGTGGCAGGACAAAATGGATTGAAATCTGTGGGGCTGGATTAACCCATCCTAATGTATTGAAGGCCTGCAATCTTGATCCAGAAGAATATAGCGGATTTGCCTTTGGCTTTGGTCTGACACGACTGGTAATGCTTAAATATGGTATAACCGATATACGATTACTTCACGCAAACAAATTAGGATTTTTGAAGCAATTTTAAGAAGGATACAATGTATGGATATCTCGAAAGTTATTGTCCCCGCGGCGGGCATATCGACCCGTTTTTTACCATTTAGTAAATCGGTACCACGTCAAATGCTTCCCATTTTACGCAAACCTGCCTTGCAGCATATTGTCGAAGAAGCTATCGCTTCTGATCTTTCTCAGCTTTATCTGGTTAATGCTCCTGGAGAACATTCTCTCATGGGTCATTTTGATCAAGTACCCGCAGAGGACCCGGCTGGCTATCTTGAAGCGCTAAATAAACTCAGTAAACAGATCTCTCTGGCTTCGCTAACACAACATGAGCAACGAGGTCTTGGCTATGCAGTCTGGCTTGCGCGCCATTGTATAGCGCAAAAAGAATTTTTTGGGGTCGCACTTCCTGATGATCTATTATTTGGCAAGCAACCTGCTCTTGGACAACTTATGCGTATCGCTCGCCAAGAACGTGCTTCAGTTATTGCCGTACAAGAAGTTCCCACTGAGTGCTTGCCTTGCTATGGCGTCATTAATGTAAAGAAAACCATTACACCCAATCTCTTTCAAGTTGCCAATATCATTGAAAAGCCTTCAGTAAAAAATGCACCTAGTTCCTTGGCAGTCGTAGGACGATATGTTCTCACATCAAAAATTATGCATACTCTTGATTCTATGGTCACCTCAGAGGAACAGGTAGACCTTTCAGAAGCAATAAGCAATATGCTTCTGGGCAATGAACGAGTTCTTGCGTACAAAGTACAAGGCACTCGCTATGATATCGGCACCCACCTTGGTTGGATAAAAGCAGTAATAAGCACAAGTTTGCAAGATCCTGAGCTTGGACCTGCATTAAAAACCTTTCTTGCTGACCTTGATACGCCGCAGTCATTCTTGTATAATCCTGCCAAAATGATTCAGGATAACTACTCATGACCTATATACGTCTTCTTAGCAATCTTTCAATGAAGGACCTCCCGTTAGTGGGTGGTAAGAATGCGTCTTTAGGAGAAATGATACAGCAATTACAACAAGTAGGAGATATCCGTATTCCTCTTGGCTTTGCAATAACTGTCAAAGGATATTGGCATCATCTTCAGGAGAATAATCTCATTCCTGAGATGAAAAAAATCATGGAACCGCTGAAGAACAATTCAGATATTCCAACAGTACAACGAGTAGGCAAGGCTCTTCGAGACGTCATGTATGAAGCCCCCTTACCAGAAGACCTTGTCACAGAAATACGTCGTGCCTATGAACAATTATCATCTGAGTACCATGTAGATAATGTGGATGTTGCCGTACGTTCATCAGCTACGGCTGAAGATTTGCCCCATGCTTCATTCGCAGGACAACAGGAAACCTACCTTAACATTTGTGGTGAACAGCAGTTACTTGATGCCACAAAAAGATGTATGGCTTCTTTATTTACCGATCGTGCGATCGTATATCGTATTAAACAAGGATTTGATCATTTTAAGGTGGGCCTTTCTGTAGGGGTACAAAAAATGGTTCGCTCAGATAAAGCAAGCTCAGGAGTATGTTTTTCTCTTGATACTGATACCGGCTTTAAGAATGTTGTAGTTATTACCTCATCATATGGTCTTGGTGAAAATATTGTGAAAGGTGTTGTTAATCCTGATGAATTTCATGTACATAAGCAAACGCTTAAAGAAGGCTACCGCCCCATTATAAAAAAATTTCTTGGCTCAAAAGAGCTTAAGCTGGTATATACCGAAGGAAAATCCTATCCTCTTGAAAACCTTCCAGTAAGTTACCGTGAACAACATACGTTTTCACTTTCAGATGACGAAATTTTAGAGCTCGCTCGCCAGACCGTTATCATTGAAGATCACTACACTGAACTTAAGGGAACATGGACGCCCATGGATATCGAATGGGCAAAAGATGGTCTTGATGGCCACCTCTATATCCTCCAGGCGCGACCAGAAACAGTATATAGTCAGCACCCATGGAAAGATACCCTCATCACCTATCAATTAAAGGGGCCATATCCTGGCAAAAGCATTACCACCGGTCTCAGCATCGGCCAGAAAATTGCCTCAGGCAAAGCGCGTGTTCTTTCAAGCATTCATGAATATGCTTTGTTTAAAGAGGGAGATATTCTTGTTACCTCGATGACAGACCCTGATTGGGTTCCTCTTATGAAGAAAGCATCTGCTATCGTTACCGATAAAGGCGGACGAACGTGTCATGCGGCAATCGTAAGTAGAGAGCTTGGTATACCGGCTATTGTAGGAACCTCGAATGCTACATCCCTTATCAAGACAGGAAATAATATCACCGTTGATGCAAGTCAAGGTGCAGTAGGCTATGTTTATGAAGGTAAGCTTGACTATGACATTAAAAAAACGATTCTCGATCGACTTCCTAAGCCACGCGTTCCTATCAAACTCAATATTGCTGATCCAGATCGTGCCTATAAATTACAATTCTTACCCGTATCCGGTGTTGGCCTTGCACGCGTTGAGTTTATTATTACTAACTCAATTAAGGTACACCCCATGGCAATCTGTCAACCAAGTCGCATAACAGATCCTCGTACTAAAAAAATTATTGAAACAATGAGCATGCCATTTAATAATGACTCTCGAGCCTTCTTTATTGATACCCTTGCAATGGGCATAGGAAGAATTGCCGCATCCTTTTATCCTCGATCAGTCATGGTAAGGATGTCAGACTTTAAGAGCAATGAATATCGCAATCTACTTGCTGGCGATGTTTTTGAGCCTATTGAAGAAAACCCTATGCTTGGATTTAGAGGAGCAGTACGTTACTGTGATCCTGAATATGCCCCAGCTTTTGCTCTAGAATGTGAAGCTATTAGAAAGGCCCGTAACGATATGGGCTTAAAAAACATAAAGCTGTTAATACCCTTTGTACGTAACCTGTATGAAGCTGGCTGCACCATGGCTGCCCTTGAAGAACATGGTCTTAAGCGAGGAAACGATGGACTTGAAATTCATATGATGTGTGAAATACCTTCTAATGTGATTCTTCTTGAAGAGTTTAGTAAAACCTTTGATGGGTTCTCCATTGGATCAAATGACCTTACCCAGTTTACCCTGGCAGTTGATCGAGATTCGGCTCAATTGTCAGAGCTCTTTAATGAACGGGATCCTGCTGTAAAAAAAATACTGATCATGGCCCTTGATAAGGCTAAGGAATGTAACGTACCTATTGGCATCTGTGGCCAGGCACCAAGCGACTTTCCTGAAATTGCTAATCTTGTTATCGAGCATGGCATCAGTTCTCTTTCACTTAATCCAGATTCTGTTATTCCCTTTTTATCACAAGAACCTATAAACAATAAAGATGACTAAAGACAGCATCTTTAGTCATCTTTATTGAAATGTTTCTTATTTATGCTTGCTTAGCAGGCTTAAACAATCCGGTAACGTATCTTACTACAGCACCTAATTTACTATCAACGGCATGCACATACGGCGCAACATATCTATCATAATGAGGTTTAATCTGTGGCCAGAAATACCAGGTAGCAACACCAGTTGCTACTAATCCAGCAATGATTGCTTTGCGTGCAGTACTCCATGTATGCAAGCGTAGTTCATGATGATATGCTTCAATACTTTCTTCAAAGTCACGCTGCGCATCATTGGTTGTAATAAAAACTGCAGGTGTTCGCAAACTCTGCTCAACGAGATCACTACGAGATACTATACCATTGAAGTCCTCTAGTAAGCTCATATCGTATTCATAACCTTGTTCTTTCAATGCCGCAAGTCCATTATAGGCTCCAAAGAGTGCTCCTGCTAATGACGTAATCAGGGCAGCATTACCGCCAGCAAGAGATCCTTCTTCAACAAGTGCTTTAAAGTCATGAGGGTTTCTCAGCAAGAGGTATACTGCAGCCGCTACTGCTTCGTCAGCGTTATAACCGAGCAGATAGCCACGGAAAGAACGACGATTATCCTTCTTTTTACTGGTATCGCCTAAAAACTCTTTTGGAGAAATACCATCTTCTACCGCTTTAGCGGCAAACCGAATCATATCACTTGACAGCATACGATCTCCTGCGACAGCTTCTGAATTAAAATGACGACGAGCCCATAGCTTACGAGATTTACGTTTTTGACGGCGTTCAATACGATCAAACTTTTCTGCCGCATCAACCATCTTGTTTACTATTTCTTGTAAAGAAGCCCCTTCTAGAGCCTGCATCATGCCGGTAACTAAGGCAGATCCTGCAGCTCGAGCACTGGCATGGCGGTGAGTAATAGTGGTAAGATAATCAGTATAATAACGGGCAGTAGATGGACTGTCAGCGTACACTAAAGCAACAGGCCATGCTCGTGAAAGAGCTCCTGCATCTGTTTCTTGTTCTAATAGTTCTTGCTCAAGAGCATCTTCACTGCCATCAGTCCACCATGGTGTCTCTTGAGCACTACGATTCTTACGCTCTGTTACTTGAGCTGCACGCTGAAGCATTTCAGTCGTATAATACCGTTTATCAAACAGAGGATCCCAGCTACGATAATCATTGCCTAGCGCGCTGACAAGTCCTTGAGCAATTGAATCAGCCATGCGTTCTTTAGAACCGCCTTTCATTCGTGCGTGCGCAAGAACATCAAGAGTCAATAAACTGAGCACAGTATTACTCGCATATGGAGCAATGGTGTTCTGCGCGCTATCGGTTGCCCAGTCACTTTCCACATAATGATCAACGGTAGCGATACCTTTATCGCCATAGACGTAATCAATTTCATAAATGGTATCAAGCGGTGTTGTTACGCGAGCAAGCGCATCTCCCAACGCAGCACCAACTAAGGCACCTTGAATATGATCTTGTGAAACGTCGCGCCCATAAAGTCCTGAGGCAACGAGAAGTGATACTGCTATATACTGTCTTAACATGATGTTCTCCCTTTTGGTTTGTTGTTAAGAATATCTTTCTTTATAGCTGTTATACCAACTTACTGGTAGCAAAGTCAACAGTTTGTATGCTTTTTTCTTGAGCTACTTAAAAAGCAGGTATGATCAATTGTAGACCCTTTTTTCAACCAGCAAGTTCTGTGATAAAATAAATATAATAATAAAACTATGTATAAGGATTTCTACTATGAAAAATTATCTGTATCTTTCATTGTTAGGGCTTTTAGCTGGCTCGTTATCAGCCAAGTTTGACACACCACCTCAGCTTGACGGCCCTGTCAATACCCCCCTTTCAACACAACTCATAACTGAACCAGTCTACGAGAAGAGTAAAGCTGGCATGTATGCCATTTCATATAGCCAATATCCGGTAGTCTCTTCTGAAGCACCTTTTAACAGCATTGCAGCCCTAAAAAACGGATTTGTTGTGCATGCACAAAAAGACAATACAACATCATTAGAACAAGAGCTACAATCTACTCGGTATGAAGAAGCACTCTATGGTACCCCAGAAGCACCTTGGAGTAAAAATTTGGCGACATTTCGTCCTATGGAGCTCGTAGCAAATTTCATCCATGATATGCTTCTTAAAAGTCTTGCTGGCGGCACGGTGGTACCAGCTGAAGATATCTGCCCTGATTGTGTCCACTATTCTTTGAGTGATGGTTCTGTTGTTCAGTTTCCTTCAAATGAAGAGCCTGAAGCAAAAACGATGCGCAAACTTATTCATGGAATGGCGCCTCATATAGGTGCCTATATTGCTCAACGAGAGCTCTATATTCTCTCAAAAAAAGAGCTTTTTGAACTAATAGAAACACTGTTTGGCTCACTACTAAGCCAGGAAGAATTTGATAAAACGGCTAGGCTTAAAGATATTGCCTTACAGGTACATAAAGAAGGTAATAAGTACCTACTGACTAACCATGGTACCGTAGTAGCTACTAATGATTATGGTCAAGAAGCTGTTGGTTTACCAAGCTTTTGCACTGACCGTGATTTGTATGCTCTTTCTATCCATGAAACCAAGAATCCATCAGTAGTATTTAAACAATCAGCTACCCAACCAAAACTCATACTAATTGATGAAACAGCCAATGATAATCTTAAGCTTTTTCAACAGCTTACCCAGACTATAAAAGTACAAAAAACACCTCTTGATGTTATGCTTCTCTTACAGACCGAACAAGGCTCTCGGTACACCATTAACCTTCATACGTCTCATAACAGTATACAGCTCATTATAACTGATCCAACTAATGAATCCCGTATGAACGCCCCTCTTGTAAGAAAGCTAAAGTATGCTCTTAACAAAGGACTCAAGGATTCAGCACCGGTTCTTGTGGGACAACAGCATACCAAGGAAGATGAGGACGAAAAGATTAACTATGATGCACCGCTAGCTCATATACCTCTTGAAGAGCTTGAAACGTTAGAAGATTTGTTTGGGGGTAAGATCCCAAATGAATTGCAGGTAATCATGCATATGATGAAGCATCCTGCATTGAATACCAATGATGCAAGTAGCCGCATTAAAAACTGCATTATCTTGCATGGCCCTCCAGGAACCGGTAAGTCAACTATTGCTCAAGTATTGCCACGTATGTGTGGTTGGGATGTAGTCTATGCTGGTGGTGGAGACTTTAGAACAGCCTATCAAGGATCTGGTAAAGCAAAAATTGATGCCTTTTTTGCAGAAGTTGATGCACGAGGCAAAGCTATTGCCTTCATTGACGAAGTTGACGGTACCACAAGTAAAACAGGTCCACAGGGAAGCACACAAGAAGATGTTCGCACGGTACGTGCGTTCCAAACAGCCATTGATCAGCGAAGGCATAATACGAATGCCTGGACCATCTTCACCACTAATCACCTTGATCAGATAGATGATGCCTTTAGAAGAAGATGTATTATTATTAAGGTACCCTTACCATCTGCTGCATCAAGAAAGCGTATTATGACAAAATACTGTAATAAACTTGGCATTCCTGTGCAAAGCGGTGAAAAAGGCGCAATCAGTCCACGGTTCTTTGAAACACTCGTTGCAGCAACCGAAGGGTTCAGTGGTGATAGAATCATTGATATGATTGCCAACGCCAAACTTCAATATGATGCTGGACTTACCCCTGATACCTCAATTGCCTTTTCATGGCGCTTTCAAGGGATTAACTTCACTCAGCGCTCACTTCTTGCAAATCTTGGAGAAGCACTACTGGTACCACTAGCACCCGTGTTTCACACGTTATCAGATTCACCGCTAGAAACACATTTGTATGCTCAATATGCTCGACATATAAAGGAACAAAAAGCGGTAGAAGAATTGGCATGGCACAGAGACCCACGCAATAGCAATAAAAACTACTCATGGTCTCGCTCTGCACTCATCATGGGTAGACAAGGCCTGAAGACGATTATTCATGGCATTCTCTCTCATGTTGGCAGCAGCCTTGCCTCAAAGGTAAAAGACAGCGTGATGGGCACAGACTGGAAACAGTTGATTGCAAACTATCGTGGCTTAGGCGTTGACGGTAACGAAGGTTAAGAACTTAAGAATAAGCGCTGGTCATTAAGGCCAGCGCTTACTTCATTCACTCAAAGAGTTATAGCCAAGAAGCACTGGACAAAAAGCCTACTCAAAGCAGCATTCATGACACCCAATTCATGAGCTAACGTAGAACTCCCTGTCTGTAATTAAAAAGCTAGAGCTCCTGATATCTCTGTACGATCAGTGCCCATGAGCATGTTACCAAGCCATATAGCTCGCCCGAACACCAGGCATGATGAAAAAGATGGCCATTACCCATGGCTTATATAAGTTAGGATGTCCTTGATACAGAGAACTCTGCAATTGGCTTATAGCGTCTATTATTTTCATACACGGACTGAAAAACGATAATCTTTTTTATCGGAA
>CAVQCM010000001.1:0-217399 GCA_963711045.1 uncultured bacterium | reverse complement strand
TTGAGTGCACACCCTTTTTATTGCCGGTTCGGATCCGTCTTGAGGAGATTCCACAAGTACCTTTTTATTAATATTCTCCGACATCGCCTCTATATAAATGGGTGATACCATAAGAATGCCGACCAAAAAATGTTTCATGCGTTATTCCTTATCTGATGTTATAGACAGATTTATGGTGAAACCCATTCGTTGAACAACACTTGGTTAGAATTAGGCCACATTTTGATTCAGTTGTCTACTGATTTTGCTCATACCAAAGTTCTCTAATTGTAATATATGGGTGCTCGTTTTTCAAGCTCCTTTTTATGAAATCATACTATCTTCCCTGGTATACTCTTTGAGATATACCTCTTCTTGTTTTATTGTTCTCAATACTTTCTAAGAAGATATTGTAAGACGAGAATATAGTTTGTTCTCGCATAAAAGACTTTTTGCTAGGAGTCAGTCGGAGATGTTGTAGCGCACAATATAAGGGAACCCTTCCTTGTAAGTATGGTGCAAAATAAACCGGACAGTTCCGCTTCATAAATTCTTTGATAGCGGCAAGATGTCCCATGAGACGGGCGAGCTGTATACCCTCATAATAAGTCTCTACATGATTATCATGAGCACGATGAAACTGTACGATTTCCACAAGACCACACATTTCAGCAACAGTTAAATCATATGATGGAGCAAACTCTTCCACATGTCATTGATCTTTGTCCACCGTGCTTTCGGTTGCAGACTGTATGAGTAGTTCCTCATCTGAGTCGTTATTCTCAACTTCAGCTATGCTCTTTTGCATTATTGGGCTTAAACTATACGGAATAGGAGGATAATTATGAGAACGTGCTTATTCATGATTATGTTTCTCAATTGGTTCTTCCAAATCGTAGATGCCTATACTCATTATTCTACGCTGTCAGTCTAGCATACATTGAAAATAAGTCATAGTTGCGCTCTGCTTGCGGCAGGTACTTACTATAAGATGGGATAGTGAAAGGAATACCCTCTTTTGTTTGTAGCAATGAAAACAGGTTTCTTACCTAGAAACCTGTGCTCATGGTTTCATTATCTCTTCACGGTATGGCTGTTCATCTGGCAATGCTTATGAAGAAAATCCGTTCTTGCAAATTGTGTGGCATCTGATAGAGTAGCATCCTTATCATGGACGAAGGCATGATAAAAAAGGTGTGTACGCTATCTCGAAGGAGAATGGTATGGCAAGATGCAAAATGTTTCTTTTTTTGTTGTGTAGCTGTTTTAGCGGAATCTCGGGGCTCAGAGCAAGTCAGGAATGGTGTGATTCCTTGCAAAATCCCTATGAGCTTTCTTTATCATTAGAAGAATGTGTAGAGCGTACTCCTGCCTATTCGCGTGAAAGTCTTCTTGTTTTCCTCCATTACTACGCTGCCTCTGAAGACAAAAAGGCTCTTGAAGTTATTGCCCAGAGTGCTTATGAAAAGACGTCATTTACTGAAGACTTACTCAACCTTGCACTGCTGTGCTGGAAAGCACAACTATATAGCTCTGCGTTAAAGGTAGGAGCAGAATCGGTTGAGACAGCAACTGACATTGTTGATCTTGTTGAAATGGCACATGAGTATCATCATGCTTCGTTAGGTGATCTGAGTGACCTGGCTGCAAAAAAAGCCGTCGCAGCGTTTACCGATGATAGCTTTGCGTCACGGTATGTGCCCCAAAAATTAGCGGCAATTGGCTCTATAGATCTTGCTGAACGAGCCTATCTTCACTGTATTTCGCAGGAAACCGATTGGATGCACTGCTTTTATACGTATCAAGATCTACGGGAGCTCAGAAAGCAAGCGAGTGCCCAAAAAGCTTTTAACAAAGCACTTTCTCTTCTTAAGAAAGACGCACATCGGTATTCTGCTGGCTGGTATATGTATATCGCCAAAAAATGCCACGAAAAAGGCTACATACATGACAGTAAAAAGGCAGCATATGCCGCAGTTCGCTACGAATCCTCTGTCGATGCCCTTCTTGACTCTATTACCTATTTGATAAAGCTAGCCTATGATGAATGTGTCCATAAGGGTTGTCAACAATTGCTTAAGAAATATCGTGAGAATCCTCTATCCTATTCTCTGCTCAAGGTATGTCGTGTATTGATAACGGCAGGGCAACAAAAAGCGGCAGAGAAGCTATTTAATGAACGGCTTTCATTCTTTGATCATATTTCCTACGTTAGTGATCTGGTAGAGCTTATTATGGTTTTTCATAAGGCAAATATCCGTCGTGCCGTACACAAGGGACTTGCTCAATTGTTAGCAGTCTGTCAGCCATATGAATATATGTTTGATCGCACGACGTTTCGCTTGCTCCCTGCTAGTGTGTGTTTGCAGATGGTAGCATTTCTTGCTAAGCGGTGTAATCAGGAGACTTACGCACAACAGGCGGCTGAGCGAGCTATATCATGTGCCTTTGCTGAATGGTATGAAGGTGATGAGCTTTTGATAATGCTGGAAGACTTAGCGACCAATTTTGGAACTATGGAACTGCCCTATTTCGCTCAAAAAGCAGCATATTATAGAGCTCAAGCAGAGAGTCCCTCATTAACCGTACGCCCACACAGTAAGTATCGTTTGTTTTCAATTCATTGGACCCTCCTAGAAGGTGCCCAAGGATGTGAAATTAGAAAAAGGAGACCGTGCGTGGTCCTATCAGCTATCTCTTCCTATGGAAAGCAACAGTGCGTTATCGTTGTTCCGCTCTCTACTAAGCAACGGAGAGAGCTCACTAGTATTCCGCTCCTGGTGAATGATGTGTACCAAGAAGGCCGAATAGACCAAATGAGAACCGTAGATATAACCCGATTAGAAAGAGTGTTTGGGGAACTGCCTGATCAACAAGCCTTGCAACTATCCCTTGCTGTTAAGAATTTTTTAGGAACATAGCTGTGGTTAGGGTTAAGCAGTAGCTCTTATCTATAACCCTTGTCTTTACCCACATTTTTATCTACAATCTATACCTGAAAAAAGTTGATTGGTTCAATAAGGTGGAGTAGACGTGAATCATATTTTAAGTGATAATGAAGCATGGACAAAGAGGCAATGGAGCAGCGCAAAGCTTGGTGATGCTCGAAGAAATAAAAGAGCTGTGAAAATAGGAGATTGCATGCTAAGAAAGCCAACTGCTAGTTTGCCTAACCAGATGAAAGACTTCTATGATTTGAAAGCAATATATCGACTTCTTAATGAAGAAGATGTTACGCATGGGGCTCTGCAAGAGGTGCACTGGAATAATGTAAAAGAAGCTGCTAATAAGACAAAAAACACCGTCTTGATGATCCAAGATACCAGCGAGTTAGACTATAGTTCAAAGAAATCAATTGAGGGTCTAGGACCGATCGGAAATCATAAAGGCCGTGGCGTTCTTATTCACTCCACACTAGCTGTTGAGTTTGGTAAAAATGGCCCGGAATCTGTATTAGGATTAGCTCATCAATCTGCATGGATCAGAGACAATATTGCTCGTAGACAAACTGAAAAGAGGTCAGAACGAGCTAAAAGACGAACTGAAGCTGATTGTTGGATCGAAAGTTTAGAAAATATTGGTATGCCAGACCATCAAGATACCCAATGGGTAAGTGTGGGAGATCGTGGAAACGATATCTATAAGTTTATTCGCTATTGTACGCGGACCGGTAGAAACTTCCTAGTAAGAGCTAATACTAATCGAGTTATAGTGACAACAGAAGGGAAAAAAGAAAAACTGAGTGATTTTGTTCGATCCCTTCCTGAACAGACCACAAAAAAGATAGATTTGCGCTCAAGACCGGGAAAAGCTGGAAGAGAAGCTATTCTTTATGTTGCATGGAGTACAATATTAGTTATCACTCCTAAAATTTTCCCTAAAAAGGAACATGAGACTATAAAGCTTTCATGTATCCGCGTATGGGATAAGTCAGATAGTAGCTTGGAATGGATTTTGATAACGAATCTTGAGATAGCAAACCAAGCAGATGCCCTTGAGAAGATAGCCTGGTACGAATCTCGCTGGCTTATAGAAGAGTATCATAAATGTCTAAAAACTGGATGCCGTATCCAAAACAGCCAGCTCAAAAAGGCTGGAGGATTGCTTTCACTGCTGGGGTTTCTAGGGGTTATAGCTACGCGTTTACTTGCTATTAAGTTCTTTATAAGACTTAATTCTTCAGCAAAGGCCAAAGACCACTTCCCTATTGAAGGGATACACTTATTATGTTCACGCTATAAATTATCAGCAGAGACTATGACCTGTAATCAGTTTTGGCGATGCATTGCACGTCTTGGTGGATTCTTAGGACGAAAGTCTGATGGTAACCCTGGTTGGCAGACTAGTTGGTCAGGTTGGGTTTCGTTTCTTGATATGCTGTCTACGCTCAACTTAATAGGGCAAATGGAATCTATCAAGCCTGAAAAGAATGAAGACATCTGGACAGCTATCGCTGATAAGATTATGGGAAAAATGGAGCTAAAAAAATGTGGGTAAAGACAAGATCTATAACCTCATACTGTTTATCCATTATGAACCAAAAAAAGAATACAGTTTATTAACAAGAGAGTTCCATAGAGACTCTTCTTTCTGTGTTGCGTCCGGTTTTACCTCAATTGAAACAGAGGGCAGTTCTAACAGCTGTTCCCAGGAGCAGCCACAACACTGTGCAGGCTGCGAAAGTGGCTCACTCACATCGGCACTTCCTGAACCAACAATAATCACCGTATCTGGTCCCACACAGGAACCATCGCGGCACTCTTGTGTAGGCGCACAATCACTGTTTGTAGTGCACATAGTTCCGGGTCCCCACCAGTTATGCTGCGCTGAAATAGCAGAGTTTTCGGCGTATATATCGGTAGCATATCCTACAAAGTTATTCTTACCTCTGCTTCCTAAAGCACCTCCACCTGCATCAATAATGGTACCAACACCATAAAGGGCAGAGGTATTGGGTTGATTAACAGCGATAAAACAATTTTGTTCAGCTTGTAGTTCAAGTACAGACGATCCATCCTTAAGCGTACTAATGGCAGTAAAAGACTGTGCAGTATTTTGTTTAACCACAGATGAAAGGTGTCCTTGACTGAAACTTTGACCTAGATAAAAACTGCCTCTTGTGGCTCTATCGCCTTGGGCTTCATTGCAAACTATTCTTTCATTGAGGTGGCCGGAAGTACTTGAAAAAAATGGAAAGAGAATGCGAGTAAATGTGTTATTGCATGATAGAGCCTCCAAATACCCGCTAGGTACATCTGTAATAATGCCTATTGCATCTGGGCCTGTAGGGTTCTCAGGAACAAAGAAGGAGCAATCATAGACAACTATCTTATTAAGCGATGTAGCATCATTGGTCTCATCAAAGGTAATGGTGGATATGCATGCTGGTAAGTTGACCATTTGTTGCAGTGGAGAAATGCTAAATTTACATGAGCACACTGATGCATCAAGTTGCGCATCAAAGCTTTCAAATACCAAATATCTCTGAGATAATAAGATCGGCGTAGATAAAAAATCATGAATAGTACATGACTCTATTGTTGCCCGGCATACGGTACCTTTATCAGATGGACGTATCCAAATTGCTCCAATTATTACTTCTAGACTGCTTATTCGAGCTATTTCACACTGACAAATACTTACAGTGCGTTGCGCCCCTGCTCGAGCATATTCTTGGATAGGTGTTCCGGTAGTATTATCCTGTATGATCACCTTTTCTATTGTAGTAGCTCCTGAACGCCCTGTTTCACCAAAAATACCACCTACTTCAACATCTCCCCCAATAGAGGAAAGATGGTACCTTACTTCACCTGTATTATGACCAGTAATTACTACTCGCTTTATGGTAACATCTTGTGCTCCATTATAGACGATCGCTGAAGCATAGGTATCCCTAAAAACGAGGTCCTTAATAGTTGCTGTATCTTGGACTACTACGGCATTGCCCCCATTACGTGTTGCATCTGAATTAGTTATCACCGATTGTTTGTTGTCATAATGGTCACAGGTTGGATCTTTGGTTCCTTTAAGGGTTGTTCCCTTGCGCAATACAATACTGCCATCAAGAATCTCATACGAAGGAAGCACTATTAAGGTATCCCAGCTGGTATCTTCTTGCGCCGCTTCAAGAGAATTATAGGGACAGCTTTTTTGTCCTGTTCCCCCAGGCTGAGCGCCAGCTTGGACATAGCGAACACATTTTTTAGTTTTGTTTCGTGCACATAAGTCATGAGTGATCCCACTACTTATGCATATTAACGTTATTATCATGAGTAAACGATGCTTCATTTTTTCTCCTTGTACTGTAATGCATAGATAGTATAAGCATAGCAGGTACAACAAGAAAGAAACAAGAGTTTGTTCTAAGAAATCGGTGATTGGTTTTCTCTACAAACTTCCTTAAAGAATGTTCGTAGAGAAAACCATGTCCATTTATAGTGGATACTGCTCATGAGAAACATCATTTTAAGGATAGAGGAGAACCAACCCAGGGCATGATTTTTCTACCTGCTGCTCAGGCACTTTTTTTGTTGCTGTTACTTGTATACGTTCACCTATGGTTTCTCCAGTTACGAACCAATGAGCGAGTACAGCTTAGTAACGAGAGAGTTCCATAGAGACTCTTCTTTCTGTGCAACCTCGGTTTTTCCGTTAGTAGAAACAGATCGCATTTCTAACAGCTGTTCCCAGGAGCAGCCACAACACTGTGCTGGCTGAGAAAGTGGCTCACTTACATCGGCACTTCCTGAACCAATAAGAATCACCGTATCAGGTCCTACACAGGAACCGTCGCGGCACTCTTGTGTAGGAGTACAATCATTGTTTGTAGTGCATACAGTTCCTGGTCCCCACCAGTTATGTTGAGCTGAAATAGCAAAATTTGCGGCATATATATCTGTTGCAAACCCCACAAAGTTATTACTTCCATGGCTTCCTAAAGAACCTCCTCCTGCATCAATGGTAGCAGTAACGTCACCAGATCCAAAAAGAGCATAGGTTTTGGGCTTATCTATGGCAAGAAAACAATTATGTTCAACCAATAATTCCAGTTCAGCGGAAACAAACTGATGCGCAGAGATGGCGATATAAGACTGAGCTGTATTGTTTCTAGCAGTAGATGAAAGATGTCCTTGATTAGTACTTACCGCTGTATAAAAAGCTCCTATAGCTTCCTTAGCTCCTTGGGCTTCATTGCAGACTATTTCTTCTTTTAGATAATCGGCACTAGTTGAAAAAATTGGATAGACAATACGAGTAAATCTGTTATTGCATGCTGACGCCTCAACAGTACCCTTAATTACTTCCTTTAGTATGCCCATAACAACTTGTCCAGTAGAGTTTTCAGGAACAAAGAAATGGCAATCATTGATAGCTATAGTATGTCTAAGAAATTCAGCGGTGCTAGTCGCTCCTATGATAGTTGCTATATTGTAAATAGGGGTTGCGGATTGTAGACCAGGATTACTAAATGCACATGAGCATACTGTCACATCAAGTTGTGCATCAAAACTATCTTGAAACCATAAATAGAGATTGTTGGTAAATTGATTAGCATTAGGCAAAAAATCATGAATATAACAAGAGTCTATCGTTGCACGGCATATGGTACCTGTATCTGAGGGACGCAATGTTACTGCTCCAATTTCGCTTATAGTATGTTGACTGCTCGAATGGATTCCTGTCATTTCACAACGACAAATAGATACCTCGCGTTGTGCGCCTGCTCGAGCATATTCTTGAATAGGTGTTCCGGTAGTATTATCCTGTATTAATACCTTTTCTATTGTGGTAGTTCCTGAACGATCAGTTTCACCAAAAATACCACCAATTTCAACATCTTCTCGAATTGATGAAAGTGAGTACGTTACCTCTCCTGTGTTATGACCAGTAATCACTATCCGCTTTATGGTAACATCTTGCGCGCCATTATAGACAATGGCTGAAGCATAGGTATTTTTAAAAACAAGGTCTTTAACAGTTGCACTATCTTGGACGACTACCGCATTGCCCCCATTACGTGTTGCATCTGAATTAGTTATCACCGACTGTTTAGCATCATAATGATCACAGGTTGGATCCTTGGTTCCCTTGAGCGTTGTTCCGTTTCGTAGCACAATACTGCCATCAAGTATCTCATATGAGGGAAGTACTATTAGGGTATCCCAGTTAGTATCTTCTTGTGCAGCTTCGAGTGAGTTATAAGGACAATTTTTTTGTCCCGTTCCACCAGGTTGAGCGCCAGCTTGTACATAGCGAACACATTTTTTAGCTTTGTTTCGTGCACATAAGTCATGAGTGATCCCACTGCTTATGCTTATTAACGTTATTATCATGAGTAAACGATTATTCATTTTTTCTCCTTGTAATCATCATGCATAGATAGTAGTAGCGTAGCAGGTACAACAGGAAAAAAACAAGAGTTTGTTCTAAGAATCGGTAATTGATAGGTGATGAACAACCTTCCTTAAAGAATGTTCGTAGAGGAAACCATGTTCATTCATAGTGAACACTGCTCATGAGAAATATATCATTGTAAGGATAGATGAGAACCAACCGCCCAGGCACTTTTTGTTGTTGCTGTAATTTGCATACGTTCATCTATGGTTTTACCAGTTATGAACCAACGAGTGAGTATAGTTTATTAACGAGAGAGTTCCGTAGAGATTCTTCTTCCTGTGCCTCGTCCGGTTTCACGTCCATTGAAACAGAGGGTATTTCTAACAGCTGTTCCCAGGAACGGCCACAACACTGTGCTGGCTGAGAAAGTGGCTCACTTACATCTACACTTCCCGAACCAATAATAATCACCGTATCAGGACCCACACAGAAACCATCGCGGCACTCTTGTGTAGAAGCACAATCATTGCTTGTAGTGCATACAGTTCCTGGTCCCCACCAGTTACGCTGAGCTGAAATAGTAGAATTTTCCGCGTATATATCCGTCGCATACCCTACAAAGTTATTCTTACCTCTGCTTCTTAAAGAACCTCCACCTGCATCAATGCTGGCATTAGCACCAGATCCATATAGGGCAAAGGTGCCGGGTTGATTAACAGCGATAAAACAATTATGTTCAGCTCGTAGTTCAAGTTCAGAAGATTCATCCTTAACGGCACTAATGCCAGTAAAAGACTGTGCAGTATTTTGTTTAATCAAAGCTGAAAGATGTCCTTGAAAGGAACTAAAACCCAGATAAAAACTAGCTATTGGTCCTCGATCCCCTTGGGCTTCATTGCAGACAATTTCTTCTTTTAGACGACCGGCGGTAGTTGAAAGAAATGGATAGGCAAACCGAGTAAATGTGTTATCGCATACTGAAGTCTCCAGGTTACCACTAATTACTTGCGTATGAAGGCCTATCGCATCTGGACCTGTATGATTCTCAGGGACAAAGAAGTAGCAATCATTGACAACTATTTTATTAAGCAAGTGAGCGTTATTGGTCTGATCAACGATAATGGTGGTTATACATTCTGGGAAGAAGGCCATTGGTTGCTGAGGAGAAATGCTAAAACTACATGAGCATACTGATGCATCAAGTTGCGCATCAAAGCTTGCAAATGCCAGATATCTTTCTAACATTATAGTCGGCTTAGGCAAAAAATCATGAATAGTACACGACTCTATCGTTGCACAGCATACCGTACCTTTATCTGAGGGATGTAACCGAATTGCTCCAATTACGGCTTGTTGACTGCTTATTTGCGTTATCTCACTGACAAATAGTTACGTTGCGTCGAGCACCCGCTCGAGCATATTCTTGGATAAGTGTTCCGGTAATATTATCCTGTATGAGCACTTTTTCTATTGTGGTAGCTCCTGAACGCCCTGTTTCACCAAAAATACCACCTACTTCAACATCTTCCCCAATTGAAGAAAGATAATACCTTACTTCACCTGTATTATGACCAGTAATAACTACTCGCTTTACGGTAACATCTTGTGCTCCATTGTAGACAATCGCTGAAGCATAGGTATCCTTAAAGACGAGGTCTTTAATAGTTGCTTTATCTTGGACTACTACGGCATTGCCACCATTACGTGTTGCATTTGAATTAGTTATTACCGACTGTCTAGCATCATAATGATCACAGGTTGGATCCTTGGTTCCCTTGAGCGTTGTTCCCTTACGCAGCACAATACTGCCATCAAGTATCTCATATGAGGGAAGCACTATTAGGGTATCCCAGCTGGTATCTTTTTGCGCAGCTTCAAGTGAATTATAGGGACATTCTTTCTTCCCCGTTCCACCTGGCTGAGCGCCAGCTTGGACATAGCGAACACATTTTTTAGCTTTGTTTCGTGCACATAAGTCATGAGTGATCCCACTGCTTATGCTTATTAACGTTATTATCATGAGTAAACGATGCTTCATTTTTTCTCCTTGTCGCAGTAGTATATAGATTGTATAAGCGTAGCAGGTACCGTAGAAAAAACACAAGAGTCTGTACCTAATCGCGTACTATTATTGAATAGCGAGTGATTTTGTGAGCTTGTCATTTTTGGTCAGTGAGGAGCTTGTAACCGTTCCTGGTTGTGGTATTCTATAAGCTAGCTTTCGTAATGGTGAGTGATCGTGTTAACCGTAGATGGTATTCCTTAGGAGACCGCATGTTTACAGTAAGTAAAGATGCTATTTTTATAGCGTCACTCCCTTTTGTTGATGCACCCGTAATCAGAGGCATAGCTGATGAAGAAGAGTGGGTGCCAAGAGCAGTTCTTGATGATGATGAAGTTCTAGATGCTATAGCTCATGATAAAAAAAGAGCAGTTATTTTGTTAGAGCATTATTTAAAAGAATATCCTGGCAATCCGGTCCTTTTGTGCTGGTTGAGCTACTCGTATAGTCTCTTAGGAAAGAACAGAATTGCGCATGAGATATTAGAAAAAAACTATGAGCTTAACCCGAAGCATTTAATTGTTCGTGCAGATTATGCCGTGTATCTGATGAAGCATCAAAAAAACTATGACAGAGTACCTGAGATATTTGATCATGAGTTTGCTCTTGATCTACTCTATCCTGACAGACAAGTCTTTCATGTTATTGAAGTAAGTGCTCATTATCATGCGCTTGGCCTTTATTTTTTACATAAGGGAGACAGTAAGACAGTGAGACTTCTTATTGATGCCTTTTATGAGATGGACGAAAAAGACTCAGAAGCATGCTGTGATATTGAATATGGACTGCAGCTGCTTAGTATCCGTAGCATGATGAAACAAACAGAACTAGGGTAATGATATACTCTTAGTGGTGACTAACTCTACCGGTCTTGGGTATCTTTCAGTTTTTTGCACGACATCTTATGAGTTCTCCAGTGATTCTTTTGGCAATAGGTATCACAATATTGTACTCTGTGACACGTGCCACACTGACTGGCAGCCTCTGAGTTAAAGCAGTATGCACAGCAGGTGATTGGCTTACCTGCAATTGATCTCGTTAGAAGTTTTCTTATGCTCTTTGGCGTAGTGTGAAAGATGTCCATTGTTTCAGCTAATGAGGTATTAAATTGCTTAAATGCTCCGCCTTTTAGATAGGTAAGTAAGATGGCACAACAATCTCGATATTTCATACGTACCGCAAAGCTCAAAAGCGATTCTCGCAAATGTATCGGCGGCGTAGTTGAAGCGCCTGCTACAAGTAATGCTAATGCTGCGCCAGGATGATTCTTTTGTATTGCTAAAGCTAGTGGCGTTGTGCCAAGGATATCTTCTCTTTCCGTTTGAGCACCATGAGCAAGTAAATAACTGGTAAGATCTTCATTTCCATTAAAAACAGCAATATGTAATGGTGTCATAACAGGGCTTTTTTGTGTCGATTTATTAAGGTCTGCACCACAATTGACTAACATGTTCAATACTTCTATGCTTCCCATAATACAGGCGACATGCACTGGAGATAAACCCTTCTCATCGCAGGTATTTGGATCCAATTTTCTAGCAAGTAACTTTTGTATCGGTACTAATACTCTGGATGCTCGCTGCGGCCATTGCTCAATGAACAAGATTAATAAGTCAGTATCTGTAATACGAGAAAGTTGTTGTTGAGCGGTTTTACGCTCCATATCATCGTTAAAATCTACCACCATTGATAGCAACTGAAAGTTACTGAGCTCTTTTTTTCCATTAAGAGCGGTCTTTTCACATAAGTCAGTCATTGCCGATACGGAATAGAGAGTGAATACTATACATATGAGACATTTTTTCATGAGAACTATCTTTTTTACCAGGGTTATACTTCTGTTATAGAGAGACTTACTTATTCTAGAATAATCTAGAATTGAGCTGATTTCAATTATGTTCTTAATCAGAGAGTACGTGTTTGGTAGCAGAGCGGATGGTTTCTTAGCACGTTTGAGTACTTCTTGCTGTTCTTGCGAGAAAATGATAGGTTTCTTGTGATACTTGCCCCCCCTTCATTGTGGTTGTATATAGGCCTTATTGATGTTTTTTTCGGGGGCATTTGTATGCCAGTTTGTTTATGTTATACTCTATACTAAATAATACCTTTAATAATATAAAAATAGCGCCATTCTAGCGCTTTAGTATGAAACATAATATATATTTCGTGTTACTTGCTACTGCTTGTTTGCTGCATGCAGCCGAAGAAGCTATCGTAAAGCCCGTTGAAATGCCTTCTATCAATGAACGAATTCTTGAAGGAGAGCGCTATCTTGATGGTTGCGGTGTTGAACGTGATCTTAAGCGTGCTCGTAGGCTTTTTCAAGAAGTTGCCTGGTCAAAGGTAGATGATTCGGCAAAAGCACATGCTTATTTGCATATTGCTCTGATGCATTTTTTTGGTATAAGTCTTCCTCATAATAGTGAAACGGCCCTAATATTTTTAAAAAAGGCATGTTCTTATCAAGCGGAAGTTGCGGTAACTAAGGTGTGCGAATATTGGAAAAAACAGTTTAATGATGCCTCCAACTATACAGAACTAGCAGACCTTTCAGATAATGAGGCCGGAGAGATATATGCTGGTTTACGTGTTACTGCCGATGCCCTTTTTCACCACTTTTCTGGTGGGAATATGCGTGAATTTAGATCCTTAGAAGATGGATTAAAGAAAAAGTATACAGAAACATATCTACGCGCAAGATCAACTGACAAAACATGGTAGAAAGTCGCTAAACTACTGTGCACTATCTTTTCTATTGATCTATGATCTCATTTAGGAGTTGTACTATCTCAGACTGATTCTTTTGTTGTGCTTTATCTCGTGGTGTTTCATGAGCAAGAGTTTGTGCCTTGACATAGGCACCAGCTTGTAAAAGATATTGTACGATATGAATGTGGCCTTCTGCTGAAGCAATATGCAAAGGTGTGCTGCCATCATGGGCTTTTGGATCGATTATAGTTTTCTTATTCAATAAGGTAGTTACATCCTGATTTGCATAAGAGGAGTTTTCTGTAGGCTTATGTGTCAATAAGGCTTTTCTTGTGGTGACAATATGGTGCACCAATGCGAGATCCCCTCCTTTGCAAGCGCAATGAAGCGCTGTCCATCCGTTGTTTGTTACCTCATCTATGGATGCTCCATGGTACATAAGTAAGAGCAAAAGACGTCTGTTGCCTTCTAGGCAGGCACTATGAAGCGGGGTTAGTCCGTCGCTGGTCTTTGCATTGCATGAGGAACCATAGACAATAAGTAAAGCTGCTATTTTGGCGTGCCCATATTTGACGGCAAGATGGAGTGGTGTTACCTGTTGTAGAGTAGCTGAGAGCGTTATTTTTTTGGCAAGTAAAAACTCTACTACCGCTAGGTGACCAAAACGGCAGGCAACATGAAGTGCAGTCCAGCCCTCGTCATCAGTTCCTTGTATGGTAGCGTTTGCAGCCACGAGAATCTGTACGCATGACAGCTGTCCATTTGTTGCTGCAGCGAGCAATGGCGTAGTCCCACCATGTCCTCTTTGATTTGGTGACGCATTTTGAGCGAGCAGTAGCTGTACTATGGGTGCTTGGCCAAACTGACATGCTTTATGAAGGGCACTAGTTTTCTTAATGAGAGATGGGTGGGAAGTAATAAGTGCGGTAACTTTTGTTGTTTCACCATTTTGGCATGCCAACACGAGAGAACGAGTAAGTGAACTCTCTTCATCTTCATGCAATGGCATGTCCTGAGATTCTACACTCATTGCTCCTAACTGAGCGTACGTACAAAGTATAAGGGAAAGCAAGCTCTGTTTCATGCACATACATCCAAAAGTAAGATATCTTATGCCCTTAAGGTAGCATAGGGGCTTGCAGTTGTCTAAAAAAAGGATAATGAACCATGATGTTAACTTATGAAAGCTCAATTTTGTCAGAATAAGATCTACATCGTTTGCCTTCAGCGCTTAGACTTTTTTTCTTAATAAGTTGCTGTAAACATTCACTGTTGTCCGTATCAAGTAATAATTCAGTGGGAAGAGAAGGCCTGAGCTCTTTAATACGATAGCGATGTAATAGTGTACTCAGCCTTGTAACACACCAGAGAGGTAGTGGGCGCCAATTTTTTAGGTTATAGATCATGAGAGACCAGAATGGTGCAGAGAGGTCATCTTCCGTAAGCAAAATCTTATGCACCAAATCGCGTGGGAGGCGGCAACGCTTGCCAAGCAGTAAGAGTGTTTTTACCTTATTAAAGCAAGAGGTCAATTCTGATCGATGATAACCAATTAAGTTTGCAAAGAACCTTAATGCCCGAAATCGGGTACTGTTTGTGCCAAGAAAAGTGGGCAAGAGAAGCGTACGCGATGTCAGGTGCTTCTGTACATCTTCTGGTGTATCCTGGTTAACCCAATCAAGAGCACTACCGGAGTTACTGGGTATCCTTGGATCGGCTCCAGCTTCTAAAAGAAGCGGTACCGCTGCATAGTTTTTTTCTTGCAATGCTAATACTAAAGGAGTTTCACCTGTAGTGCTTTGGGCATTAACATCTGCTGAAGCCATTAGGAGTATGGCAAGTATTTCGGGAGGACTGCCATTATGAGCTGCAATGTGTAATGCCGTAAATCCAATAGGCATCAATGCTATTGAAGGATCAGCATCATAAAAGATTAACAGTTTCACTAAGTAAGCGTTTTTATGAGCTACCGCAACATGTAACGGCGTACGATAGACTCGTTTTCCATTTTTTCTTTGTGGATAGCTCCGATTTACCTGTGCTTTATCTGCTAAAAGAGCTCCTGCAACATCCGGTACATTACGAAGGATAGCAAGAATAAGTGGTGTTCTCTCTTTATCATCTGTTGTTTCAACAGAAGCACCTTTTGTGAGGAGATCTCTTACCAGAGGCGCGTTATTTTCTCGCGTTGCGCGTAAAAGCTTTTTATCTAATGCTCTTTGTGCTTTACTGGATAGAAGCCTTTTTACCTTCAGCATACCATGCATTGGTATGTTCATGCAGGACAACATAAAAATAAGTATTTTCACTGAAAATGACTCCTTTTATTAATAAGGTTCTACTGTAGCAAGTAAAGTATAAAACTGTCAAGGTGCGTTAGAGCTACGTGTATGAGAGCGTAATCTGTTTGGTTGCTTAGGATGAATATACTTTTCTCTAGGCTTGACTCGCTAGAGATATGAGCTACCCTAGGTATGAGATATTGTTTTCTAAAAAAAGAGAGATGCTATTCATGTTATACCTCATAGTTTGTGCCCTTGTGTCATCAATGACCTATGCTATGGAATCAGATGTATCAATTGACGATGATGCTCTTTTGGTAGCAGAACGAAGTAAGGTTGATGAGTATCAGTCAACTATTAGTCCCGATACGCTATTAATAGGAGGTACACTGTTTGAGATGGTAGTTGAAAAGCCTCAAGTAGAACGTGTTCGTCTTGCCCGTAAGTTGGGCAATGATGCGACAAAGAAAAAAGCTGAAAAAGAAGAAGAGCTTGTTAAGAAAAAAGCAACGTTACAGAACGTTGCCGAGCTCCTTGCCATGAGTAAAGCCTTTGTTGAGAGTTTGTATAAAGAAATTCAGCAAGAGATTAAGCGTGTTGAAGAAAAAAGACATAATCTTGCCAGGCTTACTATTACTCTTGAAGCATTGAACAGGCAGATTGCTACAATAAGTACCTCGCAGGATCTTCGTAAAACATTTACCGTTCAACGTGCGGGACTAGAGCGCAATGTACATGATATTGAACAAGAGATAGAAAGCATATATGAGCAGATTAGCATAAAGAAAAAAGAAGCTGAAGCACAGCTTCAGATGTGTCGAGAGTTAACAACCCATCGCAATACACTTCGTGATCAAGCTGATGATGTGGAAGCTAAGGTAATACTTATCAACGAGGGTTTATTACGTCTTGGTATGCATTATAAAGGATCAGTAGACCCTTCTGAAGTGGTTGGTTCCTTTAAAGATCATCAGCAAGCAATTGAGCAAGAACCTGATGAAAGAGCTGAAGAACGCCGCCTTGATCTTGAACGAAGGCGGAGATTTAATCGAAAACATATCGAAGAACAAAGAACACAGAGTAGCAGTTCTTGTATACTACTCTAAAAAAAGGAGCGGCATGATGTTTTTTATAGCTTACCTTATTCTTAGTACTACGCTTTCATGTGCCGCTATGAGCGAACAGGCTTTTCTTGAAGAGGCAGAAGAGCAGTCAAGAGAGTTTAACAGAATACTTCTTAACCAATGGAGAATTAGGTTTGAAGAACTCCATGAACGCTGTAAGGAATTGCGTGATATCATTGCTAGCCATCCTCATCTTGCAATTCCTGAGGAAGATGAGGAATTAGCAGAACGTATGAATCTTCGACATACGTTGATTATGGAATGGACAACACAGGTATTAAAAGAAGGAGTACCTGAAGAAGAACTGCAAGCTGATTTTATTGACCGATCTTATAATAATAAATTGTCACTTAAACAGATGCGGGTCTGCTATGAGCATCTTGTTAGTCAGCAAAAACAAACGGTACAGCAAGAAGTTAGCCTAACGAAATCCATGAAAGAGCTTGTTGGCATGATGCTCAGTGATGCCGAAACCCAAGGGAGATTACTTACCACTCTAACAGAACAGTACGGTGTTGAAGGGGATAGTAGATCACTAAAAGAGCATCTAGAATCTTTGCAAGCTGATTGTTATACCAGATTAGACCAGCTAACAAGAGCGCGAGGATTTCTTGGTAGCAGGCTCAGGGCACTGACTGCAGATACGAAAGACTGTCACGCATGCTGCCAACTGTATCGTATTGACTGTAGTTGTCCTGTGTCAGACATCAATGATAAGCAGCAAGAAAATATTGCATCTGGTGCTCTTTCAAGAGCCCAAGAAAAAAATTTGCAGGAAAAAAGTAGCAACTGGGAAGAACATCAAGAATTTTGGGAACAGGAACGTAGTAGTAAGGAACGAGAACTACAAGAGCTAATAGAACATCTTGCGGCTACACGCATTGTGCTTCGAGATGATGATACACAAACAGAAAAATCTCTTGCGCATGAGAGAGAACTAGTTAAAGAGAAAAAAACTCTTCTTCAGCAACAAGCAATTACCTTGTGTGCAGAGAATTTTACGGTTGATACATGCACAGCTGAGTATGCTCTGGGGATACACCATGAGTCAATAGCTGCCGACTTATCACAAGGTTTACTGCAAGAAGTACTGTCTACCGCCCTCTCTTCTTCTCCTTTTGTTCTTGAACCCGCCGCCGATGACGAACTACGACATTCATTACAGCAGCAAGCTTCTCTGTTACATGTGGAAAAAACCATTGTTACCTTGTTACCAATTCTGTTGAACAAGCTCATACGGGTGCAAAACCAGCGAGCTCAGATATGTGTACATCACCAAGAACTTCTTCAACAGAACTATGAACAGTATGAGGAGCATAAAGGTGTCTTTGTTGCTCGCAAAAAAATGCTTGGCACTGTACTTGAGTCGCTCGAAAAACGATTAGAAGAATGTGCTTCCCTCACAGCATTTTTTGATGAGCGTGATGCGTATATTAATCTCACAACGGACAAATTGCGCAATGAATCACCAGGGTTGCTAAAACGAGTCTTCGGATACGCCAAATCTGTTTTTTGGTAAGTCTTTTTCAAGAGGTAGTTTTTGGATATATGAATCTAATGGTTGAATGATAGCATGCCATTGAGTTGTTTGGGGAACCTTGCGTAGCTTCTTATGCACAAGCTTAATTACATTCAATTGCGTTTCTTCTATATGCAATAGATGCTCTTTTAGTGCATGAATTTGCTTTGCAAATAAACGAAGTGCCTCTTCAGAACTACAGCTGAGCAAGACTCTCACTTCTTCTAAGGTAAAGCCACATTGCTTGAAAAAGAGTATCTTTTTTAGCTTGGTAACATCTTGTTCCCCATAGATTCTGTAGCCGCTAGGCGTTCGACTAGAGGGCTTTAGAAGATCTATCTCATCGTAGTAATGAAGTGTTCTTCTACTTACCTTTACCAGGGTACTTAATTTTTTAACCGTCCATGCACACATAGGTTTGTTCCTCCTTGTGCACTAAAGATGGCCTATAACGTAGGGACAAAGTCAAGTTATTTTTTTCTTCGGCGTTCAAATGGGGCCATCATACCCTTACGTTACCACCCTATCGCGATATCAAATAATGCTATAATGCTTAATATAATTCGTTATTGCTTTTTTAACTTTTCTGAGTTTTTTTTCTCCTCTTGCCATTTTAGTTTTTACGAAGGCAATATTCATATATTTCAGACGATAATCTTGAGGATGCTCTTCAAATAACCTGTATAGTTTGTCCTGCTCTTCAAGTCTTAGATGCTTTAGTAGCGCAAATATCATGGTTTGTACCCTATTAGTTATTTCTTTAGGATCGATAAGGGACATCATTAATAATACCTTACTAAGTTCTTGGTAATCCTCATTTGTTTTCTTACCTCCAATAATACGAGTAAAAAGGTTTTCTCGGTATGATGCATGTATTCTTAATAAGGCAATAATGAATTCAAGGAAATGTTTTGGCACTTGTTTTTTAACCTTCTTGGGAAATTGAAGAGCAACGAGCTCGTTTATTTCTACACGTGATTTAATTGTGCTTAATGCTATCACAAGAGAGCATATATCATCATGATTGAGCGTCGGCAAGAAATCCTCCCATAGCGGGATACCGCTTGCTAATGATTTCTTAATAAAGAAGCAACATTTGGTTAGCCCATTAAAAAAGGCATGTGATGATAGCTGCTGCTTTGTTGTCATAAGTTTTTCAAACAGGGCTTCAAGATTTAACTGTTTGAGATTGATATATACTTCTAATTTTCTTATAAGGTTTTCAAGTTGTTTTACTGAAGCCTCAGGGGCCAACGTGGAAGCCATGTGAGTAATCGTTTTTACAATACTTGTTCCTTCGTCCTCAGAAGAGCTTATGTCTGTCAATGATAGGGACCGTGACATTGATGGCTTTCTATGAGTAGTTTGTGGGAGTGGCATGCTCATGTCTAATGGACGCCATGATAGAGGTGGTAAGGATGTTTCCGATCGTTTATGTCCTCCGGAAGGCCGCCTGTCTCTTCTTGGGCGCAAGAGTTCATAATTCTGCTCAAATGATGGGACGGCCGTAACCAAGGAGTTTTTCCTTTTTTGCTGTACTAGTGCCAAATCCTCATTTCTACAGTCCATAAAAAATGCTTCTAAGTCTTTTTTTGATACGCATTTTTGAAATCTTGCTAAACGTTCTATGAGGATAGAAATTTTAACTTCATTGGTGATGCTACGTGGAGAAGGTAAAAGCCGGTTAATATTAAAATGAGCATTGTATAGTTGTAAACGCATAAGAGAAATCAGTATTTCTTCATCAAGATCGATTTTTGTTAGTCTCTTAAAAGGATCATCGGCTATGAGTGAAAGGTAGAGCTCACGGACAAGGGGTACTATGCTACCCTTTCTTTGATGTTGAGGGATAGCATTTATATGCTTATACAGTTTTTCTTGGGCCTCTGCAGTTCTCTGATGAAAAAGAATAGTCAACGGTGCAAGCATTTCAGGTCTATCTATAGCTTCAAATAAGCAGAGTGTTTCTATAAATATTTCATTGAAGCATGCATGAGTTTGGCTGATAAAAGCAAAATAGGTTGTAGTGATCACTTGGGGTGTTGCTTTTTCTGCACATAGTATAATGAGACATTTTCGAAAGATATCTAATGATGCTTGTTCAGATGTTGTGGTAGCAATATAATGCTTACCTAATGCTAACGCATCTTTAAGAATTTCTACGCGTTTATTTGTTTGTTCTTCACCAGAAAGTTTTTTTACGGTAGAGATGAGTAACGAACGTTCACTTGGATTGCAGAAGAAAACAAGAGATGGTAATAGCCGTAAAAGCGCTACACGGCTTTTTCTGCCAACAATCTTTAATAGTTCCTTACAATCTACTTGTAGATCTTCGTGTTCTAGATGTTCTTGTTGACTCAATAGTAATTCTTGAGCTTCTTCTCTGTCTTCCTCATCAAATTTATCCAATAACGGTTTGACTAACACAAAATATTCCTTCTGTGCAGCGTCGGATCTTTCTCTATTTTTTTCACAGAGAGACTCAAGAGAATGGACGGCTGATGAGTTAAGCTCAGTATTCGCAATATCAAGAGACGTAAGGGAGGTGCACGTTGCGATAATTTTTGTAAGTGTTGGTAATGATTCTCTCGTTAGCTTATTGCTAGCTAGGTTGAGTGATCTTAATCTCGGCATAGAAGAAAGGGTACCTTGTAGCTGATCAAGTGTATGATCGGTCACCTCACAATGAGCTAGACTGAGAGAAGTCAGGCCACGGTTATTGCGTAATGTTTCTATAAGACTTGTATAGTTTCTTACATTAGCTACTTGTAATTCAAGGTTCTTAAGGGCAGTTGCTTGTGGTAGCTTTTGAGAAATTTGGCGGGTTGCACTTACGGTTAAGTAAGAAAGTCTTAGAGATTCGACACTATTTGTTTCAAGTTCTTGCAAAATCAAAGGTAGAGTTTTTTTTGTGGGAGATATTTTTCTTATCCAGTCACTAATTCGCTTTACTAAGGTCTCTGTTAACCGTGTTGCACAATTGTAGACACCTGGAACACTGTAGGCATGAATGCCCAAAACATAGGGTTGATTTTGTAAGTAGGGAAGCCATCCCCATATTCCGCTACCACTGGTACCTTCAAAAGTATCAATCAGGTAGCGTATTTCATGGGGTAGGAGTATTTCAGGTATATGCGACATTTCCCACATTGAATAGACAGGTGAATTGTGTTGACCCTTCTTTTTTGCTTTATCTATAGGATAGCCAGAAATGGTAAGGAGACAGACTTTTAGTAGTTTATCTGGAAGAGAGGCCATGCCGAGCCATCCGACTCTTTCACCTATTGTTTGATTAAGAACAATCAGCCCATAATCATGTTCATGGTTAGCCTCGTTATGCCATTGTTGAGAAGTTAGTAGAATCCTTCCTTCACATCTACCAAAGGGAGCAACGTTATTGCATAGGGCTGGGATAAATTCCACTGATTGAGCCCAGCCAAGATGTTCATCATGATCAAAAAAACTGTGGCCAACCGTGAGTACGTGAGCTGGTCCTACCAATGTACCTGAGCTATGAAGCCATTTTCTTTGACCATTAACAACAAAACAAGCTCTTACTTGTCCATGCACCCTATACGGCCAATCTCGTGTTTTTTCTACTTCAATTCTTTTTTTATTGATAACTTTCTTTAATACAGAGCGTTGATCACCTTCGGACTTGTTTTCAAAGCTATCAACGTTGTCACCCTTTCCTCCAGATTCCCTAAGGGCCAATATCTCTGAACTTCCAGAAGTGTAGGTTATTACATCATGCTGGCACACCTCAATTATGTGGGCATCAAAAATCATCTGACTTGTTGGCTCTAAACAATGGACTACCGTTTCCTCATCGGTTATTCCGAACAGCTCTTTAGGTTTCAGTTCACAGCTTGCTGAGAGATGCAATGAAATTAATGTAATACCAATACTTTTATATTTCATAAATCAAACCTGCTTTCAGTAGAAGTGAGTTTGATTACCCTACAATTTCAACGGATATTTCTTCTTCATCGCTTTCGCTCGATTCTTGTTCAAAATAGATTATTTCAGGTAATAGATCAGCCCATGGTGTATCCTCATGAATCCCTGCTTGGGATTGAATAGCCTTCACTACTTGTGGAATAGCTGCGCCATGCTCTTGTTCATTAGCCCTAATGTCATGTTCTATAATATAGGCATTTCGACCAATCAGGGGTATGTTTTCGAGTGTTTCATAGGCGTAGTATTTGTAATCAACATACATCTGAGCAAAAGTGTTACCGCTAGCAATTCCTTGAACTTCTGCTATCACGCAATCATTATCTAGGGTAAACCCATCATGTACATGCTGGCTAAAAGGGAATGCTATCGGCACTATAAAGAAATGTGTTCTTGAGCTAAGTTTCTTAGTATAGGCAATAACAAAATATCCGCTCATTCTATCCCTTAAAAGGAAGTCACGATTAAGAAATTCTTTTTGTATCAGTACACATACATGGGTAGCGGTACGCGGTGTCGTGGTAATAGGGATTTCAAATTCAAGCATTTCTCCAAAGCTTTTATTGAGTTCTCTTCGAGTAGTAAAGTCACATTCTCCATAGACCTCAGCTTCTAATGTGCCAAATGGTGGAGAAAACGATGCCTTAAGTTTAGCACCAAGTTTTAGTCCCTCTTGTAAAGTGAGTTTATATTCTTTTTGAACTCTGATGCTGTCTTTTATCACAGGTCTTTGTGATTCAGTTGCATGGGAATTGTCAACCCATGTTTCAATGCCGGTAACTAATGTACTTTTTGATACATCTTTACGTGGCTGTCCATGATACTCTATTGAGATATCATGGGACAAATATGGATTCAGGGATGATTCTTTTTGCCAAGCAATTATCTGTTTGTTTTTTTTCACCTTTCTGCGTTTAGCTGAGATATCAATCCATTTCAGGCGAACTCCACGCTGCTCACAATATGCTCGACTCCATCGCTCTAGTATCTCTGTGAGATTTTTATCTGCGGCTCTATTTGCATCATGCTCTTCTAGTTCTTGATTGAGTACTTGCATGGATCCATGCATGAACTGAGTTGAGAAGTTAATAATCATAGTCAACAAAAGTGTTACGGTTGCTTGTTTGGAGATGAGGTTATACATGAGACGATTCCTTTTGTAATGAGTTGTGTACTTAAACAATCTTCCAGAAGTATATATTGTTTTCAGACGTGAATCAAAATTGTTTTATTCTCCCTATTGTATCGACAAATAGTTAATCTATTACCTACGGTAATGCTTTCCCAAAGTGTATGAGTTTGATCATGGTGTTTTGGAAATATTCAGCTATACAGCATTATGATATGGTCGGTGTTATGAGCAAAATAAGAAATCAATCCGTAGCCTAATGGCAAAGAGATAGAAAGGCACTATGGCTTTCTTTTTTGTTTTTGTTGCAGGAGCACTATGCAAAGAGTATACTGTCAGAGCATTGCCTAATGCTATTCCTATCGAAAAATAGAGATACAAAATAGAATGGAGCTTATGAGAACACAATTATTGCTAACACTATCTTTTGCTTGTATTAATGCTGCCGAAGTAGTACAAACACACTCAAAAGATCCCCTTGTCTGGACTGATGAACTTTTAGTGACGAGTAAGCCGCTACGAAAGGATATAATTGAGTGCTTAGAACAGCTCTCACGGCTCGTGCCACTCGATAAGCTCCATAGGCTGGAGATTGAACTTGATTCTTTTATTAAACAGACAGGCAGCAATTATAAGATACTAGCACGTCTTGATGCTGAACGTAAACTTCAACAAGAACGTACTTCTCTGTTGATGAGCACTGAGGAATATTACTCGAAATGGCTTGCTGATCTCCAAGAATCTCTTAAGCAGTCTTCCCAGAAGGATACTTCAAAATTGCCCAGTGAGCATTTATTGACTGAACTACTAGCGAGCTCTAATAGACTTGTTCCTCTAGTACTTCAGTTGAAACATCAACCAGATGAGCAAGTGCATAAAACAGCGCTCACTACGCTGAGCTTAATACAGCAGCATGTTACTAGCTTGTTTGAGTCGATAGAAAAAGACGGTGAGACTTCTTCGGTACGGCAACCGCAAACTATACCGGCCGAGAGTGACCAACTTCTTGATTCTATGGAGTCACCTGTGCAATCATTTTCGAGCTATGAAGAAAGAGAGCGCTACCATAGAATGCAACAAGTAGAGAGTGTTACGCAACTGCTCTCTTTGACGGACCAATTAGGTGCTCGCGAGGCAAAGAATGCTAAAGCTCGTGGTGAACAGATACGAATGCTCATTGAAAGAAGAGATATGGTAGCACTTGAACTTGAAGACATAAAAAGAATGAGAGCACGTATAAAAGAATCGCAAACAAAACTCAAAAAAATTCTTGCCAAATCCCACTAGGAGGTTTTTATGAATAAGGTACTTATTGGTGTTATACTCTGCTCTGCCTATGTATTTGGGGCGCAACCTATGGTACGCACAGTGCTAGAAGAAGTTGCTGAAGGAGCTGCGTTAACAGACACGTTTGTTGCTGACTTTACTACTACCGAAGACATGATTGGTAGAGAGGAAATTTCTCCCCAAGAAGCACAACAACAGTTTTCTCGGATATTAAAGCGATTAGCACAGACAAGAACTATGCTAGAACAAGCGGTAGATGACAATAAAATGAACACAGAGAGAAATGCACAGCTTATTGCTACGCAAAAGACCCTTGAAGCAGAGCTCATAGAGGCAGAAGTAACATTGCAGACACTCATGAGACAAAAAAACATGCTAGAAAATCAGCACCGAGCTCTCGGTAAAGCACTCGGCGAAGAACGAGAACAACATCAGGAATATCTACAATCTAGAACAACACTTATTGATAAGCAGGCGGTAATCTATAGACAAGAAGAATATATTAGCTCTCTTAGAGCAGGAATTAATGGGTTCAGTTCAGTTGATCAAATTACCCCCCTAAAAAAAGTTGAACGTTTTGTACTACAAAGAGCCATTGCTCTTGCTGAATCGCATCCCGAATCTGCTGGTACTGCAACAGTGCAAGAATTACGGGAGCAATTAGCAGCATTGGAGCGTGCCGAAGAAGCTCTTAATGAAGAACCTCGTAGAGGCATCTTGGATTATTTCTGTACAATTCAATAAGATCATTGAGGAGATATACTAATGTCGCTTATAAATAACTACGCCTTTCTACTCTGTGTAACCATCTGTATAAGTAGTAATGCTATGCAAAAAAGAAAAGCACGTGAAGTGTTACAGGATGAAGAAGCACAGAAAAAGGAAAGGCTTGTATCCCTAAGAAACCTTTCACAAAAGGAAAAGGATGAGCGCCTTTTAATTGCCGCACAAAAAGGAGATGATACGTTGCTAGCTGCCCTTTTACGTGCGGGTGCGTCAGTAGATGCTTGTACCCGACAGAAGGAAACGGCACTTCATCTTTGTGCTCGCTATGGTCATACGACATGCGTACCTCTCCTTTTGCATTATAATACTTCTCTGTATGCCCAAGATAGCGATGGTAAAACACCCTTTCTTACCGCACTTGTGGCTAATCAATTATCTACCCTCTTAGCTATCTACAAAGAACCAGTACTAATAGATACGAATCTTATGATTCAGCTTGAAGATGCACACCTACCCATTGATGAGTATCTTTTGATAAGTCCCGTATTTTCTGAGTGGTTGAGTCAGCGGTGTGATGAGTCATTTTGCCTTGAAGGAGTGTCTTTGGAGACCTGGCAGCTCTTTGCCCCTCTTTTAGAGCGACTCTGTGCGCTCACTATTCTTTACAAATATGCTCTTGATACTGAAGAATATGGTGCTCAGCTTCTTACACAAGAGCTGTATGACCTTATTGTGGTGTATACATCACAACAACTGGAGAAGTTGTTAGTGGTAGCAACTACGTTAGCTATCAAGCCATTACTTGAATTAATTCCCGATGCGCATGACTTTGCATTATGCAATGAGCGGTATCTTGCTACAGAAGCTATCTAATATGCTAATAGCATTCCTTTTTGTTATAAGTGCTCATTACTACAGAAAATAGTGTAGATGGCATTGGGTTTCTTCAAAGCCGGTATCTTATCATAATCAAGAACAAAGTCTTTACTGCGGGAGAGCAATTAGTATATAGTTTCTAAAAAGGATATACCTATGGCTCAACATCGTCTCTTACAATTCTTGTCTTGGTGGCAGCAGCCTGGCCCACTTATTGGCGTATTGGCTTTTCTTGCCTGTGCTATCGCAGCTATGCTCTATGCTGCTGTCTTTACCTTTGATGCTATTGACCTTATGCCGAATATCAATGAATATACTGAACAGCAACGTGCAGAAGCGGTACCGGTGAACGTAGGTCTTGTTCTTGCGCATGTTCCTAAATTTGATATGACAAATGATTCATTTATCTTTGATATGGTTATTTGGTTTGAATTTGATGAATCGAAAATCCCTCTTGAGATGATTAAAAAAATAACCTTTCAGCGCGGGTCAATTATGGAACAAACTGAGCCGGTTGTGACCCGTACTACCGAACATACGACCCTCGCACATTATCGTATTAGGTTAGCCTTTTCAACACCATTAGACCAAAGTCGTTTTCCTTTAAGTGACCATTACCTCTATATAACGCTTGCAAACGAATATATTTCGGCAAGCAGCATGCGGTTTGTTTCTGATAATGATTCCTTTATTATTGAGCCTGATGTAGATATGGGTGTCTGGCGAGCTGTGGGACATTCAGTAGCAACAGGATATTTTAAAGATACCTTACGAAAGAAGCCGCTTACGCTTCTTGAGCAGCCAGGAGCTATATTTACGATAAATCTTGTAAAAAAGAGTATACAAAGTGTGCTGCTTATTATTTTTCCTATGTTCATCCTGTTTGCCTTAGCCCTGCTTACCTTTATACTTGAACCAACTAATGGTGCCATACTTTTTCTTGCTACGGGTAGTTTAACGGGCCTCACTGCGTATCGATTTGTAATACAAAGTGTGGTGCCCAATGTAGGTTACTTTACCGTTACTGACCATATTTTTAATCTGTTTCTTTTAGCCATCTTGCTCATTACCACCATTGATATTTTTGTGGTTAATGCTGGGCAGGATACGTTGCATATAAGAGCTCTTAAAGGTGCATCTGTCATCTCCCTATTGTTCATTATACTTATAAGTTTTGGGTTATTATTGCTTTAGAAAGTGAAGCGATAATACCATATATGCATGGCTGTGCCATTGTTGGTCAGTCTACAAGCTTGAGGTATAGAACGTCAACTATCTTTGCCGCTTAGCGACAATTATCTTTGCCTCTTTTTTATGATGAATCTTGATACATAATTTTGTTTCCTTGCATATAGTTTTAAGATTGATTTTTAGATTTTATTGATTGAGAGTTTTTTCGATAGCTTTGTTCATCTATACTAATAATTGTCGCATGATGAATTATTCTATCTATTGCAGCAACTGCAGTTATTTCATTGGGGAACAAAGCACTCCATTTATCAAACGGTTGATTAGCAGTTATAAGAAGGCTTTTGGATTCATATCTATCGCTAATAAGCTCAAACAGAACACTTGTCTCATTTTTTGATTTCTGCACATAGCCTATATCATCAAGAATAAGAAGGTCATATCTGCTGAGCTTATCAAGCATTTCTGCTAGCTTTTTATCCTTATAAGCTCGTTGCAACTTTTGAACAAGCAATGTTGTTTTTGCAAAGAGAACTCTAACCCCATGCTCAACAAGCCTCCTTCCTATAGCTGCTGCCAGATGAGTTTTTCCAACTCCACTAGGGCCAAACAGAATGAGATTCTGTGCTTCATTAATCCAGCGTGTTGTTTCTGCAAACGCGTTTAATTGAGTTCTATGTACGGATGATATTTTGTCGAATTCAAATGTGCTAAGAGCTTTGCCAATTGGTAGCTCTGCTTCTTTGAGGTGGCGCTGAATTCTATTTTGCTGCCTCCAGCCAAGTTGCTGATCACAAAGAGCAAGTAGATACTGCTGATACGTCCAACCATCTTTCTCTGCTCGTTGAGCTGTCTCATCATATGATGATCGAATAGCATTTAAGCGAAGCTGTTTAAGTAAGGATGGTAAGCTTGTAACATCTAACATAACCTTCCTCCTGGAATCAGCTCATTATATTCAGATAATGTATGCTGCTTAACTGATACTTCTGGTGTACTTTCTTCTTTTGACAGATACATGGCCTGAAGCTTTTTCAAACTGAGCTTTTCTTTGCTATGGATCTTATCAATAACGGTATTAGCTAACTCATCTAGAATATCTTCTTTTGCAGCTAGATAAAGCAAGCCGACTATAAATTTGCATGCCGCATTATTATCCATCGTCTTATCAACATGGTTCCAGATATAGGTATAATTGTCGTTTGGCAATAGATCGTCTCTAAGACATGAATGGCGAAACGCCTGAGGCTTCTTCATGAGACTCGAGATAATATGTCTGAAGTCTACTAGACGTGCCTTTTTTTCTCCTGAACTATGTATGCGCTTGAGAGTAATAACATGATTCATTCCCAGATAGCATTCAAGCCTATCATGGTAGACTCTAACCGAAAGCTTTTCTTTTATGAGCTTGCTCGGTACCGTATACATAACTTTTTTAACCTGTATAGTGCTCGTACTACTTACAACAGCAACAACTTGTTCATGGTCGATGCCCTTTGTTGATGGAAGTGGTTGCAGTTTGAGCTGTTCTATTTCTAAGTTTTTAACATTGTGTTGATTATGCTCATCTATAACTTCGAAGATGAACTGTTGATACTCTTCAAAAGAGACGAAGTCAACACTTCCTCTTATTGCAAGGCATTGACGAATACGATCCTTTACATGCCTATGAGCAGATTCTATACTGCCGTTCTCATGACCCTTGCCACGATTGTTGCGGCGAGGCTCCATACTATAATGTTCCATAAGAGCTGCATGGCGAGCAGTGAGATCTTCTTGTCCATCTTTGCTCAGATTCTTATAGCAAGCAGACAAACTATCTGTTTTATGTGTTTCAGGAGAACCGCCAACACGTGCCAATGCCGCTTCTAATCCCTGTGCAAAGTTGGTAAATGATTCGCCGCTACCCTTAAAGACGTGAACATAACTATAGCCACTATATGGTAACCTGAAGTGAAAGAAGATATGTTTGAGCACTTTACCTTGAATAGTAACCTGAATATCCTTTGGATGCGTAAAGTCAGATATACCCTCTCTGCCCGGCTCATGCTCTTGCATAAACATAACTTCTTTGTCTTCACCATAGAGAGCTCTCCACTCTTTCATACGACGCTGTAATGTTCGCAGCAAAGACGTAGGATACTTGCCAGGAAACTGTTTTTGAAGTTCCAGCAGTACTTTTGTTGCCTGATAAACTGGTTTCTTCAGCAAGGGAATGACAACTGCTTCCCAAACTTCATTAAAAGGATCTTTTCGCGTTTTCCAATCTCGTTCTTTTCTTCTTCTCATATTCTTCTCTATGTTACGACCACTACGCACAGATATTCCAGCCCTATCTGCAGAAACAACTTGTGTTTTGTTGTCTTTTCGGTTATTCATATATCGTGTTACCTGTTTTGCAGTTAACATTTTTCCGGGCATGAGATCTCCTTTTTTCCTTAGGGTTCTCATGCCATTTTATATGTTATTTAAAACAGGCAAAGATAATTGTCGTCAACCGGTAAAGATAATTGTCGCACAATATTGAGGCATGACGGTAGTTCTCTAACTCGCTAACTTCAGCATTTGGGAATACTAATGCATATTCCATTGTTTGTGGAAAGTACTTTCCTATGGTTAAATAGCCTGTTTGAAATAGCAGAGGAATTAAAGCTATATGATCAACGTCAAACGTTCCCAATGATTTTTCAGAGAACTTCATCGTATCAAGTTCCTCAAGCGCAGTGATATCTTTCTGCAAAAGCTCTATCGGAAAACCAGGAGTTCCACTTTCAAGCCAATAGTTAGCTCTACGCTTCTTTTCAAGGTAATAGAGCACGGAAAATGGATTAAAAACTTTTTCTGTGCTCTCTGAAAAGCGATAACCATTATACCATATTTCCATCTCTTCTTTTATCGTGTTTATGCTTCTGTTACTAGTTTGAGCGAAGGATTTGATGGTACGGGCTAAAATAATAGTCTATTTCATGGTGAGTGTACCCAAGAAGCTTTGATGCTCTTGGATCCATGGTGATATCATTAAGATTATTAAGACCTGAGAAGAGTGAGGTTTTTGAAAATTTGGTTACACCCGTTATAAAGATAGCTTTTAGTGAGGAGTCAAGACTTTTTAGGACACTAAAAAAGTTTTTTAATATTTTACGATTTGCCGTACAAACTTTTTTATTATCTATATTGTTAATGAGGGGAAAGTCATATTCATCAATCAATACAACAACCGACTTTTCTTTACTGAGCGTGCGTATTAATTTTTTTAATTTTGATCCGGGAGTAGGATACTTGTCTAATATAATGCCATATTCTTCAGCAACTTCACTAAGCTCAATAGATAGGCTTGTTTTTAGCTCATATTCACTGTCGATATCGAGATTTGAGAAGTCTAGAAAAATAACTGGATATTTTTCCCAATTATAATCGCTTCGACTTATCCAAAGATCTTTTAATAGCTCTTTATTGCCTGAAAAAATTTCTTTCAGCGTGGATATCAACAGCGATTTTCCAAAGCGACGTGGCCTTGAAAGAAAATAGTATCTACCTCGGGTGATAAGATCATACAACATTTCAGTTTTATCAACGTAAAGATAATTCTCAGACAAGAGTTTTTCAAGGGTGCTAACGTCTATAGGCAATTTCTTCATGTAAAACTTTAAAGGTCATTGAGGTTTTTTAGAAACATAGATCCAGTATACTCAAATTTTTCTACTATTTCCATAGCTTCTCTCTAGGAGGCCTCGTTCTATCTTTTTCTTTGGCAAGAAACTTATTACTCATGATCCTAAAGCCTTAAAGCTAAAAGAGCTATGCTCACTTATGAGATTAGTGCATTTTTTTATGTATAAAAGACCAAAGAGCCAATGATAGGAGTAAGTATACCAGGAGCGTCAAAGGACTGGTTGTTATTAATCTTCTTGGTTCGATTTTTCAACAGCACTCATACTATTTTTCTGAACTCATTGTATGTTCAGTCGTTGAGGATCTTGTTGATAACATCTAGGTATTCTTGGGCTTCGAGGGAGCTTATATCTTTCTGCGCTGCACAGGAAATAAGTGCTTTCCATAATGCCCAACCTCGAGCTCTATCCCAGGTATTTTGGTCTAAAGCGAGTTGCTCTTTAAAAACCCGGCTACTTTCACCGCTAAATATGGTCCAATAGGATACAAGATCACATGCAGGATCGCCAACCGCCATACACCCAAAATCAATCACTCCGGCAAGGTGATCATTCCTTATGATGATATTGCCACCACTCATATCACCATGAAGCCAAACTGGTTCGTTTTGCCATGTTGTGCTAAGTGCTTTTTCCCAAACCATGGTTGCCTTGCGTATTGGTATAAAGCGCTCAAGATCAGCAAGGCATGTTCTTGTTTCACTATCATAGAGTGAAAGAGAGCCTCCACGATAAAAATTATGCGTTCCTGGTAATGGACCTCCTATTGTGTCTATTTTTTGTAGTTCATTAAGAAAGCGGGCTAGCTCTTGTGCTATGGTAACAATTTCATGCTCTTCTTGCGTGAGTGTATTAGCACTATTTCCTTCTATCCAATGATATACTGACCACTTAAACGGATACGTATTTGTTTGGCAACCCAGCCCAACTGGTCCTGGGATTGCGTATGAGAGGTTTGGTGCTAAGTAAGGCAACCATGCATGTTCTTTCTTAACTTGTGCTTCATATGCTTGAGCACTTGGCAGTCTGACCAGGAGCTTGCTACCAAGCCTAAATGTTTTGTTATCCCATCCACCTGGTTCAATTAAGCGTATGCGTAGGTGTGTCCATTGCGGGAATTGTTCTGCAATGAGTTCTTCAACAAGTTCTATGGTAATGCGTATCCTAGGAACGGTCATAGCTTATCGGTTATTACCTTTGTTTGAAGTTAGCATATGAATAATTTTTTCTATTTGAGTAGTATTCTTTGCTATCATATGTTTTTGCTCTCTAGAGGTCTTAAGAAGGGAAAGTATTTTAGGCTTTTGTAGAGAAGAGAAATACCATATATACCGTAGGAAAGCGAATCTAGGAAAACGTTCAGGGCACCCTTGTGCGCTTGAGTCTCGCACCTGTCCAAATTGTTGCCAGGCTCGTTTGAATACCCGATAGAAGCATATTCGTCGAGGGATATCAAGAAAGATGACCACAGTTGCCTCTTGAACTCTTTTTTCAAGTAGGCGTGTTGCACACCCTTCAATAATCCATGCTGGTTGCTCACAGAGCTGATTATGAATCTTTTTGAATGCAAGCTCATCAGTCTTTTGCCACCCTGCTTGCCATTGGTACTGATCTAAATAGTATAAAGGAACACCAAGAAGCATATGCAACTTCAATCCTAAGGTTGATTTGCCTGAACCTGGACACCCTACAATAGCAATTTTCATAGCGTAATTCTCCTTATGAAACTAGAAAGCAGCGAGATGTTTTTGGGCTGCGCGTTGTACTTCAGCGTCTTTTTGCTGTTGTGCTGCTTTTTCAAAATACTCTTTAGCTTTAGGTAGATCTTGCTTGGGACCCTTACCGGCATAATAAAGCTCACCTAATCGAAGCCATGCATGAGCTTGGATTGACCTGCTATGGCGGTGCTCTTGTGCTTGTTCAAAATAGCCAGCAGCTATTGTATGGTCTTCACGCACTTCTTTTCCTTGAAAATAGAGCTCTCCAAGACGAATGCAGGCAAGCGTTTTAGCAAGAATGTCATCTGATTGACCAGCTGCTTGTTTATAATACATCATTGCTATTGGAAGATGTTTTGAAACACTTTCAGCGTAATAATGCATGTCACCAAGGCGAATCTGTGCTCGAGCCCGTGCCCATTTGTCATAGCGCTGTTCTACAACCTGCTCAAAGAAGGTTCTGGCTTTCGCTACATCTCTCTCAACATCTTGTGCTAAATAATAGATATCTCCTAATCGAGCCAATGCAATCATTTGTCCCCGGCGACGGTCAGTCTGTTTAGCTGCTTGTTCAAAATAGTTCCGTGCCATATTGATATTTCTTTTGACGCCGCGTCCTAAATAATAGATATCTCCCAGGCGTGCTAGCGCTAAACCCCGAGCCCACGGGCTATAGTTTTGTGCACAGGCTTGTTCAAAATAGCTTCGTGCTTTTTTGTAATCCACTTTTACGCCATGACCATGATAGTAGATTCTTCCTTTGAAAAAGTAGGCAGTAGTTTTTGCCCATAAGCAGTCGTCTTGCTGAGCAGCTTGCTCAAAATAGGAGAAAGCTTTTACTCTATCCTTTTCAACACCCTTTCCGGTATAATATAATTCTCCAAGCCGCAGCAATGCATGGCCCTTGGCAACAAGGTTGACTGTCTGTTCTGCTGCACGCTCATAGTACCTATGAGCTTTATCATAATGAGGGTGTTGGCTATCATAATAGAAATTGCCTAATAGCTTACATGCTTCAGCTTGAGCCCATGCATTATCGCTTTGCTCTGCTGCTCTTTCAAAATTGATACGTGCCCTGTTACTATCTTTGTATATCCCACAGCCATGGTAATAGCATTCACCAACGTGTATCCAAGCATGTGCTTGAGCTTCTTTATTATGGCTTTGCTCGCTTGCTTTTGTGTAATAATGAAATGCCTTAAGGTAATCAATTTTGAGGGTATCATAAATGCCCCGAGCATACATATCTCCAAGAAGTAGCCATGCTTCAGCTTGAGCCCACCTGTTATCACTACATTCAGCTGCTTGCTTACAGAGTCCAAAAGCTTTTTCCTTATTGAGCTCAACACCATCCCCATACTGGTATCTTCTGCCAAGTCGTACGCATGCTTCTGCTCTAGCTACAGGATTATCTGTTTGTATGTGAACCATACGAAGATACTGTAATGCTCTTTCTTGATCATGATGTTGACAAGAGAGGGCAGCTTTAAGATACACCCGAGGTGCTGTTGTAAGAAAATCAGTATCAAGTTGAGGAACAGATTGCCTTTCAGGAACAGGTTCTTCTAGAAGAATATCTTCCATACAAAGCACTACAGAGCAAGGTTGCATGAGTAGTCCTGCAAGGATTGTATAGTTCATAGCTTATTTGCCTTTCAGTTTGAAATGGTACATTGGTTTATATCAAATTGGATAATTGTCTTATTCTTATGGAGATGCTTTTGATAGTATTCTTTTTTGCGTATTTGATCTATAGCCTTTAATGCTGAGAAGAGTTCACCTACTATTTCGCGACATGCTTCAGCTTCTTTAGCACGATCTATATTTTTAAGAATTGCAGCATCGTATTCATCAATAAGTATAACCTTATTTTTCTTTGCTAAGCATAGAATGAGTGACTTTAAGCGCCTACCAAATGTTGGTTCGTTTTCATCAACTTCTACCTCATAGCTTTTTGCACTATGGTAAAGCATCTTTTCTAGCGCTGCGCGCAGTACCGGTGCTGATTTTGGTGCCATCGTTGCAAAGCTGATGTACATAACTGGATACTCATGCCAATTGTAGGGTAAACTATCTATGGCTAATGATTTAAATAGTTTCCTATTACCTAAGAATAGCTGTTCCAGCGTGGTACAGAGTAATGTTTTGCCAAATCTACGAGGACGTGAAAGAAAATAGTAAAGTCCTTGAGAACAGAGCTCATAAATATGGTGAGTCTTATCTATATAGATAAAATCTTCTTCAATCAATCTTTTGAAAGATTGGACACCAATAGGCAGCCTTTTGTTTCTCGTGCTCATCAACATCTCTTTGGATACATTTCTTTCTATGAGTACAGTATAGCACACAGCGTATAGAAATTACAGGTCTATGTTCTATTTTTAGAAGCGCCACTCTATCTCGGTATCGCCACAAGTGCTTCATGGTTGCGCCATAGACAATGTTTGACACAATCCTCTACCGAGTGACGACATCCGAAGGTGCACTAGTTTTTGCAAGGTCTAGCTTGTATTTGCAAATAGATTGCGATATTCTTACTACAACTGATTATACACTCAGTTGGCGATGATCAGATACGGCCACAAGGTACCAACAATTGAAAAGCTTTAATAATACTGCTTTATTGCTACATAAGGAAATTACGATGGCACTAGTAAAAGAGCGTCAACCTACATTGCGACCGCTAAAAGTTACCGATCAACCGATTGATATAGTAGACCTTCCCGATGAAGTAGATCTAAATGTCCATGATATGCTTCATTCTAAGCCAGCAAAAGCTATTGAGATCTTACTAGGGTACCTGGAAACATTCCCCGATCATCCCGTTCTCCTCAATTGGTTGATAGCAGCTTATCAGACAAATGACCAATATGAAAAAGCTCTACCTCTCATAAAGAAAAACTATGCTATGCATCCAACGTACCTCTTTGCTAAAATACAATATGGGACCTATGAGCTTGAAAAAAAAAGGAATCATAAGGCAGTTCTCACCGTTTTTAATAATATTCTTTGGTTGCCTAATCTTTATCCAGAACGTGATGTGTTTCATAGAAGCGAATTCGAATCATTCTATAACTTGGTAGGCCTCTATTATTATTTTGATGATCAATTGGAGAATATGCGGGCTATAATCGATCTCTTAGATACGTTAGATTCTAATCCAAGTTTAGTAGGTAAGTTAGAGATGTTGCTCAATATAAAAGTTGGGCTTGCACGTCTGATGAAAGGTAATATGAAGAAAGATAGTAAGAAGCTCAAGAAATAACTATTTCACGTGCGTAACTAATCTCATGCTAGGACCTTGAAGTATATCTGTGATTTCAACGCCATTCATTTTTATTAACTACCACCTTCAGTAAGCAAACCTTCGGCCCTGTCTTGCAAGTACCCTGCATTGGTAGAACTGACAACATGCTAATCGCCGTAGGTGAAGAGTGCTAGGTTCACTTACATCCTAGATTGAGTAGCCAAGCTAGTAGAGAAGTGATAGCAGGTGGTGGATGTGGTAGGCCGATCGTTCGAATGCCATTGCTTATTCACACTCATAAGAACTCACCGTGCAAAGCTGATGTACATAACTGGATGCTCGTTCTAAGTATAGGTAAATTATCTAAGGCTAAATCTCTAAATGATACCTAGTTTCCTACTACTTAAGAATAACTGTTAGAGCGTAGTACAGAGTACTGTTTTTCCAAATCTGCGAGGACGCGAGAGAAAATTGTAGAGCACCTGAGAACAAGCTCATCAATGTAATGAGTCTTATCTATATAGATAAAGACCTCTTCAATTAATTTTTTGATAGATTGGAGACCAATTAGCAGCCTTTTATTTCTTGTGCTCATCAATGTATCTTTAAATATAGCTGTTTTCTACAGTTTAGATATGGATTGCAGTATGCTCAGCGCACAAAACGAATGGGTTACCTAGATGGCAACCCATTCGTTTTGTGCAAAATAATGTTTTTAAAGTCCCATTGAGACTCTATTGATCATTACTGCCAACTAACCGTCTTATTATTGCTGCATTTAACACCTTTACCTCTTATCTTAAACCCTTTTCCACCATTGGAAATGCTCTGGCAGTTTTCAATGAAAATGTGGCTGTAATCAGGTGTAAAATGCTTGTCTTTTACAATAAACTCAGGAGCATCTACACCAACTACTATAGTATCCTTGAGAATATAGAGCTGTTTAGCATTGCTGTTTTTGTAAAGCACTTTGGTCCCCTCTAAAACCGTATTTGTTGGAACCCAAGGGTTTACACGGGTAAGTTGATAAAGAACAATACTGTTGTCATATAGTGTTGTATACGTTATGGATAACGCATAGAGACCATTATTGACCGGATCTGGTTCATTATTAACCAACACAACTGGGCCGCTATTTACTAGCGGAACAGGCACTGTTAGGTTCACTCCATTGATTGGAAGTGAGCTTGGCAGAGGTTGGAAACTATTAGGTACTAACTGAATAGTAGCTCCTCCGTTAGAATACTGGACGGTATAATCGCCACCGTAAATAGCCAAGTTAGCCAAAGAGGTATTTGTTACCGCTTCTGCTGAGTATTGGTAATACGGATTGACAATAAACCCTTCCTTACTATTAAATTGAGCCAAGCAGTTTAATAGATTGACTTGATTGTTGTTCATCTCAAATCCAATCAAGTTATTATTAGAAATACACTCAATCAATGATACTTGATTGAAAGGCTTACCGAGATTAAAACCAGCAAGCTGCTCTCCTTGAGAAATACAATTTCTGTAGAGAATGCCTTCAAAGCCTTCTGGCAGTATTTCATTAAGCATCGAGGTATCTAAACGAAAACCATGCTGAGAATGCCCTTGGCTTTGGCAATTATCATAAATTACGTTTTGCGCAGGGCACCGAAGAGAAAACCCATTTGAAACTGGTACAGGAGATTCGTTAGTATAATTATTCGAAGCTATACAGTTTTCATAGATAATACTATTTGCTGCAGGGAAAGTAGCAGTGAGAGCCGGAGTAAGTGGTGGCTGAAAGTCAACTAGATAATCTGCAGACCCTTCGCCTCCGTTAATAAACTTTGCCACGCAGTTTTTGAACGTAGTAGAATTTTGATTATAGTTTTGCATATAATGGCTAAGAATAAAGAATCCTGCGGCAACTGTTGGGTTTGCTGTGGTTGATCCGGCATCTACGGTAGATACAAAACAGGTATCAAACGTAACATCTTGGCAATTACCTTGCACAATAAAACCTGCAGCAGGCCAAAGGTTGGGGAATGTAGCTCCTGGAGTGCCAAAAGGTTGGGAACCTGCAATCCAGCCTTCATTGCGAATATTTGTAGCATTACAATTTTGTACTAATATTCCTGCAACTCCTTCAAAGTTAAATGCTGCCATTGTATTCCATAAACCGCTGCCGTAGATAAATGATCCTGGACCTGTTTTTACACGACCAATTACGTTACTTACTTTGCAATTATTAATGGTTGTATAGCTCGCTTCACCTTCAACAGCAATTCCTCTAATTTCACAAGTTGCTGGATCAAGAATATTACTAATATCTTCAAGAGGTTGTGATAGATTTGTGACAATACAATCTTCAATTACTGTGCCCAATATTGTAGGAGGCTGTTGATCATATGAGACAAAGATTCCAAATATAGCGCTTAGACTTTGCACATCATTTATACGTATATTTTTGAAGACGTTGCCACCATAGGTATCATTAGCTACTGGTAGGAAAGAAAGACAAAAAACGCCATAGGTGACAAAATCTTCATCATCAAGTTGGGAGTTTGAAAAACCTCCTCCTCTCAATCCTTCACTAACGCAATTGCTAACAATGGTACTGCTACAATCGACCATTTCGAAGTCAACGAGTCTATTGCTGTAAAACTCAATATTATCAATCTTACTCTCTACAAGCTCTACTAATAGTATTGCTGTAGCACTACCTTCAAAAATAGGCAGAGTCACACTTGAACAATATTGAATCAGCATATCATGCAAATAGACGTTATTATTTGCTATACATGAGATTGCTTCATATGAAAAGTACTGCAAAGTTCCATTAAAAATTTCGATTCCTGTCAGCCCAGGCATTGTTGAAATACCTACTGATGCATCAACACGCGTATCATTTATTATACCGCCAGGGACTGTAGGTTCTGGACTGAAAGGCGGCGTTAAGATCCCTGAACCGGTAAGAATCTGCCCACCAAGATCCAACGTTACATAGTTTGATTCAATCGAAATCATGACGTTTGGATTATTGATAGTCCCACCGTTAATTGTCTGTGAAGGAGAATTCACAACTACATAATAGCCAGGTGCTGTGATATGTGTTGTGCTATCGTTAGAAAGCGTAAGAGGTATTGGCGATAGTACAACATCATCTGTTCTTGGATCGCTTATTGGCTGAACATTGGATGTTTGTTTGCTTGCTGCTTTTTTTGTCTCAGCAAGTTTTTTGGCATTGTTATACACGATTTCCTTCCAGTCCCTACGAACAGGTACAGATGTCTTAGGAAGATCTTGAGTATTTTTTGCTGCCATAATGTGTTGCTGACATAAAAAGCTTGCCAGCATAGCTGTTGAGTATAGTAAGAACGATTGAACTTTCATGGTTGTTTCCTTTGTGTGTAAAAAAGTTACTATCTGTTTTTTGTGTGACCAATTTTTGGATCACTTTTATCTTAAGTTAATACAGTGATAAGACGCTTCGCCCTATCATTTCATTATAGCTTGTTTCTCTCCTCTCCTTTTTTTGCGCGCCAAATTTTATGTTTCTCATACTGACCATAGCATAATTCTTTTTTGGCATGCAATAGTTTTGGTGTATATTTATTTATATTGTCATAGCAACACATTTGGTCTATAGGCTCTTATTAACATAATGTTGAATAATTGTGCTTACTGTATGAACCCTTGCGTTACGACAGTGGCATAGGCCAACCTAACCACTCATTTGTTGGGGTCAGATACGGTTATTCGATTAGTATATTGGTTGCGCTTTTAGCGCGAACCTATCGATAGGCCATAAGCACCTCGATCAACATGATGCATAAGCGTCCTTAGACAAGAGCCACTTGAATGTTTTAAGAGCAAGAGCATCTCGGCAAAACAGTATTATTAATGCCTACACTTTAAGAATTTTTCGACTTGGAACGTGGATATTTTCTAGTGATTTTATCATAGAGATGTTTTATCTCGAGAAATACTACGTGACGAGTTTCATGTTGACGCTTTTGGGCATAAAATAGTCAACTCTACATAAAGATTTATGCTTATGAAATCAACTGACAAACTGGCTATTCTCTTATTAATGGACTGGATTGCTATAAGGTTGATTTTGATGAACTCATATAGATCCTAAGGGCCTCGCCAGCATAGATGAGGCCCTTAGGTTATTCTGTTCAGCTATTCCCACTCAAGTGAACCGGCTGTTTGGTACTCCGTAACACGGGTTTCAAAGAAATTCTTTTCTTTCGTGAGATCAGTTGACTGTGACATCCAAGGGAATGGATTTGTTTTACCATACTGTTTAGGTAAATGAATCCGTTCAAGTCGTCGGTCTGCTATATATTCTACATAGTCAGAAAACTGCTGAGCATTAATGCCAAGCATCCCTTCTGGACAGGCATCAAAGGCATAGTCTTTTTCAAGAACGACTGACTGCTTAACAAGATCAACCACTTCATCCTGGAATGCTTGTGTCCATATGTCAGGGTTTTCTTCCTTGATGGTATTAATTAAGTCACACCCAAAAGCGAGGTGAAGACTTTCATCACGCATGATGTACTCAAATTGCTCCCCAATGCCAACCATTTTGTTTTGTCGTTTAAGAGCAAGCATCATAGCAAATCCAGCATAGAAAAATATTCCTTCCATGATCACATAAAAGCCGATAAGATCATGCAAAAACTTCTGAATATTCTCAGGTCCTTCGGTTGAAAAATCTGGATTAAGAATTGATTGGGTTAGTCCTACTACAAACTCATCTTTAGCCTTAATACTTGGTACCGATTCATACATATTAAAGATGTCATCTGGGTCAAGCCCAAGCGAATCACAACAATAAATAAAGGTGTCAGTATGTACGGCTTCCTCAAATGCTTGTCGTAGTAAGTATTGACGACATTCTGGGTTGGTAACATGCCGATAAACAGTAAGTACCAAGTTGTTTGCCGTAAGCGACTCAGCGGTTGAAAAGAACCCAAGATTCCATAAAATAAGTCGTCGCTCAGCTTCAGAAAGCGCGGTAGTTGACTTCCACTGCTCTATATCCTTTTGCATTGAAATCTCTTCTGGAGTCCAGTTATTTGCAACGCCATCTTTATAGTGTTGACGGGCCCAAAGATACCGCATCGGTAATATTTTGTTGGGATCGATTGTTGAGTTGTTTATGATACCATTTTTTTTAGCCATAATAGATTCCTTTAGTTATTATTGACATGCTTCGCAGTCATCATCATTGGCAAGTGAGCAGGCCTGTATTTTCACCTCTGCTGCCGAATAATCACGCTTTTGGGTAAAGCCATACTTTTTAGCATCCAGGGTAGACTTCTCAATTTGGGTTGCACCCAGGGTACGTAAGTAATAGGTCGTCTTTACACCCAGCTTCCAAGCGGTCATATAGATATCATGGAGCTTTTTGCCTGAGACGCCTTTCATAAATACATTATGAGATTGACTTTGGTCAATCCATTTACCTCGTGCTGCGGTGATCTTAAGTAACCAAAGCGGGTCAATATCAAATGCTTCTTGATACTTAGCTTTAATATCGTCTGGTATGCTATCGATCATCTGCACTTGGCCATCATAGTATTTGAGTTGCTCAAGCATTTCTTGGTCCCATAAGTCATGTTTTTTAAGATCTTCCACAAGATAGGGATTTACGACCGTAAATTCACCACTCATATTTGCTTTAACATACATGTTTTTATAAATGGGCTCAATACTTGGCACGGTACCAACAATTGTTGAGATGGTTGCTGTTGGTGCTATAGCCATGAGGTTTGAATTACGCATGCCATGTGCCTTAATTGCTTCACGTACAGGCGTCCAGTCAAGCATGCCCTCTTTACGTACCGCATCATCAAGCTTCATATCTCTTTCTTCCTCAACGAGGGTAAGCGTATCTTGTGGTAATATACCCCGATCCCATTTTGAACCGGTATAGGACTGATAGGCACCCCGCTCTTGAGCTAACTCAGTTGAGGTCTTGATAGCATGGTAGGAGATTTGCTCCATGAGGCTATCAGCGAATGTAAGTGCTTCTGGTGAGCTGAAAGAAATATTGGCTTTATACAATGCATCTTGCAGCCCCATCATGCCAAGACCGATTGGTCGATGGCGTAAGTTGGCTGTCTTAGCTTCTTCAATGGGATAGAAGTTAATATCGATAACATTATCAAGCATACGGACTGCTGTGCGTACCGTCGCGGCAAGTCGTTCTGTATCTAAGCCCTGAGAGCCCATCATTTGGGCTAAATTTATTGATCCAAGATTGCATACCGCGACTTCTTCTGCTGAGGTATTAAGCGTGATCTCGGTACAGAGATTAGAGCTATGTATAACCCCAACATGATCTTGTGGTGAGCGTACATTGCAGGTATCTTTGAAGGTAATCCAGGGATGACCAGTTTCAAATAACCTGCTTAACATCTTGCGCCAGAGTAATGTGGCGGAAACTGTTTTAGTGAGTTTAAGTTCACCCTTTTGTGCTTTCTCTTCATAGGCATGATAACGTTCTTCAAAGTCCTTACCAAAAGTGTGATGAAGATCAGGTACTTCTTCAGGCGAGAAGAGCGTCCAGGTACTATCGGCAAGGACACGCTTCATGAAGAGATCGGGTACCCAATGAGCAGTATTAATGTCATGGGTTCTTCGTCGTTCATCACCAGTATTTTTTCTAAGATCAATAAAGTCTTCAATTTCTAAGTGCCAGGTCTCTAAATAGACCACGGTAGCAGCACGACGCTTACCACTTCTATTGATTGCTGCTGTTACTGCATTGTTTATATTTAAAAAAGGTACAACCCCTTGGCTTTCGGTGTTAATACTTTTAATTTGCGCACCAACTGCTCTAATGTTTGACCAGTCATTTGCTACACCGCCTGACCATTTAGAGAGCTGAGCATTATCGCTTAAGCACTTAAATATGTGAGTAAGGTCATCTTCCACGGTCGTGAGAAAGCAAGAGCTGAGCTGAGGCCTACTGAGACTTGAGTGAAGAAGCGTAGGGGTACTTGGCACATAGTGTAACTGTGACATTACATTATAAAATTCCACGGCTCGCTTATTTTTATCAGGTTCATGATAACAAAGCCCCATAGCCACGCGCATCCAGAAAATCTGCGGGAGCTCAATACGCTTGCCTTCTTGCTGCACAAAGTAACGTTCATACATGGTTCTTAATCCCATATACCGTAACAGATCATCCCGCTCAGGGTTAAGCTGCTCTGCTAGAAAGGCAAGGTCAAACTCAAGAAGCCGTTTATCATAGGTGCCTGATGCGGTTCCTTGCGTAATTGAGTTTCTAAACGACTGACGATAGAGTTCATCTGTTGCGTTGCCCATGATTGATGCCTGGGTAACTTCTTTATACAGCTTTTTTAAGAGCAAGCGTGATGCTACAGCACTATAGGCTGGATCTTGCTCAATATATGAGCTTGCTGCCAATATAAGAGCTTCTGCCACTTCATGACTCTGAACGCCATTATAGATATTTTTTATGGTCTCTTGAAGAATAAGCTCTTTGTTGATGACCGATTCGTATCCCCTGCATGCCCAGTCTATAGATCGTTGTAGGCGGTCCGTATCTAACGAAGATACGCTGCCATCAACTTTTTTTATCATGAAAACTGGGGTGGGTGATGGTTCTGATGCCCGCTCAAAATCGTGAGTGGAAGCCTCTGCTGCTAATAAAGAGCTCAATTCTTCTTGCATAGTGTCCTTTCAAGAATCTCCGTACTAATGGTCCCAATAGATATTACCTAAAAAAGTAGTCCTCCTTACCGGTTATTGGCTAGTTTCTTGCGTGAGCATATTGTTTTCTTGCGTGCCTTTAAGAGTACCCTTTTTATGGTGATGAATCAATGACTTTCTGATGTTTTTTATTGAAAAGAATCACATATTTTTTTCACAAAACAGGTGCCCAAAATAGCGGAATGTTAGCTGCTTTTTGCTAACAACTATGCAGAGGGAGGATGCTCAACTGAAAAGTTTCATACAGGAGCACTCATACTACCCATGAACCCCTACTGTCGTCTATAAGTAGGCCTGTGGGTCGTAATGGGTGTATCTAGAGGAAAGTCGTATTATTTTTTTCTCGCATCATGTGCAAGATTTTGCTACAGTATTTAGTGTGACGGTTAGCATAAGTATTCATTCATAAGCAACCTTCTTTGTTTAGGACAACATGTTTCATATAGATATTATTAGATATTTTTATCCTGAATTAAATGGCAATCAGGCAAAGAAATATTGGCTTCTTTCGCTTATTTTTGTGGTAATCATTGGTACCTACTGGCTTCTTCGTCTACTTAAAAATACCATCTTTCTCAAAGTTGCTTTTCCCGTTAGCTTTGGTTGGGATCCGCAGCAAGGATGTCTATTCCAGCCCTATGCTAAGACCTTGTCATCGATTGTTGTGTTCATGTTACTTCTCGCTTACTCAAAGCTTATTGATATGCTGAAGCCCCACCAACTATTTTATGTATTTGCTGGATGCTATGGTGCACTCTTTGGATTTTGTGGCGTTATCTTAGGACTGCGAGATCTCTATGGCATTAGCTTCCTTGGTGAAACCATGTTAGCAGCACTTGGCTGGATGAGTTATGTCATCATTGAGAGTTATGGTTCAATGTTGGTTGCGTTCTTTTGGTCATTTTGTAATAGCATTGTTGATGCAGATTCTGCTGAGCAAGGGTTTCCGTTAATTATTGCTATGGCACAGGTTAGTGCTATTGTGGGGTCATCTCTGCTCTTTATTTCTGGATCTAATAGCTCACTCTGTCTGTTAATGCTGCTGGCGGCAGGACTGGTAGTTCTTATTATTCCCTTAGTAAGGCATTTTATGAAGCAGATGAAAGATGATGCATTGGTTACCTCTCTTTTGTTACCTACCATGGAGGAAAAAAGTGAAGGGTTTTTATGGGGTGCCTTTGAGGGGATTTATTTGTTAGCTACCCGTTCGTATCTTTTTGGAATCTTGTTGATATCAATACTTTATGAGGCTGTTTCGGTGATCATTGATTACCAAATGAATGCCTATGCAAGTAGCTCACCTCTCTTTAGTAGTGAGATGGCATTTGCCCAGTTTCAAAGTTATTATGGTATTGGGGTGAGCATTGTATCGCTGATTATCGCCCTTTTTGTTACCAGCTCACTACTTAACCGGTTTAGTGCTCGTGTTGGGTTACTCATCTACCCGGCTCTCTTTACCCTCTCCTTGCTTGGCCTCATTGTCTGTTTTTATAGTGGTATTTCCTCTGACGCAGTATTATGGATTATCTTTACCGTCATGGTGCTCACCAAAGGTGTTGGCTATTCTCTTAATAACCCAGTGACTGAAATGATGTTTATACCTACCAGTAAAAAAGCAAACTATAAATCTAATGCTTGGATTGATACCTTTGCTAGCAGGTTTGCAAAAGCTGGTGGGTCAGGAGTCACAAGGATTCTCCAACACAGCATGACAGGACTCATGCTTTATGGCTCGCTAGCGGGACTTGGTCTTGTAGGCATCTGGATCATGGCCGCTATCTATGTGGGCTATAGAAACATGAAGCTGCGACAAACAAATCAGATTGTTACCTAAGGCAAAAGACAGAAATACCAACTGCAGAGTATATTTTTATCTGCAACCAAAGGCTTTCGCTTTTTTGAGAGATTGTAGTATTCGAAAGATTCCTTCAACCGTCATTTTTGTGATGCTTGCGACAAAGAGAAGGTAAGGTTAACCGCCCTAGTAATACTGGACAGATCATCTGAATTTTTTCGGGATTTAAACAATGCTAGCAGTTTTAAGGATTGATACTCTCTGCCTCTGAAAAGCACTTCTACAGAATAACCACCATTTATTTCATAACCGGAAAACTATCGGCTTTTAAGCCGTAGATGAACGGTTATCCTTTGTTTGAATAGAGCGTTGTCGTAAGACACGCGAAATGAGAAGCTGTAAGCACAAAGAAGTCATGGTATAGAGAATACTATTGCAAGCTTCTGTTTGCTCATAAGATTTTTAATTAAAAAATTTTACATCTTACAAAATATTTGTTACTATTTCTGCACTATGAGAGAAAGATTAACAAAAAGCTACAAGTATTGCCTGAATCCTACCAATAGGCAACAGAAGCTATTAGCTCAGTTTTCAGGATGCTCTCGTTTTGTTTACAATTACGGATTATCAATAGTAAAGATAGCTTTTAATGGAAAGAAAGCTATTCCTACGTATAAAGAGATAGCAAATCTTCTGCCCTTGCTTAAAATAGCTGAAGAAACGAAGTTTTTAGCAGATGCTCCAGCCCAATGCTTACAGCAAGCACTGAAAGATATGTTTCTCGCTGTAACCTCTTTTTTTAAAAACAAGAAATCAGACAGAAAAGTAGGGATGCCTCACTTTAGAAAAAGAGGAAGAAACGACACCATGAGGTATCCTCAGCATATACGATGTGAAAACAACAGAGTGTGGCTTCCTAAAATTGGCTGGGTAAAATATCGTAATTCAAGAGCTATACCTGGTACGATAAAACAAGCAATTGTATATAAAAGAGGTAAGCGATGGCACATATCAATTGTCTTTGAAGAACAGGTTGATATTGTGAAGGTCCCTATAAGAGAAGAAGAAGCTCTTGGTGTTGATGTAGGTATCAAGGTATTTGCAGCGCTTTCAACTGGTGAAAAGGTTGATAATCCTGCCTATCTTCATCAACTTCTCAAGAGACTGCGCTATCTCTATAGGGCTCTATCCCGAAAGAAAAAGTTTAGTAATAACTGGAAGAAGTGTGTTGCTCAGATACAGCAATTACATAGCCGCATCAAGAACTTGAGGCATGATTTTTTACATAAATTATCCACAAAATTAGCCAAGAACCACGGTGTTTTGTGTGTAGAAGATCTCTATATCAAGGGCATGATTAAAAACAAGAAGCTCTCACGAGCTATAGCGGATGCTGGCTGGGGAACATTCCTTCAATTCTTACGTTATAAATGCGCTTGGAAAGGTAAACACTTTGTCAAAATAGATAGATGGTTTGCCTCAAGTCAACTGTGTTCTACCTGTGGCAATAAGCAAGATATGCTTCTACAAAAAAGAGTGTATCATTGTGAAGAATGCGAACTAGTAGAAGACAGAGATGTTAATGCAGCGAAAAACATAAGGGCGGCGGGGCTCTCCGCCCTAAAAGCTTGTGAAGAGATTGCCGTTGGGCAGCTCTGAGAAGCAAGAATCGCCGGCTTTTAAGCCGGTGAGGGTCAATTTCAGAAATACGTTCTTTTTGCAATTCTGATTTGTCACAGGGAATTGGCAAGCTATCACGTACTTCACCATAGCTTAACAAATTTTGGTATATCTTTTTATCCGCGGGTAGTTTGTTACATGGCGGATGTGCATAACTGTTCTATTGTGACTATATACATAATGGGACTCATATGTTATTGGTTTTTACGGTGAAAAATAATTTTTTATTGCCCATTATCATTATACTTGAAATAATCAATAAAAGAACAGTTATTATGCACTTGGTGAACTGCTCTGTTAGAAACAGCATGGAAAAAAGATTAACCATCGCATGAAACAGAATAGCAATAATTATGTTGCGATTATTCTTATAATAAAGCCAATTTAGTATGATGGTTGCAGGAAAAGTGCTGATAATGAAATTAAGAGCATAGATACCACTTGTTTGCCATAACGTATACTGATAATAGTCTTTAATTAAAAAGAGTGGTACATGCCATAGTGCCCAGAGAGCTCCAAAGAACATGCTGCTCGTAAATACAGTAAAGCGCTCATGGAGACTATCCATTCCATATCCTCGCCAGCCTAGTTCTTCAAGCGATGCCATACTCAAGATGAGCGCTAGGCTTGCAATAACTTGCACGAGCCCACCCGCAAAAGGTGGTGAAACCTTAAATTGCGTTAGTGAGTATCCAAAGAATAATGAAATTACCGTAGCAAGACAAAGAATAGCAGGCATCAGTGCGGTAAGTAGTAACAGTGAGCTGCCAGTAATGGTGGAAAATTGTAATCGCTTTTTAAAATCCCGTTGTAATTGTGTATTCTTGGATCTATAGATCATGAGAATACTTATGGTGCATGGTGCGCAGAGCATGATAAACATACATAATAGTTGCAGCAATGCCATTCCTGGTTGAAAACTCATATAAGCTGCTGCAAAGCCCATAATAAGGCTGATAGTTAACGTGGAAAGAAAAAATTGAACTGGTTTGTACTGATACATGTTGTGCATATTAATAATCCGATTTTAGTAAAAAAGTTTTTGTATCTTTTATAATAATGATCATTGCTGTTATAAGTAATAGTGCCGTAAGAATATACCAAGTAGCTGGCGCAATATGAAAAATAGCCATGCAAATGTCGAATACGCAATGAAATATAATCGCGATTAAGATGCTGCGATTACTTTTTACATATAACCAGTTGATGATGATGGTGAGTAACAATAAATCAAAAAAATACAGAAATGTATGAGGTAGCCCTAAACGTAGTATTTCTTGATAAGCGCCATTCTTAATGAAAAATAATGGTATATGCCATAATCCCCATAGGGCCCCTAAAAGTATAGAAGCAGTGAGTAGAGAATATTTTTCTCGTAAGCTATCAATGCCGTAACCTCGCCAGCCTAGTTCTTCTAAAGGGCCTACCAGAAGAATAACAAGCAACATACCGAGTAGCTGAACTCCTTGGAGCACTTGATCAGAGGTTTGGCCACTCATAGAAAATTGATCGGCAGACTGACCAAATAATAAAGATACTGCTATTGCAAGGATAATTAGGCATGGGAATAAAAATACAGCGACTGAAAGAACCTTTGTTGCAATGTTTGTTGGTCGTAGCCGTTCTTTAAAATCATACCACAACTCTTTATTGTTTGAGGTGATTAACATGAAGAATGTCGAGAGTGCAGGACCACTTATACCGCCCATGATTAAAGGCAATAAAAAATGCTGCAGTGATGGCTGCCAACTTGCATAAATGGCTCCAAACCACAGGGTCCAGCTTAGTAGAAATGTTAGTAAGAAAAAAGGTACTGTTTTATAGGTATATGTTTTTAACATGGTATATCCTTCCTAATTAGTAAAAAATGTATGTAAAAAATTGAATGAACCCTTGGGTGCTTGTAAAAGATTTTCTAGTATGGCAGGGAACGCCTTTGTCCTGCGGTTAAGATCTTCTTGCGCCCACGGATATATCCCAAAATCAATTAAAAATTGAATTCCTGCAAGCATGAACTCTGCAACTTCTCGTGGTGCGGTTGTATGGAATACGCCTTCTAGGCAGCCTTGTCTAATTACTTGTTCATACAAGAGAGCCTGTTTTGTTACCGTGACTGCAAGTAGCCGTGCATGCATTGCATCATTGTTTCGCTCATGGAGAGCTCCTAGTAGTTTTTCATTTTCAAAGCTTATGTTGCCGGCTGCCACTAAAACCTGCATGTTTTCTAGAGCAGTTCCTTGAGTATTATCCATAAGATTTTCCATACGCTCGATATGGTTATCTACTATATTTTCGATCACTGCCTCAAAAAGCTCTTCTTTTGATTTGAAATAATGATAAATGGTGCCCTTAGCGATTCCCACAGAATCCATGACATCCTGCATGGTAACTTTATCATAGCTTTTAATCTGAAATAAGTTTTGGGCCGCGCTTATAATCTCTACTTTGCGGTCTGTAGCCTTTTTTATTGTCCGAACCATATTTGATCCTTTTTGAGTTAGTTATTAATATATAGGTTAATTATAACAGTAGACCGACGGTCGGTCAATAGCTGATGTTAAAACAAAACAGGTGATTGAATGAATTGGTTCTCAAGGGCTTTTAAGTAGGAGCTTCTTGATGTACAGAGGTCAGCATATGCCATTGAACATGAGGCTTTTTGCGGTTTGCCAATTACTCTATGCGTAAGAACCAAGAATGAATGATGTTGATACTGTAGATAGTAATGCATTTCACTTAGCAGCTCAGGCTATGAACTCCTATGAAGGTGCTCTTATTACTGTAAAAAACAATCAAGAGGAAGCCGATGTTACGACGAATAAATTTCTTGCTGGGGATGGCCTTAAAAAAATGCATAAGAAAATAGTTCCCAAAGTACTTATTAGGTAAATTGCTTCACTCTTCAAATGTCCTGCTCTAGCTTAACTAATCACTCCTGCCCTACTATCTTCAATTAGTGTTAAACCATTTCCCTACACATTTTTTTTTATGTTTATCTATAAACTCTAGCATTATCTCTACTTATTGTTCTACACTATTATAAAGATATACAAAAAGGAGTTTATGAAGATAGCAGTATTATTTCCCGGATATGGAAGTCAACACCTTGGCATGGGCCAAAACATTATCAAGCAGTATCCTATTGCTCAGGAACTTTTTCAGCAAGCATCTGAGCATGTAGGCAAAGATTTAGCCGCATTATGCGTTACGCCCACGACCATTGATGCATGTATGGGTATTGGAAAGGACGAAATATGCTTTTCATCAGAGATAGAAGAACTAAACAGTATAGAAAATGCCTATATCGCCATCTATGTACTAAGTTATGCCCTGTACCGTATACTAGAACATCATGATATTACGCCAGATGTTGTTGCTGGCTATACTACTGGTCAGTATGCAGCGACTGCTGCAGCTGGTGGTGTCTCGTTTTTACAGGGTCTTGATCTTATTCAACAGTATGCAAAGGCATATGTTGATCTTCTTACTACGGGTATGTACGCTATTGTAAAAGTAAATGGTTTAACCGCAACACAGTTACCACAATTTCTTGATAAACAATCAGCTATTGCTGCCTATAATTCAAGAACACAACATCTTGTGTCAGGCACAAAAGAAGGGGTCGAATTAGTTAAAGAAAAACTAATACATGATTCACGGGCTACTCTGTATCATGAGCAGGTGGGACGCGGACTTAATTCTCCACTTATGGAGCCGGTAGTTGAACAGTATCGCCCTTCTTTGCAGCAGGTAGCGTTTGCTCATCTGACAATACCTGTTATCAGTAATAAAAACGGTGCTCTTATTACGCAAGGCGACCAGATGAAACAGGAGTTACTTGACCTCATCACCCATCCAGTCCATTGGGAATTGGTCATTGATCGCCTTTCTCAGGTAGATACTATTATTGGTATCGGAGCTACGAAAAACTTACTTGATCTAGTTATTGAACAGTATCCTAATAAGCGCTGTATCGAATTAGCTAACGCTGCAGATATTGCTTCTCTTTCTAAGAGCTAGACGGTCACGCGAGTGATACTACTATCTGCTATGGTTGACCCCATAGTTATAATGATATTTTTTTGTTCTTGAGCCCCAACAATGGTAGCGGACAAGGTTCCTTCTTCAAATGAGCATAAACCACCAATAGTGCAGAGAGCTTTAATCGGTTCTTTATGAGCTAGAGGACTACATGCAATGCTATTAAAAGTACCCGTATTAGGAGCAATAAGTAGTGGTGCCTCTTGAAGGTCTTCACCTAGGAGATAGATTCCTCGTGGCAGCGTTTCTAAGAATGACTGCAAGGCAAGTTCGTATGAGCTATCGGCAGGATGTTCAGTTACCCTCGTGCGCTCTGTTGTGCCAAGCAAATAAAATGCCCTCGTAGGATTGGCACGAAGATGCTGTGTAATAAGCTCGATAATTGGTCTGGTAGGCTCACTTTTAATCATGTTTCCATTGAAGATGAGTACTGATTGTGACCCTAATTTTCCAATAAGCGTGGTAAGGTTATCTTCTACGGTATTGATGATAAGGACCTTTGTATTTTTTGGCAATGAGAGGACCAGGGCTTTTCCGGCATAAGTATGTTCCTGTGCAAGTGATTGTAATCTTCGTGAAAGCATATCAGGTAGTGCCTGCCAACTTCCGAAAAGCATATAGCACATACCTGCCCCAATAACCGTAATTACGCCTTTTTTCATGAGAGCTCCTGACGTACCCATTGGTGAGTATCGGTATAAATCCATAACAATTGTGCGAGTTCCCGTGTATCTGGATTGAATGACAGCGGGATTCCTTTAAAATTTGTATGAAGTGTTGGCAACACCTTATTAATAGCTTCAGGTGTCATAGCCGTTGCTTTTTGTAAGATAGAGAATGCAAGACTTGCACTAATATAGCCTTCAAACATAAATACGTCACCTTCTATACCGCCCTGTTTGCGAAGCACATCCCTAAAGTCCTGGGCTATGGTGAGGGTACTCGTTTGTGGATTTGGGGTAATCTCAGCAATAGAGAACGAGAGCCCTCGTGAACTTGAAAACTTAGTAAATGATTCTTCTGCTAAATCTGAGACGCCAAATAGTTTTTTACCAATGAATGACTCTACCCCAGCTTGCCTAATGAATTCTGTTGCCGCGGCACTTGTTGAAAAGAAGCCAATGGCACCGGCACCTGATGCTTTGACAGCTGCTATTTGTTTAGAAAATGAGGTAACATTACGTTCATACCCAACGGCAGGTATGTTAGGTACAATTTCACGAGCACCTTCAAGGGCCCCTTTCCCAAATGAATCATCTTGGTAGAGTAACATAATATTTGCTATCCCGTATTTCTTGGTTACAAAATTAGTAAGCGCTTTACCTTCAGACGTAAATGAAGCCCGCCAGTGTACGACGCCCTTCATTGATTTCTTTCTAAATACGGGTGCACCGGTACTCGGAAAAAAGACAAACACTTTTTCCTGTTCTATTAAGTCAGTATAAAATTCTGTCGTAGGGCTCCCAAGATTAGAAATAAAGAGCTTGCTGTTATACGTTTTCATAAATTTGAGCACATTTTCTCGGGCTCTTACCGGCGAATAGCCGTCATCCATAAAGACAACTTTTACCGGTCTACCCTGAATACCGCCAGCTTGATTGATTTCATTTACTCGTAAAGTAATACCATCACGTAAGCGATGGCCTAATGGTGATGCGCCTTTAGTTAAATCAAGCGTGCACCCAAGATAGAGAGGTGCCTTTTTTGGACCCAATTCTTCAGTATAGGAAAGATCAGATTTCTTACTGCACTGCTTAAGCTTCTGCAGATCTTCAGGCGTAGGAATAAATGGATTGTTTGCGGTAAGCAGTGACCCGTTTAGGTCCTTACCCGTAAGTACTGCGTAGCGTGAAACTTTTGAAAAGCCAGACTTGGTAAGAGCATCTTGCGTCACAAGTGAAAGGGTGCTTTGGTCTAAGGTAGTACCAATAGTTAGGATTGTATAGGCATCATGAGTAAATTCATAATATTTTTGATAGACGCGATTAGGTGAAGAAAATATCGCCCAGGTAAGCGCACCAAGCTCAGCAGGTGCGAGTACAAGACCTGGTTGTTGGGCATAACTCATAAGCCTTTTTTCATTGGTAATCACCGCACTCACTGAAATGTGTTCTTTAGCTAAGGAACAGCTTCTGAGTTGTCCAGGCTGAATCTGTGATGGCACGCTTGGTGCTGCCAGTGCCGTCCCAATCATAAGAAGATCAGTGCCATCAAAGAGAGCAAGAGCATGAGGCAAGGTACTGAAAAACTGTGACACCTTTTTAAGCGTTCCTTGCTTAGTACGCTCAAGAAGATCATTTTTAAAACCATGACCCCGCCAGGTATTATTTTTTTCTTGCGCGCCGGCAAGATAGATAACCCGGTCAGGATTAGCAAGCATGAGCTGTATAATAATATCTAATGTTTCTATCGTATAGGGTGAGCCATTGACGACGTCACCGGTAAATACGATATACCTGTCCGGTTGTATGAGTTTAAACTGATCGTCTATGTATCCTGTATCTACCCAGTGAGTAAGTAATCTGAGCAATGAGTGATAGGCGCCATATACTGGACCAACAATAACAAATTCTGTATGAGGTAGTGGATTAAGGCAGAGCATGTGAGCCATACGATTTTCTCTCTGTTTCAGAATGGCATCAAGATGTTGTTCAAATAATTGAGGTGACCAGACGGGTCTAAAGAGGCCAATTGATCTGAGTACGCGTGTAAGATATGATGGTTCCCGCTTACGGTGCCAGAGTGAATAATCAGGCTCCAGATCAAATGTTTCATATGATACTTCAGGTACCTCAGGCAAGCCTTTAGCATACTGCTGTAATGAGGACACTGAAGCTCCTAACACCAGATGACTATAGATGAGTACCAGTAAGATTCGTTTCATTGTTATACCCCTAATAATATAAGAAAGCTACCAATAACCACGAGTGGCAGAAGAGTAATAATTGTTTTACGGTGTTCTGCTCTAAAAGTAGGAAGCCCAACATTAATGAAGAATATGGCAATGACGGCTACGAGTAACACAAAGAAAATGTAATCTGTGGTGGTAAAGTACCCTACTTGAGGAGATAAGCGCTCAATTACAAAACGGTATGCTAGCATGGCGGTGACGGCTCCTGATGAAATGCCGGTAATTGTTTTGTAGTACTTACTGTCAATGCAAAAAGAAAACAAGGCCATAAAGAAGATTAACAGGAGCGGAAATATGACAAGCATTGCTTGCCGTATGCCAGAATGAACATATTCTAAGGTAAATACCGCACGAGGATGAGCAACAGCAGAACCGAGTACCTCATGTGAGAGCGTAGCTGAAGAATAGCCGGTAGCTACAAACGTATTCTTAAGATTCCAGCCAGTGATTTTAATCTTTGGCGATACCGTAAGCTCATTAAATGATGAATTAAAGGCAAGTTCACCAGGTGAAACACTGGTATTATCAAGAATTATTGATAATCGATGATTGTCAAAAGGAAACTGCGCAAAGTTAAGATTCGTTTTAAAACTTACCCGGACATCAAACCTAACTAGGATGGTGCTATCAATGATTTTCGTTGTGGGTTCTGATTTAGCGAGAATTTTGCCCCGCTCAAATGAAAATTTTCCAAGCGTTTCAAGTGATACTTTACTTGGGTCAGCAATGAACCATACAATACCTGAAAACTCAAACTGATTAGTAATGAGAGAAAATTCGGTAAAATCTTTAATGAAAAGCCCAACGGTTACAAAATCAGGATACCCTTTTGTTGCTATCGTTTCAGGAACTAAAGGGAATAATTCCGGTTGGGGATCTTCCGGTAAAAACTCACGATTTGCTCGATTAATGAGGAAAAAGAGCACCAAACTGGTTACGATAATAGTAGCTATCGCATAGTAAGCAGACACACGTAAATAAGTGATATTATCTTCCATTACTCTCTCTTTGGTTACCATAGTTAATCACCACCCAGAGTGTAGCCAATTTAATGAACATAAATCAAGAGTTTAGAAAAACTACTCAACTCTTGCATTTGAAAGATGAAGTTTATTATACTCACCAACAGAAAATCAGCAGTACAGTAACAAAAGGATGTACATGAAGCATATATTTACTACCCTGACGCTTTGCTTACTATCGGCATACGCAGGTGCCCAACCACTCTCGAGCACGCCTAAAAAAGAGGAGCCTTCACGATCATGCGATAAAAAAGGATCCTGTTGTAGGAAAATCCATAACGATCTTTGCGCCATTAAAGAAGAGCTGAACACTTGTTGTACCGATCAAACAGCTTGCTGCACCGAGCTTAAGGGAGAAACAGCCCAGATTCAGCTTTCTCTCGAGCAGATGCAGAGCTCTCTCGATACCTGTTGTACGACGACCAATGATGGTATTTCTACCCTTATGACAACTGTCGACCAGGTACAACAAAGTGTAAACAAAAGCGCGTTAGAGCAAGCAGCATGCTGCACTGAGTTACAACAAGGTAATGAATCCCTGCAATCATCCATAACTAATGTGCAGCATTCTCTTGATTCATGCTGTCAAACACTTTCTACTGATATTGAAGCACTTTCAGCTCAACTTACTGCCTGTTGTACTGGTGGCGGCCTTGATGGCTGCTGTCAACAAGTACTACAAGATATAGCACAGGTACAATCATCGCTGACCTCATGCTGTAATGATCTAAGTGGTGATACTACCGCTATACAGCAAGCTATAACAAACCTTCAGGTTTCACTTGATACGTGTTGCCAAGCACAAGAGGAATGCTGTACTAGCACCTTAAACGGGATTACGAGCATTAGAACTGATATTAATCAGGTGCAACAAGAGCTTACACAGTGCTGCGCTGATCAAGCAACTTGCTGCGAAGAACTTAAGCAAGATACAGCACAATTACAACAATCGATCACCTCGGTACAGAATAGCGTAGACACCTGCTGCACAAGTACACTTGAAGGAATAAATACCATTATTACTACTGTGGATGATATCTCAACAACACTTAATGAATGCTGCAATGGTGGTGGCCTTGATCCCTGCTGCAACCAGGTGCTTGATAATCTTAGTCAGCTACAGGAGTCTGTTGATACCTGCTGTACGGATCTTAAAGGAGACACAACACAGATACAAAATTCACTCGCTAACCTGCAAAGTTCAACTGATGCCTGTTGTGCTTCCTTAACACAAGATAATGTAGAACTTCAAACCTCAATTAATACTTTACAAGCATCAACGGATGCCTGCTGTACTTCAACACTTGAAGGAATCAACACCATTATTACTACGGTAGATGATATCTCAGCGACGCTTAATGAATGCTGCAATGGTGGTGGCCTTGATCCCTGCTGCAACCAGGTGCTTGAAGATCTTAGTCAACTACAAGCTTCAACTGATGCATGCTGTGCTTCCTTAACACAAGATAATGTAGAGCTGCAAACGTCTATAAATAACCTACAAGCATCAACGGATGCGTGTTGTGCTGATCTTAAACAGGACAATCAAGAACTGCAGAACTCAATAACTACGGTGCAAACATCTCTTGATGCCTGTTGTGCCTCTTTAACACAAGATAATGTTGAACTTCAAACGTCTATAAATAACCTACAAGCCTCAACTGATGCATGTTGTGTTGATCTTAAACAGGACAATCAAGAACTGCAAAATTCAATAACTACGGTGCAAACATCTCTTGATGCCTGTTGTGCCTCTTTAACACAAGATAATGTTGAACTTCAAACGTCTATAAATAACCTACAAGCCTCAACTGATGCATGTTGTGTTGATCTTAAACAGGACAATCAAGAACTGCAAAATTCAATAGCTACGGTGCAAACATCTCTTGATGCCTGTTGTGCCTCTTTAACACAAGATAATGTTGAACTTCAAACGTCTATAAATAACCTACAAGCATCAACGGATGCGTGTTGTACTGATCTTAAACAGGACAATCAAGAACTGCAGAACTCAATAACTACCGTACAAACGTCTCTTGATGCCTGTTGTGCCTCCTTAACACAAGATAACGTAGAGCTTCAAACGTCTATAACTAATCTACAAGCCTCAACTGATGCGTGTTGTACTATGACACTTGATGGCATTACTACCATTATTATGACCGTAAATGAAATCTCAATGAAACTTGATGAATGCTGCAGTGGTGGAGGGCTTGATCCATGCTGTAATCAGGTATTAGCTGATCTTGCTCAATTGCAACTGTCACTTGATACCTGCTGTGCAGGCTTGTCACAAGATAATGTACAACTCCAGAATGCTATCGCGAATCTACAGGCCTCTACAGATGCTTGTTGTGGTCAATTAATGCAAGACAATCAGCAACTTCAGAACTTACTTATTATGCTGCAGAACTCACTTGATGCCTGCTGTGCTGATCTTAAAAGTGATACCACTCAGATACAAGACTCTATTAATAATCTACAAGCCTCAACGGATGCTTGCTGTAATGAAACGCTTACGCGACTTGATAGAATTGAACAGATATTAGCAGTCTGTTGCCCAGGAGGCGGTAATACCAGCTGTTGTGGCACCTGTTTCTTCATAGATGAAATTCCTCCCGGCGGCTTGGTGCTTGATCAACCAGGTAAATATATTGTTACCAAAGATCTCTTTTTTGATGGAGCTGAAGGATCTCGACAGCTGCAATTACACAACATAGGCGAGGTTCTTCAAGCAACACCTGCGCGATTTGGGATAACTATTGCATCTGATAATGTCTATTTAGACTTTGATAATCATCGCTATACTATTGCAGGTGAAAATATAGGTGCGATTGCAACCACAAGTGATATCATTCGAACAATTGTTGCGGGAGGAACGATTAAAGGAGATAATTCACCTGGGCAATTTGGGATGCTCATAACGAATCAAAGTGCTAACGTACATGATGTTACCTTTAGTAACATTGCTGCTGCTGCTTCCGCCGCCGCCGCTCCAGCTACTGCTGCTGCCGCTGCCCCTGCTGCTGCCGCCGCTGCTGCGGTTGCCGTTGCTGCTGCCGCCGCCGCTGCCGCTGTCCCCGTGCAAGCATTAGTGATGGATCCACCAGATAATAGATTAAGTGGTATATTACTTGAAAATGTACGTAGTGAGGGAAGCTTGAATGGTCTAAGCGTTCAAGGATATATCAGCAACCTCGTAGTGCGTGACTTCTTTATTAATAGAAGTATTCAAATGGGTATCACCCAACCTTCACGGAGCGGGTTTCATGGAAATTTTATTTTTGAGAATGTGACGATTGCTAACTCTGGCTTAAACGGTATCTACACGACATTTAATCAAGATAATTGGACATTTAATCGATGCCTTATTCGCAATAGTGGTCTTAATGGTGCCATCTTTGTTGGGACGCAGAACTTAGCATTTAACAATTGCCAAATCACACAGAGTGGTGCCAAAGGACTCATCGCAAGTATTAGACAGAGCCAGAATATTACCCTATCAGGGCTCGAAATTATGAATGCCGGTGATGAAGTGATACGCATTGATAATGTCCAGAACCTTTCGATAACTGATAGTAAATTTATAAACTATACTGCTACGTCTCTTCCTGTGTGTAAGATTCAGGATGTAAATAATGGCACCCTGCTCAATAATCAATTCATGAGTAATGGTGGTCTCTCTGACGGGCTCTTTATTAGAAACTCCCACGGTTTACTTATTGAAAATAACCTTGTGAAGGTATTTAATAATGTTCCTTGTGCGGTTACCCCTGAGCCCCAACCATCGACTGGCAATACGCTTGGCGATGCTATACGACGCAAATATTGTAGCACTCCTCCATCAATTGAAGGTCCTATAGGCATAAACCTTCAGGGTGGCGTAACGGCAGCACTCCTTAAAGAATGTGTGGTAACGGGAACACCAGCTATCGGCATTGCGGTACAGGAAGATACCCTTAATGGTATAGATGAAGGAGTGGTGATTGAACAATGTCTGGTTGACGGTGCGCAAGCACGAGGCATGTACTTTAACAATGCTATTAATTGTGCAGTACTTAATAGTCAGATTCTGAATGGCCAAGCTGATGGTATTGTTATTGATAATCGTAGTGCAAATAGTGCTATCCGAGACAATACGGTGAGCAACAATAAAGGCATTGGTATACAGAATGAATCAGCGACGTCACAGATTTATCATAACTTTGCGTCCGGAAATGGCAGCAATTACTCACCAGATATTTTAGTCTCAAGCCCACGACCGGGACTTGGCTCACTTGAAAACATTAGTGGTTAACAAAAAAAAAGGAATATTTTATGAAACGTTTAAGCTTACTATCCATCTTCTTAATCTCTACCTGCAGTGGTATGGAGCCCGTTATTCTTACACCGAACGTGGTACAACGAACCACCCGGCAAATTATGCAAGGAGTGCCCCCATTAAAACAGCGGTACTTTTCACCAAATACTGCTCCTTTAACGCCAGGGATACCTCAGATCGTACAGCACGTTACGGCAGCAGACTATCAAGAATCTGGCCAGTATGGCCCAAGTGGGGAATCAAGCGTTGGCACAAGCCAAGTCTTGCTGGCTTCTAAAGGGCGCATACGGTCCTTTTTAAAGAATGGTAAAATAGACAATGTACTTAACCTTACGCATGATAGCTTCTTTAGTCCCATCAGTTCAGGCGGATTTACTGCTGATCCGAACGTTATCTTTCATCCGCAGTTAAAGAGGTGGATCATTTTTGGTGGCGCCTTTTTACAGTCATCATTGGTACTTGCAATAAGTGATAGCGATCTGATTACCCCAGATACCGTCTGGCGTTATATCGTAGTTGATAAGGTCAATACACAAGACTTTAGTCCCTCAGCTTTTTTTGACTACTCTACGCTCGGTGCTGATGAATATGCTATTTATTGTGGTGCTAATATTCTTGATTACAATAATCCGTCATTTTTTACCTCATCGGCGGTCTATGCTATTCCCTTTGATACCATTACCTGTAGCGAGGCAACCGTGTATGGATGGCGTTCGCTTCGCGACCTGGGGCCAAACAGTGTATCACTTTTCACGCCGTGGCCAGTACTTAATTTTGATGCTCAGCCTTCGGCTGGCTATGTTGTGAGTCAAAATCTGAATGAAGCCCTTACAGGTTTTGGGAGCTCATTTGTTATTAACACTATCACCTTTGATGGACCAGTCCCGCTGCTTTCAGCGCCCATAGAAATACCGGTACTTCCCTTCGCGGTGCCGTTTTCTGTGCTTACCTTGGGTACTCCTCTTTCTCATCCGGTATCACCGGTAGCAAGTTTTAGATTAACGCCAACGCATATTCGTAACAATCGATTATGGCTCATGATAAATATAGGTGTTGATAACCATGGGATAAGTGAGCTTCCTCTCGCCGTACCACCACAAGGTACTATAACACGGGATGCTGCGCGGTTTACCCAAATAGATATTACCAAGCTTTCAAATCCTACAACGGCAGTAATAAGTCAAGGAACCCTCTTTGAGCGTACTGCTACTAATGAACTTGGGGCTCGAAGTTATCTAACACCAGCCATTATGTCAAATGAGCAAGGAGCTGTTTTAATTGCGGCCACGGCAACAGCAGCTAATGAGCGCCTAAATGCCGTAGTAGCACCCTTAATTAATGATAATACGGCTGTTGGTGAGCCAGTGTTCTATACGAACAGTAACAGCAACTATTACGCTACGGAAGACTGGGAGTTTAATCCATTTGCTCGTTGGGGAGATCATACCAGAGTATCTCCTGATCCTGTAGATCCTACTTCTTTCTGGACGGTGCAGCAATGGTGTTCTCAAGAAAATACCTGGGGACTTGAGTTAGCCCAGATACGATTAAAAAAATAATCATTGTACGTACTAGTTCTTAGAAGCTTAAGACAGCTGTAGCTTCACCAAAGAGGTTGGTCAAGAAACTGCCATCTGTACGGTAAAACAGGTGGGTCAAAGGATTCGTAAGAACTTATGTTAAAGGTGTCTATGAGATACTCAAGGTAGCGTAGTAGATCACTTGCATAATAAAGAGGATCATTTAGGTTATCAAAGATAAACAATCCCCTACCCGTCTCATTCTGATGAAGCGAAACGAGTATCCAATGATTATGATCTTTTGAACTACAGCAAAAATGCACAACGTTATAGGCGTTTTTGGCTAGGTAGTTCTGTATGCTCCGCAGTTCTTGACGTTCTCTTGCTTTAAGGGCTTTATCTAATCTTTGGTCTATTTCTTTTTGAGAGATTCCTAAAGGATACGTGATAGATATTGTTTCAGAAATAAGCGGTCGTACCTTATAGGGATGCTTGCTCTCATAGGTGAGATGGTATAGTGGCTGCAAACGAAGTGTTTGAGCGAGATATTCAAGCAAACGATTGTCACTTGGCCCAATAGGATTATGGCCATGTGCCTGTAGATAGGGCATAACCTTCTCTCTGAAAATTGAATATCTATGGAAAGCATTGCTAAAGCCGCACCAGTGCTCAAAATTTGCGGCATTAAATAATACATTATAGCCGCAGCTAAACGTATCGAGTTGTTTTGTCTTGATATAGTACACCGCATAAGGCTTTAAGGAAGATGGTAGCTCGATGGTCTCCATGTAGCGGGCATAGCTTGTCAGTACGGTCAATACAGAACCTATACATAACACGCGACGAAATAGATTCATAGTGGCTCCTTAAGGTATATATCTTAGTATAGATAATAACTACTCATTTGAAAAAGGCCCTAGGTTGAAAGGCAACTCTGCCAGGTAGAGGTTTTGGCAGATTAGATACGTATCATGTGCTTTTGGTCAGAATTTCTTTTACCTTTAACGTACCTAGTAAACTGTGAGTTTTTTCATACCAGTATTGACAGCCTTTACTTTTTGGCTATAGAATTAGGCTCATATATGATTCATCTATACATAACTAAGGAGTGTATCATGGAAAAACGTTTCATATCTTTTGCAGTAGTACTTGGCATCTCTTTTTCACTACTTGCTATGGATGACGTTGCACTTGAGGAAGAAGAGACGAATAGATCTGTAGATACTCTCGAGGAAATTCATGCTATCAGAGTATTTGGCGAAAAAGCCCCTACTCTTGCAAAAGTGCTTATCGTATTTAGTGAAACAGCCCCCGTTCTTGTAGAAAGGCTTACCCAACTAATGATTGAGCTTGCTCAGCACAAGAAGGAAGGTGAGGAATTAGTACCTGAAGAGCAAGATGAGCAAGATAACATTCTAAAAATTGAGCAAACAATTCCTATTGTTATAGCAGAACTACAAAAGGCACCCGATGTCTGTATCGCTGCCGTTCAAACTCTTACACCTGAAGGACGCTTCAATACTGTTGATAGCTCATGTAAACCTACCGCTACCCAGAACGAAGATGCTTCGCAGGAATATGATATACAGATGAGTGTGAAGAGTGTTTCTCAAATTACCGGTGCTCTTTCAACGGTTAATGTTATCAATGAGCAGCTAACATCTTTTGTTGCGACAGAAGAAGCGAGGCTTGTCGAAGAACAACTCAATGCCCTTGTAGAAATCACTACTTCTATCACTCATACTATAGATAGCCTCTTGATGACGTTGTCTCCTAGCTCTAAACCAATAAGTGAAGAAGAAATGGTAGAGAGAACTATGGGCATTATGCAATTTATGCTATCTGAGCAATCCTTTGTATTAGGAAACGTAATGTTACCTAACAAATAATAGGTAAAAGAGCAGCCGAGCTTATCTAAGTAGTCTGGGTAGTCTGGAAAACTGCACATACCTTTTTATGCTGCGGCCAGTCTTGTTTTTGGCAGGCAGGACTACAATAGTAGACCTTTTTACAGCCTGAACACTGACCAAGCCCTTTTTCGGTACTACTGCAAGCAGCACATTTCTTTTGAGAGAGAAGCTTAACAATCTCTTCGTGGCCGCCCTCCTGCGCAGCTGCAAGTGGCACTATAGGTGAATAGCCAGATGCAGCATTATGAGCACCTGCAGCTACAAGTAATCGTGCAATGGCTGTATATCCTTTATGACTTGCTAACAAAAGATGCGACATGCCTGCTTGATCGATCAGATTTGGATCTGCATTTGCATCGAGCAGTAGTTGAACAATCTTTTCATTGCCTCGTGTAATGGCGCCATGTAATGGGCTTATTGATCCCATAATAAGATAGTTTGGATCTACATGTGCTGATAAGAGAAGCTTAACAATATGATCCCAGTTTTTCTGAATCGCCGTAGCAAGCACTTTGGATTGTTCTTCTTGTGTGCTCTCTAGAAGTATTCCTGCCGCGATAAACTGTTTAACAATTGCTTCATGACCTTCTTCGCATGCTACCGTAAATTCAATAATGGTAACGCAGCCGATTTCTAAGAAAAGAGCGACGACTTCTTCTCTTCCTTCAAGACAAGCGTAATATAATGGCGTGCGCCCATAACGATCTGTGCTATCTTTTTCAGCACCGCTATCTAACAAGTACTGAGCAATCTTGGCATCTCCTCGCTGGCATGCCATATGCAGCAAAGACACACCGTCTTTTGTGCGTGTATTTACCATCGCACCCTTCTTAATCATATATTTAAGGAGGGACAAATTGCGGTATTGACAAACTTTCAATACACCTCGGCCTCCTACATCAGAGCGCAGATCAAATCCCGCCTCTATCAGCGTGCGTATCCGACTTTTTTTGCCTTTTATACACGCTTGCATAAATTCTAGATCAACTTTATCGGTAATATCACGCAATGACACACTTTCAGCAGCCGAAATCATGCCCAAGAAAAGCGTAGTCAACGCGATTATTCTGTTATACATTTCTGTTACCTTTCCTTACAAATTTTTTTGTGTTGGGGCCAGTCTTTCTTTTGACACGCTACGTTGCAATAATAGACTTTTCTACAGCCTGAGCACTGACCAAGCCCTTTTTCGGTACTACGGCAACCAGCACATTTCTTTGCAGATTGATATGCCAAAAGTAGTGCCGTTATCTCTGGATGACCACTATTTTCTGCAGCTTCAACCGGCGTCATACCTGATTTGTCAGCTGATGTACTATCAGCACCCGCTTGTAATAATAATTGAACACTATCACTATGCCCATTTTCACATGCTGCATTTAGTGGATTATAGCCATTGTTTGACGCTGGATCAATGGCTGCTTGTGCGTTTAATAATAATGCTACACTATCAGTATACCCTTTAATAGCGGTTATTCGAATGGCAGAAACACCCATTACATCACAAGCATTTGGATTTGCTCCTGCTTTTAAAAGCAGATCAACAACGACAGTCCACCCGTGTTTGCACGCTTCATATAATGGGGTATTTTTGCCAGAACTGATACCCGCTTCGATGTCAGCTTTTGCTTCTATCAAAAGCGAAACAACCTCGTCATGCCCCACTCTTGCGGCGATATGAAGCGGTCTCTCATGATTACCGCTTCCTTCAGGACTGGCTCCTGCTTGTAATAGCTTATTAACGAGAGAAGGTAACCCGCTTGCAGCAGCAGTATATAGGCGACACACACCTCGATCATCCACCTTATTTGGCTCTGCTTTAGCAGCTAATAAAAGCTCAGTAATTGCTTCTCCGGCGAAGTGCAGTGCTGTTGAAGCACCTTCGTCTTCTATATTTACGTCAGCACCAGCATCTATCAGCATGGCTGCAGCCGCAACATTATCTGTTATGCTTGCCACCATAAGTGGTGTATGGCCTTCGGCCGTTTGCCAGTCAATAGCCGTTTTCTCCTCGAGTAGCAATTGTACCATCTTTTTAGTACCACTCTCGCCACAGGCGATAAACAAAGGAGTCCGTCCTAGTTTGTCGATAGTATCTTTATCAGCCCCGCTCGCAAGAAAGAGTTTCATTAATTGTTCATCACCGGTAGATGCTGCCCTATGCAGTAAAGATTCACCTTCCCTTTCAAAGATTGTCAGACCACCTCCCGCATGTAGCAGTAACTTCACCACTTTATACTGATGCTGCAGACAAGCTTCTTCAAAGCCCATACGACCCGCTTTGGAATGTAGAGTAAAGCCACCCTGTATCAATTGACGAACCCGGTTCTTTTTGCCCTTAGAGCACGCCTGAAAAAAAACAAGATCCTCTTTACTGGTAAACTTCTTTAAGGCAACAGATTCTGAGGCTAAGAGGCCACTGAGCCATATCATACAGAGTGCAGCTAGTGTTTTTGTCATTGATTTTTTCCTCTATTCTCACGTGCCACGTGCATGTGCGGTTCCTTTTTAGTCTACTGATGGTTGCATAGCTTAGCAAATGGTCTGATATACTAGAGAACAGTATGACACTCTGCTGAACATACTTTTTGGTGTTCAGGCCAGTCTTTCTCTTGGCAGGAAGTGCTGCAATAATAGACATCTTTACACGTGGCACATTTGCCAAGCTTTTTATCTGCGGTTCCGCAGATGGCGCACTTCTTTTTGAGTTCTTGACTATGCATCTGCAAGAGCTCTGCAATCTTTGTATGGCCACCTTGGTACGCCGCCTCAAGCGCTGTCTTACCTGTATTGTCTACCGTTGCCGCATCGATACCAGCATCGAGAAGCAGCTTAACAAATGCATAGTTGCCTTTTACTGATGCTTGTACCAGCAGGCTAGATTCCTTGGGTGGTATTGTAGCGTGGGCCAGCAGCAACTGAGCGATGTGAGTTGCTTGTGTAAGAAGTGCTATCCTAAGAGGTGAAATGCCGAGACCATCACAAGCATAAGGGTTAGCTCCTGCCCTTAATAGCATATCTACAACAACACCATGTCCCTTACAACAAGCAACATACAATGGTGTTTTCTCGGATATAGTGCTAACAAGTTCGGTCTGAGCCTTTGCAGCTAACAATATTCGTACAATATCACTGTCTCCTCGCTCACTGGCATAATAGAGCGGCGTATCGGCAGTGGATACAAGACTCCCATCTGGACTAGCGCCAGCGTCCAGTAATAGTTGAACCATCTCACTGTTACCATCTTTACAGGCTAAGCATACTTCAGTAAAACCATCATGTGGCACGATATCAACAACAGCCTGTGCCTGTATAAGTATCCGCATTGCATCTACCTGTCCCTGGGCCGCAGCACAGTTGAGTGCTGTGCTGCCCGAGGCATTCTGTGCATTTTTATCGGCTCCTGCCGCTAATAGACGTTCAATAATGTCAGAAGAACCGGCTTCGGCTGCGGCCTGAAGAGGCGGCAATGAGCCAGCCGTCATATCTGCTCCTGCAGCTAGGAGACACTCAACAATCGCCCTATGGCCAAACGTACAGGCAGTACTAAGCGGGCTTACCTCACGACTTGTGTTATTTATAGCAGCACCTGCATCCAACAATAGTGGTACTACCTCTACCAAACCGTATCTACATGCATAACACAGTGGCGTAAATTGTTCTTGTCCACGTACTTCCGTGTTCGCTCCAGCAGCCAGGACCAGCTTAACCAGTGCAAGATTTCTTTTCGTACATACTGTATGGAGCAACGAATCACCATCCTCATTGGCAGCATTTTTGTCAGCACCGTGGAGAAGAAGATAGCTGACTACTTTATGGTGGCCATTTTTAGCAGCATCAAGTAACCCTAAGCTCCCAACTGAACTAGTCACGTCAAATCCGTTCTCTACAAGCGCCCGTACTCGATTTTTCTTTCCCCTTACACACGCTAGGTAGAAATCTTTCTCCCTTTTGGTAGTAACGGTTCTCTTTTTTACTTCTTGAGATGCTACGAGTCCTCCAATCCATACAACACTTGTTATTAATAGTTTTTTTAGCATAGCTACATTCTCTGCTTCGTTCTTGCCAGTGAGGTTAGCTTTGATCATATTTTGGTTCTGAGATCCTAAACGAGTACTCATTGCTACCAATCAGGCGAAGTGTTAGGGTTGATCTATCCAGTATAGTCGTTGGTTCTTAAGCCTTTAGAACAACCAAGCTCACCCACAACTAACATGAGCTTGTCATACATAAGTCTACAATTTCTCAGCCACCTACGCAACCGCTGAGCCTTCTTAGACCTTCCCAGACTATTTATTCTAAAGTCCTCGCCTTGCTTAAAATAATAATGATAAATGACACACATCGTGTCCAAAGGAGCACTCAATGAATAATCCCGTCCCGAAAACTGAGTGTTCTCGGGACGGGAATCCTGTAAAGAAGAGATTATTATCGCTTTTTACGATGTCTTTCTTTCTTTGTTTTGACCTTCGTATTGCTCCATCGAGTAGGAACGGTATCAAAGCGACCTTTTTTCTTATCAAAGGTTACAATCTCGCCTGGAATACCGACGTAGTCTTTTCCATTATGTTCTGCAGTATTGCCGTAGAAGAAGTTTTTACACGATGTCTTATCAGCAAAACCACCACTCTTATTACAAAGAGCTATACTGTCTTTAATGGTTGAATGTGTGGTTCCTTCAGTTGCCAACACACCGTAACCACAGCCCTCTGGAGAGCTTGAGCGCAGTGCTTCACAGTGATCAATAATGCCTTGATCCACATGGCGCAATGCTAGTGCCGCAGCACGTTTGGTACCAATTGCTTCAATAGATTGAACGTTGTTCAATGACACATCATTAGAGTTAGTAATATCTGCTCCTGCAGCATACCCCGTCAGAGCCGTGCTTACCGTATCTGCTATCTGCACATCCTCCATGAAAACACGCTTAAATGCATGTATACGCCATGGTCTAGCATATAGTAAGCTTTGATTCTAATTTTTGCACAATTTTGCTTATTCGCTAACGTCCGATCTCTCTGTACGTACAACAGTACATAGTAAGTCTAGGGTACTCGTAACGTAAAACGCAAGAGTTTATTGGTTTTTTTTCATATTTTTAAAAAATCCCATTTAGTCGAAGATTTCGAATGATGAATTATGATCACCAAAAAAACATGTGTGCTTGATAATGATAACCATTGTTAACTAACAATAGTGTTAAGAAATGAGGCAATATTGACGACTGATATCTTAGTTGAGCTGAACGTATGCGGTAAGGTATTGGTAACTGTTATGCGTTCAATTGGGCTTTGTTCAAGGTGTTCTACCGCTCCATCAGAAAACACTCCATGGGTTGCTGCTACTGATACTGAACGCGCACCTTGTTCATAGAGTAGTTGTGCTGCCCTAATAACAGTTCTTCCCGTGGTGATCATATCATCTACAATCAGTATTCTTTTGCAATCAACATCTCCTAAAACTTTCAGTGATACCTGCTCAGGTGTTGGACGCTGTTTTTCAAGCATAATGAGTTGCCTATCTGTGTGCTGAGCGATATGCCGTGCTAAGGGACGTGCTCCTTTATCAGGCGAAACTATGCAGTCTGCAGCGTCAACCTGCTGATAAAAATAGTCATAAGGAATGTGATTTGTCGGTGTTGTAGGTGGAAAGAGCGTAAAGTGCTGCACAGTACCAATTGTTGGATTATGAATATGGATGACGTCAATACGCTGAGGATTACACAGCTGCATCATGCGGCACATAAGATCAGCAGCCAAGGGTTCTCCCTTAAATGATCTGTCCTGCCGGGCATATCCAAAATAGGTAATCAAAAGATTAATTTGGGCACCTTCTTGCTTGAGGGCATCACTTAATAACAAAAGCTGTACTATGTTATCAGCAGGAGCTCCTGTTTGAGCAAGTATCCATACGCTTTTATGCGCTACTTCTTCATGGAGAGTAACATGCCATTCTCCATCAGTAAATTGCTTAAAAGTACATGCTCCTTGTGGTAAGCCAATCTTTGTAATGAGATGGGAGCTTGACGGGGTACAAAAGATCATTGGTTCCCCCGCTTAAGGAGCTCTACGGCTTGCTCATCTTCTATTTGAGGAAAACTCCTATAAAATTGTCCTATTGCCATGAGATACTCTGGTTGCAAGGGGCATATTACTTCGTCAGCTTCCTTTTTAAGTTCAGCAATTATCTCAGGCGGCCCAACAGGAACGGCAACAATAAGCTTTGCTGGCTGTTGCCTCTTAATAAGTGACATTGCCAGTCGCAAGGTATTACCTGTTGCAACCCCATCATCGGTGAGAATCACCGTTTTGTCTTTTAGTGGAATTTCAGATCTTACTGCACGATAGAGCATAGTGCGTTGCTCAAGCTGCTTACGTAGAATGGCCCGCTGGGTTTCAAGATAGTTAGTATGTGTCTTTCGATAGCTCGGTTCAACAAATTCTTCCTTGCTGCTTACCGTCCCAATAGCGAGTTCCGGGTTGCCAAGTGCACCTATTTTCTTTACCAATATCACATCAAGCGGCGCATGAAGTTCCTGTGATAACAGCGCTCCAATCTCAAGAGCACCACGAGGAATAGCAACGATAACAACATTACTCTTATCCTTATACTTCTTAAGCTGCTGAACTAACTTATGAGCTGCATCAATACGATCTTCATACATACTGTCTCCTTTCATGAGGGAAGTATAGCAAAATGACAAGAACCGCGTGAAGAGTTGAGAGGAAAGATCCCACAACACCTCATCTGAATATATGTAACATGAGGTTAATGATAACCTTCTTACTTTCTGATCTGCTCAGAAATACTACGTACTCATGGCATTTGCTAGGAGTTTGTGCAATGGTATACTTAATCTATACCTTAGGAATATCATGCTGCGTTTGTTCATAAATCTACTACTTTTCTCATCCTTAAGTGCAAGTCAAACTATGCATCACAACGTTATCTGTCGTATGGTGCAATCAGATGATTCACAAGAATGGTTAGCCATGTATCTTAGAGAACATCCGGTAGACCTAGATGCTCGGCTTGTTGATACAACATCTGAGTATAATTACTATACACCACTGATGATAGCTGCCGCCAAGGGGCATGAGAACCAGGTACGACTGCTGCTTGATGCAGGGGCATCGGTGAATATACAGATAGTAACAGCGTGCTCTAATAATATTAATGGCTTTACAGCCCTTATGTTTGCTGTTTTGTATAGAAGAACAAACGTAGTTGAATGCTTGTTAGAACATGGTGCAGATCCTGCTCTTGAGCAAAACTGGTTAGCCGGTGGGCCTCGAGGTCTTGAAGATATTGAGGCGGGTGTCCGTTTTTCTCGTACAGCGTTTAATTTAGCAGTGGAGCTTGACCAAAATGACCTTTGTCGCTTGTTACTTGATGCTGGCAATACAGAACTCGTAAATAAGAAAGATTCGCCCCAAGGACTCAGTCCTTTTACGCGGGCAATACAGCGTAGGAACTGGAAACTGTGCTCTCTTATTTTGCGCTATAATCCTACTATAGATGCTTCTGAAAGAGCGCATCAAAATGAGAAACTATTCAACAAACTTATTATAAAGCCTTTATTAATCTGTGCATCCGAAGGTCAAGCTGACCTGTGCCATGAAATGATGCGACGAAGTTGTAGAGTGCCAGAACCAACGGTGGTATCAGCTGTGCAACGATCTCGTATTATATCGTTTTTGATGTGCTTAAACCGTCTCTGTCCAGCTGTCTATAACAAGAATCTTCGGGTACGTATATTAGTGGCCGAAGAAGATATGGCACGTTCTGTGATTAATTTACTCCTGTTACGGAAGAAAAATGGTCGCCCCATTGCTCAAGAATGGGTGAGCTCAGTTGCCCAGAGTCTTGCTTCGGATACGATTAATGCACTAGTACCACTGGCTGAGGAAGCCTATGTGATGTCCAACGAAGAAGTACGCAAGGTGGTGAATCCAGTAACATTCCAAAAAAAATATGTTAGTGCGATCTATGAAAATTGTTGTGTCTACTGCACGTCACCAGGAAATACCGATTTGATATCAGATGAGGAAGTAGGTGAGATAGAGAATATTGCAGAATCACGAAAACATACCAAAAGCCATAATTCTATGATTGCTGGTTGCCACACATGTGCTTTAATTGGAAGCAACGTGATTCTGATGGGTATAGTACTGCAGTATCTCCTTTTTTAGATGCACGTTTTGCTGTGGCATTTTTTGCTTCTTCTTAGGTTGCTATTCTTGAGCAACTCTTGACGAGTAGTCACACAATTGTCAATACTAGCTAATAGCTATGATCTGCATCATATCATAAAGAAGGAACTATCATGAAAGAAGATCTGCCTGTACAACCTGGTATTACCATACCAGGTACTGAGCTAGAAATAACCGCGAGTAGATCGGGTGGTCCTGGTGGCCAACATGCAAATAAGGCAAATACACGTATTACGCTACGATGGAATATTAATGATAGTACTGTCCTTTCCGACTTTCAAAAAATGCGAATTTTAGCACGTTTAGCCCACGAGATAACAAAAGATGGGGACATCATAATTCATCATAGTAGTTCACGTAGTCAGCATCAAAATAAAGAGCATGCTCGTCAGCGACTTGCTGAGAAGATCAAGAGCGCTTTAAAAGTTACCAAGAAAAGAACAAAGACCAAGATGCCCAAAGGGGCAAAAGAAGCACGGATACAGAGCAAAAAGCAACGTAGTGCCTTAAAGAAGCAACGCTCAGAAAAATTTTAAGTCCTTCTCTTCTTTGTGAGCGTAATCAAAAGGCAATAATTAGTTAGAACGCATAGATAGCATCAAAGTCAATGAAATGTTGATAAAATCCCTTTTTAAAGGATTTCAAAAAATGCAAGGGTATGCTAAGCTATCCTCGCGACTTCATTTTACATAACACTACCAAAAGGTATCACCGGTGAAACTACTTAAACTCTTTGTGCTCAGCTATCCCGTCTTTGTAGTAATAGATAGTATCTGGCTTGGTTTTATTATGCGTGCGTTCTATCGACAACACATTGGTTTTCTGACAAATATGGTCGGCAACTCAATGCAGGTTAATTGGCTACCAGCACTGATTGTATGGGCTCTTATTGTTATTGGAGGGATCGTATTTGCCCTACCTCGTACGGATGGCACAATCATATCAGGGATTCTTTGGGGAGCTCTCTATGGACTTATTTTGTATGGGGTCTACGATCTGACAAACCTTGCGCTCATTAAGGGATGGCCATTAGTTATAACAGTCATTGATATCCTCTGGGGTACTCTACTCAATGGACTTATTGTTGGCTTTCTAGTGTGGCTTAATGCAAGAATAGAGTAGGATGATAGCGATATCATGCCCCTATATGCTAACACTGGTAAGCAGATCGTTACGAGAATAGTGAACATGAGCAAAGAGCAGATGCACGCGCATAAACAATCATAGTGGCCAAGACAGAAAGGCCGCACTACCCTAGTAAAGACTCAAAGCAAGATAAGCTGCCACTGGAGAACGAGAACGATAAAGAGAAAGACATATTTCTGACCTCATAGCTAATGGAGTCAATCCTACTTTATTGCGAACAGTTTGATCAGCTCCATACTCAAGCAAAAGCTTATAAATAGCCCCTGGTTCTTCTGATGAATCAGAAGAACAGTTCAGAGTGAGTGCGCAGTACATGAGTGCCGTATTACATCGTACCTACATTTCTTGTCAACTGATGCACCTGCTTCTTAGAGAACCTTACAGATTTCTACTTGTCCAGCAAAAGCAGCGAACATAAGTGCCGTTTCCCCCTGATCATTGCTCGCAAAAACATAATAGATTTTTTTTATAAGCCATGGACAGTCATCAAGCAGTTCGCGTACTTTTTCACTCATCCCATATTTCGACGTAAGCATCAAACGTGTATTTTTGTCCGCATCTCGCTCTTACATAGAGCCACAACTTTTAGCAAAATCAGACTGTGCGCAATACTCTTCATATTCCTCATCTACATCCGTATAGATGCCTTCAAGATAAAAAAAAGATTTTTCCAGATCTTCTAAATTTTTCCGATCTTCTAAACTTACAGCGATAGCAAGCTTTCGCTTTTTAGCCCATTTATGAAAAAAAAGGCAAGCCTCAAAATCGGGCTCAAGATAGTCAACCATGTTCTACCTGCAGTATCAACTAAGGAAATATCAGCTCCAAACTCCAAAAGTAGTTCAAGTGATTTCTCTGCATTATTTTCTGCTGCATACATAAGTGCCGTCTTACCGGAGTGATTAGCATGATTTATATATGAAGATCTACGAACGAAGGAACACGCCTTAAGAAGATCTTTAACAGAAGCATCATTGCGGGATTGCACAGCTCTCATAAGCGGTGTATTTCCTTTTTCATCTTCTACATAGAGATTCGCATTATGTCTTAGTAATATATCACAGAACTTTCCCGGGTATCGCTCTGCAGCACGCAAGAGCAGCGTTTCGCCATGATAATCGGATATTTCAGTAGAAATACCCTGCTCAAGCAACCATTCAAAAATAGCAGTGTTATCTTTATTATAGGCAATTAAGAGCAAGTGGAAGCTCTTTTCTTTATTAGGGACAATGCCAGCAGCAAAAAGCAGTTCAAGCACTTCCCTCTGCGAAGTGCTTACAGCCCCTATTAGAGCTCCTCCTCTGCATTCTACCTCATCTGAAAAGTTAAATCCTGCAGCTATGAGCTTTTGTACGATATCAGCTCTTCCCGCTTGAGCTGCCATTGTTAAGAAGCGGGGCGCTATGTATTGTGATAAGTCGCGAGAGACATCTCCCTCCTCAACGAGGCGAATACACAGAGGAAAATCATTAATTTGTACTGCATGGTCCAGGGGACTTTTCTCGTCAGCATCACGCCGTGCTACAGATGCACTATTAATAAGAAGATCAACAAGGTCACTCAACCGACGTCTCACAGCATAAATCAACACGGTTGTTCGCTTCCTGCCAGGGAGGAAAAGAGTGACATCAGCTTGAATCATGTCACGTACTTCTTTAGATATAGGAAATTCGCCATTCTTTATGCGCATTAGTAATCGCGCTTCATCAATTAGTTCGAGCACTTTCTTCTTTGAATTTTGTACGACATGAGCTAGAGCATTTTCTCTGTACTTGAAAGTCTTCTGAGCAGTTAAAGCCTGCATCAAAGAGTTTCAGTACGATATCTGTCTTCTTCCCTCTTGAGCAGCCATTCTTAAGACGTTTACTGCTAAGCCTTGAGATAGGTCTCGTAGCAACGTCTCCTACCTCAATGAGGTATGTACACAGGGTAAAATTGCCACCTTCTGCTGCATAATCAAGGGGACTTTTCTTATGAGCATCTCGCTGCGCGACTGATGCACCGCTCTCAACAAGAAGAGCAACAAGATCACTTCCTTGCCCTTTGCACGGCATAGATCAAGCAAGATTTTCGCATTGCATCATACAAAGAAGGGTTCGCACCAGCTTCTATCATATCACCTGCCTCTTCACAGGTAAGAAAATCATCTCGCTTAATGCGCAGTAATAAGCGTGCTTCTTTTTTCTCTTGTGCCATTCTCTCCAGTTGTGCATCTTCATAGCGATTCGAGTCCAATAGACTTTCTAGTCTAGCCAGAAATCTATCTTTACGGCCATTGGGTAAGCCATTCAACATCGTTATTCGCTCGCTAAAAACTGTGTAAGCCCTTTCCTTTAGCCGCTCGATAACAGGTAATTTAAATCTTTCCGGCACTAAAAATGACAATCGTTGAGACACGGCCCAGCACATTCTATTCAGTGCAGCATCTAAAAGTGACTCATCACATAAGATAACAGAATACTGAAGATCTCGCGGGAGGCCCGTCTCCCATCGTTTCATACCCCATAGAAACGCTAACAGATGCTTAGTAGTATCTATAAATTCGTAGTGGTTGAGCGCTAGAGGGTGGCAAGAATGCAGCACTAGAAGGTCAAATAACTTGCTCTTGTTGTCGCGTATCACCTTATGCAAAATAGGACACGTTTCACGTACCTCACGAGTATAACACCCTCTGTCTAGCAACATCTTACAAATGTCATCATTTGCTCGAGAAATAGCTATAAATGCACTAGGACTCTCATCTATACAGTTGCCCTGCCGTGCCAAAAATTCTGCTACTACTTCTTTGCTGTCGCTCTCTACCGCCTCAACCAAAGATCTGGGTTCAGCGGCCTGAAGAACGCCAAATAGTAGAAGACAAGGGTAAACTACTACTAGAGAAAAATAGGTTGAGCTCTTCATGCAATTATCCATTGATAAAAACAAACAATTTTTATCTTTTAATATGTGCCTGATGCGGACAGTATACAGCAAGGGAAACTCTTTGTAAAAATTGTGAGAAAACATTCCTGTGCTATACTCAAGTAATAGGGCTCAATTACCAGGTAGGTATTGTCAATGTGGCAAAAGCAGCATGTGAACATCATTCTGAAGGATTATTACTCCTATGCTTTCTTCTTTTTATACTTTAAATCTTCACATTGCGCACAAAAAAAGTTGTCAGGCAAATCATAGTGGTATTTTGCACTATCTAAAACCCACTGTTGTCGGTTTAACCGCTTTTGAAGCAATTCACACTTGGGTGGAATTTAATCTAGCATTTCATTTTTTTCTACTTGATTTTGCGAGCAACCTCAGGATTTCAAGATAGAGCCATACCAGTGTTACTAGTAGGTTAAACGCACCAAACCATTCCATATATTTTGGTAAACCACGGGCAACACCCTCCTCTATCAAGGCAAAGTCAAGAAGGAGATTAAACGCTGCTAGACCTACCACAAATATACTAAACATAATGCTGTAGATACTTGAACTCATAAACAGTCCAGAAGTATTTACGCCAAAGAGACTCAGGAGTAATGCCGCTGCATAGGTAAGTGCAACTCCTGCTGTAGCAGTGACAATTATGCTTCTTAATTGCTGGGTAACCCGAATGATCTGCAAGCTATATAAGACTAACATTGCACAAGCAGTCGCAGCGGTTAATGACACGGCTGTTACTGCAATGCCAGGATATCTCATCTCAAAAAAGAGAGAAAGAATGGTAAGTGAAATACCCTGCATAAATGCATATAACAGTCCTGTATAACGAGATATCTCAGGCTTAAAATAGGTAATTAATGCGCAGATAAAGGTACCAATTGGTAGAACAAATAACAATGAATAGACTACCTCGACTGTTTGGGTAGCATAAACATAGGCTCCAAAAGCCGCGCCGATACCAAGGGTGGCAAGCAAGTAGGCCATCTTAGTGATACTTCCTGCAATGGTCATACGTGAATCTGCGTATACAAGGTCACTTCTATGAAAAACATTTCGTACTGGATTTGACATGATGATCCTTTCAATAGTTTTTTCTTTCATTATACCGTAATAAAAGGGCACTGGCAAAACGTATAGCACATGCTAAGAAGAGGATATATAAGGCAAACTCTTGACAGTTCTTTTTCGATTATTTTAGCCTGGAAAGGAAGAAACGAAAGGGAAAGATGAGTCAAAAAAGTAGGATTGTAGTATGCCTAGGAGCATTTCTTGGCATCGTTAGTATGCTGTTAGCTGCACAAAAGATTGAGTTTTCAGATGAAGCACTCAAAAAGCTTGCAAAAGATGCCTACATTTGGGGCTATCCACTCGTGGTAATGCAACGCTCTAAACAGACCTTTACGAAAGAAGGGGCAACACCTCTAAATAGATTTGAACGGTTTACAGAATTAGTTACACCATCATTTTCTAAAGTGGTCACTCCCAATGTTGATACTCTCTATGCTACCGCTTGGCTTGACCTAAAAGAGCCATTGGTTTTAAGCGTTCCTGATACCAAAGGAAAGTACTATGTCATTCAGTTTTTAGATGCGTATACCAATGTCATTAAGAATATTGGAAAACGAACAACAGGGACTAAACAAGGGACCTATCTTATCGTAGGTCCTAACTGGAAAGGTGCAACACCTGAGGGTATGACGCTCATACAAGCGCCAACTAACCTTGTGTGGCTTATTGCACGAGTGCTTGTACAGGATGATCTGCCTGTTGTGCGAGATATTCTCTCAAAAATTAGGCTTAGCCCGCTATCTGGCACGTGCAATACGCACTATTCTGCAACACCTAAAGGAGCACCTCAGCAAGTAGCTACAGCAGGTATAGGTTTTTTTGATGAGCTGAGTGCCGCCCTCAAAGATAATCCACCTCCTGCGCAGCAGAAAGGACTTGTTGAACTGTTTCAACGGCTTGGCATTGGTCAAGACAAGGAACCATCAAAAGAACTCCAAGATCAAAAACTTCGCGTACTTTTAGAGCAGGCAGTTGCGGCTGGCGAAAAAGAAATTGATCAGGCTATTGCTGCACAAGACAAAAAGGGCTGGTCCTACAATCTTACTACAGGTACTTATGGAGACAATTATCTACTTCGAGCAGCTGTTGCAAAACAAGGACTCGGCGCAAATGTTCCACAAGAGGCATTGTATCCGATGGTCTTTACCGATTCTGCTGGTCAGCCTTTATCTGGTGAGCATACGTATGCCATTCACTTTGATACGGCACCACCGGTAGATGCATTTTGGTCATTGACTCTCTATGATGCTAACACCCGTCTACTTGTGCCTAATGTTCTCAATAGATATTCCTTATCTGATCGCTCCAAAGATGACCTATAATAAAGATGGCTCATTTCGATATCTATCTACAGCATACGCTGCCGGTTGACCATGAAGCAAATTGGTTACCTGCACCTACCGGTCGGTTTTATCTAGTGTTACGCCTTTATATGCCTCAAAAGGCTATTCTTGATGATACCTATCACTATCCTCGTATCTCACTCATCAAGAGAACAAAAGAGTCACAGGGGCAATTATAAGAAACTGTCCACGTCATAAGTACATAATGTTCAAGATACCCAACAATAAAAAATGCCTTGGCTTTTTTTAGATTGTAGCGGGAAAGTTCTTTGCTTATTAGATCGATCAGGAAAAAAATCTCCAATAACAACAGATGCGGTTAAGATCTATTATTCGATGAAATTGCCATTGGAATATACCTAATGAAATTTCTCCTTGTGCATTAGTAAGCGGGTTGACAGTACCGCCGTCAACCCGCTAATCTTTCTTTTGGCTATATCAGCTATGGTTCTAGGTAACCATGCTACTATGCTACATCAGACTTGTAGTAGTGCCAATGCCATAGGTATTCCTCTACTAATCTGCCTATCCTAGTGATTCGATTCGCTTTGTTAGTATTTCTCCAGTTTCCTTTGCCTTTTCTTGTGGTAACCCACGAGGTGTATCTGCGAGGTCTATAATGGATTGGTTTGACGTACGTTGTATTGCTCGTTCAAAGAAATACACTACTAGCCAAGCCAATGCAACCTTTTGGTCCATATCAGGATCTTGTGCTCGAAGATTCTTTGTCGTAGCTATTCTGGCTGCTTTCTCTGCATCTTTTTCCCATTCGTCCTTTAACATGATGTTTTCTGGATCTTCTAAAGGATGCTGCTCTATATAGATTTGGTGCTGCTTTTCATATTCTGTAGAAAGCATGGTTGCCATTTTTATGAGGAAAGTGGCAAATGGTATGTAAACCCTTTGTAGAAACATCCTCAGAGCTACGTCCTGATTTACACTGGAAGGCTCTACAGCCCTAGAAACTTGTTCTTTCGTCAGGGATCCATTCAAAAATGCTGTATAAAGCCCATTAAGATGATCAAGATAGTTTTGAAAATCAGATTTTACATCCATTTCTTCTACGCTTTCAGGGGTCGAGAAAGGTATAGTTCTAATATACACTTCAGGAGCCGTCACGGGAGCGATCTCACTCTTTTCCTTTGATTCCATGGCACAGAGCACTATTGGTGAACCAATCATCACGAGGGTAAATAGCTTTTTCATGTTGTTCCTTTTCTTTAAGGGGTTAACCGTTCTTAATGATAATGGGGAAATGCTGTATCCCTATATTATTATTCTAGCACAAAATTGCCAAATGCGCAAGTTTTTGGCGCACTAGGGGACATTGACTTATCTAAAAGAATAGTCAAATGCGAATTCTATTCTATTCTACAATTGTCGGCGAGTCATATGAAACAAGTGAATAGTTATGAATAAACACCTGCAAAGAGCATTTTCAATCTGACGAAGCATTACGCTATACACGCGTTGCTGTTTTATGTGAGTAACTTCAAAGGATTCTATTTGCAAATGTTGACACTTTGAATTGATATTGCGTATAATTATAGATAAGTTAACTATTAGATATATGAAAGGATTGATATGAAATATATAACAAAACTGCTACTTGTCGTAGCTTCAACAGCGCTTTTTGCGGGTGTTAATGCAAAGGAACTTTCTTGTTCAGCACCTGATACACCTCGAGGATCATGCACCATAAAATGGTGGATTCCAGGTCCTGATAAAAAACCATTTCCTGGTACTGGAGAGCATGCCGAAGTAACCTGCAATGCAGGAGGCACATGCACATTAGGGATGATTCCCGAACAGGCAAGTACTTTTACGAGCATTACTAACTAATCAAGTACAAATAAGGCTCTTTTCTCGATGATTAAAATGAGGAAGAGCCCTGTACTGTTATATATCAAATCATGTAATCTGAACACATCTCATTGCCCTCTTGTTCGATTCAGATCTTTACTCTCTGATTTACTACTATATCAAAAACGCAAATACTGGTTATAGTGAGAGTATAATGTTTTAGTGATACATGTTGTGGTAAGTAAAATGTTATATATTCCGCAAAGGCGATGCTTGATGGGTAAATTCCTATACATATGTTAGCTTATCTCATTCTAAGCGGGTTGTGCCGTGTATGCGTAAGAGAATAAGGAAAACTCTATATGAGGAGATATGAATTGGGTTAAAGATGTATTTCTTGATCTAGTTAAGAATAAAAGTATGAGAACAATAAAGAGCCATATGAGACCTGATCATGTCGATTGAAATTACTTCAGAATATGCGGCTTCTTTAATTATGGCCTTCTCTTAACTGCTACCTCTCCAAAGACTTCTTTTATCTACCTTACTTTGCTACTATACTGCGATAAGCATTACTCACATATATAAGAATAGCATCAAAGCTATACTCATTATAATGATGAGCCCTTTAGATAGCAAAAAAGCTCCTCTGAGCTCTATGTTTGAAAGTTCAGAGGAGCATAAAACTACGTTCTTAATCTTAGCGTTTTTTTAACCCATGCAGCCTAGTTCTCTTTTTTAGAATTGTTAACTCAGCTCGCTTAGGAGTCTTCACCGCAGATTGTTTTGGGTTTTTAGCCAGTTTCTTAACGCGTTTTGCCCAGTACTTGTGGTCTATGTTCTTAGACCGCTTACCTTTGCAATGCTTAGGCTTAATCCGTGCAAAAAGCACATCCTGACGATTTCTGGTATCAACTATAAATTCATCGCCAGGCAGTGGACCTATGCCAATACCATATGGTGGATTGGTTACACAGAAACTTGCTACAAACTCATTCCCAATAGTCTGAAGACGATTATAATCACCAAGGCGGAATGCGAAGTCAGATTGGTCACCTTCTGCTATAATGGCCTGTCGTGAATCAAATGATACCGGCGTTACCCGAATTTCATCAAGCTGTTCAGTAAGATCTTCATTATAAAGAGCTAACCATGCATCAGTATCAAGCGATGGGCTGCCATCGGTATAGTTTCTAAAGTCATAAAAAAGCACACCAACAGTTCCATCTTTAGCAACAGCTACAGTAGGCACAAACGGCTGAGCATCAAGATGATCAACATCTAGAGGCAGCGGATTAATCCATGTCTTACCACCGTCTTTTGACATAGTAATAATTGATCCACCAGGACGGTCTTCACTAACTGCAAAACGACCATCCTGTGCTACTGCATAGAGATAACCATTTTTAGGGCTTAATGCTGTATCTACTCCTACATCAAAAGCTACAAAAGGAATGCCAAGTTCTGGATCAGCAGGATCATTATACACCCAATCAGTGAAAATAGTTTTCTGCTTCCATGTCTTGCCACCATCTTTTGAGCGAGACACGATAAAGTCACCTTCGCTAAAAGGGGTAGCTATAGAAACGCCCTTAGCAGTTAATACCAGTGTATGACACTTGTTCGGCAGCACATTAATTTGAGCGCCCCATAGGAAAGAGTCACCACTTTTCGTTATTGCATTCGTAGGAGGCTCCCATGTTCTTCCTGCGTCAACAGTTCGTGATGCTCGAATAAAGTTTTGATCTCCAGCTTCAATAAAACCAGGTAAATCCGACCATGTGGCATAGAGGGTATGCTTGCGGTATGGATCATTCCATACACCCGGCCTATCCTGATAGTTCACAAAGCCATCATCCCAGGTAATATTTTGAACAGGCGTCCAGCTGGCACCGCCATCCGTCGACTTAACGAGTGTCACCGCTTCATCATAATTTTCTAGGAAGTTAAATGACGCGCTATTCATATACGCATTACCTTGATTGTCAAACGTGATGTTAGGATCGCTTGCAGAATCAAAATCTCCAGCAGACCGTGGAATAGTCGGATTTTGACATTTACTTAGGGCCACATTTGCTTCTTGCCACGTTTCCCCACCATCCTTTGTATACAGGATTATATTTCCAAGAAATGCTTCAAGAGCTCTATCCTGGTGCGTAACGACGATCATATTTTTTGGATTTGTAGGGTTGACTGCAAGCCAAGATTCGTCAGAACTATTGCGCCACCATACTCCGCCCAAAGATTCAATATCTGGGTACCGTAAGGGACTTAAGGTTGGTGCTAACCTCGATTCTAGAGTGACACGAGACAGAAACACCGGCTTCTTTGCACGCTCTACAGGATAGACATTGCCATCATTTATCGTTGGCTGGGTAAAGGGAAAGCCATAAGCCTGATTTTCAAGTTCAACCACGCCAGGGCATGGGCATTCTTCTTCTACAAATGGTTTTTTTGCCAGTACTGGCATTACGAGCAATAACGTTACTGCTAAGAAATTCTTCTTCATCAATTCTCCTATTGCAAATGATGAGGGTAACTATTTGGCTACCACCACGGTAGCCACTTTTTCCATAGTGCACAAAGCAATCTTTGGTTTAGCATAGAGTAAGCTTTGATTCTAATGTTGCACGATCTTGCTTATTCGCTAACGGTAGATTTCTCTGTACTACAAGGTACAAATACATACTTCTATACCCGTAAACAAAAATGCAATGCTTTGCGGCTTTTTTTACTTTTACCGTGAAAATGATTCTTAATTACCCACATAACAACCTTCCTATTTATTTACTATCGTGAGGACTCATTAAAGCTAAAAAGGTCTATTGAAACTTTGTCAGCTTGCCCTTAGAAAGACACTGTCTACCTAAGGCAACGTAAGCATATCTAACGCGCTTGCTTCCTCTACCCTCTAGCTTTTTTTTCAGATCGTTAAGAGTAAGAGGCATAGTGAAATACAATTGGCTTCCTTGGGAATACCTGTGTCTGCTGTTTTTTACAAGCGTCCTTCAGCATGAGTGCTTCTCGTAAAACGTCTTACCAATAGTTGTATTCGCTTGTCACCTATGCGCTTAGTTAGCATGTCTAATGGAATCATGGCATGCCTTGCACACAAAGGAGGTCGTAGGGAGTACTACGACCCTCCTTGCTGATGATACAATAGATGTACCGTGATGAAGAATGGTATGTTCTCATCACAACTATAGCAAAATAGGTCCATCATGTTCAAGAGTTTAGCCCTGTATTCTATAGCTCTACTACCTATCCCCAAATCAACCTATGAGAAAAGTTCTGCTTTGCTAGTTGCCAGAGCTAGCAACACTGGCTATACTCAGTGGCGAAAATATGTACAACCCTTTTTATGAAAGGAATGCGTTATGACGCTATTTGGTATAAGTGGTAACTATCTTGCTGTTGCAGCAGGAGCAATTGCTGCATTCATTATTGGTACAATCTGGTATGCCCTCTTGTTTGGTAAAACGTGGTCAGCAGGCCATGGCTTTAGCGAGCAAAAAATGAAGGAGCTGCAAGGAACTGCTCCCGTAGCGGCTGGTGTATCGTTTATTTCTTATTTAGTCACAGCATATGTGCTCAGTATCTTTTTTAGTAGGTTAGGTATTACAGAATTGCCAGCGGCACTGAAAACAGCCTTTTTGTTATGGTTAGGGTTTCCCGCATCTATAGGATTAATGAATACCCTTTATGCTGGCCGTTCTCTTTCTGTATATGTCATTGATGCTAGCTATCAACTATTATATCTGCTTGCTATGGCAGCGCTTCTTGTCTGGCTTTCATAAATTGAGCCTATTTATCGTAAAAGAGGTCCATGTACTTGCATGGACCTCTTTTGATTGCAGTGTGTGGAAAGTAACTTATTCTTTTCTCAGGGTACCGCCAATAATTGAACCTCTTACTTCTGACGTTCCTTTAGCAATAACAATACCACCTTTGCTATCAAAGGTAATAGAACCTTCTACCAGTGTATTATTCAACTCAACTATCGACTTTTCATCTGTCATAACTAGAATATCTTGTATTGTTGAGTTAGTCAGTACCGTGTCAGAAGCAAAAGTGGTCATGCGCCGTATATCACAGTCTTGTGCATTAAGATGACCATTAATCGTAAGCTTTTCAATTTTGCAATCAATCAACTTAACTGAATCATCATAGCATCGTACATCAACATCTTTGAACGTTGATTCGAAAGCTTTTAATGGCCCAAACATAGTAGTTACGCCATAAACATGCGATTGATTAAGCTCTGCTATGCCGTAGCAGGTCAAGTTTCGTTCAACAGTCACCCTTTCAAGTAAGACGTCATCACCATATAATTGACGATCACCCGTGATACGTTCATCTTTGAGATGGTTTGCGCCCTCTTTAGTAAATGAATGACTCCAATCTTCTCCAACACGCTTCCAGTCTACTGGTGGTTTACTAACTAACGAGAGTACGCTTGCTACGAGAGCAAAGGTTGGGATTACTCTTGTTTTCATGGTTATATCCTTATGTTTCAATGGTAACGGCTCCTATAGTACCACAGAAATTAGCCTACGCCAAGTGGTGAGAACATTTCACTTGATCTGCCCTTCTAATCAAGGTTATTAAGCGTTCTTTATCAAGTCATATAGCGGCTGTAGATAGCGCCAGGATACTTCTTCTTCAGTATGAGTCGAATTTTTAGGAGTGATGAGGTACCCAGGATGATCGGTTTGCGAGAGTTTATGCCAATAGGCACGATCTTTGCTAAAGCTTGATGCATGGTGTATGCCAAGGGGGATACTCATGTCGCCTATTTGTATGATGCAATCTACTTGACGGGTTTTGTCTTTCCAAAAATAGAGATTATCGGTCCAACGAGAGAGCTCGCTGAGAATGAGCGTTTCAAATAACGCCATTCTTAATGGATGGTCAGCTAGATTTTCTTGAGGTATAGCTAATAAACAACGGACTAATCCAGGATCATAAAAATAGAGCTTAGGGCTTTTTATTAATCGCTTGCCAAAATCTTCTGGAAACGGTTTTACCAAAAAAATAAGGCCATGATCTTCAAGAAGCGCTATCCAGCGCCGCGCAGTATGGTCACTAATAGCGGCTTCTTGTGAAAGCGCAGTAATATTAAGCGGTTGCCCTACCCTGGTAGCGCAGGCCTTTAAGAACGTATGAAAGGTGGTAACATTATCTACTTGACCAAAGTGTTGTACATCCTTATCGATATACATGGATAGATACCGCCTATATATGGTCTGTGCATCGGTATCCGATGCATAACTTTCTGGGTGAAATCCCTTATATAGAACGGTATCTATGTTGTGTGGCACAACAAAATTTTGAGTGAGTTCACGCAACGACAAGGGAAGCACGGTATGTAATGAACAGTTCCCTTCAAACTGGTTCAACACGAGCTCCCTTGTGTACGTATTCTGTGGACCACATAGCACATATTCTCCCTTATGTGTGATCCCTTCAGACTGCAAGTAAGAAAGTAATTCTGGTACATGATGAAAATCATCAATAATCAATCCAGAATCGGCTTTGTTAGCTTTGATGAAGGTGCGCGGATTATGTGTAGCAGTTGTTCGCAGCTCTATATCTTCTAAAGAAACATATGCGTAGTTTCTAAATATATGTTGCGATAAGAGGGTTTTACCAGATTGTCGCGCTCCCAACAACACAACAACCGGTGATTCCTGCGCACCCCGTAAAATGTCAAACGTTTGTGTCCTTGTGAGCATTATATTCACGTCCCCCGTCATTCATTGTAGACATATTCTACATGGTATCTCGAATATGTCAAGAAGAGAGATGAAAGTCTGAAAGTGCGCTTCAGGAGAACTCTTCCGTCGCAGCAATATCTACGCTAAGCAGGCAGATTGTAAAAAACGACATTTTGATGATGAAGCGAACAGTTTTTCATAGAATAGTATGTAGTCCTGCACAAGATCTCACGCTAGCAAAAATTCTGCGTACCTCCGTAGTTCTATCACCTTTTAAGGGAACATAACCTTTTCCTTTTAGCGTTTCCTGGTATACTGAATGTACCGGATTAGTCTTGAAAACCTTTAGTGCGAAGTTCTCATGAAAAAGAAATTTATTGTTGACCAAAAGTCATTAAACGCCCTCCTTTCTTCAATGCAGCCTATCTGCTCCAAGCGTACCACGCTTGAAGTAACAACCTCTATCCTTTTTCAGGTAGGCCAAAAGGAGCTTGTGTTAAAAAGTACCGATTTAGAGATAAGCTTACAGACAAGCTGTTTATTATTAGAAAGTGATTTCGAAGAACCGTTATCGTTCTTGGTATCAGGTCGAAGGATCTTTGAAGTGGTGAAAGAGCTGGAAGGTGCAATTACCTGCAGTGTTTCTCATAATAAGATCTCTTTTGAAGCGCAAGGCGTTAAGCTCTCGCTTAACATTAAAGATGCGCAAGAGTTTCCACCCTTTCCAGAGCGCATTGAAAACCTTATGCAACTTGATGCACCGCTTCTGCGTAAAATGCTTGATAGTGTTGGGTTTCTTATTCCACAAAATAATGCAAATGCGGCCCTTAATGGTCTCTATTTGGAGTTGTCCCCTGACAAGCTTATTATGACAACGACTGACGGTCATTGCTTGGCACAGGTGCAAACCACTAAGACAACCTTTAAGGAATCAAAGAGCTGGCTCATTCCACGACGGGCAATCTTTGAGCTTAAGAAAATTCTCGAAACGGTTCCTGAGGACTTTCTGTTCTTAGGAATCTGTGGTAATCAGCTCGTATTTTCAGGTGAACTCTTTAATTTCTTCACTAAGGTGCTTGCTGAACAATTTCCCAACTACCGTTCTATCATAGGGCGTGATTCTTTTGTACCGGCAACTATTGAGCGGTCTCACCTTCTTAAGGCACTCCGCAGATCAGTCTGCTTACTTTCAAACCAGTTTATTGCTACCAAGTTTACCTTTAGCCAAGCTGATGTGCACGTCTCCCTTATGAATAAGGAAGTAGGAGAATTGGATGAGCAGGTATCATTTAGTGGTTCAAAAGACACGCACATGGACCTCAGACTGTATACCCCTTATCTTCTTAATGGTATTCAGGCGTTTCAGGATGAGCAGCTGACTTTCTATCTCAAAGGAAGTAAAAGCCCGATCATATTTGAATCACAAAATGATGAATACAGTATGACGTATCTCGTAATGCCTGTATCACCAACTGCAGCCCCATAAAGGAGGTATTTACGTGCGTATCGTATCAGTGCGCTTGAGAAATTTTCGCTGCTTCTCTTCATTGGACCTTGATCTTGAGCGTCCTATAGTGTTGATACATGGCCCTAATGGATCTGGCAAGACGTCAATTTTAGAAGCCCTTCATTACGCATGCTACTTGCGCTCATTTAAGACTCACCTGCCAAAAGAACTCATATATGACCAAGCGCATGGATTTGGTGTGGGGATACAACTAGCTTCGCAGAGCTTTGATACTCTACAGGTTCAATTTTCATCCAAAAAAAAGACCATCAAGCTCAATGAAAAAGGTATCACTTCATATAAAGAACTCTATGATGCCTATAGAATAGTCACTATCACCGAAGGTGATCTGCAGATGATTCAGGGCTCACCAGGCCTGAGAAGATCATTTCTTGATATGATGGTTCAACTTATTGATCCCCATCATGCGCCACTTGTAAAAAAATATCGTACTATTATAGAAAATAGAAATGCCCTTCTTATCCATGCAAAAATCAAAGGACACCTTGATCAAGAGTCCTATCTTTTGTGGACTGACCAAGCCTTAACTCATGCTCGTGCCATACAAGAATCTCGCATCAAGGCCCTTACTGGGCTTGAACAAGAAGCCCGGACGCTTCTATATGAACAGTTCAACCTTGCATCTGATGCCTTACACTTAAGCTATGTCTGCACACGGCCTTATAATGAACTGAGCTCTACCGCACAGGAACTTCTTGAGAGCTATCCGGGATTACCGTCAAATGAAGTTCGCCAGCGTCGTACTCTCTTTGGGGCCCACCTTGATGACTTTGTTATCGCCTATCTTGGTAAAGACTGCAGGACCTACTCATCTCGTGGCCAGCAAAAACTAGTCCTCTTTTTATTAAAATTAGCCCAGTTGCAGGTTATCAAGAATCTTCACACCTCTGAAGGTGGCGCCATACTCCTGCTTGACGACTTTTTAACCGACTTTGATGATGAAAAAGCTGCAGCTTTAATTCCAATGATGACAAAGCTGTCGAGTCAGGTTATACTAACATCTCCGGTTAAAGAGCCGGTGCTTAAAAAGTTGCCCAAAAATGAGACCCAGAGCATAGAGCTGGGCACACAGCAACCATCATTAGCCCCAACTCAATACGTCACACCCCTCTAAAGATGTACAAATAGAAATTAAGTGATGGATATGCTTTATTTTAAAGAAAAAAAGCTTTTATTAAACTTGACATCCTAGAAAAAACTGTCATACTGGAGATAAGTTGTAGGTAAAACTACTACTAAATTTAACACTAGGCTTCATTACTACTCTCCTTTTTTCCTCCATAGTGATGTATTTCACTATGGGGGTTTTGTTTTGTCTTGAAATTAATTTTCTCTGTAGTAGACTAGAATTGTCTTAAGGATTTTTCATCTACTTTCCTTTTTCCTCCTTAGTGATATTCACTTGGGAGGTTTTTGATTTTTGCATTTTTAAAAAAAATAGCATATACTAGGTAGCGATGTGAAGTTGTCTTCATTATTATTTCTCCTTTTTCCTCCACAGGATTCGCCCTGTGGAGGTTTTTTATGACACATGATATACTTCTTCCCACGTAGAAAAGACTATCATTCTTTTATTTCATAACCGGAAAACTATCGGTTTTTAAGCCGTAGATGAACGGTTATCCTTTGTTTGAATAGAGCGTTGTCGTAAGACACGCGAAATGAGAAGCTGTAAGCACAAAGAAGTCATGGTATAGAGAATACTATTGCAAGCTTCTGTTTGCTCATAAGATTTTTAATTAAAAAATTTTACATCTTACAAAATATTTGTTACTATTTCTGCACTATGAGAGAAAGATTAACAAAAAGCTACAAGTATTGCCTGAATCCTACCAATAGGCAACAGAAGCTATTAGCTCAGTTTTCAGGATGCTCTCGTTTTGTTTACAATTACGGATTATCAACAGTAAAGATAGCTCTTAATGAAAAGAAAGCTATTCCTACGTATGAAGAGATAGCAAATCTTCTGCCCTTGCTTAAAATAGCTGAAGAAACGAAGTTTTTAGCAGATGCTCCAGCCCAATGCTTACAGCAAGCACTGAAGGATATGTTTCTCGCTGTAACCTCTTTTTTTAAAAACAAGAAATCAGACAGAAAAGTAGGGATGCCTCACTTTAGAAAAAGAGGAAGAAACGACACCATGAGGTATCCTCAGCATATACGATGTGAAAACAACAGAGTGTGGCTTCCTAAAATTGGCTGGGTAAAATATCGTAATTCAAGAGCTATACCTGGTACGATAAAACAAGCAATTGTATATAAAAGAGGTAAGCGATGGCACATATCAATTGTCTTTGAAGAACAGGTTGATATTGTGAAGGTTCCTATAAGAGAAGAAGAAGCTCTTGGTGTTGATGTAGGTATCAAGGTATTTGCAGCGCTTTCAACTGGTGAAAAGGTTGATAATCCTGCCTATCTTCATCAACTTCTCAAGAGACTGCGCTATCTCTATAGGGCTCTATCCCGAAAGAAAAAGTTTAGTAATAACTGGAAGAAGTGTGTTGCTCAGATACAGCAATTACATAGCCGCATCAAGAACTTGAGGAATGATTTTTTACATAAATTATCCACAAAATTAGCCAAGAACCACGGTGTTTTGTGTGTAGAAGATCTCTATATCAAGGGCATGATTAAAAACAAGAAGCTCTCACGAGCTATAGCGGATGCTGGCTGGGGAACATTCCTTCAATTCTTACGTTATAAATGCGCTTGGAAAGGTAAACACTTTGTCAAAATAGATAGATGGTTTGCCTCAAGTCAACTGTGTTCTACCTGTGGCAATAAGCAAGATATGCTTCTACAAAAAAGAGTGTATCATTGTGAAGAATGCGAACTAGTAGAAGACAGAGATGTTAATGCAGCGAAAAACATAAGGGCGGCGGGGCTCTCCGCCCTAAAAGCTTGTGGAGAGATTGCCGTTGGGCAGCTCTGAGAAGCAAGAATCGCCGGCTTTTAAGCCGGTGAGGGTCAATAGAACATCATCTAATGGCCTAAAAAGATTAGGGTAAGATATTTCTGGCACCAAAATTGACAAATTGCACTATTTAAGGTAGTATTGAATACACATAGGTACATAATTAATTATAGTATAGGATTACTCTAATGAAGAAACTCTTACTTGCCCTTTTACTACCCGCCACTGCTTTCGCTATGCACAAAACGAAAATAGATAGCTCTGAAGAGCTAGATTTAGAGGAAGCCTTGAAATTTAGATTGCCAATAGAGGTCAGCGTAAAAATTGGCAGCTTCTTACTTGATAACTCTTTAGCGGCATCTCATCTACTTTCAACAGTGCCAATTGATTGCCTTACAACCCTTCAAGGTCATGTTGATTATGTCCATTCAGCAAAGTGGGATGAAGCTGGTAAAACCATTGTTACGGCATCTGCAGATGGTACCGCCAAACTCTGGGATCTTCAAGGCAACTGCTCAGCAACGCTATCGGGTCATACTAACGCTATTCGTTCAGCAGAATTTAATAGCGCAGGTACTCAAATTCTTACGGCATCTGAAGATGGCACCGCCAAACTCTGGGATCTTCAAGGCAACTGCCTTAGAACATTTGAGGTACGACATGATCAATGGGTTCGATCAGCCCAATTTAATCAAGCTGGCGATAGTATTGTAACGGTTGATGATGCTAAGATAGTCACCCTATGGAATCTTGAGGGAACCAATCGTGTAGAATTTCTTGCTCACCGTGGTGGCTGGATTAATTCTGTTGAGTTTAATGCTGCTGGCGATACTATTCTAACCGCTTCTGATGATTATACAGCCAAGCTCTGGGATCTTAATGGAACATGCCTTATGAGCCTTCAAGGCCACGAGGGTTATGTTAATGAGGCTCATTTTTCTCCTGCGGGGGATAAAATGGTAACAGCATCTTCAGATAACACCGCCAAACTCTGGGACGTAGAAGGAACCTGCCTTGCTACGCTGGAGGGGCATACTAACGCTGTGTTATCAGCACAATTTGATAGCACAGGAAATAGAATAATAACAGCTTCCATGGATGACACCGTTAAGATCTGGAACCTTCAAGGAACATGCCTTGCTACACTTAAAGGGCATGCTGCTTCCGTTTGTACTGCCCAGTGTACTGCCGACATGATGGTAACCGCATCAGAAGATAACACCGCCAAACTCTGGAACTTAGAGGGCTTCTTAGACGTCATACGCTTTCTAGAACAAGACTACTGTACGCTCCACCAAGCAATCATTATTATTGCTCATCAGATCCTCTCTACACAAAGCGAAACTCACGAAGGTGAAAACACGAGAGAACTCATAGAACCATCTGCACTTTTACACAATCATTATCATCAGTTGCCTCTGGCCATACAAGATCTCATGAGTCATCTTAGTAGTGAAAAAAAAGGTACTAAAAAAGAATCCGGGCCGTCTATCTAACGAGCTAAACTCTCTTTTCGCTTATTTTAGGTTCCGTTAATTCTCTTCTAATTTGTGCTCGTCATACATAAGCATGATAACCGGTATAGATTGAGAAATAGCATATCTACTGAGTAGCTGCTCGAAAGTACCAAACCATGGCTGACTGAGCAATGCAGGCGTATACTCAATTACTAAAAAATCATTATAAAATGAGGTAAGAATGAACCGCTCTAAGCTTCCATCATGGGTACCCAAGGCTTGTGCCTGCTTCATCTCGGTATATAAATCTCGATACTGTGCAGGACATTGCTGATTAGCAACCGTCAGTAGTGCTATATCTGCAAAGATTTGCAGCGAGTCTAAGCAAATACGAAGTAAACTTCTGCCCTGTTGGATACTTGGTACCGTAATAGAATGAATACCTTTGGTAAGAAAGTATTGCTGTATAGTAATAATGCTTTGTTCAACAGGTGATATATGATGACTACCACGGGCACGTGATCGTGCACGGAGTCGTAGTTCTTGTAAATTTAATTCTTTCATGGACTTCTCTCCCAATGTTCCTTCATTCCATCACTCTATAGATTGCCATCCAAAAAAGCAAGGGTTTTGCAACCCTTCGTTTTTCTGCTTGTCTTTCATTAGGGATAATTCAATTAGGTAGGCGCATTAAGAAGCGATCATCTCTGGCACCTATTGCGGGCATCGACGCAAGAAGGTATACTAGTAGCGATAGCATGGTACCATTTTTCTGTAGAAGCGTTATGAAGATCCTTTACCTCAGTCTTATTTTATGTATAACAACGGTGCAGGCACAGCAGTGTTTCCTAAGGGCGGATGCCCTAGAAGAGCCGATCATGCTTTCTTTAAGAAATGACGATGCTTCACACGCATCATGGGATAGGCCACTAGAAGAAGTAACGCTCAAAACACCGAATGGCCCCATACAGGTTCTTCATAGTAAGAGAAACAGTGATACAGTACTGATACTCGGCCAAGGATTACCGGCGCCAAAAGAAGAAATGCTTCGCTATGCTGTCCATTTTGATTGTGATATTGTACTGTTTGATTATCGATGGGTACATCAATATGGCTGGTTTTTAGGTAGGGGCCTCATGAGTCTCGCACCGGTTAAGAAGGTGCTGCTTGATGAAGAACAGGTGGTACGCTCTGTACTTGCCTATATTGGTGATTATCACTATAAAAACGTCGTTGGGTTGGGTGTCTGCTACAGTAATTTTCTTTTTGCAAAGATCCAGTCAGATGATGCTAAGAAAGGACGAGGTCCGTTTACGCACCTCATTCTAGATAGCTGCTGGTATTCGCTTACCTCGTTTGCTGAGCAAATTGCCTATGATCCGTACTTACCAACCTCGCCACAATACGGAGGTGCACCACCGCTTCTTAAGAAGATTTCGCAATCAGCAATGGGAACTTCACTTATGAAGATTACCTTCCTATTTCTTTCTAATCCCTGTACTGCAGACTATCTAAGCACCATCAATTGCCCTGTGTTATTTATCCATGGAATAAATGACATTATGGTGCCACTAGAGCATTTCGAGCAGTTGTGGCGCGCAGCTGAGCTCTATCAGAGGGCGGCGCTGTTAACGCCAGCACCCCATGCAGGGAGTATAGCCTATACTTCACTTTATACCGCTATTGTTCAAACCTTTATGCAAAGCGATTCAATTGGGCACTTTCTTGAGCTACTTAGATTATAGGTAAGGTTGAACCTATTTTCCATGCACCACACAAGGTAACAGCGAGCGCATCAGAAATATCAAGTTTTTTGGGTGTTTCAAGCCCTTTGAATAAACGGGTAAGTACCCGTGCTACCTGCTCCTTTGGCGCAGCCCCTGACCCAGTGACGGCCTTTTTAACTTGCCGAGGCGAAAACTCAGCAATCTCACAGCCATGTTGATCAGCGAGCAGATACAGCACACCGCGAAGGTAGCCGAGCTTGAGAAAATTTTGGGCATTTTTACCAAGAAATGGTGTTTCAAGAGCTATATGCGTTACCTGATGTTTTGGTATCATGTCATTAAAAAAAGCATAAAACTGTCCAATTCTTATCGATAGATCATTACGAGAGGAGAACTTCACGGCACCATAATCGATGATGCCCGTTTGTCCACCCTCTTTTTTCATAAGGCCGTACCCGGTGACTGAGAGCCCTGGATCGATACCAAGGATTATCATGCCATGTCCTGAAACAAAGTAAGATTGTTCTGAAAGTGAAGAAATACGGTACCGGTCGGCCCGTTACGCTGCTTACCAATGATAAGCTCAGATAATGCGGGGTTTTCTGTGTCGGGATTATATACTACATCACGATACAGGAACATGATGACATCAGCATCTTGCTCAATAGCACCTGATTCACGTAGGTCTGAAAGCATAGGTCGTTTATCAACCCTGCTATCTACCGCACGAGATAACTGTGAGAGCGCGACCACCGGAATATTAAGCTCTTTTGCAAGAGCTTTCAATGAGCGAGATATTTCTGATACTTCTAAGTGCCTGTCTAAACGTCGTGTGCCATGTAATAACTGTAGATAGTCAATAACGAGCATATCAAGGCCATGTTCCATCTTAAGCTTACGTGCCTTTGCTCGTACATCCATAATAGTTTGTACCGCTGTATCGTCAATGAACATCTTCATTGTACCATATTGAGCTGCCGCATGAGTAAGTTCTACCCATTCTTCAGAACTGATATTAGCATTACGAATCTTCCCATGGGAGATCCCTGCACCGGCAGAAAGCAAACGAAGAGTTAACTGCTCAGCAGACATCTCTAGAGAGAAAAAGCCAACTGCTTTGCCCTGCGCTGCAGCTTGCCGTGCGATACTTAATGCCAAGGCTGTTTTACCCATTGAGGGACGTGCAGCAAGCACAATAAAATCGCTTGGTTGCAGGCCACTTGTAAATTCATCAAGCTTTTTGTAGCCAGTCGAGATACCGGTTATATCTTTATCATGGGACTGAATTTTTGAAAGATGCTCAAAGGTGTTTTTAAGGCAAATACTTAGCTGTACGAAGTTTTGCCCAGCCCGCTTTTGAGAAATGCGAAAGATGGTCTGCTCAGCTTCATCAAGGACACTTTCTATTTCTTTATCATTTTGTGCATAGCAGTTCGTAATAATATCAGTGGCTGACTGAATAAGCTCTCTGAGCATTGCCTTTTCTTTAACAATCTTTGCATGCTGTTCAATTAAGCCAACCGCTGGAATATCTTCTTGCAATGAAAGCAAATAGGAAGTACCACCAACGGTCATTAGTTTATCATTTTTTTCAAGCTCATCTTGTAACGTAATAATATCAAGACGCTCTTTTCGCTGACCAATAGTAGTCATAGCTTCAAAGATGGTCTGATTTGCCGGCGTATAAAAGTCTTTAGCTGCAAGAATCTCTAGTACATTATCAAGGTAATTATCATTGAGCAGCAAAGAGCCTAACACTGCCCGTTCACCTTCGGTGCTAAATGGCAGGTTTCTTCCAAGTACGCGCTCAGCAAGAGCGCCCTTCTTTTTAGCAGTATGTTGTTGCATTAGGATTCAGGTACAATAGTAACAGTAAGGGTAGGCTGTAGCTTATTTGACAGCTTAATCGTTACCTTATGGTGTCCTTTAGTTTTAATAGCTTTGGTAATAACGACCTGGCTATTTGAGACGCTGACCCCATGTTTCTTTGAAAGCTCTTCTGCTATCTCTTTAGCGCTAATTGAACCATACAATTGATCATTATCATGCACTTTACGTTTTAAGGTAATGGAAAGCCCTTTAATTTTTTCTGCAAGCATTGATGATTTACTTTCAATAGCTTCTTTTCGCTTTTCTACTGTTTTAATACGGTGAGCATAGGATGACTCATTTTTCTTTGTGATCTCAACACCAAGCTTACGTGGTATCAAAAAGTTGCGGGCGTACCCTTCGGCAGCCTTGATTATTTCACCAGCTAGGCCAATTTTTTCTACATCTTTTAGCAAAAAGACTCGTACAGTTTTCATAATGGTTCCTCGAAGAGTTGAGCAGATATATTTGCTTACTAAGTATACCTCAAATGTCTTCATTTGAGAATGTAGATTTTACAAAAATCTATCTGCTTTCATACTATTCTTTTTTGCTTGCAACCCTCATAATTATCTGTACTGAATATCGCCAAACGTTTCTTAGTATCTGCTTGCTACTTTCCTATCCAGATTATGTGATTGTACCCTCATGTGTTACAAAAATTACCGTAACTTCCTCCAAGACAACAGCTCATCCGCTTCCTAAGAGACACTAAACGTGTGCCTTTGGAGAACGTTCCATCTTTTCGTTAGTTGAACAGTTTTCAAGCTCTATTAATATTTGCTTAATATGGTCCCATCCGTCTTGTGGTGTTACTTCTACGTTAGAATCCTCCACAAGATAGAGCCATACCTTCTCAGCCTGAACGTCTGTTAGCGGCAATGTCATATCCCATATTCTTACGGTAGTATCTTCAGATCCTGATACGATTTTACCATCAGGAGCGACGCACACTGAATTAACAAAATCTTCATGCCCCTCGCAAACAGCAAGCTCGTTACCTTCTATGTCCCATACTCTTACGGTAGTATCTTCAGATCCTGATACGATCTTACCATCAGGTGTTACGCACACAGCATAAACATAATCTTCGTGCCCCTTGCAAACAGCAAGCTCGTTACCATCTATGTCCCATACTCTTACTGTCCCATCTTTAGATCCCGATACGATTTTACCATCAGGTGTTATGCACACTGACCGCACAACATCTTCATGCCCCTTACAAACAGCAAGCTCCTTACCATCTGTATCCCAAATTCTCACGGTTGTATCATTAGATCCTGATACAATTTTACCGCTCCGGGTTACGCACACTGCAGAAATCAAACCTTCGTGCCCCTCGCAGACAACAAGCTGGTTACTCTTTGTATCCCAGATTCTCACCCTTCCATCTCCTGCTCCCGATACAACTTTATCATCACGGGTTTCACAAATTGCCGTAATCGTAAGTAGCCCGTCACACACAGCAAGCTGGTTACCTTCTGTATCCCATACTCTAATACTTTTATATTCAGATCCTGATACGATCTTATCATCATGGGTTATGGATAGTGCCGTAATACCACCTTCGTGCCCTCTACAAACTGCAAGCTCGATCCCCTCTGTGTTCCATACTCTTACTGTTCCATCCCAAGATCCGGATACGATGTTGCCATCATGGGTTATGGATAGTGCCGTAATACTACCTTCGTGCCCTCTACAAACTGCAGGCTCGATCCCCTCTGTGTTCCATACTCTTACTGTTCCATCCCAAGATCCAGATACGATGTTGCCATCATGGGTGATGTAAAGTGCAGTAAGCCAATCATTATGACCCTTATAGCTTACAAGCGGCACTGCTTTATAAGGACCGCACTGAGTACATGCTCGACGAAATATAATCTCATATATATAGCCCTGAGGCAATTGAGTAAGCTGCTCATATGAAAGAGTATTCAAGTGACCTGCGTAAGCACGTTCTAAACAAGCTTCAAGCACAACCGGTACCGCTAAATAGTCTACAATCATCATGCACGATAAAAGCTCATCCGCTGAAAGTACTGTTAGAGACGCTAAAAGTGCTTTACGAGCGTTGTTCGTTTTTTCTGTAGTAAATCGGTATGCTAGTACTAAACGCTCATACACAAGCTCCCAATCAGCTTTGGTTAGTTGAGGGAGTGAAAGAGGCTTATCATCATCAATAAGCTCAAGGGTACCGCATATCGTCTCGGAAAGCTCTGCAAGGTGGCGAGGCACCTCTATTTCGGTGCCATCACTCAGCTCAAGCTTTAGGGTAGATGATTGTTTTACCTGTGTCATAGCTAGAAGCCCTGGTGCACACAGTAGAATGAGTGTCAATTTTTTAAGCATGTCGGTCCTATTCGTTAGGAGAAAACTCTTCATGTTCTTTTATACATTTTTAACCACCTTGTGGATCCATCTCTAAATATAGCCTCACGCTTCTCCTTACTATCATATCACCCACCTTACACTCTCATGCATCTTGCAGGTATACTTAACAGTCATGCACTATAGAGCCGTACTTAACTACCTGCGACAACACAGCCAGTTTTACTACTTACATTTAGAAGAGCCTCTTTTTGGCTTTTTCTATAAAAAGGCCTTCGTTACTTGGAAGTTCTTCGTGACCTTGTAGTATGTTCTTAAGATAGTTCCATCCATATTGATGGTTCACTTCAGGATTTTCTTGTAAGTATACCCATGCCTTCTCAGCTTGTTCGTCTGTTAGTGATAACGATGCATTCCATGTCCTCACCGTTTTATCAAAAGACCCCGATACGATAGTACCGTTCCCGGTTACGCATACTGCAGTAACTCTATTGTAATGGCCTTTACAAATAGCAAGCTGATTACCCTGGATGTCCCATAGTCTAACGGTTTTATCATATGATCCCGATATGATCTTACCATTATGGGATATGCATACTGCAATAACATCACCTTCATGTCCTTCACAAACTGCAAGCTGGTTCCCTTCCGTATCCCACACTCTCACCGTTCCATCAGAAGATCCTGATACGATCTTACCGTTCTTGGTTATACATACTGCATTAACCCAATGTTCATGCCCCTTACATACTGCAAGCTGATTGCCGTCTGTATCCCACACTCTCACCGTTTTATCCCAAGATCCCGATACAATCTTACCGTTCTTGGCTACGCAACATGCAATAACCTTACCTTCATGGCCCTCACAAACTGCAAGCAGGTTACCTTCAGTATCCCATACTCTTATGGTTCTATCATTTGATCCCGATATAATCTTACCGTCAGGGGTTATGCACACTGCTTTAACACTATCTTCATGCCCACTCCAGACAGTAAGCTCATTAATTTCTGCATTCCAGATGCTTATTTTTCCGTCGGCATATCCATATACAATCTTACCATCTGGGATAGTGCAAACGGTATTAACCCACGCTTTATGCCCATAACGCACAGTAAGATGATCAACTCCTGTATCCCCTATGCTCATTTTTCTTTCACTATATCGATATACAATCTTACCATCTTGGGTTGTGTAGAAGGTATTATCCAATGCTTCAAGCCCTCTACGTAACGGGTTACCTTCGGTATCCCAAATGCTCAATGCTCCATCGCTATATCCATAAGCAATCTTACCATCCTTGGTTGTGCTAATCGCATCAACTGAACTGTTCAGCCGCATTCCATGCGAACGCAGCGCAAGCTGATTACCCTCCATATCCCATAGCCTCACAGTACTATCCCGAGCTCCCGATACAATGCTACCATTCCTGGTTACGCATACTGTATTAACAGCGGCTCGATGGCCTTTACAAACAGCAAGTTGTGCGGCTTTATAAGGCCCACACGCAGCACATGCCCGGCGAAATATAATCTCATGCACATAGTACGGTTGCAATTGACAAAGCTGTTCGTAGGAAAGAACATTCAAGTGTCCAGCGTAGGCAAGCTCTAAACACGCTTCAAACACCACTGGCACCGCTAAATAGTCTACAATCATCATACACGATAATAGCACCTCCGCTGAGAGCTTTCCTAGAGATGCTAACAGTGCCTGACGAGCTCCTTCAGTCTTTTCTGTAGTAACCCTAGATGCTAACGCTAAATGCTCATACACAAGCTCCCAATCAGCTTCAGTTAGTTGAGGAAGTGAAATAGGTCTATCATCATCAATAAGCTCAAGAGTACCGAGTATCGTCTCAGAAAGCTCTGCCAGATGGCGAGGCACTTTAAGCACGGTGCCATCGCGCAGCTCTAGCTTTAATGTAGATAATTGCTTTACCTGTGTCATGGCCAAAAGCCATGATGAACAAAGAAGAATGAGAGAGAGTTTTTTACGCATATTATTCCTTTTCGTTAAGTGGAAGCTCTTGATATTCCTCTAGGATGAGCTTAATATGGTCCCAACCATTTTGCTCAATAGTTTCCCGTTCAGGATTCTCCTGAAGATACACCCATACCTTTTTAACCTGGGTATCTGTTAATCGCAATGTCATATTCAAGACTTCAAATTTTCCTCCACTCAATACACCATAGCCATTATGGGTTGTGAAAAGTGCATCAACAGAATCTTCATATCCTTTACAAATAGCTAGCCGATTACCCTGCTTATCCCAAACTACCAAGACACCATTTTTAGATCCTGATACGACTTTACCGTCATGGGTAACACAAACTGCAGAAATACTGTTAGATGGTCCTTGGCAAACAGCAAGTTGATTACCCTCCGTATCCCATATTCTCACCGCTCCGTCTGAAGATCCTGATACAATAGTACCGTCTGGGCTTAGGCACATTGCGGTACCCTTCCTGCATATAAGCTCGTTGCCTTTTGTGTCCCATATTCTCACGGTTCCGTCTTCAGATCTTGATACGATCTTACCATCAGGGGCTACACAAACATCCAAAACACCACCTTTATGCCCTATACAAAAAACATTCTCGTCGATACCTTTCATATCCCATAGTATGACAGTTTTATCTTTAGATCCCGATACGATTTTACCATCAGGGGCTACACAAACTGCAGTAACCGCATCTTTATGCCCCACACAAACGGCTACACATTTGATATCTTCAATATCCCATACTCTTATGGTTCCATCATCAGATCCCGATACGATCCTACCATCAGGGGTTATGCAAAGCGCACTAACTGTATCTTCATGCCCTTGGCAGACAACAGACTTCATATTTTCAAGATCTACTACTTGCACGGTGCCATCGTGAGATCCAGATATGATCTTACCATCAGGGGCTACGCAAAGTGCACTAATTCCATTTTTGGGTCCTTCAAAACTCACTCGCTTATTACCATCTGTATCAAAAACTCCAATCGTAAGATCAAACATACAAAATACTATGGTATCATCATGCGTGACGCAAACTGAGTTATAATAATCCCTGTAGCTTGCGCTTACCAGCGGTTTTGTGTCATACGGGCCATACAGAGCACATGCTCGGCGAAATATGATCTCTTGTACATAGCTCCTTTGCAATTGACTAAGCTGCTCATAGGAAAAAGCACTCAAATGTCCTGCAAAGGCGAGCTCTAAAGATGCTTCAAACGTAGCCTGTTCTGATGAATAGGCTGCTATCAAGCAAGACAACAATTCATCTGCTGAAAGATTTCTAAGATAGGTTACAAGTGTCTGACGTGCATGTTCCGCCTTTTTGTTAGTTGGAAATTCATCAACTTCTATAATGTGCTTAATATAGTTCCATCCATCTCGTTCAGTTTTTTTTCTTGCAGTATTCTCCAATAGGTACAACCATACCTTCTCAGCCTGAACATCTGTTAATGACACTGTCGCGTCCCAGACTTCAATACCTGAGCACCTATCTATGTTTTCACTCCTGGAAATGATTGTACCATCACGGGTTACACAAACAGACCTACAATAAGTAATTTTTGATTCATTCCCCCTACATACAGCAAGTTGATTACCCATGATATCCCAAACTCTTACGGTTCCATCGTCAGATCCCGATACGATCTTACCATCAGGGGCTACACAAACTGCAGTAATCGTATCTTTATGCCCCACACAAATTGCTAACTCGTGACCTTCGCTATCCCAAACTCTCACTGTTTCATCGTCAGATCTCGATACGATCCTACCATCAGGAGTTATGCACAGTTGATAAATTGGGCCTTCATGCCCCTCGCAAACAGCAAGTTGATTGCCTTCTGTATCCCAGACTCTCACAGTCTTATCTAAAGATCCTGATATGATCTTGCCATCAGGGGTTATGCACACTGCCACAATCAAACTAGTATGCCCCTTACAAACAGCTAACTGGTGACCTTCACTATCCCATATTCTCACTGTTTTATCGTCAGATCCCGATACGATTTTACCATCAGGGGTTATACACAGTGCATTAACTGCACCTTCATGACCCTTACAAGCTGCTAGCTGGTAACCTCCACTATCCCAGATTCTTACTGTTCTATCTCGAGGTCCTGCTATGATCTTACCATCCCTGGCTATGCAAAACGCACGAACTAAATTTTCTTGCCCCTCACAGACAGCTAATTGGTTACCTTCCGTATCCCAGACTCTCACAGTCTGATCTAAAGATCCTGATATGATCTTGCCATCAGGGGTTATACACAGTGTATAAATTGGGCCTTCATGCCCCTCGCAAACAGCAAGCTGGTTACCTTCACTATCCCAAACTCTTACGGTTCCATCATCAGATCCCGCTACAATCTTATCATCAGGAGTTACGCAAACTGCACTATCCCCGGCTGTTTTTCCTCTACAGATAGCACATAGTATAGCTTCATAAGGACCATACAGAGCACATGCTTTTCGAAATATAATTTCATTAACATGCTTCGGCTGCAATTGACTAAGCTGATCATAGGAAAGGGTATTCAAGTGTCCACCATAGGCAAGTTCTAAACAAGTCTCAAAGACGCCTGGTACGCCTAAATAATCTACAATCAACATACACGATAACAGCTCATCTGCAGAAAGCTTTCTTAGAGATGCTAAAAGTGCCTGACGAGCTCCTACAGTCTTTTCTGTAGCAACCCCGTATGCTAACGCTAACTGCTCATACACAAGCTCCCAATCCTCCTTGGATAATTGAGGGAGTGAAATAGGTGTATCTTCATCAATAAGCTCAAGGGTACCGTGTATCGTCTCGGAAAGCTCTGCCAGATGGCGAGGCACTTCTACTTCGGTGCCATCGCTCAGCTCTAGCTTTAATCTAGATGATTGTTTGACCTGTGTCATGGCCAAAAGCCCTGGTGAACACAAAAGGATGAGTAGTAGTTTTTTAGGCAATGTATCTCCTAAGTAGGAAGTTCTCCATGTTCTTTTGGCAGCCGCATACAATTGTTCCATCTGTCTTTATTACCTCCAGAATTCAATAGATAGTACCACATTACCTGGAGTACCTACTTCATTATTTCCATCAGGCATTGATCTGTTGATTTTGATAGGTGCAACCATGCTTTCTGCGCCTCTATGCCTGTTAATGATAACGTCATATCCCAGACTTTAACTTCTAATCCCGTCGCCGATATAATATAACCATTAGGGGTTGCGCAAAGTGCATCAACAGAATCTCCATGACCTCGACACGCTGCAAGCTGATTACCCTGCTTATCCCAAACGAGCAAGATGCCATTATTAGAACCCGCTACGATTTTACCATCATACGTAACAAAAACTGCAGAAATATAATTTGAAGGTCCTCTGCAAACAGCAAGTTGATTGCCTTCCGTATCCCATATCCTTACCGTTCCATCTTCAGATCCTGATACAATATCACCATTTGGGCTTATGCACATTGCGGTACCTTTCCTACAAATAAGCTGGTTGCCTTCCATGTCCCATACTCTCACGGTTTCGTCTTCAGATCCCGATACGACTTTACCATCAGGGGTTACGCACACTGCCAAAATACTACCTGTATGCCCTATACAAACAGCAAGCTCATTTCCTTTCATATCCCATACTCTCACCATCCTATCTTCAGATCCAGCAACTATCTTACCATCATGGCTTACGCACACTGAATTAACCTTACCTTCATGACCTCTGCAAACAACAAACTGATTACCTTCTGTATTCCATGCTCTCAAGGTTCCGTCATCATATCCTGAAACGATCTTACCATCAGGTGTTATGGATACTGCTGTAATCGTACTTTTATGTCCGATACAAACAATACGTTGGTTGCCCTGCGCATCCCAAACTTTCACCGTTCCATCCCAACACCCAGATACTATGATACCATCTTGCGTGAGGCACACTGGGTCACCACAATTCCAGCTTGAAAGTAGTTTTGCGTCAACATACGGGCCATACAGAGCACATGCTCGGCGAAATATGATCTCTCGTACATAGTTCGGTTGCAATTGACTAAGCTGCTCATAAGAAATAGCATGTAAGTGTCCAGCATAAGCGAGCTCTAAAGATGCTTCAAAGATAGCCTGTTCAGATGAATAGATTGCATTCATTAAACAAGACAACAACTTATCTGGTGGAAGCATTCTAAGATAGTGTAAAAGTGTCTGACGTGCATGTTCCGCCTTTTCGTTAGGGGGAAATTCATCATCTATGAGCATTTGCTTAATATAGCTCCATCCATTTTGGTCAGTTTCCTTCCTTTCTTGATTCTCCTGAAGATACAACCATACCTTTTCAGCCTGGGTATCTGTCAATGACAAGGTTGTATCCCAAACGGCAACGTTTGCATCTAAGTACGCAGTTATGATTGAACGATTTCCGGCAACGCAAACAGCCATATCTTGGTATCTGTCCCTACATACAGCAAGCTGATTACCCTTCATATCCCACACTCTCACCGTTTTATCTTTAGATCCTGAAATGATCCTGCCATCACCAGTAATGCCGATTGTATAAACAGCACTCTTATGCCCTTCACAAACAGCACGCTGGTTACCTTCTGTATCCCAGATTCTCACCGTATTATCAAAAGATCCTGATATAATCTTACCATAATAGGTTACGCACACTGCAATAACCGAACCTGCATGTCCTCTGCAGATAGCGAGCTGGCTACCTTCACTATCCCAGATTCTCACCGTTCTATCATCAGATCCTGATATTATCTTGCCATCAGGGGTTACGCAAACTGCATTAACTTCCTTTTCATGCCCTTTACAAACAGCAAGCTGGGTACCTTTTGTATCCCAAATTCTCACCGTTCTATCATCAGATCCTGATATTATCTTGCCATCACAAGTTACGCACATTGCAGAAACCTTACCTTCATGTCCCTCACAGACGGCAAGCTGATTACCATGCATATCCCATATTCTTACCGTTCCATCAAAAGATCCCGATACAATCTTACCATCAGCAGTTATGCAACTAACTAAAACACCACCTTCATGACCCTCACAGACGGCAAGCGCATTAGTTCTGGTATCCCAGATTCTAATGGTGCTATCCCGAGATATAAATACTATCTTACTATCATGGGCGCAAACTGACGTTACCTCAGCATCATGCCATTCAACTACAGCAAGCTGGTTACCTTCCATATCCCAGATTCTCACGGTCCGATCTTTAGCTACCGATACTACCTTGCCATCATGAGTTACACCAATAGTCAAAACCCTATCTTTATGTCCTCTACAAATAGTACGTGGTAGTGCTTCATACGTGCCCAGCTCACTACATGCCCGGCGAAATATGATCTCTTGGACATAGTTCGGGTGCAATTGGCTAAGATGTTTGTATGAAAGAGCATTCAAGTGTCCAGCATAGGCAAGTTCTAAGCAAGCCTCAATGACTATTGGTATGCCTAAATAATCGGCACTCATCATACATTGTATGAATGTATCTATTGAAAGTGTCCTAAGAGATGCTATAAGTGCTTTACGAACGTCGTTCATTTTTTCAGTAAGCTTGTATACTAACACTAAACGCCCATACACAAGTTCCCAATCAGCTTTCGTTAATTGCGGAAGTGAAATAGGTTGATCATCATCGATAAACTCAAGAGTACCTTGTATCGTCTCGGAAAGCTTTGCCAGATGACGAGGTACTTCTATTACGGTACCATCACTAAGTTCAAGCTTTAGTGGTGATAATTGCTTTACCTGTGTCATCGCGAGAAGCCATGATGAACAAAAAAGGATGAGGTTTAGTTTTTTTAGCATGCTAGTTCTTTGCGTGAGGTGGCAGCTCTTCACTTGCTTCTTTTATACGGCTCTTCCTCAACTGTTCCCATTTTTTTTGAAGAGGTAACCATACGTTCTTAATGTCCTCATCTGTTAACCCTATATCCCATATTCTCACCGAACCATCGCTCGACCCTGATACAATAGGACCATTCCCTGTTGCACAGACGGTAGTAATCGCATTCTCATTTCCTTGGCAAACAGCAAGCAAACTATCCTGCTTTCCCCACCCATTACACCACAAATCACCCCGCATATCCCAAACTCTCACCGCGTTATCCCTAGATGCAGAAACAATTTTACCAGTGCCCGTTACGCAAACTGCCGTAATACAACCTCCGTGCCCCTTACAAACAGCAAGCTGCTTACCACGCTTATCCCATATTCTTATGGTTCCATCATCAGACCCGGAAACTATCTTACCATCATGGCTTACGCACACTACAGTGACCCTGCTTTCATGCCCTTCACAGAGAGCGATTTGATTACCTTCTCTATCCCATATTCTAATGGTTCCATCCTCAGAGCCAGATACAATCTTATCATTCCTTGTTATACATACCGCATGCACCGAACCTTTATGCCCCCTACAAATAGCACGTTGATTACCCTGGAGATCCCATACTCTCACGGTTCCATCCCAAGAACAGGATACGATTTTACCGTTCTTGGTTACACATACTTCCTTAACCTGATCCTCGTGCCCTTCACAAACAGCTAGCTGCTTACCACGCTTATCCCATATCCTTATGGTTCCATCAGCTGAACCCGATACAATCTTACCATCCTTGGTTAAACATACTGTTTCAACTCGACCTTTATGCCCCTCGCAAATAGCAAGCTCTCTACCCTCTCTATCCCAGATTCTTAAGGTTCCATCACCAGATCCTGATACGAGTGAGCCATCCCTGGAAATACACATCGCATATATTGCTTTTGTGTGTCCTTTACAAATAGCAAGTTGTTTACCGTTTGCACTCCATACTCTCACCGTACCATCAGTAGAACCAGATATGATCTTACCATCAGGTGTTGTGCAAACAACCCTAACCTGATCCTCATGCCCCTGACAAATAATTGGATGAGATGCTTTATAAGGGCCCCATTCAGCACACGCTAGGCGAAATAGGTACTCACGTACGTAATAGGGTAATCTCATAAGTTGTTCGTAGGAACAAGCATACAAGTGTCCTGTATTAACAAGCTCACAACAGGCATCAAAGATTAGCGGTATCGCTACATAGTCTGCAACCATCATACATGAAAAAAGTTCATCTGCAGAAAGTTCGCTAAGCGACGCTAAAAGCGCCGCATGATGACGTACTGACATTCCTGCAATTGACCAATGAGCTAACGCTAAACGATCGTGTACTAGCTTCCATTCACCTGGTGTTAGAAACGGGAGTGAAATCAATGTAGTATCACTAGCATCCAGCATATCGTGTATCTTTTCTGAAAGCTCTGATAGGTAAGCAGGTACGACTATTTGGATACCACCCTGCAGCTCAAGCGTTAACAGATCGTTAGCATCTGAGACTAGGTGCTTAACTTCTTCCCATCCAACTTGTCTAGTTAATGTTAATGCAGGATTCTCTTGCAAATACAACCATACTTTCTTAGCCTGTTCATCTGTTAGGTACAATGATGTTTCCCATATACTAACTAAGCCATCACAAGACCCTGATATGAGAGTACCATTTGGTGTTATGCAAACATCAGCAATCCATGTTTCATGTTCGCATTCCGCTAACAGATTGCCCTGCTTATCCCATACCCTTACCTTGCCATCCTGAGAATTTGTTATGACTTTATTATCTGTTATGCAAACTATTTTTTTATCAGTCCAATTCCCCTGTCCATCATAGATAGCATACTGGTTGCCTTTAGTATCCCATACTCTAACGGTACCATCTAGAGATCCCGATATAATAGTACCATCAGCGTTACTGCACAGTGCACTAACGTGGCGCTTATGTCCCTCACAAACAGCGAGTGGCTTACCCTCTGCATCCCAAATTCTCACTGTTCCATCAGCAGATCCCGATACTATCTTACCATCAGGAGTTACGCATACTACAGTAACCTTACTTTGATGCCCTTCACCGGTAGCGATCAGGTTACCGTCTGTATCCCAGATTTTCACTGTCGTATCTTTAGATCCCGATATAATCTTACCGTCATGGATTACACAAACCGCATTAACTGCCCCTTTATGACCTGTGCATACCGCGAGTTGATGGCCATCTTTATCCCATAGCCTCACCGTAGTATCATTAGATCCTGATATGAATGTCCCATTTGGGGCTATGCTAACCGCTAAAATATCACCTTCATGACCTCTACCTACCGCTATTGGTGTACCCTTTGAATCCCAAATTCTCACTGTTTTATCTTGAGATCCCGATACGATCTTACCATCAGGAGTTACGAAAACTGCAAAAACATACCCTACGTGTCCCTTACAAACAGCGAGCTGTGTTGCCATATAGGGCCCACACACAGCACATGCACGGCGAAATACAATCTCTTCTACATAATTCGGTTGTAATTGACTCAGCTGTTCATAGCTAAGTGCATTCATGTGGCCAGCATAGGCAAGCTCTAAACAAGCTTCAAACAGCACTGATACAGCTAAATAGTCGGTAATCTTCATACATGATAACAGCTCACTAGCCGAAAGTTTCCTAAGAGAGGCAAGAAGTGCCGTACGAGCATCGCCTGTTTTTTCTGTGGTACCTATGTATGCTAACGCTAAAGGCTCATGCACAAGATACCAATCTGCTTCTGTTAGTTGCGGTAGTGAAAGAGGTTTATCATCATCAATAAGCTCAAGGGTGCCGCATATCGTCTTAGAAAGCTCTGCCAGATGGCGCGGGACTTCTATTATGGCACCGTCTTTCAGCTCAAGCTTTAGCATAGCTGAATGCTTTACTTGAGTCATGGCCAAAAGCCCTGATGAGCAAAAAAGGATGAAGCATAGCTTGTTAAATCGAATAGAATTCATGTTGCTCTTTCTATTGTCAAAATGTTAGTTGGAGGTCTGAGAAATGAATTTTTCAGACCTCTTTAAAGATGTGCCTGTACTTTCTATTGCTAACATCCTCCTTAGTCAGCTAGTGTTCTTGGTTTTAGTAGCAGAATCTAGCTAAGATATAATCAAAATCACTCCACGGTAAGATTTTTTAACTTTTGAAGTTCTTTTATTGAACTGTGCTCTCTATTTACGCTAACAAGACGTTAGCATCTTGGTCATCTTTTATGGCTACAACAAAGTCTTTACAATAGCTTTATCATGCGATTAGGTTGTTCTATAAAGCCACAAACTTAGTATATAGTACAGACAGAAGGTTGCCAATAGTAATGTGTCTCTTTTCGAGTTTGAATATGTTACGCTTTTCTGCGCCATTTGTCGTGTCTTTAAAGAAACCTTTTGCTGATGATCAGCTTCAATTTAATCCTGGTGAGCTGTAACTATACAGACATAAAAACCTCAATAATTTGACAGAATAATGCATGAAGTCTAAGCTTAATAGTGCTAAGAATACCTCTAGGAGTATATTATGTGCTATAGATATCTAGCCCTTGGGATTATACTAGCATCATTTCCTGTGCATGGAATGCAACAGTACCTATCACGAGTAATAGAAACGCAAGAAGAAACGCATGTTCCATCCCTCTATAGTTTAGCCTTAACCGCCTTTTCTCGATCTCTTATTTCAGAAAAACAGCTTAGCTTACCTACTCAGAACTTATTTGGTCAATTAGTTGGTGATCGTGATTCTCTTAGTGTAGCATTGGATCTTGCAGGTATGATAGATAGAGGACAGTTTAGCCATCTTCGTGATAAGCATGAAGTTCTTGAGCTTCTTAAGCGGGATATGTTACTGCCACTATTGAGTAAATATAAAGTGCCACCTGTAGAATCTCTTACCCATGAGCCAACAGGTAGGGGGAACACATTTGTACAGGCTATGGCTATGAGCCCTGACGGCACTAAGCTTGCCGTAGCAACTTCACAACTCACCATCTGGGATATCTCTGATTACACTGCAATAAAAAAACTCAGAGTGCTCGAAATACCCACCCATTGGATGCCCTACGGAAGTTTGCAGTGGACCCGCTGCGGTAGTAAATTGTTGCTTCATTGTATAGCTAATATTTGTTGCTGGAACACCACGACCTGGGAACTCATCTTCAGGTACTCTTTTTTAAGTCAGCAGGCTACCTGTCCATTAAAAAATGGACGCAATGCGGCATTTAGTGAAGATGGCCGTTACTTTTTATGCTTTCAACATGGTCCTATATTGCAAAACAGACCAGAGTATGTACGTATGTCTCCTGCCCATGAGTATCTTCAAGGATTACTTATTGATCTAGAAGAATTAGAACAGTTTGCACAAGAACATCCTGAAGATCCTGTCTTCCCTCACATGATTATTTCACGGCATAGGTGCAACTGGCATGAAGGTACGTGCAAGCTTTACATGGGTCTCTCGCATGCGATAAGTCCTGATTGCACCTACGCTGTTACTGCAGGAGCGGATAATACCATAAAAATATGCGACCTTACTGCTTTACCAGAGGTTGTCTCAACAACGATCGAGATTGAAGGTGTTGTGTGCGCAATGGCCTTCAGTCCTGATAGTAAACAATTGGCTTATATAGCTAAAAAAGTAGAACGTATTAATGATGGTAAACACCATGTTCGTCATAGATTTGTCCTCTGTCTTGTGCATATAGCGCAAGAAAGATCCTATGAAGAGCTCGAAGAATTCAATCTCACTGGTCTTTTTGATGGCTTGGGTAACTTATATATGGATATTGGCTTTCCAGTTGATCTCATCTTTGATGGACGATTCATTGTGGTACAAATGATAAAAAATAACGATAGTAAGCGCCAAAGGATTCTCTATGATGTTTTTACCAAAAAGTGGCTGCCACTTCCCGATGAAGAAAACGCAAAGGAAGATGTACCTGATCGTTGTACTCTTTTATCTTCAGACCTTAGATATCTCTTTATCGCAAATGGTAGAACAGGAAATAATGTAAATGTTATGCCTCTATTAGCACGTGCTGATAACCTGAATCTTAGTGATCTAGTTCGTATGCTTCATCCTCAAGAGAAGCATTCTTGAGCACATAACAAAAAACTATGTGTGCATAAAAGCTACTGATAATCTCAAGAAGAAAAAAGAAAATAATAGATCTAAAAATGTGCCACATGCTAGATTTCTGCAACAAACTGCCTACTATCAATGATGGATACAGAGCTCCAGAGGCTTCATTAATTTGACAGATTAATTCATGAAGTCTAAGCTTAATAGTGCTAAGAATACCTCTAGGAGTATATTATGTGCTATAGATATCTAGCCCTTGGGATTATACTAGCTTCATATCCTATGCATGGAATGCAACGGTACCTGTCACGAGTAATAGAAACGCAAGAAGAAGAAACAACTATACCTTCCCTCTATAGTTTAGCCCTAACCGCTTTTTCTCGATTTCTGATTTCAGAAAAACAGCTTACCTTGCATACGCAAAACTTCTTTGGTCAATTAGTTGGTGATCGTGATTCTCTTAGTGTAGCACTGGATCTTGCAAACATGATAGATAGAGGAAAGTTTAGCCATCTTCGTGATAAGGATGAAGTTCTTGAGCTTCTTAAGCGGGATATGTTACTGCCATTATTGAGTAAATATAAAGTGCCACCTGTAGAATCTCTTACCCATGAGCCAACAGGTTGGGGGAACAAATTTGTACAGGCTATGGCTATGAGCCCTGATGGCACTAAGCTTGCAGTAGCAACTTCACAACTCACCATCTGGGATATCTCTGATTGCACTGCAATAAAAAAACTCAGAGTGCTCGAAATACTCGACCACCGTTCTAAGCCCTACGGAAGTATGCAATGGACTCGCTGCGGGCATAAATTGTTACTCCATTGTGCAGTCAGTATTTGTTGTTGGAACACCACGAGCTGGGAACTCACCTTCAGGTACCGTTTTTTACTGCAGCAGGCTACCTGTCCTATAAAACAAGGATGCAATTCGGCATTTAGTGAAGATGGCCATTACTTTCTATGCATTCAAGATGGCCCTATATTGCAAGAACGACCACAGTACTATATGCGTGTGAGTCCTCCAAATGAGTATCTTCAAGGATTACTCATTGATCTAGAAGAATTAGAACAGTTTGCACAAGAAGATCCTGAAGATCCTGTCTTCCCTCACATGATTATTTCACGGCATACGTGCAACTGGCATGAAGGCACCTCCAGGTTTTATAGGGTGCTCTCGATAGCGATAAGTCCTGATTGCACCTACGCTGTTACTGCAGGAGCGGATAATACGATAAAAATGTGTGACCTTTCTGCTTTACCTGAGCTTGTCTCAAAGACGATCAATATTGAAGGTATTGTATGCGCTATGGCCTTCAGTCCTGACAGCAAACATTTGGCTTACATAGCTAAAAAAGTAGAACTTATTGGCAATCCTTTAGACCATGTACGTCATAGATTTATCCTCTGTCTTGTGCACATTGCGCAAGACAGCTCCTATGAACAGCTCGAAGAATTCAATATCACTGGTCCTGTTGATGATGCGGGTTCACTATATCAGGATATTGGCTTTCCAGTTGATCTCTCCTTCGATGGACGATTTATTGTGGTACAAATAATTAAAAATAGCTCTCATGAGCGCCAAAGGATTCTCTATGATGTTTTTACCAAAAAGTGGTTGTCACTTCCCGATGAAGAACACGCAAAGGCAGATATACCTGATCGTTGTACTATATTATCTTCAGACCTTAGATATCTCTTTATCGCTAATGGTAGAACAGGAAATAATGTAAAAGTTATGCCTCTATTAGCACGTGCTGATAACCTGAATCTTAGAGACTTAGTACGTATGTTTCATCCTCAAGGTAACCTTCTTGAGAATGACTCAGCAATGCAGTAAAAAGGTCAAATTCCAAAATAGCTTACAACAAATCCTACCACTAACTCCTTTAATGAATTAGTGATAGGACGTAAGACGTATCATTAAGATTTATCTATTTATCAATGCAGCAGGTTTGATCTCAATATCATTTTCGTTAGTAATATGTAGCACATTGTTTGCAGAAAAGCCCTCAACCAAGCCTGAAAGTCGCGCTGTAGAATTATCAGTAATAATTATAAGCTCAGTATTCTTAATATCTGATCCCAGAAACAGTGGCGCTTCAAGTGTTGGCCTTTCACCCCATGTTGGCTCATTTGCTCGTAAAACATACCCTAAGTTGCCTGTTGGCTCAAAGAGTGATGCATGATGAGCGGGTAGCACAAGAATAGTCGTAGCTTCAGAATCGTTAATAACTTTTGTTATGAAAGTATTTCGAATACCCTTTTCTTTTTTATCACCAGCTGCTACCGGTTCGAGTCGAACAACTTCTACTTGTGTGGAACCTTCGATATCAGCTACACTATTCAGTGGTTGCAAAGCTGCATTTCCATGTTCATGAATAATAAGAACATTTTCATCAGATGCGTTTTCAGGGATATCGAGCGTGTCACTTGCTGTACCAACGGTGTATATAACCTCTGAATCAACTTCAAGTGGCTCTACTAGGGTTACATCGAATGTTTTGTCTGAAAATGCCTTCATATATAAGACAATGGCAGGCCCTTGTACCAACGTGTTTGAAAGGGCATTTACCGGTGCTACACTTACAATATTCTGATCTGAGTTATTGATGATACGATTAATAGTCTTAGCGAAACTGCTGCCCGCTATTATGACTAACATAAAGCCTAAAAGGCTGCGTGTAGATGTAATTTTCATTATTTATCCTTTTGTTTGAAACTATACGTACTTTATTTAATAATAACACAAATAGAAATTTATGGTCAAGGTTAGCTATATATATGTTTCAATTTGAAGCAGGCGGCGCATCTAATACATACGAATCCCCAATTTATCAAAATGGCTTATTGGAGGGCCTATTGCATTGAAAATAGAGGCTTTCAAGAACTATACAACTACCGTGAATCCTAGCCCTCTTCCTTATGATCTTCATCCATGATTAAAGCAGACTGGTGCTTCTTTTCCTATCATTATATCTATTATTTCAAAATTAGCTCGCAATTTGAAATAATAGAGAGTTCTATCAAAAACCCTCCTGGTTTATACCTGTTGAATTGAAATACTGGCGATCAACTCGATATATTATTTCACGAAAGGCTGTCATCTTGAAATACTTACGGGTGGGTGGTAGAGTATTTCACAAAAAGGCAATTTCACTGGAATTAAGGTCGCTGAACACCGACCACTATTTCACAATGATTCATTTCTTTGAAATAAAAGCAGGTGAATAGTATCAGTATTTCAGATATTTCTATCAAAATCAATCAATATAGGACAACAACTTTTCAGAAGAGGTAAAAACACGCTTGGTTTGAAATAAAATCTTCTATATTGGCTTCATATTTCAATGTTTTTAGATATTGTGAAATACCGAACAACGAAGACCAGTTTCTTTTCTCCATTTGCTTGATCTAACCAAAACCATCTCGAAACCACTTCTAGTTATATATATTGAACGCATTTTGCAGCAGATGTACATGCGATTAAAGCGGCCTTTTCAGATGGCATTTCATTGAGTCCAACCTCTCCTACCTTATTCATTATTTCAACAATGCATACTTTATTGAAATAATGAAGATAATGGAGGCATCCTGGTTCAAGGGTGATACTTTTTTTCTAACCTACCACTTTTTCAGCTGCAAGTATTTAAATAAATGCGGTATTTTTGAAATAAGCTTTTTAAAATTGACAACTTATTTCAATTAACCGTTGACATTTGAAGCAATTTGACATAGCCTAGAGAACCATGACGAATATTTTTTGAGGAGCATCAATGATACGAAAAGCTGGTGAGTATAAGAGCATTGGAGAAGTTGAATACTATATACCCTATCCTTTACCACCTAAAAACCCTGAATTACAAATGACCCCTAAGCTCATTGAGCTTCATGGAGAAGCAAGCTTTAGGCTTGGACAACTTAATGCTCGCGCAGCAGAACTTCCTGATCCAAATAGGTTTATAAAAGCGTACGTTATAAAAGAGGCGCTTATTTCATCATCTATTGAGGGCATACATACTACACTCGCTGATGTCTATTCACAAGCCCTTCCTGACGCAAAACTGACTAAGCCAACTGAGCTGGTGCTTAACTATACTAATGCGCTTAATATGTCTATTAAGATGATTACGCAGGAGGGACTACCTATCTCAAATCGCGTTATCTTGGGTGCTCATAAGGCTCTTATGTCACTGTGTAATGAAGATCATAGTAATCCAGGTCACTTTAGAAAACAGCCCGTACGGGTAGGTCCTCTTACCCCTGCTCCGGCACAAGAAGTACCTCCTTTAATGCACGACCTTGAATTGTATATCAACTCGGGAAGAGACTGGGCAAGCCTCATGAAGGCTGGCCTTGCCCATGTTCAGTTTGAGACTATTCACCCCTTTCTTGATGGTAATGGGCGCGTGGGGAGAATGCTGATCGTCTTAATGCTTATTAAAGAAGGCCTGCTGTCTATTCCGATTCTATATCTATCGTACTACTTTAAGCGATACCATGAAGAGTACTACCAAAACCTCAATCGGGTACGAACAGAAGGCGATTATGAAGGATGGCTTGCTTACTACTTTAGAGCAATACGAGAAAGTAGCTTTGATGCCTACCGTCGGATTAAAGACATTGAAAAACTTGAGCAAGACGTAATCGTGGAAATTCGCAAAGATGCTGCGCTGTCTAAAATGGGAGAAGCACCCTACGTGGCATTAGATATACTGTTTTCATCACCAGTTATTAATGTAACTGAGCTCAGCATTAGGCTAGAAAAGTCCTATAACACTGCAGCCAAGATTGTTGACCAGTTTATGCTTATTGGTGTCCTTGAAAAAGTAACCGAACAAAAGCGATCAAAGCTATTTCGCTTTGAATCGTACATGAAACTCCTTAGCCATACCTACACGCCAGAAGACTAAGATATCGTTGTTTCATACACAACCGACGCTATCGTTACCCTTACCAAAAATCGCTCTCCCTCAGGGTGCAGAGCGATTTCTATGGTGGGATCAGGCGGAAATAGAATCTTAATGGGACTAATGATCTTTTTATGTCTAACATATGCATTAGCATACGTATAGAGTGCTTCAAGAAGATACTCTTGTCGTATCTGCTTCAAAAGTGCCTGGGCAGTCAGCTGCTGATAGTGATGATGATTAAGCACGGTAAGCATCCAAGTAGTACTCATCATCACAATAATCCCAATAACCGTGCTATTCATGAAATTCCTTGATAGAGCTCATAGGATTGATTACGCTTTACCAATTGACAATGGACTTCGTGCACATTGTCTTGCGAATTGCTATATCTAAACCTGATCTTATCTAAACCGTATGCAAGAAGACTTGATGATCTACGAGACCATGTTTTTGTAGAATGAGTATATAGACCACTATATCTCATGAGATTACCTTGTTTAGCAACATACCCGATATCACCAGCACTTGTTGCCATAATACAGCTTGTGTTGCCCAATTCTTTTAGATATTGTGCGCACTTGAGATCTTCTGCTAGATGATGCAAAGCGATACTAAGTTCAAGAGCAGTTTCATTTATCTCAGTAGCATGACGAGCCGAGCTCACAAGAGAAATAATTAACGAGCTTGCCAGCGTAAGGCTCAGCATACTTAAAAAGAGATAGATAGCTATCTCAAGAAGCGTCATGCCGCTTTTAGTCATGAAACATACCTGTACTAAGTGTAACCAGAAGGTTCTTTTCTTGCGATACGATCACTGTAAGATAGGTATAAGTGGGTAACAGTTCTTTCCGAGATAGTGAAACCGAAAACCCATTTATCTGCTTTAAAGATCTGCCCTGCTTTGCTTTCTCAAGAGCAGTGCGGGCAATACAAAGTGCCTGTACATTGGTACACAGATGCTGTTGTCTTGTTAACAATTGGCTATGCCAGGAATAGAGCAGGATACTAAAGAGCCCTGCTAACAGAATGCTTATACTTGCTTCAATAAGCAAAAAACCTCGCCTATGCATAGAAATATCCTATAGGTGAGGTTTGCTTAGTATAGCATCTATAACAGAAAAATAACAGAAGCAAAAAGAATCACCTCTGTGTCATTTCTTAACATAAGCTTGAGCGCAGCTGGGTGTTTTACTTCTGTCATGGCCAGCATCGCCTGTGAACAATAAAAAATGAGGGATAGTTTTTAAGCATGCTAGTATCTTTCATTTCTTGTAAGTTCTTCATCTTCTTCTAGGATGTGCTTAATATAGTTCCATCCGGATTGCTCCGTAAGAAGCATCTGCTTAACGTCATGCTGCTCCTCTTGCTCTCTCATTACTTTCTGTAGATACAACCAAATCTCTTCAGCCTGTGTTTCTGTAAGTGATAATGTCAACGCATTCAATATAGTAATCCTTCGATTAGATGCCGATACAATCTTACCATCTAAAGTTACACAAACCGCCCACACTTCACTGTTATGGCCACAAACGGCAAGTTGATTCCCTTGTATATCCCATATTCGCACTTTTCCATCAAAAGAGCCGGATACTATATTGCCATTTGGTAGCATGCAAACTGCACTAATGCAGCCTTCATGTCCTTTATAAACAGCGAGCTGGTTACCTTTTATATCCCATATCCTAATAATCCCATCATCAGATCCTACTATAATCTTATCATCCCGGGTTATACAAACTGAGCTAGCAGTAAATTCTCCCCTGACGTGGGCCAGCATGGAACGTTTTTTCATATCGAACACTTTAAAAGTACAAAATACTCTAGGAGTCTGTCGGGCAACGTTGGGAATATAGTTTCGCTGGAGCATGATTTTAAGATTTTTGGCAATTTAGCAAACATATTTTAGGATATATTTTTGATAGCAACATAAAAGAATGAATTATTATGAGAATTGCTTTTAATTAGCGCATACTGGGGCATATCAATCATGCAGGACAGATTGATATGGGTTGATTATGTTGGGATGCATCCTTTATTTGCTTCTTCCTTAGTAAAGTGAACATCCTCTTAAGATTCCATGCTATAGATACTAGCTTCCATTCACCCGATACCGCATCGAGCCCTCTCAGAGAGAACTTGCTGAAGCCCATTACGTTCTTAATGATACCAAACACAGGCTCTACTGTTGACTTTCGCTTAGCATACAGCTCTTTTCCCTCCTTAGTTTTCATATAGTGCTTCATTTGCTTTACAGGGTCCTCTATTTCAGGACATTCAATATCTGCATGTTCGAATCTTGAAGTTAGTGATTTATTATGCTTATCTCGCTTGTCTGCTATCAGTGGTGTTTTCCCTGCTTGTACACAATGTCTTACATTTGCTTCGCTATAATAGCCAGCATCAGCGAGAACATGTAATACTTCTTGGCCAAGAACATTCTCTGCTTTCTTTATTTCCTCAAGGGTAGGAACTATTTCTCGTTTATCATTGGTACTTTGGGTTACATGATTTGCAATAATAAGGTGAGTATCTTCATCAACACTGGCCTGAACATTAAACGCTTGAACAAACCCGCCACCAGACTTAGGCATGATGCGGGATTCTTTGTCTGTTAAGTTGACTTGGTCTTTCTTTTGAGGCTCTCTAGTTGGAGGTTGCGGAATCTTACCGGCTTTTTTTTTACCGGTTTGCTTTTGCCACTCATTACGCTCTTTCATTTTTTCATCATAGGCAGCTTTTTCGGCGATATATCTTTCTTCAGCTCTCTTATCAATTTCTTCTTGTGCCGATTTAATCGCCTCTAACCGCTTCTCTCGACGAGCTAGTTCTTCTGGAATATTCATATCTTTAGGAATGTTGTCTGCCTCTTCAGCCAATTTGTGTAATTGGTTCAACTCTTCCCTCAATTGGGCTTCAAGTTTTTTGGCATACTCCCAACTAAGAGCTTTATGCTTACTTGCGTTAGCCAAGACTTTACTCCCATCCGTTGATACATTTCCGAGCTTCACAATACCCATTTCTGATGCAATTATTAAGATCTGTAGAAAGATAGCATCCAGTTGCTTCAAGAACTGTTTTCTGAAACTAGCTATAGTATCATGATCTGGATGGAGATTTGCTGCAATATATCTAAACGGAACTGATTCATAGGTTGCTTCTTCTAGTTTGCGGCTTGAATAAACGCCTGTTATGTAACCATAAAAGATCGTGGCTAAGAGAACTCTTACAGGATAAGCTTTCCTACCTGTTTCGGAATAGCTCTTTTCAATAGCTGATAGATCAAGCTGATCAACTATATCTACAACAAAACGTGCCTGATGGTTTTTAGGAAGCCAATCATCAACAGAAGGAGGCATTATATACAAAGTATCTCTGTCACATTGCATAAACTTTGACTTCATTACGATCCTATGGTTTAGATGATTCAATCAATATATAAGACTGAAAAAGTATAGCATTTTTATGATTAGTTGGGAATCGAAAATTACGAAAAAGTTTGAAATGTCATAGGTGGCTAGTTCGTTTTCCGACAGACTCCTAGATGAAAAAATTGATAGAATTTTATTATCATCAGGGCTTAAGCAAAATGTGAAAAATGTAAGAGACTCTCTGAGCCTTTCGATACTAAGCTGATTGCCCTCCTCGTCCCATTTTCCCATAATAGTTCTATCAGCAATTGAAATCGAATGTATTATACCATTGAATATGAAAAGTGTACCAATCTTTCCCTCATGTCCCTCGCAAACTGCAAGCTGCTTGCCTTGAGGATCCCATATTCTAATGGTACCATCTGCAGAACCAGATACAATTTTACCATTTTTGGTTACGCACACTGCACTAACCATATCTTCATGGCCCTCACAAACAGCAAGTTGGTTACCTTCACTATCCCATACCCTTACCGTTTTATCTTCAGACCCAGATATAATCGTACCATCAGGAGCTGTACACACTGAAAAAACCGAACCTTCATGGCCAGTGCAAACAGAAAACGGCGTTACTTCATACGGTCCACATGTAGCACATGCTCTACGAAAAATAATATCATCTACATAATATGATGGTAATTCACGTAGCTGTTCATATGAAAGACGATCTAAGTGACCTTTATAAGCTAACTCTAAACATACAGCAAAGAGTTCCTGCATCCCTAAATAATCTGCACTTTTCATACATGACAACAGCTCATCTGCAGAAAGACTCATAAGAGACTCAAGCAGCATCTGATAAGCGCGTTCCGTCTTGTCTCTAGTCAATAGGTATGCTAACGCTAAAGGCTCATGTATGAGTTCCCACTCATATTTCGTTAGTTGCGGAAGTGAAACTGGTGTATCATCATCACAAAAACTATGATTTTCTTGTATTATCCCTGAAAACTCAGCCAGATAACGAGCTACTTCTATGGTATCATCTTTCAATTGAATCTTTAGCGGAGCTGAAAGTTTAACTTGTGTCATCGCCAAAAGCCCTGGTGAACACAGTAGAATGAGGATTAGTCTTTTAAGCATCTTAGTTCCTTTCATGTGTTGGAAGTTCTTCATCTTCTTGTAGTAGTTGTTTAATGTGTTTCCATCCGACTTGCTCCTTAGGATCGTTCTTGAGATATCCCCACAACCGTTGTAGCAACTGCTTAACGTGATGCTGCTCCTCTTGCTCTCTCATTACTTTCTGTAGATACAACCAAATCTTTTCAGCCTGTGTTTCTGTAAGTGATAATGTCAACGTATCCCATATAGTAATCCTTCGATTAGATGCCGATACGATCTTACCATCTAAAGTTACACAAACTGCCCGCACTTCACTGTTATGGCCACAAACGGCAAGTTGATTCCCTTGTATATCCCATATTCGCACTGTTCCATCAAAAGAGCCGGATACGATGTTTCCATTTGGTAGCATGCAAAGTTCACTAATGCAGCCTTCATGTCCTTTACAAATAGCGAGCTGGTTTCCTTTCATATCACATATTCTAACCATCCCATCATCAGATCCTACTATAATATTATCATCCCGGGTTACACAAACTGAGCTAGCCGTAAATTCTCCCCTTAACCGGGCCCGCAGGATGGGACGTTTTTTCAAATCGAACACTTCAAAAGTACAAAATACTCCAGATGTAATTGATACAGCTTTATTATCATCAGGGCCTAAGCAAAATGTGAAAAATTTACCTGGAGACAGCCTGAACCCCCTTCTGATACTAAGCTGATTGCCCTCCTCGTCCCATTTTCGCATAGTTCTATCAGCAATTGAAATCGAATGTATACCATTTAATATGTAAAGTGTACTAATTTTTCCCTCATGTCCCTCGCAAACTGCAAGCTGCTTGCCTTGAGGATCCCATACTCTAATGGTACCATCTGCAGAACCAGATACAATTTTACCATTTTTGGTTACGCACACTGCACTAACCATATCTTCATGTCCCTCACAAACAGCAAGTTGGTTACCTTCACTATCCCATACCCTTACCGTTTTATCTTCAGACCCAGATATAATCGTACCATCAGGAGCTGTACACACTGAAAAAACCGAACCTTCATGGCCAGTGCAAACAGAAAACGGCGTTACTTCATACGGTCCACATGTAGCACATGCTCTACGAAAAATAATATCATCTACATAGTATGATGGTAATTCACGCAACTGTTCATAGGAAAGACGATCTAAGTGACCTTTATAAGCTAACTCTAAGCATATAGCAAAGAGTTCCTGCATCCCTAAATAATCTGCACTCTTCATACATGACAACAGCTCATCTGCAGAAAGACTCATAAGAGTCTCAAGCAGCATCTGATAAGCGCGTTCCGTCTTATCTCTAGTCAATAGGTATGCTAACGCTAAAGGCTCATGTATGAGTTCCCATTCATATTTCGTTAGTTGTGGAAGTGAAACCGGTGTATCATCATCACAAAAACTATGGTTTTCTTGTATTATCCCTGAAAACTCAGCCAGATAACGAGCTACTTCTACGGTACCATCTTTCAGTTGAACCTTTAGCGGAGCTGAAAGTTTAACCTGTGTCATCGCCAATAGTCCTGGTGTACATAGTAGAATGAGGATTAGTTTTTTAATCATCTTAGTTCCTTTCATGTGTTGGAAGTTCTTCATCTTCTTGTAGTAGTTGTTTAATGTGTTGCCATCCATCTTGCTGCGCAACCTTAGGGTTCTTTTGTAGATACAACCATACCCTTGAAGCTTGTTCGTCAGTCAAAGAAAAGATAGGATCCCACACTTTTATACTACCATCTATAGATCCAGATATAAGAGTACCGGTAGGGGTAGCGCACACTGCTTTAATCTCATGCTTATGCCCTCTACAAATAGCTCGTTGGCGAGCTTTTGCATTCCATAATCTCACTGTTTTATCTTTTGATCCTGAAACAATATCACTATTCGGCGTTACAAAAACTGCAGAAACCCCACCTTCATGTCCCCTACAAACAGCAAGCGGATTAGCCTGCTCATCCCATATTCTAATAGTACTATCACCAGATGCTGACACCATGTTGCCACCCTTCGTTGCGCAAAGAGCATAAGGCCAACCAAAGGTTCCATCATACGCAGCGAAGAGTCCCCTATACACAGCAAGCTGATCACCATTTGTATTCCATACTCTCACCGTTTTATCATGATATGCCGCTAGAATAGTACCGCTCTCACTTACACAAACTCTTGCAACAGGGGAACTGTCATGCCCCCTACAGACAGCAAGTACGTTTCCTTGTATGTCCCAGATTCTTAACGTTCCGTCACCAAATCCAGCTACGATCTTACCATCCAGGGTTATACAAGCTTTAATAATTGGACCTTCATGTTCCCTGCAAACAGCAAGCTGGTTACCATCTATATCCCATATTCTAATGGTTCCATCATAAGATCCTGAGACTATCGTATTATCAGGAGTTATACAAACGGATGATACAATATGTTCGTGTCCCTCACAAACAGCTAGCTGGTTACCTTGCATGTCCCAGATTTTAATGGTTTCACTATCCCCCGTTACAATCTTATCATCATGAGTTACACAAATTGTATGAACTGGCATACCCACTTCAACATGAGCGCGTTGTGTTGCTTCATAACTACCACAGGCAGTACGTGCTCGCCGAGCTACAATCTCATGCACATCATGTGGTGGTAGGTGACTCAACTGTTCATAAGAAAGCGTATTCAAACGGCCTTCGTACGCCCATATTAAACAAGAACCATAGAGTACCCGTATCGCTAAATAGTCTGCAGTCAGCATACAAGACAAGAGCTCATCAGCTGACAGCTTGAAAAGTGGCTTAATAAGTGACTGCTGAGAACAGGTCGTACATTCCAGCGTAAATTCATATGCTCGCTCTGCACGTGCCTGAGAACATGCGGTACATCCCAAAGTGAATCTATATGCTAACTCTAAACACTCATGAATGAGTTCCCATTCATCTTTCGTAAGTTGCGGAAGTGAAACTGGTTTATCATCACAACTACTACGCTTTTCTTGTATTACCTCTGAAAGCTCCATCATATAGCCGGGCGCTTTTACTACGATGCCATCTCTCAGCTCAACCTTGAACCTAGAGGATTCTTTTACCTGTGTCATGGCAAGAAGCCCAGGTGAACACAATAGAATGAGGGCTATTTTTTTTAGCATGCTAATACCTTTCAGTTTTTGGAAGTTCTTCATCTTCTTCTAACATTTGCTTAATATGATCCCATCCATGCTCAAATTCTTCCAATTCAGGATTCTCCTGGAGATGCAACCACAGCTTCTCAGCTTGTAGGTCTGTTAGTACTAGTGTAGGATCCCATATTCTAATGGTTGCATCATTATATCCTGATACAATTTTATCATTTGTGATTACATAAACTGATTTCACGTGCCCATATGTAGGTACCTCAGAAACTGCCCACGACGGCACATGTTTAGGTCCCTCGCAAACAGCTAGCTGGTTACCCTTGCCATCCCAGATTCTTACTGTTCCATCAAGAGATCCCGATACGATCTTACCATCAGGGGTTACGCAAATTTTGCAAACATCATATGTATGTCCTTCACAAATAGCTAGCTGGTTTCCTTCCATATCCCAGATTCTTACTGTTCCATCATGAAATCCCGCTATGATCTTACCGTCAACAGTTACACAAACAGCAATAACCAAATCTTCATGTCCTTCACAAACAGCTAGCTGGTTTCCTTCCATATCCCAGATTCTTACCGTTCCATCAAAAGATCCTGATACGACCTTACCACCAGAGGTTACACACAAAGCACCAACCGTACCTTTATGCCCCTCACAAATAGCTAGTTGATTACCATCTGTATCCCAGATTCTTACTGTTCCGTCACGAAATCCACCTATGATCTTACCATCAGAGGTTACACACAAAGCGCCAACCGTACCTTTATGCCCCTCACACATAGCTAGTTGATTACCATCTATATCCCAGATTCTGAATGTTCCCTTTCTAGTTACAGATACTATTTTACCATCTGGGGTTATACAAACTACATAAACTATATCTTCATGGTCTCTACAAATAGCTAGTTGATTACCATCTATATCCCAGATTCTCACTGTTCCATCAAAAGATCCAGATACGACCTTACCATCAGGGGTTATACAAACTTCAATAATCTTACGTTCATGCCCTTCACAAACAGCAAATAGATTACCTTCAATATCCCAGATTTTAACCGTTTTATCTTCAGATCCCGATATGATCTTACCATCAGCGGTTATGCAAACTGCATTAATTCTGCTTTCATGGGCTTGCCAACTGGTGAGATGGATACCCTCTCTATCAAAAATTATTATTGTACCCTTCCATGTACCCAATACAATATTTCTATTTGGAGTTATACACCTTGCATCATGTTTTTTGTTACAGTGAGCAACTTGTGTTGCTGCATAAGGCCCATATGCAGCACATGCTTGCCTAAATATAATTTCATCAACATAGTTCTGCGGCAATGTACTCAGCTTTTCAAAAGAAAGAGTATTTAATTGTCCTGCATAGGCACACGCTAAACATGCATCAAATAGGACGGCTATCGCTAGGTAGTCTGCAGTCAGTATACACGACAACAACTCATCTGCAGAAACCTTTCTCAGGGAATCTAGAAGGGCCTGACGAGAATGTTCCGTTTTATCTTGAGTGAACATATAGGCGAGCTCTAAATGTTTATTCATGAGCTCCCACTCATATTTGGTTAGTTGAATAAGTGAAACTGGTGTATCATCATCAAAATAAGTAAGGTTTCCTTGTATGAGCCCTGAGAGCTCTACCATGTAGCGTGGTACTTCTACGACGGCATCTTTCAGCTTAAGCTTGAGCGGAGCTGAAGTGGCGTACTTTTGTCATGGCAAGAAGCCCAGGTGAACACAGAAGAATGAGTACGAGCTTTTTAATCATCTTAGTCCTTTTCATAACTTGACGTTCTTGATTGTCTTGTAATATGCCCTTAATATGGCCCCATCCGGATGCTCCTTAGAATTGCCCTTTACATATCCACAAACCGTGTAGCATCTGCGTATCGCTATGCTGCTCCTCTTGCTCACTCGTTATCTCTTGCAGGTACAACCATACTTTCTCAGCCTGCATTTCTGTTAGTGAAAATGTCTTTGCGTTCCATATTTTCACGGTTCCATCAAGAGATCCCGATATGACAGTGCCATCTGGTGCTATGCTAAGTGAATGACACTCATCTTATGACCCTTACATAGAACAAGCTGGTTTCCTTGCGCATCCCAGATCTCTCACCATGCCATCTGAGATCCTGATAATATATTACCATTCCGGGGTCATGCACAACAGCATTTATCGAATCTTTATGTCCCCTACATATACCGAAAGTTGATTACCTTGCATATCCCATATTCTCACTTCCCATCTTCAGATCCTGATATTATCTTATCATTCGGGGTTATACACACTGCACTAATATGATCTTCATGCCCGGTACATTCCGCAAGTTGATTACCGTCCGTATCCCAGATTTTCACTGTTTTATCATTAGATCCTGAGACAATCTTACCATATGGTGTTACACACACTGCCACAATCATACCCCTTGTGTCCCTTATAAGTAACAAGCTGATTACCCTGTTCATCCCATATGGTAATAATACCGTCCTCAACAGATCCCGAAACTGATCTTACGGTCCTTGGCTGCGCAAACTGCACTAATCCATCCTCATGTCCTTCGCAAACTGCAAGCTGGTTACCTTTACTATCCCATATTCTTATTGTTTTATCAAAAGATCCTGATATGATCTTTTATCTTGGGTTACACACATTCCACAAATATGATCTTCTTGTCCCTTCCAACTAGTGAGCCGGTTACCCTCTGCTATCCTAAGATTGTTATCGTTCCACTATCTGAACCGTACCATATTTTCATTGCGGAGTTACACACACTGCCGTTATACGCCATACGTATTATTATGGATAAGTAGCATAGGGTGACACTTCATACGGACCATACAACTCACACGCTCGCCGAAAAATAATTTCATCTACATAGTTCGGGGGTAATGTACTTAGCTGTTCAAAAGAAAGAGCATCTAATTGACCTGCATAGGCAACGCTAAACATGCATCAAATAGTACCGGTATCGCTAGATAATCTGCGGTGATCATACAAACAACAACTCGTCTGCAGAAAGCTTGCTAAGTGAATCAAGAAGGGCCTGACGAGAATGTTCCGTTTTATCTCTAGTGATCGTGAAGCTAGTGCTAATGGTTCCTGTATAAGATCCCACTCATTTTCGGTTACTTGCGGTAAGTGAAATGGTTGATCATCATCTATTAGTTAAGGTTTTCTTGTAGTATCCCTGAAAGCTCTGCCACAGAGCGTGATACTTCTACAATACCATCTCTCAGCTTAAGCATTAGCGGAGCTGAATGTTTAACCTGTGTCATTGCCAAAAGGCCCGGTGAACACAGTAAAGCGAGGGTTAGTTGTTTCATCATATTAGTCCTTTTCATTGGAGTTTCTTCATCTTCTTGTAGTAGTTGTTTTATTTGTTTCCATCCATCGTGCTGTTCCACGTTAGGATTCTTTTGGAGATACAACCATACCCTTGAAGCTTGTTCTTCCGTTAATGAAAAGATTGGATCCCACACTATTACGGTACTATCTTTAGATACAGATATAAGAGTCCCATTAGGGGCAGCGCACACTGCGGTCACCTCACGTTCATGCCCTCTACAAACAGCTAGTTGGTTACCTTCTGTATTCCATAATCTCACTGTTTTATCAGTAGATCCTGATACAATCTCACTATTTGGCGTTACGCACACAGCAAAGACCCACCCTTCATGCCCCTTACAGACTGCAAGCTGGTTAGCCTGCTCATCCCATATTCTAATTGTCATATCACCTGATGCAGACACAATGTTACCATTCTTCGTTACGTAAAGAGCATAAAACCAATCTAAGTTTCCCCTATACGCGGCGAGCTGATCACCTTTCGCATTCCATACTCTCACCGTTCTATCTTCAGATGCCGTTAGAATTGTACCGCTCCTAGTTATGCAAACTCTATATACACAACTGTCATGCCCCCTACAAACAACAATCTGATTCCCTCGCATGTCCCAGAATCTAATGGTTCCATCAGCAGATCCAGAAACGATCTTACCATCAGGGGTTATACAAACTGCATCAACAGAACCATTATGTCCTTTACAAACAGCCAGCTGGTTACCTTCAATATCCCACACTCTAATGGTTCTATCATAAGATCCAGAAACAATCTTGCTATCTGGTGTTACACAAACAGCAGTAACCCAATGTTCGTGTCCCTCGCACATAGCTAGTTGGTTACCTTGCATGTCCCAGACTGTAACTATTTCTTCACCCCCCATTACAATCTTACCATCAGGAGTTACACACATTGCATTAACTATCATATCCACTTCAAAATGAGCTTGTTGTATTGCTTCATAACAACTACCACAGGCTATACGTGCTCGGCGAGTTACAATTTCATGCACATCATGTGGTGGTAAGTGACTCAATTGTTCATAAGAAAGCGTATTCAAATGACCTTGATAAGCCAATGCTAAACAATTACTATATAGTTCCCGTATCGCTAAATAGTCTGCAGTCATCATACAAGATAAGAGCTCATCAGCCGATAGCTCACCAAGTGAATCAATAAGGGCCTGAGAATATACCGTCTGTTCTCTACTAAACGTATCTGCTAACTCTAAACGTTCATGAATGAGTTCCCAATCATCTATCGTTAGGTGGGAAAGTGAAATTGGTGTATCATCACCAGAAATACTACGATGTTCCCGTAGCACCTCTGAAAGCTCTGCCACATAGCCGGGCACTTCTATTACGATGCCATCTCTCAACTCAAGCTTGAACGTAGAGGAGTCATTTACCTGTGTCATGGCTAGAAGCCCTGATGAATAAAGAAAAATGAGACTTATTTTTTTAATCATAGCTATTCCTGTCATTTGTGGGAAGTTCTTCATGCTCTTGTAGGAGCTTCTTGATATGTATCCACCCATCTTGTTTAAATGCTTTCAGCTCAGGATTCTCCTGGAGGTACACCCACACCTTCTCAGCTTGCACGTCTGTTAGTGGAAAGCTTGTATCCCATATTCTCAGAGAACCATCATGAGATCTTGACACCACGTTACCCCCTCGGGTTATGCAAACGGCACTGACCCAAGAAGTATGGCCTCTACCTACAGAAATTTGAGTACCTTGTAGGTCCCATATTCTAACTGTACTATCAGCAGATCCCGATACGATCTTACCATCTGGGGTTACACAAACTGTATATACTTGTCCTTCATGCCCCTCACAAATAGAGAGCTGATTGCCGTCTGTATCCCAAATTCTAATGGTGCCATCGCTTGATCCCGATACGATCTTACCATCAGGGGTTATACAAACTGCATTAACCTCATCTTCATGATCCTTACAAACTGCTAGCTGATTACCTTCTGTATTCCATAATCTCACTGTTTTATCAGTAGATCCTGATACAATCTTACCATCTGGTGTTACACAAACAGCATTAACCCAACTTTCATGTCCCTCGCAAATCTCAAGTTGATTACCTTCTGTATCCCAAATTCTAACCATTCCATCCCAAAATCCTGATACGATCTTACCATCAGGCATCAAGCAAACTGTGGTAATGCGACCTTCATATCCTTCACAAACTGCAAGCTGGTTACCTTCAATATCCCACATTCTAATTGTTCTATCATTAGATCCAGAAACGATTTTGCCATCTGGAGTTACACAAACAGCAGTAACCCAAAGTTCGTGTCCCTCGCAAATAGCAAGCTGGTTTCCTTCCGGATCCCATATTCTGACGGTTCTATCATTAGATCCTGATACGATCTTACCATCTGGTGTTATGCACACTGCTTTCACCAAACCTTCATGTCCCCTATACACAGCAAGCTGCTTTCCTTGTGAATCCAGTACCCTCACCGTTCCATCATAAGATCCCGATATAATCTTGCCATCAGGGCTTACGCAAACTGCAGAAGCTCCATCTACCCCATCGTCTTTATAACTAACAAGCTCTGATGCGTCATATGGGCCGCACTTCGCACACGCCTGGCGTAATATAATCTCACCTACATTGTTAGGAAAGAATGTGCAAAGCTGTTCAAATGAAATATTATTTACGTGTCCTGCATAACTAAGTTCTACACAAGCATCTATGACTATGGGTATCCCTAAGTAGTCTGCACTGTGCATGCAAGACAGAAACTCATCAATTGAAAGCCTCCTCAGTGATGCTAGCAGGACTTTGCGAGAACTTTCGGTCTTTTCTCTAAAGAATGAGTATACCAAAGGTAACTCTTCACAGATTAATTGCCATTCAGATTCAGTGAGAAGCGGCAAAGAAATAGGTGTATCATCACCAAAGAGATTTAGAGCCTCTCGGATCGTTTCTGAAAGCTCTGCCACATAGCTCGGTACTTCTACTTCAGTGCCATTTTGCAACGTAAGTTTGAGCACAGCTGCATGTTTCACTTCTGTCATAGCAAAGATTGCAGGTGAACACAGAAGAATCAGTGTCAGTTTCTTAAGCATATTAGTCTCTTTCATTGGTTAGAAGTTCTTCAACTTCATTTATTAGTTGTTTAATTTGTTTCCATCCATTTAGCTTGGTACCTTCGAGAGGATTCTCCTGAAGGTATAACCATACCTGCTCAGCTTGTGCATCTGTTAAGCGCAATGTAGCATCCCATACTCTGACAGTTCCATCAGCAGATCCAGATACAATCTTACCATCAGGGGTTACGCAAACCGCAAGTATGTGTCGTTTATGCCCCTCACAAACAGCCAGTTGGTTACCTTCTGTATCCCAAACTCTGACGGTATTATCTTGAGATCCCGATACAATCTTACCATCTTGGGTTACACAAACTACTATAACATCATCTTCATGTCGCTCACAAACAGCCAGTTGGTTACCTTCCATATTCCAAATTCTCACAGTTTTATCATCAGATCCCGATACGATTTTACCATCAGGGGTTACACAAACAGCATTAACGTCATCTTCATGGCCATCACAAACAGCTAGCTGGTTACCTTCCATATCCCAAATTCTCACTGTCCAATCATAAGCTGCCGATATGAACTTACCATCAGGGGTTATGCACACTGCCTTAACAAAACCTTCATGTCCCAAACAAACTGCAAGCTCGTTACCTTCACTATCCCAAATTCTCACTGTCCAATCACTTGAACCCGATACGATCTTACCATCAGGACTTACGCAAACTGCAAGTACGGTACATTCATGCCCCTCACAAACTGCAAGCTCGTTACCTTCACTATCCCAGATTCTCACTGTCCGATCATCAGATGCTGATACGATCTTACCATCAGGGGTTACACATACCGCGTTAATATGACTTATATGCCCATTGCAAGCAGCGAGCTGGTTACCTTGCAGATCCCAAACTCTAACGGTTTTATCATATTCTCCAGATGCAATCTTACCATCAGAGGTTAAACAAAATGCCGAAACATATCCATATCTTTCAGGATTCTCACAAATAGCACGCTGCTTACCTTCAATATCCCAGATGCGTAACGTTTCTGAAGCCGATACGATTTTACCATCTGCGGTTAGGCAAACTCCAACAACGGCTTGCTTATGCCCAGTGCAAACAGCACGTTGTGCTACTTCATAAGGACCACACACAGCACATGCGCGCCGAAATAAAATCTCATGTACAAAATGTGGTGGCAAGAAACTTAGGTTTTCATAGGAAAGAGCATCCAAATGACCTGCAAAAGCACCTGTTAGACATGCATCGATAATTATTGGTATCGCTAAATAGTCTGCGGTGATCATACAAGACACCAATTCTTTTGCCGATAGTTCCCTAAGAGATTCTAGAAGTGCCTGCTGAGAACTTTGGGTCTTTTTTTTCGTGAACCTGTATGCTAATGCTAAAGATTTATGCATAAGATGCCAATCAGCTTGGGATACTTGCGGTAATGAAATTGGCTGATCATCATCAATAAGCTCAAGAGTATCTTCTATCGTCTTTGAAAGCTCTGCCACATAGCGAGGTACTTCTATTACCATATCATCACTTAGCTTAAGTTTTAGAGGAGTTGAAAGCTTATCCTGTGTCATGGCCAGAAGCCCTGGTGAACACAGTAGAATAAGGGTTAGTTTTTTAAGCATGTTAGTACCTTTCGTTTGGAAGTTCTTCATCTTCTTTTAGTAGTTGTCTTATTTGTTTCCACTCAGATTCTTTCAATAGGCGTTGGCATACTTTTTGAAGCTTCCGCTTAATACCATAGAGCATACCGTGCTCACTTTCTTTCTGAAGATACAACCATACCTTCTCAGCCTGTACATCTGTTAGTTGCAATGCCGCATTCCAAACGTTAATGGTACCATCATGGGCTCCCGATACAATAGTACCATGTGGCGCTATACAAACTGTACTCACCTCTGCCGTATGGCCTTCACGACACACAATAAGCTGGTTTCCCTGGATATCAGATACTCTCACCGTGCCGTCTTCAGATCCTGATACTATGCAACCATTTTGTGTTACGCAAAGTGCATAAATAAAGGTATGTCCCCTACAAACACCAAGCTGGTTTCCTTCAAGATCCCAGATTCTCACTATTCCATCATTAGATCCCGATACTATAGTTCCCTGTGGGGTTACACAAACTGCCGTAACCCACCCTACATGTCCTTCACCAACAGCAAGCTGATTACCTTCAGGATCCCACATTCTAACGGTTTCATCAATAGCCCCAGACACAATAATACCATGTGGGGTTACACATAAGGCCAATATGGGCCCTTTATGGCCCTGACAAACTGCCAGCTGGTTCCCCTGGAGATCCCATATTCTTATGGTACTATCCCAAGAGCCTGAAACGATCGTTCCATGAGAAGGTATGCATAGTACTGTAATATGTGCTTCATGCCCCTCACAGACAGCAAGCTGGTTACCTTCTCTATCCAAAATTCTAACTGTTCCATCATAAAAGCCGGATACTATAGTACCATCAGAAGTTACACGAACTGCTCGAACCCAATTTTTATGCTTCTTCCAACGAGTACGCTGGTTACCTTCTATATCCCAGGTTGTTATTGTTCCATCTAGAGATCCAGATACGATAGTACCATCAAACATTACATACATTGCTGTAATATCTTCTCCAAAACTAGTAATTTGTGGTGCTTCATAAGGCCCATACGCAGCACATGCGCGACGAAATATAATTTCATATACATCATTTGGTGGTAAGAGACTAAGTTTTTCAAATGAAAGGCTATTCAAGTGCCCTGCATAGGCACACTCTAAGCCCGCATCAAAGACTGCTGGCATCGCTAGATAATCTGCCGTGATCATACAAGACAACAGCTCATCTGCAGAAAGTTCTTTAAGAGACGTTTGAAGGGCCTGACGAGAACTTTCGGTCTTATCTTTACTAAAAGCATCTGCCAGCCCTAAGCGTTCATGAATGAGCTTCCAATCATCTTTCGTTAGTTGCGGAAGTGAAATTGCTGTATCTTCATCAGAATAACTAAGGCTTTCTTGTATGAGCGCTGAAAGCTCTGCCACGCAATATGGTACTTCTACGGCACCATCTTTCAGCTCAAGCTTTATTGGAGCTTTAACCTGTGTCATAGCCAGAAGCCCGGGTGAACACAGTAGAATGAGTGTCAGCTTCTTAAGTATCTTAGTCTTCTTTATTACGTTGAGATTCTTCATTTTCTTGTAGTAATCGTTTTATTTGCTTCCAATCATGTAACTTTGTTTCTTCCTGCACAGGATTCCTTTGTAGTTTTATCCACACCTTCTTAGCTTGAGCATCTGTTAATGATAATGCAATGTCCCAGACTCTCACGGTTCCATCATTATGTCCGGATAGTATCTTGCCATCCCTGGCTACGCAACATGTATTAACAATATCATGTCCACCTTTGCACTCACAAACAGCAAGCTGGTTACCTTCTGTATCCCATATTCTCACTGTTCTATCCCAAGATCCTGATACGATCTTACCGTTCTTGGTTATGCAAACTGCACCAACCGCACTAGTATGTCCCTCACAACAAGCATGCCGATTACCCTCTGTACCCCAGATTCTCATTGCTCCATTAAGCGAAGATCCTGATACGATGCTACCTTCGGGGGTTATGCAAACTGCTTTCACAAGATCTGCACCCTCATGCCAACTAGTATGCTGGTTGCCTTCCATATTCCATATTCTAATAGTCCCATCAAAAGATGCCGATACGATTTTATCATCAGGAGTTATGCAAACTGCCGTAACGTTATGTTCATGTCCCTCACAAACTGCTAGCTGCCTACCTTCTCTATCCCATATTCTAACTGTACTATCAGCAGATCCCGATACGATTTTACCGTTCTTAGTTACGCAAACTGCGAGAACATGACTTTCATGACCCTCACAAACTGCTAGCTGATTGCCTTCCATATCCCACACTCTAACGGTACAATCTTGACCACCAGATACAATAGCACCATCAGTTGTTACACAAACAGCCAAAACTATACCTGTATGCCCCTCACAACAAGTAAGCAGGTTACCCTCTCTATCTAAGATTATTATCATATTGTCCTGAGCCAATACTATATTTCCATTTCTCATTACACACATTGACTTAATAGGAACCAACATATTTCTGTTAAAACTGGCAACTTGTATTGCTTCATAAGGCCCACATGCAGCGCATACTTGTCGAAATATAATCTCTTCTATAGAGTCCGGGAGTAATTCATCAAGCTGTTCATACGAAAGGCTATTCAAATGCCCAGCATAAGCACAGTGTAAACACGCATCAAAGACTATTTGTACTGCTAAAAAGTCTGCAGTTCTCAGACAAGATAACAGCTCATCTGCAGAAAGGTTCTTAAGGGACGTTAGAAGTGCCTGATGAGAACGTGCCGTTTTATCTCTATTGAACATATAAGCTAACGCTAAAGGTTCATGAATGAGTTCCCAATCAGCTTTCGTTAGTTGAGTAAGTGAAACTGGCGTATCATCAACAGAATAACTAAGGTTTTCTTGTATAAGCGCTGACAGCTCTGCCACATAGCCCGGTACTTCTACGACGTCATCTTGCAGCTCAAGCTTTAACGGAGCTGATAGTTTAACCTTCGTCATGGCCAGAAGCCCTGGTGAACACAGTAGGATGAATATTAATTGCTTATTCATCTTGGTCCCTTTCTTCACATTGAGATTCTTCGTTTTCTTTTAGTATGCGCTTAATATGCTCCCATCCGTTCTCAACTGCTTCCTGTTTAGGATTTTTCTGGAAGTACAACCATCCCTTTTTCACTATTTGCGTAATTTGTGTCCATTTGCCTTGCAGAGATGCCTCCTGTTCAGATTTATCCTGGAGGTATAACCATACCTTCTTAGCTTGTGTACCTGTTAATGATACTGTAGCATCCCATACTCTAACGACATTATCAGCAGATCCCGATATGATCTTACCATCCCGGGTTACGCAAATGGCCATAACCCATAGTTCTTGTCCCTCACAAACCTCACAAACAGCTAGCTGATTACCTTCTGTATCCCATACTCTAATAGTATTATCATCAGATCCCGATACAATCTTACCATCCCGGGTTACGCAAATACCAACAACCCTATTTTTATGTCCTTCACAAACAGCTAGCTGATTACCTTCCATATCCCAGATTCTAACAGTTCCATCATCAGAAGCAGAAACGATCTTACCATCAGGGGTTATACAAACTACAACAACCAAAGAATCATGCCCTTCACAAACAGCTAGCTGATTACCTTCCATATCCCAGATTCTCACCGTTTCATCATGAGATCCTGATATAATCTTACCATCAGCGGTTACGCAAACTGTCTTAACATAACCTTCATGCCCTTCACAAACTGCAAGCTGGTTACCTTCCATATCCCATATTCTAATAGTCCCATCAAAACATCCCGATACAATCTTACCATCCCGGGTTACGCACATGGCCATAACCCATAGTTCTTGTCCCTCACAAACCTCACAAACAGCAAGCTGATTACCTTCAGGATCCCAAATTCTAACAGTTCCATCCTTAGATCCTGATACGATCTTACCATCAGGGCTAATGCAATGTGCTAGAATAAAACCTTCATGTCCTTCACAAACAGCAAGCTGGATACCGTCAGCATTCCAGACTTTTATCGTTCTACCATCTCTCGATACGATTTTACCGTTCGTTGTTACATAAACTTTGTAAACCGGATGTTCATGCCCTGTCCAACGAGTGAGTTGGTTAGCTTCTCTATCCAAAATTGTTATCGTTCCATTAGCTGAACCCAGTAGAATATTTCCATCATGGGTTATGCACATTGACGAAATATTCTTATTATTGGTAAAACTAGCAACTTGTGTTGCCGCATATGGACCACATGCAGCACATGCTCGTCGAAATATAATTTCATCTACATAGTGCGCGGGTAAAGTACTCAGCTGTTCAAATGAAAGGCCATTTAAATGCCCAGCATAGGCAAGCTCTAAACACCTATCAAAGACTACAGGCACCGCTAGAAAGTCTGCAGTTATTATACAAGACAACAACTCATCTGCAGAAAGCTCCCTCAGAGATTCTAAGAGTGCCTCTTGAAAGCCTTCTGTCTTTTCTCTAGTGAAGTTGGCTGCTAATGTTATAAATTTATGTATAAGGTGCCAATCCTTTTGGGTTACTTGAGGTAACGAAATTAGTTGATCATCGTCTATAAGTTCTAGTGCTCCTTCTATCGTCTTTGAAAGCTCAGCCACGTAGCGTGGTACTTCTACAATGCCATCTTTCAGCTCAAGCTTTATCGGAGCTAACTCTTTAACCTGCATCATGGCCAAAAGCACTGGTGAACACAGTAGAATGAGGGTTAGTTTTTTGAACACAATAGTATCCTTTTAGTCATATAAATCTATCACACTTTTAAAATATTATCTCTATTTTAATTAATTTATTTCAATTTGTCAAATTTAAGGGTAATTATTGTTTTCTCTTACTAGTGCTCCTATTTCGGCATAGTGAGATTAAAAATAAAGATTCAATCGTCTTTCAAGAGTATCCCCGCATAAAATCACCCTACGAGTCTACCTAGAAGGGCTCTCAATGCTACATTACAGCATCCTACCGAAATAACGCCCTACAATTTCTATCTTTTACCGTAGGTGTCTCAAATTCGCAAAAATAGCCTTTTCTAGGGCTCATCAAGCGCACGCCCTTGGGCACCTCCCCTCTTGAACGAGCCTTTGGGCACCTTATAGATGTAATGAGATTAGCTGTTTATTACTTAAAAAAGAGATGATCCCCACCTATAACACGAAACAGGCCAACCAACGAGTAACTTCAATAAGAGGAGAGTGAATTGGGTAAAGCTGTAGAAGCGTCCTTGGCCAGCTTTTCTAATTGACGCGCTAAAGAGGGAATAAGGCTTCTACTACTACTCAACCGCTCAGGCGTAAATGTCGGACGTTGACTTACATCTGCTACGTCAAAAGCTTCCTGAGAATGAAAGTTTACCTTTTTGGCAAAGGCCCACTAAGGTACCACCACAACACGTCATGAGGTTTCGAGCAATGGTTTTAGCGTTCCCTTGACGATACAATATCGTATTTCCGAGCGGTCGCCATTCATGAGTCGATTTGCAAGTACTATAGCTATGTCCTGCCTCAATTCAGGTCCCTACTGAACGTATATGCTAACGTATAGGTTTATGTATAAGATGCCAATCCCCTTGGGTTACTTGAGGTAATGAAATTGGTTGATCATCTTCTATAAGTTCAAGAGCTCCTTCTATCGTCTTTGAAAGCCCTGCCACATAATTAGGTACTTTTACTACAATGCCATCTTTCAGCTCAAGCATTAGCGATGTTGGAAGTTTAACCTGCATCATGGCCATAAGCCCTGGGGAACGCAGAAACATGAGTATCACTTTTTTTAATCATGTTAGCCACTTTCATTTGTTGGTAGTTTTTCATCTTCTTGTAGTAATTGTTTTATTTGCTTCCATCAGCGCTCAACACTTCCGGTTCAGTATACTCCTGGAGGAATACACAAAACTGCTTAGCTTATTCATTTGATAAGAGCAATGTAGCATCCCAGAATCTAACGACTTCATTACATAATCCTAATATGCTCTTACCATTCCTTGCTACGCAATATGCAGTAATTACATTTTCATGATCCTCACAAACTGCAAGCTAAGTGCCTTCACCATCAAAAATTGTTATTCAGCAGAACATCATGCAATATTTTCATCATAAATTATGCACATTACCACTCTATCAATAGTATTGTGTAATTTAGCAACAGTATTATGCCCACATGCAGCACTGAATTTTACCTTCGGCATAATAATCTTTTCAAAGCGTGCTCAGCTCGTTGTTCGATTGTTAACGGTATTGTAGTAGTAGGTAATGTAGTAATGTCCCAGAATCTAATGTTTCCAGTACTTGAGCCCGATATGATATTACCATCACTTGCTATGCAACATTCCCTAATTACATTTTCATGGCCTTCACAAACAGCTAGCTGGTTACCTTCCATATCCCAAATTCTAACGGTTTTATCCCAAGATCCTGAAACGATCTTACCATTTGGGGTTACGCAAAGTGCTGTAATCCCTTCTTTGTGCCCTTTACAAATAGTTAGTTGATCACCATATATATCCCAGATTCTAACGGTCCCATCAGCAACAGCTCCAGATACTATCTTACCATCAGGGGATATACAAACTTTCGAAACACTACCTGTATGTCCCTCACAAACTGCAAGCAGGCTACCTTTCATATCCCATATTGTTAACGTTCCCCAAGATCCCACTACGATCTTACCATCGCTAGTTACGCAAATCGCAGCTATAGAATCTTCATGCCCTTCACAAACTGCTAGCTGGTTTCCTTCCATATCCCATACTCTAACAGTACTATCTGCAGATCCTGATACGATCTTACCATCTGGGGTTACGCAAAGTGCGAGAACAGCGAATTCATGGCCCTCACAAACTGCTAGCAGATTTCCTTCCATATCCCATACTCTAACAGTACTATCTGCAGATCCAGATACGATCTTACCATCTGGGGTTACGCAAAGTGCCCAAATCGGATCTTCATGCCCTTCCCAAGTAGCTAGCTGATTGCCTTCCCTATCCAAAATTGTTATCATGCCAATAAATGAAGAACCCGAAACAATATTTCCACTTTTAGTTATACACATTACCGCAATATCAAGATGATTGTAAAAATTTGCAACTTGTGTTGCCGAACATCGTGTTGCTGGCTCATAATCAACAAGTATTGTGCCTTCTTTTGCAGTGTCAGTGTAGTACTGAGAAGGCATTTCATTGAGCTCCTTACAAGAAAAATTAGTTAAAGAATTAGTACATGCTAAACATGCATTAAAGACTACCGGCACCTCGAGAACTCTTGCAACCCTCCTACATGACAACAACTCTTCTGCAGAAAGCTTTTTAAGAGACGCTAGAAGAGCTTGATAGGCACTTTCAGTCTTTTCTTTAAAGAACGTATATGCTAGATCTAAACGTTCATTAAGTATTTCCCATTCATCTTTCGTTAGAGAGGAAAGTAAAATTGGCGCATGAGAACATTCTTGCAGTATCTCTGAAAGTGCTACCAGAGAGCAAGGCACGTCTATTAAGGTACCATCATTTAGCTTAAGCTTTGCCTGTGCTAAATGTATATCCTGCATGGCCATAAGCGCTGGAACACACAATAGAATGAGGGTTAGTTTTTTGAACATAGTAGATCCTTTAATAAGTATAAAAAACTATCACATCTTTGAAGTATTACCTCTATTTTAATTAACATTTTTCAATTTGTCAAATTAAATTAAATTGTTATTAAATGAAGATTCACAAAATACCCTCATATAAATAGCTTCAGTTCTGAATTCATCCTATAGCCAATAATAACAGCAGATTCCTTATGAACATTCCTGCACACCGGTCTAAAAGCTTCTTCATTAGAACCTCATTCATGGTAAGATTGTATCGGGAGCATATAATAGATTAGTTAGCGTATGGAATACTGAGGGCAACCAACTTGCCATCCGTGAGCGACGGGTTAGGCAAACTGCAAAAACCCCACGCTCATCTGCTCTGCAAATAGCTGTTGACTACCATCTGTATCCCAAATTCTCACTGTTTTATCATCAGATCCGGAGATAATCATACCATAAGCGGTTACATAAACATCACTAACCTTATCTTCATGCCCCTCACAAACCTATGACTTTCTTGTATTATCCCTGAAAGCTCGTTGAGTGGAACTTCTACAATGACATCATTCAGCTCAAACTTTTCCAGAGCTGAACCTTTAACTTCTATCATGGCCAGCAGCCCTGGGGAACGCAATAGAAAGAGGGTTAATTTCTTTAGCATATTAGTCCCCCGTCATTAGATGTGAGTTTCTTCATCTTCTTGAAGTAATTGTTTTATTTGTTTCCATCCATTTAGCTTTGTTTCTTCCAATCTAGTATTCTTTTGTAGATACCACCATATCTTCTCAACTTGTGGACCTGTTGGCAATGTGACATCCCAGACTTTCACCATTCCATCCCTATATCCCGCTACGATCTTATCATCCCTGGTTATGCAAACTGCAATGAAGTAATCTTCACTGCTCTCGCAAACAGCTAGCTGATTACCTTCCATATCCCAGACTCTCACCGTTCCATCAAAAGATCCCGAAACGATCTTACCATCCCCGGTTATGCAAACTGCATCAATCGAACCTTCATGTCCTTCACAAACAGCTAGCTGAGTACCTTTCATATCCCAGACTCTCACCGTTCTATCACTAGAAGCCGATACGATCTTACCATCGCTAGTTACGCAAATCGCAGCTATAGAATCTTCATGCCCTTCACAGACTGCTAGCAGGTTACCTTCCGTATCCCATAATCTCACCGTTCCGTCCATAAATCCTGACACGATCTTACCATCAGGAGTTGCGCAAACTGCCTCAATCGAACCTCCTTTCTGCCCTTCACAGACAGCAAGCTGATTACCTTCTATATCCCAGATTCTTACCATTCCATCATCAGTAGATCCTGATAAAATGTTACCATTTGGCAATGCGCACACTGCACAAACCCACCCTTTATGTCCCTGACAAACTGCAAGCTGATTACCTTCTATATCCCAGATTCTAACGGTACCATCTGCAGAACCCGATACAATTTTACCATCTGGTGTTACACACACATCAACAACCGCACCTTCATGTCCCTCACAAATAGCTAGTTGATTACCCTGCTTATCCCATATTCTTACGGTTCCATCCCAAGATCCCGATACGATCTTATCATCAGGGGTTACACGAACGGCATTAACCGTATTATGCCATATCCAACTAGGCCGCCGAGCACCCTCTGTGTTCCAGATTGTTATGGCTCCATCACTTGAGCATAATACAATATCTCCATTATGAGTTGTACACATGTCTACCGTATCAATATTTTTAAAACTAGCAACTTGTGTTGCTTTATAAGGCCCAAATGTAACACATGCTCGCCGAACTATAATCTCATCTACGTAGTTCGCGGGCAACTCACTCAGCTTTTCAAAAGAAAGACTATGTAAATGTCCAGCATAGGCATATTGCAAACACGCATCAAAGATTACTTGCACCGCTAGAAAGTCAGCGGTGCTCATACAAGACAACAGCTCATCTGCAGAAAGTCTCTTAAGGGACGTTAAAAGGGCCTGATGAGAACGTGCCGTCTTGTCTCTATTGAACGTATATGCTAACGCTAAAGGTTCATGAATGAGTTCCCAATCAGCTTTCGTTAGTTGCATAAGTGAAACTGGCGTATCATCAACAGAATAACTAAGGTTTTCTTGTATAAGCGCTGACAGCTCTGCCACGTAGCCCGGTACTTCTACGACGCCATCTTGCAGCTCAAGCTTTAATGGAGCTGATAATTTAACCTGCGTCATAGCCAGAAGCCCTGGTGTACACAAAAGAATTAATGCTAGTTTTTTAATCATCTTAGTCCTTTTCATTAGATGAAAGTTCATTATGTTCTTGTAATAGTTGTTTTATTTGTTTCCATCCGTGTTCAACTGCTGCAGGATTCTCCTGGAGATACAACCACACTTTTTCAGCTTGTGCATCTGTAGCTGCTTGGTCTTCTGACAGCGGCAATGTAGCATCCCACATTCTCACCGTACCATCTACAGATCCCGATATAATCTTACCATCAAGGGTTGCGCAAACAGTATTAACGCAACTTTTATGTCCTTTACAAACGGCAAGCTGGTTTCCTTCCTTATCCCATACTCTTACCGTTCCATCTCGAGATCCCGATATGATCTTACCGTCAGCGGCTATGCAAACTATATTGATCTTTTGTTCATGTCTTTTCCAAACAGCAAGCTGTGCACCTTCCATATCCCAGATTCTTACCCCATCCCATGATCCAGAAACGATCTTACCATCAGTCGTTGCACAAACAGCATTAACAGGATCTTCATGTCCTCCTTCACAAACTTCGAGCTGGTTACCATCCATATCCCAAATTCTAATGGTTCCATCATGAGATCCAGATAAAACCTTACCATCAGGCGTTATGCAAACTGCTGTAACGATATCTTCATGTCCTCTACAAATAGCTAGTTGATTACCATCCATATCCCAGATTCTAACGGTTCCATCTCTAGATCCAGAAACGATCTTACCATCAGGTGTTACGCACAATTCAGTAACGTTTTGTTCATGCCCCCCGCAAACTGCTAGCTGGTTGCCTTTCATATCCCAGATTCTAACGGTTCCATCTCTAGATCCAGAAACGATCTTACCATCAGGTGTTACGCACAATTCAGTAACAGGACCTTCATGCCCCTCACAACTAGACTGCTGGTTACCTTCTCTATCCCATATTTTAATAGTCCTATCATAAGATCCCGATACGATCTCTCCATCAGGGCTTATACAAATTGCAAAAACGTGATCTTTATGTCCTTTCCAACGAGTGAGCTGGTTACCTTCTCTATCCAAAGTTGTTATAATTCCATCCCATGAACCCAATACACTATTTCCATCTTGAGTTACACAGAGCACCTTAATATTATTATTAAAGCTAGCAACTTGGGTTGCTGTATATGGCCCATGAGCAACTCGTGCGCGACGAAAAATAATTTCATCTACATAATTCGTTGGTAATTCACTCAGTTGTTCAAACGAAAGGCTATTCAAATGCCCAGCATAGGCACATTTTAAACAGGCATCTAAGACTACCGATATCGCTAGATAGTCTGCTGTCAAAATACAAGACAACAACTCTTCTGCAGGAAGCTCCCTCAGAGAGTCTAAAAGTGCCTGCTGAGAACCTTCTGCCTTCTCTCTAGTAAACCTGTTTGCTAACGCTGTAGGTCTATGTATAAGATGCCAATCCCCTTGGGTTACTTGAGGTAACGAAATTAGTTGATCATCTTCTATAAGTTCAAGTGCTCCTTCTATAGTCTTTGAAAGCTCTGCCACGTAGCGTGGTACTTCTACAATGCCATCTTTCAGCTCAAGCTTTAGCAGAGCCAAATCTTTAACCTGCGTCATAGCCAGAAGTCCTGATGAACAAAGAAAAGTAAGTGTCAGCTTTTTAAGCATGTTAGTTCCTTTCATCAAATTGATGTTCTTCCTTTTCTTGTAATAGCTGTTTTATTTGTTTCCAATCATTTAGCTTTGTTTCTTCTATTTTAGAATTCTTTTGTAGATTCACCCATAGCGTTTCAGCTTGAACATCTGTTAATGATAATGTAGCATCCCATATTCTAACAGTTCCATCTGCAGATCCCGATATGATCTTACCATCTGACATCAGGCAAACTAATTTAATGTAATCTTTATGTCCTTTACAAACTGCTAGCTGGTTACCTTCAATATCCCATACTCTAATGGTACAATCTTGACCACCAGATACTATCTTACCATCAAGGGTTACACAAAGTGCTTTAACCCAACCATCATGTCCCTTACACACTGCTAGCTGATTACCTTCAATATCCCATGCTCTAACGGTTTCATCATATCCTCCTCCAGATAAGACTTTACCACCATTATGGGTTATACAAAGTGCATAAATTGCAGCTCTATGCCCTTCACAAACTGCTAGCTGATTACCTTCCACATCCCAAACTCTAACGATTTCATCATATCCTCCAGATACGATCTTACCATCAGGGGTTATACAAACATCCCAAACACTATCTTGATGGCCCTCACAAACTGCAAGCTGGTTACCTTCCATATCCCAAACTCTAACGGTCCTATCATCAGATCCAGATATAATCTTACCATTAGTGGTTACGCAAACTGCATTAATCACATCTTCATGGCCCTCACAAACTGCAAGTTGATTGCCTTTCATATCCCAGACTCTAACAGTCCTATCATCAGAGCCAGATATAATCTTACCATTAGTGCTTACGCAAACTGCGTTAACCGCATCTTCATGGTCCTCACAAACTGCAAGCTGGTTGCCTTTCATATCCCAGACTCTAACAGTCCTATCTGCAGATCCCGATATGATCTTACCGTTCTTTGTTATACAAACGGTATAAACCCAATTTTTATGCCCTGTCAAATTAATGAGCTGGTTACCTTCTTTATCCAAAATTGTTATCTTTCCATTAGCTGAACCCAGTACAATATTTCCATCATGGGTTATGCACATTGCCGAAATAACAAAAGTATTGTTATACCTAGCAATTTGTGTTGCTTCATAAGGCCCACATGCAGCACGTGCTCGTCGAACTATAATCTCATCGACATAGCTCGCGGGTACTTTACTCAGCTGTTCATAAGAAAGGCTATTCAAATGCCCAGCATAGGCAAGTTCTAAACATGCATCAAAGACTTCTTGTACTGCTAAAAAGTCTGCAGTTCTCAGACAAGATAACAGCTCATCTGCAGAAAGGTTCTTAAGGGAGGACGTTAGAAGTGCCTGATGAAATCCTTCTGTCTTTTCTCTAGTGAAGCTGGCTGCTAATGTTATAAATGTATGTATAAGGTGCCAATCCCTTTGGGTTACTTGAGGTAACGAAATTGGTTGATCATCGTCTATAAGTTCTAGTGCTCCTTCTATCGTCTTTGAAAGCTCTACCACATGGCGTGACACTTCTACAAAGCCATCTTTCAGCTCAAGCCTTAGCGGAGCTAAATCATTATCCTGCATGGCCAGAAGCCCTGGTGAACACAGTAGAATGAGAGTTAGTTTTTTTATCATCTTAGTCCTTTTCGCTACATTGAGGTTCTTCATTTTCTTTTAGTAACTGTTTTATTTGTTTCCATCCGTAATCAGTTGCTTCCAATCCAGTATTCTCCTGGAGGAATAGCCATACTTGCTCAGGGGTGCCATCAGGACTGAAATTGGCTGAATTAACACACTTCGTATGGCCTAGGGTATGCAGGCAGTTACCTGTCAGCACAGCCCAGATCTTGGCAGTTCCATCTTCAGATGCGGTTACGAGAGTGGTACCATCAGAACTGAAACTGGCTGACCTAACATACCATGTATGGCCCTGTAGGGTTGATGTACAGAAGTCAGCTGATCTTTTGAAATAATCAACCATAGGATGGTCTTTAATTATCCATTGAGCTACACATTCTTGTACCTCTGCTGGAAGTTCCTCAAAAAGTTCTGATGTAGGTTGGTGCAGTGCCTGGTGTGCCAGAGTGGCTTTATCCATAGCACAAGTTGATACTGATATCAGTAGAACGAGTAACAGATTATAGTTCATCCGATTCCTTACTATTGGTAATAAATGGTTCTAGTATGTTCTTAATCATAGCTGGTAAACTTCTATAAGGCTCTCGTAAGTGTGGATACTTATCAAAATCAAATAATAGAGCTTCATGTATACTATGCTCCTCACCAACTAAAGATAAAGCCCTATCGGACCAATATCCTATCTGGTTATTTGCTGAGGCTTCTTGGTTAAAGGCTTTTCGTCCCCATCTTTTAACCAATGCCCGAATAATAACAACCTCATAGACTGCATGTAAAAGTACTGCTTGAGGCAAGGTAATCTCCCGCGTAAAAAATCGTTCTAAGGTGGTTACATCCCAGATTTTTGCAGCTCTATCATCTGATGCTGTTACGAGAGTGGTGCCATCAGGACTAAAACTGGCTGAATTAACTTCATTCGTATGGCCACGTAGAGTATGCAGGCAGTTACCTGTCAGCACATCCCAGATCTTGGCAGTTCTATCTTTTGATGCGGTTACGAGTAGTGTCGTGCCATCAGGACTGAAACTGGCTGAATTAAGAAAATGAGTATGGCCCTGTAGGGTATGCAGGCAGTCACCTGTCAGCACATCCCAGACCTTGGCAGTTCCATCATCTGATGCGGTTACTAGTGTAGTGCCATCAGGACTGAAACTAGCTGACATAACAGAATTCGTATGGCCCTGTAGGGTATGAAGGCAGCTACCTGTCTGCACATCCCAGATCTTGGCAGTTCTATCATTTGATGCAGTTACGAGTGTGGTGCCATCAGGAGTGAAATTGGCTGACCAAACAATACCAGTATGTCCCTCTAGGGTATGCAGGCATTTGCCAGTCCTCACATCCCAGATCTTTGGCGTACCATCAAGTGATGCGGTTACGAGAGTAGTGCCATCAGGACTGTAACTGGCTGAACGAACAGAATTCGTATGACCCTGTAGGGTATGAAGGCAGTTACCTGTCTGCACATCCCAGATCTTGGCAGTTTCATCCCCAGATGCGGTTACGAGTGTGGTGCCATCAGGACTGAAAATGGCTGACCTAACATAACCAGTATGTCCCTGTAGAGTATGAAGGCAATTACCTGTCTGCACATCCCAGATCTTGGCAGTTCTATCCTCAGATACGGTTACAAGTGTGTTGCCATCAGGGCTAAAACTGGCTGAATAAACAAAACTAATATGTCCCTGTAGGGTATGCAGGCAGGTACCGGTCAGCACATCCCAGATCTTGGCAGTTCTATCACTAGATGCGGTTACGAGTGTGGTGCCATCAGGACTGAAACTGGCCGATTTAACAGGACCAGTTTGGCCCTGTAGGGTTGATGTACAGACGTTAGCTGTTCTTTTGATATAATCAACCATAGGATGGTCTTTAACTATCCATTGAGCTACATGTTCTTGTACCTCTTCTGGGAGTTTCTCAAAAAGTTCTGATGTAGGTTGGTTCAGTGGCTGCTCTGCCAGAGTGGCTTCATCCATAGCACAAGTTGGTACTGATATGAGTAGCACGAGTAGCAGATTATAGTTCATGTGATTCCTCACTATTGGTAATAAATGGTTCTAGTATGTTCTTAATCATAGCGGGTAAACTTCTATAATGCTCACGTAAGTGTGGATACTTATCAAAATCAAATAGTATAGCTTCATGAGTACTATGCTCTTCACCCAAAGATAACGCCCTATCGGACCAATGGTCAATCTGGTTTTTTACTGAGGCTTCTTGGTTAAAGGCTTTTTGTCCCCATTTTTTAACCAACGCGCGAATAATAACAATCTCATAGACTGCATGTAAAAGTACTGCTTGAGGCAAGCTGATCTCCCGTGTAAAAAATCGTTCTAAGAAGGTTACATCCCAGATTTTTGCAGCTCTATCATCTGATGCGGTTACGAGAGTGGTACCATCAGGACTAAAACTGGCTGAATTAACTTCATTCGTATGGCCACGTAGAGTATGCAGGCAGTTACCTGTCAGCACATCCCAGATCTTGGCAGTTCTATCTTTTGATGCGGTTACGAGTAGTGTCGTGCCATCAGGACTGAAACTGGCTGAATTAAGAAAATGAGTATGGCCCTGTAGGGTATGCAGGCAGTCACCTGTCAGCACATCCCAGACCTTGGCAGTTCCATCATCAGATGCGGTTACGAGTCTGCCATCTGGGCTGTAACTGGCTGACGAAACAGAACGCCTATGGCCCTGTAGGGTATGAAGGCAGTTACCTGTCTGCACATCCCAGATCTTGGCAGTTCTATCATGTGATGCAGTTACGAGTGTGGTGCCATCAGGAGTGAAATTGGCTGACCAAACAATACCAGTATGTCCCTCTAGGGTATTCAGGCATTTGCCAGTCCTCACATCCCAGATCTTTGGCGTATCATCAAGTGATGCGGTTACGAGAGTAGTGCCATCAGGACTGTAACTGGCTGAACGAACAGAATTCGTATGACCCTGTAGGGTATGAAGGCAGTTACCTGTCTGCACATCCCAGATCTTGGCAGTTTCATCCCCAGATGCGGTTACGAGTGTGGTGCCATCAGGACTGAAAATGGCTGACCTAACATAACCAGTATGTCCCTGTAGAGTATGAAGGCAATTACCTGTCTGCACATCCCAGATCTTGGCAGTTCTATCCTCAGATACGGTTACAAGTGTGGTGCCATCAGGGCTAAAACTGGCTGAATAAACAGAACTAATATGTCCCTGTAGGGTATGCAGGCAGTTACCTGTCAGCACATCCCAGATCTTGGCAGTTCTATCACTAGATGCGGTTACGAGTGTGGTGCCATCAGGACTGAAACTGGCCGACTTAACAGAATCAGTATGGCCCTGTAAGGTTGATGTACAGAAGTCAGCTGATCTTCTGAAATAATCAACCATAGGGTGGTCCTTAATTATCCGGTGAGCTACATATTCTTGTACCTCTTCTGGGAGTTTCTCAAAAAGTTCTGATGTAGGTTGGTTCAGTGCCTGGTGTGCCAGAGTGGCTTCATCCATAGCACAAGTTGCTACTGATATGAGTAGAACGAGTAACAGATTATAGTGTCGAGTAGAATTCATTTTCATTCTTTACGTTTACAAAGTTTTACTTGAAAGCCCTCACAGAACCGTACTGGTGGTTTTCCCACATACGGCTCTTCAAAGATGCCTTCACTTTCAATTGCTACCATAGTATCCGGTGCACTATTCTTGGCTTTGGTAGTGGATTATATCCAAGGTATGTTTGGAATTTCTCCCAGGTCATACTCTTCTTTTGACTCCTCCGGTTTATCCACTTAAAGACAGTCTTCAATACCTCATTGTAGTATTGAATCAAGCTTCTCAGATTCCCGTTTATACCAAAGTAGTTATAGTGGCCAATGAGTACCTTTCTCAACCATTCCCACTGGCCAGAAGCCCTGGTGAACACAGTAGAATGAGGGTTAGCTTTTTGAACATACTAATATCCTTTGAGTAATATAAAAACTATCACACTTTTGAAATATTATCTCCATTTTAATTAATTTATTTCAATTTGTCAAAGCCAAGTGTAGTTTTTTTCTCTTTCTAGAGCTCCTATTTCAGCATTGAGATAAAGATACAATCGTCTTTCAAGAGTATCCCCGCATAAAACTTCCCTATATACCCACCTAGAAGGGCACTCAATGCCTACATTGCAGCCATTCTACCGAAATAACGCCCTACAATTTCTATCTTTTACCGTTTAAGAGTGTCTCAAATGCGCAAAAATAGCCTTTTCTAGATCTCATCAAGCGCACACCCCTTTGGCACCTCCCCTCTTAAACAAGCCTTTGGGCACCTTATAGATGTAATGAGATTCGCTGTTTATTACTTAAAAAAGAGATGAGCCCCACCTATAACACGAAATAGCCCAACAACGAGCAACTTCAATAAGAGGAGAGTGAACTGGGTAAAGCTGTAGAAGCGTCCTTGGCCAGTTTTTCTAATTGACGCGCTAAAGAGCGAATAAGGCTTCTACTACCGCGTAAGCGTTCAGGCGTAAATGTCGAACGTTGCCTTACATCTGCTACGTCAAAAGCTTCCTGAGCATGAAAGTTTACCTTTTTGGCAAAGGCCACTAAGGTACCACCACAACATGCCATGAGGTTTCGAGCAATGATTTTAGCGTTCCCTTGACGATACAATATCGTATTTTCGAGCGGTTTAAGAGCCTGCCAGCCGCCTTTTATGAGATGATTTGCAAGTACTATAGCTAAGGCTTGTCTCAATTCAGGTCCCTTAAGGAGTATGAAATGGGCAATATCTTTTGACAGACCTTGCCGCTTACAATGGTAAAGAACATACATAATCTTGGTACGAGACTCAGTATATCGTTTTACTACTTCATGAAGAATGAGTTCCTCATACAACATCTTTGCAGCAAGGTGCCGATACGAACGGGCAGCATAATGAAGTGGTGTATTCCAACTCAGATCACCAGCTGCATAATCTGCTCCTTGATGCAAGAGCATACGTATAAAATGTGGAGTCGCAAAACCAGATTCTACAAGAGCATGGAGCGGTGTTGCTCCGTTACTATTACGAGCATTCACCGCAGCTCCACGTTCAAGAAGAACTTTTGCCAGAGCATAATTTCCATACGCTGCAGCTTTATGAAGTAGGGTATTACCTCGATCATCTCGTATATTTACTGAAACTATGCCATCATCAAGCAGACATGCAACAGAACGTGCTGCCCCATCAGTTCTTATACACATTAAAAAAATCTGCTTCTTAGTGTCGTAAGAAAGTATCTTAGATCTATGACCTACGATACAAGAACTCATCAAGCACATAAAAGCTACCACTAATCTCATGAAAATCCTCTCACGGCGTAGTCCCGCCATAGCTACATTACATCTATGTTTTCTATTAGTATCAATTATAAAGCTTTTACGTCCTTTGTCAAAAGTTGACCAATAGCCCTTATTAATAGTAACATCTTTAAAAACCCCCTATTCCTACCTCGGTGCTACTAGTAGCCGTATAGATTCTCTTCATCAATCCCAAACGATTGACTTATTGGCATTTATTATATAGTATTAATTATAGAGAGATACAAAATGAAAAAAAATGACAAAATGAATTGTCTCATGTGTACCACAAGACGGAATACCGATGATAGTATATACTTAAGGCATATACAAGAAAGGAATCACTGTATGATAACACTTCTTTCCCTCATAAATCGATTTTTTAGAGCAGCACTTGTTATCCTAGGGCTGTTTTCTGTGTGCATGCCTCTTACTGCTGGTATGGGACCAAGAGCACCTATGGGACCAAATGGGGATATGTTCAATATTAGTGAAGAAGAGATGAATCAGATTGTTGAGGCCCTTAATGACCTAACACCTGATCAGCTAAAAGAGCTTGAAGAACTCGGCCGTGCTACTGAAGAACGTATGCGCCAACAAAACCTTGATCCAAATAATCCTACTGACTGGATGAAGTTCATGGAAAAAGAAGGCTTAATGCAACCGCAGGCAGCGCCGCCTAAGCCACAGCCACAAAAAAAGCGGCCTCATAAACAACGTCAACAACGACCACGACCGCAACCACAACGCACAAAGCCGCCGGTAGCACCAAAACCTCTGCCGATCGCCGTTACCAGCAAGGCTGACACTAAAGTAATGATTGAAGAGCTTATAAGCCATTTAGAATCTCTCAAACAAAAAGCTAGTACTCGATCGGCCATTAGCCGGCAACTTGGTGCCATCAAAGATCAAGTTGACCAGCTTGATTTATATTTATACTTGGTACGGACCCCAGATATTATTGCCCTCTTGTCATCTAAGGACTTTGAAAAGCTTCATACCACACTTGAAGACCTCCATAAATCATTTATGAGCCTTGAGCCCTCTATAAGTGCCCGCGAACGTTCATCGGTCATCAATACGGATGATCCCTATGAAGTACTTGATCTTCCTTATAGCGCAACACAAGAAGATATAGAAGCTCGCTATGCTGATCTCGCTTCTGAGAGAAGTCCTGCAGCAATTGAAGCACAACTTATCCTTGAAGATTGTGATAATAAGGTCTGTAATCGTATAGTTAAAAGTGCTGCTCGCACTTTTAATCTTATTCAACGCTCTTATGACCAACTTAAAAACCCAGAAACGCGCAAGGAAGTCGACAGTACTCTTACTGACAAAATCACGCAAGAAACAGAAAAGGAGCAGACCTCAATGAGAGCGTTTAACCAGCTGTTTTCTGCTCTATCGTCGGCCCTGACGAGCGGTCGCGTAGTGACTGAACTGCAACACCTTCTTGAAAAGTATAAACCCCAAGAACTTGCACAAGCACAGGAACAACAACAGCGGGAAAAAGAAGCATTTGTACGGTCTAAACAACGCGTTATCGTACCGCAAGTGCGACCAAACATGAAAGGACGCCAACAGGGACCCTATGATGCCTTTTATCGCAAAATGGGCCAAAACCGCTATGGTAGACCTACCGGCCCTCGAGGACAACAAGGCCGCCCTGGAAGGCCTCAACAGCCCGGTCGACAACAGCAGCCTAAGCCACAAGGTGGACCTGCTGAAAAAGGTAATGCAAAACCATCAGGAGGCACATCTGGGGCTAAGAAGGAAGGATCTGCGCCAAAAAAGAATGAAAAGAAAGAGAAAAAGAAAGCTGAGGTTAAGCCAAAAGAAATCAGCATCTCTGAAAAAGATGTACCTATCATCTCCAGCATGAAAAGCGTTGATAAGATCCTTTCAGATGCTAAAGATAAAAAGTATCTCATGAAAGATGAAATTGCTATACGAGGTGGCGAACCTATCATCAAAGAATATCAACTAAAGAATTTCATGAAGGATGTCCTTAATGAACTTACCTCACCTGGCGCACCCCATAAAGAGCCAGTTGAACTAGTACAGCGATTTTACAAAGAATATCAGCTTGATAGGCTTCGTGATAGCCTCAAGAAAATAGCGCCAGGCCCTGGCAAAAAGCTGAATCCGGTATTAAAAGATCAATGGCAAAAAACGGGTGCTAAGCTTGGAAATGTTATTAAAGACCTTGAGGAAAACATATACAAAATGATTGATCCTAACATGGTCTATGAATATCAGGATCGAAGAAATATACCAAAAGCTAAACTAGATTATTATGGCCTCAACACCGCGCCGATTAAAGACTTCTGGAAGAAAGATGAAGAAGAGGAAGAAAAGCGTCCTAAGACGCCGAGCGGCATTGATCTTGGTGAGATCCGTGATACCCTGTTAAGTATTAGGACCTATTATCAAAACATAAATGACGCTGCAAAATAATTCCTCAACACCTACACGCCCCACGGTGGTACTACCCGTGGGGCTTTTTTTATGCAAAACTCTTGACAGAAAGTAGCCTGATTTTCTATGCTACTAACAAGAAGAATTTTCGATGCTCTTACGCACCATTCTTGACGTAACTGTCATTCCGGGGGGATACGTGCTAGAGCATCCCTTTTTTTAACAACTCATTTAGCTTGAGGCAAGTACCTCTTCACATCGATGGCATAGCTTATCAATATTTTTGGTCTTATCATAATGCCAACATCGAGGACACTTATCACCTTCAGCAACCGAAACAGTAGCTGCAATTGCTTTATCAGTTGTAGGATTAAGACCTTCAGGTGAATCAGCAAAGGTAACCTGTGAAACAATAAGAAAGTCCTCAAAGAATTTCTCAGGTGACCGCCCACCTTTTTTGATACGAAAATCCTTGAGCGGTTCAAACTCTGGCTTTGTAGTGTCAATATAGATCTTCAATGCAGCCTCAAGTGGGTGCTTAATAATACCCTTCTCTCGTTGCTCCTCAATAGCCTTAAGAAGCACACGGCGTATATCTTTGAGCATTGCCCACTTCGTAGCAAAGGCCCGTTCTTTTTGGTGATCTTCTATCTCATGGACCAGTTTAACAAGTTCACCCGCACGCACCTCGTCAAGACCCTCTATAAGGGGCTTTTCCATTGAAGCATAGACCATTTTATGCAGCTTTACCGGATCTACAAATGGCTGTAGATGGATGCTTGCTTTTTTGTTCTTCTGATAATGATCAGAGATCTGCTCTGCCGTAAAGGACATGATCGGCGCTATAAGGCGCGTTAACGTATCTAATATTAGCCAGAGTGCTGTTTGTGCCGAGCGGCGCTCTTGAGAGCGGGCCCCTTCACAATATAAACGATCTTTGGCGATATCAAGATAAAAAGAGCTCAGCTCAACCGAAGCATACTCGGCAAGCTCATGAAACACCTTCGTAAAATCGCCATCAGCATAGGCCTTAACGATTCTCCCATTAACTTCACTGAGCTTAGTGAGCGCATAATGGTCAATAGGTAATAATTCGTGTACGGCTAGACTATCTGTATCTCTATCAAAGTCATAGAGATTTGAAAGTAAAAACCGACAGGTATTACGCACTTTACGGTGTACTTCACGGATATTTTGGATCAGCATATCAGAAACAACCGCATCACTTTCATGACCAATACTTGCTACCCAGAGCCTCAAGCCGTCGGTACCAACCTTATCAATAATCTCTTGGGGTGAAACAACGTTACCAAGCGATTTAGACATCTTATGGCCTTTTGCATCTACCGTAAACCCATGGGTCATGATAGCACGAGTGCAGGGCTCTTGATTAATAACCATACTCATAATCAATGAACTTTGAAACCAGCCCCTATATTGATCGGTGCCTTCTAAATACAGATCAGCAGGATACCCAAGAAGCGGATTATCAATCAGTACCGCATAGTTACTGATACCAGAATCAAACCATACATCTAAGATATCATATTCTTTTCTAAAGTCGTGTGATTCACATTTTTTGCATGATATATGAGGAGCAAGATCCGGTAATGGCACCTGGCGCCAATACTCAATCCCCTGCTTCTCAACCCCTTTTGCAACCTTATAAATAATCGCTTGGTCAAGATAAGCCGTATCACACTTGTTACAAATAAGAGCTGGAATAGGAGTTCCCCAGGTGCGTTGACGAGAGATACACCATTCCCATCGACTTTCAACCGTAGCATACAGAAACTTTCTGCCTTGCAGCGGTGTAAAGGATATATCATCTATAGCATCAAGTACTCGCTGCTTAATGTTTTCACGAGCAAGATCAAAGAACCACTGAGGCGTTGCCCTAAAAATAAGGCCATTTCTGCAGCGCCAGCAATGGGGGTAACTATGATTGATGGTTGTCTTGAAGATCAGCTTATCTCGATCTTTAAGCGTATGTAGGACCCACCATTGCCCTTCAGACACTTCCATACCAGACAACTCTGCTGGCATGATAAGGTCAGTATATCTACCATTTGAACTTATTGGTGAATATACATCTAACATATTTTTAACGCCGATTTCATAATCAAGAGGACCACAACCTGGAGCACAGTGAACAAATGCCGTACCCTCGCCAAGGCCGACTGATTCATCTAAGATGAGTGGTACTGTTTTATCAATAAACGGATGGCGCAGGTTAATGCCGGCTAACTCTTCAGCGATAACTTCTTGCACAACTTTTTTTTCAACATTAAGCAAACCAAGCAATCGATCAGCAGAGTCTTTTCCCACCAACAACTTACGTCCCTCTACGTCAAGCACTACATACTCAGCACCCGGCTTTGCAAGAACGGCTTGGTTTAACGGTAATGTCCATGGCGTTGTTGTCCACACGACAACGCTCACCGGTTCTTTTAGCTTGAAAAGACGTTCAGCATCATGTGGCTCAAGATCAAACGCTACAAATATTGAGGGATCTTTCCGATCTTTGTATTCGATTTCTGCGGTAGCTAATACTGTTTCACAGCTGGCACACCACGGCACTGTTTTATTTTTTCTTTCAATAAAGCCATGCTCAACTAAGATCCCAAGCGCCCTCACGGTAGCAGCTTCGTATGACGTACTCATAGTTATGTAGGGCCGCCACCAATCCATAAAAACGCCAAGTTCAATAAACTCACTACGCTGCACATCTATCCATCCTTGAGCCCAGTTTCGGCATGCTTGAATGAGCTCGAGTGGCTTAAGACCCGGATGCTCTTTTACCACGTTTATCTCAATAGGAAGCCCATGGCAATCCCACCCTGGAGTAATGGGCACATGATAGCCCATCATACGTCGCGATTTACCGATGATATCTTTTAAAATTTTATTGTAGGCATGACCAAGATGAATATTCCCATTTGCATACGGCGGTCCATCATGCAAAATAAACTTAATGCTTCCTTCATTGGCATCAAAGGTTTTACGGTACATATCCTCTTTTTGCCAACGATCAAGCATCTCAGCATCATCTATGCGTGGATTACTTCTAATCGGGAAATCGGTAGTAGGGAGATTTAACGTCTCTTTAAAACTTTTGTTAGTATCTGGCATGCCACTCCTTTCTGGTTACGTACTGCCAGTATACCGTAAAATAACCGCAAAGACTACTATGCTTGTAGTAATATTGATCTCATGGATATCTTTGCTATACTGCATTCAAACTATTTTTACAAAAGGAGATATCCATGAATACCACCGATAGAACCCAACTAGCCTTAGCACTCATCCGTACTATGATAGGAATAGTATTTTGTGCCCATGGTGCCCAGAAAGTACTTGGGTTATTTGGCGGGCCAGGCCTTAAGGGCTTTGTTTCCTGGGCATCAACAGTTGGTGTGCCATCCTACTTAGGGTATATGGCCGCTTTTGCAGAGTTTAGTGGTGGCATTCTGTTATTGCTAGGCCTTTATGCAGAACTCGGAGCACTGCTTGTTATAGCGGTCATGATCGGTGCCATCTACTTTGTGCATCTACCTAAGGGCTTTTTTATACAACATGGTGGCTATGAATATGTCCTGACTCTCATCGTAAATGCTCTTGCAATATTCATAGGCGGTCCGGGTGCATTTGCTCTACGCAAGATTAAAAGATAGTTCACTAGCGCACGGCACTAAGAAGCTCCCACCTGTGGTCGGAGCTTCTTTTTTGCTTCTAGAGAGACTAAGCCTCCTATTTCGCCCTGTTACGCAGGATCTCTTGCAAAAATTCTCAATTCACGCACTATAAAAACATAGACACATGATAAAGGAGAGCCTATACATGAAAAAACTTATAATAGCAGCCTGTATACCCTTAGCAATTCACGCGATGGAGCTCTCGCTACCACTACCAAAGCTTCTACGCACGTGGCAACTCTTTACGGCTGCTTCATCGCCTGATACAACCAAAGACGACATACAGCATCTCCTTCGTAAAAGAGCAGACGTGAATGGGCGCGATTGGAATTCTGAAACGCCATTAATGCTTGCCGCAAAAGCAGGCAACCTTGCCGCCTGTACCGCGTTGCTACAAGGAGGAGCAGCCGTAGATGCCTATATTGAGCACAAAGAGGAGGGTTCTTCACTCAACCCGTTGTTGGCCATATTTTCATTAGGAGCTCCACCTGGGCTTAGACTCTGTCCGCGTTCAGGCCTTCGTGCCATCGATTTTGCTGCAGCAGAAGCACATGCGGATATTTGTGCTCTTTTACTACGGCATGGTGCGCGCCTTCTCAACACAAAAAAGCGCTGTCTACCACATACGATCTGCAATATAGGATGTAAGCTCGTTACTGAAACCACCGAAAACGATGGAGCTCTACGTGCCTACAATGATACCTTCATTTCGCTCACGAGGAACGCGTGGCTCATGCCTGATGAAGAAGATGCAACAGTAGCTCGAGAACGAATCGTGGCAACACTGATCTACCTTACCCTGCGGTTAAAGATGCCACGAGATATTGTATTGCTCATTCTCAAAAGCACTACTTCACTCCGCAAAGATCTGGCAACTATCTTGTTACCACGCGTAAAGCTTCATGAGCCTGTTCCCGGCGCCTTTCATCAGATGCTTGCTGATACTATCACTAAGTATATAGTTGAAAAGCTTACTGATGGGGAATTCTTAAAAGAGTATGGCATCAATTTAGACGAGGATACCAGCACCCTTCTTTCTCTCCTAAAGAACAAAGAACAACTTCTGCTCGAGCATGAAGAGGATCTTCATAAGAATGTTCTTGCTCGGCTCATAAATCCACCAACAATCATTCAGCTTCAAGAAGATACCTCTCGCGTCAAAGCAGTTTTGCATCAAGGCTTAACTCTGTATGCTACGGGAATTAACATTATAGAAGTTGGCCTACAAGATCGTCCTGCTACTACGCTGCTGATGCTCTCTTTTTGTATATGCACTCCGTATTTTACGATTATTTTGTTAACTTCTTATGAATGCTAATATATTTACTATCGTAAATATATTCACCTTTTCCAGCAACCTCTCATAATGCCAATCGGACATGGAGACTACCGAAATATCTTGCAAGAACATATTTGTAAAAAAGTACTGACTCTTTTCTTGTGGTGATCTATTCCTATAAATTTGCATAATGCTAAACTCTTGACCTCTCTACTTTGTTTTTTTTAGACTCATGGTAAGAGTGGCAGATCAAATTAAAGGGATAAAGATCCATATCAAAAAACTTACGTAAGAAAGGAGGCATATACGTAGGCTAGTTGCAACTCTTAGAAGAAAAATATTTTTTACTACTAAAAAAAGAAGGGAGCTTTCGATGAAAAGCACTAATTATATACTCGCGGTGTTAGTCGTATTCAGCTTGAGTACGGTACAAGCAAAAAACAGAAAACATCGTCATAAGACGAAAAATAATATTGATATCCAAACAAGAGCAGTTTTACCAGGACTTCTTAGTCACACTGAATTGGGGAACATTGTCCCCCAAAATTCACCATCTGGCGTTCCTGATTCTATCTTATCTGTTGGGAATAACAGAATAGTTCTCTGTGTAAATCCGGCTGTTTCAATTTATCAAAAAGATAGTTTGGAACTTATCTCTACTATCCCTCTTGTTGGCACAGAAGAAATAGAAGGGTTATTTAGCACACAAGACTTTCCTCAGTTAGCAATCTTTCCTTATATAGCGGATGTATGGACTGTCTATGATAAGTATAGCAATCGGTTTTTTATTACCGCATTCAATCCTTTTATTACACCAGATAAAAGCGATATTTTTATTGCTGTATCGAAGAATTCACATCCGTCTACGGTGAAGGATTTTTATGTCTATAATTATCAAGATGAAGGTTATTTCAGTGATTATCTAAAACATACTGTTGATAAGGATGCATTCTATTTATCAGCAAATGCTTTTAATTATGAAGGAACCGAAGTCAGTCAACAAATAATTGCCTTTAAGAAAGAACCTCTTCTCGCGGGTGAGCAATCTGGCGGTCAGATCTTCGATGTATATAATCAGATTCTTGATACAGCTATTGCTGTAGATTCCTTCTCAAATTCAGAACCGCAATTTTTAGGTCCCGTCCTAACTACCAAATGTAGCAAACAAGGTCCAGCATTGTTTGTACAAGCACGCATAGATAACCCAAATGATGTTCCTGTGGGAGCGCCAATCTCTGGTGATACTATCCGTATCCGTTGGATTGAGAATATTCTTTCAAATCCAGTTCTAAAACATGCTGATGTCACGGTTACCAGGTTTTCAAGGAGTAGTGAGCTAGGGCCAACTCAAAAACAACCATTAGTTAACTGCTGCCTTCCATGTGTATTGCCTGAACTTGCTCCCATTATTGACTTCGCCCGTCTAACATTTAATACGGGCATTGCTGATGCAACTTCTTTGTGGATAACCCATACGGCACTTTCAGATGATTGCCAAAGATATATTCCTCGATGGTATCAGCTTGATATCTCACGTCTCTTTTCTCATGAAGAGGTTACCCTAGTTCAAGAAGGAAACGTAGATAACGGCGTTATTGAAATGATGATTCCTGCAATCAATGTTGATAAAGAAGGCAACATGGGTATAGCATTTGCATTTGCTGGTGAGCAAAATTATCCATCTGTTGGGTATACCGGTCGATTAAAAGATGATCCAAAAGGAACCGTTCGCATGCCAATTCAGGTAGTTGTCGACGGGGATCTCTACTTCCGAGGAACTCGTTTTGGAGACTATAGTGGTCTTGCCGTTGATCCAGAACAAAAGCAGTTCTATCTTTTTGTTGAAAATCCTGTAGCAGTAGCACCAAGTGCCGATGCACCTTTTGGCGCCGAGTCAGCAAGTACCCTTGCCGTATTTGAAATCAATGACACCTGCGCTACAACTATTAATGCTCCTCAAAAAGAGCATCTTCTTAAAAAAGGCTGTCAGATTACTGAGACTCAAGAGACAACAACCCCACGAGTATCTGAAACATCATCAAAAAAAGAAAGGATACAACCACGCACATCTTTTGATGGTCCAAAAAAATCATAAAACACACTACACGTGATTTTCACCAAGGGACGGCTTAGGCCTCCCTTGGTTTTTTTTCTTGCCGTCGGCATTGATAGCATCATACCTATCTCAGCAATGAAATTGAATTGAACTATCAACCGCAACTCTTGAAAGTTGGCAAGTCCGTTGCCGCTCAAGAGAATAATAGCAAATCTGCTATACTTATAAAAACAAACCGATAGGATACCAGTATGCAAAAATGGGGAACCTGGGGCCTCGGCATCTATGCAAATAAGCAGTGCAATACCATTGCAAAAACACACTATCAAAAAAACCGCTGACCTTTTCTTGTGGTGATCTATTCCTATAAATTTGCATAACGCGCTAAACTCTTGACCTCTCTACTTTGTTTTTTTTAGACTCATGGTAAGAGTGGCAGATCAAATTAAAGGGATAAAGATCCATATCAAAAAACTTACGTAAGAAAGGAGGCATATACGTAGGCTAGTTGCAACTCTTAGAAGAAGAATATTTTTACTACTAAAAAAAGAAGGGAGCTTTCGATGAAAAGCACTAATTATATACTCGCTGTGTTAGTCGTATTCAGCTTGAGTACGGTACAAGCAAAAAACAGAAAACATCGTCATAAGACGAAAAATAATATTGATATCCAAACCAGGGCAGTTCTACCAGGACTTCTTAGTCACACTGAATTGGGGAACATTGTCCCCCAAAATTCAGCATCTGGCGTTCCTGATTCTATCTTATCTGTTGGGAATAACAGAATAGTTCTCTGTGTAAATCCGGCTGTTTCAATTTATCAAAAAGATAGTTTGGAACTTATCTCTACTATCCCTCTTGTTGGCACAGAAGAAATAGAAGGGTTATTTAGCACACAAGACTTTCCTCAGTTAGCAAACGATCCTTATATGGCTGATGTATGGACCGTATATGATAAGCATAGCAAACGTTTTTTTATTACCGCGTTCAATCCTTTTATAACACCAGATAAGACTAATATTTTTATTGCGGTATCAAAGAATTCACATCCATCCACGGTGAAAGATTTTTATGTCTATAACTATCAAGATGAAGGTTATTTCAGTGATTATCTAAAACACACGGTTGATAAGGATGCATTCTATTTATCAGCAAATGCTGTTACATATGATTTTTTAACAGTTAGCCAACAAATAATTGCATTTAAAAAAGAACCTCTTCTTTCAGGTGAGCAATCTGGTAAACAAATAGTTGATGTGTATAGTCAGATTTTTGATACTGGCATCAGTGATTATAATTCCTTTCAATTCTTAGGCCCTGTGCAACCTCACTTTGATACCTGTAGCGCGGAACAACCTGCACTATTTGTTCAGCCAATTTTAACAGATCCAACTATTCCATTTGGTCAACCTGTTAGTGGTAATACTATCCGTATCCGCTGGATTGAGAATGTTCTTTCTAATCCGGTGCCTAAATATGCTGATGTCAAAGTCAAGGATTTTAGTGGCATGCCAGGACAGACACAAAAACCGCCATTGGTTACTTGTTGCTTGCCTTGCATTTTGCCCGAACTTCTTCCGATAGACTATTTACCTTTATATATTGATACCGGAGTTATTGATAAGAAGGACTCTCTTTGGGTAACTCATATAGCTTTTTCAGATGATTGTCAGAGAAATATAGTACGATGGTATCAACTTGATATCTCACGTCTCTTTTCTCATGAAAAAGTTACCCTAGTTCAAGAAGGAAACGTAGATAACGGCGTTATTGAAATGATGATTCCTGCTATCAATGTTGATAAAGAAGGCAACATGGGTATAGCATTTGCATTTGCTGGTGAGCAAAATTATCCATCTGTTGGGTATACCGGTCGATTAAAAGATGATCCAAAAGGAACCGTTCGCATGCCAATTCAGGTAGTTGTCGACGGGGATCTCTACTTCCGAGGAACTCGTTTTGGAGACTATAGTGGTCTTGCCGTTGATCCAGAACAAAAGCAGTTCTATCTTTTTGTTGAAAGTCCTGTAGCAGTAGCACCAAGTGCCGATGCACCTTTTGGCGCCGAGTCAGCAAGTACCCTTGCCGTATTTGAAATCAATGACACCTGCGCTACAACTATTAATGCTCCTCAAAAAGAGCATCTTCTTAAAAAAGGCTGTCAGATTACTGAGACTCAAGAGGCAACAACCCCACGAGTATCTGAAACATCATCAAAAAAAGAAAGGATACAACCACGCACATCTTTTGATGGTCCAAAAAAATCATAAAACACACTACACGTGATTTTCACCAAGGGACGGCTTAGGCCTCCCTTGGTTTTTTTTCTTGCCGTCGGCATTAATAACGCCATATCTCAGCAATAAAATTCAATTATCTACCACCAATCTTGAACATTGGCTAGCCCGATGCCGCTCTAGAGAATGGTTGCCAAATCTGCTATACTTATAAAAACAAACCAAAAGGATACCAGTATGCAAAAATGGGGAATCTGGGGCCTTGGCATCGTAGGCAAATCAGCAGTACAATACCTTTATAAAAAAGGCTACGCCCTTTCGGTATATGATGATCGTGAGTTATCCAAAGAAGAGCTGAGATTTTTAGAGCTCTATCAAGTTGCGCTCTATACGGACCTCCGGGCTTTTTGTACAGATAATGATCATATTGTACCAAGCCCTGGGGTTTCTATTGCACCAGCTAAAGACTATGCCCACAAAATCGTTTCTGAACTTGACCTGTTTTTTACTGCATGGGGTCATGGCATTATGGCCGTCACCGGCTCGCTTGGTAAGACAACGTTGGTGAATGTACTCCATCAGATTCTTACTGCTCATAAAAAACCTTGTTCACTTGCAGGCAATATTGGCCATCCAATGCTTGACCTACTTAGAGCTACCCCAACAGGTCCAGCACTCCTTGAAGTGTCAAGCTTTCAACTTGAGCATACAAAAAAATTCAAACCAGACCTTGCCGTACTTACCAATTTTTATCCAAACCACCTTGATCGCCATGGCAACTTAGCTAACTACTTCAAGGCTAAATATCAACTCTTTCAGCGATTAACATCACAAGATAAAGCCGTTGTCCCCTTGTCAACAATATATCCGTTTAGAGAACAATCCAAGCAGCCAATGATCTTTTTTTCTACACATTACCCAACCATGCAAGAAATGGAACTACTCGTAGATAATGACCTGGTATACGTGCTTGAAGGGGACCATCTTGCACAAATTCATAGTACTATGTCTCAACGAAAAGTATCAATGCATAAGTTTCGTCTTGCGCCATCTACCCTAGAGCATGTATCAGTCTTACTTCCTGACACACGAGTTCTTGTCCTCACCCTCTGTGATATACTGGGACTCGATGTAGAATCTCATCAACTCATTTCTAAGCCATTTGAACTACCTGGACATCGCATAGAGTTTCTCGGGGCCCATAAAAATACCCTTTTTTATAACGACTCTAAGGCTACCATCATTGAAGCAACCATATCAGCCGCTGCCTCTCTTAATAAGCCAATCCACCTCATTATGGGTGGCTTGTCAAAAGGAATAGCAAGAAAAGATGCGGTCGAACGCCTTGAGCCCTTTATTCGCTCAGTAACCTGTTTTGGTAAAGAAGCTGTTGAACTGCATGAAGCATGTCTCGTGGCAGGAATTGCTTCCTCTAGCCATCAAACACTTGATCAAGCATTTAATGCAGCTGTTTCTCTTGCGCAACCTGGTGAAGTAGTATTACTCTCTCCAGCTGGCTCAAGTTATGACCTATATAGCAACTATGAAGAACGGGGTGCCCATTTTAGGTCGCTCGTTGAGAAGCTTAAGCTCTCTAAAGAACAAGAGAGCTCCTAAGAGCTCTCTGTATAATTCATGCATTAAATAGTAAAGCCAAACCCAAGACCAGGTTCAACTGGACATACCAGGTTGCCATAGACATCATAATAGCAGTCGTCATAGTATGGATAACCATACCCGCCGGCACCAACATACAATGATGGGCCCCAGCCATACCCGTAGCCACCACCATACCAACCACGTCCACGACCTCGTCTATACCCACGGCCTGCCCATCGACCACGACGAGCATAAGGACGTCTACCACCACGATAGCCACCTCTACCGCCCATACGATAGCCTCCGCCACGTCGGCCACCAGACATACGACCACCTCGACCGCCACCGCCGCCACGACGCCCGCCTCCTCTTGCTTGTACTTCAATTACAGAAGAAACAAATAGGGCTACCAGTAAAGCAATTACTGAAATTCTAGACTTCATTACTACATCTCCTTTATATTTTTTTATACGCATCTACTACTATTATTGTAACAAAAACAAAGTAGCAATCTCAATGGTTTTTCTCATTGAATCTTTTTGTTTTTACTAAAAGGCCGAATAGGGAATCCATTCGACCTTGTATCATCTTGGGAAAACGCGTTATTCGCGGACATTATACCAGGTGCCGTCAATGTAGCATACCAGGGTACCTTGTACATCATAGTAGCAATCATCATAATCTGAATAATAGGCATCTGATGTGTAATCAAAGAGTGGTGTCGTATAGAGTGCACTACCTATAAGTAATGGTCCCCAATAGGCACCATAGCCATATCTTCCATAACCATAGCCACGGTGATAACCTCCTCTACCATAACCACCTCGTCCACGATCTGGCCTACCACCAGGTCTCCCTGGTCGTTCTGGTCTGCCACCAGGTCTATTTGGTCGTTCTGGTCTGATTGGTCTCTCAGGTCTACCACTTCCTGGGCGTCCACCATTTGGGCGACTTGGCCTTGTTGATGGTCTGCCACCAGGTCTACTTGGACGTCCACCGCTTGGGCGACTTGGTCTAGTTGCTGGTCTTCCCATTGGGCGACTTGGACGACTACTCATTCGAGCACCACCCCTGCTACGACCAGCACCTCCCATTCGGGTACCACCACCGCCGCGGCCGCCTCGTCTACTTTCTAGAAAGGTAGTACCACTTACAAGTACTGCCAATAGGGTTAAAACAGTTACCTTAGTTCTCATATATTCTCCTTTACATTATCAATATCATATTTCTAATTGTAATTTTTTACATGTCTTAAAGTCAATAGTTTGACAGGAAATTCCTATTACTTTATCTTTTGTTCATAGTAACTATTACATTCATCGAAACCTATCAGAAGGATATTTTAAATGACACATTGAAAAATGCGTACCTCATAAAGGATTGTGCCAAGAGTTGATAAATTGTAAGAAAGCTAGTTTATACTTTTTGGGGACATCATCCCACTCTGCCATGCCCTTTCGTTTTCTACAGAAAAGTTCAGGTTTTTATAGACTGCCATGCAAACCAAAGTATCACTTATGAGAAGTTGAAGGCTTGTGTCATTTAGTAGATTAATGAGATACAGAGCAGTAAGCATTAGGTAAACAGTATACGATAATAGACAGGAAAAACAGGTACTTAAACGGTTATCCTAAGCTCTTTGTTGCCTCCAAACAACCACCTTTAACTATTTAATTTATATCTTCAGATCGGCATTTTGACCCCCTCGATGCAAATATCTGCTTTTGCTGAAAATAGGGGAAATGCTCACTTTTTCATGATTTTACCGCTTTATCATAAATACTGCCATTTATGAGGATGTCGCTGTTTAGGTAAACCTGTACATTGCTGGGGAACAAAACATTACTGCTAACAACCTTTTTTCCGGTAACGCTTAGGGTTAACTCACGTCTATTTTTTAATCGGAGATTGCTATTGAGAACCATATCTTTTTATCACTTACCCATTTATTACTTGTTGCATCCAAAATGCGGCAAAGATAATTGACGTTTGCGCATTTCACTAAACAGTAACTTGTTGAGCAGGACAAGTAACAAGTGTATGTACAACAACGCTCGTTGCCTCAAACTATTATTTTTCTTGCCAACTAAGTAAAAATATGTAAAAATGATCATGAAGGTATCATATTTTATGTAAAAATGATTATATGCATAACAGAATTCTATCTTTACCGCTCGCTGGCCCGCACAGCATTTTTCTCATCGGTGCTCGTGGTACCGGAAAATCAACCTGGATTGAAAAACAGATACCACAACGAATCCTCATAGACCTTCAGGACTATGAGACGTATGTATACCTCTTAGGAGATCCTCAGCGTTTAGATAGCTTAATTACGCCCTTTTTCACCGGGTGGATTGTGATTGAAGAAATACAGCGCATTCCGGAACTTCTTGAAGTGGTTAATTCGCTGATTACTACTAAGCGATACCGCTTTTTGCTTACCGCATCAAGTAGACATGCTCTGCGAAAAAAGAGCAGCGTTCTTTCTGGCAAAGCACTCATCTACCATATGCACCCCCTTATTATTCAAGAAATTGAACAAGAGTTTCATTTAAAGCGAGTACTTAAAGATGGACTCTTACCAGCAGTTGCCTTGCCAGAAATCAAAGAAGGATACTTTGCTAACTATATTCGAGACTATATAAATGAAGAAGTAGTCCAAGCTGGCTTAACAAGAAATATTAGTGGCTTTACCCGTTTTTTAGAGAGAGCTAGCGGTTCGCAAGGAGCCGTAATCAATGTCTCAGAGTTAGCACGAGAGCTTTCTCTTAATAGGCTTATGGTCGCTCGTTATTATGATATTTTAGAGGACCTGCTACTTGGCGTTAAGGTTACTCCCTTTACCCACAATGCGCAAAGAAAAATTATCGCTCACAACAAGTTTTACTTTTTTGATACCGGCATTTATAATGCCCTGCGGTCTATGGGACCAGTTAAACAAGAGGGAGAGATGGCAGGCGCGGCATTGCGAACATTGTTCTTGCAATCCGCGCGTGCCATAAATGATTACTATAGCCTTGGCTATACCATTCACTTCTGGCAAACGTTTGCTGGCCTTGATGTGCCCTTTATATTAAACGGCCCAAGGGGCCTTCATGCATTCGCTCTTACCAGCGCTACCATTGTCACCCATAAAACCGGTAAAGGACTCAGAGCCTTTAAAAAAGATTACCCACATGCGATAATCCATATTCTCCATACCGGCACTCAGCGAGATAAACTAGAAGATACTAACATCATTCCATTTGTAGATGCGCTCAAAGAGTTGCCTCTATTACTTGATACGTCTCGACCTTTTTAAGTAAATTGAGTAAATACTGCCATTTATGAAAGCAGACATATCGTAGCAAACCATCTTCTTGTTTTGCTAGCTTATTATAGGACTCAATGTATTTGGGATGATCATTAGCGAGGCACCTGGCACTAGCAAGATGCTCAAACTCACATGAAGCTATTAGGAAATTAACTCCTATGCTATTAGTTGCCCAACACCTTGAAATATTCAGGGAGTTATCTCTTGAAAATCTATGAGTAAGCAGCTGATGAAAAGTTGACAACCAATTCCACATGCACTGCTCGTTCAGCCATGATTGAGCAAGAAAGTATACCTATACCGTACTTTCAATGAGCTTGGCATTGTTATCTTGATTAGCTACTCGAGAATCTCATCTATCTTTTTCTCAGGAGCCTGCTTAATCCTATTGATATTATGAGCATAAATCAGCGTCGTATTAATATCAGCATGACGCGCCATAGCACGAGCTTCCTGGGGTGTTGCGCCAGCAAGCAATGACAGCGTTACGGCAGTATGGCGTAAGCTATGGGCTGTTAGACGAGCATCATCAAGATTATTTCTTTGCAAATGTGTTTTAACAATACGAGACACTGACCTCGTGGTTAACGGCTCACCAAAATTTTTAGTGCTATGCGAAGCAAATAGAGGATCTTCTCCTTTAATACTACCCCTCTCGTGCAGATATTCCATAATAGGCGCTAGTGTTGTCTCAGTTAAGAGAACAAGCTCATCTTTAGCATCTCGCCCTTTCCCATGAATAAACAGTACCGTCTCACCGCCCTGATGAGAGATATCCTCCCGTTGTGCTCGAGCAATCTCAATGGTTCGTAGACCAGTACGTATCATCAAGTTTATGAGCGCAAAATCTCGTTTACCACTTAAAGTAGACTTATCTACGGATGATAAAATGCCCTTAGCCTGGTCGACAGTTAATGAATCTTTTCTAAAGCCCCGCTTTCTGCTGGGGCCTTTTATACCCCGAGCAACATTCGGATGCTTTTGGTACACCTCAAGCCATTCAAAATACCGCCGCACCGCTGTAAGATACCCAGATATAGTAAAGGCCGCAAGTGATTTATCTTTTGAAAGATAGGTTTTATAGTTAAGCAGATCTTCCCGCTCAAGCCTGGTAATATTATACCGCTTACACCAACCAAAAAACTCTTTTAACTGTCGTTCGTAGGTCTTTTTTGAGGACTGCCGTATATCAAGCGACGCTAAGAAATCTCGCAATGATTCCTTTGTACAGTACTGTGCTACATAGTCCATTTCACTTTATCCTTTCTATGCTGGCATTATGATACTCCATTGCCAGCCATTGATCAAGAAAAACCTTATATGAGGACCATTTTGAGAATTAACAAGATACTGGTACACTTTAATGGTGTATAACACTCATTAAAAAGGTATATATATGAACAAAATAGTCATTCTACTTATTGGCCTTGCCTCCTCTTTAGCAGCAAGTGATCCATTTTTTGTCCAATATCCAGAGAACTTCACTCCAAGAGAGTTCTCAAATCGTCACTCCGGTCAAACGTATGATCACGAAGTGAACTGTCACCTCGAGCTGTTGTATACCCAGGCGGCAAGCCTATCAATTAAAGATATACAAAGGACCAACGACAGAAGACAATATCGTATGGGGTGTGACTTAGCAGATGTAGTGCATTACCCTACCGGTAACACCCTATTGCACCAACTTGTTCTTGCACAGGGAGATCCCGCTACCGCACTCTATATAATAGATCAGGGCTGTGATCCCTTACTGCCAAACAATACGGGCAAAAACCCCTATCAAATCGCGCAAGAATTGCGTTATGAACCTATGATTACTGCACTAAAAATACCAACTCATGAAAGAATGTCTCAACCAAGCGCTCAGGAAAAGCCTCAGCAGGATGATCCAGCAAGACCCTCTGATAAGAAGCCTATATTCTTTAAGAGGTACGTACTACCTGGCTCTATTTTACTAGCAACGATTAGCTTCTATGCATGGTGGGTCTATCACAAAAAATCGGGAAAAGATGCTTCCTAAGACTTTTATGAAAAACATTCTCGCTGCGCTTCTTCTGACGGGAACCAGTCTTTGCGGAATGGAACAAACGAATAATGATCAACACGATGAAAACATTAGTCAACTACTCTTTACCGCGATACGTCAAAGCAATCTTGAGGACTTTGATCGCGCTATTGAGAAACTTGCCTCAAGAAACATTCCTCTTTCATCACAGGTAACCAGTGATGGCAATACGCTTCTTCATGTAGCATTTTTAGGCTCTGGTACCGACAAAAAAATTGTTGACTACCTCTTACATGAAGATATTGACCAGAACGCCGTTAATCATGCTGGTGAAACTCCTCTTGATGTCGTATGTACCAATGGTAATTGTTCTGAAGCTGCAATGAACTATCTACGAGAGTTTGGTCTAAAAAAGTCAGAGGAACTGATACCACAAAAACCGCTACAATCTACTTCACCTGCCACGTCACCACCTAATGAGCCTAACCTAATAAACACAGAGGAAGCCATACCACAAAAAACATCAACGCCTACACAAAAGTTTGTACCACGAAGGCGGTCGCTTTTGAACCCAATAACTGGTACACTGATTGTTGCAGGAGGTGTGGTATCAGCCTTGCTCATAGCTCGCATATACCGCACTCACTTTAGCGAATAATCATTGAGAACATTTGTATGGAACAATCATTTTTTTATTAAGCTTTTTTCAGCATAATGAGCTTCTCATGAAACGATATAGTATAGGAATCACTCTTCCCTTAAGTATAATAGAACGAAAAGAGGCCTTGAAAAAACTCACTGGCATGATGCTGCATGTGTAGGATCATCTACACCTACAAAGCTTATTATATTAGGTACGCCACTTCTGGTAAAAGCTACCGGTCATGGCTCAAGACAAATGTGTCGTGTTGATAGATATGGCTTTCCACGAACAGGACCTAAGAAAGCAAAAAAGCAGTTTGGGTATCAAACTGGTGATATGGTAAAAGAACCTATGTTCCATCAGGCAAAAAACAAGGTACCTATAGAGGTAAAGTTGCCTTACGTTCAAGTGGCTATTTTAATAGTACAACGCCATCGAGCGTAGTACAGGGAATTAAACATTCACACTGCAAGATTATTCATAAAAGTGATGGATATACCTATAGTAGCGTTTAACAAGCGCTTCCTCTCTGCCCTAAAGGACAGAGTTTCCGCTCTTTAGAAGGATAACTTAAAATGAAAGTGCGGGCCTTTATAGCAGGCATTAGCTCACTCGCCGTGTTTGCCTGCTTACTCATTGGCTACCAATGGCATAAGTATCTGAAAACTGATACAACCCAGACTGCATAATATAATTTAAAAACTAAGAACCTCTGCATTATTGCGCTCGGTCAAAAAAACTATAAAACCCTGAAAAATCAATCTTTTCAAGATTTGGCTCGGTTAAAAAGAAGAGATTGGAGCGCAATAATTCTACCTCTTGGATTGTCCTTCTATAAAGTTATATTGCCGACACATATTGCGCTCACATAATTATGAGTCTTATCTAGAGCTATTTATGAGAGACACTAGACCTATCGACTCAGCGATATATTAAAGATTCATGTTACCGTTCAATAACATTTGAAGCCAAGCTGCTGTAAGCATCTATGTTTTGCAAGAATGTAAGCTAATTGACTATCTAAGAGCTTGATTTAGGGCAAAAAACGGTGATATACTTATGCTAACCTTAAAGATAAGGAAATTATCATGATTAGCCAGAATACAATCCAGATAGTTAAGAAAAAATTAATTGAAACGTACAACCCTAGAGCTATATATGTATTTGGCTCATACGCCTGGGGAAATCCTACTAACGATAGCGATCTCGACCTTCTCATCGTCGTAGAAAAACTAACCTCTAATCGCCATAATATGATTGTAAAGGGTTATTCAGCGCTTTTCAACTGTAGTTTATCAAAAGATATTTTATAGTATAGCGAAGAAGAATTTGATGTGCTTTCAGAAGATGAGATGGCTTTGTGCTATAAGGTAAAACGTGAAGGTATCCAGATTTACGCAAAAGCATGAGCTTTGGCTAGCTTATGCAGAAGATGACCTTCATGCGGCAAAAGCTCTTTTACATTCATCACAAGTTAGCGTAATACCTGTGTTGTTTCATTCTCAACAATGCGCCGAAAAGGCATTAAAAGCCTTTCTTGTTTACCAGAGAAAAATCTTTAGAAAAAGTCACGATCTGCTCTTAACGCACAACTATTCACGATAATTTCTTAGCATTAACATACTGTATAACAGCTCAAGAGAAAACCATTTAGCGCCCTTTTTAAAGAGCACTACCAACCTTTGCCTCAATATAACCATGCTCATCTGCAATAAGCCCACTGCTCTTGCTTGAAGCAGCTTATGCTTTCTTTCTTATGTTTTTCAGGGTACTCTTAGTAATTGAAAGGATCACGACAATGGTACACTCTGAAAAGAACTCTTCCTTATTTTCATTTATTAGCATCTCCATGATATGTGTCATTATTGGCATGGTCTTTATTTATTCTTCAAGTTCAGTGTATGCTCTTGAAAGACTTGGCAGAGCTGATTATTACCTACGTAAGCAAATTGCTGGGCTCGTTCTGGGTCTCATAGCCATGATCATTATTCGGTTCATCCCACTTGAGTATATAAAGAAGCTTGTTCCCTGGGGATTTATGGGGGCACTTTTTTTGACAGTGCTCACTTTTATTCCGGGATTTGGACAATCAATTCATGGCTCTCAACGCTGGATCTTTATTGCAGGATTTGGCTTTCAACCAAGTGAAGCTCTCAAGATGGCCTATGTGGTATACCTAGGCCACCTGATAGCAAAGAAGCAGTATAAGCTCCAGTCATTTACCCATGGGTACTTACCTGTGCTAAGCGTTCTTGGCATAACTGCGCTGCTCCTGCTAAAGCAACCAGATTTCGGACAAGCTGTTACCCTGTCGATAACTACCTTCATGGTACTCTTTATAGGCCAATGCCGTGTAAAACATCTCGCCATTACTCTCAGTAGCTTGCTACCGGTTGCGGGCCTCTTAGTACTAATGAAGCCTTATAGATTGCAACGAGTATTATCATTTTTAAATCCTTGGGAAGACCCACAAGGCGCCGGTTTTCAGATAATTCAGTCACTTATAGCAATCGGCTCAGGGAAGTTTACTGGGGTTGGGATCGCACAGTCAAAGCAAAAATTCTTTTATTTACCGATGCAACATACCGACTTTATTTTTTCTATCATCGCTGAAGAAACCGGATTTCTTGGGGCAACTGTTCTTATTGCTCTCTTTATTCTGTTTCTCTACACTGGACTAAGAATCGCTCGTAATTTAACCGATCCCTTTAGCTTTTACACTACTATCGGCTATGTCATACTCACCACGCTACAAGCACTTATAAATCTCTTTGTTGCGACAGGACTGCTACCCACAAAGGGTCTAGGATTACCGTTTATTAGCTACGGTAATTCAGCACTCCTGTGCAACCTTATCATGCTTGGGCTGATCATCAACTTTGTTTATAACAACCAAGAGGAACGGTACTATTCAGATACCATGGTCATTACTTAAATGGTTCCCAGTGCATCACAAAATCTGTCAAGATACGAATACCCCACCCGGTTGCTCCTGGTCGGATATAGGTAAGATCAGGCACACCAAATGCTACACCGGCAATATCAAGATGCACCCATGGTGTTTCTGGTGTCACAAATTCTTTTAAGAATAAGCCGGCAGTAATAGAACCACCCATATATTTACGTGAGCCAACATTCTTAACATCAGCAATATCTGACTTAATAGCTGGTGCATAGTCATCATCAAGTGGCATACGCCAGAGTTGATCACCAGAGCGTTGTGAAGACGTAATTAAGCGTTTAGCAAACTGATCATGCTGCGTAAATAGTCCAGCATAAAACACGCCAAGCGAATAGGCCATCGCACCCGTTAAGGTAGCAACATCAATAAGAGCTGATGGCTTATATTTTTCAATAGCATAGGCAAGAGCATCAGCTAAAATCAAACGTCCTTCGGCGTCAGTATCTACTACCTCAATGGTCTTACCATTGTAAGTCGTAATAACATCACCCGGTTTCTGGGCCGCAGCACCTGGCATATTTTCTACCATTGGCGCGACCGCCACTACATTTACTGATGGCTTAAGCTGTGCTATCACCTGCATGGTGGCTAATACTACCGCTGCACCTGCCATGTCATCTTTCATGGTAAGCATGCTTCCCGCTGGCTTAATACAGAGCCCTCCCGTATCATACGTTACCCCTTTTCCTACCAGTGCAATGGTAGGGGCATCCTTATCATATACATACTCGGAGATAACGACACGTGGTACATTAACTGAGCCTTTACAGACCCCTTCTACCCCACCCATACCAAGGGAACGAATATCATGTTCATGTAATACGGTTACCTTAAGGCCATATTCTTCAGCTTTTTCTTTGGCTTGTTCAGCAAATGTTATTGGAGGCAACTGAGATGGTGGCATATCGCACCAGTAGCGAGCTTGATTGATAGCATCAGCAATACACAAACCAACATCAAGGCCCCGCTGCACTTCATCTTCAAACTGCTTATTAACGCCAATAATCGCATCCATACTCCAGTGATATTTACGCTCTGGATTGGTAATGAATTGATCAAAGTGGTAAGACGCTTTATGTAAGAAGGTCGATGTTTCTTCTGCCAGTTTTTCATAGGAAATATTGAGTACAGCAGGATCTGGAAGATCAAACGTAAAACTTGAAAGTTTATGAGACTCAGCGATACGCACCATTGCACCGAGTGCTCGTCGATAGTCTTCTATGGCACCATAACCACCAGCTTTTGTTTCAGGCTGGTCGCCAAGGCCTATAAAAATAAGATAGACTGCTCGATCATTAAAGATACCATTAATGATTAGTGAGCTACCTGCTTTGCCAGTAAAGCCTCGTTCTTTAACTGCCTGTGCAAAATGGGGAAAGATGTGCTTTGCTGTTTCATTTAATCGAGCAAAGTCAAAGCCATGGCGTGTAAGAAAGACATAGGCTTGACAGGTTCGGTCGGTGATTAGATTAGTTGCTAACGATACGTGTATCATGTGTTCCTCTCTTCGTGGTTTTCATTTCACCAGAAGAGTGTACCACAGTTTCAGGCCTCTTGTCAGCAGTTAATACACAATAGGGCAGATCTTTTTTTATCTTCTCTTGTGGTTTATTCTTATATGAACCATCAAGAATGCTCTTGATGAACTTATCGACTCGATAAAAATATTTATGCATTTGTCGAAAAATCGTATGAAAATGGCGCCAGCCATCTGGGTCAATCCAACAACGTTTGAATCCCTTTGCACCGCTATATACTGATAAAACAGCCTCTTCAGGCGCTTTTTTGTCATTAACACAGCCTATAAAGAAACAAGGAACCTCAACGTATTTTACTGCTTCTTCAGGATAAATAGGCTGTAAATTGAATGTTATATTACTATCATCAAAGTGAGTAAAGGTTCTCAGCATTTTCTTAAGAAATGATTGCACATAAGGACTATAGACATGCTTCTTAAACATTTCTGCACCTGGTATTCGTACACGGTAACCAAAGACATTCATTTTACATTCTTCAAGACCTCGCTCTAAGAGCTTATCACTTGAATCAAAGGGACAATCAAGAATCATTGCATCACAGACGCCGCTATCACTCGCTTGGGCAATAATGGAAGCAACGGCACCCATAGAAAATCCATAAATGAAGAGCGGTTTGCCTTTACATTCAGGATGATTTCTTAAAAAGGCTGAAGCAGCCATCACATCAAATGCCTCATTTCTTCCAAGCGTACACTCTTGGCCTTGCGTATCCTCACCATGCGCCCTGAAGTCAAACGTCATACTATTATATTCATTAAAGAGCATATGCAAAAAGCTTACATCATATTTATCGGCAGAAAAGCCATGACAGATTAAGACCGTAGCCTGCGCATCTGGCCGTTTAAGTAAGATACCTTTTCTCGTGATTTTTTTATCAGAGTCAACGCTCTCTCGTGACTGAAAGGTTACCCGTTCTTCGGTAGCATGATTAAAGAATTTCATGGTTTGCTGCTTCTTTTTTTTTGTCGTATCTTGCGACAAAAAAGCTCGCTCAGCAAAAACGTTCCCCAAGGGGATTAAGAGCATGCTTACATAGATTCCAAAGCGTTTCACAGGTGCCTCTACCGGTTTTACATGGGTTAATTATTACTAGTATAACACCTAGGCATTGCACAGTGCAACACTCAGAAAAAGAAAAATAAGTCTTTCTCCTCGTAGCATGAATGGTGATGTTGATGAGGCAAGGCTTAAGAAACACCTGGCTCTGGAATAAGATATCCTGTGGCTATACCATCACTTAGTACCTCTTTTAGAAGGTCAGCGATATAGGCAAGTGCTTGCTGCTTAGTAGCTGCATAAGTAACTATGCGTGGCCATTGTGCAACTCTCACTCTATAGAGCATCTGCCTGGTATCTTCTAGTGACTCTTCAACAGTAAACATCCAGGAAAGTCTCAGCTAGTAAGAGAGATCTTTTTTTATGAAGTTCCTCGCAGCTTGTATCTCTTCTTGTACCTCTTATAGAGAGTCCATACTGTTAGACCAACAGCTGCATACACGCCGCTTTTGTACGCTGCAACGTGTGCAAATGAATCGGTGATAAACCCAATCATCGACTCATCAGGAGTCCCCCATGCTCTCCAGGCTTCCTGGTCAAGTCGAAGACTTCCTGATTTGGCTAACCTATATCCCTTAAATCCTTCTTTCAAGCCATACAGCCCCATCGCACAAAGAGCAAGGGCCGTTGGTTTTATGAGATCTTTCATGCGCAGCTTTGGATATGAGCCAATACGGGCAGATGCCATAATAGAAATACTAAGACCGGCACCCATCCACCAGGTTGCAATAATAATACCCCATATGAGACCAAGCTTTGTAGGAGAATCTGTGGTAAGCATTTTTAAGCCAACCATTTGGAAAGCCGAACTCGACATTTCTTCGGTGAAAGCCCTGCGTAAAATATTCAGGGCAGATTCGTGCGGTGACCTGATCATGCAAAATGCCATAGATGCACGCAGCAGCTACTGAGCCTGCAAAAATTTCTGCGCAAGCTCGCACCTCTTGGGCAGTCTTAGTAGCGTAGGAGATGTCTTCTGGTCTTTTTGTTCCCGCATATAAAGAGAGTGGCAAAATAAGTGCACTGAGTAGAATAATTTTTCGTACCATGATACTCCTTATATAAAAGCAATGCAGCCAAGTATTCATTCTTATACAGTATATACTATTATTTCTATCGGCCTACTGCTCTATCAATGCATTAAGCACCCGGTATAATTCTCGCTTACTAAACAATTGCTGATCATAGCGCCCTACCATGCTTCCTTTTTTAAAGACAAGAATCGTTGGTATAGCCTTAAGCTTGAACCGTTTAATAAGTTCTTTTGGATCATCATCAAGATCAATGTAGGTAAAGTAGGCTTTATCTGAAAGTTTAGCGGCAACAGAGGTAACCACCGGCTTTAAGACAGAGCATCCAGAGCATTGCTCTCCACCAACTTCGGTAACAATCCAGGTATGCTTATTGGCGAGTGCATCAAAATCAAAATTCGTTACGATCTTAGGTAGCTCCTTAAGATCCTCTTCCGGGGTTGAATCATAATACTTCCGCTCAAGTTGCTGAGCAACCTTTGTAGTAAACCCATGATCCTGTAGGAACTCAATAGCTTCAAGCCCTGCTTTAATGCCATTACCAGCAGCAACACCAGCTTGTTTATATACATGGTCAGCTACATCGCCTGCAGCAAACACTCCAGGCAGAGACGTCTTCTGGGTACGGCCCTTAAGAAGGATATACCCATTATTATCAAGTGATAACCATTTTTTAAATAGCTCAGTTTTTGGCTCATGGCCAATAGCCAGGAATACCCCATCGATAGAAAGAATAGAAGATTCTTTTTTCTTACTATCAAAGATGCGTACTCCCGTAACGGCGGTGCCATCACCTAGTACTTCTGTTACCTTAGTGTTATAGCGCACGGAGATTTTTGGATAGTCCTTAAGTCGTTCTTGCATCGCAGCAGCGGCCCTTAATGTATCCTTACGTACCAGCATGATCACTTCACTCGCATAGTTGGTAAGAAGGGTCGCTTCTTCTACTGCTGAATCACCCCCACCAATGACAACAACTTTTTTACCTTTATAAAATGGCGCATCACAGACCGCGCAAGAAGTCACCCCATTACCCCAGTATTCAACTTCTCCCGGCACCGTTTCTGCGTGGCTCAACATGCGTGGATATGATCCGGTACAGATAATAACGGTTAATGCCTTGACGATATGCCCCTCATCAGTTTTGAGGGTAAAGGGCCAGGATGAGAAATCAACCTCAGCAATAGAGTCTTGCACGGTTAAAGCTCCCATAGATTGAGCCTGTTTTCTGCTTTGATCCATAATTTTGGTTCCAAGCATCTTTGGAATACCTGGCCAGTTCTCTACATAGGTCGTTTCTGTAAGTTGTCCCCCTGGCTTCGTTCCCTCAAATACTACGGTATAAAGACCAGCTCGAGCACCATAGAGCCCAGCACTTAGTCCTGCAGGCCCTGAACCAATGACAGCAATCGGTATAATGGCATCAACCTTTTTAAGAAGATCCATCTTGACTATCAGCTGTTTTCTATGGGCTTGATAATACAGAGCACCCACAATTGCTGCCCCTACAAGGGCAAAAAAGATGAGTAGTATATTGCGAGTATTCATAAAAAAGTCCTTTTGTAATCAAAAAAGAGGCTTTTAGACCCTTTTGACAAAGATGAGCCTCCTTTTACACTTAATACTATAGTATACTACAGACCACATCAGGTTCAACAAAAAGGTCAAAAAACATGAAGAAGCATTTACTCCGCGTTCTTGTTCTTATCAGTGGTACCATAGGTTCCACTACCGGTTTTCCCTCTACAAAAGCTCTCTTACGAGAGAATTATACCAAGGCCTCCAAGCAGCTCGATGAGCTCTCTGGCTCACTAGAGTACCTCGGCCAAGTTGTTAATAGAGGCGCCATTACGGCTACCGGCAAAAAGCAAGAAATACGCCTTTGGGTACTACAACAGCTTGGACTGATACGGGACTTACAAGCAGTTTATGCTAGTGAATCTGAACAATCACTTATTGCTCTTCTTCAGACCATTAATGCTTTTGCTCACTTTGTGTGTGAGACTATCGAACAGAATCTTGAAGATCTCCGTTCCTTTGAACAGCCTATTATGCACGATCAAAGCCCTTCTTCTTCACTTTCCCCACAGCAACAGCAAAAGGCGTATAACCTCATAGGCACCCTTCTTGACAGTAATAATAAGCTCTTTCTTGACATACATCACAAGATAAGCACTCTAGGACTGACTACTACTAATAAAGTTGCTCGCTGGCTTGATAAGATTAACAATCGGTATGGCATTACTGATACTTTAGAACAACTACCGCGACTTTTTGGGCTCTCTGCTGCCATTATGTATTTTACTCCTTACAAGTATTTCTTCTCAAATGTTCTTCCTGGTTTACAAACAAAAGAGCCGCTGCCTGGTTTTAATTGGCTAAAACGAAAAATTGGCACATCAAAGTTCCTTGATCCTGAAGGCCATAAAGCGATCAGCTGGTATGGAAGAGAAGATGAAATGCCGGAAGATATAAAAAATCCACCAAAAAAAGCGAGACCAAATAGTACGCTTGCAGATCTCTTAAACTCAAAAGAAAAAAAATTAGTTTTTGGGATCATTGCAGGAGCAGCCTATCTCCTCTTTAATGATCCACTAAAAGAGCACATTGACCATCTAAAAGCTAGCCTACGACCAGAATGGGCTCAGCTTAAAGGATTCACCATCACTCCTACGGTTGGTCACTATAAACATCCTGACATTACCCTTGATGATCCACGTCTTATTGGGCTTGATAGCCAGATTGCTCAGATGAGAAATATTGTTCAATATGTTATTGAACCAGAAACGTTTGATCGCTCAGCGAGTGGCCTTGAAAAAGGAATTCTCCTTACCGGTCCATCACGTTGTGGCAAAACGCTTCTTGCCAATGCCTTGTGTGGCACCTTAAACCAAGAAATGCATAAAAAAGGAATGGATAAAAAGTTTGCGTTTAAAGCAATAAAATGGTCAGAAATAAAATGGAGCTCTGATGGCATTAAGAGTATCTTAGAGGATGCAAAACGTAACGCACCATGTGTACTCTTTATAGATGAACTTCATAACTTACCGCTTCAGGTAAAAGAAGGAGGTGAGGTACTTTCTCAGTTCCTTACCATGACTGAATCACTGCAATCTACTGGTGTTGGTGACGCCGTAATTGTTCTTGCAGCAACAAATAGACCCTATGCTCTTGATGATGCACTCTTAAAACCGGGCAGATTTGGTCACCAAATTCATTTTGAAAAGCCAACCTTTGAGCTCCGCAAAGAGTTCTTTGCAGTCATGTGCCAATATAATGCAATCAGCACCGAAAATTTTGATCTTGATCAACTCGGCCGCCTTACTGAAGGATGCTCTCATGGTGACCTTGACATGATAGTTAAAAGCGCGCGATTTATAGCTCGTCATGAAAAAAGAGCCCTTAGACAACAAGATTTCTTAGGTACGATCTATGAACAGATTTACCGCATTAGATTTGATGAAAAACCGCCGTTGACACCACACGCTCATCAGCTCATTGCTACGCACCATGCTGGTCATGCATTACTTGCGATCTTGCATGAGCATGAACTGCAGGAGCGGGTTGAATTTGTTACTACCCGAGGTCAATGGGCAAAAATCGAAGAAAAGCGGTATATGGTCGATGATGTTCATCAAGCACATGACCAATCAAAAATAACCTATGGGCATCTGTTTACTTCGCATACATCTGAAGCAGTTACTATCAGCGTATCACCACTAGTGAAGGCAAAAATGCTCTTAGCTGGCGCCATTGCGGAAGAAGTGTTACTTGGCTCATCAACACGGAGCTATCACCCTGAAGATACAAGAGAAGCCTTAAAAGTACTTGAGGCACATATCTTTAATGGCCTCACTGAAGAAGATTTCACCAAACAAGAACTTGTGCAGCCCAAACAAGAAGCAAAACGACTATTGCGGGCGTGCCAAGCGGAAGTTCGCACCCTCCTTGAGCGAAATAAACGAACACTTGTGCGATTAAGTAAGGCACTTCAACAACGGCTACTTTTAACGTATACTGATATTAAAGAAATACTAGAAATAAGTGAAAAATAGGATAGACTATCATCAGTTTAATCTGTGTATTACTATTCATCAACTACAAAAGGAATACTATGAATAAGACACTTTGTGCACTTTCCATCGCGATGGTAAGCCTCTCAGCGCTACACGCTGATGAGATTGAAAAAGCAATCAAAAAAGGTAAACCTGATGTCATTAAAGCACTTACTAATGCAGGCATTAGCTATAGCGAAGAAGCTGTACAAGAGTATATTCAATTAGCAGAAGAACAACTAGCCCAAAAAAAAGCTGCGCAAACAGATCTTATTACCGGTAGCATATCTGGAATTGATCTTGTTGGGCATGCTATCGAAAGCATTGTTTTCGTCGGTTCACTTATGGGCCTCTACAAACACCTGTACCATGATGAAAGTAAGTGGCAAAAACATAAAGAGCATTACGCGTTAAATTGGGCGTTTTTTGTCGTTTCCGCAGGTAAAAGTGTTCAGGGGGGCATCAAAATGCTGAAAGAGCTTACCAAGAAAGATAAGGTAAACGAAGCGGTAGAACATGCTGAAAAAGTTCTTGAAGCCGTCAAAGAATTGCGCATTTCAGTACCACAAATCGCTGCATAAAAAAGATACACTAGACAAAAGGAACCGTCTTACGACGGTTCCTTTTTTGCATAATCTTCAAGCATAACAAGACGTTGCCGGTAGCGTCCTTCAAAAAAGCTTGCTGACAACCAGGCAGCTACACATTTTTCTGCTTGCTCTGTACTCATATAATCAGCAGGCAACACGAGAACATTAACATTGTCATGCTCTTTAGCCATAGTGGCGAGCTCTTCATTCCATACCAATCCTGCATAAATCGTAGCAAACCTATTTGCAGCAATACTTATTCCAATACCTGAACCACAAATAAGAACACCATAGTCAACCTTGCCCGCGATTAGCTGCTGCACAACCTTATAGGCATAAAGGGGATAATCGGTCCTTTCAAGAGAATCAGTGCCCACATCCTCCCAGCTCACATCAACAGACCCGTAACGCTGCTTAGTAGTAAGAGCCTCTTTAAGAGCATACCCTCTATGGTCTGCACCAATTGCAATACGATACATGTGTTTCTCCTTATGCATAATGCTTTCATCCTTTCTTAGTTTGCACTATACTGGTTATAGTGTGCAAGAGTTAAGGATAATAGTTATGCGTTTACCACTATTACTCGCCTGGCGCTTTTTAAAAAGCTCTCATGAAAAAAGCATCTCAACAATGCTTCGCATCTGCTTTGTTAGCATCGTCATTGGCACAGGATCTCTTACTCTTATTGCCGCTATTATGAATGGGTTTGAGCAAGCAACCCATAAAAAGCTCCAGGGAATTCATGCAGATGTAACCATTTCAGCACAAGGTAAGACTATTGATTTTCCCAAACTACAAAACTACCTTGCCACTGCATATCAAGACCAGATAGCTGCAGCAAGTCCATCAAGTCTGCATCATGTCATGCTTGAAGTACCTCTATCAAAAGATACCTATGAGTCCTCTATCTGTGTACTTAAAGCCGTTGAGCCTTCATTAGAAAAAGACGTATCACATCTTAATAACTATTTTTGTGCAGGAACAACCTGGGCATCTCTAGATCACGGGATCTTTATGGGAGAACGCTTAGCCCGGCAGCTCAATCTAGTCATCGGCTCACTGGTAACCCTGTTGTATCACACGCAAGACGATACGATCCTGAAAATAAAGGTTCCCGTTACGGGAATGTTTAACACCGGTATTCATGATCTTGATGAACAGGTGATCATCGGCTCATATGAGCTCGTTGATACCCTTTTTCCTCATACCGCCACAGAGGTTTCCTGTTCATTAGCAGCTGCAGCACACGAAGAAATCACCATTCAATCACTTCGTGATGATCTTTCTTTAGAGGTGCACTCATGGAAAGATAGGTATACCCCATTAGTAGCAGCACTTACCCTTGAAAAGTATGCCATGTGGGTTATTTTATTGCTGGTTACCTTAGTTGCATCGCTAACAATGGTATCATTGTTGTATATGTATGGTACCCATAAAAAAACTGATATTGCCCTGCTTGCTTCTCAAGGCATGGCAGCCAGTGACCTAAGGATGCTCTTTGTAGCTATTGCTACTTTCATTACGTTTAGTGCGACCATCACCGGCGTGCTATTAGCGCTGTTTGGTACCTGGATACTCGCTACCTATCCTTTTATAACGCTCCCAGATGTGTACTATGTGAGCCATTTACCTGCTCAACTTAATGGTACGATATTGGTATCAGTCATGGGTATTGCTCTAGTCATAAGCATAGGTGCAGGCATCTTTCCAAATGCTCGCATAACTATGTCTCAGCTTAGTTCACTATTGAAAGGAATGGTATGATTTCCTTACTTCATACAGCCCATCTGAGCAATAAAAAGGTATTTCTTCGGGCAGACCTTAATGTACCCCTCAGCGACGGACATATTCTTGATGATTATCGCCTCAAATGCTTACAGCCAACCTTAGATCTACTTATCAAGGACCAGGCTAAGATCATCTTAGCAACACATATTGGACGCCCTACTGGCTATACCAAGGAGCTGTCAACAAGACATCTACTTACCTGGTTTACCCATCATGGCTATAGAGTTACCTTTGCGGCAAGCTTGCAAGATGCTGAACACCTTTCACATGATATGGCCCCGGGCACTATTCTCCTTCTTGAGAATCTACGCTTCTGTGCTGAAGAACGTGCAGGATCACCCCATGACCAACAGATATACGCTGAGCATTTGCGTTCTCTTGCTGAGTATTATGTCAATGATGCATGGGCTGTTCTTCATGAAAAAGATGTATCAGTCACCCTCCTTCCCCAGCTGTTTACCCATAAAACGATCGGCCTTCTTGTTGAACAAGAGATTGCGCATCTTTCTAAGCTCTTAACTCCACGACGACCCTACGTTATGTTTCTTGGCGGAGGCAAACTCTCTAAGATCTCATTTATTAAACATGCCTTAACCATAGCTGATACGGTAGTCGTTCTTCCTGGCCTTGCCTTTACGTTTCTTAAAGCACAGGGCATTGTTATCGGTGATTCGCTAGTTGATGAAACATTACTATCAGAAGCTGAAGATATCCTTGCCTATGCAAAAGACAATGCATACAACCTCATTATGCCTCAAGATTTTCTTGTAGGATCAGTCGACCTTAAAGGGCCATTATCAGTATCATCGACACTTAGGTCAGGACAGATGGGAATTTCAGTGGGGCCTCGGTCATTAGAGCAGTATATTGCTCTCATTAATAACTCTCAGACAGTATTTTATAATGGAGCGATGGGTTTTTTTGAACGGCCTGAAACGTTAGAGCCATTAAAGAAACTGCTGCAAGCAATCGCTCAAGCGAACACGTATAGTGTTGTTGGCGGGGGGGAATCAGTTGCAGCAGTTCATTTATTTGCCTTATCTGGCATATCTTTTTGTTCTTCAGGAGGCGGTGCCACCTTGCGGTATCTCACCTATGGAACGTTACCTGACCTGAGGTATTATTAATCGTTATAGGGATACCATTTTTTGCCAAAGCGAGCGCCCCGCTTATTAGCTTTCTCGGTAATACGTTTTTCTTCTTTGGTTATATTCATGTCCTTTGGAAATAAAAGTCGTTTTCTCTTATTTCGTTGAGCTTTCATTTCCTTAGGCTTTACATTTTTAGGTCTCATGGCAACCTCCAATTACTTTATCTATACTTTAACTATAGCATAAACTAATTACAGATTGCAATAAAAACCTATATATTTATTTAAATAAAATTCTATACATGGCGTATTGTAGGTGCCCGAGGAGCCTACCAACAAACAAAGTCATAATGACACCTATATAACCTCTTTAATGCAACAAATACTAGTATTACATGCAGTGAGATGAATCATGCATATTGCCTCATGCCAGACTTTTTTGGTCTACGAATGCATAGAAGTATTTGAAGAATCCATGAACGCAAACGTTGCTCGCAGGAACTCATTATCTATCGTTTTCATGCGATCTGGATCTAAAGGACCCTTATTTTTAATTATTTGTTTGCCAATTTTGCTCCAGCGACATTGCACCATTTCATCATCTTTCGTAGTTGCTCAGCTATGAATAAGATTCTGAGGCCAATGATTTGCCATAATCGATCAGGTATCAGCAGAGCATCATGTTTCATTTTTTATACAGTGCCTTTTATATGATGTACGGCAGATAGCCAAAGCCTGCTTCTTAGCTAAGCGTTTACTTTTAGCTAACCGGACAAAACCCTAAAATTGATAATCCATGAAGAAACTCTTCATGAAGCTTTTGATCGGTACCCTCATTACATTCATAGACTAGCACACCAAAGTTATCATGCTTTATATTCCAAGAGTGGCATGATGGATTCGACATATCAAGCGCATCAACAAGTTTCTGAACTACCTTATCAAGAGGTTCACCGCTTCGTTTTGGACTGTAAATAGAAATTTCTCTTACTTTTTCATTATAGGTGCAGTTATTTTGCTGCGGCACTATACTGCCGTCTTCGGCGATGACTGATTCACAGGTGTAGATTTCATCAGCTTTATCAAAGCCAGCAATACCTTTCAAGAAATTAAAGTCTGGATTATCTATAAAATAGGCTGCTTTTGAAAAATTGAGGCACCCTTCTTCACACAGTGAATGTAATACATACTCAGTTACGTTATCCATTTCATGTAAGGTTAATATTTGTTTTGGCAGATGAGTGAAGCATCTTACGATTGCTTCGTAGTTTGCATGTTTCATAGTACTCCCTTCACATACTACTAAAATTCTTTTTCTCTCCACTTTTAATAGTAGCAGAGCTTCAGCGGAAAATGCAACACTTTTCTACAACTCTTGCAGAACTTTTTTTATCTATGCTATTATACTAATAAGGGGGAAAAGTAATGGGGAATATTACAAAAATCCATATTACCTTATACCTGTGTATAGGGTACTGTCTTTCGCTTGTCGCCGGCAGAAGTGTCTGGCGGCCTAAGGATCCCTACGTGCCCAAGATACGTGCCCGCTGGGCTGACGGCACAGAAACGTTTACCATTAGGGACCACTGCCTTGAATACCATGCAATATTTTGTAAGTTTCAGAAAGAAGACTTTGAATCACGAATGATCGAAGAAGGACCTATCACCTATCGAAACTCAGAACAAACCGTTGATAGCACAGAACTCACCGGCATGGCTGAACGGCTCATTCAAGAAATAAAGCAGGGAAAGAAAGAGTATACAGACTTTAGGGTACTTAAGAACTCTGATTTTAACCTGAAACTCGCTTCAGGTCTTATTATTTTAAAATATAAGAAGCATCCGTTTATTCTCAAGCTCTTTCTAAAAACACCAAAAACCTTCGTAAGCCAATCTGAAGGCATCATCCCCAAGTTTTTCTTCAGAATGGGTGGTGGTACGAATCGGCATTTATCTGGTTTTACTCGAGCTGCTAACTTAGAACATATAAAAAATCGTATCGAAGAAAGTCCAAAATGGTCAGCCATCATGGATACGCCACGCAAGTGGCACTGGCTTCCCAAGAATGCCCAATGGATCACGGTAGAAGGTGAAAACATCGGAAATATTGGTCCCTGCAGTACTACTTTTCCTGCTACGTATGGCATCATCGCTGATGCGATTGAGCCTGAACGTACGTTTCGATTAGATAGCTCTGAAGATTGTAAGTTTGGCCTTGCTTTTGCTCAATACATTGGCAATCGAATGGATGCCCACGTTGACAATCTCATGGTTGAAAAAGGAACCGGCAAGGTCGTCGTCATTGATACTGAGCATTTTCCTACGATGGTTGGTCTTAAAGAACCTCTTGAGTTTAATAACTATAAATCTTGGTACCTACAATTAAGCGGTATGTGCTTCCGCGCCAATTATGGACGGCATAAAAAAATGCGCCGCGATATGCAGCGCAACCCTAAACCTGAACTATATACCCTCCATACCCTCACTTAACCTAATTGCCTTTCAATTTCATTAAGGAGCCCATTAAAATGATCATCTTGTGCACGAAGCGCTTCAACCTTTGCAACAGCATGGATCACCGTAGAATGATCTTTTCTACACCAATAGGCAGCAATGTCTCGTAATGAGTAACCGGTAAACTTTTTCATACAGTACATTGCTGCGTGACGCGCTTGTACAATATTTTTATGACGCTTACCTGAACGAAGCTCAGTGACCCCAACATTGAACTGCTTAACCACTACATGAGCTACGCTCGGCAGATCTCGCGCAATCTCTTGCCGCTGCTCAATCTGAGTTCTTTTAAGAACCTTATGAGCAAGATCAACGGATAATGCTTGTGATGTAAGCGTAGCAAATGCCAGAACTCGTATTAACAGTCCTTCTAGCTCTCTTACATTAGAAGAACCCTTAGAAGCAATATATCGTGCTACTTCTTCCTTGATAGGAGCCTTTTGCAAAAGGGCTTTCTTTTGTAAGATGGCGATTTTTGTTGAGAGTGACGGCGGTTGAATATCGGTAATCAAGGAGCCGTTCAAACGTGAACGAAGTCGTGCCGATATTCCTTCAATGTTATCAGGCAACACATCAGCAGATAAAATGATCTGTTTTCCTTTCTCATACAATGCATTAAAGATGTGAAAGAATGCCTCTTGGGTCTGCTCTTTGTGAGAAAGCAGTTGAATATCATCAATAAGAAGCACATCCACCTCATTATAACGGGCTTCAAAGTTTTTAATTTTGTCAAAGCGAATAGCATTGACAAACTCATGAACAAACCGGTCACCCGTTTGATATATGACACGAGCTTGTGGTTGAGACTTTTTGATGCTGTTACCTATAGCATGCAACAGATGAGTTTTACCCATACCTGAACCCGCACAAATAAAGAACGGGTTATATAAGGTACCTGGTTGCTCAGAAACTGCTTGAGCAGCCGCGACGGCTACCGAATTGTGATCACCAGTAATGAAGCTCTCAAACTCATACCGGCTTTGTAAAGTAGTTGTTTGTTTTCGTACGGCTTTAGTAACCGTTTTCACCACTGCTGGTTCTTTAAAGGTATGCTCTTTTTGTGCACTGCTATCTAAAAATAGCAAGGATATTTTTTCATTAATGAGGCGACTCAAATGGGTCTTCAAAATATCCCGATATTGTGACGCAACCCAATCACGTACAAATGTATTTGGTGCGGTAACATAGACCGTCTTTGTTGCTGCATCATATTGTGAAAACGTTATCGCCTTAAACCAGGTTTCAACAGCACGACTACCGACTTCTTCAGTCAATATCTGTAGTAGTTCTTGCCAAACATGCACTTTATTCATACTGGTTCCCGGTTAAAGATCCGTCTTTGGTGTGACCCCAATTTCACCTTACTAAGATTACCAAAATTTCAGGGTTTAGGAAGAATTTCCTTGCACGAATATGCTGATTCCAAAGCAATTTAAGAACTACTGGATGTATCGGATTTTAATCTGGTTATACCCTAGATAGAGAGGGAAATTTGATCATGCGTACCCCCTTTGTGCCCCCATTGCCTCGGATAAATACCCCTAAAAACAGCAGGGTGCATACTGCCCAATAGACTATCGGGCTGCAAAAATCAAGCATATTACGCCCCGTAGGTATCGAACCCCCAACTACCCCAAGAAAGCAGCTTCATGCTCTCAGGATTAAGCAGATTACGCCCTTGTCAACTATTTCTCCTTGCATTAACAATGCTATCTTATTTTCACTATAAGCAATAGCTGAAAAAATAGCGAGGAGCCAAAAAACAGATATTCCTTGCTCTTCACAAAGAACCTTCAAATAATGCTATAGGAGCTCAACATTATACTTGACATGCGTGATATCTTGACCAGATTAGCAGATGAAATTTCTGCTTGACACTCCCCCATTTTAGCAAGGGAGAATAAAACTCTTGAAAATTATTTTCATTATTTTCTATACTAGATGGTAAGGGAGAATAAATAATGAATAGAAAGCTACTTGCTCTACTTTTGAGTATATCATCATATACCTTAGCTGCCACTTGGAAACCATTAGCAGGACATATTCGCTATGACGAAGCCTGTTTTTTGACCGCACACAATGCCTATGCTTCTGCTGCGCATGGGTATGTCTATGCACAACAAAGCGCAAGCATAGAAAAACAGTTAGCGTTAGGGGTACGTGGGTTCATGCTTGATACACGTGTCGTCAATAAGACCGTTCGCTTGTGTCATAAAAATAGCTTCATTACCCGTCTAATAAGCAGAGGAAAAGAACCAATGGCATTACATGAGGTCTTGGTTACGCTGCGTAGATTCTTAGAAGAGAATCCCACAGAAGTAATCACCCTCTTTGTAGAAACCTATGTTGAGCAACCGCCTCAAGTTGTAGATGGCCCATTTATACAAGCAGATCTGAGTACCTATATATTAACACCCTCTGACTGTGAAGACTGGCCTACTCTTTCCTGGATGCGCACTCACAACAAGCGACTTGTTGTATTTAACGCTAAAGGACAAACTGATTATTGCTTTAATGCCTGGCAACGGGTGGTAGAAAATCAATGGGGCACTCTTTGCCCAGTACGGGCCTGTAAAGAACGGCCTGAGTCCCGTAGGTGGCGTCATCATGATAGAACGCTGTATCTACTCAATTACTTCCCTATGTTTAACTTGCGTTTTGATGGGTCCTATGAAAAAATCAACACAACGGGACTCTCAACATTTCTTGAGCGTATCCTAAAAAGGGGGCTCACCTCCGGAACTAATAAACAGCTTCTTCCTACCTTTCTCTGTATGGATCATATCGACATTGGCGATGGCCTTGAGCACGTGATGCGCATCAATACCCTCAAACAGGGCACATTGCCACACCAATACTTGAATATCACCAACAACACATACAAATGAGGGGCTTAACGGCCTTCATTCTCAACAAAAGCAATGAGCTACTATTTTCTCAAAAAGGACTAGCAGCGAGCTCCATCAGGAGGGATATTTAAAGCTTTATTTTCTAGGTAGCTGCTGCCAAATTGTGCTCTTCGCGCAATCAAAGCATCGTATACTTCTGTATACCCACACCAATCGGCATAATCAAGTGGCTTTACCCCTGGTAAATAGAGAGAGAGATTTGGATTTGCACCATGCTTAAGTAATACTAACGCAAGCTGTGGTTGTGCATTCTTAAGAGACCAGAGAACTAAACTTTTCATATTAGATTGGATTGGGTTTGTACTAAATCTTTCTACGTTATAGAGTGACGCTCCTGCATCAATTAGAATACTAATGACATGCTCTACAAATTCATCATTCATCAGTTGTTCATTCTCATATAATGCTGATCCTTTTTCAAAATGAGCTTGTTGATAAAGATTAAAAAAGCGACCTAATGTATCACTTGGACCTCTATCTGGCTCATGCACGTCCCAAAAAAGAGTTTTTTCAAGAACCGAGCCAGCAACAAACGGGCTTTGAATAAGGGCAATTAAAAGCTGGCGTCTATATTCTCGCGGTACCAGTGCATCTGGATCTAGATCTTGCTCCATAAGCTCACCCTTTAGCTCTTGCTTAGCTTGAGCTGACAGGTTTCTATAATCTGTTAAATACTTAATGAGTTTCCCTCTGAGTTCTACTGGCACCGTCGTTGCTAATGCTCTTACCATTACTCCCCCTGAATCAGCCATAGGAAGCGACATGCCTAAATAATTGAATACATACATAGCACGTACTAATTGCTCGCGAGAAAGATTTTTGTCTTTCAAGTCGCGGTAGAACTGGACAAGAAGGTCAAACTGCTCATCCTTAGTAAGCTGCGCCCATTCTTTATCTCCTAAAAGCTTCTCTTGGATTTGAGCAAAAGACACCAAAAGATCAATATCCTCTTTTGATACGTTAGGCAAGGGTATTGGGTTTTCTACGCCTGCATCCAATATGAGACTACTGATGGTATCAGACATCCCAGCTACTGCGATAGGAAGTTCAATTTTTTTATCATCCCTTGTAATTATTTTGACGACGGTATCTGCTGGATACAGTTGAGCCGTTTCGCCTGCAGTGCCTGGCACTTGCGTAGTAATTAGTACTTCTTGCTGCATTGCCTTAACAGTTCCATTAGATATAATACTTGCAATGGCCACTAATATTAAAAGGGTCTTTTTCATCATGCAATTCCTTTTTTTATGATTGATCTTACAGCCAACTCAACTGCCTGATTGTACTTTATATCTTTATCATACCATAAAAAGTTTACATATTGCAATATTATAGGGTTAATGAAAATTCTATATGAAAGTTGCGAAGCATAAGTAGTATTTTCTGCATTAACAGTGCCATCACAGCTTTTATCCCCTAGCCACATTACGATATACGTAGTTGCAAAGGCGTTTGCACGCCGCATGCTACGAATTAGTTTTATTTGTTAGCGTAATGCGCATAAGATACGGAATTTAGTTAATGCATTAGTGAAAAATGGATGCTCTATATACAACCCAGGATGCAGATGAACCGCATACGATAAAGATTATATTTGATTGCTGTGAAAAATAGCGATTCCAGTCATGCTCTATGACTTGCAGCAGTTTCGATCTTCTGGATGCAAGCCAGGGTAGTTCATCAAGAAAAATAACAACTTTTTTTTCATATTTTAGAGATTGTACTCGAAGAATTTTGAACGCTTCTTGCCACGTAGGTGGCACAGTAATCGGTGTATTATCAAAGAAGGTTGAAGAAAGCGATTCGGCAAAATGAGAAAGATGATCTTGCATGGAACCTTTCTGCTCTGCGTTCCTGTTGCTTGGAAGAATACGCAATCCTTTTCTTTGAAGAACTGCTCAATAAGATATGTTTTACCAACTCTTCTTCGTCCACATACGGTAAGAAATTGCGCCTTTTTCTCCTTAAAAGCTTGCTCCAGATACTTTTTTTCTCGTGTTCTTCCAATAATCATTAAAGTGCCCTTCGCTTTTTATGTGGCTCAAAAATGAGGTTTTTGCATTATTGAGCCACATATACTATCATTATATTTGGCTCAATATTTAAGCCAAGCACTTATTTGGCCAAATATAGAGTGGTTATACTTGGCCAAATAACTGTTCGATTCTGTTTAGGAGTGCAGTCCGCTGTATCCAGACGCGCATACACAGAAGAGTCAATGTAGGTTTTAGCATTTTTCCTTTCAGCAGGTGATACAAAGCTACGCCCCCTCTGTTTCATTAAATAAAAAAATGTCACTTCTGATAGTCCTTAGGCAATCCAACTTAGGAATGATGTTCTTGTATTATCGGTTAAAACAGGTCTTCTAGGGTAACAACGGCAACTAAGCAACTCATTAGTTTGATTTTTTGGTTTTTTTTTTTTTTGTCCTTATTATACATGAAGCAGCGCCAACACATTCTCCGGCTTCATATAATTTTTTATACGAAGCCGCCACTTATTTCACTCGAACCGCCGCGCACATTAGAGCGATGAATAAAGCGTCTAATTAAAACTATTACAAAACATACCTTCAGAAAACGCCCAGCAAAATTTCGGCTCACCCCAATTTTATCACGCAAAAAAATCTCATTTTTTCCGGCTTCGAATAAAACAGGATGTTTGTTACTAAGATACATTATTGCAAACAATTGGCTCGGAATAAGTAGTGCTACAGGAACAATAGGAGGAGCTCCAAAGTATGGGCACCTACCTAGCAAGACCAATACCTGGTCAAAAATAACTGTTTTTTGCGGCTTCATATAAAACTTTATACGAAGCCGCAAAAAAAATCCGATTTTCAGCCCTTATTCTAGACGACACAATCTGCTTCCTGAAAGGAAGATTCACACATGCAGCCAGTATAAATCTCACGAAAATCCTGGCTCGTGTTAATTTAGATAGGTTACAAAAAACAATTTTTTCCGGCTTCATATAGAGACTGCCATGCAGTAGAACCAGCTTTTCTTTAGGATCAGCTCTGAAACCAACGTCCTCTTCCACCTGGTTCATAGATACCCTATCACCTAACATTTATCCTAGTGGCACCATAAGAAAAGCCGCCTCACATGCTACATACATATGAAACACAAGATGCACACAATCGCTGTATTGCACTCTAACCTCAGGCTAGAGCATCATCACACCTTTTGCGCCCAAGCCTTTGTACCGGTATACTAATAACAATAACAGACACTAGCTTAGGAATATATTCATGTATCTAAAAAATATCCGTAGAATTCTTCTATTGCTTGCCTCAATGGGCTCGATGACGGCTATGAAGAGTGTTGTACTCACCCAGGTAGTCAATAAAAGCCCCTACCCAAGCACCTTCTTCATCGTTCAATGTCCCGAAGAACACGCTGAACCCTCTGAGAATCGTGCAATTATAGATATCCCTTTAACAGGTAGACTTGTTTCTTTACCAGGTCAAGCGGATACGAAGCTACAATGCCCTCTGCTCTTCACTAAGGAAGAAAATATGTCACTTCTCTTAGTAGGTCCTCAGTACGCAATACCACTCAATATTGATGATCTTGCGGAGGACACTACACACCTCAGCGTCATACTCAGTGAACAGGGAACGCTATCATTTAGCACTTCATCTATCGCTTCTTTACAGAGCAAACCACTAGTCATTGCTCATAGAGATATTGCACCCGACTCATCCGAAGAACATACGAAATTAACTACTATGAGAAACCTACATCAAGAACGACGCCACGTTCTGCTTATCCCATTTAAAGATCCCCATGCCAACTTTGTTTTTCATGATACAGAGGAGCTTACCGTAACAGCACGGTACATTTCTCTGCCGCCACGGAGCTCTTATACGCTTGAAATACCGCTGGTCATAGCAGAAAATGATGAAGAAAACATGCTCTTACTCGTAGACCCTAAAGGCACTAAGATTGCGTATCAAGCAGATCTACGAAGGCTTGCTCCCTCTTCAACACTTTATATTTGGGATACGGGTAACGTAACGTTCAAACAACCCCAGGAAACGGTAAAGGTTTCTTCTTTGTAAGCTAGGAGAACTACTCATTCATTAATCATGCGTGAAAATGGTAGATCTACTAAGGGCTTGCGTCGTACCACCTCTTCTAACTCAGGTGGAAGATCGTCAACTATCTCTTGCACAATTTCATCGGCAAGCATAAATGCCGCAAGGCTTCTCAAACTTGGGCCATTAGAATATGCCGGAATAGAGGCGACTTGACTTCGATAGACTTCAGATGACTGGAGAGCTTTATGAGCAAGTAACGCCGCCTTTAATGACGAAAGCATTATTTTAAAATGAGGAGTAAGGTTCTTTAGACCATACGATTCGTCAAGGCGCTTCAAGTCAAACATAAAGCTGTCAAGACCAGTTGCAGGATGTTCAGTTATTCTCTTAAACCAATAAGCTTCTATGAAAGTTAATAATCGCAGGCGAGCATCTTGAGAAAGCGTCAGGCCTAAGAGTGCATACTGCCTATCAAGAGCTTGTGGTAAACACTGATCAAGCCGCTCATTAATGAGCTCAGTTTCATCATCCATTAGTGCTTCTTTAAGCGAGTCTACGGCTGGATGTATAGAATACGTTCGCCTCAAAGGACATGGCTTACTTTTTTTTAGTTCAGATTCCATAGCAATCATGAGTACCGGCAGTAAAACAATAATGAAACGTTTCATGGCGAGCTCCTTATGTAAGGTACTTATTAGTGTACTCCTCTTTATTGTGAATGCAAGCCCATTCTCATTAATCAAATAGAATACGCCTAGTCAGATACATTACCACCGCCACACTCTACTTGATACGTCCCGCACCTTATAGATCCTTATTTCCCACAATGATCACCTTCCCTTTCATAACTGTATCCACTCTACATACCATATCTCTAAACAATAATGTCTCGGTGGACATACCGTGGTTTCACTGTATAACAGTAGAGGAAACTTAAAGAAATACTCAAACCCTATCTTTGCTCCCAGCTCATTGATTATACTTAGGATATGAAGAAGCACGCTACCTGGCCGTCATGGCTCTCTAAAAACTTACTTGGATTTGGTATTGCCAGCTTTATGGGAGATGCTAACCATGAAATCGTACCGCTCATTTTGCCACTTCTTGTGGCCCAACTTGTCGGTAAGCAAACTGCCCCTGAGCTTGTAGCTCTTATAAGCGGCTCTGCAACTGCGGTAGCGAGTATAGCCGGCCTTTTTGCTGGCATATTTAGTGATCGACTTGTAAATCGCAAACCACTTATAACGATCGGGTATTTCCTGACAGGCTCATTAGTAGGGCTGTTAGCGTTTGCGCAGCATTGGGTTGCCGTCTTTCTTCTTATGCTCGGCGCTTGGATAGGAAGAGGCCTCGTAAGTGCACCCCGTAATGCAATCATTGCAGATACCACTGATAAGCAGCACTATGGACACGCCTTCGGCTTTAGACAAGCGCTTGACACGCTTGGCTCGGTAACGGGGCCCTTTCTTGTCTATGTATTAGCGACATGGCCTCTTAACTGGTTATTTATGGTAGCTCTTATTCCGGGGATATTGGCCTTTGTTGCCGTCTATCTTCTTGTACAGGATGTTCCTCATACTATAAGTAAAAAACCCTTTTTAATGAACCATCTTCCCAAGAAGTTTTACCTACTTCTGGCGATATTTTTCTTGTTTGGCTTGGGTGTCTTTAATAAGACGCTCTTAGTATTACGCATGAAGGAACTTCTTTCTCCTGGCGACAATTCAACAAGCGCACTTAGTTTGATCACCTTGTTGTATATCTTTAGAAATATCATGCAAACACTCGCAAGCTATGCTGTTGGCGCACTCAGTGATAAAATTGGACGAATTATCCCCTTAGTCATTTTCGGGTTCGGCTTCTTTGCGATTATGTCAATCTTATTAGCATCTCAAACTACCTCACTGCTGCATGCGTTAGCACTATTTCTTGTATCTGGCATAAGTGCCGGGAGCTATATGACCCTTCAGAAAGCATTAGCAGCAGATATACTGCCTGAACCGGTGCGAGGAACTGGCTATGGTATCCTCATGACCGTTGATAGCATCGCAAGTCTTGGTTCAAGCATTATTATAGGATATTTGTGGAGTACCTATAGCCCACAAGTTGCCTTTTATACTGCAGCGACAATCAGCATTCTTAATATCTTCACGGTTCTTAGCCTTCATTTGAAAGGTAATTTAGGTCGTATCGGTTAGCAGAAATCTTTTTATGCCAAGATATACCAGCCATGTCACGGCCGTTATACTCAGCATGACCTCCCACTGAGTAAGCGTAAGGGGTACCGTGTGGAACAATACCTGCAGTACCGGTACGTACAACAGAAGGACTTGAAGGAGTAAGGCAACTCCCACTCCAAGAAGCACTAAGGGGTTTGAGAAGAATGATAAGTGAGCTTCTGCTCGAACCGCAAAGAGCTGCATAAAGATCAACATCACTAAGGTGGTAAAGGCCATAGATTGCCCTACATCTGCACTGTAACCTACCCCATAAAAAAATGCGGCCAGAGCACCGAGGGATAGTACAAACCCTACGGTAAACAGATCCTTAAGCCGCCTCTTACTCATGAGAGACTCTCTAAATGCTAACGGATCCCTATGCATGAGACCTTGATGAAGAGGATCAAATACAAGCGCGATAGCCGGAATGCCATCAGTAACCAAATTGATCCACAGTAGCTGAACGGGTAAGAGCGTTACGATTGGCAGCGCTTTGACCCCCATAAGCCTAAACAGCGTGCCCCACAAAATAACAAATAACTCTGCAAGATTGGTTGGTAATATGTAGCGTACAAACTTCACCAGAGATTCATGCATGCCTCTACCCTCTTGTATCGCTGCGATAATTGAAGCATAATTGTCATCGGTTATGATCATATCTGATGCTTCTTTGGCAACATCGGTACCGGTAATACCCATAGCAATACCACTATCCGCAAGCTTGAGCGCAGGCGCATCATTGACGCCATCGCCGGTCATTGCAACCCGCTCACCTGCTTCTTTAAGCACCGTAACGATCCGCATCTTATGCTCAAATGAAATGCGTGCGTATACAGGAATGGTATAGAGTGCCTTAAGCAGTTCTTGGTCAGTAAGATCATCAAGCTCTTTACCGGTAAGCACCTGATCATTATTGGTGATGAGGCCGACCTCTTTACCGATAGCTCGCGCCGTTTCTTTATGATCTCCCGTAAGCATTATGGTACGAATGCCAGCATGATGAGCAGTATGAAGAGCCTTGCGCACCTCTTTACGTGGTGGATCGATCATCGCAAGAAACCCCACAAATACCAGATTAGTTTCATCTGTATCGTTCTTAACAAACTCATCAAGGGGACCATCTCGGTAGGCAACGGCAAGGACCCGCAAAGCCTGCTTAGCAAAGTCGCTATTCACCTGAGCAAGTTCTTTGCGTCCTTCTTGCGTGAGAGGAACAACTACGCCATGTTCAAGCTTATGCGTTGAGTTATGCAGGATTACATCACCTGCTCCTTTTACCAGTAAGCGAGCGCCGGTATCAGTTTTGCGCAATATACTCATACTTTGGCGTTGCGAGTCAAAGGGATTTTCTACAAGGAGAGGAAACTGCTCTTCCATAACGTCTTTAAGCAGTCCTGCTTTTCCTGCCACCGTTAGCAGGGCACCTTCGGTTGGGTCGCCATCGATACGCCATCCTTCTTTCGTTGGCACCAGTTCAGCTGCATTACACAGCAGACCGATAGTTAATGCCATGCGCAAGTCAGCGTCTTTTTCTACATCAACGATAGCACCATGCTTACTAAACTCCCCTTCGGGAGCTACTCCTTTTCCTGAGACGGTATAGCGGTCTCCCCCCGCATAAATATCAGTAACCACCATGAGATTTTGGGTGATGGTGCCGGTTTTATCGGTACATATAAATGAAATGCTGCCTAACGTTTCTACCGATGCAAGCCGCCGTATAAGCGCATTTCGTGCAGCCATACGCTTCACCCCGCGCGCAAGAGCTACGGTAATTACTGCGGGCAGCCCCTCAGGAACTGCGGCAATAAATAAGCTTAACGAAGTAAAGAGTAATATAAGAACAGAGGTACCCTGCAGCAACCCGGTAACCATAATAAGGGCCGCAATACTTATCGAACAGGCAATAAGAACATAGCCAACCTTCTTAAGCTGCTTTTGTAAGGTTGTCTCCCCTTCAGGAGAAGAAGCAATAAGCTGCGCTATCTTACCAAACTGAGTAGCATGGCCCGTGTTCGTTACCACCATGTGGCCTCTCCCCTTAACGATTAAGGTACCCATAAATACCATATTCTTACGATCACCTACTCCATAGGTACCAGCCTCAAGAGCTTCTTCAGTTTTAGTGATTGGCACTGACTCACCGGTAAGCGAGGCTTCATCAACACCAAGTTCATGGGACGCTAAGAGCCTACCATCTGCAGGCACTACATCCCCTGCTTCAAGAAGAACAATATCTCCTGGGACAATATCTTTTGCTAACATATCACGCTCTGCACCTTCGCGAATCACCAGTGCTTGAGGCTTTGTCATACGACGCAGTGCAGCAAGTGACCGCTCTGCACCATACTCCTGCACAAATCCTATAAAAGCATTTATTACCACAATTGCTGCAATGACTGCTGCATCAATCCAGGCACCAATTGCCCAGGCGATGAGGCATGCCGCAATTAAAATGAGAATAATGAGGTTAGCAAACTGATGCACTAACAAGCGCCACGGAGATACTGCTGATGGCTCAACAATGGTATTTGGGCCTTCCTGCTGAAGCCTTTTTGTTGCTTCTGCTTCTGAAAGGCCAACAGAAGGATCAACATCAAGATCCTTAAGAACGGCGTCTCGTGACATAAGCCACCAGTGAGTGTTATTTTTGGCCATAGGGTTCCTTTTTTAGCGCACTTTATGAGCATACCCTACCAGGACGGCCTCTGTACAGAGTTTAGTTCTTCCCTCTATCTAGGTTCAGCAACATCAACAACCCTACCACCAGAAACAGCAATAAGATCATCAGTTTTAATGCGGAGCGTCTTCTGAGCTACACCGGCGCCTCCATAGCAATAGTCATTGCGGAGTACAAGAGCATCAATAAGCGTTGGCAACGTGGGATTAATAAGACTCACATATCCTATACCTGCCTGAGTAAGCTTCTGAATGGTAGCAGGATCTACCAATGATACCTTATGTGCTTTCAACTCTTGTTTGAGTTTATCAAATGACAACTTTGTATCTGCTGCTAGTATAACAGCATAATAGGCACCATCTGCTTGTACAATAAGCGTTGGAGTGCATTGACGCAACTCTATGCCATAATAATTTGCGCCTTCTTGCGCAGATTTGAGCGTTTTTTCATCGGTAGAGAGAGTATAATCAGCTCCTGCTTGATCAAGTAGCTCACGTAATTGTTCAATCATTAATAGCTCCTTAGAGTTGTCTAGAATTGTCTCCCAAATACCAGGTAAAGGAGAGAACCGAATGTTGTTTAGCTAAGCCTCAGTTAACAAAGTCCTCATTGGTAATAGTGAATCATTATGCGATTATTTAGCACATAAAAAGAGCATCCATCGTAACCTCTTGATCTATTGTTGCTATATACTGCTCATTGTGTTTAGCTCCATAAGTGGTAACGAGGGTGGTAAAGGTTGATTTTTTTGTTTTGGTTATTCTATCAAAACACTTCTTGTTCTTTCTAAGCTTTTCAGCGTATGCTTTACTGAGAACAAACTCATCATTATAGTATTTCATCTCACATACATTGATACAGTTATCTGCACGATCAATAATCAATTCGATCTCACATCCAGTTTCAGAGGTTCCCTTCTTAGGTTGATAACGCCATTTTGATGTTTGTGTTTGTACTGCGGCAAGTCCCAATGCTGCTTTGATTCCTTCAACGTGCTTGAGGCACAAACATTCGAATGCTCTGCCTGTCCATGAGCGCCAAGCAGGAGTATTCCTTTGCTTAAGCCAATAACCAGGTCCCTTTTCTTGTAGATCCAGTGAGGATACATTGGCATGCCAAGTGAGATAGAAAAGTGAATACTCGTCAATCAAAACATATCGTTTGTCTTTTTCATTTTTACCAAAAATAGGTATTTCTGCAATAAATCCAGATTGTTTCAGTTCTTCAAGGTGCTTACTGAGAGTCCCACCAGCTTTAAGCTTTGTGTGGGCAATAATTTCTTTGTAGGATAATCCATGGATCGTCTGAGCAAGGGCACTCACTATTTTTTCATGCGCTCTATAGTTATCAAACAGAGACCGATATAACTTATGAAATTCAGCAATTAAGGGAGCATTATAGGTAAAGCAGAGCTCTCCGATATTTTGTGCAACCGACTTACCCTTTTCAATATATGAGAGGTATCTGGCTACACCTCCAAGGCATAGGTAGAGCTCAAGGACTTGCTTGCGATCATACTCTATTCCTTTTTTGTGGAGAAATTCCTCCGTTTCTCTCAACGTAAAAGGAAGAAGCCTAATCTCTTTTTGTTACTCGTCCATGAAGTCCCCGCTCTTCAAAAGCTATACAAAGTTACTCATATAGGTTTTGATTTGAGATTACCACATCTCAATTTTAATTTCTTGGAGGTGCAGCAAGCTGCTGTTTTAGCCCCGTAGCTATAACGCCACTAGCTAAAACCCTACAAGCCCATTGTTCCTTACTGTGAACAAGGCCCGAGCAAGGCACTGCCGGAGCTATTTCTCCGGTTATTTTTTCATAATTCTCATATGTTTTTTTCAGTCCATTAAACGCAGCATTTTCATCACGATTGTGTTGCACCCCACAGCCAAGACAGTGCCATTGTCGTATCGAGGGCTTAATGCCTCCATCAACTACTGTCTTGCAGACATGACAGGTACGTGTGGTACCTTTTTCATCATAGATGAACGTAAGTTTGCCAGATTTAAGCGCTGTCCAGGAAATAACCTTCTTGATTCTGCCATGCAATGATCTATTGTTCATAGCTCGCCTCATTTTAGGTGTTATTCCCAGACCTTGAGGAGTATAATCTCCTATACTAATTAAATCATAGTGACGACAACACCAGTTTGCAATGCTATAGCAAAATACTTTGGTAAGATCTCGTCGTTTTGCTAAAGCCTTGTTTAATGTCTTTTTTAGCTTATTGTATTTTCTTGATCCCTCCCAGTAAGAATGAATATTGCCTTTGCTATCGGTATACGTTACGATCTTCGATCGTTTCTTACATGCATCAAGCTTCGAGCGTAACTCATCAATTCGTTTGTCTAGTTGCTTAAGATAGTGTGGCGCCTCAAAAATAACTGCCTTTCCGGTATTGTCAATCCCATAAAATAGATTCTTATGGTTAGGATCAAAGCTTATAACTCTCTTGATCGGCTTTGTTTCAGGAACCTTACTGAGTACTGTGACTATGGCATAATAGTCATCATGTTCTTTTACTATTCGAAGATTACGAACAATTTTGCCTTTGAGACCTTTTACGCCTACTAGAGGGACTTCTATGGCATGTCTTTTCCCATCAGCTCCAGTTCCTAGTGAAAGTTTGAGCGTTGAACCCTCTATCGCAAAACCCTTAGTTGGCTCATCATAGAGTAAAGAGAACCAATGCATCTTCCAAGAATTATACCGTGGTCTGCCCAACTTTCTGCCTTTACGCACCCCATTCTTTGAAGCAAAAAAGTCGTTAAATGCTCGTGTTGCTCGGAGTGCAGAATTCTTAAGTGGTGATGAATGGACACTTTTTAGAAAGGGATGTTCTTCCTTAACGCCAGGCACTAAATCCCGTAGACCATACGGCGCAAACACTATGCTACCTGCTTCTTTATCACCTGTTTCTTTATAGATATCCAATTCTGTGTAGGCTCTCCCTATAAGCATATTATACAGGCAGTTCGCTTTTCTCGATTGATCATCAAGGCATCTCGCACTATTCCTATCAACTTTCATTGCTAACTTTACCACATTCTTAACCTGTTTCATGAGAGCTCAACCGTTTGCTTAACCACATCTAAGAGTTTTTTGTTTTTCTTACTTCGTGCCCCATACAAACGAGCTGAAAACACCGTAATAATCTCGAACACATCTTGTGCAAGCTCTTCTTCAAAAGAGGGCTGCTTGCCTTTATTTATGATAACTACCTCTATACCTTTTTCTTCACACACGCTGAAAAGTAACTCTGCTCCAAATCGTAAGAGCCTATCCTTATGGGTCAGAACTAGACGTTCTATCTCGCTGACCAGTATCTTTTTCAAGAGGCTCTTTAAGCCTTTTTTATGATAGTTCATGCCAGACCCGAGGTCGGATAGTACCTCAAACTGCCAACCTTGTGAAGCACAATAGAGCTCTAAAAGCTCTCTTTGCCTTTCAAGGTCATCTTTCTGATCATGACTTGATACACGTGCGTAGCAAAGAGTCAGTCCTTCAGGCTTAGCATTTCGACATTGCTGAAGCTTCTTCGGATCATACCTTCGCTGACCGCCTCTCGTTCTTTTATCAGGAACTATACGCCCCTCATATTCCCAACGACGCATTGTCTGTGGAGATACTCCCAACAGCCTTGCTGCTTTTCCTATGCTAATAAACTTAACCATATTAGTAATATATAGGCAATTTTAAGCAAAGTCAACACAGCTGTTAACTAGCCCCTTGTACGCCGGTAAGGTGAAAAAAAAGTCCCTTTTGCTCAAAATAATTTGTTACAAGATATGTTTTACCGACTCTACTCCTGCCATAAACGGCAATAAGAGAGGCTTCTTTAGAATCGAGCTCTTTCTTAAATGCATCTTGCTCTTTTTGTCTTCCAATGATTTCTGGCATACATTTCCTTTTTCTTTGCGCTGTATTTATTATCATATTTAGCGCAGAAGCTCAAAAAAGTCAAGTTTGCGCTGCATAAAGGTGCATATCCAGCGCAAACTATGTTTTTTTACCTGCTTGCGCTGGATAAAGATACATATCCAGCGCAAACTTGCTTTTTTGTAATCATACTAGTTGAACATCATATCAAATATCTGTCTTTATAATGTATTCATTACCTTATGCACTTCATGGTTTACGATGAATACTTCAACAGTATATTTTGGATGAGAGTGATTAGAGAATATGCTATTTTTTACTCGTCAATCCAGCAAACAAAAGATGTTGAAAACTGCCAAGCACTCCAAATACCATAATAAATTTCATCATATTTGTAACGCTAGAGGTAACATGGGCGAGATACTTCACCTCTTGGTCAGCGACCCACGATAAGCCGGCATGTGCCAATACCCCAGAAAGTACTACCGTGCCCACCGTGAAGTCCATCGCATATCTCGTAAAAAAATAGTTTGTCCTACTGGCTGCTGATAATGGTTCATCTATAAGGGGAGCAAGAAGTCCCGTATCAAGTTCTTGATAGTCTTCATGTACAAATGAATGTGCCACCCTAAAATGACCGAACTTAACTAAGAATTCTTGTATGTTCTTTGCATGAGTTCCGCCGGCATAGAGCACAATCTTCTTATCAGGCGTTGATAGTATATGGGAAAGCATCTCTATATCAGCAAGTTCTGCAAACTCGAGCCCAGCACGAGGATGATAATCAACAATCGTATGTGAACGCATTACATCTCGAAAGTGATAAAATGTCTGTAGTAGCTTATTTTCAACGGTCACCGAAAGTTCAACGAAGGAATGCCATACATCCATACCTGAAATCCGCGTTATAGCGTCTTTATCAATGAGTTCAAGTAGTAATGAGTTCTGATCAAGTATGTAATCTGATATCTCTATATTACGCTTACGCCAGGTATCAGAAGCGTAGAAATTGAAATTCGGACACCGCATTTGCACCAAAGGAATGCCATACTCTAAAAACACTGGTCGACAATCAGCTACAAGATCAACACATTCCCACACTACTGTTACCGGTTGTGTTGCATCATTAAGAACATCAAGCGCATCAAGCAAATAGCGCTCTGTACAAAAAAGCTGTGGCCGTATCTCTGAAAGAGGCTTATGTAACATATCATCACTACTGAGCCCTCGCTCTTCATAATGAACATCATACAGTATGTCTAGCGTAGTATGAGTATCCTGTCGATATAAACGAGTATAACCATAGATATAGGCATTGAGACTTACTGAAATACTACTCAATAAGATCAGCACAGGAATGAAATACATTGTCCACCTACTTTTGCGGTTACAGTATAGGTATTAGTATACGCACATTAGGTAAAATGGCTAGCTAGAACTTTATGTATCTCGCATTGAGCGCAACAATGACGGTACTAAGTGACATCAATAGCGCGCCAATAGCTGGTGATACAGAAATACCAAATGGTTCAAGTATGCCAGCAGCTAAGGGCAGAGCAATCACCTTAATCCTGTTGCCCAGAGAATATTTTGGTTGATTTTGCGCGCAGTAACGTCTGACAGATTGAGTATATCAAGTACCTGCAGCAATTATTCTACACTAAAATAATATCTGCTGTTTCAAGCGCTACGTCAGTACCAGCACCTATGGCAATACCAACCTCAGCTGCGGCAAGTGCTGAGCATCATTAATACCATCAACCATAACAACACGTTGCCCAGCTTCCCGGAACTGTTCAATCAGTTACGCTTTCTCATCAGGAAGTATCCCTGCATTTACCTGTTGTATCCCCAGCTCATGTGCAAAAACTCGCGCATTCTGCTCAGCATCTCCCGTGATCATGATCACCTGTTTACCAAGCGCTAAAAGCTCACGTACGGCCTACTTCGCTTCAGGACGTTTGGTCTCCCCCAGCATAAATATCAGTACCCACCATGAGATTTTGGGTGATGATGCCCGTTTTATCGGTACATATAAATGCTGCCTAGCGTTTCTACCGATGCAAGCCGCCATATAAGTGCATTTCGTGCAGCCATACGCTTCACCCCTCGCGCAAGAGCTACGGTAATTACCGCGGACAACCCTCAGGAACTGCGGCAATAAATAAGCTTAACGAAGTAAAGAGTAACATAAGAACAGAGGTACCCCGCAGCAACCCGGTAACCATAATATAAAAAGAGCATCCATTAGCAACCTCTTGATCTGCTTGTTGCTATATACTGTATATATACTGCTCCCTGTATATAACCAGATTGACAATTTGACCGATAAGGCTTTATCCTTACTCGGTGAGGAGAATAGTCATCTGCTTGTTACTTGATCAGCTGAAGATATACTATTCGATTTTGATAAGTATCCACACTTACGTGAGCATTATATAAGGTTACCAGCTATGATTAAGAACATACTTGAACCATTTATTATCAATAGTGAGGAATCGCATGAACTATAATCTATTACTTGCACTACTCATATCAGTAACAACTTGTGCTATGGATGAAGTCACTCTGGCACAACAGGCACTGAACCAACCTACATCAGAACTTTTTGTGAAACTCCCTGCAGAGTTACAAGAAAACGTAGCTATAAGAATATATAAAAGCCACCCTATGGTTGATTATATCAAAAGATCAGCTGATCTCTGTACATCAACCCTAGAGGGCCATACTTGTCCGGTTACATCAGCCAGTTTCAACCCTGATGGCACCACTCTCCTAACCACATCTGAAGATAGAACTAAAATCTGGGAAGTAAGGACTGGTAATTGCCTGCATATCCTACAGGGCCATACTGATTATGTTAATTCAGCCAGTTTCAGCCCTGATGGCACTACTATCGTAACCGCATCTTATGATAGAACTGCAAAGATCTGGGATGTAAGGACTGGTAATTGCCTGCATACCCTAGAAGGCCATAATAGTAATGTTATGTCAGCTAGTTTCAGCCCTGATGGCACCACTCTCCTAACCACATCAGATGATAGAACGGCGAAGATCTGGGAAGTACAAACTGGTAACTACCTGCATACCCTACAGGGCCATACTAATTATGTTAATTCAGCCAGTTTCAGCCCTGATAGCACCACTCTCGTAACCACATCAGATGATGAAACTGCAAAGATCTGGGATGTAACTACCTTAGAACGATTTTTTACAAAGGAGAGCACTTTGCCTCAAGCAGTACTGTTAAATGCAATCTATGAGATTGTTATTATTCGCGCATTGGTTAAAAAATGGGGACAACGAGCCTTTAACCAAAAAGCCTCAGCATATAACCAGATTACCTCTTGGTCCGATAAGGCTGCTTTATCTTTACTTGGTGAGGATAACAGTACTCATGAAGCTATGCTATTCGATTTTGATAAGTATCCACACTTACGTGAGCATTATAGAAGGTTACCAGTTATGATTAAGAACATACTAGAACCATTTATTAACAATAGTGAGGAATCACATGAACTATAATCTATTACTCGTACTACTCATATCAGTAACAATTAGTGCTATGGATGAAACCACTCTGACACAACAGGCACTGAACCAACCTAAATCAGAGCTTTTTGAGAAACTTCCAAAAGAGTTACAAAAAAACGTAGCTGTATGGATATTTAAAGACCACCCTATGGTTGATTATATTAAAAGATCAGCTGATCTCTGTAAATCAACCCTAGAGGGGCATACTTGTCAGGTTACATCAGCCAGTTTCAGTCCTGATGGCACCACTATCGTAACCGCATCTTGGGATGCAACTGCAAAGACCTGGGATGTACAAACTGGTAACTGCCTGCATACTAAAGATTCTGTTTGGTCAGCCAGTTTCAGCCATGATGGCACCACTATCGTAACCGCATCTGGGGATGCAACTGCAAAAATCTGGGATGCACTGACTAATAACTGCCTGCATACCCTTGAAGGCCATACGGATAATGTTTGGTCAGCCAGTTTCAGCCCTGATGGCGCCACACTCGTAACCGCATCTGGGGATGCAACTGCAAAAATCTGGGATGTACAAACTAGTAACTGCCTGCATACCCTTGAAGGCCATACGGATAATGCTTGGTCAGCCAGTTTCAGTCCTGATGGCGCCACACTCGTAACCGCATCTGGGGATGCAACTGCAAAGATCTGGGATGTACAAAATGGTAACTGCCTGCATACCCTAAAGGGCCATACAAAGCCTGTTATGTCAGCCAGTTTCAGCCCTGATGGCACCACTCTCGTAACAGCATCTAAGGATACAACTGCAAAGATCTGGGATGTACAAAATGGTAACTGCCTGCATACCCTAAAGGGCCATACAAAGCCTGTTATGTCAGCCAGTTACAGCCCTGATGGCACCACTCTCGTAACCGCATCTAAGGATACAACTGCAAAGATCTGGGATGTACAAAATGGTAACTGCCTGCATACCCTAAAGGGCCATACAAAGCCTGTTATGTCAGCCAGTTACAGCCCTGATGGCACCACTCTCGTAACCGCATCTAAGGATACAACTGCAAAGATCTGGGATATACAAACTGGTAACTGCCTGCATACCCTAAAGGGCCATACAAAGCCTGTTATGTCAGCCAGTTTCAGCCCTGATGGCAGCAGACTCGTAACCGTGTCTGATGATACAACTGCAAAGATCTGGGATGTAACATCCTTAAAACGATTTTTTACACGGGATAGCACTTTACCTCAAGCAGTGCTTTTAAATGCAGTCTATGAGATTGTTATTATTCGGGCATTAGTTAAAAAATGGGGACAAAAAGCCTTTAACCAGAATACCTCTTGGTTCGGCAAGGAATTAACCTTACTTGGTAAGGATAACAGTACTCATGAAGCTATGCTATTCGATTTTGATAAGTATCCACACTTACGTGAGCCTTATAGAAGATTACCAGCTATGATTAAGAACATACTTGAACCATTTATTATCAATAGTGAGGAATCGTATGAACTATAATCTATTACTCGTGCTACTCATGTCAGTACCAACTTGGGCTATGGATGAAGCCACTCTGGTACAACAGGCACTGAACCAACCTAAATCAGAGCTTTTTGAGAAACTCCCTGCAGTATTACAAAAAATCGTAGCTCTATGGATATTTAAAGACCACCCTATGGTTGATTATATCAAAAGATCAGCTGATCTCTGTACATCAACCCTAGAGGGCCATACTGGTCCCGTTAGGTCAGCCAGTTTCAGCCCTGATGGCACCACCATCTTAACCGCTTCTTCGGACACAACAGCAAAGATATGGGATGTGATGACTGGCAAGTGTCTGCATACCCTGCAGGGCCATACTAATTCTGTTAATTCAGCCAATTTCAGCCCTAGTGGCACCACAATCGCAACTGCATCTTATGATCAAACTGCAAAAATCTGGGATGTACAAACTGGTAACTGCCTACATACCCTACAGGGCCATGCTAGTATTGTTGAGTCAGCCAGTTTTAGTCCTGATGGCACCACACTCGTAACCACATCATATGATAGAACTCCAAAGATCTGGAATGTACAGACAGGTGACTGCCTGCATACCCTAGAAGGCCATACTAATATTGTTAATTCAGCCAGTTTCAGTCCTGATGGCACCACTCTCGTAACCGCATCAGATGATAGAACTGCAAAAATCTGGGATGTACAAACTGGTAACTGCCTACATACCCTACAGGGCCATACGGATAATGTTAATTCAGCCAGTTTCAGTCCTGATAGCACCACTCTCGTAACCGCATCTGGGGGTACAACTGCAAAGATCTGGAACGTACAGACAGGTAACTGCCTGCATACGCTAAAGGGTCATACTAATTCTGTTAATTCAGCCAGCTACAGCCCTGATGGCACCACTATCGCAACCGCATCTGATGATATTGCAAAGATCTGGAATGTACAAACTGGCAACTGCCTGCATACTCTACAAGGCCATACTCATATTGCTCATTCAGCCAGTTTCAGCCCTGATGGCATCACTCTCGTAACCGCATCTTTTGATACAACTGCCAAGATATGGGATGTGATGACTGGCAACTGCCTGAATACCCTAGAGGGCCATACTGATTATGTTGCATCAGTCTGTTTCAGCCTTGATGGAACCACTATCGTAACCGCATCTCGGGATAAAAGTGCAAAGATCTGGGATGTAACCTCCTTAGAACGATTTTTTACACGACGGGAAATCACCTTGCCTCAAGCAGTACTTCTAAATGCAGTCTATGAGATAGTTATTATTCGCGCATTGGTAAAAAAATGGGGACAAAAAGCCTTTAACCAAGAAACTTCAGTATATAACCAGATTGACCATTGGTCCGGCAAGGAGTTAACCCTACTTGGTAAGAATAATAGTACTCATGAAGCTATACTATTCGATTTTGATAAGTATCCACACTTACGTGAGCATTATAGAAGATTACCAGATATGATTAAGAACATACTTGAACCATTTATTATGAATAGTGTGGAATCGCATGAACTATAATCTATTACTCGTACTGCTCATATCAGTAACAACTTATGCTATGGATGAAGCCACTCTGGCACAACAGGCACTGAACCAACGTAAATCAGAACTTTTTGAGAAACTTCCTACAGAGTTACAAAAAATCGTAGCTCTATGGATATTTAAAGACCACCCTATGGTTGATTATATCAAAAGATCAGCTGATCTCTGTATATCAACCCTGCAGGGCCATACAAGCTTTGTTATGTCAGCCCGTTTTAGTCCTGATGGCACCACTCTCGTAACCGCATCTTGCAATGATAAAACTGCAAAGATCTGGAATGTAAGGACTGCCAAATGCCTGCAAACCCTAAAGGGCCATGCCGGTCCTGTAATGTCAGCCAGTTTCAGCCCTGATTGCACCACAATCGTAACAGCATCTTGGGATGCAACTGCAAAGATCTGGGATGTAATAACTGGCAAATGCCTGCGTACCCTACAGGGCCATGCTGGTAAGGTTTCGTCAGCCAGTTTCAGTCCTGACGGCAGCACTCTCGTAACCGCATCTTGGGACACACTGCAAAGATCTGGGATGTAATAACTGGTAACTGCCTGCAAACCCTAAAGGGCCATAATAAGTCTGTTACGTTAGCCCGCTTTAGTCCTGATGGCACCACACTCGCAACAGCATCTTGGGATACAACTGCAAAGATCTGGAATGTAATGACTGGCAACTGCCTGCAAACCCTAAAGGGCCATAATAAGTCTGTAATGTCAGCCAGTTTCAGTCCTGATGGCACCACACTCGCAACCGCATCTTGCGATAAAACTGCAAAGATCTGGGATGTAATAACTGGTAACTGCCTGCAAATCCTAAAGGGCCATGCGCATGATGAAGTTTATTCAGCCAGTTTCAGCCCTGATGGCACCACTCTCGTAACAGCATCTGGGGATGGAACTGCAAAGATCTGGGATGTAACAACTTTAGAACGATTTTTTACACGGGAGATCACCTTGCCTCAAGCAGTACTTTTGAATGCAGTCTATGAGATTGTTATTATTCGCGCATTGGTTAAAAAATGGGGACAAAAAGCCTTTCACCAAGAAGCCTCAGTAAATAGCCAGATTGACCACTTGTCCGGTAAGGCTTTATCTTTACTTGGTGAGGAGAATAGTCATCTGTGTGTTGCTGGATCAGTTGAAGCTATACTATTCGATTTTGATAAGTATCCACACTTACGTGAGCCTTATAGAAGTTTACCAGCTATGATTAAGAACATATTAGAACTTTATGTATCTCGCATTGAGGGCAACAATGACGGTACTAAGTGACATCAATAGCGCGCCAATCGCTGGAGATACAGAAATACCAAATGGTTCAAGTATGCCAGCAGCTAAGGGCAGAGCAATCACATTATATCCTGTTGCCCAGAGAATATTTTGGTTGATTTTGCGCGCAGTAACGTCTGACAGATTGAGTATATCAAGTACCTGCAACGGATTATTCTGCACTAAAATAATATCTGCTGTTTCAAGCGCTACGTCAGTACCTGCACCTATGGCAATACCAACCTCAGCTGCGGCGAGTGCAGGAGCATCATTAATACCATCACCAACCATAGCAACACGTTGCCCATCTTCCCGGAACTGTTCAATCAGTTGCGCCTTCTCATTAGGTAGTACACCCGCATATACCTGTTGTATCCCCAGCTCATGTGCAACTACTCGCGCATTCTGCTCGGTATCTCCCGTGATCATGATCACCTGTTTACCTAGCGCTAAAAGCTCACGTACGGCCTGCTTCGCTTCAGGACGTATCGTATCGGTGAACGCTATTAGTCCCACCAAGGTCCGATGGCGAGCTACATAAACTAACGTCTTACCCTGTGACCGTAACTCCTGAGCCTGCTCTTGAGTTTCTTGATAATCAATACCTGCATCATCAAGTAAAGCCATATTGCCAACAAAGAGCTGTTCTCCATCAAGAACACTCTGCACTCCTTTTCCAGGGATAGTGCGCCCTTCTTCAGCGACTGGGACCATTATCTCCTCTTGTTGCGCCTTCTTTTTTAGTGCTTGTGCAAGCGCATGCTTCCCAAAAGGCTCACTACTTGCTGCCAAAGCGATTATTTCTTCCTTAGATAAGCTACCAAAAGAGAGAACGTCTGTAACCATAAACTTCCCTTCTGTAAGCGTCCCTGTTTTATCAAAGACCACCGCCGTTACCAACCGTGCCTTTTCAAAGGCTCTGCGATTTCTAATGAGAAGCCCTTTTTCAGCTGCCTTACCGGTGATCACTACAATAACTAACGGTACGGCAAGGCCAAGTGCATGAGGACATGCCGTAACCAGAATCGTCACAAAACGCTCAAGGGCGTATGAACTCATGCCCATGGCACCATACCAAAAAAGCCCAGCAACGAGTCCTAAAGATAACGCTATCAAGGTAAGGATAAAGGCAGCTCTGTCTGCGATATCTTGTGCGCCAGACTTACTTTCAAGCACCTCGCCTACAAGCGCAATAACCTGGGCTATATAGTTCTGTTCTTGGTCTTTTGTTACCGTAATCGTAAGCGAGCCGTTACCATTAAGAGAACCTGCTATCACCGTATCGCCCTTCTTCTTTTCAACGAGAGTAAACTCACCCGTAAGAGCAGCTTCATTGACGTCTGAAGTACCTGACAGAACCACACCATCGGCGGACACCTGTTCCCCCGGCTTAATAAGAATTGTCATACCCTTCTTAACTGCAGCAATAGCGATATCAGTCGTTGCTCCATTACTTACCTGATGAGCTACTGAAGGCAATAGCTCAGATAAGGCCTCAACAGCTCGAGAAGTGCCCAGTACTGAACGCATTTCTAACCAGTGGCCTAAGAGCATGATAACTACTAAGGTCGTGAGCTCATTATAAAATGAGGTTCCTTCAATGCCAAAAGAGACCATCAGGCTGTAGCTATAGGCCACGATCAATGCCACGCCAACCAAGGTCATCATACCTGGTTTACCAGCACGTAGCTCAGTAACCATCCCTTTATAAAATGGTATGCCACCATAGATCACCACAATACTAGATGCCAGCACTACTAGCGGCCCTGAAAAAGAAACCGGCAAAACGTACGGAACGATAAGAACGAGGAGAGTAAGCGTCAAAGAAACCACAAAGCGAACAAACAGTTCATGGGCATGATGGTGCGACGAATGGTACATACCTACTCCTTTTTTTGCAGTATACCAGGTATGATGCTCGATAGGCAAGAATCAATCTGTAACGCGAATAGTAGCGACCACCTATCAAGATACGTAGGCGTTTCAGACATATAAAGGATGTCATCCCTTACAAAACCTCACGAGAACTATTCATGACACTACTCATGCTTCTTAGCTTTACCGCAAACAAGCACAACTACCTACCTCACGGTGAGTACACGGTCCCTTACGCTAGGGCATTCTTATAGAAACTTACATTTCATGAATACAAAAAAGTTTGCAAAAAATAGCGCTTTCGTTATTCTTGAACATATTCTCTCACCAACAAGATACGTAATAAGTCTACTTGTTGTAATGTGTAGTATAAGATTCAGGGGAAGTAGTAGTACAATAAATAGCCCTGAAAGGATATCTATGAAACGCCTTCTTATAGCACTATGCCTATCTTCAGTATTACATGCCTCTGAGCTGCTTACCTTAGAGCAACCGGAAGTACACTACCCCGCCTACATGTCTATGCGCAAACGCGTAGCTGAGGGAAAAGAAGATGAGGTTATGGTTACTCAAGAGCTTGTTACAGAAACTCGCGCGACATTCATGGTTCTGTTAGCACACTATTATGAAGAGTTGGCACATACTAGGCAGAATAAGCCTGATAGCCTTGAGCTGTCGTGCTGTAAAAATGCACTATATCTGTGTTGTAAAAAGTTCTCCGCATTACATGAGGTGATAACACCGCTGTCTGATAAGATAACAATGCAGATCATCAAACTCGGTAAAAATCCTGATATAACTACGTATGAAGATATTAAGCAATTAGCCTCTGCCTTTTATGACACCATAGAACAGAGTGAATACATTCGTGATAAAGCTAAAGCAATCAAAGCCATGAGAGATCAGTTAGGCGAAAAGCTCTACAAAGAATTAAAAAATCCCGACTCATCAGAAAAGACAATTGAAGAACTCCTAAGCCGTCATGATCTTACTCGGTACCAATACGATGAATGGTTTCCCCTACACTATGCTATTAAACAAGGGAGGGTACGCCTTGTTAAGCTATTACTCAATCACGGAGCACCTCAGGATGACGCAATTCAAGGTCGCCTTACCCCACTGCTAATCGCCTCAATGCAAGGCCATGAAGAAATCTCCATCCTCCTATTGCAGAAATCAGCTGATACCATTAATTGTGCACTTCAAAGCGGTTCAACTGCGCTCCATCTGTGGGCCCGGCACGGATCACTTTCGGTAGTAAATCTACTAATAGCTCGAGGTGCATCACTGACAGCAACAGATGAGCGTGGATATACGCCATTACATTATGCGGTAAATGCCTCTGCTAATGCCGTTGAGGTGGTTAAGGCTCTTTGTGAGAAAGGCGCTCAACCAAATGCACCTGACAATAAAGGTTTAACCCCATTGTGTCATGCAGTATGCAACGAAAATGTTGACGTCGTGTCTGCACTACTATCATATGAAAACTCTATTGATCATCTTGAGAGCAATTCAGCATTTCATAGGGCATGCAAGCAAACTAATCCATCATTGTGTCGTCCTTTTTTAGGTTCCCCTGGCGGTCTTACCCTTGATGCGTATACAGAACAGCAGCTCCATGATCTTCATAAAGCATTCTTTTTTTCAACAGAACTCTATGCTGAGTTTCTTGATCAGCTAGCTTGCAAGCTAGCTGATGTTGATCAACAAGATGACCAAAAAAATACACCGCTCCTTTATGCGGCAAGACAGGGGAAACTTGGCCATTGTGAGCTACTCCTCCAGCACCACGCTTCAGCAACCAGCAGAAATCTACATGGTGAAACACCCCTTTTATGCGTCCTCAGGAGCAGCACTACGACAGAGCTCGTTCCTCTTGTGCAACTCCTTCTTGAGCATGAAGCAGATCCACACGCTGCTGATATTTTTGGGATTACTCCTTATGCTATCACTGATGTACTTAAGCTAGAAGCTGTTCATACATTATGGAATGACTCTGAAGAAGACACGTCTACCCCAGTACTTAAGACAAATGTCACCCTTAAAAGCCAGGCTCTGCCTACACGAAACCGGCAGCATAACATGCTTTTGCATAGTGCTATCGAAATGAACCTCAGCTTAGAACGCTGCCGTGAACTTATCGATTCTCAAAAAGTAATAATAGACATGCAGAATGAACAGGGCAAAACAGCACTTCATATGGCAGCAGAACGTGATATGACAGATCATTGCTTGCTCTTTCTAGAAGCTGGGGCGTCGCCATTTATCCTTGATACTGAAAGAAGATCTCCACTACACATAGCCGCACAGCTTCCAACAAATGAAACATTTTGTGCCATGATCATCGGTAGCTTAGAACATATAGGACAAGCCCTTGAGCTCGCAGACACAGAAACACGAGATACGCTTCTTGCTCAATGCCGTAACTATTTTAGTGAGAACAACCCTGCGCCCGCTCACGTGGACCACAAATTGAGTATGCAACAGTTTCTTGAGGAACAGATTGAAGCTGCTACGCCTGAATTTATACAACTATTACGTGAGTATTTAGCTCAGGTAGATCCCCAAGAGGCAACCATACAAGAGGATGCCATAACAGAACATACCCTTCAGCCAGTCACCTTAAGTACCCCTCAGATAGTTGATCTCGTTGCTCACGGTATAGTGTATGGTGCTGCCTGTGGCATCGCCTTACTCTGGATTAAGCAGGCTGCCCAGCAGTAGTTCATGGTTAATGAGCGCGATCAAAAGTTGCATGAAGAGCATCATGCGTGTATACTGACCGATGTATCAATCAACAATCACTTGTGCAACAACAACCATGAAGCTTATTAATCACCTAGAATCCGCCTTTTGTCGCGCTCAAGATGCTACAAATGCCATCGGGATGGCAGCCTACATGAAACATCTGTTTCCTTTCTATGGCATTAAAAAACCAGAGCGAGCGCTTATTCAAAAGCAGCTCTTTAAAGAGTATCCTATCAATTCAGAAGCTTCCTTAATTACGGCACTTGAGCTCTTATGGTCAAAACCGGAACGAGAATATCAGTACACAGCTCTTGATCTTGCGTACCGCCATAACAAGCTCTGGAGCCCTAAGCTCTTTCCTTTGTTTGAAACATTCATTCGTTCTAAGTCATGGTGGGATACGGTCGATCTACTAGCAGGTAAACTTGTCGGCATTATGCTTAGTCGTTATCCAGAGTTAGTGAATACGATGGATGCCTGGATAGAAGATGAATACCTTTGGATAAGAAGGTCAGCACTTTTATATCAGTTAAACTACAAAGAAAACACCAATCAGGAGCGATTATTTGCCTATTGCTCTGCGACCATGCATGAACAGGAGTTCTTTATCAGAAAAGCGATCGGATGGTCTCTTCGGCAATATGCTAAGACGAACCCGCACGAAGTCAACGTATTTCTACAACAGCATAAACAAGATCTGTCACCACTAAGCTTTAAAGAAGCGGCTAAACACCTTGAGCTACTTTCTTAAGCGCAGCTACTTCCTCTTTATTTAGATGGCGCCATTTACCTGGCACAATACCTTTTTTAGTAAGACCAGCATATCCAATTCTATCAAGCTTGCGCACAATATAGCCAAGTTTGCCAAAGATTCGTCTAATTACTCTCTTTTTTCCAGAATGGAGCTCAACAATGACCACAAACTTTCTTTTTTTAGGAGCATATACTGCTTTATCTGCCCGCACCGTACCATCAGGAAGTCGTATTCCCTTCACTATCATGCCAAGATGCTCTGCCTTAACTGGCCGATCAAGGGTTACCTGATATTTTTTAGTGACCTGGAACTTCGGATGGGAAAGTTGCTGAGCAAGCTCACCATCATTAGTAAAGAGCAGTATACCACTTGTATCTTTATCAAGCCTTCCAACCGGAAATAATCGTTCTTTTGCGGCACCTTTAATTAAGGTATCAACAGCAAGTCGCCCTTCTTCATCAGCCATGGTGGTGATTACGCCTTCAGGCTTATTTAACACAACATAACTTTTCTTTGTAGGCTGTACCAGTTTACCATCTATGCAAACCTCATCACCTTCTTTAACCTCCCGCCACGGATTTTGGACCATCGTCCCATTAATACTCACCCGCTTTTCTTTAATCACGTCAGGTGCTTTACGTCGAGAATAATCTGAATGGGCAGCGAGGTATTTTACAAGCGTCATGGCCATGAAGGTATCCTTAGTATAAGAGCTTTTTACAGTATACCATAACGATACCTTGACGACTACCAATACAGCCTCTATGCTGATACCTATACCCAAAGGAGCTTCTATGAATAAGTACTGGATCGCGGTAGCCTGCAATGCACATGTTTCTGTGGGAAAACAAGGAGGCTTTGCCTGTGTTGCCCATGGCAAAAAAAAGCCACTTGAAAAAATGTCCCCACGTGATGGGATCATCTATTATTCACCAACTGAGCTCTTTCAAGTAAAGAAGCCACTACAGCACTTTACGGCACTATGCTTTGTCAAAGATGAGCCTCTCTCACAAAAAGAACATCTCATAGATGGCTTTAGCCCCTGGGGTCGGCAGGTTGAATACCAACAGGTCAAACCGGTCGCCATAAAAGAGCTTCTTGATGATCTGTCGTTCATCAAAAACAAGAAATATTGGGGAATGTATTTTAGAAGAGGCGTTTTTGAGATATCTCAGGACGATTTTAGCTGTATCGCCAAAAAAATGGGCGTTCCCCTCTAAAAAAGCACTCTATTAACAAGACTGTTCTCTTGGTGCGCCCGACAGGATTTGAACCTGTGGCCTACAGATTAGGAATCTGTCGCTCTATCCTACTGAGCTACGGGCGCTCATAATGGCGCGCCCGGTAGGACTCGAACCTACAACCAACAGATTCGAAGTCTGGTACTCTATCCGATTGAGCTACAGGCGCGCGAGTCTTTATTATAGCATAAAAGGTTACTTTGTACCACGTCGTTTTTACGTTCTTTACCATTCCCATAGTATACTGTTCTTAAAAAAGCGCACGTTGCCTTTTCCCTTCTCATATATCAATTATTGAACACCTTTTTGGTGTTGTATTGAGATGTAGCCTTTAGAAGTTCTAATCATCCGTAAATGGGCCTCTCTTGAGGCATGTACACCGGCAGGAGGTGACTCAACAACACATTGCTCTTGTCATTTGAACAAATAAATTGCACGTTTAAAAATAACTAGGTTACAGAAAGATCTATACTGCGCGCGATGTAACCCATTAGGTTTTTCAAGCGAATAGTGCTATTTCTTTTAAATCGATAGGAGTCAATAGTACCCGACAATGGGGAGCATATCAAGTCTCATTCCTTTCGTATATAGCCATCACAGTTCTGCCTAATGTAAGGGGGCAAGTTTTCATAGGACGTTTCAAGACCTACTTTTAATGTATCCCCAAACATACTGAATTTGAAATACATATCGTCAAGATGAGAAGTTGGAAAAATTTGATTCTCAGCTAACCGTTCATCTGTAAGCTTTTCTTTAAAGGCTCTTGCTATTACCACTTCGTGAATGGCTTTCAATACAAGAACCCACTCTATTAAACATGACTCTTTGAATCGCTCAAAAACACTAAAATCCCACACTCTTACTGTTCTATCGTGAGAAGCTGAAACAAGCTTATCTCCAGTCTCGTCAAATTTTGCGTAAGTCACACAATCACTGTGTCCATGAAGCTCGCAAATACGACAGTAGTCTCCTGTAATATCAAAAACCAATATCCAGTGACCCCACGGTACTGCTGCCCTATTTTTTGTTAGATTAATACTAGTTGGCCAATCATTTGAACTACTAATCCCTCGCTTGAAACATCTCCCGGTAGCAAGATCCCAAATCATAACCCACTCTTCCACAGTAGATACCACCTTGGTGTCTCCTTTGGCAAAATAGATTGTCAATACCCAGTCGTCTGGGGCGTGTCGAAGTACCCTATAGTCACCAGTAGTTAGGTCCCAAAACCTTACGGTTGAATCATTTGATGCTGATGCTATCTTATCCCCTGCCTCATTAAAACATGTTCCATTAACATGATCTCTGTGGCCATGGAATATTCTACAATCATTGGAAGCACAATCCCAAACCCTTACGGTTGCATCTTCAGACCCAGTTACAATCTTATCTCCTGTCGCATTAAAACTTGCTGACACAACTGTTCCAGCATGCCCTGCAAGCACCTTACATTCAGCAGTAGTAAGATTCCACATTCTTACGGTTGTATCTTCAGACCCAGTTACAATCTTATCTCCCGTTGCATTAAAACATACTGTCACCACTGAGCCAGTATGTCCGGCAAGCTCCTTATAGTCCTTAGTAGTAAGATCCCAAATCCTTACACTGCCATCTACGGACCCAGTTACAATCTTATCGCTTTCCCTATTAATATCGACGGAACAAACCGAGGTTTCATGGTGAAGTACATAATTCGGGAAATCCATACGATTACTGATAAATCGCAGCAAATGGCCATCGCCAAGTAGATAAGACACAATCAGCTTTTTAGGATACGTTGGCAAACTCATTATTTTTGCAAGCAACTCCCTATAGTCCTGAGAAAATTCGTTTAAAGGTGGCAACGCGACATGAATTCGCAATGGCGGAGGCATGAGATTAATTGTTTTGGCTTTTTTTGTGAGCGATTCACTCGCAAAGCAAAGGGAACAACCAGTTGCTAGTATAAGAAGTATTTTATAGATCATTTATATGCCATCCTTACATGCTAAATAAAGTCAATCTCTTTGAGCATTTCTGCATATGCAGCTGTATAGTAGATACAGCTTACCATAACGCTACTTTTTCCACTGTTATGCCTCAGTATATCACATCCCCATATTTAAATCTCATCAGATGCCCGTTTAGCTGTCAATGGCACACCTATAATAGCATACCGCTTCAAATGGAGCTTTTCAAGCAAAACTGCTAATTGTTAGTTTTCTTAAGATTATCAGCATGGCAATCTCAGTACTACTTCACAGCATGGCCAGCAAGCAATAATCTCATTCTTTCCTGATAAAGGGATCAAAGATCTGCTTAATTTCGGGCAGCAAGTCTTTGTAGGTATTTTCAAGAGAAACTTTTAGTTCTTCTCCAAACATACTGAATTTGAAATATATATCGTCAAGATGAGAAGTAGTTGGAAAAATTTGATTCTCAGGTAACCGTTCATCTGTAAGCATTTCTTTAAAGTCTCTTGCTATTACCACTTCGTGAATGGCTTTCAATACAAGAACCCACTCTAATAAACATGACTCTTTTAATCGCTCAAAAACACTAAAATGCCATACTCTTACCGTTCTATCATGGGAAGCAGAAGCAAGCATATCACCAGTCTCGTTAAATTTTGCGGAATGTAACAGAAGTGCATGTCCATAAAGCTTGCAAATAACGCAATTGTC